>CAWIXF010000015.1:0-365705 GCA_963840065.1 uncultured Alphaproteobacteria bacterium | reverse complement strand
GGCACCGCGCAATTCGTCGTCGAGCTTGACGTTCTCCAGCGCCGTTTGGGCCTTGGCGTGGGCCAGCCGGTTGGCATAGGCGCGGGGGATTTCGCTGCGGTTCTGGGCACTCCGTCGATATCCACCGGCTTGAGCGCATCCGGCTCGATGCCGGCCTGATTGATCAGCGCAAGCCGGCGCGGTGAGCCCGAGGCGAGCACAAATTTTGGCCGACCGATCATGATCCAGTTTCCATTGCGCGCCGGAAACTAGCGGAAGACTTATGCCGCCACAACGACGATTACGGCAGGCGCTAGGCCCGGAAGGCCTGCTTGTCGGTGCCTGAATAAAGGGCTCTTACCTGCCGGCCGACAGCGTCGGCATGCGCGGCGAGCGCCGCCTCGTCGAGATCGGCTTTCGGCCGTGGCTCCGGGTCGAAATTGTGCTCGTGGTCGACACCGCGCACCAGCATCGCCGAGTTGCGCACCTTTAGCTGCTTGACGTCTGTCGAAATGTATCGAATTGCGAGTTCGATGCGCCGTTCATTCGAGCGGTTCGGTTCCGACCCATGCACCAACTTCACGTGGTGTAGCGACATTTCGCCCGGATTGAGGATGCAATCGACGGTGCGCTGATTGTCGACCTTTACAGCAATCTCCTGTCCACGCGATAGCAGATTGTCCTTGTGGAAAGTGTCGACGTGTTGTAGATGATCCGCTGTTTGTGAGCCGGGTACGAATTTCATGCAGCCGCTCTCGAGATTGGCAGGAGACAGCGCGACCCACGCGGTGCAAACGTCGTCCTTGTTCAGGCCCCAGTAGAAGGCGTCCTGGTGCCAGGAAACGAAGCCAGGGCTTTTGGTCTCTTTGATGAAAAAATTAGTGGTCCAAAAAGCAAAGAAGGTTAGGGCCGAGAATTCGTTCAACGGCGTCGAGGATGCGTGGGTGATGCACCAGTTTGTCGACCCAGGTGAAAAGGAGATGCGCCTTGTGACGGAAATTGCCCTGCAGTGGCTCGCCGATTTTCGACTCTATGTGCTTCGAGCGCGCCGCGATAATAAGCGACTTCGTCCGGTGACAGAACGGGCACTGGAAAATAATAGCCGTCGCAATGATAGGCTTCGACGGCGGCCTTCGACAGGCTCTGCGGCATGGCTCCCTCCCGACACGAGGCTGCGGTACATTATAATATATTTGAGGATCCGAAAGCCAAAGCGATAACGCTATTCGTTGCCGCCACTTGCCGCGCCAAAGCGCTCGCGGATGCGCTCGATGAGTTGATCGCGCACCTCGCGGTAGGCCGCAAGCTTTTGTTCACGGTTGCCCTCGGCGGTGGTCGGATCCACGGTCGGCCAATACTCGACCTCTGCCGCAATCGTGCGCGTGAGCTCGAGCGCCTTATGGTGCGCGGGCGGCGACAGCGTCACGATCAGGTCGAAATTCAGGCCTTCCAATTCGTCGAGCTCCTCGAACTCGTCGGCTTTGACGGGCGATGTCGATGCCGACTTCCGCCATCACGGCATCCACGAACGGGTCGGGTTCTCCTTTCTGCACGCCGACGGAACTGACGTAGACGGTCTTGCCGAACATCTGCTTGAACAGGGCTGCCGCCATCGGCGAGCGCACCGCGTTCAAGCCGCACGCGAACAGGACCGCGTGGGGCCGGGAACGACGCTCCGACGCAGGCATGGTCGCGTCAGCCTTTCCAATGCAGCACGCAGATCAGGGTGAAGAGGCGGCGGGCGGTGTCGACATCGACTTTCACCTTGTCCTTAAGCCGCTCCATCAGGATGCGCGAACCTTCATTGTGTATGCCGCGGCGGCCCATATCGAGCGCTTCGATCTTGTCGGGCGTGGCGGTGCGAATCGCCTGGTAGTAGCTGTCGCAGACCGTGTAGTAGTCCTTGACGATGCGACGCAGTGGTGAGAGCGAAAGGAGATGCGCGACCACCGGGTTGCCGTCCTGCGTGCGGATGTCGAAAGCAAGCCGGTTGCCGGTGATACTCAATCTCAACGTAAAAGGCCCGCCGTTGTGACCGACAGGGGCGAAAAAATTCTGTTCGAGCAGATCGTAGATTGCGACCTGGCGCTCATGCTCGACGTCTGGATTGGATCGGCCGATGGTTTCCTCGTCGAGCGTGACTTCGACCAGGCGCTGTTTGGCAGCGGGCGGTGTTTTGGCCGCGGTCATCTCTGATTGAGCCGGATGGCGACCGAGCGGGCGTGCGCCGTCAGACCTTCCGCTTCGCCGAGCGCAATGGCGGAAGGGCCAAGCGCGCGCAACTGATCGGGTCCGCATTTAAGCAGCGAGGTTCGTTTCATGAAATCGAGCACGCCCAGACCCGAAGAGAAGCGCGCCGACCGCGCCGTCGGCAGCACGTGATTGGAGCCGGCAACATAATCGCCGATCGCCTCCGGCGTATAGGCGCCGATAAAGATGGCGCCGGCGTTGCGGATACGCTGACAGAGCTTTTCGGCGTCCTCGGCTACGATTTCCAGATGTTCGGGCGCGAGCCGGTCGACCAGCGGGATGGCGTCGTCGAGCGTTTTGACCGTGATGATCGCGCCGAAATCTTTCCACGAGGCGCTCGCGACTTTGGCGCGCTTGAGCGTCTTGAGCTGCGACTCGACTGCTTGCGCAACGTTGTCGGCGAGGCCGGCATCGTCGGTGACCAGGATCGATTGGGCGCTCTCGTCGTGCTCGGCTTGCGCCAAAAGATCGGCGGCGATCCAGTCGGCATTGCCGGTCTTGTCGGCGATGACGAGCACTTCGGAGGGGCCGGCGATCATGTCGATGCCGACCTTGCCGAACACGAGTCGCTTGGCGGCGGCAACATAGGCGTTGCCGGGGCCGACGATCTTGGCGACCGGCGCGATTGTCTCGGTGCCGTAAGCCAGCGCCGCGACCGCTTGCGCGCCGCCGACGCGGTAGACTTCGTCGACACCGGCGAGCTTGGCCGCCGCCAACACCAAAGGCTCGAGCTTGCCGTCGGGCGTCGGCACCACCATTACGAGGCGGGAGCAGCCGGCGACCTTGGCCGGTACGGCGTTCATCAAGACAGATGAGGGATAGGCGGCGGTGCCGCCGGGAACGTACAAACCGACCGCTTCGATGGCGGTCCATTTGGCTCCCATCACCACGCCGAGCGTATCGGTGAAGTGCGTGTCCTGCGGCTTTTGCCGTATGTGATAGGCCTCGATGCGGTCGCGCGCGAGGTTCAGCGCGGCGAGTGCTTGCGGCTCGCATGCTTTTTCCGCGGCGTCGATTTCGGCCGCCGAGACGCGCAATCCCGTCTTGGCGAGATCGACGCGGTCGAACTTGGCGGTTAATTCGATCAGCGCCTCATCACCGCGCGCCATCACATCGGCGATGATGCCGCGCACGGTCTGCTCGACGTCTTGCGCAGCTTCGCGCTTGACGCCGAGAAAGGCTGCAAACCGCTCGGCAAAATCGGCGCTTTGGCTGTCCAGTCGAAGAGGCATGGAATGTATCCGCCGGGCTGTGCCGGTGACAGGTGAATGGGTGATGCGCCCCCTCGCGTCAACCCTTGGTCCGCAAGGCTTGGTCCGCAAAGCTTGGGCGGCAAAGCTTGGGCGGCAACAGGCTTAACGCCGAAGACAAAGGCTGCCGAAAGCGGCGCTTTTTACCGCCGTTGATCTGTGCCCCGACTCTTTCTTATGGCAGGGCGGGGAACGGTCAGGAGGCCTCAGGCTCGGCCGGCGCATCGCCTTCGACGACGGCATGGCTCGGGCAACCGGCCGCGCTCCATCTCGGTCCGAGATCGGCCAATTCGGCCTCCAGGCATTCTACCTCCAGCCGCAGCGCGCCACCGCCCGAAAAGGTGAGCGTCACAATTCCGGAGGGTGCTTCGGTCTCGGCGAATTCGACCGCCAGAAGGTTGAGGACCACCTCTTCGCCGGCCGGGTTCATCTGCCGGCACTTGCAGGATAGGACGCGCTCGAAACGCAAGGCCGCGCGGCGCCGGCGGAATTCGGGCTTCTCGCCCTGTTCGCCCTGCGCGCCCTCCCAGTCGAAGCGGTTGAGCGCCACCACGACCCGTTTTTCCTGCGGCCGCCACATCACCTCGGACGTCTTCACCACCGCATCCTGCACATGGGTGGAGACGACCTCGAGATCCTCTTCGTCGAGGACAACGAATTTCAGCGCGTCCATGGGGTTATCGCCCTCTTGTGTCCAACTAATTAGGAACGGGCGCAAAGCCGCGCAAGGGAGCTAGCGGTTGGGAAACGCGGGCTCGAGGCCGGCTTCGACCCAGCGGTCGCGGGTCTCGTTGTTCGTCAGCACGCCCAGCAAGGCGTGGGCCGCATCCGCGTTCGGGCTGCCCGTCGGAATTCCGGCAGTGTAGGTGTTGGCATAATAAAGGTCGCCCGGCAGCGGACCGACGATGGTGACGCCCTTCACGGTCAACATTTCGCTGATGAAGGTGGTGCCGATCTCGGCGCGGCCGTCGGCGACCGCTTGCGCCACTTCATAGCCGCGCTTGCCCAACACGGCCTTTTTGAAGATCTCGTCGGCAATGCCGAGTTTCTGCAATAGGCCAGTGAAATTAACCCCCGAGGAGCCGCCCGCTTTCGGATCGCTGAACGACACGCCTTTCGCCTTGAGCAAAAGCTGCTTGAAGGCTTCGGGCGTGGAGATATCCGGCGGCGTGGCCCCTTCTTTGATCGCAACGCCGGTGATGGTGCGGCCGAGATCCATGCGGCTGCCGGCGACAAGGCGGCCTTCCTTTTCGATCATCTCGATCGCCGCCGCCGCCGCAGGATCACCAGGTCGGCTTGCTCGCCGCCGTCGAGGCGCGCGCGCAGCGAGCCCGCGGTGCCGAAATTCATGTCGAGCGTGTGGCCGGTCTCGCGCTCGAATGTCGGGCCGAGCAGCCGCACCATCGGCTCGACGGCGCCGGCGCACATGACTTTGATGGTGGCCAAGGTTTCACTCCCATTATTTTGGGTGCTATCATAGAGGGGAGGCATCGTCTGCGGAAGCGGGCGGTCACTTCGGCGCGCCCGGAGCGGCGCGAAAGGGCAGCGCTTTCCAGACCGACAGACAAATGGTCAGCACAGCGATTGCCGGCATCACCAGTGCGTCGGGCGCGTCCATGGCCCACAAGGTGGCGCCAGTGAATACGCACCAGATGATAGGAAACACGAGAAGCACAACGTGCGCGCCGCGCATCGCCAACAGCGCGCCGATGGTTGCGGCTACGGTAGGGTCGGGCATGAGACCAAAGATTTCCAGCTGGCTCCATGGCCGGCCGAACAGCGGCGCCAGCAAGGGCTGAATGAATAGCGCGAAGAATACGATTGCGGTGCCGATGCGCGCGGCGAGACCGGCGTCAGGCGAGAGGCGGTTCAGTGCGACACCCAAGACGACGAGCAAGGCCGCTTCCGCGGCGAAGCCAACCGCCGCGTAGCGCGCCGCCCAGTTGATGGTGTCGTAGCGTTCGTAGAGATAAGCCCACGCCACCCAGAGCCAACAGACGGCGAGGATCGCCGCGATCGCCCGTCCGCGCCAGGCGCCGCCACGCCACAACAGCACGACCAGCGTGATGCCGAGCGCGATTGCCACGATATGCAGCGGCCAGACCGCGCGGTTGTAGAGCTCAAACTGCCGGTAATAGATGTGCGGAGTAAACAGCAGAAAGTCGGACGGCGTATAGGTCAGCCAGACCGACATCAGAAGCTCTCGACCGCCGCGGCGATGCGCTTGCGCAAGGTCTCGTCGGGCAGCCGCCCATAGGAAGCACCGATGTTCTCGCGCACATGGTCGGGGCGCGAGGTCGCCGGAATAGGGCAGGTGACGGCCGGCTGCGACACAATGAACTTGAGCAAAACCTGCGCCCAATTCGCGCAGTCGATCTCCTTTGCCCAGGCCGGCAGCGGCTGGCGCTTGGCCGCGCGCACCAGCGGCCCGCCGCGGAACGGCCGGTTGCAGATCACCGCAATACCGCGCTCACGCGCCAGCGGCAGAATGCGCTGTTCAACGTCACGATCGACGACGTTGTAAGTGACCTGGATGAAGTCGAGCGGGAATTCGCGCATGACTTGCTCGAATTCGTCGTGGCGGCGGCCGTGCGAGGTGGTAATGCCGACGTAGCGCAGGCGGCCCTTCGCCTTCATGGAGAGCAACATCGGCAGGTGTTGCTGCCAGGACAGAAGGTTGTGAACCTGCAACAAATCGAAGCGGGCGATGCCCCATTTCTTGCGCGTGATCTCGATCTGCTCAAGCCCGCCGGACGTGGTCCAAACCTTGTCGGCGGAAAAGACCTTGTCGCGCGCAACAAGCTTCGCAAGACCATAGCCGATCGTGTCCTGCGCGGAGCCGTACATCGGTGAGGAATTGATCATGCGGCCGCCGCCGGCGAAGAATGCGCGCATCACGCCGGTGCAGGCGTCGCGCGCTTCCGGATCATTGCCGACATTGAACGTGCGCCAGCTGCCAAGACCGACCAAAGGAAGCTGCTCGCCGGAGGAGGGGATCGCGCGGGTGAGCAGTGGTGTGCCCTGCGCGCTCGTCAGCCGCGGCAACACCGTGACGGCGCCGGCGGCAACGAGTGATGACAGCAATTGACGACGATCGATCATCCGAGCGCTCCAGGCATCCGCCTAAGCCCAATCGCTCAACGCTGACGGAACAAGTTCTATATTAGCCTTGCCGGCTACTTCTCGGAAAAGCGCGTGATGGCAGCCGCAAGACGTCCAACGCATCTTCGTATATCCGGCTTGCGATTGGCACAATCCAATGCCGCAGGGGCGGCTCCAGAACGATGGCAACGCCGGTAAACAAGCAGGCGATCATTGCCGAAGCGAGCATATCGAGAGGAAAGTGCAGCCCCAGGTAAACACGCGCCCAGGCTACCAGTACGCCTAAGACACTGACCACTTTGCCCCACAATGGCGCCGCGCGTGTCGCGATTAGCGCAAGACCGACGGTCAGCATGAAGGTTGTATGATCGCTCGGAAAAGAGTTCTCGGGCACATGGACCATCAGCGTACGACCGAGGCCGATCATGAATGGTCGCGGTTCGTACCACAGCAGGCCGACGAGTTGATTGGCGCCAAGCGCAAGGGCTGAAGCAACTGTAGTCGACACGAGACCGGCGCGGCGCGTCGGCCTCCCCCAAATCCACAGCGCGACCAATAGAAAAGGAACCAAGTAGACCAGCTTCGACGCGGCAACCTCTGCTGCGGCCACCACGATCGGAGAAGCGGCTTTGGAGGCGTTAAGGAGGAGAAATATATGAGCGTTCAGGCTGAGCATTTATCGACCGTTCGACGACTGCAGCCCCCGACCGCACTTCTATCCGTCCCTTATGGCAGGCACAACCGTTTGACGTGAGAACACTTGCTCGCAAGCAATGGAGCCGAAAAACAAATATGAGATGGACCGCACAGTCACAATGATGAGTGCGGAGCGCTAATCGCTGATGCGTTCTATGCTCGCGCCGCAGCGCACGAGTTTTTCCTCGACGCGCTCGAAGCCACGGTCGAGATGATAGACGCGGTTGACGATGGTTTCGCCTTCGGCCGCCAGCCCGCCAATCACCAGCGACACCGAGGCGCGCAGGTCGGTCGCCATCACCGGCGCGCCTTTCAGGCAGTCGACGCCTTCGATGGTGGCGGTCTGCCCGTCGAGCTGAATACTCGCACCGAGCCGCACCAGTTCCTGCACATGCATGAAGCGGTTTTCGAAAATCGTCTCGGTGATCTGCGAGGTGCCCTTGGCGCACGTCATTAGCGCCATCAATTGCGCCTGCAGATCCGTGGGAAAACCGGGGAACGGCTCGGTCGTGACCTCGACCGCTTCGAGCCCGGCGCCGTTGCGGGCGATGCGGATGCCCTCGTTGGTCGGCGTCACCGTGGTGCCGGTCTGCGCCAGCACGTCGAGCGCTGCTTGCAGCAATTCCGGTCGCGCATTCTGCAGCAAGACGTCGCCGCCGGTCATTGCCACCGCCATGGCGTAAGTGCCGGTCTCGATGCGGTCGGGCAGCACCGAATGGCGTGCGCCATGCAAGCCGCTCACGCCTTCGATAACGATGCGCGAGGTGCCGGCGCCGGAAATTTTGGCGCCCATCTTATTGAGGCAGTCGGCGACGTCGCCGATCTCCGGTTCCCGCGCTGCGTTCTCGATCACGGTCGTGCCTTTGGCGAGCGCCGCCGCCATCAACGCGGTGTGAGTGCCGCCGACGGTAACTTTGGGAAAGTTGACGGTGCCGCCGCGCAAACCTTTCTTGGCGCGCGCGATCACGTAACCGCTTTCGATTTCGATGTCGGCGCCGAGCGCTTCCAGCGCCATGATCAGGAGATCGACCGGCCGCGTGCCGATGGCGCAGCCGCCCGGCATCGACACTTTCGCTTCGCCCATGCGCGCGACCAGCGGCGCGATCACCCAGAAGCTCGCGCGCATCTTGGAGACGAGATCGTAGGGCGCGGTGGTGTCGACGATGTTTTTCGCCGAGATGTGCAGGGTACGGCCGTTGTCGCCGTTTTCGCCGGGACGCTTGCCCGCGATCATGACGTCGACGCCGTGATTGCCGAGGATACGCTGAAGCAGGCCGACATCGGCGAGATGCGGCACATTGTCGAGGATCAGCGTGTCCTCGCTGAGCAGACTTGCGATCATGAGCGGCAGCGTGGCGTTCTTGGCGCCCGAAATCGGAATGACGCCGTTCAGCCGCTGTCCGCCGACAATACGAATACGATCCATGACGCCCCGCAACTCGGCCAAGTCCAAAACCTGGAGCCGGCCTGCTGTTATGGACCGCCGGCCGCCCTGCGGCCAAGGCAAAATTTGGCGGGGGTTCGCGTACACCTTGCGTCGTTTCCCGCTCATTCCCGCGCAAGCGGCAATCCAGGAAAAATGGCATAGATTCAGCTATCCGCGGCCCCTGGGTCCCCGCTTTCGCGGGGACGAACGGGTGAAGGGCCAGAATCGCGCCTTTCAGCATTGGCTTGTGTGCGGGCGCGGACTTGCGCCTTGCGGCGTTTGAGGTTGTCGCGCAGCGCCGTTTTCAGCCGCTCGGCGCGCCTGGGGTCGCCCGATTTGCCGCTTGCCGTCATGGGCGCAAGGGATAGAAGGGCGCAGCAAAAGCCGCAAGCGGAACGCTCGACAGGGCCCGAATGATCGGATATTCGCTCAGCGCTTAAGTGCTGCCGTAGCTCAGTGGTAGAGCACTCCCTTGGTAAGGGAGAGGTCGAAAGTTCAATCCTTTCCGGCAGCACCAGCTCTTTCCGATAAAGCGAAAGCCGGCCGCCGGTCAGCGCCGATCAAAGTCCGTGGTCGCGGATGTGACCGAGGACGACGAGCCGGTGCCAGATGAACAGAATCGCGATCGCGCCGACGCTGGCGCCGATGAACCCGGCGCCTCGGCCGGCGTGATAGATGCCGGTGACGTGGCCGACAGCCGTTGCGAGCAGCGCCCCCGCCAGCCCCAGCAGCACGGTGAAGACGAAACCTTTCGGCGTGCTCGGGCCCGGAGCCACCAGGCGTGCGACCACCCCGGCGACCAAGCTGATGAGCAGAATCCAGATCAGAACACTCATGGCGACCGTTCTTTGTTCAGCCAGACAAGGTCATTTTACGCTTGCGCAAGCATTGACCCTTGTCAAACGATGCAGAGTTGCCCGCCGGCACTTCACATGTCGTGCGGTTTTTTCTGCCGCTTGATGAAGTCGAGATAGTTCGTAGGCTTGAAATCGAGCAACGTGCCGCCGGACGCAAAATGTTCGATGAACGCCATGCCGATCGCGTAGCTTGCGCTCGCAGACAAAGCCGGCATGGCCGTGATCGCGACCGCGGTTCCGACGACGGGAATGGTCTTGACCATGCTTGCAGCGCCGAGGCCGCTACTCGCCGGGACGAGCGCGCCGGCAAGACTTGCGATCAGCGCCTTGCCGCGGTTGTCCGAAAACGGAATGTCGAACACCTGCGAGAGTTTGCGCAGCATCTGAACCTGGACGCCGCCGACGGTGGCGAGATCGACGCCCGGAAAAGGAATAAGCCCGGCGGCACCCGACCAGAACGAGTAGCGCTTGACCAGAGATTGCGCGAGCGCGCGGCGGCGTTCCATGTCGGGGATATCCGCGGGCTTCGACCGGGTCAACGGCTGATGCTGCGAAGCAGACTTCGCTGCCGGCGCCTCCGGTGTGGACGCGGCGCCGGCCGACTCCGCCGTGGATTCGTGGATCGCCTTCGGCAGCGGCTTCTTGCTCATCGTTACACAACCCGTTTCATGGTGGCGCGGCTAGGCAGCCTGTTTCATGCCGACGATGTCGTCAACCTCGGCGGCGATGGCGGCCACTTCGCGCGCGGCGGCGCCGGATTTTTCCATCATGCTGGGCGTCGCACCCCAAAGGCCGGCTTCCGCATAGGCCACGCGGTTGGTCATTTCGCTTCTGAGCACGGGAAAGCCGTTCTCGATCAATTCGGCGCGGATGTGTTTGGCGATGACGGAATCGCGTGTCGTCTGCGTCAGCACGCAGCGGAAGGTCGGCCGCCGTCCGCCGGCGTCCTCGATGAGGGAATTAAGCGTATCGAGCATGCGGTCGACATCGAGCGGGGAAGCCTTGACCGGCACCAGCAGGAAGTCAGCCGCCGCGATGCAGGCTAACGTTGCCGGTGAACGGAAGCCGGGCGTGTCGATGACGATGGGCAGGCCGCGGCCGGCGAGATCCTGCGCCGTCTTCCATGCGTTTTCGGAAGCGTCCTCGACCACTTTGACCCCGCCAAGCGCTTTCTCACGCGCCGCCAGGCGGGCAATCGAGCGTTGCGGGTCGGCGTCGATGATGGTCGATGGGCGGCCGCACAAATGCCAATGCACCGCAAGGCAGCTCGCCAGCGTGCTCTTGCCGCTGCCGCCTTTCATTGTCGCAACCGTGATGATTTGTCTCATCAGCCACCTGCCTTTCCGCCTCGGTTTTCTTTCGGGGAATCGCACGCAACCAATGCCACCGGCGTCAGGGGCTCTGCCCCGGCTGACGACCGAATCGGCCGCTATAATCGCGTTATTTTCGGCTGCGCCGCAAGACAGAAAGGCGCTTCTCAAGCACGGCCCGCGGTCGGCTTAAGCGGCCGATCCGGCGGTTTATTGGCGCTCGGGGAGGAGATCTGCGGCGCTCAGCCGGCCGGGACGCCGGCGGCCTGCAGCTTGGTTTCATATTGCTGAACGAGACCCTCAAGCCGCGCGATGTTCTGCAGCAGCCGGTCGCTCGACAAGCGCAGGAAGTAGTAGCCGAAATCCGGGTACTCGAAATAGACCTCCAGCAGCCGGTCGTAGGTGATGGTCATCACCGCGCCGTCTTCGATGCATTCGACGGTTTGCGTGCGCCGGTTGTTGGGCGCGACAAAGCCGAGTTCGCCCATCAGCCGTCCGGGGGGAAGTTCCACTTCCAGTTCGGTCACCAGAAATTTGCCCGTCGTGGTGAGAAACATTTCGTCGGCCTTGTCGCCTTTGCGAAACAGGATGTCGCCTTTGCGGTATTTGCGGGTGTCCATGAACGGTTTGAGCCAGTCGATCGACAGGTCGCCTTGCGCCGCAACGCGCGCTTTTTTCACCAGCTTGAGAATCTGCACGAGGCGAAAGGTGTTGATCGGCAGTAGCAGGAGATACATCAGAAAGGTCGAGATGGCGGCGGCAAGGACGCCATAAGCGACAAAGAACAAGGCGCTGAGAATGCCGAAGAGGCGCAGGCGCACCATCGTCGGCATCAGAAAAGTCGCCGCATAGAATGCCGCGCCGATCAGCGCGCAAGCATTGGCGATGTTGATGTTGACGAGCGCAACGTCGACAAGCCTGTGCCAGATCACATCGAAGGTGATGTTGCTCGGATCGAGATTGAGTTGAAGCAAAAGCTTCTCGATCGTCAAATTCTGCGCGGCGCGTTCCACAACCCGATCCAGCAGGTCGGTTATGCTGAGAATCACGCTGTTCATTCTTCCCTCCTTGCAAGAATGCTAGAGGCCAGATTGTCATGCGCTCGGCTGGCACTACCCCACGCAGCAGACTTGCAACCGATCCAACATGTCAAAGGTTTCTACGCCGCTTATGGCACCCCGGGCGCCCCGCGTTTTTATCGCAGATTTCTTAATATTGGGAAGCCGCCGCGCCGACGGCGGCATCGCTCAGTTCGCCTGCTCAAACCTGCGCGGGAAACGCCCGCCTGCCAAGCCCCGCGTCAGCGCGAATTTGTACTCTTGAAAGGCCTCGGCCGTGTGCCAGCCCCCGCCCGGCCAGGTCTTGAGCGTGCGGTTCGAACCGCACGAGATCGACGATTTGCCGCACCGGCCGCGGCCTCCTTCAGGTCGGCAAGCTGGCGGGTAAGCTCGGCGCGACGCTGCAGCGGCGTCAGCCGTTGCGGATGAAGCCGGCGGTCGGCCCATTCCCTCAAATTGTTTGGCACCGGCGGCTCGACGAACAGACTTCGCAAAGCGACCCCGCGTGAGTAGGGTGTCGCTCCCTATAATAATGACGCCATTGCCGATAGGCCGTGCGCAGTCGCTCGCGTTGAAGAAGAGGCAGGGCCTGCGGCCAACCTGACCGGCTGATCGCGCAGTTGCGTGGAGCCCGCCAAGCAGCACGCGGCGTCCCTGCGCGCGGGCAAGCTGCAGGATCGAAGTCCCAGCCGAGATTGGTTGGAGTGCGCACCGGACGCGGGCGGGACAATCATGCCTAAAGGTTTACTGAGAGCGCGATTCTGCTATGGCAAGGCCGGGTCCGGCCGTCGACGAACTGTCATTTAAAGGAGATAATCTAAACTGGACGGGAACATATTTAGGCGGATGCCGCTCTGCGAGCGGAATAGCCGGTCGCCGTCCTGCGCGTCGCCGGGCAGCGGGACGGGGTGCAGTGTAAAGAGACGGTTGCTATGGCAAAGACAGAACCATCGTGGGTTCGCCTGGCGAGTACGGTCACCATTGCCGCGTCAAGTTTGCTCGCGGCCGCGCTGCTCGTCGGTTTCGCGATTCACCCGCGAGCGGCTGCGGCGCTGCCGACCTACGCGGAAAAGGAACGCAAGCAGTGCGGATACTGTCACGTCAATCCGGCCGGCGGCAGCGTTCTCAATGCCAGGGGTCGGGCGTATGAGGCCAACGGCTACAGCTTCAAGAAATGATGCGGCGTGGAACACGCCTGTCGTGACATTATTCGAGCCAGGCAAGAAAGCGCGCCGTTTTGGGGTGCGCTTGGCACCCGCTGGCCGCCATGATAAACTTCATAAATTGAATGGATCGAGCGGGTCATTGACCCGGCTCGATCGTTGTTTGGGCAAAGCCCAGGGAGGACGAAAGGATTCGCCATGGCAACCAAAATGACGACAACCCCTGAGCAAGCCAAAAATGAAGTGACTCCGGAGCAGCGCGAGGAGATAGCGTCGAAATTGATCGACCGCTTTGCAGTCTGGTCCGGCGTCGGTGGGTTGATTCCGGTTCCTTTCGTCGACGTTCTTGCGGTGGGTGGACTGCAAGTTCAGATGGTGCGCCGCCTGTCGCAGATCTACGACGTGCCGTTTAACGAAAACCGGGGTAAGTCTCTAGTTGCGGCCATCGTGGGTTCGATGATCCCCGCCTCGAGCGGTATCGGCGCCGCCAGCGCACTCAAGGCGGTGCCGCTCATCGGCATGGTCGCATCTGCATTTGTCATGCCGGTGTTGTCGGCCGGCGCGACCTATGCGATCGGCAAGGCCTTCGTCCAGCATTTCAAGTCCGGCGGAACCCTGCTCGACTTCAATCCACCCGACTATCGCGAGTTCATCAAAACGCAAAAGGAAATGTGGGATTCGCGGAAGTCCGGCGGCGGCACGGAAGCGTCTCAGTCCAGGACTTGAACTCACGGCGGGCGATGTCGGCCAATCCGAACTAGGGCCGCTCCCCGCGGCGCCGCGGTCCGCGGCGCAACAACAGCGGAGCAGCGAGGCCGGGCCCTATGCTCGAAGTGATCGTCTACATCGTCTTTTGCATTCTCACCGGGCTGTGCGGCATCGACCGCCGAATGGGGTTTTTTGGGACGTTTCTCCTTGCGCTTGCGGTGACGCCGCTGGTGGTGCTGCCGGTCCTGCTGCTCACAGGCCCGTCGCGCCGCGTCGAATGGCGTCGCAAGACCTAAAAAATCTGCTTTATTATGGGCGGCAGGCATGTTCCTCGCCATGCCGGCGTGGACGGACTGTGGTCGTGTAAACCGAAGATATTGTTGTTATGTCGTTTATTCAGCTCGTTCGCCGCGAAATGCACAGCTCGCTGCCGAAGCTGCTGTTCATGTCCGGTTTGGGCGGTATCAGCACGGCGGCCATTCTCGCCTCCATCAACGCCGGCATGCATAGCGGCGGCGGCGAAGACAGCGCGGGCAGCCTTTGGGCGGCCATGCTGTTCGTGGTCTCGCTCTTTCTGTTCGTCCAAACTCAGTTCTATGTGACGATCACGACGACGGCCGAGATCGAAAGCATCATCCACAAGCTGCGTCTGCGCCTGATGGATCACGTGCGCCGCTCGGAGCTTCTCGAGATCGAAGAAATCGGGCGCTCGCGCATCGTTGCCGCCATCACCAGCGACACCGCGGTGCTGACGCAGGCAAGCAATCTTCTCTGCTTCACGATTCAGGGCACGGTGCTTATTTTCTTCGTGGCGATCTACGTCGCGTTCCTGTCGCTTGCGGCAATCACGCTGACCATCGTCATCGTTTCGACCGCAGCGGTTATATTCCACCACAAGAACAAGAAGCTCGCCGCGGAAAAGCAGGAATTGGCCGCTTGGGAGCGCCGGCTGTTCGATCGGCTGATCGACTTCCTCGACGGCTTCAAGGAAGTCCGCCTCAACCGGCAGCGCAGCAATGAGCTGTACGAGGATGCCGTCGGCGTTTCGCGCACGGCGGCCAACATCAAGATTCGCAGTCAGGCCGAAACCTTCAAGCTGATCGTGACCTCGCAGGTCGCGATGTACGTCCTGCTCGGCGGCGTCGTGTTCATAGCGCCGCATCTCAGCGACTCGCTCAGCGGCGAGTCGCTGACCAGCACTACGACCGCGCTCATGTTCGTCGTCGGCGCCTGTTTCGGTCTGGTGCAGGCGATTCCCGTGCTGCTGACCGCGAACGCCGCAGCCGACCGCATCGAGACGCTCGAGCGTACGCTGGAAGTGGCGGCGGGCGGTCCGCAGCGGCAGCGCGATATCAAATTGCCGAAACGCTTCGACACGATCGAGATGCACAACATCGTGTTTCGCTATACGGACAAGTTCTCCGACACGACGTTCCAGATCGGACCACTCGATTTCACGCTGAACGCCGGCGAACTTATTTTCCTCACCGGCGGCAACGGGTCGGGCAAGTCGACGTTCCTGCGCGTGCTCGCCGGGCTTTATCCGCCGGACTCCGGCGAAATCACGCTCGACGGCATGCGCATCACCGACGAGACGCGCGACGCCTACCGCGCGCTCATGTCGGCGATCTTCTTCGACAACCACCTGTTCCGGCGGCTCTACGGCATTCCCGAAATGGAACCGGGCGAGTTCGACAGCCTGATGGCCAAATTCCGGTTGATCGACAAGACCGAGCTGAGGGACGGCGAATTCACCACGCTCGATCTGTCGGGCGGCCAGCGCCGGCGGCTTGCCCTGATCATCACTTTGCTGGAAAAACGTCCGATCCTGCTGCTCGACGAATGGACGGCGGAGCAGGATCCGGAGTTCCGGCGCAAGTTCTATGACGAGCTGTTGCCGGATATGATCAAATCCGGCGCGACGGTTATCGTAATCACGCACGATGATCGCTATCTCGATGAACTGGATTTGCCCGCGCGCAAGATCCGCATGGAAGAAGGACGCATAGTCGAGCAGCGTTCGCTGCAAGGCGGCTGAAGGTAGCGTTCGATGGAGACCGGCCAATGTCGATGTCTATAGATTCCATTGATCCGCTGCCGACGCCGCAGCAGCGGCGAAGGTGGTGGCGGTTCATGCGGCACCATCTGCCGAGCATCTCCGTGCTGTTGATGACGGCAATGCTGATGGCGGTTCTGCTTTTCCCATACGTGGTGATTACGGTGCCGAGCGGCTCGGTGGGCGTTCTCTGGAAACGCTTCAACGGCTATGACATGTACTGCTGGTGCTTCGTCGGCCGCGGCACGATCCTCGACCCGATCGAACTCCGGGACGAAGGCCTCCACATCGTCTGGCCGTGGGACAAGCTGTTCATCTATAACCTGCGCCTGCAATCCTCGACGCAGACCTACAACGCGATCACCAAGGACGGCGTGAACGTCGCCGTGCAGGTGAGCATCCGGTTTCAGTTGCTGCACAACGCCGTCGCCGTGCTGCACAAGTTCATCGGCCCGAACTATTTCCTGTCGGTGGTGAGCCCGGAAATCGGCAGTCAGACGCGCGAGGTCATTTCGCAATACACGGCGCAGCAGGTCTACACTTCGCGCGAGGCGATCCAGGAAAAGATCCGCAACAATTCGCAAAAAAGCCTGGGCGCAAACCTGAATAATCTGGTGCAGCCGGACGCGATGGAGCAGCCGGACCCCAAGCACTACAACGGTTTCCTGCAGAATGCGATTCAGATTCTCGATACGCTCGTGCTCGGCATCGAATTGCCGCCGGCGATCGTTGCGGCGATCAACCGCCAGACCGAGCAGTACTACCAGATTCAGGAGTACAAATATCGCGTCGAGCGCGAAGCCGAGGAGGCCAAACGCAAGCAAGTCGAGGCGAACGGCATCGCTGCGTTCCAGAAAACCGTCAGCCAAGGCATTTCCGATTCCTATCTGCGCTGGCGCGGCATCGAGGCGACGCTTGCGCTTGCGCAGTCGCGTAACTCCAAGATCGTGGTCATCGGCAGTGGACGCAATGGCCTGCCGATCATCCTCGGCAACGTCGATTCCCCGCAGGCGCCGGCCGACGCTGAACACGCCGGTCCGGCACAGATGCCGCCGACCCCGATCGGCAATAGTCCGGCGATGGACCATGAAAAAACCGAGGCTGTACCGAAAAAAACCGGGCAAGCAAAGAAAACCGTTTCTCCCGAGGATAAGTCGGTAGTCGACGTCGCCGCAGGGACGGATGCGGTATCAACCAAAAAGCTCTCGAACGATCTGTTCGACATCAAGGCATTGCTGAACAAGATCAACGAGAGTTTGCACGGAACAAAGTCGGCAACGGGCTCTGCGGCCGATCCAGGGCAAAAACCGGAGCCGAAGCGATAACGTGTGTAGGTGGGAGGGCATGAAAAGTGACCGATAGCGTGCACGCCGCAGGTTCGGCTCACCACCGGCATGAGCGGCATAGCCGGAAGCGCAGCCCACTCAAGGGGCGCGGCCGGGTCATCTCGCTGCTCGTGACTTTGCTGCTGATTATCGGCTCCACGGTCATGGGCTTTTATCTGGGACACAAACTCGCGACGCGGCCGCTCGAAACGGCTACCAAGCGGATCGAGCAAATTCAGCCTGAAAACCAGAGGCTGAAAGCCGCCATCCTCGAACAAAATTCGCAGGTCCTTTCGTTGCAGGGCAAGCTGAAGAGCGTGCAGGCGGAACTGGAATCGGTCAGGCCGAAAAAGGACACCTATAGCCTCTACCCCAATCAATCGATCAACGCCGCAGAGGGCCGCTTGAATATCGGCCTTGTGGGGCCGCCCACGAACGCGAGCGCCACGATCAACGTCAACGGCAAGCAGTATTCGGTGGTCACCGGCGACATCGTCAAGTTCGCACTCGACGCGGCGACAAACTGCGCCGTTCGCGTTCAATCCTTCGATATGTTCCAGGTCATCATCCACGCTTATTGCGGCAAGGCGCAGTAGCCGCCGCACTCGTGCGCGATCATTCCCAGATCAGAACGTTGGGGAGCGTCTCGTCGGCCCGGCGCAAAAGCGTGTAACCGACACCGGCGAGCCCGCGAAACAGACCCAGATTGAATCGCCGATTGCCGTTGTTCCAGCGGAAATCGCCGGTCGACGACGCGGCCTCGATGACATCCAGCAGCCGACGCGCGGCGGTTTCGTGCAGATCCTTGCGATCGAGCGTATCCGCCGCCTCGCAAAAGAACTCGACGCTGCCGAGCGCGCCACAGCAGAGCGTATCGACCACCCCCGGCCAGCCTCGTTCCGTGCCTGCGAGCGCGTTGCGGATATCCGCGCCGATCTGCTCGGACGCCGTTCCGCGCCGGCTCATCGCGATGCGGGCGAGGCCGATGCCGGGTGCGCCGTGACACCATTGGCAGGGCCAGGCGGGTTCTCCCTCTTCGCGCAGGTCGGGCCAGTTGCTGTGCGCCGAGTTGTAGCTTGCATCCTCGAAGGCGACGCATTCGGCAGCAGCTTGCGCGAAATCGTCCCGTCCGGCCGCAGCCGCCAGCGCGGCGAGCGCATAGGCATAGCCGGCCGCGCCGTGCGACATGCCGTTCAACGTGTGCGCGGCAAGACCCGCTCCACTCCAGCAGCGGCGACCTTCCGGGCCATTGCGCGGCTGGCGCAACAGGTGTTCACCGCATTGCGTCGCGCGCGCGAGAACGTCGGCGGATTGCGTGTCGCGGTATAGGCGCAGTAGTCCGAGGATTGCGCCGGCGCTGCCGCCCATCACGTCGAGATATTTATCGGCTGCAATTAGTTCGTCCGTGATGAGCGCGGAAGCTATCTGGGCATCCGCGAGGATCGCGTCGTCGCGGAGAAATCTGGCGATCACGGTCAAAGCATAGACGATCGAGCCAAGCCCGGTGGCGCCGCCGACACCCAGGGCACGGGCCGTGCGCGCGGCGTTGCGGCTCTTCAGAATCTTGCGAACATGGGAAAGGGCCGCACGCGCAAGCGTGGCCGAGGGGCCGCTGCCGGTTACGCTCGCATGGCCAGCGAGAAAAAGCGCGATGCCGGAAGTGCCGTTATAGAGATCGGTGCCGAGACAGGCGAGTTGAAAGACATCGGCATCGCCGAGCCAGTCGAGCCCGATCCAGGCGGCGCCCGGTCCGCGCCGTACGGCATAACGGGCAAGCTCGTCGGCGATCTTGCCGGCTTCCGCGGCAAAAACTTCGGGCGTTGGTTTGGTCCCGCGGAGAGTTTGCGCCTGGCGGTTCTTTTCATGCGGATGAGCATCGGCGCGCGCGATCGCGTTCAGGTTTTGTTGGATGACCGTGACCTGCCAATCGAGGTCTTCCTTGTCGAACGCGCGCAGGCGGGCACGCGCGCGCGCTAGTCCCGGCACCGCGCCGGTCCTGGCTGAGAGACCGCTTGCATCGCTGATCTCGTCGGCGTCGCTCGCGGACACGAAATGCGGCACGTTCAGCGCAAGCAGTGCCGCGCGCTCGGCGCGGTGCAGAGGCCAAATGAGATCGGAGGTGCTGTCCCAGTCCGCCAGCCGCGCGACGAAATCGGCTTGCGCCGACCAGGCGGCGCCATCGTCCATGCTGCGATGACTTTTCAGCCGTTGCAGCAGCATGTCGTAGAATTTGGTGGGACGAATGACCTTGCGGACGGGCAAGCCGGAAAAGCCTCCGAACACTATGTCCTCGTTGTTCTTGGCCTGCCGCTGCAGGAACGCCGCATAACTCTCGAAGCCCGCAATGAAGTCGGCGGTATGCTCGGCGAATTTTGCATAGTGGCCGCCGACGTGCGGCAGGTTCGGAATGTCCGTGCCGATCTCGGTCGACTTGACCGGCCGCATGTCGTCCGAATTGACGGCGTTCCACTTCACCCTGATCTTTGTGGTCCAGTCCGCGGTCATCGCGCCGAAGGCAAAGACATTATTGTCGGGCGAGCGCGCGAAGGCCGGCAGCATGCCGACCGCCATGACCGAACTGGCGACCATTTCCATTGCGGCATCGACAGCCTGGCTTTCGGCATCCCGCGCCTTGTCCTCCTCGGCGGTGGCTTGCAGGACCATTTCCAGATCGATCGGTACCGGATGCTCGCCGGCCGCGATCATGTTTTCCTGATGGATGTCGGTGGCGGCAAAACAATGGAACAGCGCAAGCCACGCACCGGCCCTTTGAAAAAAGCGGTTATAGCCTTGCGTATCGGCGCAACCGACGTGATCGATGAAATCGGTCCAACCGTAGCCGTCGCGGGCGATGACCTTTGCAGCTTTCAGGTCGTGCGGCGGTGAAGCCGCGTTCAGGCGCGCGACCAGCGCATGCCAGGCGGCGTCGAGCCGCAAATCCTTCGGCTTGTAGACGATGCGCGCGCCATCCTCGAACGTGACGAGTTGGACGGTGCGCCCGTCATTGTGGGGATCGGACAGGCCGCCTTCGATCGCGGTCACTTGGCCGGCCGCTCCAGGCGGGAGAAGGGCGTCTCGCACGGCTGCCAGATCGGCATCGAGCCGCAAGAGGAATTCGCTTGTTGTGTCGATCCATTGCCGCGTGAGCGTCGCGATCAGCCGCAACAGAACCGGCTTTTGCTCGAACAGCGAGCGCCAGCCGCCGGCTTTCATCGCGGCGACGAAGCGCTCGTACAGCCCTGTTTTGGCGTCTCGATTGCGCGCCTCGGTAAATCGCTCATAAAGCGCCGGCGCGCAAAAACCGGACAGTGTCTTGAGCAACGACAAGCGCAAGGATGCACGCGCGGGCTCGGTCAAATGAACCAATACGCGTGCGCCGACGTTGCGCTCGATCATCGCCTCGGCGCGTTCGAGCAACGGGACAAAGAGATGCTCGAAGGCGGTGGGTTCCGCGCCGGCAGCCCTGGACGCGCGCTTGATGTCGCTGCGGCTTTCCTGCAGCGCCCCCTCGATCCAGACCGCGTCGTCAAGCCAGGTTGGGGCGGTGCCCTTGCGCTGGACCGCGCCAAACCGGGCGCGCACCTGGTCGATCGTCAGCCTGTCCCGCGCCAGCCTCTGTCCGAACAGGTCCGGATCGCCGGCGGTGGACGCCTGGCTCCAGGCCGCCAAGCGTCGCGCCGTCAGGTCGGCGTCGGCTTTCTGACCGGGTAAGGGTTCGAAGTCTTCCGACAGGAGTTCGTCGATGGTCGCGGCGCGCGTGCTCAACCGCTCGTAAAAAGCATCCACATCGTTCTCCGATCGGGATCCCCGGGGCCGGGCCATTCTATTGGCAGAACAGACCCTGTCATCTCCCGCACGGCGTGTGCGCACACGCGCCACTCTCGTAGGAGTGAGAAGTCGTGACCGGAAACGCACACAGACTTTCTACTAGTAAACCGACGCAGCCGAAGTCGGTTTATCTGTATAGATCAGCAAGCTGATGCGCTTTACAATGTTTATTGGCGATGTTTAAATATTTTATAGGGGTCATTTGGTTTTTCCTCCCCGATCGCCGGCGAACGAAAGGAAGAAGGACGATTGCCATGAGTGACACGAAGTCCGGTTTGGACCGGGTTGAAGAAGAGGTCCTCACCTGCGAGGTTTCCGACCAGGCTCTGGAAACCGCCGGAGGGAAGGGTAAGGATAAAGCAGGCAACTACACACTCGGCTTCTGCACCGGGATGGCCGTTTGCCCGACTTGATTGGCTTTTTGCCCGATCCTGGCGATTTGAGCTTTCTCACCGCCCGGCGAGTGCAAACCTTCGGATAGTATTAAAGGGCGCGCCTAAAGCAGCTTTAACTGTATAAACCAGTGGTTTGACCTGCTTTACATCGTACCCGACCGATGATTAAATATGTTGCGGGGGGATCAAAGAAAATCCTCCTCCTGATCGCTGGCGAATGAAAGGATCAATGCCATGTGCGAGAATAAAGCCGGTTTCGACCGGATTGAAGAAGAGGTCCTCACCTTCGAGATCTCCGACGCGGCTCTTGAAACTGCGGCGGGCAAGGGGAAGGAAAAAGCGGGGAATTACACGCTCGGTTTCTGCACCGGCGTGTCTGTTTGCCCCGGTAACTAACCAGTTCCTTGGCTGGTCCCGGCTTGGGAATTTCATTCCTGGTCGCGGGACCTTAGCTATCTGACGAGGCGCCGGAAACAGCGGCGCCTCGTCGTCTATTCCACCATCACAATTCGATTTCATTTTAACGTGCGGCTGCCGCAAACGGCGCATTTGGAGCCGGCGGCGTCGCGTGGTCATTTGCATGTCACGCAAATACTGAAATTCATTGCTGTCGCAGCATCGTTACGCTGGCGCTGTAGATGAAATGTGTATAATCGACGACCGTCGCTCGCTTTTTGTAAGGTCCATTGGGGTGTTCAATGAACCGTCGATCTTTATTGATATCCACCGCGCTCGCCTTTGTTGCGCGGCAACTTCCGTTCCCTGCCTGGGTTGGCCGCGCCAATGCGGAAGGCTCGGATTGGCGGCATGGCGTGTCGCATTTCGGCGACCTGAAGTATCCGGCCGGTTTCAAGCATTTCGACTACGTGAATACGGACGCACCGAAAGGCGGCGCGGCGCGGCTGATCGGGTTTGGGACCTACGACAACTTCAATTTGGTGGTCGCCGGAATCAAAGGATCGCTCTTTCTCGGCATCCAGCTCATCCACGATACACTGTTGATACCGGCGCTCGACGAAGTGTCGAGCGAGTATGGGCTGCTTGCCGAGAGCGTGAGCTATCCGAAAGATTTCTCGTCGGCGACCTTTCGCTTGCGGGCCGAAGCGAAGTGGCATGACGGCAAGCCGGTCACGCCGGAAGATGTTGTTTTTTCTTTCGATGCTTTCAAGAAATACAGCCCGCAGGCCGGGGCCGATTATCGCCATGTCACGAAGGCCGAAAAGAGCGGCGATCGCGAGGTCACGTTCACTTTCGATTCGCCCGGAAATCGAGCTCTGCCTCAGCTCATCGGGCATCTCATAGTTCTGCCAAAGCATTGGTGGGAGGGCACCGACAAGGACGGCAAGCAACGCCACATCGGCGAGACCACGCTCGAGCCGCCGTTGAGCAGCGGACCTTACCGCATCAAGGAATTCTCGCCCGGCCACAACGTCGTTGTCGAGCGGGTCAAGGACTATTGGGGCAAGGACATCAACGTCAATATTGGCCGCTCCAATTTCAACGAACTGCGGTACGAATATTTCCGCAACTCCACAGTGGCAATCGAGGCGTTCAAGGCAGATTCGGTCGACTGGCGGACCGAGAATAGCGCGAAGAACTGGGCCACCGCCTATGACTTTCCAGCGGTCCAGGACAAGCGCGTCGTCCTGCAGGAGTTCCCGATCAACAATATCGGTATCATGCAGGCGTTCGCCTTCAATCTCCGCCGCGACAAGTTCAAGGACCCTCGCGTGCGGCTCGCGTTCAACTACGCATTCGATTTCGAGGAGATGAACAAGCAAATCTTCTTCGGTCAGTACAAGCGTATCGACAGCTATTTCGAAGGTACCGATCTCGCGTGCAGCGGGCTGCCGGGAGGGCGAGAGCTTGAACTGCTGCAAGCGGTGCGCGACAAAGTGCCGCCGGAAGTTTTCACCAAACCTTATATGAATCCCGTCAATGGCAGCCCCGCGGCGGTGCGCAACAATCTGCGGCATGCCATCAAGTTGCTCAGAGAGGCTGGCTACAAGATTCACAACCAGCAGCTCGTCAACGCCAAGACCGGCGAGCCGTTCACCATTGAGCTCTTGGCCAACGCGCCGGCATTCGAGCGGGTTTACTTGTTCTACAAGCCCTCGCTCGCACGACTCGGCGTTACCGTATCGGTGCGAACGGTCGATGAGGCGCAATACATCAATCGGCTGCGCGCGTGGGATTTCGACATCATCACCTATATCTGGGGTGAATCGCTTCAGCCCGGCAGCGAGCAGCGTGGCTATTGGGGTACCCAGGCGGCGGATCAACCGGGGTCTGAAAATGTCATTGGCATCAAGAACCCGGCGGTCGACGCGATGATCGAGAAAATCATCTTCGCCGAGAACCGCGAAGATCTGGTTGCCGCCACAAAAGCGCTCGACCGCATTTTGCTGTGGAACCACTACGTCGTGCCGCAATGGGCCTACGGCAAATTGCGTGTTGCCCGTTGGGACCGCTTCGGCCATCCCGACCATCTGCCGAAATACGGCCTGTCGGGCTTCCCGGCATTGTGGTGGTGGGACGAAGCGAAGGCGGCCAAAGCCGGCGGCCGTCAATGATCGCGCCGCTGGTGGTGTGTCCTAACGCGAGGCCGTCATCAACATCGGAGCATCGCCGTCGCGGCCGCTGTCGAGCGCAAACAGCGGCTTGACGTTGGCGACGTCGGCGTCCGCCAGCAGCAACATTGTGCGGTTGTCGAGCACGAACCAGCGTCCGTCTACGTGCGCCGCCACCACCGCATGATCCTGATCGAGGCGCTGGTCATGCAGGATCACCAGCCGAAGATCGTCGTCGACCATGCCGGCGAGCCGCAAGGCGGCGTATTTGGCGATGGCGTAATCCTCACAATCGCCGGCGCCGCGCGCGAAAGTCATCAGCGGCGTCGCCCATAGATCCTTGACGCCGTACTGGGCGCGGTCGTCTTCCGAGCGAATTGCGAGATTGACGGCGCGGTTGACTTCACCAAGCCGCGCACGCCCGTCGTGCCGCCGCGCGGCATCGACAATGGCGAGAAAGCGCGTGGCTGACGCCGGGCAGACGCGTGGATTGGCGCGGCAGAGTTCGAGCAACCGCGTTTCCGCGTCGATGGACGTTTGCAGCGTGCGCCAACGCACAGCCAATGGATTGTTTCTTGCGACCGAAGTGCCGAATGGTTCGCGCCTTGCCGGCACGGTCGCCGATTCATACGGCAGCGGGGCAGCGCTGTAAGCGGCAAGGTCGCCGGTCGCGACGGAACGCGCCGTCGCCACGGTGCTACCCGGCGTCACGAGACAAGCGACGGCAATGATACGTGCGGCAGCGCGCACCTTCGATATAGTCGACACTTCAACGCCTCTCGCGCGCCACGGGTGGTTTCGGCCGTTGTCGGCTCTGTCCCCGGCGTGCGCAGAAACGCTACGGCGGAGGTATTATCGGAGGGATAAAGTTTTCCCGGCACGACGGGGTTTTGTTCGGCAGTGCAAACGCGGCGTTGCGGTGATCGTTCAAATTCGAGCAATCCTACCGGCTCTTCGTGACAGCTTTGCCGCAGCCCGCCTGGGCGCCCTAAACGATGCGAAAATCAAGGGCTTGTCTCGGGAGCGGGCGGCTTGGCCGATTGTTAACGATGCCGCCTCTGGCAAGGCGCGGCCGCTCACGCGGGGGCCGGCTGCTGCCGCAACTCCATCGAGCGCTCCATGCGATTGACATTTTCGAGGAGGCGTTCGCTCGCGAGCTTGAGGAAATAGAAGCCGAAGGACGGGTTCTGGAAATAGAGCTCGCGCACCTTGTCGTAGGTGATGGTCAGCATCTCGACGTCTTCGGTGCATTCGACCGTCTGCGTGCGCTGGTTGTCGGGGGTGAGGAATCCGAGTTCGCCCAACATCTGCCCGGCCTTCAACTGCAAACCGAGCTCCCTGACGAGACAGGTGCCGCTCACGATATAGAACATCTCTTCGGCATGATCGCCCTTCTGGAACAGGACCGCGCCTTTCTTGTAGCTGTGCTTGTGCATGAACGGCTTGAGCCAGTCCATCGACAGGTCGCCTTGCGAGGCCGACTTCACCTTCCGCACGAGCTGCAACATTTCATGCAGGCGATAGGTGTTGAGCGGGACGAGAATTCCGTAAAGCGCAAGCGTCGGCCAGGAGGGGTACATCAGGCCGTAGACGACGAACAAAACGTTGCTGGCGATTTCACAAAGGCGCAACGGCACCATCGTCTTCATGTAGTGGCTGGCGATGTAGAGGATGCCGCCAACAAATCCAAAAGCCAAGGTGACATCATGGGCGTCCATTACGCTCCCCCTTCCGAATAGGCCGGTCCGTCTGCGCTGCGATAAATTATCGCCAAACACGCATCGATGCCAGAGTCAGCGGCGTAAAGTGCGCTTTGTGTCGCAGCTTGACCGCAACAGGCGACGCGCATCTTGTTTAAATTTCGATGATCTGGCCTTCGCGCGCGGTGAGCGTGCCGGGGCGCGCTTTATTGGCTTCGGCGGCGAGGGCATCCATAAAATCGTCATCATGTGACGGATCGTGATGAAACAGGCAAAGCTGTTTAGCGCCGGCTTCTTCGGCAAGCTTGATCCCGCGCGCCCAGGTGGAATGCCCCCAACCGACGTGTGAAACGATCTCCTGCTCCGTGAAGGTCGCATCGTAGACGATGAAATCGGCGTTACGTGCGAGCGACACCAGATCCTTGTCGCGCTTTCCCGGAAAGCCTTCGGTGTCGCTGATCAACGCGAACACACGTCCGTCATGTTCCAGGCGGTAACCGCTGGCGCCGTCCGGATGGTCGAGCGGCGCGGTGTTGACCACCACGTCGTCGTAAGGGCGCAGAACATCGCCCGAACTGAAATCGTGAAACTCGATTTTGGCCTTGAAAATCTCCAGCGGGACCGGAAACAGCGGCGAGCTCATGACTCTGCGCATCACGTGCTCGATGCTTTCCTGCGGCAACAAGTTACCCGCCCAGATTCGAACATGGTACCCGTCAACAAAAAATGGCGCGAAGAACGGCATGCCGGTGATGTGGTCGAGGTGGCAATGGGTGAGAAAAATGTCGCACTCGCGGACGGTATTGTCCTTGACGAGGTTGTTGCCGAGCGCGCGCAAGCCGGTGCCGCCGTCGAAGATCAGCACGCGGCTGCCGCAGCGGACTTCGATGCACGGCGTATTGCCGCCGTAGCGGATCGTGTCCGGCCCGGAACAAGCGATGCTTCCGCGGACGCCCCAAAATCGAATTCGCATGTCGGATGATCCGTCTGCTACTCCAAGGACATCAGGTCCGGCAGTCTAAGCCGAATGGCGGATCAAGGCGAGGCAATCGATGGTCTGTCAATCTGCGCGCCTAGTTTGTTCTGTTCGCGGTTGAGTTGTCATCCGTCGCCTGAGTTCTCCAGAGGCTCCGGCGAAAGTCGCGCCGTTTTTGCGGCGCCGTCATCCTGCTTATCGCGGCGGCGCGCGGCTTCGACTTCGACCGATCGCGCCAGCTCCGGATGGTGCGCGGTGAAGGCGCGGAAGTCGGAGACCTCCAAAATCAACAGCGTTGACGGCATCGTCGTCGTTACGGTCGCCGTGCGCGGGCTGCCGTCGAGCAATGCGATTTCACCGAAGAATGCGCCGGCGCCGAGCCGGATCGGATTTGGCTCGATCCGCACTTCGACCTCGCCGGAGGCGATGAAGTACATGCAGTCACCCGGCCGTCCTTGCCGCACCACCATGCTGCGCTCGGGTAGGTCGATCCGTCTGAGCATGCGCGTCAACTCGATGATGGCCGGCGCGTTGAGATTGCGCAGGAAAGGGACGCTGGTCACCAGGTCCCAGTTGCGGATGAAATCGCGGCGCCGGTGTTCGGTGGCAAATCCGGTGGCGAGAATGCCGGCCCACAAGCCGAACAACCCAAGGCCGCACACCATGACGAGGGCGGCGATCAAGCGGCCGAACGATGTTTGCGGCACTGCGTCGCCGTAGCCGGTCGTGGTCAGCGTCGTTACCGCCCACCACAATGCGCGGGGCACGCTGCCAAAGCGTTCCGGCTGTGCGCTGCCCTCAAGCGCATAGAGCGCCACCGCCGCCAGCAACAGGACGATGAGAAAGAGCATGCCGACACTCGTCAACGGCCGGGCTTCCTGCCGTATGACGCGGCCGAGCAGGGACAGTCCGGCGCCCACGGGCGTGAGCTTGAGCAGCCACAAAGACGCCAACAGCCAGGCGCTTTGCGGCGACGCACCGAACAGCAGAGCGAGGGGGATCGGCAACACCGACAACAGGTCGATCAGGCCGGAGAGCGAGAACAGATAAGACGTCGCGTCCGGGTCGGATTTGTTTGGCCGTGACTTTTTCGGCCAAGATTTGACGGCCAGTTCGGCAGCGAAAAAACCGAGGCAAGCCCACAAGACGACCGTCAACCACGATCCCGACTCGCCGCGCAGTTCGGGCACCGTCATAGCTGCCATCGCCACGATGCCGGCGGCCAAGACCGAATATTGGACGAAACGATAGCCGTTGCGTTTCAGGACGCCCCAGAGGCTCAGCAGCTCATCGGTGAGGTGATGGGGCATGAAAAAGGACGCCGCTGAGGGTTTTCGCTTGGGGGCTGCCGCCCCCGGGAGCAGCCCGGTGAGATTACGAAACTGGACCGCTTGCGCCACCTCGATTTGCCGCAGCGGTGAATGGGCGCACCCCTTGAACCTTTCGCCCGACTGGAGCGACAAACCAAGCAGACGCCGGCATTAAGTGGCTGAGTTCGCTACAAATTAATGCAAGTTTGACCCGCGATCCAAAGGTTAACAGATGGCACTCGAGGCTTTCCGCCGCCCCCTCTCATTAATAATATCCCTGCAATTTCACATGCTTCCACCCTATATGTGCATTGACTATGGGGACCACGACGGTAAGAATTTGTTAGGAAGCCCGGCCGGGGGCTTTGGACCCAGACAACAACAAGCTAGCTGTTTAAGGCCTGACAGGATGCATCGCGATGCTGCGAAGCTCTGATCTGCTTGATGGGCCGAATTTTGGTGTCGGCGCCGATTCCGGCGTTTCGCCGGCCGGCAAAATCGTAGTCGACATCGACCATGGGGTGCACGGTCCGGTAGCGACGATCCCCGATGTCAATCTCCTGTTCAATGCCGATTACAAGCGCGCCGGCCCCGACCTGATCCTCACCGGCTCCGACGGCAAGACCGCAATCGTTCCCGATTATTTCGGCTCCGACAAGTACGCGACGCTCATGTCGCCGAGCGGCGCCATGCTCACGCCGGACGTGGTGCAAGCGCTCGCCGGCCCGCAGGCGCCCGGGCAGTACGCTCAGGCGACGCCGCCGCAAAACGACGCCGAAGCGGTCGGCCGCGTCGCCATCGTCAACGGCAATTGCACCATCCTGCGCAACGGCGTTGCCATCACGGTCAATGCCGGCGACGCCATCCACAAAGGCGACGTGCTGCAGACCGTCAGCGGCAAGATGGGCGTCACCTTCAACGACGGCAGCACGCTCAACCTCACCGAGAACACGCGTCTCGTCGTCAACGAGTTCGTTTTCGATCCCAATGGTTCAGGAAACAAGGAACTCCTGAACATCGTGCAAGGTTCGCTCACATTCATTTCGGGCCAGATTGCGCATAACGGCGACATGACCATCGATACGCCGGTCGCGACCATGGGTATTCGCGGCACGGTCGGCGGCGTCACCGGCGTTACGGGCGATATGGCGCAAATGTGGATCACGCAAAGCGCGACCGGCGCCGATGTCTTCAACAAGAACGGAGTGCTTCTCGGGCACATCGCGCAGGATGGCCCGATGCTCGTCTTTCACGCCGCGCAAGTGCCGCTGCAGGTCCTTGTCGACGAGGTGCAAAAAGACGCGCAACAGGTCGCCTACGAGCTCTCGGCGCTGCAGGCCATCATTGCCACGCAGGCGGTCGGCCAACAGCTGATCCAGCAGTATTTCCAACCGAACAATCCCAATCCGCAATCGACGGATCATCCGCACACGCAAATCCAGTTAGAGTTCATCAACGGCGCGAGCCACGCGTCCAATGCGGACGGCTTCGGCGGCGGCATCGTCGGTATTGGCGGCGGTTCAGTCGGCAACGTGATCGACGTTCAGGTCACAACCTCAGACTTCAATCCGTTTACAAATGTCGTTGAAGATACGACCGTCACGATTCCCGTGCCGCTCGTGAACCTGTCGCCGCTTGCATTCGGGCCGCAGCAGGCGTCGGTCGACGAAGATCAGGCGCTCGTCTTCAGCAACGCCAACGTCAATTCGGTGTCGGTCTTCGACGCGGACACCAGCACGCTCACCGTCAGCCTTTCGACAACGCATGGCACGCTCAGTCTGAGCAACGTCACCGGGCTGAATTTCAGCGTTGGCGACGGAACGAGCGACGCAGCCATCACGTTCAGCGGCTCGCAGGCCGACATCAATGCCGCGTTGAACGGGCTGACCTTCAATCCCGCCCAAGATTACAACGGTCCGGCCGAGGTCACCTACGAAGTCAGCGACGGCAATTCGAGCACCGGACAAAACACGGTGGCCGTGACCGTCAATCCGGTCAACGACGCGCCGGTGATTGTCGGCGCGACGTCGACGCAAGGTGTGGCGACGCCGTTGGTGACGCCGGTCGCTGCGTCGTACCTCGACCAGGGCGGGTCGTTGATGACCAACTTGCCCGGGAGCAACGGACAGCCCGGGAGCACTCCATTTGGCGATGCCGTCTACTTTCAGCCTGACTACACCCTCGTCGGCGGCTACCATAGCGATGACGGCTCGTCGCTGGCCTTCGACATCACCGCGGTATTTGCCGGCGGCCTGAATTTCTTTGGGACCGTTTATAATTCGATCTACATCAACAACAACGGCAATATTACCTTCGCCGGTCCGAGCAGCACCTACACGCCGCCGTTTTTATCCGGCGGTCTGAACAATCCGATCATCGCGCCGTTTTGGGCCGACGTCGATACGCGCGGTGGCCCCGCGGTTGCCACGTCGGGCGGCAATTCTACCGGTACGAACATGGTCTACTACAGTGCCGATCCGGTGAATCACGTGATCACCATCACGTGGGACGACGTCGGCTATTATTATCAGCATACGGATCACCTGAATGCCTATCAGTTGCAGCTCGTCGACCTCGGCAACGGAGATTTCGACATCGTGTTCCGGTACGAGGCGATCAACTGGACCACGGGCGACGCCAGTGGCGGCGTTAACGGATTGGGTGGATCGGTCGCTCATATCGGCTATTCGACCGGCGACGGCCTCCATTATTTCGAAACCATCGAATCGGGCGATCAAAATGCGTTGCTTGGCCTCGCCAGCAACCCGGGAAATACCGGTGTCAACGGTCTCGATGTCTTTACGATCGTAACCGGCGATGCGACGCCGCTGCAGGCCGCCAACGGCGCGGTGCATTTTACGGATGTCGATAGCAACGACACGAATCCCGATACGCATACCGCATCCGTGCAGCCGCAAGGCCGCGTCTACCACGGCGTCTTCGCCATCGATCCACTGGCGGAGCCCAGCGGCGCCACGCCGGGTGAGGTGGACTGGCATTTCAGCCTGACCAGCGCTGAGCTTAAAAACCTCACGCCCGGACAAACTGTGACCCAATCCTACGACGTGACCGTCACGGACCATCCGGCCAACGGGCAGGCCTCGCTGTCGGCGACGCAGGAAGTTTCAATTTCCTGGGGCAGCGCGGCGGCGGATACGTTTGCCTTCAATACGGGCATCGGCGCCGACACCATTTTGAATTTCCAGCTCGGTGCCGATACGCTTGATTACAATTTACATTCAGCCGTTCTCGCCCCGACGATGACGACCGCCGAGGCTAACCATCTTTTGACATTGATCACTTCGACCGCTGGCGATGCCGTCATCGATTTCCATAATGGCGACCATGTCACGCTTGCCGGCGTATCGACGACTGATTTGCAGACCTATCTGCACTCCAGCACTCACGTCGTGTAGCCGCGACTGGGTCGCCGGCCGCAATTCATGAAAAAATTGCCTCACAACACCGAAAGTTCACCCGAGCTTGCCGCCGCGCTCGCCGCCTGCCGTGGCGCCTTCGTAGGGACCGCGCTGATCAGCGGCATGAGCAATATCCTCATGTTGACCGGCGCGATGTTCATGCTGGAAGTCTACGATCGCGTCTTGCCGAGCCGCAGCACGGCGACGCTTGTCGGCCTGGTTGTGCTGGTGGCCGGGCTTTATGTCGCGCTTGGTATTCTCGATACGATCCGTTCGCGCATTCTGGCGCGCGTCGGTGGAACGCTTGACGAAACGCTGAGCGGCCGCGTCTACGACACCTTGGTGCGCCTGCCGTTGCGGGTGGGCAGCCATGCGGAAGGCAACCAGCCGCTGCGTGACCTCGACGCGATCCGTTCGTTTTTGTCGAGTGCCGGTCCCATCGCCTTGTTCGATCTGCCCTGGCTGCCGATCTATCTTGTCATCTGCTTTGCATTCCATCCGCTGATCGGCGTCACCGCGCTGATTGGCGCGATCATCCTCATCATCTTGACGCTGGTGACCGAAACGCTGATGCGCGGGCCGAGCAGACTGGCGACAGAAGCGGCGATGGAACGCAACAGCCTGGCCGAAACCAGCCGACGCAATGCAGAAGCCATCACCGCAATGGGCATGGCTGGGCGCATGGCCAAGCGTTGGAACGAGGCCAACCGCCGGTTTCAGCAGAACCAGCGCCGGACCGCCGATGTCGGCGGCGGCCTGGGAGCCATGTCCAAAGTGTTGCGGATGATGCTGCAATCAGGCGTGCTCGCGGTCGGCGCCTATCTGGTGATCATCCAGGAGGCGAGTGCCGGCATCATTATCGCGGGCTCGATTCTGAGCGCGCGCGCTTTGGCGCCGGTTGATCTCGCCATCGCGCATTGGAAGAGTTTTATTGGCGCCCGGCAAGCGTGGCAGCGGCTCAACCTGCTTTTGGCCATTCTACCCGCACGATCGCCGCCGATGGCGTTGCAGGCGCCGGCGCACCGGCTAGCGGTCGAAGGCGTGAGCGCTTCGCCGCCCGGCGTGCAGAAACTGGTCGCGCAGGACATCGCCTTCAAGCTCGAAGCCGGGCAGGGACTCGGCATCATCGGGCCGAGCGGTTCCGGCAAGTCGTCGCTGGCGCGGCTTCTGGTCGGCGTCTGGCAGCCCGTGCGCGGCAAGGTGCGGCTTGACGGCGCCGCGCTCGATCAATGGTCGCCGGAATTGCTTGGCCGTCATGTCGGGTATTTGCCGCAGGACGTGGAATTGCTCGGCGGCACGGTGGCGGAAAACATCGCGCGCTTCGAGAACCAGCCCGATTCGGATGCGATTATCGTGGCCGCCAAGGCGGTCGGCGTCCACGACATGATCGTTGCGCTACCGGCTGGATACGATACCCAAGTCGGCGAACACGGTTCCGCTCTGTCGGTCGGGCAGGCGCAGCGGGTCGCGCTTGCGCGCGCCGTTTATCGCAATCCCTTCCTGGTCGTGCTCGACGAGCCGAATTCCCATCTCGATTCGGAGGGTGACGAAGCGCTCACCCGCGCGATCCTCGGTGTGCGAGAGCGTAAGGGTATTGTGATCGTCGTTGCCCATCGCCCAAGCGCTATCGCCGGTGTCGACAACATTTTGGTCATGAACCAGGGCCGGCAGCAGGCATTCGGTCCGAAAGACGAAATTCTATCACGCGTGCTGCAGCGGCCGACCGTCACGCCTGCGGCGCGGCCGTTGAAAATGGTGGTCCCCGACGGAGGGAGCGCCGGCGCATGACCATCGTCAAACAGCTTTTCTCCCCCTTGGTCGCCCGCCTCATGCCGCCGGACACCGGCAGTTCGCAGGCATCCATCCGCCGTCATCTCATAGCGGGTGTTGCGATCGTCGCGCTGCTTGGGGGTGGCGTCGGTGGCTGGGCGGCCACCACCGAAATGTCCAGCGCGCTCATCGCCGAAGGCTCGGTCGTCGTCGATTCAAATGTGAAAAAAGTGCAGCATCCGACCGGCGGTATCGTCGGCAAGCTGCTTGCGCATGACGGCGATCACGTCAAAGCCGGCGATATCCTCGTGCAACTCGACGAAACGGTGATGCAGGCCAACCTGGCGATTGTCACCAAGGGTCTCGACGAGTTGATGGCGCGCAAAGCGCGGCTGGAAGCCGAGCGCGACGGATCGGACACGGTCAAATTTCCGCCGGAACTGCTGGCCGCAGACGGCAAAGACGCAAAGGGGGCGATGGCGAACGAGCGCAAGCTGTTCCAGTTGCGGCGCACGGCGCGGCTCGGCCAGAAAGCGCAGTTGCAGCAACGCATCGAACAGCTGCAACAGGAAGTCACCGGCATCGACGCGCAACAAGACGCGAAAAGCAAAGAGATGGATCTTATCAGTCGCGAGCTCAAAGGCGTGCGCGAGCTTTACGCCAAAAACCTGGTGCAGATTAATCGGCTGACCCAGCTCGAGCGTGAGGCTGCGCGGTTGGCCGGCGAACGGGCGCAACTCATCTCCTCGGCGGCGCAGACGAAAGGCAGGATTTCCGAGATCCGCCTGCAGATCATCCAAGTCGACCAGGACCTTAGCAGCGAGGTGGCCAAGGAACTGCGCGACATCGAAAGCAAAATCGGCGAGTTCGTCGAGCGCAAGGTGACCGCCGAAGACCAGTTGCGCCGCACTGACATCCGCGCGCCGCAGACCGGGACCGTGTTTCAGTCCGCCGTGCATACCGTCGGTGGTGTGATCACCGCCGGCGAGCCGATCATGCTGATCGTGCCCGACGCAGACAATCTGCAAGTCGAGGCCAAGGTTCACCCGCAGGATATCGATCACGTACAGATCGGCCAGCCGGCGGTGCTAAGATTTACCGCCTTCAACATGCGCACGACGCCGGAAATCAACGGAACGATCACGCGTGTTTCTGCGGACACGACGACCGATCAGCGCACCGGCCAGACCTATTACACCGTCCGCATCAGCCTGCCGCACAATGCGGCCAAACAACTCGGCGATTTGAAGCTTCTGCCGGGCATGCCGGTCGAGGCTTTCGTACAGACAGGCGAGCGCACCGTCATCTCCTATCTGATGAAGCCGCTGCAAGACCAATTCATGCGGGCGTTTCGCGAGAAGTGAGCGAAAGACCCGCGCTTCGGCACAATTCATTACAAAACCGGTCACGATTACCTTCCGAAGCGTGATAGCATGTCGGCGAGTTCATGACCCAAGCCGCCGGTCCGGTCGCATGACATGAAGAAGCTTTCCCGCCTGGCGCAATCATTCGGGCTTGGCCGCGTCGTCTGTCTGTTCCTGCTGGCGGCGCTGGTCATGCTGCGCATCTGGGATCCGCCGCCGCTCCAGTCGCTGCGCGCGCGCACATTCGACTTCTACCAGGAGGTCAAGCCGCGCGCGGTCACGTTGCGGCCGGCGGTGATCGTCGATATCGACGACGCGAGCCTCGCCGCTTTCGGACAATGGCCGTGGCCGCGCACGCTGCTCGCCGACCTGGTGAACAAGCTCACCCGCTTGGGAGCAGCGGCCGTCGCCTTCGACATCATCTTTGCCGAACCCGACCGGATGTCGCCGGGGGTCGCGGCGCAGAGCTTCCGCAATCTCGACGAACAGACCCGTGCGCAGCTTGAAAAGCTGCCGAGCAACGACGAGGTTTTCGCGCAAGCCATCAAGCGCTCGGGCCGCGTCGTGCTCGGTGAATCCGGCCATCACCTTGCGTTGAAGTACGCCAGCCCGGCCAAGCCGACGGCGGGTTTTGCGATGATAGGACCGAACCCCAGCCGCTACCTGATGACGTTCCCCGGATTGCTGCGCAACATTCCGGTGCTTGAGCGCGCCGCCGCCGGCCGCGGCATGCTGTCGATCCGCGCCGAGCCCGACGGCATCGTGCGCCGCGCGCCCATGGTGATGAAGGCGGAGGGCAAGATCGTTCCCGGGCTGGCGCTCGAAATGTTGCGCGTGGTCACGCATTCCGGCGCGATCAGGATCAAGAGCGACGCCGCCGGCATCCAGAACGTCGCCATTCCCGGTCTCGTCATACCGACCGACCGCAACGGTCAGCTCTGGATTCACTTCTCGCACTACGATCCCAAGCGCTACGTCTCGGCCAAGGACGTTCTGGAAGACCGCGTGCCGGCCGACAAGGTCAACCGCAAGCTGGTGCTGATCGGAACGTCCGCGATCGGCCTGCGCGACATCAAGACCACGCCGATCGATCCGGCAATGTCGGGCGTCGAAGTGCATGCCCAGATCCTGGAAAGTGTGCTGAGCAATTCGGTGCTCACTTATCCGAATTACGCCATCGGCGCGGAGCTTGCCGCCGCGGTCGTTGTCGGGCTTGCCATTATTGCGCTCGGTCCCGTTCTCGGCGCCAGCATGATGCTGGCGCTTGGCGCCGTGGTGGGCGCGGTGCTGGCGGCGGGCTCCTGGTACTTCTTCACCGAGCACCGGCTGCTGATCGATGCGACCTATCCGCTGCTCGCGACCTTCCTCATCTATCTCACCCTCATTTTCATCAACTACTTCCGCGAGCAGCTTCAGCGCTACCGTATCCGCACGGCGTTCGGGCAATACCTGGCGCCGTCGCTGGTCGAGCAACTCGCGCATTCGCACGAAACCCTGGTGCTCGGCGGCGAAGAGCGCGACATGACGATCCTGTTCAGCGACGTGCGCGGCTTCACCACCATCTCGGAAATGTACAAGCACGACCCGCAAGGGTTGACCTCGCTGATGAACCATTTCCTCACGCCGATGACAGACGCCATCATCGATCACAACGGAACGATCGACAAATATATCGGTGACGCCATCATGGCGTTCTGGAACGCGCCGCTGCACGATGAAAACCAGGAGATCAATGCCTGCGAGGCCGCGCTCGAAATGCTTCGCCGCGTCGAGACGTTGAACGCCCAGCGCAAGGAAGAGGCGGACGCAGCCGGGCACAAGTTCATCCCGATCAAGATCGGCATCGGCATCAACACCGGCCATTGCGTGGTCGGCAATATGGGTTCCGACCTGCGCTTCAATTATTCTGTGCTGGGCGATCCGGTCAATCTGGCGTCACGGCTGGAAGGCCAGACCAAGTCGTACGGCGTCTCCGTCATACTCGGTTCCAACACGGCCGAGTTGGCGCGGGACAAATTCGCGGTGCTGGAGCTCGATTGCATCACGGTCAAAGGCAAGAGCGAACCGGAGCGCATCTACGCGTTGCTCGGCCGCGAAGATGTCGCCGCCGGCGACCGCTTCAAGCACGTCCATACCGTCTTCAACGATGTGCTGGCGCGTTACCGGAACCGCGATTTTGCCGGCGCGCAGCAGGCGATCCAGCGCTGCCGCGAGGCCAGCAGTGAGTTTGGCCTGAGCTACCTCGGCGATCTTTACGCCGCCCGCTGTGCGGCTTTTCTCAAAGAGCCGCCGCCGCCTGACTGGAATGGCGTCTTCGCCCTCGACACGAAATAACGCGCACGTCGATTGGCTGCGGCCGCGTGCCCTCTAGGCACGCAATCCTATCGTTTGGGCTGGACGGCTGCCGACATTTAGTTCAAGTTGAATGTGTAATGAGCGACGGAGTTATAAGCAGAAGCGAACAATTCAAACGGAAAAATTGATAAGGCACTTTGGCCTTCGCAGCACGGAAATGAATCGTACCGCGCAGAGTTAACGTGCCGGCAGGATGGAAGTTTGCGTTCTAAACGTGCTCGCCATTGCAGTTTAGAAGGCAAACAATTTCATTGCGCAAAATGACCTGTCGCATAAAGTAGATGTGACAACGAAATAACGAGACGTCGTAGCAATTAAGAAGATAACGCACAAAGGCCGGGCATAACGGCCGGGTGCGTGGGGAGGAAAAGATGGAACTGAGACATTCGCACATCGTGCCGGCGGCGATCTTTGCCGGGATTATCGGTGCGGTTCTCTTCGGAATGAGCGCGGTCTCGGCGGCGCCTTCGGATGGCCAGAAGCTCACATTCAACCGCTCCAAGGGCAACTGCGTCACCTGCCACGTCATCAAAGGCTATTCCGATCCGGGCAACGTCGCTCCCGAACTGTCGGACATGAAAAAGCGCTTTCCCGATCGCAAGGAACTGGTTGCGATCATTTCCGACGAGACCAAGCGCGTTGAGGAAACGGTGATGCCGCCGTTCAAGCGCAACCTCATTCTGACTGACAAGGAAATCGAGGCCATCGTCGATTTCCTCTACACGCTCTGACCCGTGCGTGTGAGCCAACATGGAGACCATGCAATGACTGAGTTTTCGCACGCGCCCAATACGACGCGGCGCACGATCCTGAAAGGCGCCGTCGCCGGCGGCTTGGTGGGAATGGGCTTGGGCAGCTTTCCGTTCCCGGCCTTTGCCGCCGCCGACGTCAAGCAGTGGCCCGGCGATGCGTTCAAGGCCAAGAGCGAGGCCGATGCGTTGAAGGCGCTCTACGGCAAGACCGCCGAGGCTTCCGACAAGATCAGCCTCGATGCGCCGGAAATCGCCGAAAACGGCGCGGTGGTGCCGATCGCGGTTACCAGCTCGCTGCCGAAGGTCACCGGAATTGCCGTTCTGGTCCTCAACAATCCGAACGTCTTGGCCGCCGCCTACAAGATTCCGGAAGGCACCGAAGCGGCGGTATCGAACCGGCTGAAGATGGCCAAGACCAGCAAGGTCGTCGCCGTCGTCGAGTCGAACGGCAAGCTCTACAGCGCCAGCAAAGACGTGAAAGTCACCGTCGGCGGTTGCGGCGGCTGATCGAACAGAAGGGCAAAAACAATGGCATCGACAATCCGCGTCAAGGCCGTCGCAGGCGGTGACAAGACCACGGTCCAGTCGCTGATCCGGCATCCGATGGATTCCGGTTTCGTCAAGGACCGCTCGGGCAAACTCATCCCGGCGCATCACATCGAGGTGCTGCAGTTCGATCATGGCGGCAAGACGGTATTTACCGCTCTGTGGGGGCCGGCCATTTCGAAAGACCCTTATGTGAAATTCAGCTTCAAGGGCGGCAAAAAGGGTGACGACATCACTGTCAGCTGGGTCGACAACAAAGGCGAAAAGGATCAGCTGGTCGCCAAAATTCAATAAGCCCGCACGGGCGATAGGGAGGATTGAATGCTGCGCAAAGTTTTGATTGGGGTCGCGATGGTCGTCGGCGCGGCGCAGCCTCTGCTGGCCGCCAGCAACGAGCCGGAGGCGGACCGCAAGGCCTTCGTCAAACATTTCACCGAGCAATTCCCGAAGGTGCCGCTCAAAGACTTCGTCAACGGCCCCTATTCGATGGATGCCGACCTTCGCAAGCAGTGGGAAGCAAAAGAAGAGTTTCCGCCGTATGAGTTTTCCGTCGACAAGGGCAAGGCGATGTTCGCGAAGCCATTCAAGAACGGCAAGACCTACGGCGACTGCTTCGAGAATAAGGGCATCGGCATCCGCCAGAACTACCCCAAGTTCGACGCCAAGTCGGGCAAGGTGATCACGCTTGAGGTCGCGCTCAACGAGTGTCGCGAGGCCAACGGCGAGAAGCCCTACGACTACAAGAAAGGCGACATGGCTGCGCTGACCGCATACATGGCCTTCACCTCCCGCGGCAAGCCGATGTCGATCAAGATCCCGAACGATCCGCGGGCGCTTGCCGCCTACGAGAACGGCAAGGAATATTTCTACACCCGGCGCGGCCAGTTCAACTTCTCCTGCGCGAGCTGCCACGTGCAGATGGCCGGCAAACATCTCCGCACCGAAGTGCTGGCGCCGGCCCTCGGCATCATGAACGCGTTGCCGATCTACCGTTCGAATTGGGGCGGTATGGGCACCACCAGCCGCCGCATCACGTCCTGCAACAGCCAGGTGCGCGCGACGCCGCTCAAGCCGAACGACGTGCTTTATCGCGATGTCGAATATTTCCTGTCGTACATGGCCAACGGCCTACCGATCTCAGGGCCGGGCGCGCGTCCGTAACGGACCGATGTGGAGGATTAAAATGCGCAATCGTTTTCTCATCCAGTTGGCCGTCGTCCTGTCCGTTGGCGGTTTCGCCACGGCCGTAGTTGCCGCACCGGCCGACGATTTCAAGGCCGCCTATGGCAAGGCGGAAGCTGCCGCCAAGCAAGCGCTCAGCATGAAGACCGGCTGGTCGACCACCGACAAGGAGCTCAAGGCGGCAAAAAAGGCGGGCGACGCCGGCAAGTTCGATGAAGCCGTCAAACATGCCAAGGAAGCCGAGGCGCTGGCGAAAGCGTCGATCGCGCAGGCCGAACAACAGAAGAAGATTTGGAAGGACGCCGTCGTCCGCTGAGGCAGGCGGGCCGGACGTTCAGGAGAACCAAGACGATGCGCCGCCGCGAGGTGTTGAAGCTGCTCTCGGCGGCGGCGGTCGCAGGTGTGATCCCGCGCAACGCTAGCGCCGCCGAAGCTGATGAACTTTACGACATCGGCAAGTTCGGCAACGTGCGAATCCTGCACACGACCGACACCCATGCGCAGCTTCGCCCCGTCTTTTTCCGCGAGCCGAGCGTCAATCTCGGCGTTGGCGCGATGGCGGGTAAACCGCCGCACCTGGTCGGGCGCGCGTTTCTCGAGCATTTCGGCGTTAAGCCGAATACGCGCCTCGCACACGCGTTCACCTATCTCGATTTCGCCGAAGCCGCGCACCGCTACGGCCGGCTGGGCGGTTTCGCGCATCTGAAAACGCTGATCGATCGCGTCCGCGCCGACGCTGGTGCCGGGCGTTCGCTGCTGCTCGACGGCGGCGACCTGTGGCAGGGCAGCGGGCTTGCCAACGCCTCGCATGGCGGGGACATGGTGGACGCCGCCAATCTGCTCGGCATCGAGGCGATGACCGGGCATTGGGAATTCACTTATGGCGAAGACGGACTGCGCGCCAACATCAAGCGCTTCAAAGGCGAATTTCTTGCGCAGAACGTCTTCCTCACGGAGGAGGCAGGCTTCGACAACAAGCCGGCTTTCGATGCGGCAACGGGCCGCGTGTTCAAGCCGGCGGCAATCAAGGAGGTGGGCGGCTTCCGTGTCGGCGTGATCGGACAGGCCTTCCCTTACGTCCCGATCGCGCATCCCAAGCGCTTCGTGCCCGACTGGACCTTCGGCATCCGCGATGACGAGATGCAGAAAGTGGTCGACACACTGCGCGGCAAAGACAAGGTCGACGCCGTCGTCCTGCTCTCGCATAACGGCATGGACGTCGACTTGAAGCTTGCGGCCAATGTTACCGGTATCGACGTGATCCTCGGCGGTCACACACATGATGCCGTGCCGCAGCCGGTCGCGGTGACCAATGCCGGCGGCAAGACGCTGGTGATCAACGGCGGCTCGAGCGGCAAATTCCTCGGCGTGCTCGATCTCGATCTGGCCAAAGGGCGGGTTAAGGACGTGCGCTTTCATCTGCTGCCGGTCTATGCCGGCTTGTTGAAGCCGGACGCGGACATGCAGGCGCTGATCGACCGGCTTGCCAAGCCGCACGACGCCAAGTTCGATGAAAAGCTCGCGGTGGCGGGCGATCTGCTTTACCGGCGCGGCAATTTCAACGGCACCATGGACCAGGTGATTTGTGACGCGCTGCGCCATGAGCTCGACACCGAGCTCGCGCTGTCGCCCGGCTTCCGCTGGGGCAATACGGTGCTGCCCGGCGAGCCGATCACGATGGGAGACATTCTCTCGGAGACCGCCATCACCTACCCGGAAGTCTATGTGACGGAGATGACCGGCGACCAGATCAAGGCGGTGATGGAAGACGTCTGCGACAACCTGTTCAATCCGGATCCCTATCGCCAGCAGGGCGGCGACATGGTGCGCCTGGGAGGCATGGATTACGCCTGCGCGCCCGCGCAGCCGGTTGGCAAACGCATTTCCGACATGACGCTCGACAGCGGCAAAAAGATCGAGGCCGGCAAGAGCTACAAGGTGGCGGGCTGGGCTTCGGTCAACCCGCAAACCGGCAAGCCGGTATGGGATGTGGTGGCCGATTATCTGCGCCGCGAAAAAACCGCGAAGCCGAAGAAATTCAACAAGGTCGTCCTCAAAGGCGTGGCGAACAATCCGGGGATATCCGGATAGAGAACGCAAATGTCTATTTGGCTCTTCCGTCCCGTTCGGGTGGCGGCCGTCATGTTAGCCGTCTTGGCGGCCTTGATGGCGCCTGCGGCTGCGCAAAGCGTGTCGGAGCCGCCGATCAGGGACAAGCCGTTCGCCGAGTATCACCTGGTGCTGCAGCTCTCCGACCGCGACGCCAGCAAACAGGCGCTGGTGCTCAGCGTCGCCAACAATCTCCTGAAAAACTACGATCCCGACAAGATCGCCATCGAGGTCGTCGCGTTCGGCCCCGGCATCGACCTGTTGCGCGCGGAGAGCCCGAACCGCACGCGCGTCGACAGCTTGGTCTCGCAAGGCGTTCAGTTCGACATCTGCATGAACACGGTCGATACGCTCGAACGTGAGGGCAAGCACGTCAACATCAATCCGAAAGCGGTGAAGGTGCAGGTGGGCGTTGCCCGCATCCTGGCCTTGACCGCCAAGGGCTACACACTTGTGCGTCCATAACTCGGAGAACTCAGATGAAGAATCTGCTTCGCATTCTCGCCTTCGGCGCCGCGTTCGTGGCCGGAGCGATGCTCGCCGCCCCCGGTCACGCGGCCGAAACCGCCAAGGCCCACCACATCGTCTTCCAGGTCGATCAAAACGACCCGGCGGTGATGAACCTCGTTCTCAACAACGTTGCGAACGTGTTGTCTTATTACCACGGCAAGGGTGAGCAGGCGGATGTCGAGGTCGTTGCCTACGGGCCCGGGCTCAACATGCTGCGCGAAGACAAGTCGCCGGTGAAGGCGCGTTTGAAGAGCCTCAAGGAAGGCAGTTTCCCGTCGAAGGTGGCGTTCTCGGCCTGCGGCAACACCAAGAAGGCGATGGAGAAGAAGGAAGGCCATGCGGTGCCGATCGTTCCGCAGGCCTCGATGGTGTCGTCCGGCGTCGTGCGCCTGACCGAGCTACAGGAGAAGGGCTGGAGCTATATCCGGCCATAAAAAGTCGGCCAATCAGAGGAGGCGACTGTGAAGCGGATTGTTTTCGCGGCGATCGCGGCAGCGGTGCTCGCGCAGGCGTTGCCGGCGCGAGCGGCGGACGGCATCATCACGTACAAATCGCTCGCGCCTGACGTCGCCTTCGATCTGGCGCGCACCGCGCTCAAGAAATGCCGCGACGATGGCTATCAGGTCGCCGTCGTGGTGCTCGACCGCTTCGGCAACCCGCTGGTCAGCCTGCGCGACCGCTTCACGCCGGTCGGCGCGCTCGACATCGCCAAGGGCAAGGCCTGGACGGCGGTGACCTTTACCCGCAACACCGCCGACTTCGTGAAGGCGATCAAGGACGGCAGCATCGGCGCCGGGCTTGCGGGCCTGCCGCAAGTGACGCCGCTGGTCGGCGGCCTCATGATCGAGGCCGGCGGCTCGCTGCTCGGCGGTATCGGCGTTGCCGGCGCGCCCGGCGGCGACAAGGACGAGGCCTGCGCCAAAGCGGGGCTTGCGGCGGTGCAGGACAAGCTCGAGTTCTGATTGCCGATTGCTGCCAACGCCTTGCGCCATTCGGCCGCACCGGGGTGTGGGCCGCGCGACGAGCGCGCGCTGGACAAGCTTGAGAAAAACGCCTACGCGCCAGCGCCGCAGCCCTGACGGCGTGGGATGGCCACAATTTTCAGGCTAAAGCGAGCCCATGAAAACCGACACCGATTCTGGCAAGACACTTCGCGAAAAGGATACTCGCCCCAAACTGGTGGTCCGTAACGCCGTGCCCGGCGACGTCCCCGCGATTCGGGCGCTGATGGCCAAAGCCTATGCCTCGCTGGGACCGGCCGGCGCCTATTCCGAAGCGCAATTGCTCGGCCACCAGCACCAATTCAGTGAGGGCCAGTTCGTTGCGATCTATGAGAACAACATCGTCGGCTATTGCGTCACGTTCCGGATTTCCGGCGACGTGGCGCTCAAACCGCACGACTGGGTGACGATTACCGGCCGCGGTTTCGCCTCGCGTCACGATGTCAAAGGCGACTGGCTGTACGGCATGGACGTCTGTGTCGATCCGGATTTTCGCGGCCTGCGCATCGGGCAGCGGCTCTACAACGAACGCAAACGGCTTTGTCAGCATCTCCGGTTGAAAGGCATCGTTTTTGCCGGGCGCATGCCGCAACTCGCGCGCCGATGGAATTCCGTCGGCTCGGCCGAGAAATATCTCGAACTGGTGCAGGCCGGCAAGCTGCGGGACCCGGTGATCGGTTTTCAGATCCGCAACGGTTTCCAGCCGATCGGCATGCTGCATGAATATCTTCCGATCGATCATGAATCGCGCGGCTATGCCACGCATATGGTCTGGCGCAACCCGCAAGTGCCGGATGACGCGGTGATCGTCGCCGGCACGGCGACCCGCGGACTGCAAACCGTGCGGGTGGCGGCGGTGCAATACCAGCAGCGCGCGCTGACGTCATTCGAAGAGTTCGCCAAGCAGGTCGAGTATTTCGTCGACGTGGTCGCCGACTACAAAGCCGATTTCGTCCTGTTTCCCGAGCTGTTCACGCTCCAGCTTCTGTCGATCGACAACAAACGCATTCCTGCCGCCGAGGCGATCGGAACGCTGACCACATACACGGAGCGTCTCAAGGAGCTGATGAGCCGTCTCGCCGTGAGTTATAACGTTAACATTATCGGCGGCTCGCACCCGACGCGCGAGGCCGACGGCGAAGTCTACAATATCTGCTACGTCTGTCTGCGCGACGGCAGCGTGCATCCTCGGCACAAAGTTCACCCGACGCCGAGCGAGCGATATTGGTGGAACATCAAAGGTGGAAGCAACGTCGAAATCGTGCAGACGGATTGCGGCCCGATCGGCGTGCAGATCTGTTACGATTGCGAGTTTCCGGAGATGACGCGATACCTCATCGATCAGGGCGCGCTCTTGCTGTTCGTGCCGTTCTGCACCGATAATCCGCAGGCCTATAACCGTGTCCGCTATTGTGCGCACGCGCGCACGGTCGAAAACCAGTGTTACGTCGTCATGGCCGGCAACGTCGGCAATCTGCCCAACGTCGAGAATATGGACATCCAGTACTCGCAAAGTTGCGTGCTGACGCCTTGCGATTTTCCTTTCGCACGCGATGGCGTGGCCGCCGATACGACCCCGAACGTGGAGATGGTGGCCATCGCCGACCTGCAGCTCGATTCGCTGCGCGCCTCGCGCCAGGACGGCACAGTCATGAACCTGCGCGATCGCCGTTTCGATCTTTATTCCCTGACCTGGGGCAAGGAGCCCGGCGCCAACGTCGCGCCGAAGCCACCGAAGAAAAGTTAGGCCGCAGCGCTGGCGTCCGCTTTCGCGGCGGACGCCTTGCTTTGCGGCGCCGGCTCCAAGGCCGCCGCCACCGCGTCGTCGACGCGCTCAAGCCAGACGAACTCGAGCTGTTTGCGCGCCTCTTCGGGGATGTCGTCGAAGTCCTTGCGGTTCCTCGCCGGCAGCATCACGCGTTTCAAGCCGGCGCGCGCCGCCGCCACCACCTTCTCCTTGATGCCGCCGACCGGCAGCACCAGGCCGCGCAGGCTGATCTCGCCGGTCATGGCGGTATCGTTGCGGATGGTGCGATCGGTCATCAGCGAGGTGAGCGCCATGAACATGGCAACGCCCGCGCTCGGCCCGTCCTTCGGGATGGCGCCCGCGGGAACGTGCACGTGGATGTCGCTTTTCTCGAACAGCGCCGGGTCGATGCCGAACAGGGAGGCCCTGTTCTTCACGATGCTGAGCGCCGCCTGCGCGCTCTCCTTCATGACGTCGCCGAGCTGGCCGGTGAGGATCAGCTTGCCGTGGCCGGGCAGGCGGGTTGCCTCGATGAAGAGGATGTCGCCGCCGACCGGCGTCCAGGCAAGCCCGGTCGCCACGCCCGGCACGCTGGTGCGCATGGCCACTTCGCTCTCGAACTGCGGCGCGCCCAGGATTGTCTGGATGTCGTCGCGGTCGATAGTGATCTGGCCCGATGCGCCTTCCGCGATGCGCACGGCGGCATGGCGCAGCGCCTTGCCGATCTCGCGCTCGAGATTGCGCACGCCGGCTTCCCGCGTGTAGTGCTGGATGATCTCGGTGAGCGCGGCCTCGCTGATTTCGACCTGACCCTCCTTGATTCCGTTCGCCTCCATCTGGCGCTTCACCAGATAGCGCGTGGCGATCTGCAGCTTTTCCACGTCGGTGTAACCGGCGAGGCTGATGATCTCCATGCGGTCGCGCAACGGCCCCGGAATGGTGTCGAGCATGTTCGCCGTCGTGATGAACACCACGCGCGAAAGGTCGAACGGAACGCCGAGATAGTTGTCGCGGAACGTGTTGTTCTGCTCCGGATCGAGCACCTCCAGCAACGCCGCCGACGGGTCGCCGTGGATGCCGGCGCCGAGCTTGTCGATCTCGTCCAGCATCATCACGCAGTTGCGCGTTCCGGCCTTGCGGATGCCCTGGATGATGTTGCCGGGCAACGCGCCGATGTAGGTGCGCCGGTGACCGCGGATCTCGGCTTCGTCGTGCAAGCCACCGAGCGACACCCGCACGAACTTGCGGTTCATGGCGCGCGCGATCGACTGACCGAGCGAGGTCTTGCCGACGCCCGGAGGACCGACGAAGCACAGGATCGGCGCCTTGCCTTGCGGGGCAAGCTTGCGCACGGCGAGATACTCGATGATGCGCCGCTTGATCTTGGGCAGCCCGTAGTGGTCGGCGTCGAGAATGCGCTTGGCTTCCTCGATGTCGATTTCGGCTTCCTCGGGCAGCTTCCAGGGCAGCTCGATCAGCCAGTCGAGATAGGTGCGCACCATGCCGTACTCGGCGGCCGCTTCCGGCATGCGTTGCAGCCGGCGCAGCTCCTTGCGGGCGGCGTCGTTCACCTCTTTCGGCATTTCGGCCTCGGTGATCGCCTTGTCGAGTTCGGCCAGTTCGGCGGCCTTGCCTTCCTCGCCTTCACCCAACTGTTTCTGAATCGCGGCCATCTGCTCGCGCAGCAAGACTTCGCGCTGGCGCTCGTCGAGCGCGGCCTTGGTCTGCTGTCCGATCTCGGCCGACAGCCGCAACACCTCGACGCGGTGCGCGAGCAGCTTGGACACCTTGTCCATGCGCGCGGGCACGTCGATCGTTTCCAGCACGTCCTGCTTCTCGTCCGGCGTCACATCCATGTAGGCCATGGCGAAATCGGCGAGCGCGCCGGGCTGCTCGATGCCTTGCACCGCGGCGACCAATTCGCGCGGCGCCTGCGGCATCAGCTCAAGCGCCTCCAGCGCCTGGCCACGCAAGTGCAGCATGCGGGCTTCGATTTCGGGCGTCTTGGCCGCGGGCTCGGGGATGCGCGTCACGCGCGCGACCAGGAACGGCCAGCCGCTCAGGAATTCGACGATCTGGAATCGCTCATCGCCCTGGCAGACCAGGTGATGCGTCCCGTTCTGGTCGGTGATGAAGCGCACGACGTTGGCGGCCGTGCCCAAGCGGTGCATGTCGAGCGCGGTCGGATCGTCCGCTTCGGGGTCGCGCTGCTTCAGGATGCCGACCTGGCGCTGTTCGCGCACGGCCTGTTGCGCGGCCGCGACCGACTTGGCGCGGCCGACCGTCACCGGCATCACCATGCCGGGGAACAGCACGAAATTGCGCACCGGCACGATGATCATCGCGTCGTCCGGCAGCGGCGGCAGGGTCTGTTCGTTGTGCGGTGCCTTCGGGCCGCTGTCCGCGGCCTCAGGGCTCTGTTGCAACGATCGCATCACGTCATTGTTTTCAAGTTCAACCACGGACCATCCCCCCTTTCTCGAGGGTTACCAGCAAGCACCCATTCACCATCGCGTGGCGCACCGAGGCGTAACGCCCCGCCGGCAGGCGGACGCGCCGCTCGAAGCGGCCTTGCGGCAGTTCCAGGCGATGGATGACCGCTTCCCGCAACGCCGCCGGCAGCACGCGCTTGCCGGCGACCACCAGATCGGCGCCGTCGATCGCCGCCTCCACCTGCGCCGGGTCGACGCCGGGGAGAGCGACAAACACCTGCACTTCGTGCTCGGTTTCGAGCACGTCGGCCGGCGGCTCCCAGGACGGCGCGCGCGCTACCGTGCGTGCCGGCCGGAAGAATTCGCGGTGCATGCGGTCGGCCTTGGCGAGCATGTCGCAGGCCTCCGACCACATCCATCTGTTGGGAAAATCTGTCATCGATCGCCTTCCGCTCGTTCATGTGATGTTCCGGAGGCGAAATTTCAATATCGTCCGACCGGCGGGGCGCGGCTCCTCGCGGCAGACCCCGCAGGCTATAAATTCCAGACACTTCGGCTGGTTCGCCGATTGGTTCGCATGAGGAAACGACCATGACAGAGGCCAGAAACGGCCCGCTTTCCGGTATTCGCGTGCTCGATTTCACGACGCTGCTGCCGGGCCCGATGGCGACCCTGTTGCTCGTCGAAGCCGGCGCCGAGGTGATCAAGTTCGAGCGGCCGGGCGGCGAGGACATGCGGCGCCATGTGCCGCTGTGGGGCAAGGACAGCGTCTCCTTCGCGCTGCTCAATCGCGGCAAGAAGAGCGTGGCGGCCGATCTGAAAGAACCTGCCGTACGCGACCGCGTCCTTGAACTTGCGAAAACCGCAGACATCGTGGTCGAGCAATTCCGCCCCGGCGTCATGGACCGCTTGGGCCTCGGCTACGACGCGATGCGCGCCGCCAACCCGCGCATCGTCTATTGCGCCATCTCCGGATACGGCCAGAGCGGGCCGCGAGCGAACCGCGCCGGGCACGATCTCAATTATATCGGGGACGCCGGGCTGCTGGCGCTGTCGTCGGGCGCGCCGGGCCACCGCACCGTTCCGCCGGGGCTCATGGCCGACATTGCCGGCGGCTCCTATCCGGCGGTGATGAACATTCTGCTGGCGCTGCGCCAACGTGATGCAACCGGCGAGGGCTGTTTCATCGACGTCAGCATGGCGGAAAGCGTTTTTCCTTTCACGTTCTGGGCGCTCGGCGCCGGCAGCGCGACCGGCGAATGGCCCGGTAACGGCGACGAACTGCTCTCGGGCGGCTCGCCGCGCTACCGGCTCTACGAAACGCGTGACGGCAAGGTGGCGGCGGTGGCGGCGATCGAGCAGCGCTTCTGGGACAAATTCGTCGCCGCGATCGGGCTTGAACCGGACCTGGCCGACGATGCCCGCGATGGGGCGGCGACCATCGCGCGCGTCGCCGCCATCGTCGCCGCGAAAACCGCCGCCGAATGGTTGCCGATTTTCGACAAGGCCGACTGCTGCTGCTCGATCGTGCAGGACTTGCGCGCCGTGCGCGACGATCCGCACTTCAAGGCGCGTGGTGTGTTTGACGCGAAACTGATTGGCGAGAGCGGAAAGACCATCCCGGCGCTTCCGGTGCCGATTGAAAAGGCACTGCGGCCGGGCGCTGCGAGCGATGTCGCGGCGCCCGCGCTCGGCGCGCACAATGCGGAGTTTGGATTCTAGAAGTTTGCGTTCGCGAATAACGCAATTTCTCTAAGCGCGGCGCGCTCCCTCTCCCCTGTGGGGAGAGGGTTGGGGTGAGGGGGCAAATGATTCTCGATAGGCCGTAACCCCTCACCCGGCGCGCTTGCGCGCGCCGACCTCTCCCCCATGGGAGAGGTTAAGTGAGATCGCGGCAAGCGTGTTCCGATCTAAACGCTCTCAGTTGGTGGCCGCCTGTTTTGCGGGCGCACCAAGCCCCGCCGCCACCGCGGGCGCGATCTGCGCCGGCGTATCGACGACCACGACGCCGGCCGCTTCCAGCGCCTTGCGCTTGCCCGCATGGCTGCCGGTGTTGCCGGTGACGATGGCGCCGGCGTGGCCCATCTTCTTGCCCGGTGGCGATGCCGCGCCGGCGATGAACGACACCATCGGCTTGCGCACGGTCTTGGCATAGTCAGCCGCCGCTTCCTCCATGCCGCCGCCGATCTCGCCGACGATGACGATGGCGTCGGTGCCGCTATCCTCGTCGAGCGCGCGCAATGCGTCGCTCGTCGTCGTGCCGAGCATGGGATCGCCGCCGATGCCGATGAAGGCGGACTGGCCGAGGCCGGCTCGCGTAAGATTGAGGCAGACGAGCGTGCCAAGGCTGCCGCTGCGTGAAATGACGCCGACGCGGCCCGGCTTGAACACGCTTGGCACGAAGGCCGGCATGATGCCGACGAAGGTTTCGCCAGGCGTCACGAGACCTGCGGTGTTGGGCCCGACGATGCGCATACCGTGTTGCTTCGCGGCGGCATGGATCGCCATCACGTCCTGCGCCGGAATATGCTCGGTCAGCACCACCAGCAGTTTCACGCCCGCTTCCGCCGCCGACACGACGGCGTCCTTGGCCATCGGCGGCGGGATGAACATGACCGCGACATCGGCGCCGACCTTGGCTGCCGCTTCCGACGGGTTGGCAAAAACCGGCACGCCGACATGCGTTTCGCCGGCGCGCTTGGGATTGACGCCGCCGACAATGTTGGTGCCGTAGGCGATCATCTTCTCGGTCCAGAACGTGCCTTGCTTGCCGGTGATGCCGAGCACGATGACGCGGTCTTTTTTGCGAACGATCATTGCGCTGCTTTCACCGCCGCCTGGACGGCGTCTTCCATGAAATCGTAGGGCTCGATGCCGAGTTGCTCGCGCACGAGCTTGACGGCTTCCTCTTCGCCGGTGCCATGGATGGAGAAGAACACCGGCACCTTCGGCTTGAGCTTGGCCCAGGCTTTCACCACGCCGTCGGCCATCACGTCGGTGCGCGCAAACGCGCCGCAGAAATTGATCACCAGGCTCTTCACGCCCGGATTTGACAGGACGAGGTCGAGCGCGATCTCGGATTTGGTATAGGCCTCGCCGCCGATTTCGAGGAAGTTCGCCGGCCTGCCGCCGAAATGGCTGATCACGTCCATGGTGGTCATGGTCAGGCCGGCACCGTTCGCCAGCACGCCGACATTGCCGTCGAGCTGGATGAGCTTGAGGCCGGCATCGGCGCCGCGCTTTTCAAGCTCGGTCATGGCGCCGGGCGAGCCGTGCGGTGCAATGTCGCCCTGGCGGTAGAGCGCGGCATCGTCGAGCACGAACTTGCAGTCGAGCGCGACCACGCGGCCGTCGCCGAGCAGCGCGAGCGGGTTGATTTCAAGGAGTTCGGCGTCGCGCGCGCGAAAGGCTGAGTGCAGCTTCAGGAGAATGTCGACGATCTGCGCCTGCGCGGTGCCGAGATCGAGACCCTTGAGCATATTTTCGATGTCGGCGGCGGACGGCGTGGTGCCGATATCGACCAGCAGACGGCGGATCGCGTCCGGTTTCTCGGCGGCGATCTCCTCGATGTCCATGCCGCCTTCGGTCGAGAACAGAATCAGCGGCTTGCGCGCGGCGGTGTCGTGCAGCACGGCGGCGTAGAATTCGCGCGCGATTTTGCCCTGTTCCTCGATCAGCACGCGCTCGACTGTGTAGTCGCCGATGCGCATGCCGAGGATCTGCTTGGCGACCTGCTCGGCTTCGGCCGGCGTGTTGGCGAGCTTGATGCCGCCGGCCTTGCCGCGCTTTCCGGTCGGAACCTGCGCTTTCACCACGCAGGGGCCGATCCCGGCCGCCGCCTTGGCGGCGTCGGCGGCGCTGGTGCAGAGAATGCCGCGCGGTACCGGAATTCCGGCAGGAATCAGGATCAGCGACTTTGCTGCATGTTCTTCAAAATTCATCCCGCCCCCTTACTTCCCGTACTTCTCCCAATAGGCGCCGAACAGTTGCGCCTCGCTCGGTCTGTCCTCGGGGATCGTGGTGACGAGGTGGGTGATGTTGATGAAGTTCTTGTAGCTCAGGTTGTCGGTGATGGAGTTGCCGCCCCAGGTGCCGCAGCCCATGCTGAGCGTGAAGCTGAGGCCGTTGTCGAAACCGCCGCCATTGCCGAAGGTGTGGGCCTGGTTGATCAGCACGCGCACAACGTCGGAGCGCTCGGCCAATGTGCGGCCGCGATTCATGTCCTTGGTGTGCAGCCCGACCGAATGGCCGCGGCCCTGGAAGGCGAGGATCGCGTTGGCGACCTTGATCGCGTCGTCGAAATCCTTGGCACGATAGACGGTGAGCACCAGCGCCAGCTTCTCGCCGGAGAAGGGGAAGTCGCGGCCGATGCCGGTCTCCTCCACCATGAAGAACTTCTTCGCCTCCGCCGCCGGCGGCAAGCCGCAGCCCCTGGCGAACACGTCGGCGTCGCGCGCAATCAAGGTGCGCGACAGCTTGCCGTCCGGCCACAGCGCCTGCTTGATCTTTTCCTTCTCGATCTCCGAGGCGCGGTAGCCGCCGGCACGTTCGAGGGCCGCGATCGCCTGTTCGTAAACGGCGTCAACCAGCACCACGGAGTTTTCCGACGAGCAGGAGGTCGCGTTGTCGAAAATTTTCGATGCGCAGATTTTCCTAGCCGCGTCATCGAGATCGGCAGTCTCGTCGATAATCACCGGCACGTTGCCGGTGCCGACGCCGATCGCCGGGGTGCCGGAGGAATAGGCGCGGCGCACATTGTCCTGCGAGCCGGTCGCCACCACGAGATCGGCGGCCTGCATCAGCGCCTGCGTCATGTCTTTCGATGCCGGCGGCGGCAAAATCTGCACGAGATCTTCCGGCAGGCCGATTTTCTTCAGCTCCGCCCGCATGTAGTCGACCGTCTTGCCGGTGGTCTTCATGCCGGCCGGCGAGGAAGCGATGACGATGGCGTTGCGGCCCTTGATCGCCATCATCGCCTTGTTGACCGGCGTCGCGCCGGGATTGGTCGAGGGCGTGATCGCCGCCACCACGCCGACGGGCTTGGCGTATTTGACGATGCCGCGCGCCTTGTTTTCCTCGATGATGCCGACGGTTTTCACGCGCATGAGGTCGCGCAAGGTGCCGAAGGTCTTGCGCTGTTTCTTGATGATCTTGTCCGGCACGTTGCCGATCTTGGTGTCGGCGACGGCGAGTTCGGCCAGTTCCTTGGCGTGTGCGGGATTGTAGAGCGACCAGGCGAGCGCGGTCACCGCTTCGTCCACGCGCGCCTGATCGGCATCGGCAAACTTGGCCATAGCCATGCGCGCGCGGCTGACAAGCTCCGTGACCACCGCGTTCGCGCTCTCCGGCGACTTCACTGCAACCGTCATCGTCGATTTCTCCTCAGGCCACCTTCTGCGGGCGCATGTCTTCGCGCTTGATGCCCGCCACAACCGTCGGCTTCTTCATCGCGTCGCGGCGGAACGGTTCGCCCAGCTCCTGGTTGAGCACGACCTCGATGAAGGTGGTGATGCCCTTTTTCTGGTCCTCGCAGGACTGACGCAGCACTTCCGTCAACTCGGCCTGCGTCTTCGCCTGCACGCCTTTGAGGCCGCAACCTTCCGCCACCTTGGCGTAGTTCAGATGCGGATCGAGCTCGGTGCCGACGAAGTTGTTGTCGTACCAGAGGATCGAGTTGCGTTTCTCGGCGCCCCATTGGTAATTGCGAAAGATCACCATGGTGATGCCGGGATATTCCTTGCGGCCGACTGAACTCATCTCGTTCATGGAAATGCCGAAAGCGCCGTCGCCGGCAAAGCCGACACAGGGCACATCGGGATTGCCGATCTTGGCGCCGATGATCGCCGGAAAGCCGTAGCCGCACGGACCGAACAGCCCGGGCGCCAGGTATTTCCGTCCCTCATCGAAGGCCGGGTAGGCGTTCCCGATGGCGCAGTTGTTGCCGATGTCGCTGGAGATGATGGCGTTCTTCGGCAGGCCGGCCTGGATCGCGCGCCAGGCTTGCCGCGCCGACATGCGGTCGGGCTGGTTCTTGCGCGCATCCGCGTTCCAGCTCGTGCCCGGATCGTCGTCTTCGTGATCCATGCTGGACAATGTTTGCAGCCAGCGCGATTTTGTCTGATGGATCAGTGCCTTGCGTTCCTCGCGGCCGGCGTCGCCGGCGGTCGGCGAAAGCTTCTCGAGGATCGCCTTGGCGACCTGCTTGGCGTCACCGCAGATGCCGACGGTCACCGGCTTGGTCAGCCCGATGCGGTCGGGATTGATGTCGTTCTGGATGATCTTGGCGGTCTTCGGCCAGTAATCGATGCCGTAGCCCGGGAGCGTCGAAAAAGGATTGAGCCTGGTGCCGAGCGCCAACACGACGTCGGCCTTGGCGATCAACTCCATGCCGGCTTTCGATCCGTTGTAGCCGAGCGGGCCGACGGCGAGCGGATGGCTGCCGGGGAAGCTGTCATTGTGCTGATAGTTGTTGCAGACCGGCGCGTCGAGCTTCTCGGCCAGCGCCGCACATTCGGGAATGGCGTTGCCGAGCACGACACCGGCGCCCGAGAGAATGACCGGAAACTTTGCTTCCGACAGCAGCTTCGCGGCTTCCGCGATTGCCTGCGCGCCGCCGGACGGGCGCTCGAACTCGAGGATCGCCGGCAGATTGATGTCGATCACCTGCGTCCAGTAATCGCGCGGGATGTTGATCTGCGCCGGTCCCGACAGGTACTTCGCCTTGGAGATGACGCGGTTGAGCACTTCGGCGACACGCGAGGGGTCGCGCACCTCTTCCTGGTAGCAGACCATGTCGCGGAACAGCGCCATTTGTTCGACTTCCTGGAAGCCGCCCTGGCCGATGGTCTTGTTGGCCGCCTGCGGCGTGATCAGCAGCATTGGCGAGTGGTTCCAGTAGGCGGTCTTGATGGCAGTGACGAAGTTGGTGATGCCGGGGCCGTTCTGCGCGATGCACATGGCGATTTTGCCGGTCGCGCGCGTGTAACCGTCGGCCATGTAGCCGCCGTTGCACTCGTGCGCGACGTCCCAGAAGGTGATGCCGGCCTTCGGGAACAGGTCGGAGATCGGCATGAAGGCCGAGCCGATGATGCCGAAGGCATGCTCGATGCCGTGCATCTGCAGGACTTTTACGAATGCCTCTTCTGTCGTCATTTTCATCTTGAGTCGTCCTTATAAAAGCCGGCTTTCACTTTACGTCGTGCGGTGGTGGCCGGTTCAGTCCCGGGATTGAAAAATTTCGGCGAGCTCAATCGCCGCGCGACGCAGCAGGGGCAGATGGCTGCGTGCGATCTTCTCGTTCATGCGCGCTTCCGGTGCCTGAATTGAGAGTGCCGCAAGCATTTCGCCGCTTTTACCGATAATCGGTACGGCAACACAGACCACACCGACCAGATATTCCTCGCGGTCGAAAGATACCTGCTCCTTGCGAATCTGCTGCAGTTCATTTCCCAGCCGCGCCTGGTCGGTGATCGTGGTGTCGGTGAAGCGGCGCAGCTCGCAGCTTTGCAGCAGCCGATTTCGCCGCGCCGCTGCGGTCAGCGCGAGGTACAGTTTGCCGATCGCGCTGCAATGCAGTGGCACGCGCGAGCCGCTGGTGTAGTGCAGCCGCAGCGGCCAATCTTCCGCCTCGACGCGGTCGAGATAGACGACCTCGCCGTTGTGCAGCGCGCCGATGTTGCAGGTCTCGCTGAAGGTCCGTACCAGGCGTTGCAGCACGACGTGTGGCGCGTCGTTGCGCATCGATGCGGACAGCGCGCCGAAAGCGAGATTGGTCAACCGGGGGCCAACGATCAGCCGTTTGCGGCCGGGCTCGCGGCCGAGATAGCCGTGCGTGATGAACCAGTCGACCAGCCGGTAAGCGGTGGCCTTCGGCAGCTTGAGGGAAGCGATGATGTCGAGCACATCGACCGGACCGCGGGCGCTGGCGACATGCTCAAGGATGGCGAAGGAGCGCGCGGTGGCGCCAAGTTTGCGCGCGCGCGCCGTCGCCTTCGATTGCGGCATGACGGGACTGATCTGCCGCACGTTGCGTTGCGGCGAGGTTGTGCGGTCTGCCGGCCTTGCATCGAGAGTGCTGCGCATGGATCACCTTCAACGGCTTTATTATGCGGCGGCGACGCGTTTATCGCGCCACTGCTGAACGAAAGGAAGCAAGAGCATCAGGAACGTGAAGGCCATGATGGTGCCGGCGATCGGGCGGGTGAAGAACACCGTCCAGTCGTCGCTGAAGCTGATCATGGCGTTCATGAACGAGGATTCGGCGAGCGGACCGAGAATGACGCCGAGCACCAAAGGCGCGATCGGGAACTTCAACCGCTCGAAAGCATAGCCGATGATGCCGAAGCCGATCATCAGCCATAGATCGGTGACGTTGTTGCGGATCGACAGGGCGCCGATGAAGCAGAGCACCAGGACGTAGGACGAAACGACCGCCTCCGGCATGTCGAGGATCCTGACAAGCGGACGGATGGCGAAATAGCCGATCACCGCCATCAATATGATGCCGAGATAGAGCGAGGCGAACACCGTGTAGACGATGGGCGCGGAGGTCGCCATGATCTGGGGTCCGGGCTGCACGCCGTGCAGCATGAAGGCGCCAAGGATGATCGCGGTCGCGCCCGAGCCAGGAATGCCGAGCGCCAACAGCGGCACCAGCGCGCCGCCGACGGAAGCGGTGGCGGCGGCCTGCGGGGCGACGATGCCTTCGGCGATGCCGGTGCCCATTTCCTTTTTGCGCTTGCCGAACTGCGCTTCCAGCCCGTAGCTGACGAAAGACGCGATGGTGGCGCCGGCGCCCGGGATCAATCCGATGATGTTGCCGAGAACGCTCGCGCGCGCGAACAACGATTTCAATTGCAGCATCTCGTGCCAGGTCGGCAGCTCGGTGCGCGCGTTTTCGATCTTCTCAATCGGCTTGGTTTCGAAGCCGGTTTCCAGGCGTGACAGCACTTCGCCGACACCATAGGCGCCGACCATCACCACCAGGAATTCGATGCCGTCGGCGAGAATGCGCGAGCCGAAGGTGAAGCGGTAGGCGCCGTAGGTCTCGTCGGTGCCGACGCAGGCGATCAAGAGGCCGACCGACAGGCTGATCAAGGCGTTGGCGAGCGCGCCGCGGCCGAGCGCCACCACGCTGGTGAGGCCGAACATCAGGATGGCAAAGTATTCAGGCGAGGAGAACCGGAGCGCGAAATGCGCCAGCGGTTGCGTCAGCAGCACCATGATGGTCGCCGACAACAGGCCCCCGCCAAGGGCCGCGACAAGCGTCCAGCCGAGCGCCTTGGCCGGCTTGCCCTTGCGCCCCATGGCGTAGCCGTCCCACAGCATGGGGACGTCGATCGGCTCGCCTGGTATTCGGAACAGAATCGCCGTGAAGGCGCCGCCATAGGTGCCGGAGACGTACATCGCGGTGAGCAAGACGATCGAGGCGGTGACGTCCATGCGGTAGGTGAACGGCAGCGCGAGCGCGACACCCATCACCAGCGTCAGCCCGGGCAGCACGCCGATCAGGAGCCCGATGACGATGCCGATGAACAGCATCAACAGGTTGAGCGGCGTCAGGCAATCGACGAAGCCTTGCGCGAGCTGAACTAAAATGTGGCTCATCGTTTTTTCCTAGCCGCCCAGCATGACGCGGATGAAGTCGGTGAAGGCGTCGAATGGCGGCGTACCGCGCGGCAGCGACACGTAAGCGAAGCGCATGAAGAGCAGCGCCGCCAGCAGCGTGATCGTGGCGCTGACGCTCCAGACCATGGCATGTCTGCGGTAGCGGCCGAGATACATGAAGGCCGCGAGAAACAGGAACGTCGACAACAGGAAGCCGAGCGTATCGACCACGAACGCGTAGACCGTGACCAGAATGACGCCGCCGATCAGCAGCTTCGGATAAGACTTGGCCGGCTCTTCCTCGACGTCCTTTTCGAGTGCGTCGCCGACGCCGTGTGCTTCCGATTTGAGTCCGAGAAAGATGCGTCCGATCTCAAACAGGCAGGATGCGGCCATCAGCGCGATCACAACCTTCGGCCAGAAATCGGGACCGAGCATGCCGGGGCGATGCGTATAGGCGATTTGGCCGGCGTACCAATATAGCGCGGCGGCGACGGCCAAACCGATGAAATAGGGGACCGTGGATCGCAGGGCAATGTTGTTCATGGGCCGGAGCTTCTGTCACGCTTGCTCAGCGGTCATGGCCGGGACAAGCCCGGCCATGACACGCGAGCGGGGGCACGTTAGTTGGTCGTCATCGTCTTCTTCATGTCCTCGAGCTGCTGCGCGACGAACGCAGGCGCTTTCGAGGCGTCCTCGAAGCTGTCGGGATCGGCTAACTGCTCCTCAAGGAACTTCTTGTATTCCGGCGTGGCGGCAACCTTGGTGAGCGTGTCGGACAGTTTCTTCACGATCTCCGGCGGGGTGCCCGAGCGCACCACGATCGAGCGGAACTGCGGCAACGCGATCTTGTAACCGAGTTCGTAAGAGGCCGGCACGTCCTTGAACTTGGCCAGGCGCTTTTCGCCGAACAGCAGGATCGGACGCATCTGCTTGCTCTGCAGGAAGCGGCGAACGTCGCCCGATTGTTCGTAGAGCGCATCGGCATGGTCGCCGAGGATCGAGACGTAACGTTCGCTCGGCTTGGCGAAGGGCACTTGCGTGACCTTGACGCCGTTGCGCGCGAGCACGGTGAGCGAGAAGTCGTCGACGCTGCCGAAGCCGAGCGTCGCCACTTTCAGCTTGCCGGGATTGGTTTTCGCGACATTGGCGAAGTCCTGCCAGTTCTTGAACTTCGAATCCTCTTTCACGAAAATGAACGACGGCACCTTCATCATGACGCCGACCGGCGTGATGTCGCTCATCTTCCAGCGCGGATTCTTGCCGGCGAGCAGAGCGTGGCTGTCGGCGATGTAGATCGCCATCGAATAGCCGTCGGCAGGCGCGGCTAACAACTTGGCCATGCCGGTGGCGCCGGTGCCGCCCGGCACGTTCACGACCGGGATGCTTTGGCCGAGCATCGGTTCTGCCAATTTGGCGACGAGACGGGCCAACTGGTCGGCGCCGCCGCCGGGGCCCCACGGCACGATCAACTCGATCGGCCGGGTCGGATACGGGGTGGCTGCTGCTGTTGGTGCTGCTGCAGGTGTGGTGCTTTGCGCCTGGGCCTTGCCAAACAGCGCAACGCTGATCGCCATGGCCAAGAGCACGCCAAACTTGTGCGTCGTCGAACGCATGAAAAACTCCTCCCTTTCGGCCGCTTCGTTGTCTTCCGTTTCGCCTGCGGCCGTGCCGGCGATAATGGCGGCCGGCTTATTGTGCCGGCTCGTTGACCGGTGGCGAGATGCGCCGAGCCGGCAAAGTCTCATCATTTGAGACTGATATTCTCAATATGATAGCAGACGGCCAAGCGGCCGCAACGGCGATTTACGCCGCTCCGGTCATGTCAGCCTTGCGAAAAAGCTGCGTGTCGGACGATCAGCGCCCGCGTTCGGCGATCGGCCGGTAGGCGCGGTGCTCCGGCCCGTTGTAAAGCGTGAGCGGGCGGATCAGGATGTTGTTGTCCATTTGCTCCAACACCTGCACCACCCAGCCGGGCACGCGGCCGATGGCGAAGATCGGTACGAACAGATCGCGCTTGATGCCGAGCAGGTGGTAGACGACGCCGGAATAGAAATCGACGTTCACGTTGACGCCGTGGCGCGCGTAGGGTGCCATCGCCTGAACCACCGCCTGCAAGATCTCGTACCATTTCGGCTGTCCCATTTCCTTCGACAGCCGCTCGACGCCGGCGCGCATGTGACGCGCGCGCGGATCTTCCGCGCGGTAGACGCGGTGGCCGAAGCCGGTAATGGCAACGCCCGCTTTGCGTTTTTCCTTCACGTAGTCGGGCGCGCGCGCAGGATCGCCGATCTCCTCCGCCATCTTCATGACGTCCTCGGCGGCGCCGCCATGCGCCGGCCCCGACAGCGCCGCGATCGCGGCAGTGATGGCGGCATGCAGATTGGCCTCGGTGCCGATCACCACGCGCGCAGCAAAGGAAGAAGCGTTGGAGCCGTGTTCGGCATGCAAGATGAGATCGCGGTCGATGAGTTGAGAGGCGTCCTGGCTCGGCTTCTCGCCGCGCAGCATCCAAAGCAGGTTGGCGGCGTGGGTGAGCGCCTGATCGGCTTCGACCGGCTCCTTGCCGTCGCGAATACGCGAATGCGCGGCAACGATCATCGGCACCTGCGAACTCAGCCGGACCGCCTTGCGCAACGTCGCGTCACGCGAATTGTCCGGGGTGTCCGGATCGAAGGCGGCAAGGGCGGAGACCGCCGTTCGTAGCACGTCCATCGGATGTGCATCTTTGATCGCACGCACGATGTCGAGGACCGGCCCCGGCAACCGGCGCGCGGCTTTCAACTGCGTGTCGAAGCCGGCGAGTTCCTGCGCCGTCGGCAGATCGCCGTTGAGCAGAAGCCACGCGGTTTCCTCGAAAGTCGAATTTTCCGCGAGATCGTGGATCGAATAGCCGCGGTAGCGCAGCTCGCCCGCTTTGCCGTCGATGAACGTGCAGGGCGAACGATCGAAATAGACACCTCGGAGACCGCGGTGAATCTTGATCGCTTCGGCTGTTTCAGTCATTGATGCGCTCTTCGGTTACGCTTGATCCGGTGCGAGCGGCGACTCGACCTTTTCTCACGCGGTGAGATACATGGATTTGCTCGGTCGATTGTTTGATATCGCACGGCGGCGCGAACGCAAGATCGTTTTGCCGGAAGGCGAGGACGCGCGCATTGTTGCGGCCGCGGCGCAGATTAAAAATGAGAAAATCGCGCAACCGATCCTGCTTGGTACACCCGAGACAATCGCCAAAATCGCAAGCGAAAGCGGCGTGCCGATCGACGGTATAGACGTCATCGATCCGCGCAAGGATGCGCGGCTGAAGGCGTACGGCGAAGCCTGTGCGGCCGCGCGGCCCTCTATGACCCCGGCGATGGCGACGCGGCTGATCGCCAAGCCCTTGTATTTCGGCGGCATGATGGTGCGTGCAGGCGACGCCGACGCCATGGTAGCGGGTGCTGCCAATCCGACGCGCCGCGTGATCGAAGCGGGATTGATGACGGTCGGTCTTGCCGACGGCATCGCGCTGCCGTCGAGCTGCTTTCTCATGGTGGCGCCGGATTTTCTCGGCCAGGGCCCGCGTGGATTTGTGTTTGCCGATTGCGCCGTCAACGCCGACCCGACGTCGGACGAGTTGGCCGACATTGCACTTGCCTCGGCGCGTAGCGCGGAAAGCCTGCTGGGCGAGACGCCGCGTGTCGCCATGCTGTCGTTTTCCACGCACGGCAGCGCCAAGCACGCGCGCGTCGACAAAATGCGCGTGGCGCTCGAGATCGTGCGCCAGCGCGCGCCGTTGCTCGCGGTCGACGGGGAGTTGCAGGCGGACGCGGCGCTTGTTCCTGCCGTCGCCGCCAAGAAAGTCAAGCAGGACAGCACCGTGGCCGGCCGCGCCAATGTTCTGATCTTCCCGGACCTCGATTCCGGCAATATCGGCTACAAGCTCACGCAATGGCTGGGTGGCGCGCAGGCGATCGGTCCATTCCTGCAAGGCTTCGCCAAGCCGGTGAGCGATCTGTCGCGCGGCGCCAGCGTCGATGACATTGTCACCACCTGCGCGGTGGTGCTGGCGATGAGCTAGCGCGATTGCCGCGCAGACAAACTTAGTTCGGCTATTCCCCGCCGCGATAGAAAGCTTCCGCATCCTTGGTGAACGCCTTGCGCGAGGCCGGGTCGATATAGAGCATGTGTCCGCCGCGATAGAGCTTGAGCGCGACGCGGCCCGCCGGCTCGACCGGTGGCAGGTGATCAAGCGCGTAGCGTGACATGGCGTAGGGCGTGATCATGTCGGACAGCCCGTGCGCCACCAGCAGGCGAAAGGCGGAATTGAACGCGAGCAGCACGCGCAACTCGTCTTCGACGCTCGCCTGCACGCGCCCGCCTTTCCAGTCCCAGCCGCGGGTGACGTTGTTCGCCAACAATTCGTAGGTCATCGGCGTCTTGAAGCCGAGTTCGTTGCGGGCGTAGGCCGCAAAGGCGCCACCATAGGCGCGCGCCACGCTGTCGAGGATCGGATCGGGCCCGTGTGCCGTACGAGATTCAGGGTAGGGGTCGTCGACTGCGAAGGCCGCGTCGTAGCGGCTGACGATCTTGCCGCTGCGCAATGTCTTCACATAGGCGCCGGTGATGTAGCCGCGCGCCTGTTTCACCACATCGAAGGGCAGGCCGGAAATATCCGCAACGTGCTGATAGAAGGCGCGCGCCTTCTCGCCTTGTGGCCTCGGGCCCGCGAGCGTCGTCAGGTAGTCGGTCATGGCGAAGTGCTCGACCTGCGCCAGCGCCTGGCGGTCGAACTTGCCTTTGCGTTCGAGCTCGGTTGCCGCCAGCGACGGCAGCTGCAGAGCCGCGCGCAGCGCGGAGGTGGTGTCGCCGAATGTGAGCCATCCTTCCAGCATCGGCGACAGCATCACGATGCCCGACACCAGGATGCCTTGCTCGCGCTCGAGCGCGCGCGCCGTCTTGGCGGCGCGGAAGCCGCCATAGCTTTCGCCGAGCAGGTATTTCGGCGAGCCCGCGCGATTGGTCTTGCCGATATAGAGCGCGATCGCCTTGGCCATGGCGTTGGCGTCGCCGCGGACATTCCAGAAATGCTTGCCGTCGTCCGGATTAACGGTACGGCTCCAGCCGGTGCCGATCGGATCGATCAGCACCAAGTCAGTGAAGCGCAGCCAGGTGTCGGGATTGTCGCGCAGCGTCGCACGCGACGGATCGTGCGGGCTTTGCCCGAAATCGAGAATGCGCGGGCCGACCAGGCCAAGATGCAGGAAAGCGGACGCCGCGCCCGGCCCGCCATTGAAAGCGAATGTCAGCGGCCGGTTGGCGTCGCCGTTCTTCGCGACATAGGCGGTATAGAACACCGCCGCGCTTTGCTCGCCCGACTGGTTGTAAAAGGCGAGCGTGCCGGCGGTCGCCGTATAGGCGAGCTTGCCCTGCGCCGTGTCGATTGAATGCTCGGTGACGGAATCGGCCGGCAAGAGGCGAAGTATGCCCTTGCCGCCAGGCTGATGCTGGGCTTGGTCGGCATTCCTGTTCTTGGCTCGATGCGGGTTGTCCTGGGCGCTTGCCGAACCGAAGACGCCGACGAACACCAGCGCCAACGCAAGACCAAAATGCAGCAGAGAAGATTTTTTCATTTTTACGGCAGCCCGATATGGTGCGCCGGCTCGGCGGCGGACGATCCTACCATGGCGCATCCATGCCGGCTGCCGCATCTAGGCGGCCGCAATGTGGGAATTATAGGGCAGTACATTAGGTGCCCTGAAACCCGCGAACGGCAAGAGTCATCTGGCTGGCGTCCTGCGCTGCTCGCGCGAGGTTTGCGTCGATTGGGTTGAGATTCTTGCATCGGCGCTCGGAATGGCGGTTCCCATCCTGTTAGGCGCTGCGATCGGTAATCTGGCGCTTGGAATGGGGATGGCGGTTGGCGGCCTGCTGGTCGGCGGCATCGGCGCCGGCCGGGATTGGCGCGCGCAAGGACGGATGCTGTTCGTGGCGCTCGCGCCGGCGGCCGCGGCGTCCATCGTCGCCGTCTTCGTTGGCGGCCACGGATGGGTGAGCGATGCGGCCGTTGTCGTGCTGTCCGGTGCGGCAGGTGTCTTGGCCGCCATCGGCCGGCCGGTCGCCCCGCTGGCAATCCGCTTCATTCTGTTGCTGATCATCACGATTGCGGTGACCGAATCCATCGGCGACCGTCCCGGTTGCCTGCTGCTGATCGCGGTCGGCGCACTGTGGACGGCGGCGGTAAGTCTTTTGCTCGGCGCCCTGGCGCGGGCAAGGCGCAGCGATGGTGGCACAAGCAACGCAGATGAAGCGCCACTATTGTCTTTGCGGCAGCGGCTTGCGCGCTGGCGGCGAGCGCTCGTCCGTCTCGCCGGGTGGCAATATGCGCTACGGCTGATGATCTGTCTGAGCGTTGCCGGTGTCTTGCGCTGGCTTTGGCCCAACCATCATCTGCATTGGATCGCGCTGACCGTTGCGCTCCTCGCCGAATGGAAGATTGATGCCTTTCCGGTGCGGACGACGCAGCGCGCGCTCGGCGCGACCGTCGGCGTCCTGGCGACCGGATTGCTCTTGATCTACACGCCGCCCGTTTGGGGTCTGGTCGCGGTTATCGGCGTATTGGCGGGATTGCGCCCATTGTTACGCGCGAGCAATTATCTCGCCTATACTGCCGCGATGACGCCACTGATCATCCTGCAATTGGATGTGGGCGAGCCGCCGGGAGTGGGCGTGCTGGTCGACCGCGTTATCGCCACGTTAATAGGCGCGGTGTTGGTGATCGCGACCAACCTGGTATTTAAGAAAATATTGCCGGCACAATCAGCCGGGGGCTAACGGCGGCGAAAGTTCGGCCTGCGCTGCTGGGGCGAAGGAGCCGGCGCGTCGCCCTTGTGGCGGAAGCTGATGCGCCCGCGCTTCAAGTCGTAGGGCGACATTTCCACGATCACCCGGTCGCCCACACCGGTGCGGATCCGGAATTTGCGCATCTTGCCGGCGGTGTAGGCGAGCACCTCGTGTTCGTTATCGAGCATCACACGAAAATTTCCGTCCGGCAGGACTTCGGTCACCGTCCCGTCGAATTCCAGCATTTCTTCTTTCGCCATTCAGTGGTCTCCAATTGGATCAGCGCTGCGCGGAGTGGCTGGCATTGCGGCGGGGCCCGCGCGGCCGCTGCATAAATGTAACATTTCCGAGGCTGTTTGGCTCCCCTTGAACGGCTTCCCCGCGGGGGGCCTGTGGGCGACCGGACTGATGGCCGTTGCGGCCTTGCCCGCCGTGATGACGGTCATTGGCCTTGTGGCCGCGCTGTTGTTTGCCGCGATGCGGCCGTCCGTTGCGCTGGCTTTCGGCGCGATGCGGCGCCGGGCGAGATTCGGGCCGCGCGTCGGTCCGTCGGTCGGTCGCCGGGATCGACATACGGATCAGCCGCTCGATATCGCGCAGGAACCCACGTTCCTCGTGATCGCAGAACGAAATCGCGATGCCCTCGGCGCCGGCGCGCGCGGTGCGGCCGATGCGGTGGACGTAGGATTCCGGGATGTTCGGCAGATCGTAGTTGAACACGTGGCTGACGCCGTCGACATCGATGCCGCGGGCGGCGATGTCGGTGGCGATCAGGGTGCGCAGTTTGCCGTTACGGAAGGCCGCGAGCACGCGCTCGCGCTGGCTCTGCGACTTGTTGCCGTGGATGGCTTCGGCGGTGTGCCCGGCCTTTTGCAGGGCCCGCACCACCTTGTCGGCGCCGTGCTTGGTGCGGGTGAAGACAAGCACGCGTTCGACCGGCTCGCTCTTGAGCAGTTCGGCGAGTAGCGCCTGCTTGGCCGCCTTGTCGGTGTGGATCACGCGCTGGACAATGCGTTCGACTGTGGTCGCCTGCGGCGTGACCGCGACGCGGGACGGGTTGCGCAGCATCTGGTCGGCGAGCCGGGTGATTTCCTGCGGCATTGTGGCCGAGAAGAACAGCGTCTGCCGCTCTTTCGGCAGCATGGTGACGATCTTCTTGATGTCGCGAATGAACCCCATGTCGAGCATGCGGTCGGCTTCGTCCAGCACCAGCACTTCGATCTGGTCGAGGCGAAGCGCGCGTTGGTGAACGAGATCGAGCAGGCGGCCGGGCGTGGCCACCAGCACTTCCAGCCCGCGCGATACCGCGCGCACCTGCCGGTTGATCGGCACGCCGCCGATCGCAAGCTCGATCGCCAGCGGGCGGATGTGCCGGCCATAGGCGCGGAAGCTGTCGGCAATCTGGCCGGACAATTCGCGCGTCGGCGAGAGCACCAGCACGCGCGGGGATTTGTGCTCAGGCCGCTGGCGCTTGTTTAACAGGTGATTGAGGATCGGCAGCGCAAAGGCGGCGGTCTTGCCGGTTCCGGTCTGCGCGATGCCGATGACGTCGCGGCCTTGGCACGCGAGGGGAATGGTCTGGGCCTGGATCGGAGTGGGGGTTTCGTATTTCTCCTCGCGAAGCGCGCGGAGGATCGGCTCTGCGAGGCCGAACTCGTGAAATGAAGTCAAACAGTCTCTTTCTTATATGGCGATACAGCCGGCCCACGGGTGCGGGCGGCGGAATCGCGGGGTCTTAAAAGACATCCCGCGTGGCCAGGGTTGTCGTTTGTTTTTAGGAACGGAATGGGCGGGGCGAAATTCAAATCTGAGCTTCGTGCACGCGGCCCGCAAAACCGCAATCGGGTCTCTTCATTCCGATGCCGGTCATATGACAGGCTGTGATGGTCTTTTCAAGGCGCAACGGCTGCTTATGGCGCCGAAAGATGAATAAAGTGTCCCGATGGACAAGGCGGGGAAGATCGGGGAAGGTCGGCCCCCAAACGCCGATTGATGGCGGTTTTATGCCGTTTGGAGCCTCAACATGCCGTTTACCAGGGCCTCCCAAGCCTTGTCGCGCTTTACCGTTCTCGATCTCACGCGCGTGCGCTCGGGTCCGACCTGCGTGCGCCAACTCGCCGACTGGGGCGCCGACGTCATCAAGATCGAGACCCCCCCGCATCAGGAAAAAGGCGAAGCGATGGGCGGCCCGCGCCAGGGCCCCGACTTCCAGAACCTGCACCGCAACAAGCGCAGCATCACGCTCGACCTGAAGTCGCCGCAGGGGCTCGCGGCTTTCAAGCGCCTGGTCGAGCAGGCCGATGTGGTGGTGGAGAACTTCCGTCCCGACGTGAAGAACCGGCTCGGTATCGATTACGAGAGCCTCAAGACAATCAACAAGCGCATCGTGCTCGCCAGCATTTCCGGCTTCGGCCAGGACGGGCCTTATCGCGACCGACCCGGCTTCGACCAGATCGCCCAAGGCATGGGCGGGCTGATGTCGATCACCGGCCTGCCCGGGCAAGGCCCTGTGCGCGTCGGCATTCCGATCGCCGATCTGACCGCCGGCCTGTTCTGCGCCATCGGCATCCTCACCGCGCTGCTCGAACGCGAAACGTCTGGCGAGGGGCAGTGGGTGTCGACCTCGCTGTTGCAGGCGCAGATCTTCATGCTCGACTTCCAGGCGGCGCGCTGGCTGCAGGCGCACGAGGTGCCCAAGCAGGCCGGCAACAATCACCCGACCAGCATCCCGACCGGCGTGTTCAAGACCGCAGACGGCCACATCAACATCGCCGCCGCCGGACAGGTGATGTGGGAGCGCGTCTGCGAAGCCATCGGCGCGCCGGAACTGCTGCAAAATCCCGATTTCGAGACCGGCGCCTTGCGTTCGGAAAACCGCGATGCGGTCAATGCCGCAATCGAAAATCGCACCGTCACCAAGCCGAGCGCGGAGTGGATCGCCATCTTTAACAAGATCGGCGTGCCCTGCGGGCCGATTTACTCCATCGACCAGATGTTCGCCGACGAGCAGGTCGAACATCTCGGCATCGCCCAGAGCGCAACGCGTCCGAGCGGCAAAGAGCAGGTCTTTGTCGGCCAGCCGGTCGCGTTGTCGCGTACGCCAAGCAAGATCGTCGTCACGCCGCCGGAGCAGGGCCAGCATACCGACGAAGTGCTTAAGGAGTTCGGATTTGCCGACAAAGAAATCGCCGAACTGCACCGGGCGAAGGCAGTTTGATCCGCCGCGCCGCCGCATCAGAGAAGGACGTTTGCAATGAATATCGCGACCAAGACCGACAAAATGCTGTCCCGCAAGGAAGGCGGCGTCGGCTACCTGATCTTCAACAATCCCGAACGGCACAATGCCGTCTCGCTGGAAATGTGGGAAGCGGCATCGGGCTTTCTCGACGAATTCAAGAACGACAAAGCCATCCGCGTCGTCGTTGTCACCGGCGCCGGCGGCAAGGCCTTCATCTCAGGCGCCGACATCTCCAAGTTCGAGAAGGAACGCTCTACCCAGGAAGGCATTGACCGCTACAACGCCGCTGTCGATCAGGCCAACAACGCCTTCTATTATTTTCCGAAACCCACCATCGCCATGATCCGCGGCTACTGCATCGGCGGCGGCGTCGGCCTTGCGCTATGCTGTGATATGCGCATTTGCGCGGAAGGCTCGAAGTTCGCGGTGCCGGCCGCCAAGCTCGCGCTTGGCTATCGCTTTGACGGCCTGAAAAAGCTGGTCGATCTGGTCGGTCCGTCCTACGCCAAGGAAATTTTCTTCACTGCGCGCCAGTTCACTGCCGCCGAGGCGCAGCAGATGGGGCTGGTCAACCGCGTCGTGCCCGATGGGGAGCTTGAGAGCTACGTGAAGAATTACGCCGAGACCATTGCGGGCAATGCACCGCTCACGGTCGATTCGGTGAAGTTCATCGTCGCGCAAACGCTCAAGGACGAAAGCCAGCGCGATCTGAAAAAATGTGACGAGATGGTGCAGGCCTGCTTCACCAGCAGCGACTACACCGAGGGCCGCAAGGCCTTCATGGAAAAGCGCAAGCCGAATTTTACGGGAAGCTGACGGCGTCATTCTTGGCTGTCATTCCGGGCCAACGCCTTCGGCGTGTCCCGGAATGAAGGGAAGGGAATTATCCCCCGAGAAACAATCGCGCCACGTCCGGGTCTTCGAGCAGCTCTTTGCCCTTGCCGGCCTTGGCGAGTTGGCCCGACACCAGCACGTAGCCGATGTCGGCGAAGTCCAGGCCTTTCTTGGCGTTCTGCTCGACCATGACGATGGTCTTGCCTTCGTTGTGCTGGAGGTCGTCGAGGATCTCGAACACCATGTCGATGAAGCGCGGCTCTAGCCCGATCGAGGGCTCATCCACCAGGAGCACGTTCGGCTCCATCACTAGCGCGCGCGATATCTCCAGCAGCCGCCGCTCGCCGCCCGACAAGACCCGCGCCGGCTGGTTCCGCCGTTCGGCCAGGCGCGAATATTTGGCGAATATCTTGTCGGCCGCCTCATGCGCTTCCGCGGACTTCGGCTTCAAGAAGCCGCCCATCCAGAGATTTTCCTCCACCGTCATGTCGGGAAAGACGGAATTGTCCTGCAGGATATAGGCGATGCCGGCGTCCTTGAGCTTGTCGTTGGACGACAGCTTGGTCACTTCCTTGCCGTTCACCTGGATGCTGCCCGCCATCACGGTGGCGAAGCCGAAGATCGAATGCAGCACGGTGGATTTTCCGGCGCCGTTGGGCCCGATCAGGCAAAGCGACTGGCCCTTGCCGACGCGCAGCGAGAAATCGTGCAGGATTTCCATCTGCCCGTAGCCGGAGCGCAGGTCGTCGATAATGAGAAAGCTCTTGCCGCCAACTAGCGCATCGAGTTCGCCGATCGACGGCGCGTTCTCGACGATGCGTTCGGCTTCGCGCTGCACCGCCTCAACCGACAAGATCGAGTCGACGTCACCGTAGCCGTAACCCCGAATGTCCTGTTGGCTCATATCAGTGGGCTCCCAGATAGGCGTCGAGGACGTTCGGGTCGCTGCGGATCTCGTCGGGCGTGCCCTGTGCCAGCAACTCACCATGTGCCAGGCAGTAGATGTGCTCGGCCAGATTCATGATCACCCGCATATTGTGCTCGATCACGAAGAGGGTGATGCCAAACTGAGCATTGGCGCGCTTCAAGCGGTCGATCAGGCCGTTGATCAAGGTCGGATTGATGCCGGCGGTCGGCTCGTCGAGCATCAGGAGCTTCGGCTCGTTCATCAGCGCCATGGCGAATTCGAGCAATTTTTGCTGACCGAACGAGAGCGATCCCGCGCGCAACAGCCGCTTTTCATAGAGACCGACAAATTCCAGCATCTCTTCGGCGCGCTTGTTCACGTGCAGATCGTGTTGCCCGCGGAACAGTTCGCCGAAGCCGCGCTTTCGCACCGACGCCGAGATGACCATGTTCTGCATGCAGGTCATCTGGCCGTAGATGCGCGTCTGCTGGAAGGTCCGTAAAAGGCCGAGCCGCGCGATCTGCGGCACGCGCAGTTTGGAGATTTCCTCGCCCTCGAAGCGGATCGAGCCTTCGTCGATCGGATATTGACCGACGATGGAGGAAAACAACGTCGTCTTGCCCGAACCGTTGGGCCCGATCAGCCCGACGATGGCGCCTTCCGGAACGTTCAGCGAAATGCCCTTGTTGGCCTGCACGCCGCCGAAGGCCTTGGATACATTTCCGACTTCGAGCAACGCCGTCATTCCGCAGGCTCCCGCGTCGGGCCGCGATCGATGCGGTGGCCGAACAGTTCGGGGAATTTCTCCCGTACCCAGCCGAGAATGCCTTGCGGGAAGAACACCACGATGAGCACGATCATCAGGCCGAGCGCGACGCGTTGCCAGCCGAGCAGGTAGATCCAGAACACCTCTTTCAGCACTTGGAAAACGACGGCGCCGATCACCGGTCCCCAAATGGTACCCTTGCCGCCGAGTATGGCCATCAGCACCATCCAGACGCCGTAGGTTTCACCGGCAAAGGCCACGTCGATCGGATCGATGAAACGCTTGAGATTCCCGAGGATGCCACCGGAAATGCCGAGCATGATCCCCGCGAAAAACCAGGCCGCGACCTTGATGCGCTTGGTCGGCAGGCCCATCGCTTCGGCCTTGTCCTCGTCGTCGCGAATGGCATTGAGCGCGAGCCCAAAGCGGGTCGACAACAGCCAACGAATGAGAATGAAGGTGAGCACCGCCAGGGCGAAGGCGAGGTAATAGAGAAGTTGCGTGATGTCGCCGAGCTTCACCGGCGCATTCGGCGCCGACATACCGGAGCCGGCGCCGATCCATTCCCAGCCGGCAGCGATCTGGCCGGCGGCGACGCCGAGGCCGAGCGTGCAAATGGCAAAATAGTGCCCGCGCATGCCGAGGATGATGGAGCCGAATACGATCGCCACCAGGCCGGCGATGATCCCGCCCACCGGCAGGCCGACGGCGAGGCCGCTCAAATATTGCGCGACGTCGAAGGTGAAGCTGGTGGCGTGGCCGCCTTCTGCGGCGGTGTATTGGCCGATGTTGTAGAATAGGCCGATCTGCACCAGCGCGCAGGCATAGGTGCCGACACCGACGAACAGCACATTGCCGAAGGAGTTGTAGCCCATTTGTCCGCCGACCAGATCCCAGGTCAGCGCGAACACGACGAACAGCCACAGCTCGGTCAGTTGCGAATGATAGGCCGGCATCAGAAGCGGCGCCGCCAACCCGACGGCGAGGAGCGCGGTATAGCCGCCAAGCTTTCTGAGCGGAACGTTCATTTCAAATATTGCCGTTTGGCGGAAAGCCGCGCGTTGCGCCATACCAGCACCACCACCAGGAGGCCGAAGGTGAAGGCCAATTGAAATTCAGCGCCAAGCACGAAGCTGGCGACGTTTTCGGCCGCACCCAGTCCCAGGCCCGCCAGGATCACGCCGGCGATGTTGCCGAGGCCGGCGACGATCACGATCATGAAGGCGCGGATGGTGTAGGGCAGCCCGATATAGGGATGGATGTTATAGGCCATCGCCACCAGCGCGCCGGCGGCGCCACAGATCGCCGCGTTGATTCCGAAGGTGATGGCGTAGAGCCGGTCGGTGTCGACGCCGAGCACGCGCGCTGCGCGCGCATTCTGCGAGGTGGCGCGGATCGCCTGGCCGAGCCGCGTATAGCGCATGAACGCTACCAAGCAGATGCCCAGCACGATGGCGAGTACGAAGGCGACGACCTTGATATTGGCGACCGATACCAGCCCGCCGAAGAGCTGCGTGCTGCCGAGATTGGAACGCGCCGACTGGATGTTGCCGGTGAACACCGTGTTCATGAGTTGCTGCAGCAGGATCGACAGCCCGAAGGTGGCGAGCAGCGAGACGAACAGGTCGCGGTCTACCACGCGGAACACGACCAGCCGGTAGAGCGCATAGCCGATGAAGAACAGTACGAACGGCGCCACCACCACGCCGAACAGCGGATGGATGCCGTTCCAGAACAGGATCATGGCGACGTAGCCGCCGAGCATGACGAACTCGCCCTGGGCGATGTTGATGATATTCATCACGCCCCAGACCAGAGCCATGCCATAAGCGGCGAGCGCGAAGATGGCGCCCACCAGAAGCCCATTGATGATCAGGTCGGCGCCGATCACCGGGGCCTGGAATATAAGCAAGAGATTCTCGATCACGGGAATGCTCCCGCTTGGACCGCGGCCATATCGCCCCCAAAGCGAAACGTTGCTACGGCCGGGATCTTATCGATCCCGGCCGTCGCTTAAGAGACGGCGATCAGTTCATCGCCGGGCGCGGAATCACAGCCTTCTTCTCGGCGAACTTCGACGGCGATACGACGATATATTTGCCGTTGAGCACCTGATAGAGCGCCATCGGCTTGGCGGCGTTCTTGCCGGTGTCGTCGAACTTGATGGGCGCGTAGAAGGTCATGATGTCGGTCTTGGCGAGCGCGTCGCGCACCGCGTCCTTGTCGAGCTTGCCGGCGCGCTGGATGGCGTCGGCATAAGTGATGACCGCGGCGGACGATTCGGCCGCCTGGTAGGGCGGGTCCTCGTTGTACTTCGCCTTAAAGGCCTTGGCGTAGTCGGCGGCCGAGCCGAACACCTTGCCCTTGTAGGTCAGCGTCGGCGCCCACTGCGTCGCGCACAGTGTGTATTCGGACGCACTGCCGAACTTCTTGATGATCTTGGCCGAGTCGCAATGGGTCATGCCGACGATCGGGGTCGAGACATGCTGCTCGGCAATCTGACGGACACCGGTGGCCGCGCCCTTGGAGTGGCCGGAAATGATGAGGACATCCGGTTTCAGCGCCTTGATTTTGGTCAGCGTCGGCGTGATGTCGCTGAGATCGCGGGGAAACTGGTCGTCCACCACAAGTTTCATGCCGTATTTTTTCATGCGGTCGACAACGCCCTTGCGCACATCCTTGCTGAAAGGATCGTTCTCGACCACCACGGCGACCTTTATCTCGCCCGGCTTCTTGTTGAGCGCATCCGCGTTCTCGGCGGCCAGATCGATCACGCTCGCCAAATATTGGTCGGCGGTGGTCAGCGTGGCGAAGATGTATTTGTAGCCGTTGGTGAACAGCGAACGCGCCGCGCCGTTGGCTTCCACCATCGGCGTTTTGAGCTGCTCGGTGACCGGGGCGATCGCCTTTGTGAGGCCGGAGGAATACGGCCCGAGGATGAACTTGATGCCGTCCTGCTTGACCAGGCGGTCGACCAGTTCGGCGCCGCGCGCCGGTGTCGATTCATCGTCATAATACTTGATCGCGAGCTTGTAGGTCTTGCCGCCGACCTTCACGCCGCCCATGGAATTGATCTTCTCAACGGCGAGGTCGTAGCCCTTTTTCGTGAACACGCCGTTGGTCGAATATTTGCCGGTCTCGGAGACCGCCGCACCGAGGGTGATGACGTCCTCGGCCGATGCAACGTTGTAGGCAAACACTGCGCTGGCAACGCCCAGCGCAAGGCTGACAGTCAAACGCATAATGGTATCCTCCCAATTTGTTAGCCGCTCTCCTGCGGTGCCGCTTTTCGGAATGTGAACATTCCGCCGGACTCGGCCCAACACTATCGCCCATCCCCCATGGGCGGCACGTCGGCAACACCGCTTAAAGCAAGCATAACACTGGATATTCCGCCGAGGCCAACCCAAATTGCCGCACGCGCGGCGTGGATTAGCGCTGATTCCGCAGGCCAAATCGCTGCAAGTGGCCGCGGGCAGACGAAAGTGCTAAGCCAGCGCGCGAAACGGTTGCTCCAGTAATGGCGAGGTTTGCGATGTACACCGATCTGAAGCTCTTTATCGACGGCCAGTGGCTCAACGGCGAAGGCCGCAAGGGCGAAGATGTCATCAATCCGGCGACCGGAAAAACGCTTGGGCATCTGCCCCACGCCAGCAAGGCCGACCTCGACACGGCTCTGGGCGCCGCCGTAAAGGGTTTCAAGGTCTGGAAGGAAACCTCCGCCTACGACCGCTCCAAGATCATGCGCAAGGCTGCCGATCTCCTGCGCGAGCGCTACGACCACGTCTCCAAGGTGCAGACGCAGGAGCAGGGCAAGGTCTATGGCGAATTGCGCGCGGAAGTGCTCACGAGCGCCGACATCATCGATTGGTACGCCGAGGAAGGCCGGCGCGCTTACGGCCGCATCATTCCCGGCCGGCAGAAGGGCGTGCGCCAGCTCGTGATGCAGGAGCCGGTCGGCGTCGTCGCGGCGTTTACGCCGTGGAATTTCCCGACGCTGACCCCTATCCGCAAGATCGCCGGCGCCTTGGCGGCGGGTTGTTCGATCATCATCAAGGCTTCCGAAGAGACGCCCGGTTCCTGCGTCGAGATCGTCAAGTGTTTCGCGGATGCTGGATTGCCGGCCGGTGTGCTCAATCTTGTCTTCGGCGTGCCGGCGGAAGTGTCCGAGCACCTGATCCCGCAGAAGGCGGTCAAGAAAATCTCGTTCACCGGCTCGGTGCCGGTCGGCAAACATCTCGCCGGTCTCGCCGCCAAGGGCATGAAGCGCGCCACCATGGAGCTCGGCGGCCATTCGCCGGTGGTGGTGTTCGAGGACGCCGATCCGGAAAAGGCGGCCGACACCATCGCCGCGTTTAAATATCGCAACTCCGGCCAGGTCTGCATTTCACCGACCCGCTTTTATGTGCATGAGAAGAACTATCCGAAGTTCCTCGCCCGGTTCACCGAATACGCCAAGGGCCTCAAGCTCGGCGATGGGCTGGAAAAGGGCATCACCATGGGGCCGCTCGCCAATCCGCGGCGGCTCGACGCCATGGATAGCTTCGTCAAGGACGCCAAGGATCGCGGCGGCAAGGTTGTGACCGGCGGCGAGCGCCAGGGCAACCAGGGCTTCTTCTTCCAGCCGACCATCGTCACGAATGTGCCGGATGATTCCAAGATCATGACCGAGGAGCCGTTCGGGCCGGTGGCGCCGATCGTGACCTTCAAGACCGTGGACGAGGTGATCGAGCGCGCCAACTCGCTCGAGTTCGGCCTGGCGGCTTACGCCTTCACCTCGTCGGAGAAGAACGCCGCGGCGATCGGCGACGCGTTGCAATCCGGCATGGTCGGCGTCAACAGCGTCGCCATCTCGACGCCGGAAACGCCGTTCGGCGGCATCAAGGAATTGGGCTACGGCTCGGAAGGCGGCATGGAGGGCCTGCAGGCGTACATGAACACGAAGTTCATTTCGCAGGCGTAAGCGAGCATCGTAGAGCAATAAAAGAGGCCGCCATTTCTGGCGGCCTCTTGCTTTTTAGCCGTTACAGTCAGGCTGCTGCTACGGCCGATTTGCGCTTCTTGCGCCAGCGGAACAGGCCGAAAGCGCCGAGGCCCGAGGCGAACAAGGGAAGCGTCGCAGGCAACGGCACTTCCGAAGGGTTCGTCGTCAGCGTTGCATTGTCGATGGCGAGGAATTCGAACTGGTTGTAGTCGAACCAGCCGTAACGGTTGCCGCCAATACCCCCGATCAGATCGGTCGCATCGCTCAGCGTCCACTGATGAACAATGCTGTCGCCTGAATCCAGGATGCTCATGACGACGGCCAGAACGCCTCCGTCATTAGTGAAATCCCACTGGAACGTATACCAGCCGGTGGTGCTGATCGCGATCGGGTCGTGACCGGGATCCTTCGCATAAGCGCTGCCCGGTTGGGAGTTGTTGCCGGTACTAATGACGAACCGATTGCTGCTCGCTCCGGGGCCGGTTGCGTCGTTATAAAAACCGGCGTTGAAAATGAAGTCCCGATGAAAAGCTCCGGTGCTATCGTTGATCGCCGAAGTAAAGTCGAAACGCGTGTCGTTTGTGAAGCCCCCATCCACATTGAGATAAATATCTATCGAGGTCGTGTAGGGAACGAAGGCATTGGTGAGCCCACCGTTCGAGTTGTTGTACGTGCCCCAGTTTGTGTAGTTATCTTGAACCGCTTTAGCGTAATAAGAGCCGCTGGCCGCGGTTATGCCGCTTGTGCCACTTGTAACCGGTGTAGGTGCGGAAACCCAACCCGTAGTGTCGCCGCCCTCAAACCCCTGCGAATAAAGCGTTGCCGCGAAAGCCTGCGGTGAAGCTGCAGCGGCCAAAGCGAGCACAGGCGCCGCCAAAGCCATTTTTCTTATTGTCGAGCCATTGATCATTAATCGTTCCCCAAAAGCAGACGCCACAGGACGTATCTTTTTCAAAGAATGCGTTTAGTCAACCATTGAGCGTAGATAAGCAACTTCAGATTTAAATTTTTCTTAGTATGTATTTAAAATTGTGATTGCTGCGCAAATACACGGCTCAGTCAGCCCCAGCGCTGCTGCCGAATATGAACGCCTTTCTACTTTCTCGATTCTTGGAAAGCGGAAGCCAGCTATTTTCCGACTACCGCCTTCCGGCACGCCTCCCACACCTTGGCCGGTGTCGCCGGCATTTCCATGTGGTCGGCGGCGCCGCCGGGGATGGCGTGCGAGACCGCATTCATGACCGCGGCGATCGCCGCCGTGGTGCCGGCTTCGCCGGTGCCCTTAACGCCGAGCGGATTGGTTTTCGCCGGCACCGGGTGCAGCGCCTCGCGCAACTCGAGCGGCATGATCTCGGCATGTGGCATGCCGTAGTCCATGAACGAGCCGGTCACCAGTTGCCCGCTGCCAGAATCATAGACCGCGTCTTCCACCAGCGCCTGCCCCAAGCCTTGCGCGATCGAGCCGTGCACCTGGCCTTCGACGATCGTCGTGTCGAGCGGCGTGCCGCAGTCGTCCACGGCCGTATAGGTGACGAGGTCGATGAGCCCGGTCTCGGGATCGATTTCCACTTCGGCGATATGACAGCCGTTGGGAAAAGTGAGCGGGGTCTCGGTGCGGCCCTTGCTGTCGAGGTTCTCGCCCATCTCCTTGGCGCGCCGCGCGGTCTCGAACAGCGAGATCTTGCGGTCGGTGCCGACCACCTCGAACTGGCCGGCGCGGTACTGGATGTCACCTTCCGACGCCTCCAGAAGGCTGGCGGCGACCTTCTTGCCTTTTTCCACCACGATGTCGGCGGTGCGCAGGATTGCCGAGCCCGCACACATGGCCGAGCGCGAACCGACCGAGGCCATGCCGTGCACGCCCAGGTCGGTGTCGCCGTGGCGGTGCTCGATCTTGTCCGGCGCGATGCCGAGTTGGGTGGCCAGCAGTCGGCCGAACACGGTGGCGTGGCTCTGGCCGGTGGACTGCACGTTGAGGCCGAGGATCAGTCTATCGCCGCCGGGAAAACCGAGGAAGGCTTCCTCCATCGGCATGGCGCCCGCGTGCTCCAGCATGCAGGAGACGCCGATGCCGCGATATTTCTTGCGCCGCGCCGACTCGCGCTTGCGCTTGTTGAAGCCGGCATAGTCGGCGAGCTTGAGCGCCTGGTCGACGATGCCGGGGAAATCGCCGCTGTCGTAGGTGTTGCCGATGGCGCTCTTGTAGGGCATCGCCGAGGGTGGGATCAGGTTTTTCTTGCGCAGTCGCACCGGATCGATGCCGGTCATACGCGCGGCTTCCTCGACTACCCGTTCGAGCGCGTAATTCGCCTCGGGGCGTCCGGCGCCGCGATAGGGCCCGATCGGCACCGTGTTGGAGAAGTAGCAGGCAATGCCGACGTCCACTTTGGGAATCCGGTACATGCCCGGCAGGCAGCGCGCGAAGTTGTTGGTATTGATGCCGACGCCGGCAAGGCTGACATAGGCACCCTGGTTGCACAGATGGCGCACGCGCAGCGCCAGGAACTTGCCCTTGTCGTCGAGTGCCAGCTCCGCCTCGGTGATGGTGTCGCGCGCTTGGGTGTCGGTGACGAAGGCTTCCGAGCGCGTGGATTGCCAGTGCACCGGCCGGCCGAGTTTGCGCGCGGCCACGAGCACGCCAACATATTCCGGATAGACCGGTGTCTTCATGCCGAAGGCGCCGCCGACGTCCTCGGTGATCACCCGCATTTTCTCGTTCGGCACGCCCATGATGGCGGCGGCCTGGCCGCGCAGGCCTTCGGCGCTCTGCGAACAGGCGTGCAGGGTGTAGCTGTCCTTCCCGGCGTCGTATTCGCCGGCGGCGCCGCGCGTTTCCATCGAGGCAACCACCATACGCTGGTTGGCTACCCGCACGCGCGCGACATGCGCGGCGGCCTTGATGATGGCCTCGACCTCGCGTTCGTTGTCGTCGCTCGGGATCGGACCGGCCCAGTCGACGATGAGATTGCCGGGCGCTTCCGGATAAAGCTGCGTCTTGCCGCTCATGGCGTCGTCAAGCGAAACGACCGGCGTCAGTTCCTCGTAATCGACCATGACCTGCTCGGCGGCGTCGAGCGCGGCGGCGAAAGTCTCCGCCACCACCATGGCTATCGGATCGCCCACGTGCATGACTTTGTCGCCGGCAAGCGCGGGGCGGAACGGCATCGCCATCTTGGCGCCGCCGCGGCCGGGCACCGGCGGATGGCGCGACATGCTGCCAACACCGGCCGCCGTCATGTCCTCCGCCGTCAGCACCGTCAGCACGCCTTTGGCTTTGCGCGCCTCGTCCGCATTTACCGCGACCACCCGGGCGTGCGCATACGGCGAGCGCACGAAGGCGGCATAAGCCTGGTTCGGCAGGCGCGGGTCGTCAGCGAAACGGCCGCGGCCGCGTACGAGCGCATCGTCCTCGACACGCGGTTGACGGCTGGCTGGGTTTGTCTCAGTCATGAGGTCGTCCGGCAATGATGGGTAAGGGACGGTGAGTTTATAGCGCGGAGCGCCGGTGTCGACAGGGCCCCGCCTAGGATTTGTGTATGCCGTACTGAAATCGCGCGGGCCTTGCTTTTACAAGGCCCATTTCAGAGGGCGAAATGAGCGGGCCGCAAACCGTCGATATCCACACGCATATTCTGACCGAGGAAGCTGCGGCTCTCTTGCGCAAGGCAGCGCCAGCGGTGCCGGCGACGCCCATCGACGATGCTGCCGCGATGGCCGCGATCCGGAACGATCAAATCGCGCGGGCCATTGCGGACAACGACAAGGCAACGATCCTGTCGCGAAATGCCGCTGCGTTTTTGCCGCCCGGTGCCTGACCTGTGGCACGGTCGGCAAGGGGTGCGTGCCTAACAAACCGTTAGGAAAATTACTCCGCTACCGCTTTTTGCCTTAAACGAGTGCCCATTTTCCTCGGGTACTTTTCGCATCGGTATGATGGTCCCGAAGCTCATAGACGAACTTGATAGTGCGGTCGCGCACCGCTCGCCCGAGCGGCGCGCCGCAATACTCGCCCGTATCACAGACATTTTCGAGACCGGCTCGGCGGCTTACTCCACCAATCAGATCGAGCTGTTCGATGATGTGTTTGTGCGCGTTGCCGCCGACATCGAATTGTCGGCGCGCGCCATCCTGGCCAACCGGCTGGCGAAACTGCCGCAGGCGCCGACGAGCATCAGCCGCATGCTCGCGAGTGACGACGAGATCGACGTCGCCGGCCCGCTGCTCGAAAAATCCACGCAGCTCGATACCGAGATGCTGGTGGCCGCCGCTCGTACGAAAAGCCAGCAGCACCTGCTCGCTATTTCGAAACGCAAGACACTCGACGAGGCGGTCACCGACGTCCTGGTGGAGCGCGGCGACAAGCCGGTGGTGCTCAGTACGGCGTCCAATCCGGCGGCGCGCTTTTCCGAGCGCGGCTTTTCGACGCTGGTGCAGCGCTCGCATGGCGACGACGAATTGACAACGCGCGTTGCCTTACGGTCCGACATTCCGCGCGAGCATCTGTTGCGGCTTCTGGTGCGCGCCTCGCACGCCGTGCAGATCAAGCTCGAAGCCGCGCATCCGTCGATGGCAAACCTGATCCAGACGGTGGTCGCGCAGGCCGCCACCATGATCCTCGACGGCGCCGGTAGCCTGTCGCGCAACTATGCCGCAGCCCGCATGCGCATCGAGGCATTGTGTGCCGACGGCCGCTTCGGCGAAAACGACGTGGCGGCCTTCGCCGCCGCCAACAAGTTCGAGGAGACCGTGGCGGCGCTCGCGGTGCTGTGCGGCCTGCCGATCGAATCGGTCGATCGCGCGCTGGTGCAGGACCGTCCTGACGCGTTGCTGGTCATCTGCAAGGCGAGTGGCATGTCCTGGGCAACGACGCGGGCGATTCTGCGCATGCGCGCCGGTAAACGCGGCATCTCGCCGGGCGAACTCGAACAGTGCCAGACAACGTTTTCCCGCATGAAGCCGGGTACGGCGCGCCAGGTCGTCGACTATCAAAGCAAGCGGATTCGCGCCACGCGATTCGGCCGGACGGCCGCTTGATGCCGGCGCGGGCGGCAAAAGCAAAAAAAACACCGCTTCCCCGTCGTCCCCGCGCGCGCCCGCCTAAAAAATCGTTGGTTTCGACCGAAACAGCGGATGTGCGTCCGGCGCCTGTCGCTATCGCTGTTGCGGCTGAACAACGCTGCGATATCGCCCAACTTCCAAGCCAAAATCATCACATATCGGCCCCATTTGGCCGCTCAAACGCGCACGAATTGATTCAAAGGCTCGAGGCCGCCGTCGCCGCGTTTCCCTCTCATCCGTCGAGACAACAACAGCCCTCAAAAGCGCGCGGCAAGCCGAAGGCCGGAAAGTTCTTCAAGACGATCATGTGGCTCAGGAAGAAACTCGGTCATCTCGTGCTGCTTTTGTTGTGCGGCAGTCTGCTGTCGGCAGCGCCGCCGCAGGACGTTTCCAAGGAAAATACGCTCGATCGCGTGCAGGCCGGCGAGTGGGTGATCGCGTCGATGTACTGGCAGGACAAACTCACTTCGACCGGCAAGGCCTTCGAGCCGGTTGGGCTTCACGCCGCGCACAAGACCTTGCCGATCGGCACGCTGATCCGCGTGTCAAATCCGAGGAACCATCGCTCGATCAACGTCACCATCAACGACCGCGGGCCGTTCGTGCCGGGCCGCGACCTCGATCTGACGCTGGGAGCGGGCGCGCTATTGGGCTTCGAAGGATTGGGGCCCCTTTACGTGGAAGTGCTGGCATTGCCAGGCGGCGAGAAGCCGAAGCGGCCGGTGGTGGAAAATCTATTTGCCGGCAGCGATGCCAAGCCGATGGACTTGCCGGTCGCGCTGAAGGCCATGGCAAGCGCCGCAGCGGCCGAAAGAGCGGACAAGGCGAAGACGGAAGAAAAAGAAAAAGCGGAAAAGCCCAAAAAAGAGAAAAAGGTCGCAAAAGCGCGAGATGACGCCAAGTGCGGGAAAGGGACGAAGTGCAGGAAGCACTGAGTCAGAGCGCCGCCATAGGCCATCACCTGAGCCGTTGAGCTTTGTTCCTTTTTATGAGTTCGCGCCGGCGCGAGATTTTTCCTTGAATTCGGCGATCGCCGAAATCGTTTCGTTAGTCAGCGGCAGATCGACCGGTTCGCCACGGTCGGCGGACAAATCCGCGGCGCTGTAGGTCTCCATCACGCGGCGCGCACTCTCCGGCGTCACCATCACCGGCGTATCGCGGATGCAGGCTTCGAGGAAATGGATGGTTTCCGGTCCCATGCCGCCGGCAAACACCTCGCCCACCCACTCGCCCGGCATGGTCGACATCGGGAACTGCTGGCCGTCCTTCATGGTGTTGAGCCAGTTGTCGCGCTGGCTGTCATCGAGAAACAGCGAGCCCTCGGTGCCGGTGATCTCGATCCAGGTCGCGCAATAGTTCGGATAGCTCGGCGGCAGGTTCCAGCCGCCGGCGATCATCACGGCCACGCCATTGTCCATGGTGACATTGGTGAACATGACGTCGTGCGAGCCATTGACCGGTTTCATGTAGCCGTAGGCGCCCTGGCTGTAGACGCGCACCGGCTTGGCCGGCTCCAGCAGCCAGAACACGAAATCGAGGTCGTGGGTCGATTCCATTACGACAGGAGAGAGCCGCACGCGGCCGGCGATCTTCTTGCCCAGACTGCGCGACAGATGCCGGCTGACCAGCACCGAGACGACGTTGCCGAGCGTACCGTCGACGATTTTTTTCTTGGCGTAAGCGATCTTCGGGTTGAAGCGCTGCGAATAGCCGATGGTGAATTTCAGGTTGTTACGCTTGGCGAGCGTGATCAACTCATCGGCTTCCCACAATTCGAGCGCGATCGGCTTTTCCAGCATCACGTTCTTGCCGGCGCGCAGGCAATCGCGGCAGATCGGATAGTGGTTGGTCTCCGGCGTGGTCGAGATGTAGACCACCGAAATGGCGTCGTTCTTGACAATGTCCTGATAGTCGAGCGTCGCCGTCGCCGGCTTGTAAAGCTGGGTGACCTCTTTCAGCCGGTCGGGCCGAATCTCGCACAAATGCAATTTGTCAACCAGCGCGGTCTTTGCGAGTGTTTCCGCCCGTGTCCCGCCCACCCAGCCGACTCCGATAACCGCCGCTTCCACCGTTTTCACTTGGCCGTTCCTCGATGCTGATTTTTCGGGCGGGAGACTAGCCGCTCATTCATTTCTTGTCATTCGGGGTCCGCAATCTTGTGCCGTCAGGAGCGGCTTTCATTTTGCGAAAGCGGCCTCGCCCACGCCGAACACTTGGTGCGCGAATTGCGGATAGACTTCCGCCAATTGCGGGGCCACGACGTCGCGCATGAGTTTTAGCGTTGCAGGCGAGGGCGGCTGCGTCTCCGGCACGGTGTCGGGCCTGTCGAAATCGAAGCCGGTGTTCTCGACCACCTCTTCGACCGTGTGGCCGGGATGCACGCTTGTGAGCGTGAAGCGGCCGTCGCCGAAGGAGAACAGGCAGCGGTTGGTGACGAGCGCGATCGGTCCACCGGTGCGAAAAACGTTCGGGTCGTTCGCGCCCGGCGCGCTGATGAAATCCACCTTGGGCACCAAAGTGCGGCGCGAGTGTTCGGTACGGAACAGGATCACTTTTGGCACGACATAATAGAGATAGGCCGAGCCGAACGAGCCGGGGAAGCGCACCTTGGGATGCCCGTGCTCGCCGATCTCGACCAGGTTGATGTTGCCCTGGCCGTCGATCTGGCCGCCTGACAAGAAGAAGACGTCGATACGGTTTTGCCCCGCGCAGTCGAACAATTCGCGCGCGCCGTCGGTGAAGAAATTATGCTTGCGGCTTTGCAAGAGCGAGACGTAGGGGCGACCGTTGCCGTTGCGCTCACGCGCGAGCAGGGCCGCGGTCGCGGGAATGGGCGAGGCATTGCCGACCGCGACATGGCGCACATCGCCGATCAGCTGCGCGATGACATCGGCGAGCAGTTCCTCGTCACGAAATCCTATTGCCGTCATGGCCGGGCTTGTCCCGGCCATCCACGCTTATCTTCTCGACAGCAAGACGTGGATGCCCGGCCCGAGGCCGGGCAAGGCGAGGCAGGGTTACGCGGCGCGTTTCTCATGCACATACTTGTCCAGATAATCGGCAAACCCTTCCGTCGTCGCCGCCATCTTGGCATACAGCGCGATATGCTCGGCATCGGCGCCGTAATGATCGGGCAGCGGCAGCGGCCAACAGCCGCGCTCGGCAATCGCAACGGCTTCGACATAGAAACCCGGCAGCGTGCCGGCGGCGAGCACCGGATCGTCGAGCAAATTTCCGTCATGGATCTTCTCGACGGTCACCACGGTCTTCTCGGCCGCGTGTGCCATCGTCGCAAGTTCGCGCTGGCGTCCGATCCAGACATTGCCGAAGCGGTCCGCCATGGCTGCGTGAAACAGCGCCACGTCCGGCTTGAGCGCCGGCAACAGCACGATGGGATCGGTATTGCCGAACGGTGAATTGATCACCTTCCAGTCGTCGCGATATTTCAAGACGTCCGATCCGATCAGCCCGCGCAGCGGCATGAACGGCACGCCTTTTTCGGCCGCTTGCAAGGCCGCGTGCAGCGCGGGGCAGGTGGCATCCTTCATGACGATCGCACCGGACGTCACAGCGGCCGTAAAGCGCGGCGCCGAACCGAATTCGCCGAGGCTGACCGCGCTGGTTTCGAGCGTTGCAACGCAGCCCGCACCGATCAACAGGTCGGCTTGCAGGCTTGAAGTGGGCAGCGCTACCAGATGCAATCGCCTCGCGCCGCGCCGGACGAGCGCGCGCGTGGCTTGCATCGGCACGCCGGAGACCTCGCGCGGCACCACCAGCATGGCGCCGTCTTCGATGCAGGCGAGCGCTTCGTCCAGCGATTTCGCTGCTTGAAACATGATACCCGCATAACATGCTTGCCAGAGACAGACAATTTTGCGACCTGAACCTGATGGAAACGTTGCAAGCCAAATTGGCCGCCAAGCGGTTCGTCATGACCGCCGAAATTACACCGCCGGTCTCGGTCGACCGCAACGAATTGCTGGCCAAGGCGTTGCCGCTGAAAGGTCTGGCCGATGCCGTCAACGTCACCGACGGCGCGGGTGCAAGGCCGCATCTGGGCGCGGTGACGGCGGCGGCCATGCTGGTGGCCGCCGGCATCGAGCCGATCCTTCAATTCACTTGCCGCGACCGCAACCGAATTGCCTTGCAGAGCGATCTGATGAGCGCGGCGGCAAGCGGCGTGCACAATCTTCTCATGTTGCGCGGCGACAATCCCGACGCCGGTGACCAGCCCGACGCGACGGCCGTGTTCGATCTCGATCCGCGCCAGCTGCTCGAAACCGCGCGTTTGCTCCGCGACAAAGGTGAATTGCCAACCGGCCGCAAGGTCGCCGGCAAGGCCGACTTTTTTCTCGGTGCCGCCGACAGCCCGATCGATCCGCCGCCGGACTGGGAGCCGAAGGGTCTCGCCGCCAAACTCGCAGCCGGCGCGCAGTTCGCGCAGACGCAGTTCTGCATGGATGCGGGCGTCGTACGTCGCTACATGGCGCGGCTCGCCGAGCACGGCCTCGCGGACAGGATCGCGATGCTGATCGGCATTGTGCCGCTGCGTTCGGCGAAGTCGGCGCGCTGGATAAAGGAGAAGCTTTTCGGCGCCATCATCCCGGATACCGCCATCGCGCGCATGGAACGCGCGAGCGATCCGATCGCGGAAGGCCGCGGCATCTGCCTCGACATGATCGCGGAGCTTGCCGACATCCCGCACGTCGCCGGCTGCCACATCATGGCGCCGGGCAACGATGCCGTAGTGCCGGAAATCATCGCGACGGCGCGCGAAAACATTTCGCGGCTGGCGCTCGCGTGACGCGCCGACTGCTTCAGGGCCGTCGCCGGCGTCGCCCAGACTAAGTTAACTGTTAAGGAACGGCTTCGAGTTCGGCGGCGACGTCGGCAGGCGGCTGTCGACTGATCGTCACCTTTTCGCACGCGATCGCCCGATCGATGGCTTCGATCAGGTTCTGAACGGCGATGAAGGCTTCGCGCGTTTCGTTGGTGTGAGGGTCGTCGCTGCGCCGCCGCCTGTATCCGAGCGCGATGGCGACAGCGAGTCCCCGTCTCTCCTGGACCATTCTATCTCGCGCGGCCGTCAGTGTCTTGATTGGGTCGCCTTCGTCAGCCATGTCGAGCCGTTGTTCAAAATGATGGTCATGACGATCCTCGCGCGGCGGTAAAAAGAAACCGTTTCGAGGATGCCGCAATTTTTAGTCGAACGCGATGCGATCGGACGCGGCGTTTGCACGTTCCGGCGACGGCCTAGAGCAGCGCGCGGATTGCCACAAACAAATCGCGCACTTGGCGCTCTGAAATATCGCGCGTGATGAACACGACGCGGCTGGTGCGGTCATCGTCCGGCCATTCGGCCAGTTCGACCGGCGGATGGGCGAGATGCTGTACGAACTGCACCACGACCGGGCCCGCGCAGCCTTCGACGTTTAGAAAGCCCTTCACGCGCAGGAGATCCGGCCCGCGCATGGCCATCAAGGTTTCCATCGCGCGCGCAAATACCGGCCACGGCATCGGCGCTTCATCGCGCCGCACGAAGCTGACAATGCCGTCGCTGTGCGCGGTCTCGGCGACGAAAGCGTTACGCTGATCGGACGCCGGCTCGGTCAGGCGTGTCGGATCGAGGTCGCCATTGACAGCCTGCAGGATTTCAGCGCCGGGGTTGAGCGCGCGCAGTTGCGCGGCGAGCTTCTGTGCTGCGTCTTCGCCGGCGATGTCGCTTTTGGTGATGACCAGCCGGTCGGCGAGAATGACTTGCTTGCGTGCTTCCGTCGACCAGCCGAGCGTCTCAAGCCCCGTCACCGCGTCCACCACCGTCACCACCGCGTCCACCGCAAAGGCGTCGCCGAGCGCGCGGTCGGTGGCGAAGGTCTGCAGGATGGGCGAGGGATCAGCCAGCCCCGATGTCTCAATCACGATGCGATTGAAATCCGGCAATTCGCCGCGCTCGCGCTCGATCACCATGCGGCGCAAAGCGCGCTGCAGGTCCGTACGGGTGATGCAGCACAGGCAGCCATTGCCGAGCAGCACGGTCTCGTCGGCGCTCGCGCGCACCAGCGCATCGTCGATCGGCGTGGCGCCGAACTCGTTGATGACGACGGCGGTGCCCCGGCCTTGCGGTGTGCCGAGAAAGCGCTTGAGCAATGTCGTTTTGCCGGCGCCGAGAAAGCCGGTAACGACGGTGACCGGAATGCGCGCTCCCCGCGCACGCTTTTGCTTGCGTCCAAAGCGGCCGGCGGCGGGTGAGGGGAACAACTCGTTCATGGCGCCACTATAGCGCCGCTTTGAACTCTGGTCGCGGCGCTGTCAAAAATCCATCTCCAGCACGTACAGTCCGCCGGTATGCCGATCCACCGTGTAGGCGATCTCGCGCTCGTCGACGAACACGTCGTTGAGCTGCACCGCGCCGACCGGTGTTCCCTTCGGCGGCGGCGGCACGAAGGTCGCCACTTCCTTCGGCTGATACGGGTTGGAAATGTCGTAGGCGCGCAAGCCGCCGTTGAAGAAGGTGCCGATCACGATCTGGTCGGATTGCCAGGCCGTTGGCACCGCGGCATTTTCGTGGATGTTGTGCGCGCCAAAGCGGCCGCCGCGATCCTTGAAGGCGTCGACCGGCGGAAGCGGGCAGGTGGCGATCGATATCGGATGGGTCTCGTCGCGCATGTCGAGGATCCAGATCAGCTTCGGCCAATCCAGCGCGGCGTTCTCGGTCGACTCGTCGGTGACCAGCATCAGGTTGCGTTCGAACAGCGGCAACGCCGTGTGCATGAAACCGGTGTAGGGCGGTGAATTGGTCCAGTGCGAGATCACCTTCGGGCTCGCTTTGTCCTTGATGTCCATGACGAACATGCCGCCGTCGATGTAGCAAAGATAAAGCCGGTCAGGCCGCTGCGGATAGACGTTGGTGTTGTGCGCGCGGTAGCCCTTGTCGAGCGGATGACGCGGCGGCGGCGCGACATTGTCGGTCGCCGACGTCCCCGGCATCCACCAGCGGCCGACTTCCTTCGGCTTTGACGGATCGCGCACATCGATGCAGCGATAGAACTGGTCGTCGAGCGGATGGCTGGGCGTGAAGTCGGGCGCGCCCGAGGCCATGTGCACGTATTCGCCGTCGCAGAACCACAGCTGGTGGACGCCACGCGAATGCGGGCCGGAGCAGTCGAAAAACGAAATCGAGCGCGGTTTCTCCGGAACGGAAATATCGAACAGCTCGAGCCCCGCCGGCTGCTGGCCGACTTGCTGCGTCTGATAGGCGACCGTCATGATGTCGCCCGTCGTTTCCAGCGAGTTCGAGCGCATATAGGGCTTGGGCAGTTCCGTCTGCACCACGACCTTCGGATTGCGCGGGTCGGAAACGTCGACGCCGGTGAAGTTTTTCGGCGCGCTCTCGTGCGCCAGCCAGATGATGCGCCGCCCGTCCTTGGCGATCTGCACCGACATGCCTTCGCCCATGCCGCCGAAGCCGCCGAGGTCGTTTTGCGCGAGCAGCCTGAAATTCCAGCTCACGTGCTCGCCGCTCTTGCCGAGCGGGCTGGTTGCGGCGGTCATTGGTGTCTCCGATGGTTTGATTGTTATCGTGGCGAGGCCGGCGCGGGTCGCGCGGTGTTAGCGAGAAAGTGTATTACAATTCGTGTTTCACGGTCAGCCGGCATAGCAGCCGGAGCTTGCCGACGCTTGCGGTTAGGCAGAGAGGCCGCTAAAGCCGCCGGACGCCCCCAAGGGAAAAGGCGCAACGGGAGAGTTTCGTGATGTCGAACAAAGCTGTGAAAATCGGATGGATCGGTGCCGGCCGCATGGGAACCCCGATGGCCGAGCGTCTCATCAAGGCGGGTCACGATGTCACGATCTGGAACCGCACGCGCGCCAAGGCAGAGCCGCTCGCCGGGCTCGGCGGCAAGCTGGTCGACAAGCCGGTCGAGCTTGCATCTTGCGAGGTCGTGTTCGCCATCGTCTCCACCGGCAAGGATGTCGAGCAGGTGTTGTTCGGCAAGGACGGCCTCGTCACCGGCAGCCAGAAGCCGAAAATGGTGGTCGATTGCTCGTCAATTTCGGTCGACGATTCCGCCGACATTCGCGCGAAATTGAAGGACAAGGGCGTGAGCTTCATCGCCGCGCCGGTTTCCGGCAACGCCAAGGTCATCAAGGCCGGCAAGCTGTCGTCGGTCGTCTCCGGGCCGGAAGCCGACGCCAAGGTGGCCATGCCGCTGATCGAGATGTTTGCGCCACGCGGCGTTTCCTATGTGGGCGACGGTGAGCTCGCGCGCATCTGCAAGATCGCCCACAACGTCATGCTCGGCGTTGTGATCGAGAACCTGCTCGAGATCACGCTCCTCGCCAACAAGATGGGCGTGCCGCGCCACGCCTTCCTCGCCTTCATGAACAACGGCGTGATGGGCTCGATGTTCACCGCCTACAAGACGCCGGCGCTGGTCAACCTCGACTGGACCACCACCTTCACACCGGAATTGCTACGCAAGGATCTCGATCTCGGTCTCGAACTCGGCCGCGAGTGGGACGTGCCGATGCCGGTGACGGCGGCCGCGCGCGAAGTGCTGCAGACGCATTTCGGCGCCGCCACGCTGCAGAAGGACCCGGAAGCCTATCTGCAGAAGGACTTTGCTGCGTTGGCCGAGACCATGGCGCTCGCCTCCGGCATGAAGCTCGAGCCGGAGAACAAGAACGTCGGCACAGGGTTGGAGTAGTTTTTTAATGCCGTCATGGCCGGGATTGTCCCGGCCATCCCGATAAGGGACGCATTGCGGTCCTAAGCGAGATCACCGGGACTCGGCACTTGCGTGCCGGCCCGGAGATGACAGATCGCAGCCTCACGGTTTCGCGATATGCCACGCCCCGTTGAGGAAGCCGTCGCCGGTGATGTCGCCCGGCTTCGTGTCCTTCACCCAGGTGTAGAGCGGCTTGTCCTTGTAGGCCCACTGCATCTTGCCGTCGGCGCGCTTAATCACGCTGTAGCCGCCGCTGGCCTTGTCGCCGGCCGCCGCCATCAATGGCGGCCAGTTGGCGGCGCATTTTCCGTTGCAGGCCGACTTGCCCACCGAATCCTTGGCGAACGTGTAGAGCGTCATGCCTTTTTCGTCGGTGAGCACGTTACCCTTGGCGCTGCCACCGGTTTTCACCGGCGCAGCCAAAGCCGTGCCGGCCAACATCAGAATGGCGATGGTCGCGGTCGCGATGGAAAATCTCTTCATCGATGCTCTCCATGTTCGGGTCTTGCCTGAAGGACGAACGCCATAGTTCGCGCGCTATTCCGCCGGAATGCCCGACGAAATTTTTTTAACGTGACGGAATATTCGTGGCCCCGCCGGCAAAAAAACGGGGCCGCCGAAGCGGCCCCGCATGTGCACGGTGGAGGTATCAAACGCAGCCCTAGCCGGAAGGGAGGGGGCTGTGCTTGCTGCACGCAAAGCAGTCAACGAGCTTGTACCCGCCCTCACAAGTAAATTGGCCGTAAATTCCCGGTTGGGCAGGCTATGGTGTCAATTGGGCTTACGACCCCAGGAGCGACAACATGACGCCGCAGATTGCCGCGCTGACCGAAAAGATACGAGCATTGGAAAGCGAGCTCGATGCCGAACTTGCCAAGCGCCGCGCCGAGCTTCGCATTGGCTTGGAGCACGGCCGCATTGCTTTCGAAGAAGAGCTGCTGCGCCGCCATCGCGAGCTGCGGCAAAAGCTGCTGCCCTATTTGTTCGCCGCCAACCCGTTGGTGATGCTGACCGCTCCGGTGATTTACGCCGGCATCTTGCCGTTTGTTCTGCTCGACCTCTTCGTCAGCATCTACCAGGCCGTGTGCTTTCCGATTTACAACATCGCGAAAGTCCGACGCGCCGATTACCTCGCGTTCGACCGCCACCATCTCGCTTATCTTAATGCCCTGGAAAAGCTCAATTGCGCCTATTGCACCTATGCCAACGGCATCATCGCCTTTACGCGCGAGGTTGCCGCGCGCACCGAACAATACTGGTGCCCGATCAAACATGCGCGTCGAGTTATCGGTACGCACGACCGCTATATCGCTTTCGACGACTATGGTGACGGCGAGGGCTATCAGACGCGCCTGGCCGCGCTGCGCAAGACGTTGATCAAAGACGAGTGACCAGCCCACTAATGGGACGAAAAGCGGTTGCCGGGTCGCGCAGAAAAATGAGAGACTGACACAAGGGAGAAACGCCATGGCCTTCAAGCTCTACAACGCGCCGCAGTCGACCTGCAGCCAGCGGGTGCGCTTCGTGCTCAATACCAAGCAGCTTCCTTATGAGGAAGTGCGGCTCAACCTCTTGGCCGGCGATCAGCTCAAGCCCGACTATCTCAAGCTCAATCCCAACGGTGTCGTGCCCACGCTCGATCATGACGGCGCGATCATCATCGATTTAACGGTGATCACCGAATATCTCGACGAAGTCGCGCCGGAGGAAAGCTTCACGCCGGAGGATCCGGTCAAGCGGGCCCGCATGCGTTCGCTCATGCATTTTATCGACGAGATGCCGGCGGCCGCCGTGCGCGTGCCGACCTTCAACCTCGCCTTTCTGCCCAATTTCCAGAAGATGAGTTGGGAGGACTTCGTCGCGATGGCGGAATCGAAACCGCTGCGCAAGGAATTCATGCTGACCATGGGACAGACCGGCTTCCCTAAGGCGGAGATGGATTTAGCGCTCGCGCGCCTGCGCCGCGCTTACGAACGCATGGACGCCGAAATCGAGGCGAGCGGCGGACGGTGGCTGCTCGGCAAGAACCTCACGCTCGCCGATGTCGCGGTGATGCCCGCCCTTGTAAGAATGGACGATCTCGGCATCGCTGATTGGCAGGACCTGCCGCGCGTCGTCACCTGGTTCTACAACATCCGCGCGCATCCGTCCTTCAAGCCGACCTATTATCAAGGTTCGCTGCTGTCGGAAAAATTCCCGCATCTGCGCGAGAAGCAGGCCAAAAGCGCGTAGACGCGAGAGCGGCCCGTGCTCACGCCGACGCGCAACGACATGCTCACCCGCGTCGGCTCGGGCACGCCGATGGGTAATCTGCTGCGGCGCTACTGGATGCCGGTTGCCGGCGCCAGCGAATTCACGCCGGAGAACGCGATCAAGCCGGTGCGCCTGCTCGGCGAGGATCTCACCCTCTACAAGGACCGCGGCGGCCGCTACGGTCTCGTCGCTCGCCAGTGTTCGCATCGCGGCGCCGACTTGTCATCCGGCACGGTGGAGAATACCGGCATCCGGTGCTTCTATCACGGCTGGAAGTTCGACGAACGCGGCCGATGCATCGAGCAACCGTACGAAGATATTGCCAATCCCAATCCGAAATCGCGCGAAGGCTGTGCCATCGCTGCCTATCCGGTGCGCGAACTGGCGGGCTTGTTGTGGGCCTATATGGGTCCTGAGCCCGTGCCCGAATTGCCGGTATGGGAACCCTTCACCTTCGAGAACGGTTTTCGCGAAATCGTGCTGGCCGACGTTCCCTGCAACTGGTTTCAGTGTCAGGAAAACTCGATTGATCCTGTGCATTTCGAGTGGATGCACGAAAACTGGAGCGCGAAATTGCGCGGGCAAGACAAGCGCGCCGCGCGACATCTGAAAATCGACTACGACCAGTTCGAGCACGGTCTCGTCTACCGCCGCATTCGCGAGGGCCAAGCCGAGGGCGATCCCAACTGGTCGATCGGGCGCGTGGCGCTATGGCCGAACGGTTTCTATCTCGGCATGCATTTCGAGTGGCGCGTGCCGGTCGATGATGAAAACACGCTCAGCGTCGCTTGGTTCTACATGCGCGTGCCCAAAGGTCGTGAGCCGTATGTGCAGGACGAGGTGCCGACCTGGATCAGTCCGGTGCGCGACGCCGCCGGGCGCTGGATCGACAGTCATGTCATCAACCAGGACATCATCGGCTGGGTTGGGCAAGGCCGCATTGCGGACCGTACGAAAGAGAACCTGCGATCGAGCGATCTCGGTATCGTCGAGATGCGTAAGCGCTTCTTCGATGATCTGGACCGAGTAGCGAAAGGAGAGGACCCCTCCGGCATTATCCGCGATCCCGCCAAGGCCGCTTGCGTTTCGTTGCCCGACGTTATGCGAAAATACAATGTCGAAGGCGTGCCGCTTGCCGACTACGACAAGCATCCGCTGCTCAAGGAGCGCCTCGCCGGCTTCCGGCACCATTTCGGCCAGCCGCCCGAGGTTCGGCGTGCCTTCGAACAGGCGATGGGGATCGGCGCGCGCGGCGTAAAATTTTCCGGTTAACCCTAGGCGGCGATATGGACGGCGGCTAGCTTATGCCGCCGCCAGGCCTTGAACCCGGTTGGCGTCGGCCACGACCAAGGCAATGGCGTCGCCATTCGCGTGGCGGCCGCCTCAATGGGGTGCGAAAAACCATGCGTATTAACGCTCTGCTTGCCGCCGGCGTTATCGCCGTTTTCGGCGCGTTGCCGGCCTATGCCCAGCCCAATGCCAACGCCGAAATCTGCGCGTCCAAGGACGACAGCGCGCAGGCGCCGACCCAGCGCGTCGCCGCCTGCACCGCGCTGATCGAGGCCGCCAAGGACGCGCCGGCGCAAACGCTGGCGCCGCTCTTGGTCAATCGCGGCGACGCTTATTGGTACATGAATAATATGAAACGCGCCTTCGCCGATTTCGACCGCGCCATCGCGCTCGACCCGAAATATGGGCGTGCCTACCGCGAGCGGTCCACCGCCTATCGCTCGCAACGCCGTCTCGATCGCGCGCTGGCCGACGCCAATGCGGCGGTGCGGCTCGATCCCAACGACGCGGAAGCCTTCGACGTGCGCGGCAACGTGTTCAACAACAACGGCCAGTACGACCGCGCCATCGAGGATTACAACGAGTTGCTGCGACTCGATCCGAAATCGGCGCAAGCCTATCTCGATCGCGGCGTCGCCTATTACTTCAAAGGCGACATGGAAAGCGCGATCAAGAATTACGACGAATTGATCAAGCTCAATCCGCGCCGCGCCCGCACCTTCACCAACCGCGGTTCCGCCTACAAGAAACTCGGCCGTCACGAACAGGCGCTCGCCGACGAGAGCGAGGCGATCAAGCTCGCGCCCAGCGATCCGATCAATTTCGACAACCGCGGTCTGTCATACCAGGAAAACGGCGACAACGACCGCGCCATCGCCGATTTCAACGAGGCCATCCGGCTGCGGCCGCAAGCCAACTTCCTCACCAACCGCGGCGATTCCTATCTGGCCAAGGGCGAACGCGACCGCGCCATCGCCGACTACGACCGCGCGATCAAGCTCAATCCGGGCTACGTGCGCGCCTACAACAACCGTGGCGCCGCCTGGCGCCGCAAGGGCGATCTCGATCGCGCTATTGCCGACTACGAGCAGGCGCTACGAATCGATCCGCGCATGGACACGGCAGCGGAAAATCTCGCCGCGCTGCGTCAGGAGAAAGACCGGCGCGCTTCGCTCTCGGGTGGCAACAGCGTGCTGCCGACCTTCAACTGCAAAAACGCCAGGCTTGCGGTCGAAAAGGCGATCTGTTCGGACCCGGAGCTTGCCCGCCTCGACCGGGAGATCGACGACGCCTACAAGGCCGTCCTTGCCAAACTCGATCGGCGCGGGGTTGCGCGGCTCAAGCGCGAGCAGCGCGAATTCATCGTGGTGCGCAACAAGCGCTTCGGCCGGCCGAGCTACCAGATCAAGCGCGAAATGGAGCACCGGCTCGAAGATCTGCGCGCCGCCACGCACGAGTGATGTCGGCCACTATGTGCGGCGCTACGATGACGGTTTGTTGACCAGTTCTTTTTTCGACCGCCACCGATTGTATCAAAAGCGCGTAAGCTTCCCCCACTAGGGGAATCGGTGGCGCCGTTTCCCGCACAACAGGGAGGCTTCCCATGAATGCCATCACCGCTCTCGTCACCGTCATGCTTGCCGTCGTCGCCGGATTTTTATTCGCGGCCGGCATGCAGCCCGCCGGCATCGTCGTCGGCGTCGTCGCCCTCTACGTCGCATTCGCGCTAAAGATGGCGAACAACTGGGAGCGTTTCGTTATCCTGCGCGCCGGCAAGCTGTCGAGCGTCAAGGGGCCGGGCCTGTTCATGATCATCCCGGTGATCGACGCCGTCACGGCGGTGATCGACGAGCGCATTCAGACCACCGGCTTCAATGCGGAACAGGCGCTGACGCGCGACACCGTGCCGGTCAATGTCGACGCCATCGTGTTCTGGCACGTGCACGACGCCCAGAGCGCCGCGCTCAATATCACCGATTATCGCTCGGCGATCGACCGCGTCGCGCAAACGTCGTTGCGCGAAATGATCGGCGCCGCCCATCTCTCGGAGCTTCTAGCCGAACGCAAACAGGCCGACGAGGTATTGCGTGCGGAGATCGCGCGCAAAACGGCGGACTGGGGCATCTCGGTTAATTCCGTCGAGATCCGCGATGTTGCCATCCCGGAAGCCTTGCAGGACGCCATGTCGCGGCAGGCACAGGCCGAGCGCGAGAAGGAGGCCCGTGTCATCCTCGGCAGCGCCGAAGCCGCGATCGCGCAAAAATTCGTTGATGCCGCCAATACCTACGCCGGCAGCGCGGCCGCGCTGCACCTGCGCGCCATGAACATCATCTACGAGACCACCAAGGAGCGCGGTGCGACGATCCTGATGCCGACTTCGATGGTCGATTCAATGAGTGTCGCCTTGCCGGCGGCGATGCATGCGGAAGAGCAGGCGGCTACAAAGCACGGCTGAGCCGTGCTTAGCTTCCGTCAAGCAGCCAATGGACCACTGGCGGCACCAGCAGTGCCGTCAGCAGGCCGTTCAGGCCCAGTGCAATGCCGGCAAAGGTGCCGGCAATCGGCGATACCTGGAAGGCGCGCGCCGTGCCGATGCCGTGCGAGGCAAGCCCCGCCGCGAAGCCGCGCGCCGCGTAGTTCTTCAGCCGCAGCGCGTTCATCAGCGGCGTGACCACGATGGCGCCTGTGACGCCGGTCAGGATCACCAGCACGGCAGTCAACGCGGGGTCGGCGCCGATGGTCTCGGCGATGCCCATGGCGATCGCCGCGGTCGAGGATTTCGGCGCTAGCGCCAGCGTCGCGGCGCGGTTCAAGCCGAAGGCCTGCGCCAGCAGCACCGCCGACACGATGGCCGTGAATGAGCCGACGAGGACCGCCACCGCCATTGGCAATGCGGTGCGCCGCACATGCGGCAGGTGACGGAACAACGGCACGGCCAGCGCTACGGTGGCGGGGCCGAGCAGAAAGTGGACGAACTGCGCGCCGGCGAAATAGACCGGATAGTTGGTGCCGGTTGCCAGCAGAATTGTCGCCACGACAATGACCGACATCAGCACCGGGTTGGCGAGCGGGTGGCGTTTGCAGGCCGCCGCGATGGCATCCGCGATCACATAGGCGACCAGGGTCGCCGTCAGCCACAGCAGCGGCGAACCGGAAAGATAGACCCACAATTTGACGAAATTGCCGGTCATTGCTCGCCGGCCTCGTGCTCAGCGTCGGTTTCGTCGACGCCGAGCGTGCGCGCCAGATATTCGAAGGTGAGGGCGGTGACCGCCAGCGTGATCACCGTCGCCAACACCACCACGGCGATGAGCTGCACGCCCTCGTGGCCGAGCATCGCGAGGTTCTGCACCACCCCAACGCCGGCCGGTACGAACAACAGCGAAAGATGCTTCAGTAGCGTATCGGCCGTCGGGCCGAGTTCCTTCGGCAACGGCGCACGCGCGAGCATGACGACGAATAAAATCGCCATGCCGATAACCGGCCCGGGCAGCGGCAGCGTGGCTGCGCGAACGATCGCTTCGCCGGCGAGCTGGCAAACGAGAAGGGTGGCGAGTGCGGCGAGCATCGGCGGCGTTCCTTCCGCTGTCATGCCCGCGCTTGACCCGGGCACCCATGACAAATTACGGCGCGCAAGCCTGCGCCGGCCGCGCGCGTAGATCGTCATCATGGATGGCCGGATCGATCTCGGCAACGCCGCCGCAGCGGTTTGGCGCGATCCTAATACTCCGCCGAGACCGGCAATTCCTTGGCCGGCGCGATCGCGCCCATGCGCGCCTTCATCGCCGGTTCGAAGCCGTGCATGCCAAGAAACCACTGGATCGCGACGACCGCGCCTTTGACGGGCTGCAGAAGCGCAAGCGACATCGCCAGCGCGACCGACGGCCACAGCGTCATGCTGATCCACATGGCCGGCGCGATTTCGGTTTCCACCGCCAGGATGAGCGGCACCAGGATGTGGCCGACGATCACGATCACCAGGTAGGCGGGAAAATCGTCGGCCCTGTGGTGATGCAGTTCTTCGCCGCAGTGCGGGCAACAGTTGTCGACCTTGAGGAAGGCGCGAAACATGGCGCCTTCGCCGCAAGCCGGGCAGCGGCCGCGAAAGCCGCGCAGCACGGCTTGCATGGTCTCGTCCGGTAGCAAGGATCGGGCATTTTCGGCAGCCATCGGATTGGCCTTCATTGGCGCAGCCATTGCAAGGCAGATAGTCCCCGCTGGCCGATTGTGCCAGCGCGGCTTTGCACGGCTGCCCTGCAAGGCAAGCCGCCGTCTCCCGGGCATGCGGCCCGGGCTACGGGCGATCAATATTTGGCCGCGATCGGCAATTCCTCCGCCGGGAACAGCGAGATCAGGCGGCAGCCTTTGTCGGTGACCACGACCTCTTCCTCGATGCGGGCGGCCGAATAGCCGTCGGTCGCAGGCGCCCAAGTCTCGATCGCGAACACCATGCCTTCCTTGATCTCGGTCGGGTGATCCATCGACACCACGCGCGAGATGATCGGCCGCTCATGCAGGTTGAGGCCGAGGCCGTGCGCGAATTGCAGGCCGAAGGCCGTCATCTCGTCGGGGAAGCCGAATTCGTCCGCTTTCGGAAACACCTCGCAGATGTGTGCAGTCGATGCGCCTGGCTTGATGCGCTCGATGGCGTTGTCGAGCCACTCGCGCGCCTTCTTATAGGCGTCGTGCTGCGCCGGCGTTGCGCGCCCCACGTTGAAAGTCCGGTAGTAGCAGGTGCGATAGCCCATGAACGACTGCAGGATGTCGAAAAAGGCCTGATCGCCCGGACGGATCATGCGGTCGGTGAAATTGTGCGGATGAGGATTGCAGCGCTCGCCGGAAATAGCGTTGACCGCTTCCACGTCGTCGGAACCATGCGTGTAGAGGAACTTGTTGACCTCGGCGACGATGTCGTTCTCGCGTATGCCCGGGCGCAGGATTTCGTTCACGAGATCGTAGGCGCCGTCGACCATCGCGGCGGCGCGGTTGAGAAGCGCGATCTCGTCGGCTGATTTCACCTCGCGTGCGCTCAGCATCACCTGCTGGCCGTCCTTGACCTTCAGCCCGGCCTTTTCCAGTTCGAACATCATCGGCGGCTCGATGATGTCGACGCCGATCGGCATCTTGGCGACGCCGGCGTCCTTCAGGAGCAAAGCCATCTCCTCGGCGTGCCGCTTCATCAGCCCGAAGGCCGGATCGACCGTGCCGCGCAAGCCCACGAGGCCGGCCCGGCAGTTTTCCTCGGGCAGCCACGGCGAATAAAGCTTGTGGTGGATGGCGGCCGAACCGAAGTCCCACAAGACCGGATCCTTACCGCGGATCAGCAGTGCCCAGCGCGAAAGCTTGTCGCGCGCCCACTCGCCGATCTTCGTGGAGGTGACATAGCGGATGTTGTTGTCGTCGAAGAGCAGTAGCGCGCCAAGGTCGCTGGCTTCGAGCGCCGCCTGCGCGCGGCCGAGCCGGTAGCGATGCATGCGCCGGTAGTCGACGCGCTCCTCGAAATCGACGCCCATGGTGCCGAGCACCGGCAGGTGGCGGCCCCAGTTGTAGCGCGGGTTGATGTCTTCGGCGGTGATCTTGCGCGGTTCGCGCGTTCTCTCGTCCATAGCGTCTCTCCCTGGCAGCGGAGGCTGTTGGCCGGCTCCGCTTATAGCCCTTGGCGTCAAGCCATTATAGGCCACGACCGGCGCCATTGTCGTGCGGACCGGCATTGCTTGACAATGCAATTAATAGGAATATGATCATATAGCCAGTCCAGCCTCTCCGGCGCCGTCATGACGCGCCGCGGGGAGCCGGGCGGGCCGGTTGCGCCGACAACGCGCACCGGAGATGGAGCGCCGGGAGGCGCAGCCCCGCCCGTCTGCGGGGCGCGCGCCTTCGCACGGCGCGCGGGCTGCCCGATCGCAAGGGCGGCCCAAAGGGGTCTCGCAAGCCCCTGGCGCCTCCCGGCGCTCCATTCCCCTTTGGAGGGAAGGAAAAAGGGACACCGGCGTCCCCGCGCCATCAAAGAACAGGGGCGGCGGAGCGTTGGCTTTTTCAGCCGAGCGAAAATAGCCGGACGAAAGCTCAACCGTTACGCCGCGGTTTTCTTGCCCCACAACCGCGCCGAGGCGATGTCCGCGCCCTGGCGCAGCGACTTGAGCTTTAGCCACACCGCCGGTTCGATCACCCATTCGCGGTTGGTGAAGGTGCCGAAGCCGCAATCGGTCGAGGCGATCACGCGCTCGCGCTCGCCGACGGCGGCGACCGCTTCCTCGATGCGGCGCGCCACCACTTCCGGATGCTCGACGAAGTTCGAGGTCGTCTCGATCACGCCAGGGATAAGAACCACGTCCTTCGGCAGCGGATGCTTCTTGAACGCGGCATATTCGTGGGCGTGGCGCGGGTTGGAGAACTCGATCGACAGCGCGCCGACCTTGCCTTGGTAGAGCGGCGGCAGGATCTTCTCCAGCGGGATGTCGTAGATGTGCGGGCCTTCCCAGTTGCCGTAGCAGACATGCAGCCGCACACGGTCGGGCGGAATGCCGTCGATCATCTCGTTGATCGCCTGGATGTGACGCTCCACCGCCTTGACGAAACCGGCGTCGTCGAGGTCGCGGTACATCATGGTGCGGTCCATGGCCAGATCGGGCGCGTCGATCTGCACCAACAGCCCCGCTTTATGAATAGCCTGGCATTCGTTTTTCATCTCGCGCGACAGCGCGGTGAGATACTTGTCCTGGCTGCCGTAGAAGGCGTCGAGCATTGTCGACGAGACGATGCCCGGCGACGGCACCGTCATGAATGTTTCGGCGAATGCTTCGCTGGCGATCTTTTTGAAACGCGCGATCTCGCTTTCGAGCGGCTTGATGTCGCGGTACTTCAGTTCGCCCTGGCATTGCGGCGCGTTCTGCTGCCTGCTGACGTGTGGAAAGCGCCGCACCATAGTCGCCACCAGTTCCGGGAATTCTTCGAATTCGCGGCCGCGCCGGCGCTGCGATACGCCGCCGAAGCCGCTCATGCGCTGCGGTACGTAGGTCTGGAAGCCGACGCGCTGCTGTTCGCCGTCATTGCCGATGTCGATGCCCGCTTCGCGCTGTTTGTCGACCACGTGGCCGACGGCCTTGTCCAGTTCCGCCGCCATTTCTGCGGGATCGAACGCATCGCCTGCTTCCTGCTTGATCAGCAGGTCGGACAGTTTCTCGTTGCGCGGCAGACTGCCGACATGGGTGGTCAAAATGCGGTCTCGACTCGCGATCATCGGTTGGCCTCCTCGAAATATGCTTTTTGGCGTGGCGAAATATGCTTCGCTTTGCAGGGTTTGGCCTGGCGGGGCATAATACGCATCGTCTTGGGAGGAAATGCAAATGGCAGTCGCCGAGTTCGACAAGGCGGCGGATACGAACGCGTCTGCGGCCGTGGGCGCAGTCCCACGCAATTACAATTTCGCCGCCGACGTTCTGCAATCCAATCTCGCGGCGGGTCGCGCCGACAAGCCGGCCTATATCGATGCGCGCGGCGCGCACACCTACGGTGAGCTCGCCGACCGCGTCGCGCGCTTTTCCACTGCGCTACGCGGCCTCGGTGTCCACCGCGAAGAGCGCGTGCTGTTGGCGCTGCTCGACACCATCGATTGGCCGACCGCGTTTCTCGGCTGTTTGAAGGCCGGCATCATCGCCGTGCCGGTCAATACGCTGCTCACCGAAGAAGACTACCGCTTCATGCTGGCCGACAGCCGTGCCAAATGCCTTGTGGTGTCGGAGGCGCTGTTCCCGAAATTCGAGAAGTTCATCAAGGACAGCCCCGATCTCGAGCACGTCATCGTCTCGGGCGGGAACCCGCACGGCTATCGCCTGTTCGAGGATGTGATAGGCGCCGACGATCCGGATGGTTTCACCGCGCTAACGGTCGCCGACGACATCGCGTTCTGGCTCTACACGTCAGGTTCCACCGGCAACCCGAAGGGCGCGGTCCATGTTCATGCCAGCTTGAAATTGACCGCGGATCTCTACGGCACGCCGGTCGCGGGCATTAAGGAAAGTGACATCTGCTATTCGGTGGCGAAGCTGTTCTTCGCGTACGGTCTCGGCAATGCCATGACGTTTCCGTTGACCGTCGGCGCGACTACGGTGCTGAACGAAGATCGGCCGACACCGGACGGTGTCGCCGCGCTCTTGAAGAAGCACCCGATCACCTTCTTCTATGCGGTGCCGACCTTCTACGCCGCGTTCCTGGCGAGCCCCAACGCGCCGACGAAAGACGAGGTGAAGATCCGCCGCTGCATTTCCGCGGGCGAAGCGCTGCCTGAGCAGATCGCGGTGCGCTGGAAGGAGCGCTATGGCGTCGAAATCTACGACGGCCTTGGCACCACCGAGATGCTGCACATTTATCTCACCAACGCGCCGGGCGCGACCAAGTACGGCACCACCGGGAAGGCAGTGCCGGGCTATGAGATCAAACTGATCGGCGACGACGGTCAGCCCGTGAAACAGGGTGAGCTGGGCGAGCTTAGTGTGCGCGGGCCGACCAGCGCGATCATGTATTGGAACAATCGCGAGAGGTCGCGCACGACCTTCCTGGGCGAATGGACGCGCTCGGGCGACAAGTATTACCAGGACGAGGACGGCTACTACGTCTGCGCCGGCCGCCAGGACGACATGTTGAAGGTCTCCGGTATCTACGTTTCACCCTTCGAGGTCGAAGCGGCGCTCTCTTCGCATCCGGACGTGCTGGAAGCGGCGGTGGTCGGCTGGTTCGACGACGAGAAGCTGGTCAAGCCGAAAGCCTTCGTGGTGCTGAAACTGCCGGACAAAGCAAGCGAGGAGCTGGCGCAAACCTTGCGCGATCACGTCAAGCAGGCGCTGGCGCCGTACAAATACCCGCGCTGGATCGAGTTCCGCGCGGAATTGCCGAAGACGGCGACCGGCAAAATCCAACGCTTCAAGCTGCGGGCGGAAGGGAAGCTGTGATCGAAGGCGTAATCCATATCCGCCTCATCCTGAGGAGGATCGCGAAACGATGCGTCTCGAAGGATGGGGCGGTTACATGGTTCGATAGGCGCTGCTTCGCAGCGCTCCTCACCATGAGGCCGCGATAGCTGCGCGAATGCCGCAATGACTCTCGATGACCCCGCCTTCCCGTCGGTCGGCGAACACAAACTCGAATACCTGAAGATCGGCCCGCGACCGGACGCCGCGCCGACCATCGTCATTTCGGAATTCATCGCCCGCGACCTGCAGGCGAACGGTTGGGTATAGGCGGCGTGACCTTTGTTCACCGCTCCCCGCTTTGCGGGGAGGGATCGGCATTCGAATGAAAAGAAAAAGCCGGGTGAGGGGTTTTGCAATCCCCCTCACACGGCTCGCATTTTCCAGCGCATGCCGTCCTCTCCCCGCAAGAACGGAGAGAGGGAAAGCAAGCGTTATTCCGCCGCCTGCTTGGCCGTGTTGCCGTGCGCGGAGACGAGGTAATCCATCGCCGCCTGCGCGCCGCCTTTCTTGATCGGGACGCCGGCGAGCTGCAGCGCCATTTCGGTCGCCGACAACGCGCCCATCATCATGGTGTCGTTGACGTCGCCGAGATGGCCGATGCGGAAGTATTTGCCGGCGAGTGCGCCGAAGCTCGAGCCGAACGAAATGTTGAACGTCTCGAGCGCCAGCGCACGGAAAGCGTCGGCGTTGTGGCTTTCCGGCAGGATCGTCGCCGTCAGTGTCGGCGAATAGTACTTCGCATCGCGGCAGACGTTTTCCAGGCCCCAGGCCTTGACTGCGCGGCGAGTCGCTTCGGCAAGCCGGTCGTGGCGGGCGAAGACATTGTCGAGCCCTTCCTCGTGCAGCATCTCGAGCGCGACCTTCAGCCCCTGGATCATCGGCGTTGCCGGCGTGTAGGGAAAGAAGCCGACCTTGTTCATGGTCAGCATGTCGTCCCACGACCAGAACGACTTCGGCAGCTTGGCGGTCTTGCCGGCGGTGAGCGCCTTGTCGCTGATGGCGTTGAACGACATGCCGGGCGGCATCATCAGGCCCTTCTGCGCACCGCCGACGGTGACGTCGACGCCCCACTCATCGTGGCGATAGTCGGTGGAGGCGAGCGACGAGATGGTGTCCACCATGAACAGCGCCGGGTGGCCGGCATTGTCGATCGCCTTGCGGATTTCCGCGATCGGAGAGAGGCAGCCGGTCGAGGTTTCGTTGTGCAGGACGCACACCGCCTTGATCTCCTTGGCCTTGTCTTCGCGCAGGCGCGCTTCGACCGCGGCCGGGTCGGCGCCGGTGCGCCAGTCGGTTTTGATGAATTCGGTCTTCAGGCCAAGGGCTTCGGCCATCTTCTTCCAGAGCGTGGCGAACTGGCCGGTCTCCACCATCAATACCTTGTCGCCGGGCGACAACGTATTCACGAGGGCTGCTTCCCAGGCGCCGGTTCCGGTGGCGGTATAGATGATTACCGGATTGGTGGTCTTGAAGATGGTCTTGATGCCGTCCAGGCAGGTCTTCGTCAGCTTGGCGAACTCCGGACCGCGATGATCGATCATCGGCGTGTCCATCGCCCGCAGGATGCGGTCGGGAACGGGGGTCGGTCCCGGAATATGAAGAAAATGACGCCCGACCGGACGCGAGGAATTCTGAGCCATTCGTCGACCGCTCCTAAACGGTGTTTTGCGAAAATTAGCGCGGTTTTACGCGCGGACCGTCCCGGTTCGGGAGCGGTGCTTGCCCGCGTTGAACTATGAATGCAACATTGCGGTCAAGCGGTTTTGACGCACGTCAAGCTGGCCGCGATGCATAGGCGGCGTCGCGGCCCAACAAGGATAAGAACGTGGCAGTGGTCATGCCCGGCCTGGAACGGCGGTTGAAAGCGGAATTAAGCGGGGAAGTGCGCTTCGACCGCTATACGCGCGGCCGCTATGCGACCGACGCCTCGCATTACCAGGTGACCCCCATCGGCGTGGTCATGCCGCGCACGATAGAAGAAGCCGAACGGGCGATAGAAATTGCCCGTGCGGAGGGGGCGACGGTGCTGCCGCGCGGTGGCGGCACCTCGCAAGCCGGCCAGACGGTGGGCGAGTCCCTGGTCGTGGACTGCTCGAAGTATTTAACCCGTATCCTCGATCTCGACGTCAAGCGCGCGCGCTGCACGGTGCAGCCCGGCATCGTGCTCGACGAGCTCAACCGCCAGCTTAAACCGCACGGGCTCTGGTTTCCGGTCGATATTTCGACGGCATCGCGCGCGACCATCGGCGGCATGACGGCCAATAATTCCTGTGGTGGCCGCTCAATGCGCTACGGCACCATGCGCGACAATGTCGTGTCGATCGATGCGGTGCTGGCGGACGGTTCGTTCGGCCATTTCGGCCGCATCGGCGGCGACCTCAAGGACGTGCCGGCGCCCTCCCGGCCGCTGGCCAAGGACCTGCTCGCCATCGGCGCGCGCGAGACGTACGAGATCGAGCAGCGTTTCCCCAAGATGCAGCGCCGGGTCGGCGGTTACAATCTCGACGCGCTCGTCCCGGGGCGTAACAACATCAACCTCGCGCACATCCTGGTCGGCTCGGAAGGCACGCTCGCTTTCTCCACGCGCATCGAGCTTGCGCTGTCGCCGCTTTTGCCGCGCCGCGCACTCGGCGTTTGCCACTTCGGCAGTTTCTCCGAGGCGATGGAATCGGTCCAGCACATCGCGCGCCTCAATCCGATCGCCATCGAATTGATGGACCGCACCATGATCGCGCTCGCTCGCGCGATCCCGATCTTCCAGCCGGCCCTTGAAAAATTCGTGCGCGGCACGCCGGAGGCCATTCTCTGCGTCGAATTCGGCGACGAGGATCAGGAAGACAATATGCGCAACCTGCGCGATCTGCACGAATTGATGGGTGAGCTCGGCTACGCCTGGGCCAACGCCGGGCCCGAATGGGGCGGCGTGGTCGATGTGCTGAGCCCGGAATTGCAAGCCGCGATTGCCGACGTACGCACCTCGGGCCTCAACATCATGATGTCAATGAAGGATGAGGGAAAGCCGGTGTCCTTCGTCGAGGACTGCGCGGTGCCGCTCGAACACCTCGCCGAATATACCGGACGGCTCACCAATATTTTCGAGAAGCACGGCACGCGCGGCACTTGGTACGCGCATGCCGGTTCCGGTTGCCTGCACGTGCGACCGGTTCTCAATCTGCGTCAGGACAAAGACGTGCACGCCATGCGCGCCATCGCCGAAGAAGCCTTCGCAATGGTGCGCGAATACAAGGGCTCGCATTCGGGCGAGCACGGCGACGGACTGGTGCGCTCGGAATTCAATGAAGTGATGTTCGGCTCGCGGCTTACGCGCGCGTTCGAAGAGGTGAAGGACCGCTTCGACCCGAACGGGTTTTACAACCCGGGCAAGGTGGTGCGGCCGCCAAAATTCGACGACCGCGGACTCTTCCGCTACGGTCCCGATTATCACGGCGAGACGCTTGAAACGCATCTCGACTGGTCGGCTTATCCGGGCGCCGGTGGCGGTTTTCAGGGCGCGGTCGAGATGTGCAACAACAACGGCGCTTGCCGCAAGCTTGCCGGCGACGCCATGTGCCCGAGCTATCGTGTCACCCGCGACGAACGCGACGTCACGCGCGGACGCGCCAATACGTTGCGGCTTGCCGTCACCGGCCAGCTTGGGCCGCAGGCGCTCGCGTCCGACGAGATGGCCGAGACGCTCAGCCTGTGCGTCTCCTGCAAAGCGTGCCGGCGCGAATGTCCGACCGGCGTCGACATGGCGCGCATGAAGATCGAAGTGCAGGCCGCGCGCGCGGCCAAGCACGGCCTGTCGTTGCACGATCGCATCGTTGGCTGGCTGCCGCGCTACGCGCCTTATGCCGCACGCCGCCCCTGGGTGTTCAACATGCGCGACAAGAGCCGACTCTTGCGGAAAATGTCCGAAGTGTTCGCCGGCTTTGCCGCGCGGCGCAGCCTGCCCAAATGGCGCGCGGACATTTATCGCGACCGCAGCGAGTGGCGCTATGGCGAGATGCCGGCCGGCGAAACAGGCCGTGACGTCGCGCTCTTTGCCGACACCTTCAACCGCTATTTCGAGCGCGAAAATCTCGACGCCGCTCTGCGCGTGCTGGCCGCCGGCGGCTACCGCGTGCATGCCGTGTTGCCGAACGACGGCGACGAGCGGCCGCTTTGTTGCGGGCGTACGTTTCTGGCGGTCGGCAACGTCGCCGAGGCCAGGCGCGAGATGGAACGCACGCTCGCCGCGCTTGCGCCTTACGTCGCGCGCGGTATGCCGGTGATCGGCCTCGAGCCGAGCTGCCTGCTGACCTTCCGCGACGAACTGCCGGCGTTGATGAAAGGCGAGGCGGTCGCGCAACTGGCGGCGAACGCTCTCCTGCTTGAGGAGTTTCTCGCCCGTGAGCAGGCGCAAGGCCGCCTCGACCTGCCGCTCAAGCCGCTGCCGCGCCGGGCGCTGCTGCACGGTCACTGCCACCAGAAGGCGTTCGACGCCATGAGTGCGGTGGAAAGCACGCTACGGCTGATCCCCGATCTCGCGGTCGAGCCGGTGGCGTCGAGTTGCTGCGGCATGGCGGGATCGTTCGGCTATCGCGCCTCGACCATCGACGTCTCGCTCAAGATGGGTGAACTGTCGCTGTTGCCGGCTGTGCGCAAGGCGCCAGACGACGCGCTGGTCGTGGCCGACGGCACCTCCTGCCGGCATCAGATTCACGACGGCTCGGGCCGCGACGTGCTGCATGTCGCGCGCGTCCTGGAGATGTGTCTGGAAGCGGGCGTCTAGCCGCCGTAGAAAAAATGCACCAGGCCGAGCGAAACCGCCGGCACGTAGGTGCACAGCAGCAGCACCACGGCGAGCGCCGCGATATAGGGCAGGTTCACCCGCGTCGTCGCCCAGATGTCCGACTTGGCGATCGCGCAGGCCGTCATCAGCACGCTGGCGACCGGCGGCGTCTGCTGTCCGATGGCGAGGTTGAGCGTCACCACCAATCCGAAATGAATCGGGTCGATGCCGACCGCATTGACCAGCGGCATGACGATCGGGATGACGAGTATGATCGCCGCCGCCGAGTGCAGGAACATACCCAGCAGTAGAAACCCAACATTGAGCAGCAGCAGCACGACGTATTTGTTGGTGGTGAGCTGCGTAATGGCGTGGCCGAGCGCCTGCGGCACCTGTGCCTCGGTGAGGAAGGTGCCGATCAGCGCCGACGACGCCACAAGCAACATCACCACCGCGGTCTGCACGCCGCCGTCGATGCAGGCCTTGCGCAGCGCGCGAATGTCGAGATCGTGGTAGATCAGCCCGCCGACCACGAGCGCCGCCAGCACCGCAATGCCGGCGCCTTCGGTGGCGGTGACGATGCCGCCGAAAATGCTGCCCAGGATCGCAATCGGCAGAATGAAGGCCCAGAGCGCGTCCTTGAAAGTGCGCCAGACATTGTCGATGCGGAAACGCTGCTCGATCGGAAAGTCGAACTTGACGGCATGGTAATAGGCCGCGCCCGCAAGCCCGATGGCGCCGAGCACGCCCGGTACGATGCCGGCGACGAACAACTTGACCACCGAGGTCTGCGCCATCACCGCATACAGGATCATCGGGATCGACGGCGGAATGATGATTGCCAGGCTCGCCGACGACGACATGGTCGCGGCCGCGACTTCTTTCGAATAGCCGCGACTTTTCATCGCCGGAATGAGCAGCGTCCCGAGCGCCGCCACGTCGGCGACGGCGGAGCCGGAAATCTCCGCAAAAAAAAGAGAAGTGCCGATCGACACCATCGACAGGCCGCCGCGGATGAAGCCGACCAAGGCAGTGGCGAACGCGATCAGCCGGCGCGAGATCGACGAGGCGTTCATGATCGAGCCGGCGAGGATGAACAGCGGGATCGCCAGCAGCGGGAAGTTGGAAGCGCCGTCGAACATCACCAGCGCCGTGTTCACCAGCATGGATGAACCCTGCACGATCACGATCGCCGCGACGGCGACAAGCCCGAGCGCCACCGCAATCGGCACGTTGATCAGCGCCAGCGCGATCATGCCGACGAGCATGAGGCCGATGGTCATGGCCGGCGCGCCCCTTCGTTAGCTTGTTCCAGCGCTTCCTTCAGTTCAATGTCGGCAAAGCCGCCGGTTGCCGCGTCATGCAGAAGCTGCGGCAGCCGGAAGGCTTCCGCGATGATGAACAGCACGGCGCCAACAGGGATGACTGATTGTGTGAGCGTCAGCGGCACGTCCGGAAGGCTGACGAGATGGTCGCCGCTCAAGACCGCCAGCACCTGGAAACCCGTCACCGCGAGGATGCCGAAGAACAGGAAGACGAAGGCTTCCGCCACGATGGTGACGGCCAGACGCAGCTTTGGTGGCAGCGCGTTGACGAGGCCGGGTACGCCGATATGCGCGCCGCGCAGCGCCGCCAGCGCAGCACCGTAATAGGTCAGCCACACGAGGCCGACTTCCGCGACTTCGTCGTACCAGGCAAGCGCGTGGCCGGAATAGCGGAAAGCCGCGCCCGCGATCACCAGCAGGGTGAGCGCGGCAACCAAGGCGACGACGATCCACTCGAGCAGGCGTTCAAAAGCCGCGCGCAGGGTTTGGAACGGCGTCATCAGGGAATTCGGGTCAGGTTAGGAGATACTGTGTGTCGAACCACACACCGCTCATTCCCGCGTAAGCGGGAATCCAGGAGCACAATCGTGTAGCATTTCGATTGCACCCTTGGGTCCCCGCTTTCGCGGGGACGAGCGGATTTGCGGCGCGGTTGGATCAAACCAAGGTTCAGGACCCGGCGCCGAGCGCCAGCGCCTGATCGACCAATTCCTTGCCGCCTTTCACTTCCTTGGCGAACTCATCGTAGATCGGCTTGCTCGCCTTGATGAAGGCGGCCTTGTCGGCCGTGTTGACCTTCATGCCGGCCGCTTTCAGCTTGCCGAGCAGTTCCTCGTCGAGATCGCCGCCGATCTTGAGCGCCACCGGCTGCATTTCGATCGCGGTCTCGCGCAGGATCTTCTGCACGGCCGGGTCCATTTTGGCGAGGCTTGCGCCCGCGGTCAGATAGGCCGGCGTGTAGACGTGACCGGTGATCGACAGGTACTTCTGCACTTCATAGAAGTGCGCCGGGTAGATTTGCGCGTACGGGTTCTCCTGGCCGTCCATGGCGCCGGTCTTGAGCGCGACGAACACTTCGGAGAAAGCGAGCGGCGTCGGGTTGGCGCCGTAGGCCTTGAACATCTTCACGCGCCAGGTGCCTTTCGGCGTGCGCAGCTTGATACCCTTCAGGTCTTCCGGCTTGTTGATCGGCCGTACATTGTTGGTGATCTGGCGGAAGCCGTTCTCCCAGACGCCGAGGATAATGTAGCCATCCTTGGCGGCGAGCGGGGCGAGCTTCGGCATCACGATCTTGTCGCGGATGCGGGCCATGTGGGCGCGGTCCTTGACCAGATAGGGCATCTCGAACAGGCCGAACTCGGGCACCTGGGACGACATCACCGTCGACGGCAGTGCCAGATCGATGGTGCCGAGCTTGAGCTTCTTGAGCATCTCGGCGTCCTTGCCGAGCTGGCTCGAGCCGTAGACCAAGACCTTGGCTTTGTCGCCGAGCTTGGCATTGGCGCGCTTGGCGAATTCCTGACAGGTCTTGTCGAACAGCGAGCCCGGCGCGCCGACGTGGCCGAGCTTGATTTCCGTCTGTGCCGCGGCGGTTCCCACCGACAGCGCGGTCGCGACAGCAAATGTAAGCAGGCTTTTTGCAAGTGACATGGACGTCCTCCCTGCGGGTTATGGGTCCGCATGTCGGCCCGCTTTTGGGCATTCGCTGCGGTTTTATTGGTTGGGTAATCAATGCAAATCGGTGCTGCCAAGGCAAGCTGCCGTTCGCCGCGTTCGCGCCTGCACAAAAAAATGACCCGCCCGGACGGGGACATTAACCGGGCGGGTCGATGACAGTCGGCAGTTGGACACAAGGGACGCGCCGACCGAGCGCTGGATGGGTCAAACCAGCCACTAGCCTTTGGTCGTTGCCGCAGCGGAGAAGGTTCAAATGGCTGGAGTGCCTTGTCGGCATGGGCCTTGTAGTGAGAAAGTGCGCCGATGATGCGGATTGCCGCGATTTTCTTGAGCGTTGCCGCGGTGCTTGCGACCGGACCGGCGCAGGCCCTCGACAAGGTGCGTTTCGGCACCAATTGGGTGGCGGAGGCCGAGCATGGCGGCTTCTACCAGGCGCTCGCCGACGGCACTTACAAGAAATACGGGCTCGATGTGGAGATCGTCTCCGGTGGCCCGAACGTGAACAACCGTATCCTGCTGCCCGTCGGCAGGATCGACTTCTTCATGAGCGCCAATTCGCTGCAATCCTTCGATGCGGTGGCCAACAACATTCCGACCGTCGCGGTGGCGGCGAGCTTTCAGAAGGACCCGCAGGTCCTGATTGCGCATCCGGATGTCGTCAAATTCGACGACTTGAAAACGCGTACGCTGTTCGTGTCGAAGGAAGGCATGACGAGCTACTTCCAGTGGCTGAAGAAGGATTTCGGTTTCGATGAGTCGAAAGTGAAGCCCTACACCTTCAACCCGCAGCCGTTTCTTGCCGACAAGCACTCGGCCATGCAGGGCTATGTCACCTCCGAGCCGTTCGCGATCGAGAGCCAAGCCCATTTCACGCCGAAGGTGTTTCTGCTCGCAGACAAGGGCTTCAACAGCTATTCGACGCTGATCGAGACGCGGCGCGATCTGGTCGAAAAGAGACCCGGCCTCGTGCAACGCTTCGTCGATGCCTCGGCCGTCGGCTGGTATCATTACATTTACGGCGATCCGTCGGCGGGCAATGCACTGATCAAGAAGCAGAACCCCGAGATGACTGACGCGCTGTTGGCCTATTCGATCGCCAAGATGAAGGCGTATGGCATCGTCGATTCAGGCGATTCCACAAAACGCGGCATCGGCGCCATGACCGATGCGCGCTGGAAAAGCTTTTTCGACAAGATGGTGCGCGCCGGCGTCGTCAAAGCCGGGCTCGATTACCGGCGCGCCTATACGACGCAATTCGTCAACAAGGGCGTCGGCGTGGAACTCAGGCCGAAGAACTGAGCTGCTTCATTCGCCCGGCATCAACGACTGCGGTTCGGTCTGCCAAACCAGCCAGCCGAAATGCAGGATTGCCACTAACACGATCACGGATCCGACGCCGGCGATCGGGTCGCCGACCGCGTGGCCGGTGTGCACGAGGCCGACACCGATCGTCAGCACGATCGTGCCGACAATCCAGATAACAACCTGAACGATCGCCGAGCGGCTGTGGTCGAGCGCAGGGTGCAGATGGTAATAGATGCCGAACAGGAAGAGCGACACCCACCCGAGCAGGTTGAGGTGCGCATGCGCCGGCAGGGCGGCGTGGTCTCCGGAAATGGCCATGACGATGCCCCAGATCATACCTGCGACTATCATCAGGACCGCTACCAGGAAGCTGGTTCTCGACGCTTTCATGCCGTCCTCCCATGTTTTTGAGCCGAGCGTGCTAGCTTAATATACGCGGATCGACCAGCCCTTGAGTCGTGGCTGTCCACCGAGACGAGGTGCATTTGCCTGCCGCCCCGCCGAACGATTCAATGCCGCCGGTCGTTTCGCTGCATGCGGTTGGCAAGACCTTCGGCAGCGGCACAGTTGCGCTGCACGGCTTCGATCTTACCGTGCACGATGGCGAATTCGTCACGCTGCTGGGGCCGTCCGGCTGCGGCAAGTCGACCGCGTTGCGCATCATCGCCGGGCTGAACGCGCCGTCCGAAGGCGGCGTAGACGTGCCAGCCAGCGTATCCGGCAAAGTCGGCTTTGTCTTCCAGGAGCCGACGCTGCTGCCGTGGACGAACATTGCCAACAATGTGCGTCTGCCGTTGAAGCTCGCGCATGCCGATGGTGCGCAGGCGCGCGAAGCGGTGGCGCAGATATTGGCGCGTGTCGGCCTTGCCGACTTTGCCGCGGCTTATCCGCGTGAATTGTCCGGCGGCATGAAGATGCGCGTGTCGATCGCGCGCGCTTTGGCGACCGAACCGCAATTGCTGCTGATGGACGAACCGTTCGCCGCGCTCGACGAGATTACGCGCTTCAAGCTCAACAACGACCTGCTGGTATTGTGGCGGGAGCTTCGCCGCACGGTGATTTTCGTGACCCATTCGGTGTTCGAGTCGGTTTTTCTCTCGCAGCGCATCCTGGTGATGACGCCGCGACCGGGCCGGGTGTATGCGGAGATTGCGGTCGATGCGCCTTATCCGCGCGACGAAGCTTTCCGCACCTCGGCCGACTACGCCGGCTATTGCCGGCGGGTGTCGGAGGCGCTGTCGGAAGCGATGGCCGGGGAGGCGGCATGAACGAGCGGGTCTTGCGCATTGCCTTGCCGATCTTGGTGCTCGCCGTCGTATTGGCGTTGTGGCAGGCAGTCGTCGATGTCCTTGCCATCCCACCTTACGTGCTACCGGCGCCGATGCTGGTGTTCTCGACACTGTTCGCCGATGCCGCCTTGCTCGGCCAGTCGTTATTGGTGACGCTGACCACCACCGTCGAAGGCTTTCTGCTGGCAGCGGCCGGCGGCATCGGGCTCGCTGTCCTGTTCAGCCAGTCGCGGCTGGTCGAATATTCGCTCTATCCTTACGCCGTCATCTTGCAGGTGACGCCGGTCGTCGCCGTCGCGCCGCTCCTGCTGATCTACCTGCCGCAGCACCTGGCGGTGCTGGCTTGCGCCTGGATCGTCGCGTTCTTTCCGGTGCTCGCCAACACGACGCTTGGCTTGAACTCGGTCGATCACAATCTCATCGCGCTGTTTCAACTCTACAAGGCCTCGCGCTGGCAGATGCTGTGGGAATTGAAGCTGCCGGCCGCGCTGCCGCAGATGCTCGCCGGTTTGCGTATTGCCGGCGGGTTGTCGCTGATCGGCGCGGTGGTGGCGGAGATTGCCGCAGGCTCGGCGGGAGCAGGCTCGGGCCTTGCCTATCGCATCGCCGAATCCGGTTATCGTCTCAATATCCCGCGCATGTTCGCCGCCCTGCTGCTGTTGTCGCTTGCCGGTGTGGCGATCTTTTTTCTCTTGTCGGCGTTTTCGCATCTGGCGCTGCGCCGCTGGCACGAGAGCGCGGTCAGGCGTGAAATCTAGCGCAAGATCCTGAAAAGTGGGAACCGGTTTTCGGAAAAGATCATGCGCAACAAAATGCTAGGGGACCACAATGGTTCAATCTGAATGGATTGTGCTCTAGCCGTAAAAATGCGTTGCCATCCCCAGCAACGCCATCACCACGATGACCTCGATCAGGCTGCGGTGGAAACGGAACACCAGCACCGCCGCTGTCGCCGCCAGCACCGCGGCATGGGTGTCGAGCGCGTTGACGTCGAAGGCATACCAGCGCAACGGGCCATGATGTCGCTCGGTTACCTGGCCGAACAGCACATGCAGCGCAAACCAGACCGACAGGTTCAACACCACGCCGACCACCGCCGCGGTGATCGCCGCCAGCGCGCCGGCCAAACGTTTGTTATGATAGAGTTCTTCGATGAACGGCGCGCCGGCGAAGATCCATAGAATTGGCGGCACGAAGGTTACCCAGGTGGTCATGAGGGCACCGAGCAATCCAGCGACGACGGGCGTGAACGGCGCGGCGTTGCGGAACGCCGCGATGAAACCGACGAACTGCGTCACCAGGATCAGCGGTCCGGGCGTGGTTTCGGCAAGGCCGAGGCCGTCGACCATTTCCGGTGCTGTCAGCCAGTGATGCTGTTCGACCGCCTGTTGCGCCATGTAGGCGAGCACCGCATAGGCGCCGCCGAAGGTGACGACAGCGAGCTTGGAAAAGAACAGGCCGACCGCGACCAGCACATGGCCGCTACCGAGCAGCAACGCGGTCAGCGCGATCGGCGTCCACCACAATACCAGGCCGATGGCGATCGAAATGGCGAATTGCCGCCAGCGTCCCTGGCGCGGCGACGACGAAGCCATGGCGCCGTCGGAAAGCCCGAGCAGAGCGGGCTTTCGCTGGGCGACCAGGAAGCCGGTCAATGCCGCCGCTATGACGATAAGCGGAAACGGTACCGCGAAGAAGAAAATGCCGATGAAGGCAATGCCCGCGATTGCGACCAGCAGCCGGCTTTGCAAGGAGCGCCGGCCGATGCGGATGAGCGCGTCGAGCACGATCACCAGCACGGCCGCCTTGATGCCGAACAGCGCGCCGTCGATGGGTCCGAGGCCGCGCCCGTAGACATAGAGCAAGGTCAGTCCCAGCATCACCATCGCGCCGGGCACGACGAACAGAATACCGGCGACAAGCCCGCCGCGGATGCCGTGCAGCAGCCAGCCGACATAAGCGGCGAGTTCCGTCGCCTCCGGGCCGGGCAGGAGCATGGAAAAATTGAGCGCGTGCAGGAAACGCGGCTCGTCGAGCCACTTCTTCTCGTCCACCACGATGCGGTGCATCAACGCGATCTGACCGGCCGGACCGCCGAAGGACAGGCAGCCGATCTTGAACCAGACCTTGAATGCTTCAACGAAGGAGGGTCGCTGGCGACCGGCGTCGACCATGGGGGCCTTGTCTTGCTGCATGTCGGCTATGCGCCGGAAAATGATGCTCGCCAGCATGCCATAGCTTGGCTAGGCAGGGCATCGTGATCGTCCGCCGGGCACCCCCTCCATGAACGATCTTGCCCACCAGCGCCGCCAGCGGTTGACTGGCATTGCCTTGATGTGTGCGGCGGTGGCGTTATTCGCCTGCCTCGACGCCACGGCGAAATATCTCAACACCCAGATGGATTCGTTGCAAATCGCTTGGGCGCGCTACACCAGCGCTTTCGTGCTGACCTTGTTCGTATCGAACCCGCTGACGCAGCCGGGGCTGCTGCGCAGCGGTGCCATGAAGCTGCAAATCATACGCTCCGTGCTGCTGGTATTGGCGACCATCGGCAACTTTCTTGCCTTGCGCTGGATGCAGCTCGACGAAGTGCTGTCGATCATCTTTACCTTTCCGTTCATCGTCGCGATCGTATCGGGTCCGCTGTTGGGTGAATGGATTGGCTGGCGGCGCTGGTGTGCGATCGGCGTCGGCTTCGGCGGCGTTCTGCTGATTACACGGCCGGGCTTTACCGGCGTGCAGCCGGCCGCGCTATTTTCGCTCGGCGCGACCGTCAGCTATGGCTTTTACGCCGTGATCACGCGCATCGTAGCGCGCACCGATTCAAATCAGACCTCACTGTTCTATGCCAATCTCATTGGCACGCTGATCATGCTGCCGGTCCTGCCGTTCGTCTGGCAAACCCCGACGAGTTGGCTCATCGTCCTGATGTTGTTGGGCATCGGCGTACTGGGTTCGATCGGCCATTTTTGCCTGATCGCGGGCCACCGGATGGCGCCGGCGTCGGTGTTGTCGCCTTTCATCTATACGCAACTCATCTGGGTCGTCATCTTGGGCTATGTGGTGTTCGACCACGTGCCCACCGGCTGGACCATGGCGGGCGCCGCCATCGTCATCTCCTCCGGCCTCTACCTGCTGTACCGGGAACGCAAGTTGGGAAAAAGCGCCACCAGCGAAGGCGTGGTCGAGGGCCCGCTCGAATAGGGCGGTTGCGGGCGCTTGCGCATCAAGGCTAAGTTCCCGCCCGACAACGATAACGCCGTGTTTTGAGGAACCCCAATGGCTACAGCCAAAGACCGCGCGTCGCCCGGCGCCGCGTTAAACGACGACATCGGCGAAGAAAAACGGCTGGCGATGTACCGCACCCAGGTGGTGATCCGCGAGGCCGAGCAGCGGGCGTTCGACCTGTTTCTGCAAAACCTGGTCAAAGGCACCAGCCACTTATCGCTCGGCCAGGAGGCGGTGGCGGCAGGCTTCGCCGGCGCCATGAAAAAGGGCGATCTCTCCTTCTGCACCTATCGCGGCCATGCGCACACTTTGGCGCGCGGCGTCAGCGTGGAAAAAGTACTGGGCGAGTTAATGCAACGCGACAATGGCCTGATGCGCGGCAAGGGCGGCTCCATGCATCTGACCTCCGAAGCGCACGGGGTGATGGGTTCTTACGCCATCATCGGCGCGCATCTGCCGATCGCTTGTGGTGCCGCCTGGCGTGCACAATACAAGGGCCAGAAAGACGTCTCGGTCTGTTTCTTCGGCGACGGCACCACCAATATCGGTGCCTTCCACGAGGCGTTGAATTTCGCGGCGGTGTGGAAGCTGCCGGTCGTCTTCGTCTGCGAGAACAATCTCTACATGGAATATACCCCGATTGCCGATGTGACGGCGGTCGAACATCCGGCAGCGGACCGTGCCGCGTCCTACGGGCTCGAGCGCATCGTCATCGACGGCAACGATGCCGATGCGGTCTATCGGACTGCGCAAGCGGCTTACGAGAAGGCGCGGGCGGGCAAGGGACCGTCGCTGATCGAAGCGATGACCTACCGCTACAGCGGCCATTCGCGCGCCGATCCGGCCAAGTACCGTCCCGAAGGCGAATTGGAACGCTGGAAGCAGCGCGATCCCATCAAGATCTACAAGGAAAGGCTGTTGCAGTTCGGCGTGAAAGAAAAGGTGATCGCCGATATCGACGCCGAAGTGCGCAAGGTGGTCGACGACGCGACCGAAGCCTGCAAGGCCGCGCCGGTACCCCCGGTCGATATTCTGACCACCGATGTCTATGCCGATGGCGGCTGGGCATGGAGAAATTGAAATGCCGGAACTGACCTATCGTGACGCGGTGATCCGCGGCATTGCCCAGGAAATGGAGCGCGACGAGGACGTAGTGTTCCTCGGCGAGGACGTGGCGAAAGCGGGCGGCGTGTTCAAGGCGACCGTCGGCCTTTACGAAAAGTTCGGTCCCCTGCGCGTGCGCGACACACCGATCTCCGAGCAGGCGATCATGGGCGCCGCCATGGGCGCGGCGATGACCGGCCTGAAGCCGATCGCCGAGATCATGTTCTCGGATTTCTTTGCGGTCTGCTTCGACTATATCGCCAACGAGTTTCCCAAGAGCCGCTATATGTCCAACGGACAGACGAAGTGTCCGCTGGTGGTGCGCACCGGTAATGGTGCCGGCTCGCGCTTCGGCGCGCAGCATTCCCAGAGCGTCGAGAACTGGTGCATGATGATCCCGGGCTTGAAGGTGGTGGCGCCGTCCACGCCCGCCGACGTCGTCGGCCTTTTGGCGGCGTCCGTGCGCGATCCCGATCCGGTGATCTTCTTCGAGCACAAGTCGCTCTACGCTACCAAAGGCGAGGTGCCGGACGGCGAGATCGTCGATACGCTCGGCACCGCCAAGATCGTGCGGCCGGGCAAGGATGCGACCATCCTCGCGCTTGCGCTGATGGTGCCGCGGGCGCTTGCGGCCGCCGAAACGCTGAAGGCGGAACATGGCATCGACGCCGAAGTTGTCGATGTGCGCTCGCTGGTACCGCTCGATACGCAAACGATTTTGGGTTCGGTTGCGAAAACTCATCGGCTGTTCACGGTCGAGGAAAACCCGCGGCTGTGCGGCTGGGGCGCCGAGATCGTCTCGATCGCGGCTGACGAGGCCTTCTACGATCTCGACGGCCCGCCGGTGCGCATCACCACGCCGCACATTCCGCTGCCGGCCGCCGACAATCTGGAAGACATCGTGTTGCCGACGCCGGCGCGTGTCGTGGAGACGGTGCGCAAGTCACTGAATTCATAACCGTTCGTCCCCGCGAAAGCGGGGACCCAGAGGGCCAAGAACTGGTTTCCCGCTTGCGCGGGAACGAACGGAGCAAGTGGAGAGCTCTCATGTATGACAATCTTCTCGCCAACGTCCCGACCGATCTGTGGATCGGCGGCAAATGGCGCAAGGCCTCCGACAATGCCCGCTTCGACGTGGTCGATCCGGCGACCGAGCGCACCATCGCGTCGGTGGCGAGTGCCACCGTGGACGACGCCAAGGCCGCACTCGACGCGGCCGATGCGGCTTTCGAAGGCTGGGCTGGCCGCAAGCCGCGCGAACGCGCCGAGATCCTGCGCAAATGCTACGAGCTGATCATACGCGACGCCGAGCGCTTCGCGAAGCTCATCACATTGGAGAACGGCAAGGCGCTGCCCGACTCGCGTGGCGAAGTCGCCTATGCCGCCGAGTTTTTCCGCTGGTACGCCGAGGAAGCCGTGCGCAATCTCGGCTCGGTCTCGATGGCGCCGGCGTCCGGCGCCCGCATTGTCGCGCAGCACAAGCCCGCCGGCATCGCCGTGCTGGTGACACCGTGGAATTTCCCGGCGGCAATGGCGACGCGCAAGATCGGGCCGGCGCTCGCCGCCGGCTGCCCGGTGGTCCTGAAGCCCGCATCCGATACGCCGCTCACCATGCTGGCGCTGATGCCGGCGCTGGAAGAGGCCGGCGTGCCGGCCGGTGTGGTCAACGTCATTCCCTCGCGCTCATCCGGCAAGGTGGTCTCGGCCATGCTGCACGATCCACGCGTGCGCGTGGTCTCCTTCACCGGCTCGACCGAAGTGGGCCGCAAGCTGCTGCACGAAGCGGCCGATAACATCGTCAAGCCGGCGATGGAATTGGGCGGCAACGCGCCCTTCATCGTGTTCGACGACGCCGATATCGACGCCGCCATTGACGGCGCCATGGTCGCCAAGATGCGCAACATGGGCGAAGCCTGCACGGCGGCCAACCGTTTCTATGTGCACGAAAAGGTGCACGACGAGTTTGCGAAAAAACTCACCGCCAAGATGGGCGGGTTGAAGATGGGCAATGGGCTTGACGACGGTGTGATGCTCGGGCCGCTGGTCAATAAGGACGGCCGCGACAAGGTGATCGAGCTGGTCGATGACGCAGTCTCGAAGGGCGCCAAGGTGCTGACCGGCGGCAAGCTGCCGGACGGGCCGGGCTTCTTCTATCCGGCGACCGTGCTGACCAACGTATCGGACGACTCCAAGATGCTGAGCGAGGAAATCTTCGGCCCCGTCGCCTCGGTGCAGACCTTCAAGACCGAGGACGAAGTGATCAAGCGCGCCAACGACACCGAATACGGGCTGGTCGCCTATCTCTACACCAAGGATCTGACGCGCGGAATGCGCGTGTCCGAGAAGCTCGACTTCGGCATGATCGGTCTCAATCGCGGCCTGGTGTCGGACCCGGCCGCGCCCTTCGGCGGCGTCAAGCAGTCGGGACTCGGCCGTGAAGGCGCGCAGGAGGGCATGAAGGAATTTCTCGAAACGCAATACATCTCGGTGGCGTGGTAAGGGGTCGTGTCCCGGGCGCAGCGCGGCACGAAGTAATGCGCTGCAGATCCGGGACCGTTGCAAATTCGGAGTCTGTTAAGGTCCCCGATCTGCGGTGCATCGCTGCGCGCTGCACCGCGTCCGGGACGCGGAGTTAGTGAATGGACGTCCTGATGCCGCAGCTCGGCGAAACCGTCGCCGAAGGCAAGATCGTGAAATGGTTCAAGGCGGCCGGTGAAGCGGTCAAGCCGGGTGACAACCTGTTCGAGATCGAGACCGACAAGACCTCGATGGAAGTGCCTTCGACGGTTGGCGGCACCTTGAGCGAAATCCGCTTTCAGGTTGGCGAGGTCGCCAAGGTCGGCGCCGTGGTGGCGGTGATTGCGGGGGCGGGCGACGCATCTCAGCCGAAAGTGGCCAGTGCGCTATTAAGCGTTTCCAACACACCGTTCGCGCCCGCACCCGGGTCCGCGCAAAGCGCGGCCCGAGTGCAAGCTTCGGCGGGGCCCCGGAGCCCTGCATCCTTGGGTCCCCGCATGGGCGGGGACGAACGGGATGTGGCTGCATCGTTTGCTTATCCAAACATGGACCCGTTCCACGAAGTGCGCACGCCCGAACGTAATTTCGGGCCGGCCAAATTGCCCGGCGGCATTGCAGTGACGCCTTTGGCGCGGCGGCTGGCCGGTGAGGGTGGCATCGATCTTTCGCGCGTCTCAGGTTCCGGTCCGCATGGCCGTATCGTCGCCGCCGACATCGAGAAGGCCCAGCCTTCAGGACCGGCACGCGCGCTGGCGGCCGGCGCCGGCGCCGCCCAGGTCAAGGCGCTGTTCGAGGGCGTTGCTTACGAGGAAGTGCCGCTCAATTCCATGCGGGCCACGATTGCGACGCGCCTGGTCGAAGCCAAGCAGACCATCCCCCACTTCTATCTGACAAGCGATATCGACATCGGCCGCCTGATCGCCATGCGCGAGGAGGCCAACGCCGCGGCGCCGAAAGAAAAAGACGGGCAGCCGGCGTTCAAACTCTCCCTCAATGACTTCATCATCAAGGCCTGGGCGGTGGCGTTGCAGCGCGTGCCGGCCGCCAATGCCGTCTGGGCCGGCGACCGCATGTTGCGCTTCGCTCATGCCGACATTGGCGTTGCGGTTGCGCTCGACGGCGGACTGATCACGCCGGTCGTGCGTAGCGCCGACGCCAAGGCGCTGACCGTGATTTCAGCGGAAATGCGCGATCTCGCCGAGCGGGCGCGCGCCAAGAAGCTCAAGCCGAACGAATATCAGGGCGGCGCCAGCGCCATCTCCAATCTCGGCATGTACGGCGTGCGCGAGTTCGCGGCAATCATCAATCCGCCGCAGGCCACGATTCTGGCGGTCGGCGCCTCGCGACGCGCGCCGGTCGAGACCGAGGATGGCGGCGTGAAATTCGTCAGCCAGATGACGGTGACGCTGTCCTGCGACCATCGCGTGGTGGATGGCGCGCTGGGGGCGCAATTGCTGGCGGCGTTCAAGGCGCTGGTCGAAAAGCCGGTCACCTTTCTTGTCTAATACGGAGCTTTAAATCATGGCTGGCGAAAAACCCGATGTCTTGCTGGTCGGCAACAAAAAGCCGGTGATGATGGCCGGGCTGGACGGCAAGGTGACGTTGCACCCGCTCCTCGACGCCAAGGATCGGGACGCCTTCATCAATTCCGTCGCCAACAAGATCCGCGCCATCGTGGTCGCCTATACCGCCGACAAGGTCGACGGCGCCTTCATGCAACGATTCCCCAAGCTCGAGCAGATCTCGAGCTTCGGCGTCGGCTACGATCACGTCGACGCCAAATGGGCGGGCGAGCACGGCATCGTCGTCACCAACACGCCGGACGTGCTCAACGAAGAAGTGGCCGACACCGCTATCGGTCTGTTGCTGTGCACGCTGCGCGAGTTCCCGCAAGCCGAGCGCCATGTGCGCGCCGGCAAATGGGAGGAGAAGTACTATCCGCTCAGCCAAGCGACGCTGCGTGGCCGCACCATCGGCATGGTCGGCATGGGCCGTATCGGCAAGGCGATCGCGCGCAGGCTCGAAGCCTTCGGCGTGCCTATCGTCTATCACAGCCGCAACCCGCAGGCCGGCGTGAGCTACAATTATTATCCCAAGCTCGTCGACATGGCGCGCGATGTCGACACGCTGATGGTGATCGTGCCGGGCGGCGCCTCGACGCAGAACATGATCAACGCCGAGGTGCTGAAGGCGCTGGGCCCGCAGGGCGTCGTCATCAACATGGCGCGCGGCTCGGTGGTGGACGAGCCGGCCTTGATCGAGGCGTTGAAGAAACGCACCATCTTTTCCGCCGGTCTCGACGTGGTGGCGAAGGAGCCGCATGTGCCCAAAGAGCTGCTGGAAATGGAGCACATCGTGCTGTTTCCGCATCTGGGCTCCGCGAGCGAAGCCACAAGGGCGGCGATGGACCAGCTCGTGGTCGATAACATCCTGGCCTGGGCGGCCGGCAAGCCGCCGCTCACCCCGGTGCCGGAAACTCCCTTTCCGCCCAGGCGTTCGTGATAGACTGGGGCGCGGGCAGATCGTTCATGGGCCTTCCATGGTGCGCTATATCCTGATTGCAGTCGCCGCGGGCGTGCTTTGCGCGGGCGTGCTTTGCGCCGCCGCGCAGGCGCAGCAGCCTCCGCTTAGCGAGCCGGTCAAATCGATGATCGGCACCTGGGATTTTTCCAACGCCGAACGCGACAAGACCTGTATGGCCAAGTTCAGCGCCGACCGCGTCGGCGCCAACTACAAGGTCACGTTCGACGCCGATTGCGGCAAGCTGTTCCCGATCGTGCGCCAGATCTCCGCCTGGAAGTTTCCGCAGGAGGATTTGCTGTATCTGATCGACGCCAAGGGCCGGGCGGTGATCGAGTTCAGCGAGGTGGAAGACGGCATCTTCGAGGCGCCGACGCCCGGCTTGGGCGTCCTGTTCCTGCAGAATCCGGCCGCCGTCGCGGCGGCGTCAAAGTCGTCGTCTTCGGATGACGTCGCCGGCAATTGGGCGGTGGTCGGCAGTGAGGGAAGGCCGATTTGCGTTTTGTCGCTGGCCAAGGACGGGTTTGCCGTGACGCAGCAGCCCGGCTGCAGTCCACAGATCGGCAACCTGAAATTGACGCAATGGCGGATGGACCAAGGCGATCTGCTGCTCATTCCGACGAACGGCGAGCCGCTGCGCTTCGAGGATGCCGACGGCAACTGGCGGCAGCTTTCATCGTCCGCCAATGCGGTCATGCTGGTGCGGCAGTAGCGCGCGCTATCGCGCGTTTATCTTTAATAGAAGCGGCGCAACGAGCACGACCGGCTCCCTCTCCCCCTGGAGGAGAGGGTTGGGGTGAGGGGGATCATGACTCTCGATAGATCGTAACACCTCACCCGGCGCGCTATCGCGCGCCGACCTCTCCCAACGGGAGAGGTGAAGCGAGTTTGCGGCAGCGCGATTCAATCGGAAGCGATCTTGCACTAGATCAACCGCAACCCCTTGAAACTGGCGTGCCCTTCCTTGCCGACGATGAAACATGCCCGGATATACTGGACGCGCCATTGATGGCCGTCGGCGGAATTCGGCCACTCCTGTCGAAAGTTATTTAGCGGGATGGCTGCGGGCGTCGCGGTGGATGTCAATAAGGTCGCTAAGAACGAGCAACGCACAGAGTGCCGCGCAGTTTTGTACCGGCAGAAGATGATGAGTATATTTTAACCCGATTGCGGCCGGCTTCCTTTGCGAGGTAGAGCGCTTTATCGGCCGACCCGATTAACTCGTCGCCGTTCTGGCCATGTTGGGGAAACACCGACACCCCGAATGACGCTGTGATCGGAATGTCTATTGCGCCATATTTCACCGGCGTCTCCGCAATTGCCTGGCGCAATTGCTCGGCGCGCTTGAGCGCGGTTTCCTCATCCATGCTTGGCAGGATCATAAGGAATTCCTCGCCGCCGTACCGGCAATTAATGTCGCTGCCGCGAGAATGTTTCATCATCATTCTGCCGAACACCCGCAATACCTCGTCGCCCGCAAGGTGGCCGTAACGGTCGTTTACGACCTTGAAATGATCGAGGTCGGCCATAACCAAGCTTACGTAATGGCCCTCGCGTTTCGCCCGGATCAGTTCCCGGTCAAGGCTTTCTTCCAGGTAGCGGCGGTTATAACAAGCCAGTCATGGCATCGTGGATGGACTGTTCGCGCAGTTGTTTCTGCAATGCCTGGACCTCATGTTCGGCGCGCGTTCGCTCGGTGACATCTAGCGCCATGCTGATGAGGACAAGTTTTCCATCAGCCTCCATGACGCCACCGTGTATTTCGACATCCACAACCGAGCCATCCTTGCGTCGCGCACGAAATACATAATCGACTTGATCCACCTCTCCGCTCAGGCGTCGACGCGTCTGTTCCACGACCAGCGGCCGGTCGCTTTCGGCGGCTAAATCGGTCGGCGACAGCTTATGCAATTCTTCGGCGCTATAGCCGAAGATGTTGCCGAATTTGTCGTTTGTGTAACTGAATAAACCATTCTGGATAATGGCGATTCCGACCAATGGCTGATTTACGATGCGACGGAACTTCGCTTCGGATTCGCGCAAGGCGCGATTGATTTTTTCGTTTTCGCTCAGGGCTTCTTCCAGCGCTTCGGTACGGCGGCGTACCTGCTCTTCGAGCATGATTGTCGTTTGGAAGAGGCCGAAATCGGAACCCTGGGCATTGGTACTGCGTTCGGCTCGATTCATTAACGCCAAGATGGTCTTGTTCAGACGCTCAATTTCGAGGTTGCAGGCCTTAATGTCAGCAGGGATATCAGTCATTCGGGCTCTTAGCCGGTGCGTGGCCGATTGCGATGCCGGTGAACGTCTGGTTGACGTGCACGCCGCGGAATTGCTCACCATAGCTACAGAAGCCGATGACATTGTTGCGCCGCGACAGGTCGTTGATCGCTTGTTCAAATCCGCGTTCGGTATTTCAAGCTTACGAAGAATGCAGTCGAAGCCGATGATCAAGTCAGGTCGGCCGATCTCCGCTTCAATTTTGGCAAATGTCTGTTCCAGATTTTCAACCATTCCCACGCCAACGGCGTGACGCAGCACAATGCCTTCCTCGATCGCGCAATAGAAGGTTATGCTGCCGTCTGAATTGATCTTTTGAATCGAGCGAACATAATTTGTGCCGTCGATCACCACCACCATGGGTGCGCCGGCGAAGGCCAGAGTGAGCCGAGGTCCTTCACCTTAATGCCGAGCAGAAATGCGTAACGTTCTGCTGCCGCCATGCCATCGATTTCGGTGACGATCCGATGGGTTGGGTCTGCTGCCGTCACCACCATCCGCTTGTCGGTAGGAACGAAATGCTGGGTCTTGAAGGTCCGGAACGGCAATGTCGTGCTAACCAGAGTCAATATCGCGCTATCGTCGTGGAACCGGCCTTCGGCGAAAACAAGTGTTTTCTTAAATTTCAAATCGTCACCGGCCGAGCCGCCGATCAGTTCGATTTGGTCGAGGTTGCTCTGAAATGACCGTGTGACTTGCTCCTCGCGGACAGACAGGCCGTCAATCAGAAGCAGAGCAAAACAATTGTCGGGTTTGCTGATGGGCGCGGAGCTCTCCAAACGTTGCAGCAAGTTCTGGGCAAGAGCTTGCCCCTTGATCATCTCGAACTTCTGCAATTCGCCGATGTGTCCGCTTGTCGCGGTAAAGTCGGCGGCGGCGAAACTCGCCCCCGAAAGGCTGTGGTTGCGATAGCCGGCCGGGCCGATTTCGCCTGCGGTCGTGCAACCAACGACCTGAGTGCCGGTGAACAAGCGGTTCATTTCATCGGTCAGGGCGTCGAGATCGTATTCGCTGGAACAGAAAAAAAGCACCAGCGCCATGTCCGGCAGTGCGACAGCGGCGTGAAAATCCTGGACGGCCTGACGCGAATCCGCCGCGCAGGATTGTCCTGTCCGTAGGCTACTATGGGCTTTGATCGTGCTACTATGAATGTTCATCGAGGTCTCCTCGACCTGCCGATGGCGACCGCAAGTTTGTCGGCTCAAATCCACTAAATATCATGCGCCTTTCTTGTTGGATTGTTCTTTCAGGGTTCTCTCAAATTGGATCGAAAAAAGTCTATTGATGTGTTCGCGTAGTCCAGATGGCTCGTGACGTAAGTCCTTTTACGGATATCGCGGTTATATTGTACCATGCTTGTCGCCGCTTGCCGTGGCCGGCGCCCGCTCAGATGACGCGCATTTACGACGCTGTCTTTGCTGCCGAGTTTTAATAGCCTACCGTTGCGGCCACTCTGCTAAATCAACCGCAGTCCCTTGAAACTGGCATGCCCTTCCTTGCCGACGATGATGTGGTCGTGCACGGCGATGCCGAGCGGCTTGGCGATTTCGACAATCGACTGCGTCATCTGGATATCGGCGCGTGACGGCGTCGGATCGCCCGAGGGGTGATTGTGCACCAGGATGAGCGCGGTGGCCGACAGTTCGAGCGCGCGCTTGACCACCTCGCGCGGATAGACCGGCGTGTGATCGACGGTGCCGGTTTGCTGCAGTTCGTCGGCGATGAGCTGATTGCGCTTGTCGAGAAACAGCACGCGGAACTGTTCCTTGTCGGCGAAGGCCTGCGCCGTGCGGCAATAATCGAGCACGCTCGACCAGGACGACAGCACCTGCCGCTTGCGCACTTCACCGCGCGCCAGCCGCCCGGCCGCCGCCAGCACGATCTGCAACTCATCGACGGCGGCATCGCCGACGCCCTTGATCTCCTTCAGCCGCGCGCGCGGCGCCGACACCACTTCGGCGAAAGAGCCGAACTTGGCGATCAGCTCCTTGGCGAGCGGCTTGATATCGCGTTGGGGGATGGCGCGAAACAGCACCAGTTCGAGCAGCTCGTAGTCGCTGACGGCGTCAGCCCCGGCGTCACGAAAGCGGGCGCGCAGCCGCGCACGGTGCCCATGATAATGCGGCCCCGCCTCGGAAAGGCCCTGCTTGTGATTTTGCTTTTCGCGCTTGCCCGCCATGAACGACGCCTCGCCAGGCGGCGATTGTAGTTCACCCCGGCACAATCGACGAGGGAGGTCAGCGCTTATAAGGTGGCTTGTCGAGCCCAGCCGGCGAAAAGGTGAAGACCTCGACGCCATCTGTCGTCACGCCGACGGTGTGCTCGAACTGGGCCGACAACGAGCGGTCGCGCGTCACCGCGGTCCAGCCGTCCGACAACACTTTGACGTGCGGTCGGCCGATGTTGATCATCGGCTCAACCGTGAAAAACATGCCCGGTTTCAAGACAATGCCTTCGCCGGGGCGGCCGACGTGAACGATATTGGGCTCGTCGTGGAACAGGCGGCCAAGCCCGTGGCCGCAGAAGTCGCGCACCACGCTCATATGCTGCGCTTCGACATAGGTCTGGATGGCGTGACCGATGTCGCCGGTGGTGGCGCCGGGGCGGATGACGCCAATACCGCGCATCATGGCCTCGTGGGTGACCTCGATCAGCCGCTCCGCGCGGCGCGGGATGTCGCCGATCGGATACATGCGGCTCGAATTGCCGTGCCAGCCGTCGAGGATCAATGTGACGTCGATATTGACGATATCGCCCTCTTTCAGCGGCTTGTCGCCGGGGATGCCGTGGCAGACCACGTGGTTGAGCGACGTGCATGTGGACTTCTTGTAGCCGCGATACATCAGCGTTGCCGGCAGCGCGCTGTGGTCCATGGCGTACTCAAACACGAGCCGGTCGATCTTGTCGGTTGCAACGCCGGGCTTGATCTCGTCGGTCAGCATATCGAGGCATTCGGCCACAAGCTGGCCGGCCTTGCGCATACCTTCAAAGGCCGCGGGCCCGTGGAGCTTGATCTGGCCGGTTTTGCGTAATGGGGAGAGGGTGGCGTCGACGTAGGTCATGGGGGCAATTTAAGGCCTTGGGCGCGGGGTGCAAGCGCGCAGGTCAGCCGCCTTTCGTTACGGCGCGCAACCCGAGCAGAAGGGCGAGTATATCGTCCGGCACCGCCGCGATCAGGTCATGGCGCGAGTTGATGACATGCACGGTCCAGGCGGGATCGCCTCGCAATGCCTCATAAACCGGGGTGAACGGCGTGCCGTCCCAGCCGGTCGCATAGACAAAGACTTTCTCCGCTACCCCATGCCAGCGCCCGGTCAGATGGATATTCTGGCGGAACGACGCGAGCGGATGCGCGACACGGCGCCGCTCGGGTCCTTCCGGCGGAGCAACGCCGAGGCCATCGGCACCGGACCGGTCGATTGCCAATTGCCGAAACTGGTCACCCGCGAGGTCCCACCACGACTGGCCGTCGGCGGGAACGAAGGCGTCGAGATAGACGAGCGCCGCGATGCGCTCGGCCAGCCGATCGGCAACGCCGGTGATCACCATGCCCGCGTAGCTGTGGCCGCAAAGCACCACGCCGCGCAAATCTTCAAACAACAAGACGTTGGCAATGTCTTCGATATGCGTGTCGAGATTGGGCGCGCCGGCGGCGAGGTGCACGCGCTCTCCGAGGCCGGTCAGGGTTGGCGTGAAGACCTCGTGCCCGTGCGCCCGCAGCCGACGCGCAAAAGCGCTGAACGTCCACCCGCCGCGCCAGCCTCCAGCCACCATGACGAATGCGGTCATTGGTCATCTTTCGATTTGGTCGGCGCTAGGCGGGAATTTTCCCACCGAGCTCGTCCTCGATATGCGCCCGGATGATGTCGTCGAACGTCTTCTCCACCGTGAAGCCGAGCGCGAGCGCCCGCTTGGGCTCGAACCGGCTCGGCCAGCCGGCAACGATCCGTTCCACCAGTTCGTTGGGCGCGCGACGGATGCGCGACACGACCTGATCGCCGGCGACGCGCCTGAGCGCGGCGATCTGCTCGCCCACCGTGCAGCACACGCCCGGCATATTGAGATTGATGCGCGGGCCGAGCTGCTCGCGTGTGAGGCCCGAGCCGTGAATGAGAAAGCCGACGGCGGCGCGTGGGGAGGCGTGCCAGTGCAATACGTCGTCGGCAACCGGCAACACCGCCTCCTGGCCGGCGAGCGGTTCGCGGATGATGCCCGAGAAGAAACCGGAAGCCGCCTTGTTGGGCTTGCCCGGCCGCACCACGATCGACGGCAGACGGATGCCGACGCCGTCGAGGAAACCGCGGCGCGTATAGTCGGCGAGCAACAATTCGCTGATCGCCTTCTGCGCGCCGTAGGAGGTGAGTGGCGTCAGGTGAAAATCGTCAGGGATGGCGTCGGGAAACGGGGCGCCGAATACGGCGATCGACGAGGTGAAAACGAGCTTCGGCAGGTAGCCGTCGAGTGCGCGCACCGCCTCCATGAGCGCGCGCGTGCCGTCGAGATTGACGCGGTAGCCTTTCTCGAAATCGGTTTCGGCTTCGCCCGAGACCACACCGGCAAGATGGAAGATCACATCCGGCCGTTCGGCAACGGCCTTGGCCGCGGCGCCTTGCGCCGAAAGGTCGCCAATCGCCGCGTCGACCTTGCCGGAAAATGCCGGCGTCTGCGGCGCGACGATGTCGATGAGTGTCAGCCTGTCGATCGATTTGCCGTTGAGACTTCCGTCTTTGACAAGCCGGTCGGTCAGCTTGCGGCCAATCATGCCGGCGGCGCCGGTGATGAGAATGTGCATCAGGTCCCAGCCTCCCTGTTGTCCGCCGGCTCGAATTGGTTGAGCTTGCGCAGGCTGGGAAACATTAGCATCCAGGCGCCCGCGATCACGAGCGAGCCGATGCCGCCGATCAGCACCGAAGCGGTTGCGCCCAGCCAGGCCGCGACCGCGCCGGATTCGAACTCGCCCAGAGAATTGGACGAGCCGACGAACAGGTAGTTGATGGCGCTTACGCGTCCGCGCATGGCGTCGGGGGTCTCGATCTGGACCAGCGAGAAGCGGATGACGACGCTTACGGCATCGGAGGCGCCGAGCACGGCGAGCGCGAACAGCGACACGGGAAACGACCTCGACAGGGCAAAGACAATGGTGGTCACGCCAAAAATCGCCACCACCGCGAACATTTTCGGTCCGATGTTGCGCTCGACCGGATGGCGCGACAGCACGACGGCGGTCAGCAGTGCGCCGACCGCCGGCGCCGAACGCAGGAGGCCGAGGCCGATCGGCCCGACCATGAGAATGTCGCGCGCGTAGACCGGCAGCAGGGCGGTCGCGCCGCCAAGCAGGACGACGAACAAATCGAGCGTCACGACCCCGAGCAGGCGGCTGCGCGTGCGGATGTAGTCGAAGCCCGCGAGCACCGACCGGATCGTCGGCGGCTCGCGCGCAGCGGTGATTTTTTGCAGCCGGATCAGCGAGACGAGCATGATGGCGCAGACAAAAAGCACGACGCAGACGATACCGACCGCCAGCGGGCTGAAGGCGTAGATGAGTCCGCCGAGCGCCGGCCCGCAGATCACCGCCGTCTGGTTGGCAGAAGTCCAGGCCGCCACCGCGCGCGAGATGAGCGGGGCGGGAACGAGTTGGGGCACCAGCGCGCTGCCGGTCGGCAGCTCGAAAGCGCGGGCGCTGCCGAGCAGGAACACGGCCGTGAACAGCAGATTGCGGCTGAGCGTGTGGGTCAACATCGCCACGACGACCAGAAGCGCGGCAATTGCGTAGACGCCCTGGGCCGCGCGCACGATCAGCCGGCGGTCGTAGCGGTCGGCGACGTGCCCGATCAGCAGCGTCAATGGCACCGCCGGCACGAACTGAATGAGGCCGATCAGGCCGAGGTCGAGCGGGTCGTTGGTGAGCTGATAGACCTGCCAGCCGATCACCAGCGCCAGCATCTGAAAGCCCATCGTGTTGGTCAAACGCGCGAACCAAAACAGCACGAACGGTTTTTGATGGATGAGGCGTGACGAGGCGCTCATTGGGCGCTCATAGGGTCTTGCCGCATGCGCTTAGCTTCGCCTTTTGCAGGCCGTCGTCGGTGAAGTTATCGGGCGCGAGCCAGCGCTCGAAAGCGGCTTTGCGCGCCGGCCATTCAGAATTGAGCATCGCGTACCAGGCGGTGTCGCGATTTCGTCCTTTGCCGATCATGTGCTGGCGGAAGATGCCTTCGAATGTGAAGCCGTAGCGCAAGGCCGCGCGCTGCGACGCCGCGTTGAGCGCGTCGCACTTCCATTCATAGCGCCGGTAGCCGAGCGTTTCGAAAACGTGGCGCGCCAAAAGGTATTGCGCTTCGGTGGCGAGCGGCGTGCGCTGAAGCGCCGGCGCATACATCACGTGACCGACTTCGACGACGCGGTGCTCCGGCCGGATCGCCAGCAGGGCAAGGATGCCGAGCGCGCGGCCGGCCGTGTCGACAACGGCATAGGAAATCGGATCGGCGAGCGGCACGCGCTGCGCCACCCACCGCGAGAACTCCGCTGCGTCGGAGAATGGTCCGTAGCTCGGCATGTAGGTCCAGAGGCGGTCGTGACCTTTCATCGCCTCCCACAAAGCGGGCGCATGCGTAGGGTTGAGCTTCTCGATGCGGCCGAAGCGGCCTTGCAGCGTCACCGGGCCGGGCCGTGCGGCCGGCGTGCTGTCGACCGGCGCGCCGACCGGTTGCCCGGTTTGTGGATGCCGGTCAGTCACGGCGGGCGTGGTCGGCCGCGAAAAAGGTGTTCAACTCTGCATTCGGCATGATACCGGCGAAGCTGCCGAAGCGGCCTTGCTCGGCGATCTCGCGCGCGGACGCGGCGAAAGCGTGCATGGCGACGCGCGCAAGCGTGCCGCCGACGCTGATGCGGCGCACGCCCATGGCGGCGAGATCAGCCACGGTAAAGTGCGAACCGGCCATCAGAAAATTGACCGGTTTCGGCGCCACTGCCTTCACCACGGTTTCGATCTCATCGCGCGTCTTGATGCCCGGCGCATAGAGACAATCGGCCCCGGCATCGGCGAAGGCTTTCAGGCGACGCAAGGTCTCGTCCATATCGGGCTTGCCGCGGATGAAACCTTCGCTGCGGGCGGTGAACACGATGCCGCCGCCGACGCGATCGATGGCCGCGCGCGCCGCGCGCACGCGCGCAACTGCGACGTCGAATTGATAAAGCGGCTCGGCATCGTTGCCGCTGTAGTCCTCGATCGATAGGCCGGCGACGCCAGTCTCGACGCACAGCCGCACATTGGCCGCGACTTCGTCCGGCGCGTCGGCAAAGCCGTTCTCGAAGTCGGCATTGACGGGCACGTCGGCGGCATCCGCGATCTCGCGGAAATGTGCGAGCGCCATGTCGCGGGTGATGTCGCCGTCCGAAAGTCCAAGCGAATGGGCGTAGCCGGACGAGGTGGTCGCCAGCGCCTTGAAACCGAGGCCTTGCAGATAGCGGGCCGTGCCCACGTTCCACGGGTTGGGAATGACGAAGCAGCCGCTCTCGTGCAGATGGCGAAACGCCTGGCGCTTGTCGGCGATGGACGGTTGGGTCATTGACGTTCAGGTCTTGTGACGTTCAGGTCTTGGACGGCGCGGGGATGGTGGACAGGGCGGGGACCCTGCCACGTTTGTGCGCCGTAGGACAATGCCGTTCGGTGATGCCTGTCTCGACCGCGTTTGTTGTCGCGATGAGGATTTGATATTGCTGGGCCCGCCAGGTGAGCCGCTTGCGCGATCTGGCGGAACACCGCGCCGCCGGGGGAACACCGTCATGCTCAGGACCATCGAAGCCTTCGACCGCATCGGCGAGGAGAACGCATTCGCCGTGCTCGCGCGCGCCAATGCGCTTGTCGCGCAGGGGCGCGACATCATCAATCTCGGCATCGGCCAGCCCGACTTCCGCACGCCCGATTTCATCGTCGAAGCGGCGGTGAAGGCGCTGCGCGACGGCGCACACGGCTACACGCCGGCGACCGGCATTCCGCAATTGCGCGAGGCGGTGGCCGCCGACCTGCACAAGCGCTTTCAGGTCGAGGTCTCGCCCGACGAAGTGATGATCATGCCCGGCGGCAAGCCGACCATGTACATGTCGATCGTGATGTTCGGTGAGCCGGGCGTGGAGATTCTCTATCCCGATCCCGGTTTTCCGATCTATCGCTCGATGATCGAATATACCGGCGCCAAGCCCGTGCCGGTGCCGATCCGCGAGGAGAACGGTTTTGCCTTCTCGGCGGACGAGACGCTCAGGCTGATCACATCGAAGACGCGGTTGTTGATTCTCAACTCGCCGGCCAATCCGACCGGAGGCGTCACGCCGAAGAGTGAAGTCGACAAGTTGGTCGCCGGGCTGGCGAAGTGGCCCGACGTCGCCATCATGTCGGACGAGATCTACGACCACATGCTCTATGACGGCGAGACGCATGTGTGCCTGCTCAGCTATCCGGAGATCCGCGACCGGCTGATCCTGCTCAATGGCTGGTCGAAAACCTATGCCATGACCGGCTGGCGGCTCGGCTATGCGGTATGGCCGGGCAAGCTCTACGATTACGCGCGCAAGCTTGCAGTCAATCTCTATTCCTGCGTCAACGCGGCCACGCAATATGCCGGCCTCGCCGCATTGCAGGGCCCGCAGGACGAGGTGTGGAAGATGGTCGCCGAGTTCGACAAACGCCGCAAAGTCGTGGTGGAAGGACTGAACAAGCTGCCGGGCGTGACCTGCGCGACGCCGAAAGGCGCGTTCTATGCCTTCCCCAACATTTCGCGCACCGGCTGGAAGGCGAAGGCCTTGGCCTCCGCGCTGTTGGAAGACGCCGGTGTCGCCATCATCGGCGGGCCCGATTTCGGCATTCTCGGCGAGGGTTATGTGCGATTGAGTTACGCCAACTCGACCGAGAACATCTTGAAGGCGCTTCAACGCATGGGCGACTTTCTGGCGAACAAAAAGGCCGCGTAGCGCGAGCCTACCCCGCTTTAGCCGCCTTGAAGCGCGCCATGCTTTCGGCCGGCCAGAGCTCGGCGGGATTGTAGAATTCCGCGACCGCGGGAACGCCTTCCGGCAAGATCACCCAAGGCTGTTTGGTCGATGTGTAGATGTGGATGTCCGGCGGCGCGCGCGAGGGCTCGTCGAGCGTGCCGACGCGCACGAAGTGAAACTTGGGCCCGGCGCCGGCGTAGTTGCTCCAGAGCGTGACGCCGCAATCCTTGCATTTCCAGAGCACCTGGCCCTTGCCGCTGGCGCTGGGCAGCGTCGTTTGCACGAGCTTGCCTTGCAGCAACTCGACCTGCGAAGCTTCGATGAAGGCATTCACGGCAAACGCCGAGCCGGTCTCGCGCTGACACCACGTGCAGTGGCAGCAATGGACAAACAGAGGCCGGGCGTTGAGGCGGTAGCGAACGGCGCCGCAGGTGCAGCGGCCTTCCATCGCAACAGTTTGCTTGTCACTCATCGCAAGCTCCTCGGTAAATTTCGCGCTTTCACCGCTTTTTCGGGTTGCTCATGCGGTCGACGATGACATGGAACGGCCCGCGCGGATTGAGGTCGCGCTGCGGGAAGGGAATCTCGATGCCTTCGCGCTTGAGGATGTCCCACAGCGCCAGCAGCACCTGGCCGCGCACATTCGTAAGTCCGTCGATCGGATCGCGGATCCAGAAGCGCAGGATGAAATCGATCGAAGATTTGCCGAACGCCTTGAAATGGCATACCGGCGGCGGCCCCGGCAAGACGCGCTTGACCGATTTGACCGCTTCGAGCGCGAATTTGATTACCTCGTGCGGGTTGGACGCGTAGCTTACGCCAAACTCTACGTCGATACGTACCTCGTTGTTGGAATAGGACCAGTTGACGACACGCTGGGTGACGAAGTCCTCGTTCGGGATCAGGAACTCGCGACCGTCGCGCGTAACCACTGCCGTATAGCGCGCGCCCATCGACTCGACCCAGCCGAACGAATTGCCGACCGTGATCACATCGCCCGGCTTGATCGACTTGTCGGCGAGCAGGATGATGCCGCTCACAAGATTGGAGACGATTTTCTGCAGGCCGAAGCCGAGGCCGACGCCGACCGCACCGGAGAAGAAGGCGAGCGCCGAAAAATCGATGCCAACGGTCGACAGCACGATCAGGATCGCGAACGTGATCAGCACAAGGCGGATCAGTTTGCCGATTAGCACCTGAATCGATGGTGTCAGGTCAGCAGCCGCGCGCACGCGGCGGTCGAGGAAGTCGCTGGCGGTGTTTGCCGCCCACAGCGTGAGCAGCAGCAGCACCGTGGTCTTGATTACCAACAGCGGTGTGACCCTCAAGCCGCCGGCGAAAAGACCGACGGAATTGAGCGCCGACATGGCCGGTTCCAAGAGGCCGATAATGCTGAGCGCGGCGACCGCCCAGGCCGAGATCGCGACCACACGGTAGAGGAACTGGTTCTGAATCAGGCCGGCGATCAGCGCGATGATTACCCAGGCCGTTGCGAGGCTGGCAGCGACGCCGAGCAAATAGGAGCGGCTCGGCCAGGTCAGCTTCAACATCAGCGCGTGCATGATCGCGATCGTCGCGATGAAGACGATGGCGCCGATATTGGCTCGGACGTGGGTCAAGAACTGGCGCAACAGCGGCGGCCAACTTGCGCTCAAAGCCGGGAAATCGATGCGCCGGCGAATCAGCGCCGCTACCACCATGCCGACGACGGCGGCGGCTAGAATCAGGCCAAAGTCGAGCAGCAGCCAGAGCGAGGTCAGCTCTTGAATTGCGCTGCTCAGAAATCTGTTTATGGCAGTGGCCGCCTGCTCGACGCCGTTCATGCCGGGCTCCAAAGCTCGCACCCCCCGTGGAATTAGCCCGTAAAGCCCGTCAATATCAAATCAAAGCCGCGCGGCAATTCGTGAAGGCGGCGCTTAAGGAGATTTGCACATGCTTGACCGCTCGCTCTCGGAAGAACAGCAAATGATGCGGCAAAGCTGCCGCGATTTCGTCGACGACGTTGTGCTGCCGTTCATCCGCGAGAACTGGCAGCGCGAATGGTCGATGGCGCCCGAGGACCGGTTGCCGCCACGCATCCTGGAAGAGGCGGAAAAAGTCGGCATCCGCACCCTCGGGGTCCCGGAAGAATTCGGCGGCGTGGAGCTCGAAAAAGGCACCGAGGTTACGACCTTCGCCATGATCGCCGAAGAGATCGCGCGCGGGGATTTAGGGCTCGCCGACAAGCTGGTGCAGAACTGGAAGGTGTCGGTGTTGCTGCGCCAACTCGCACCCCGCCATTTGCAGGAGAAATGGTTCAAGCGGCTGGTCGAGGATCCGCAATTCCTCATGGCGCATTGCCTGACCGAACCGCGCGGCGCGTCCGACCGTTGGCTGCCCTACAACGTGCCGGAAGCAGCGATGCACACAAAAGCCGTGAAGACCGACGGCGGCTGGGTAATCAACGGCCGCAAGCAGTTCATCTCCAACGGCTACGACGCCGGCCTTTATGTGGTCTACGCCAACACAAATACGAAAGTCGGCATGTTGCAGGGCACGTCATCGTTTCTTGTGCCGCGTGACACCAAGGGCTTCACGGTTGCCCGCTGCAACGAGACGCTCGGTTGCCGTTTCATGAACAATGGCGAGCTGGTGTTCGAGGACATGGTCGTGCCCGACGATCACCTGCTGGTCGAAAACGATGCGCTCGGCTCGGCCGGCGTCTATTTCCGCCCCGGCAAAATCATCCAGGCGGCGAAGAATCTCGGCGTCGGCGTTCGCGCCTTCGAAGCAACCGCCGATTATGTGCAGAACTACATCCAAGGCGGCCGCATCTTGATCAAACATCAGGCGGTGGCGCTCAGGCTCGCCGACATGGCGACCCGCATCGAGGCGGTACGCGCGCTCCTGGGCCGCGCCGCCAAGGCCGTCGACGACAAAACGCCGGAAGCCGAGACCTTGTGCAATATGGCTAAGATGTTTGCCTCCGAGGAAATCATGAAGGTCGCTCAGCACGCGGTTGAATTGCACGGCGGCAACGGCATCATGCTCGACTTCGGCATCGAAAAGATTCTGCGCGACGCCGTCATCTTCCTGCATATGGATGCGACCGTCGACATTTCAAAATTCAAGATCGTCAAAAACATGTTTCCCGACACCGCGGGCAAATATGCCGGGCCGGAATGAGGATCAACGCAGCGCGAAGCGAAAACCGATCACCACGATCACCAGGCCGATCAGTTGCGGCACGCTCGGCAGCACGCCGAGCGCGAGATAGCCGATGATCACTCCAAAAACCGGCACCAGCGCCGGGAAGGTCGCCGCGCGCCCCGCGCCGAGCAAAATGACCGCGCGGGCAAATAGGTAGATCGGCAACACGCCGGCGAAAATGCCCTGAACGAACACCTGGATCAGGTTCTCCGTCAGGCTCATGTGCATGATGTTGTGAAAGCCGACGAGAAGAGCAAACAGCGGTGTATAAAGGACGATCGACAAAACGCCGACGACAGCGACCGCGCGCATGCCCGACATGCGATAGTGGCGCAGCAGCGTTCCGAAAGCTGCCCAGAAGAAGCCGGCGGTGACGAACAACATGTCGCCGCCGATGCCGTGGCTGCCGATGGTCGTAACCGACTCGATGCCGAACACCAGCAGCCCAACGATGATGGTGGCGCCGCCGAAGATGCGTTGCGCCGTTGCCCGCTCATGCAGCACGGCGGTGGCGAGGATCAGGCCGAACAGCGCGGCGGTGGCGGGCTGGATGGTCGTCCCGTGCCCAAGCGGCACCAGCGTAAATCCCGTATAGGCGATGAGCGCCTGCGGTGGGCCGGACAGCACGCTCATCAAGAGGCCGCGGCCCCAGCCGATGCCGCCGAGATTGATTAGTCCGCTTCGGATCGCCAGCGGCATCAGCAGCAGGCCCGACCAGAAGAAACGGTGAAAAGCGAGATCGGCGGGCGCAAAGCCGACGCTGACGCCGTGTTTGGCGGCGACGAATCCGCCGGCCCACCCGAGTGCGGCGCCGATGCCGCACAGGACGCCAATCACGATGTCGGAGCGCGCCGCCGCAGGTTGAGCGTTCTCGTCCACGACGGCTTTCCGGCCTCGCACGGGAGTGACTTTCGGTTGGCAGATAATCTAGGATTGCCGACCAAGTCCAATCGCAATTCAACAAGCCTCACTTTACCGGGATGGAATGCTCATGGCGAAGTCACGCAAAGTCATCATTACTTGTGCCGTTACCGGCTCGATCCACACCCCGTCGATGTCGCCCCATCTCCCGGTGACCCCGCAGGAGATCGCCGACGCCGCGATCGGAGCCGCAGAAGCGGGCGCCGCGGTCGTGCATCTGCATGCCCGCAACCCGCAGAACGGCAAGCCCGACCAGACGCCGGAAGCCTTCTCTCCGTTTCTGAAGGTGATCAAGCAGCGCTCCAACGTTGTCGTGAACATCACGACCGGCGGTGCGCCCACAATGTCGATCGAGGAACGGGTCAAGCCGGCGGCCACCTTCAAGCCGGAGGTCGCTTCGCTCAATATGGGCACGATGAACTTCGGGCTCTATCCGATGATCCCGCGCTACAAGGGCAAGTTCAAATACGATTGGGAGGAGCCCTATCTCGAGAATTCACGCAAGGGCATGTTCAAGAACACCTTCGCCGACATCGAGTACATCCTCACCACCTGCTCGGAGAACAACACGCGCTTCGAGATCGAGTGTTACGATATCGGCCATCTCTACACGCTCAAACACTTTCTCGACCGAGGCGTGGTTAAGCCGCCGGTGTTCGTGCAGTCGGTGTTCGGCATTCTCGGTGGCATTGGCGCGCATCCGGAAGACATCATGCAGATGAAGCGCACCGCCGACCGGTTGCTCGGTGACGACTATCATTGGTCAGTGCTCGGCGCCGGCGCCAATCAATTGCGCGTTGCCGCCATGGCGGCATCGATGGGCGGCAATGTGCGCGTCGGCATGGAAGATTCGTTGTGGATCGGACCCGGCAAGCTCGCCGAATCGAACGCGCAACAGGTCACCAAGGTGCGCCAGATTCTCGAAGGCCTTGGCATAGAGATCGCGACGCCCGACGAAGCGCGCGAGATTCTCTCGCTCAAGGGCGGCGACAAGGTAAACTTTTGACACGCTTTGTCGCGCCGCATGACGACCTCCTAGGCACTTCGCGCGAAGTGTGAAAGACTTTGCGCAGGCGGGATCGAACGATTTCGCCATACGAAATGTCCAGCAAGGACATCGTCCGGTGGGGAGGACAAAGCGACGCTTGGAAAGCGTCTTCGTCTCGCGGCCGCATTGTACATTGCGTACCGCAACGAACGTATTTTTCTAACGAGCCGGAACTGAAGACGCGCGGCAAAGCGCGCACCGCCTATGCCGGCACGCACTGTGACAGTGGGAGAGAAAACGCAGAAAGGGAGGGAAAAGTGCAAACAAAGAAATTTGGGATAGTTGCTGCTGCCGTCTCGGGAATGGCGGTTCTTGGACTTGCAACCGCTCTCATGCTTGGCAGCGTCGGCCATGCTGGCGCCAAGGAGATCGTCATCAGGATCGGCTCGGGCCATCCGCCGACCGTCGTTTACGCCGGCTTGATGAAAAGCTTCTTTGAACCCGAACTTAAAAAGGCGATCGAATCCAAGACCAAGCATACGGTCAAGTTCATCGAAGGCTATTCTGGCTCCATCGTAAAGGTGTTCGATGTCCTCGAAGGCGTTCAGAATGGCGTCCTCGACATCGGCGGTTTCTGCTTCTGCTTCGAGGCCTCCAAGCTGCCCATGAACGCCTTCCAGATCATGTTGCCTTTCGGCACCATGGATCCGGAGCAGAGCGTGGCGATCGCCGTCGACGTCTACAAGAAGTTCCCGATCCTTGAGGACGTGTTCCAGAAATACAACCAGACCCTGATCGCTCATATCGGCGACGGCGGTTACAACATCGGCACCAACTTCCCGTGGAAGAAAGTGTCCGACCTCAAGGGCCACAAGATTCTCGGCGCCGGCCTCAACCTGAACTGGATGAAGCAGGCCAATATCGGCATCATCCCCGTAACCGACGGCTTGCCGGGCTGGTATCAGAAGATCAAGACCGGTGTCGCCGAAGGCGGCATCATGTTTCCCAGCGCTTGGGGCCCGGTGTTCAAGCTCTATGAAGTCGGCAAGTACTACACAACGATCGGCTTCGGCTCGATCACTTGGCACGGCCTGACCGTCAACAACCGCTTCTGGAAGGGCCTGCCGCCGGAAGTGCGGCCGATCGTTCTGGAGGTCGCGCATCGCTACGAGCTCCAGACCGGCACCTACAACAAGATCGGCTACAAGAAGGACATGGACTGGCTGCGCTCGCATATCACAGTGAGCGATTTGCCCGCCGACGTTCGCCTTGAGTGGGCGCAGAAGCTCTCGGCTTGGCCGCAAAAAATCGCCGACGAACTCGAGGCGAAGGGTTATCCGGCCAAGGCGATCCTCAACTACACCTTGGAAGCCGCAGAAAAGCACGGCTACAAGTGGCCGGTCCGCTACGTCATCAAATAAAGGTCGAACGGTATGTAAACTAACCGGCTGAGAATCCAGGTTCCTGGATCTCAGCCGGTAATTTCAATTCTCTTTCCGGATGGGGGCCGAAGGGGGGAAGCGATGTCGATCATCACGTTCAGTGATCGATTGTCCAAATTTATGATGGTCGCCGCCGCGACTTGGTCCTTTGGGCTGGCGTTTCTCGTAATGGGAAACATCATCGGGCGGACCTTTTTCGATTCGCCGATTTACGGCACGGCCGAAATGGTTGCCGCGTCCATCGTCATTATCGTGTTTTTACAGGCCGGCTACGCCATTCGCTCGCGCTCCATGCTCAGGGCCGATTTTCTGGTCGTTCTTCTGCCGGAGAAGGTGCAGCGCGTCTTGCTGGCTATCGGCTATCTCCTGGGCGCGGCCTTCTTCCTCATGATCATCACCGGCGGTTGGGAAGAAAGCATCCAGTCTTTCGTCCATGGCGAATACGAAGGCGAAGGTGCGTTGCGCGTTCCCTCATGGCCGGCACGTTGGACGGTGATCGTCGGCAGCGGTCTGGCCATGTTCAACTATCTGGTGATGGCCTACATCGATGTTTTCAAGCCCAAGATGCTGAATTCCGAAGCGGGTCCCGACAATCCCTTGACCGCGTTCGACAACACGCAGGACTAGTCCAGTGTTCGAGGTCAACACCGCGGTTTTTCTTGTCGTCAGCCTGATCGTTTTGGTTGTCATCGGCGTTCATATCGCCGTCGCGCTCGGCATCACCAGCGCGCTCGGTATCTTTCTGGTCACCGGCGCCGATGCCAACGCTTTTCACACCGTACAGAGCATGCTGGCGGATACGGCTTACGAGGCCATCCGCGCCTATGTGTTTGCCGTCATCCCGCTGTTCATGCTGATGGGTGAATTCATCGGCAAGTCGGGAACGGTGACCGACGTCTACCGCGGCATCAACCGGTTGCTGCACAGGATACCTGGGCGTCTCGCCATCGCCACAGTGATCGGAAACGCGCTTTTCTCTTTCGTGACCGGCGTCAGCATCGCCTCCGCTGCCGCCTTTTCGCGCATCGCCTATCCGGAAATGAAGCGCCATGGCTACCATAAGGGTTTCGCCCTGGGCGCCATCGCCGGCTCGAGTTGTCTCGGCATGCTCATTCCGCCGTCGGTGTTGATGATCGTGTGGGGCATTCTGACGGAGCAATCCATCGGTCAGCTCTTTGCCGCAGGCGTCTTTCCCGGTCTGATGCTGGCGGGCCTGTTCGTTATTTACGTCTTCTGCTTCTCGCTGTGGCGGCCGGCCGCCGTCGGCATCGGGGTGGCGCACGCCGCGGCGGACGACGGGGAAGAAGAAGTCTCGACCGTCCAGTTCCTGATCAGCCTCGTTGGAATCGTCCTGGTCATCGTGGCCGTCCTGGGCGGCATCTGGTTCGGCGTTTTTACGCCCACCGAAGGCGCCGGCGCCGGTGCGCTGATTGGCCTGGCGCTCGGCATTATCAAGGGCATGCGGCTGCGCGACGTTATCGACTCCATTTTGTCGGTGGGACGCACCTCCGCGCCGATCCTGTTGCTGTTGATCACCGCGGCGCTTTATTCGCGGACTCTCGCCATGACCGGAATGGCAAACGCCATCGAAGGCCTGTTCATCGGTTCGGGCATGGCGTCCTGGATGGTTGTCAGTGTCATGGTACTGGTGTGGTTCCTGCTGGGGATGATCATCGATTCCATCTCCATCATGCTGCTGACCGCCGCCATCTTTGCACCGATCGCGGCCAAGCTCGGCTATGACCCGATCGCCTTCGCCATCATCGGCATTATCGCCATCGAGGCCGGCCTCTATACGCCGCCCTTCGGCTTGCTGGTTTACACGGTGAAGGCGGCGATCCAGGAGATCGAGCCGGATATGAACGTGATGACGATCTTCAAGAGCGTGACGCCTTACTGGATCATCATGCTGATCGCCATGGTCATCATCATCAACTTCCCGCAAATTGCGATTTATCTGCCTCGCAAGCTGTTCTGATATCGCCGGGCGATGCCCGGTCGCATTCAAACACCAGGCGGTGCGCCGATACGGCACCGGTGATTTTTGCGTCGGCACCGCACATCCGGGGGTTGAATTTACTCTTTCACCCGAAAGCTGCTGCCCGTAAAATGGTTGAGTCCATGCGGTCGCGTGCGCCGTTGCAGCTTTGCCGGCATTGAAACGAAGGATAGACCCATGCGCTTTGAAACCCTCGCATTCCTCGCCACTTTACCGCTGAGTACCATTGCTCTGCCGCCGGCCCATGCCGCGCCGCAGATACTGGGCTTGATCGCGTCCAATGCGCCGGTGCCGTTAACCTGCAAGAAGGGGACCTGCACCGCGCAGCTCTCGTCCGTCTGTCTGCAAGAACACCGCCCGACGCCGCCGACCGGTACGGTCTACCGGCCTGCCAAGCGCACCCATATCACTTTGACGGTCATGGGAGCGGATGGCGTTCAACGCCGGGTGCCGGTTGAGGCCGCGCTCAGTTACACATCGCTTCGGCAATTTTCCGCGGTTAAGGTCAGCCTGCCCGAAGCGATGGTTCGCCGGTTGGGTCATGGCCAAGTGGGGATATCCGTTGGCCCCATGGCATCGATCATTCCCGTCGCCGTCGAAGGCGATCCGAACCCTCAGAGCGCAGGTGAAATTGCCCGCTATACCGGCGCGCTGCGCGCCGCGGTTGATTTCGCGTTCAGGCGCGACGGCGACCGTGTGAATGCCACGCGCGTGCTCAATCAGATGGTCAACCGCTTGCCCGAATCCAGCGATGCCGGAATCGAAAAGGTGGCGGCGCTTTTGCAGCAAAGCGTGGGTAAGAATGTCACCGCGGGAACGGAAAAATTCCTGAAACGCGCGGTCGACGACTGCCGCGAGACATTGCGCACCGGCGTGATGGCCAACCTGCGGTCGTGCCTGAGCTATCAACACGACTACTTGGCCGGCGAAAGCACGAACAACGGCTGGAAGGCGATGAGGCCCGGGACTTAGGCCAAGCGAAGACTTGGCTTTGGAGTCCGCAGGGGATCGGCGGGAAGCACGACAAATTTGTCTTGCTGATCGGCGTCCTGCTGCCGGTCATGATCCAAAGATCGCCACTTGGTGCCGAGCTTGGCGTTCCAGCCGCGGCTTTGAATAAACTTTAAGCGATTGCGACGCTATTCCCGTTGCGTTGGCGGGCCGAATGCCTGCAATAGAGGGGAGGATTCGAGCGGCGGCGATGAATTTACTCGATATCATCAGTATTGGCATCCTGCTTGGCAGCCTGCTGGTGCTCGCCGGTATCCTGTCGAGCCTGATCGCCTTGCGCTTCGGCGCGCCGTTGCTGCTGGTGTTTCTGATCGTCGGCATGCTGGCGGGGGAGGGCGGCCCCGGTGGCATCAAATTTAGCGATGTCGCCACCACCTACACGGTCGGTTCGGTTGCGCTGGCGCTGATCCTGTTCGACGGGGGCTTGCGCACGCGGATCGCCTCCTTCCGCAACGTGGTCGCTCCGGCGTTGAGTCTGGCGACGGTGGGGGTGCTGATTACCGCGGCGCTCGTCGCCCCGGTCGCCAAATTGCTGCTCGGCGGCGGCTGGATCGAATCGTTCCTGGTCGGGGCGGTGGTGGCCTCGACCGACGCGGCGGCCGTGTTCTTCCTCATCAATGCGCGGGGCTTGCGCCTGCGTCCGCGCGTGCGCGCGACACTGGAAGTGGAATCAGGGACCAACGATCCTTTCGCCGTGTTCCTGACGCTGTTGCTGGTCGAGGTCATGACCGGCGGTAACCACAGTTGGTCGCACGCCCTCATGACACTGGCGCAAGATGCCCTGCTCGGCTGCGTGATCGGCTACGCCGGCGGCCGCATTATCACCTTCGTGCTCAACCGCATCGACCTGCCGCAGGGCCTGCACGCGCCGTTCGTCGCGGTGTTCGCGCTGGTGGTGTTTGCCTTCGCCAATACGGTGCATGCCTCCGGCTTTCTCGCGGTCTATCTCGCCGGTCTGGTGATGGGCAACCGGCAGACGCGCGCGCACAACTCGGTCGTCGTCTTTCTCGACGCGGTGACCTGGCTCGCGCAGATCGCGATGTTCGTGCTGCTCGGCCTCCTGGTGTGGCCGCAGCGGTTGACGGAAAGCTTGTTGGCCGCGGTTCTCATCGCGCTGGTGCTGATGCTGATTGCGCGCCCGGTGGCGGTTTTTCTGTGTCTGGCTCCGTTCAATTTTCAATGGCGGGAGAAATTATTCATCTCCTGGGTCGGCTTGCGCGGCGCGGTGGCGATTTTTCTCGCCTCCATTCCGCTGCTGGTCGGCTTGCCGGCGGCGCATCTTTATTTCGACGTGGCCTTCGTCGTCGTCTTGTCTTCGCTGATGATCCAGGGCTGGACGGTGTCGTTGGCCGCGCGGCGTCTCGATATCTCGTTTGCGCGCAGCGATCCGCAACCCCGCCGCGTCGAGCTCGATCTGCCGGGCCAGTTGGCGCGCGAGATCGTCGGCTATCCGGTGCCTGTCAACAGTCCGTTCCTGCGCCGCGGTCTCATTCCGAACTGGGCGCGGCCGACGCTCGTTGTGCGCGACGAAGATATTCTTACCCCGACGGAGGCGCACCCGGTGCGCGAAGGCGACTACGTCTATCTGCTGGCGCCGCCGGAAAAAGCGCAGGCACTCGATCGCTTCTTTGTCGACATGCCGCCGCCGCGTGTGCCCGATCCGGCGCTGCTCGGTGATTTCTTCGTGCCGGGGACGGCTGCGCTCGGCGATCTGGCGGATATTTATGGCCTGCAGGTCGCGGCGGATCACGCCGCCGTCGCGCTTGCCGATTACTTCGGTGAACAGCTTGGCCGTGTGCCGAAAACCGGCGACGTGGTCGTGCTCGGGCCGATTGCGCTGCTCGCGCACCAGGTCGACGAAGGTCGCGTGACCACGATTGGTCTGCGCCTGGCCGATCCGGAAGAGCCCGGCGATTTCACCGGGCGGGCCAAATCATGGTTCAAGTCATGGCTCAAGTCTTGGTTTGCACGGATCAGGAAATTGCTGGGCTAAAGCGCGCGGCGGGCAAGCTGGGGCCCGTGCTGCACCAGCCAGGCACCGCCGAACAGGGCGGCGGTCCAGACCAGATCGCCGATCACGGTCTTTTCCAGGAACGGCAGCGCCGCGACGTAGCAGGTGGTCAGCCCTTCGAGGCTCGGCGGATAGAGGCCGCTGAAGACCCAGACCGCAAAATTCGAGGCTACGAAGAAGAGTAGCGAGCAGGACACCATCGTCACGATGACCGGCAAGGCACCCTGCCAGCGGCGCGACAACATGCCGGCCAGCGCCGGCAGCGTGATAGCCGCATAGACCACCAGCGATACCCGCCAGTCGTCACCGGCAAGGCCGAAACCGCTGAGCGCCATGGCGGCGAGCGGCACGATGACGGCGAGCGCCGGCTTGTGCAGCACACGGGCCGCAAACAGCCCGCTGGCGGCGACCGGCAGCACGCCCGGCGCATGCGGCAACAGGCGCGCGGTCACATCGAGTGCGATCAGGAAGGCGACCAAGGTCCAATCCGAGGCCCAATCCGGCAGGCGTTCGCGGCGGTTCGTGTTCGGCTGCATTGTCATGTCCTCTTGCGTGCCGGTTCATAGCACGGGCCGGTGAGACCGGCAAAAGCCGATCAGTCAGGCCTGTTCCGCCCATTCCGCAACGATCGCCGCCAAGGCGTCGAGTCCGTCGGTGAGCGCCGCCGGACCCGGTTGGAGAATCAGAGCGGATTTGACCTCGCGCAGCCAGCCGGTCGCGACCGCGGGCACCTGAGCGAAGCCCGGCCTGGCGGCGACCTTGGCGGGCACGAATTTCTTGCCGCACCAGGAGCCGATGATGATGTCGGGTTCGGCGGCGATCACTTGTTCGCCGGTGACGATCCGTTCCTTGGCGCTCTTCTTGGAGGACAAGTGGGAGAAGACATCGTCGCCGCCAGCGATTTCGATGAGTTCCGAGACCCATCGAATCCCCGAGATCATCGGCTCGTCCCATTCTTCAAAATAAATCCGCGGCCGCCGTTTCAATTGCTTGGAGCTTTCGCCGAATTCGCTCAATCTATCGGCGAGATTTGCGACAAGCGCATTTGCCTTGGCTTCCTGGCCAACGAATGCCCCGACAGTCTTGATCATCGTGAGAATGCCGGCAAACGTACGTTGGTTGAATGCATGGACCTCGATGCCATGGCGGATCAATTCGGCGACAATGTCGGCCTGTAAGTCCGAGAAGGTCAGCACCAGATCGGGTTGGAGCGCCAGGATTTTCGGCACGTCGGCGGAAATGAAGGCGCCGACGCGCGGCTTCTCCTTGCGCACCTGCGGCGGTCGCACGGCATAACCCGACACGCCGACAATACGGTGCTCTTCACCGAGGAGATAAATTGTCTCCACCGTTTCTTCGGTCAAACAGACGATGCGTGCGGCCGGAAACATTCTCCCTAAGCATGCACCGCGGTGGGCCGTGCGTCGAGCAACGCGACCCCGCCGGTTGCCACCACGCGGCCGGCTTCGACCATGACCACCCGCGTCGCCAGCCGTCGCACCTCGGAGGCGTCATGGCTGACATAGATTATCGGTACCCGCGCTTCGTCGCGCAGGCGTTCGAGGTAAGGAATAATGTCGGCCTTGCGCGCGGCATCGAGCGAGGCGAGCGGCTCGTCGAGCGCCAACAGCCTTGGCCGCATCAGCAAGGCGCGGCCGACGGCCACGCGCTGGCGTTCGCCGCCCGACAACTTGCCCGGCCGGCGATCGAGCAGATGGCCGATGTCGAGCAACGCGATGGCGTGGTCCCATTCGCTTTGGTCGAACGTCTGGCGGCTCATCCAGCGGCCGTAATCGAGATTGTGCCGCACCGACAGATGCGGAAACAGGCGGCCCTCCTGAAACACGATACCGACGTGCCGGCGCCATGCCGGCTCGTCGACGCGCGCCGTCGCGTCGAACAACGTCTCGCCGGCGAGTGCGATTAGCCCGCGATCGGGCCGCATCAGTCCGGCGATCATGTTTATGGTGCTGGTTTTGCCGGAACCCGATGGACCGAACAGCGCCGTCACGCCGTGGCCGGCATCGAAGGCAATGTCGAGAGTAAAATCACCCAATGATTTCTCGACCGCGACCGACAGCATGACGTCAAACTCCGTGCAGCCGGGCGGTGGCGCGCCGCGCCAGATATTCCGAGGCAACCAATGCGGCCACTGAAATGGCGACAGCGACGATCACCAGCTTGAGCGCGGCTGCATCGCCGTCGGGAATTTGCGTCAGCGTATAGATCGCCGCCGAGATGGTCTGCGTTTCGCCGGGAATGTTGGACACGAATGTAATGGTGGCGCCGAACTCGCCAAGGGCGCGCGCGAAAGCAAGCATGGCGCCGGCGATGATGCCGGGCAGCGCCAGCGGCAAGGTAATCGTGATGAAACCCCAGAAGCGGTTGGCGCCCAAGGTTGCCGCGGCGTCTTCCAGCCGCCGGTCAATCGCCTCGATCGACAGCCGGATCGCGCGCACCATCAGCGGAAACGCCATCACCCCGCAGGACAAGACGGCGCCCGTCCAGCGGAAGGCCAGCACGATGCCGAAATGGTCGGCGAGAAATTCACCGACCGGCGCGTGCCGGCCGAAGGTGATGAGCAGAAGATAGCCAGTCACCACCGGCGGCAGCACCAACGGCAGATAGATGATCGCGTCGACCAGCGGCTTGCCCCAGAAATCCTTGCGCGCCAGCAGCAAGGCGATGGCGATGCCGAAGGGCAGCGCCAGCACCGTCGCAACGAGCGCGATCCGCAGCGACAGCGCGATCGCGGTCCAGTCCTGCGGTGTCAGGTCAAACATGGGACGATCCGTGCCCCGGACGTGGCGCAACGCGCTTCGTCGTTGAGCGGTGCGCGGCTGATCCGGGGCCGTTCCAAACTCTGCCTTTGTGGCGGTCCCGGGTCTGCAGCGCGGCATTCAATGTCGCACAGCGCCCGGGACATGAAAGCTCGCCGGCCACGATTATGATGCCTTCGGCGGCAACAGGAAGCTGAAGCCGTATTTTTCGAAGATCGTCTTGGCCGCCTGGGTTTGCAGGAAATCCAGATAATCCTTGACGTGCGTGTTCTTGCTCGCGGCAAGGCCGGTCACCGGATAGGTGATCGCCGGATGCGAACCGGCCGGGAAAGTACCGATGATTTTGACCTTCGGTTCGATCTTGGCGTCGGTCGAATAGACGATGCCGAGCGGTGTCTCGCCACGTGCGACATAGGCAAGCGTCGCGCGCACGTTTTCGGCTTGCGCGAGTTTCGGCTCCGCCGTCTGCCAGGCGCCGAGCGAAATGAGCGCGGTCTTGGCGTAGAGCCCGGCCGGCACCGCCTTGGTGTCGGCGACCGCGATGCGGTCCTTGCCCGCCAGCTTGGCGATGTCGAAGCCCTTCTCAATCTTGACGTTGTAGAGCTTGGAATTCTTCGGCGCGATCAACACCAGGCTGTTGCCGAGCAGATCGACGCGCGTGCCGGTTGCGACCAATTTCTTCCCGCTCAGAAAACTCATCCATTTGACGTTGGCCGAAATGTAGGCGTCGGCCGGCGCGCCTTGCGCGATCTGTTTGGCGAGCGCGGAACTCGCGGCATAGCTCGCCGTGACTTTGACGCCGGTCTTCTTGGTGAAGGCCGCATTGACATCGTCGAGCGCATTGCGCACCGACGCTGCCGCAAAGACCGTAAGCGTGTCCTGCGCCGTGACCGGTTGCGGCGCGGAGACCAGCGCGGCGAACAGAGCAACAATGACGAATCGACGTGTCGACGATTTGAGTGCTGACATATTGAATGCTGACATGTTGAGTGCAGAAATGGCGGTTCTCCTCGTGCGCCCGCAAAGGCGCCGGTTTGGCGTCTCACCGATTGAGAAATCGACCGACGCCGGAACCGCCGTTCCGGCAAGCGCGGCGCACGCACAGTGCGCCGCAGGTCTCAATCAAACCTAGCAAGTCTTTGCGAGCTAGGTAAAGTCCCCCTTCGGAGGAAGCGTCAATGTCCAATGTATCGCCCATAGAAGGCGAATTCGATTACATCATCGTCGGCGCCGGGTCTGCCGGATGCGTGCTGGCCAATCGCTTGTCGGCCGATCCCTCGAACCGCGTGCTGCTTTTAGAAGCTGGCGGCCGCGACAACTGGATCTGGTTTCACATCCCGGTCGGCTATCTGTTCGCCATCGGCAATCCTCGTGCCGACTGGCTGATGAAAACCGAGCCGGAGGAAGGGCTCAACGGCCGCAGCCTGAACTATCCGCGCGGCAAAGTGGTCGGCGGTTCCTCGGCCATCAACGGCATGATCTACATGCTGGGCCAGGGCACCGATTACGATCAATGGCGGCAACTCGGCCTGCCGGGCTGGTCGTGGGACGACGTGCGGCCGATTTTCCGCAAACATGTCGACCACTTTTTAGGCGCCGACGGTCATGCCGCCGGCGGCGAGTGGCGGGTCGAATATCCGCGCACGCACTGGGAAATTCTCGATGCCTTCATGGCGGCGGCGAACCAGTACGGCATTCCGACGGTGAAGGACTTCAACACCGGAGACAACGAAGGCGCCTGCTATTTCCACGTCAACCAGAAGCGCGGCCGGCGCTGGTCGTCGGCGCGCGGCTTCCTCAAGCCGGTGCTGCACCGGACGAATCTCAAGCTGGAAACGGGCTGCATGGTCGAAGGCCTCGAATTTTCCGGCAAGCGGGTCGTTGGCGTGCGCTGGCGGCAAAACGGCGTCGCGCGTTCGGCGCGCAGCCGCGGCGAGGTGATCTTGTCGGCAGGCGCGATCAATTCGCCGCAGCTCATGATGCTGTCCGGCGTGGGTCCCGCCGCGCAACTGGCGCAATTCGGCATCCCGGTGCTGCTCGACAGACCGGGCGTCGGCCAGAACCTGCACGATCACCTGCAACTGCGCATGATCTACAAGGTCAAGGGCGTCAAGACGCTGAACGAGAGCTACCCCAAATTGCTCGCGCGGTTGGGTATGGGTGTCGATTACGTCCTGCGCCGGCGCGGGCCGATGACGATGGCGCCGTCGCAGCTCGGCCTGTTCACGCGCTCGGACCCGACGCAGGATCGCGCCAACATCCAATATCACGTGCAGCCGCTCTCGCTTAGCAAGTTCGGCGAACCGTTGCATCCGTTCCCCGCATTCACGGCGAGCGTCTGCAACGTGCGTCCGTCCAGCCGCGGCGCGCTCACGCTCAAGTCCACCGATCCGTCGGTGCCGCCGGCGATCAAGCCAAATTATCTGGCGACGCCGGACGACCGACGCATCGCCGCCGACTCGCTTCGCGTCACGCGCAGAATTGTTTCGCAGCCCGCGCTGCAAAAATATGAACCGGTGGAATATCTGCCGGGCGCACAGGTGCGCGACGACGACGAAGCGGCGCTTGAAAAGGCGGCCGGTGACGTCGGCACCACCATCTTTCATCCCGTCGGCACCGCGCGCATGGGCCGCGACGATGATCCCAACGCCGTGGTCGATGCGCGCTTGCGCGTGATCGGCCTGGAGGGTTTGCGCGTGATCGACGCCTCGGTGATGCCGTCGATCACGTCGGGCAACACCAATTCGCCGACGATCATGATCGCCGAGAAGGGCGCGGCGATGATCCTGGAAGACGCGAAGGCCTAGACCGGCGGCGGCGGTCCAGCCGCTGCGAAGTGCCGCTTGTCCGCAATAAAGTTCGATTCCTCGCGTATGAAAATCATATCGAGTTGATTGAGCGCTTTATCGAGCGGGCGGCGGTGAATTTCCAGCAATTCGTAGGCAACGAAGCCGCGAGCCTTCAGGAAAGCGATGACCTCATGCAGCAGTGGCGCGCCCTTGTTGATTTCGATCACTGCGATTTCAAGCAGGACCGCTTCGGTGTTTTTGAGCAGGCGGTTGGCGCCCTTGAGAATTTCCAATTCATAGCCCTGCGCGTCTATTTTGAGGAGAGCTGACTCGCAGGACGTGTCAAGCATGGAATCGAGCGTGCGCAATTGACGGCTTTCGGTCTTGCGTGGAACGGCGCTGCGTTCTTCGAAAATCGATGAGCCGGAGCCCATAATGTTGAATTGAACGTTTTTTCCGTCCTCTTCACCGAGTAGTTCGGTGAATAAATTTCCGCCAAGGTCTTTAGCGGTCTTCTGCAACTCGAGCAGCGCTGCTGCGTTTGGCTCGAACATGTAAAGGTGGGCATTGGGCCAGATCGACTTGGCCATTCGGCTCCAGTCCCCTTTGAATGCGCCGACGTCGATGATGGCCTTTGGCGCAAAGCCTCGCCGGGCCATATCCTCCAGGCCAAATTTCATATTTGGGGCGAAGGCATAGCGGTATGCGAATTTTTCAAATTCGTCTCTCGCGATATTGAACGAAAGATGAAAGAGCGCGTTTTTCACGCGCTTTGGCAGAATATGGCCGAGACCGATCGTGATGGCAGATTTGAGACCCATGATCTAAACGTTCCAATAAAAATTGGATTCAAAAATATATGCCGAAATTCCAAATGTAGCGATCTGTCGTGAACGATAAAATGCTATTTTTTTGGTTTTCGTTTCACGCGCAAGTTCGACACGACGTTCGTCTTGTCGAAGCTTTATCTGGTTGTTGTCGGGCCGGCATGTGTTGGGTACGTGATCGACGCCTCGGTGATGCCGTCGATCACGTCGGGCAACACCAATTCGCCGACGATCATGATCGCCGAGAAGGGCGCGGCGATGATCCTGGAAGACGCGAAGGCCTAGACCGGCGGCGCCGGTCCAGGCCTTCAAGAACGTTCGAGCCCGAAAATCAGGTCTTGATGTCGCTCGGAAGCTTGCCGCCATTGGCGGCGAGCTTGGTCATGATCTGCTTGTGCAGCCACACGTTCATGGCCGCCGAGTCATGCGTGTCGCCGGTATAGTTAAGCTCTTTCGCGAGCTCCTTGCGCGCCGACAGGCTGCTGTCGAGGTCGAGCGCCTTCATCAGATCGACGATGGACGTGCGCCACTCGAGCTTTTCGCCTTTGGCCGCCGCGGCCTTATCCACAATGGCGGCGACATCGACCGTTTCTCCCGGAGGGGCGCCGGGTGTTCCCGTCGGCGACGCTTTCGCCTGCGCCGAGCCGTGGCCGAAAATCGCACCCATAATGCTGCCGAAGATACTCATGACGGTCACCCCGCTGTTAAAAATTTACGCGACAGTTTCGCTAGCACAGCTCGCTACACAAGCCTACCCCGATCGTCACCCTGCGCGGATTAGCGCGGCTTGCTCCAGGGGTCAGGGATCACGCGCGCTGCAACAAGCCTGTTCCAGATGAAGAGAACGAGCACGGCGCCCAACGTCGCAGTGATAAAGCCCGCGCCCTGGTCCGCTCGGTACCAGCCGATGGTCTGGCCGATCCAGGTGGCAAGAAACGCGCCGGCAATGCCGAGCACGGTGGTGAGGATAAAGCCTGACGGCTCGTTGGGGCCCGGCGATATCCAGCGCGCGATAAGACCGGCGACGAAGCCGACGATGACGATCCATACGATATTCACGTCACGCTCCTTCGGTGAGGGCCACAACGAAAAACGTCAGAGCAACGTTTCCGCTTCTTGTTCGGTGGGCACGCGGCCTTGCGGCGTCAACTGGTCGACGACCTGCGGCAGGTATTCGCTCAGTCCTTGCAGCAAGTCGTTGCGCGACATGCCGGATTGCGCCGCAAGCGCATCGACCTTGTCGGCGCCGAGCGCGTTGGCGAGATCGTTCGGCGAAATCGATTTGTTGGGGCCGCTGCCGACCCACGAATTGGCGGTGTCGCTATGCCCGCTGCCTTGAAACTGCTTGAGCAAATCGTTCAGGCCGCCGCTGAGAACTGTTCCGGCGGCGGCGCCTCCGAGCAGGCCGCCCAAGCCACCCTGCAGCAGCCCGCCGAGCCCGCCGCCGCTCGCGGGCGGTGCAGTCGGGGTGGCGGGATTCGGCGCAGTCTGATGACCGCCAAAACCTTTGAGGGCCTTGTACGCAAGCAAAGCCATGATCGCCATGGTGATCGGCGACATGCCGCCTTTGGCATTGGGATCGGTTTGCCCGTGTGGGCCGTTCTGCATGCCGTTGAGAATGTCCATCAGGCCCATGCCACAACTCCCTCTCGAAAGGTCCTTCTCGAAACAGATACTAGGCAGAAAGATTGTGACCGGGCTATAACGAATGCAAGGGCGTAAATGTCCTCCGTGCAACCAAAATTACGGCAGCGCCTTGAGGTGGCGGATCGGGCGTCCTGGCGCGACGGCCTGGGCGGCGGCGACAATTGCGTTCGTGTCGATGCCATAATGCTTGTAGAGATCGGCAAGATTGCCTGTTTGTCCGAAATGTTCGACGCCGAGCGCGCGGGTTCGGTGTCCGACGACCGCGCCGAGCCAAGCCAAGGTGGCCGGATGCCCGTCCAGCACCGTGACAATGCCGCAATGCGGCGGCACGTCCGCCAGCAACCGCTCGATATGCGAGCGCGCATGCACGAGGCCGCGCTCGCGCGCGCGCTGCGCCGCCGTCCAGCCGGCGTTGAGGCGGTCTGCGGAGGTCACCGCCAGCAAGCCGACATCGCGGCGGTCTTCCGCCATCAGGCCGACGGCATCGATCGCCTCCGGCGCAATGGCGCCGGTGAAAGCGACGACCACCTGCGCGTTCGGTCCCGGCTTGCGTAGCCAATAGGCGCCGTCAACGATCTGCTGGCGCAATTCGTCCGTCATTTTGCGCTCGATCTGCGCGATCGGCCGGGTCGACAGGCGCAGGTAAACCGAACCGCCGGTCTCGTCGCGCAGCCAGGTCTGTTCGGGAACGCGGCCAGCAAAAGTGGACTCCGGATTTGTGTCCGGCCGCGCGTCAAACAAAATATCGTTCGCGCCGTCGCCGTCTTTCTGCATGTAGGCGAAGGCCCAGCGCATGATCACGGCGAGTTCGTCGACATAGGCCGGCTCAAAAGCGGCAAGCCCGTCTTGCGCCATGCCGATCAGCGGCTCGGCAATCGACTGATGCGCGCCGCCTTCGGGGGCGAGCGTGATGCCGGACGGTGTCGCCACCAGCATGAAGCGGGCGTCCTGGTAGCAGGCATAGTTGAGCGCATCGAGGCCGCGCGCGATGAAGGGATCGTAGAGCGTGCCGATCGGCAGCAGGCGTTCGCCGTTGATCGAATGCGACAGGCCGAGTGCCGACAGCAGTATGAATAGGTTCATCTCGGCAATACCGAGCTCGATGTGCTGGCCCTTGGGCGAGAACTCCCAGGCGAATGTCGAGGGGATGCGCTCACTCTTGAAGATGTCGGCCATCGCCTCGTGCGCGAACAGGCCGCGGCGATTGACCCAGGCGCCGAGATTGGTCGACACGGTGACGTCTGGCGACGTCGTGACGATGCGATTGGCGAAGTCGCCCTCCGTGCGGCCAAGCTCGTTGAGGATCGAGCCGAAGCCGGTCTGTGTTGCGGTGACCGGCTGATGCGGGACAGGCAAATTTGCCGGCACGTCGTATTGCGGCGCCTTCAGGCGGCGTTCGCCGGCGGCGGCGAACGGCACGGAATTGAGAAATTGTTGCAACTGTTGCGACGGCAGCGCGAGACCTTCGAACTTGTCCCATTCGTGGCCGGCCCGCACGTTGTTCGCCTGCCGGAACGTCTCCATCTGTGCCGGCGTCATGAGGCCGGCATGGTTGTCCTTATGGCCGGCAAACGGCAATCCGAAGCCCTTGATGGTGTAGCAGAGGAAACAGACCGGCCGGTCGTGATCGATCGCGTGGAAGGCGTCGAGCAGCGACGGCAGATCCTGGCCGGCAAGATTGGTCATGAGCCGCGCCAGTTCCTCGTCGCTGCGTTTGCCGATGAGGTCGCGGACGGCATTGTCGCCGGCGAAATCGTCATTGAGATGTTTGCGCCAGGCTGTGCCGCCGCCGAACACCAGCGCCGAGTAAAGTTGGTTCGGGCAGCTGTCGATCCAGTCGCGCAAACGCTCGCCGCCGGGTTCCTTGAACGCCGCTTCCAGCAACGAGCCATACTTCAAGATGACGACGTCCCAGCCGAAATCGCGGAACAGCGTCTCGAAACGCTGCCACAAACCTTCGCGCACGACGGCGTCGAGGCTCTGCCGGTTGTAGTCGATGATCCACCAGCAATTGCGCAGGCCGTGCTTCCAGCCCTCCAGGATCGCCTCGAAGATATTGCCTTCGTCGAGTTCGGCGTCGCCGACCAGCGCCACCATGCGGCCCTCCGGACGGTCCGTTCCCCAGCCATGCGCGCGCACATAGTCCTGCGTCAGCGAGGAAAACAATGTCTGCGCGACGCCCAGGCCCACCGAGCCGGTGGAGAAATCGACATCGTCGGCGTCCTTGGTGCGGGAAGGATAGCTCTGCGCGCCTTTGTAGCCGCGGAAGGCTTCCAGGCGCTCGCGCGTCTGTTTGCCGAGCAGGTACTGGATGGCATGGAAGATCGGCGAGGCGTGCGGCTTCACCGCCACGCGGTCGGCCGGCCGCAGCACGTCGAAATAGAGCGCCGTCATGATGGTGGCGAGCGAGGCGGATGAGGCCTGATGCCCGCCGACCTTCAAGCCATCGGCGCTGTCGCGCAGATGGTTGGCATTATGGATGGTCCAACTCGCCAGCCAGAGCACTTTGCGCTCGAGCGCGGAGAGAATATCGAGATGATCTGTCGGCATATCGGGCATGGCGGTTCGCCTGCATTGCGCAGCCTTGCCAGGAGTATGGGCGCGACGGCGTGGCGTTGCTTGCCAAATTTGGCTATCATTTCCACAGCGATTAGCTGTTTCTATCAAAAAACAATCGAATAAAGGCAGGATATGCCACAAACTCACCTGGACGCAGTCGACCTCAAAATCCTGAAGCTGCTGCAGGACGACGGCCGCATGAGCCTGGCCGACCTCGCCGAGAAAGTCGGCCTGTCATCGTCGCCCTGCCTGCGGCGCGTGCGGCTCCTGGAAAAGTCCGGCGTGATCGCCCGCTATGTCGCTGTGCTTGACCAGCGCGCCGTCGGCCTGCCGGTGAGCGTGTTCGTGTCGGTCAAGCTCGACAAGCAGCGCGAAGAACTGCTCGACCGCTTTGCGAAAACCATCGCGCGTTGGCCGGAGGTGCTGGAGTGTTATCTGATGACCGGCCCGCGCGATTACTGGTTGCGCGTCGTTGTGCCGGATCTGGCCGCCTACGAGCGTTTCCTCAAGACGAAACTGACGCGGCTGGAAGGCATCGCCTCGATCGAATTGAGTTTCGCGCTGGAACAGGTGAAATACACCAACGTGCTGCCGGTGGCGTGACGATCAGCGCCTGTCGCCGGCGAGATTGGTTTTCTTCGCCGGGGCGTCGAGCACGGCTTTGCAGGTCGCCGGCAAGTCGGCGAGCATGATTTGCTTCTTCGGCTTTTGCGGTCCCTTGCTTGGCTTGGGATGCACTACTCTGTCCGAGAACCAAAAGGCCAAATTCTTCGCCGCGCAGCCGTCGCCCGCCGGCGGCGGGTCCTGCGCGCGGCAATGCGGCGAATCGGCCGGGCATTTCAGCCGCACATGGATGTGGTCGTCGTGGCCATACCAGGGCCGCACCTTCGAGAGCCACGACCAGTGCTGCTTGCCTTCGAGGCGGCAGAGTTCCTTCTTGATAACGGCATTGACCAGCACGCGTTGGACCTCCGGCTGCTCGGCCGCGGTCCTGATGAAGGCGGCGTGCGCCGGCGTCCACGTTTTCGGATTGAGATGGAGCTTGTCCGATGCAACCAGGCTGTAGGCGGATTCGTCTTCGCGCTCTTTCCGGCTCAAGCGATGGTCGGGCATGGGCACAAACCAGACGTCGACGTCGAGCCCGACCTGGTGGCTGGCGTGACCGAACGGCAGCGGGCCACCGCGCGGCTGGCCGAGGTCGCCGACCAAGATGCCGTGCCAGCCGGCCGCCTTGGCGGCGCGCTGCGCGAACCGCTCGATGAATTGGATCAGGCTGGGATGGCCCCAATTGCGGTTGCGCGAAAGCCGCATCACTTGCCAGGTCGGCCCGTCGATCGGCAATTCGACGGCGCCTTGGATGCAGCCGCGCGGGTAATAGCCGATCGATTGCGATTTGCCCTTGCTCGGCAGTTTCTTCGACGCGAACAGGAACTTCGCCGGGACGCCTTTTTCTTTTGCTTTGGCGGGGATGTCCGGCTTTTCCGGCGGCATGGCCGGCACGGTGACAAGAGGCCGGGCATCGACGACGGCCTGTTGTGCGGGCGCGGCGCTTTGCCGCGCTGGTTCGGTTTTTGGCGCGGCCGGTGCCGCTGCTGGTTGCAACGCCGAACCGGCTGCCGGCTTTTCGTCGGCGGCGAGAGCGGGAACGGCAACCGCAAGCAAGCCGCAAATAACGGCGGCAAATGCGAGAAGAAGGGCCTTCGCGCGCATTGTCATGATGGCTTCCGGTCTAGCGATTTTGACTCGTGCTGTCAGTCGAAATAGCGCGCAATGGTTTAGTTCCAAAGCGGCTGCGACAATTTGCTTAAAATTGTAGCGAAATCACGGACTTGGGTCGTTTATGCCGTCTTTACAGCGTTAACTTTCCGGGCGAAGTTAAGGCCGTGGCGTTGGGGAGCTGAGGTCCATGTATCGCGTAACCACTGTCATCCTCGTTGCGTTGGCCGCCGGTCGGCAAGCGCTCTTGTGGCCACGCCACGTTTTCGTTTTCGCCGCGGTGATCGCCTTTCTCTGTGCAGCCGGCAGCGCGCAGGCGACCGTTCTCATCACCGTCAACAAGTCGGCGCAAAGCCTGACGGTCTCGGTCGACGGCGACCAACGTTATGTGTGGCGGGTGTCGACCGCGCGGCGCGGCTACTCGACGCCGAACGGCAGCTACCGGCCCGAGCGGCTGGCGCGCAAATGGTACTCGCGCAAGTACCACTGGTCGCCGATGCCTTATTCGATCTTCTACGACGGCGGCTTCGCCATCCACGGTTCCTACGCGACCTCCCAGCTTGGCCGGCCGGCTTCGCATGGCTGCGTGCGGCTGCATCCCAGCCACGCGAGGGTACTGTTTTCGCTGGTTGCCAGGAACAGGGGCGACACTCGCATCGTGGTCACGGGGTCGAGCCCGTCGCGACGCGTCTATTCAAGCTCGCACCGGTCGCGCCATTCGAGCCGCGCGCGGCATGACAGGCGCATCCGCAGCGCCGGCTTCGCCAACTTGTTCGACTAGCGCAACCGGCGGGCGCTTCCGCGTATCGATCTTGGTTGGCGGCGACGCGGCCTACCCGCGGCCGCCGCTTTGCCGCATCGACATCTCCACACGTCGCGAGCGATCTTCGTCGCGGAGAGGTGACGATTGCGGGGAGCTGATCCGGCGGTCATGATCGTGCGACGGTCGGGAGGCGGTCATGAGCGATATCGGACATTTCGAACCAGATGATCTGAGACGAATTCCGACGTTCCGGGCCTATTATTCCGATCGTACCGCGCTATTGATGGCGAAGTTCGCTTTTCTCGCCTACGAACCGTTCGACGCCGATGGCGGGGCTTTCGGGAGATTCAGCGAAGCGTTCCGCGCCATGGGGCTGATCGATTGCGTGAGCCTGGTCGACGCGGATGTCGGCACGGCCGGATACATCGTTGCCAATGACGCCATCATCGTCATTGCCTTCCGCGGCACGCAGGACGAACTCGACTGGATGACCAACGTTCGCCTGCGGTTCGTCACGCTGCAGGGCGGCACGCGCGTCCATACCGGGTTTTTCCAGGCCTATTGGCCGATCCGCGATGTGCTGTTTGCCGAAGTCGAGCGGCTGCTCGCCGCGAAGCCGCGTCCCTTGTATGTCACCGGGCATTCGCTCGGCGGCGCGCTTGCTTGCATGGCGACCGCCGAATTGGCCAACCACGAGCGCGCGGACGTCCGCGACAGCATGGCCGCCTGTTACACCTTCGGCTGTCCGCGCGTCGGCGATGCGAGCTTCGACGTCTATGTGAAGGTGCCGCTTTATCGCGTCACCAATGGCGTCGATATCGTGCCGGCGGTGCCGCCCGCCATTTTCGGCTACCGGCATGTCGGCGACACGCGCTATTTCGGCAAGATCGGGGCGGCGCCGAGCCGGCGTTCGCCGAATATCTTTCTGAAGGCGTGGCGCACATTCACCGGACTTCTTCGGTTCTTTCCGACATTGAAGCTCGCCAACCTCAGCGACCACGGCATGAGCACATATATCGCCAAGTTGGCGCGTTGGCTTAAGGAGACGACGCAGGAAATGCAGGACGTGCGGGAGAAAACGGCGGATCCAGAAATCGCGGTCACGTCTTGACGGCTCGTCTCGCGGCATAACGGCGTCAATTCCACCGCGGCTGCGTAATGACGATGAGAAGCAGGAACAGGCCGTAGAGAACGCCCGGCGTCGCCAGCACCAGCAAAACCCCGTTGGCCGCCTTGCGGTAGCCCTTGCCGTCGAGCAGAACGCCGCCGCCGATGATGGCGGCGAGCGCGAGCAGGATGACCACCCAGAGCTGAATGTTAAATTCGGAGATTGAGCCGTCGCCCAGGCCGACGACAAAGAAATAAACAACGATCGCTGCCACGATGGCATCGATCGCCAGCAAAATCTTGTAGACCATTCGCGCGCACCCCGCCCCAGCATCCGTCCCGGCCATGATCCGATGTTTTGTGGCGGTCGTCCATCGTCGGCGCGATTGCAGGGGCTTTGAGGAGTATCAATTTTTCCGCGCACTTGGCATGATGAGATGAAATGAAACGCAAAATTGGGAAACGCCCATGCGAACCATCGCGCTTGAAGAGCATTTTGTAACGCCGGCCTTCGTCGACGGCCCCGGACGGACGTTCCGGGACAACTTCGTTAAAGCCCGCGGCGCGGCCGCCGAACAGATCTATGCGAAGCTCTTGGATCTTGGCGACAAGCGGATCGCGGAGATGGACGCGGCCGGCGTCGATATGCAGGTGCTGTCGATCAATTATCCCGGCACGGAGCTATGCGAGCCCGACGAAGCGGTCGCGGTCGCGCGCGAGATCAACGACACTCTCGCGGACGCGGTGCGTAAAAATCCAACGCGGCTGGCCGGGTTTGCGGCCTTGCCGACGGCGGCGCCCGACAAGGCGGCCGCCGAGCTCGAGCGCCGCTTTCGCCAGGACGGCTTCAAGGGCGCTATCGTCAATGGGCACAACCGCGGCCGCTATTTCGACGACAGCTTTTTCTGGCCGATTCTCGAATGCGCCGAAGCGCTCGGCGCGCCGATCTATCTGCACCCGGCCATGCCGCCCAAGGCGGTGATGGAAGGATCCTATGGCGGCTTTTCGCCGGCCGAGACGGTGATGCTCGCCGGCCCCGGCTGGGGCTGGCACATCGAGACCGCGGTGCACGTGCTGCGCCTGATGGTGCGTGGCGTGTTCGACCGGTTTCCCAAGCTGCAGATCGTCATCGGGCACATGGGCGAAGGCTTGCCGTTCATGATGCCGCGGATCGACGCGGTCGGCTCGCGCTCGCCGGGAATGAAGTTCAAGCGCACGCCCGGCGAATACTTGCGCGAAAACCTGCACTACACCTTCGGCGGCTTCAACTTCGACTCGACATTCGCCAATCTGCTGGCTGAGGTCGGTGCCGGGCGCATCATGTTCTCGATCGACTACCCCTACGGCGCGATGGCGGAAGCGCGCGCGTTCCTCGACAAGATTCCGGTCAGTGCGGCGGACCGCGAACGCATCGCGCACGGCAACGCCGAGGCGTTGTTCAAGCTGTAGGGTTTGTCATTATTCATTCTGGGCGCGCGGGGTGCCGCCCGGGGAACCGGCCATGATCGTCGTCCGCGCCGCCAAGATTATCCTCGTCGCGGCCATCGCGCTGTTCGCCAGCCTGGTGGTGTTCGGCAACTTGACCGATTACGACACCAATTTTTCTTTCGTGCAGCATGTGCTGTCGATGGACACGATCTTCCCGGGTTCCGATATCGGCTATCGCGCGATCGCCAGCCCGGCGCTGCATCATCTGGCCTACGCGCTCATCATCGCCGCCGAAGCGGCAACCGCCGTCTTGTGCTGGATCGGCGCCTTCGCGTTGCTCCGCGCCGTGCGTGCCGACGCCGCGGCGTTTCAGCAAGCCAAGCGCTTTGCAGTGCTCGGGCTGACGCTGGGCTTCCTGCTGTGGCAGGTCGGCTTTATGACGGTCGGCGGCGAATGGTTTGGCATGTGGCAATCGCAAGCATGGAACGGCGTGCCGAGCGCCTTTCGCTTCGTGATGGTGATTGCGGCGGTGTTGATCTTCGTGGCGATGCGCGACGACGAACTGGCGCCAAAGCGCTAGGCGTTAAACATCCACCTTCAACGCCGCGATAAACGCCTCCTGCGGAATATCGACCTTGCCGTATTGCCGCATGCGCATTGTTAAATGGTATCGTCCTTCGCCAAGCAGCGACAAAGAGTACTGGGGTGAAAATTGCCGACAATCGCCTATTTCATGGGAATTGCCGTGCGGATGTTCTTCAATGACCACGATCCGCCGCATTTTCATGTACGCTATCAAGGCTTTCACGCCCGCGTCCGGATCGCGGATGGCGCCGTCATCGATGGGCGTCTACCGCCGACCGTCACGCGTGTTATAAAGGAATGGACCGATTTGCGGCGCGATGCATTGATGCGGAACTGGCAGGCGGCGCGAACGGATGAACAGCTTGAACGCATCCCGGGTCTGGAATGATGATTGACGTCATCGGCATTCGATCGCTCGGCGGCCACAAGTTGGAGATCGAGTTCTCCGACGGAACCATCGGTGTGCGCGATTTCGCCGACATTTCCGAGAAGACCGGCTCGATGGTCGTGCCGATGAAGGATGCGGCTTACTTCCAGCGCGTGTTCATCGAAGACGGGGCGCTGACTTGGCCGAACGGCTACGACTGGGACCCGATCGCGCTGCACGACGAGATGAAACGGGCGGGGCTTCTGCGGCGTTCGCAGGCGGCGGAGTAGGTATTGGCAGATAATGGTGCGATAGCAGTGACACGGTTATCAAAGAAGTCGCAGGAACGATTCTTTGTTGAGGAGGCGGCGCATCTGCTCGGAAAAAATTGGATTTTGGGGCCGGATCGTGAGCAACCTGACTTCATTGTCGCGGAGGACGCACTTCAATTTGGCCTTGAAGTAAGCGAAATCTTCGCGGGGCCACAAAGCTCCTCCGGCGCTGCCATGAAGCGAATGGAATCACAGACGCAACGCGTGGTGAATTCGCTTCGGAACGAATATGAGGCAACCACAAGCATCCCACTGGTAGTCAAGTTTGTAGGCAATATGCGTGCGGAGAATTTTGCTGCGGTCATTCCAGCGCTCATTGCGATGGATTTTGCCTCAAAGGAAATCGGACACCACGCGGTCCTGGATGAAGGTAAAGGACTTCGGGTGCACGCTACCAAAGGGTTTCGAACTGATTGGTACAGTGTGAATCATCGGGTTGGCTGGGTGGATCTTCGTCCTCAGCAGCAGATTGATCAAGCGATTGAGAGGAAATCAAAAGAGCTATCGAGCTATATGTCGGCGGCTGGTTCGGACGTTCGTCTGTTGCTCGTGGCGAATTGAGTCAACAACAGCGGAAAACTAAAGCTTCAAGAAAAGGCAACGTTCGACCTTCGCGGGTTTAGCGTTGTTTATTTCTTCTCCTACCCCGAAACAGTTACAATATTTGATCAAGTGGCTGATGCCGCCTAAAAGGCGACCGAAATAGTTTTTTGGATGACATTTATGGCAGGCCGGGTTGGGAGTGGAGCAACGATCTTGCCCCCTCACACATCCACCTTCAGCGCCGCGATAAACGCTTCCTGCGGAATATCGACCTTGCCGTATTGCCGCATCTTCTTTTTGCCCTTCTTCTGCTTGTCGAGCAGCTTGCGTTTGCGGGTGGCGTCGCCGCCGTAGCATTTGGCGGTGACGTCCTTGCGCAACGCGCGCACGGTCTCGCGGGCGATGATCTTGCCGCCGATGGCGGCCTGGATCGGCACCTGGAACATGTGCGGCGGGATCAGTTCCTTCAGCTTCTCCACCATGGCGCGGCCGCGTGACTCGGCGCGGCTGCGGTGCACCAGCATGGCGAGCGCGTCGACCGGCTCGTCATTGACGAGGATCGACATCTTGACCAGATCGGCTTCCCGGTAGTCGGTGAGATGATAGTCGAACGAGGCGTAGCCCTTCGACACCGACTTGAGCCGGTCGTAGAAGTCGAACACCACTTCGTTGAGCGGCAGATCGTATTTCACCATGGCGCGGTTGCCGACGTAAGTGAGCTCCTTCTGCACGCCGCGGCGGTCCTGGCAGAGCTTGAGCACGGCGCCGAGATAGTCGTCCGGCGTGAGGATGGTCGCCTCGATCCACGGCTCGTGGATTTGCAGAATTTTCATCACGTCCGGCATGTCGACCGGATTGTGGATCTCGATCTGCGAGCCGTCGCGCAGGTCCATTTTGTAGATAACGGAGGGCGCGGTCGCGATCAGCTCGAGGTTGAACTCGCGCTCCAGCCGCTCCTGGATGATCTCCAGGTGCAAGAGCCCGAGGAAGCCGCAGCGGAAGCCGAAGCCGAGCGCGGCCGAGGTCTCCATCTCGAAGGTGAAGCTGGCGTCGTTGAGGCGCAGCTTGCCCATGGCCGCGCGCAGGTCCTCGAAGTCGGCGGCGTCGACCGGAAACAGGCCGCAGAACACGACCGGGATCGCGGGCTGGAAGCCGGGCAGGGGTTCGTCGACCGGGTTGCGCTCGTCGGTGATGGTGTCGCCGACGCGCGTGTCGGCCACTTCCTTGATCGAGGCGGTGAGCATGCCGATCTCGCCGGGGCCGAGCTCATCGGTGAGCGTGAGCTTGGGCTTGAACACGCCGATGCGATCGACTTCGTAGGCAGCGTCGATGCCGATCATGCGGATGCGCTGGCCCTTCTTGAGTATCCCGTCGACGATACGCACCAAGACGACGACGCCGAGATAGGGGTCGTACCAACTGTCGACCAGCAGCGCCTTTAGCGGCGCGTCGCGGTCGCCTTTCGGCGGCGGCAGGCGGGTGACGATCGCCTCCAGCACGTCGGGCACGCCGACGCCGGTCTTGGCCGAGATCAGCAGCGAGTCGGAGGCGTCGAGCCCGATCACGTCTTCGATCTGCTGCTTGATCTTGTCCGGCTCGGCCGCCGGCAAGTCGACCTTGTTGAGCACGGGCACGATCTCGTGGCCGGCATCGAGCGCGTGGTAGACATTGGCGAGCGTCTGCGCCTCGACCCCTTGCGAGGCGTCGACCACCAGCAGCGAGCCTTCGCAGGCGGCGAGCGAGCGGTTGACCTCATAGGCGAAGTCGACGTGACCGGGGGTGTCGATCAGGTTGAGGATGTAGTCCTTGCCGTCCTTGGCGCGATACTTCAGACGCACGGTCTGCGCCTTGATGGTGATGCCGCGCTCGCGCTCGATGTCCATGGAATCGAGCACCTGCTCCTTCATCTCGCGCATTTCGAGCCCGCCGGTGAGCTGGATCAGCCGGTCGGCGAGCGTCGACTTTCCGTGATCGATATGCGCGACGATGGAGAAGTTACGGATATTATTGATTGGAACCGTCGTCATGGCGGGCAGATAGCATCCGGGCTTTTGCCGGGCAAGCGGCGTCGAATTGGGCAAAAACCGCCCAATGCCCGGGCATAGTGTAGCCGGGCACCGGATACCAACGCTATGCTTGGAGTTGGAACAGACGCTTTGCGATCCCGGGAGGAAAGATGACAGGAAGTGGGCCGAAGTCGCGCTTCGAAGTCGTGTTCGACGTGGAAGGCACCAACGCGGCGAAATTCCGCAACGACATGCAGGTGCACCTGCGCGGCAAGCACGCGGTTAGCGTGGAAATGTCCACCGACGAGGGCGGCATCCATGGCGGCGACGGCACCGCGCCCTATCCGTTGGCGTATTTCTCAGCGGGATTGACGGCTTGCGTGATGACGCAGCTGCGCGCGTTTTCCAAACGGCTGAATATCCCGGTCGGCAAGTTTCACGTGAATACCCGCTGTCACTGGCAGGCCGAGCAATACGGCGCTCAACCATACGAAAGCTCGCCGATCAGTTTTACGATGGATATCGACCTCGGCGACGAGGCGTCGGAATCCGACAGGAGAAGGCTGATTGCGGCCGCTGAGAAGGGGTGTTTCGTCGAACAATCTCTGAAACCGGGCATCGTGCGCCATCGCTTGAAAGTCGGCGACGACTGGGTCGACGTCTAGCGCGAGTTTGTTTTTGGCTGAACCAGCCACAGACACGGCGTGCTCCCTCTCCCCGTGGGAGAGGTGAAGAGAGCGCTCGGGACAGCCCGGTTCAATCTGAAACAAAAACGCTCCAGCTCAAACGAAACCGGCCGCGCACGGATGCGCGGCCGGTTCTGAAGGCTTGTGATTCGCTCTCGGCTCAATACCGGTAATGGTCAGCCTTGTAGGGACCTTCCTGCGGCACGCCGATATACTCGGCCTGGTCCTTGCTCAACTGGCTCAGCTTGACGCCGATCTTGGCGAGATGCAGCCGCGCGACCTTCTCGTCGAGCGACTTCGGCAGAACATAGACTTCCTTTTTGTACTTGCCGTCCTTGTTGTTGGCGAACAGCTCGATCTGCGCCAAGGTCTGATTGGTGAACGACGCCGACATCACGAAGCTCGGATGACCCATGGCGTTGCCGAGGTTCACCAGGCGGCCCTCCGACAGCAGGATGATACGGTGGCCGTCGGGGAAGGTGATCTCGTCGACCTGCGGCTTGATATTGTCCCACTTCAGGTTCTTGAGCGCGCCGACCTGAATCTCGTTGTCGAAGTGGCCGATGTTGCACACGATGGCGCGATCCTTCATCGCCCGCATGTGGTCGATGGTGATGATGTCCTTGTTGCCGGTCGTGGTCACGAAGATGTCGGCCTGCGGGCAGGCGTCTTCCATGGTGACGACTTCATAGCCTTCCATCGCCGCCTGCAACGCGCAGATCGGATCGATTTCCGAAACCATGACGCGGCAGCCGGCCTGGCGCAGCGAGGCGGCCGAGCCCTTGCCGACGTCGCCGAAGCCGGCGACCATCGCCACCTTGCCCGACATCATGACGTCGGTGCCGCGGCGGATGCCGTCGACCAGCGATTCACGGCAGCCGTAGAGGTTGTCGAACTTCGACTTGGTGACCGAATCGTTGACGTTGATGGCGGGCCACAGCAGCGTGCCGGCCTTCTGCATGTCGTAAAGACGATGCACGCCGGTGGTGGTTTCTTCCGACACGCCTTTGATGTTCTTGGCGAGCTCGGCGAAGTAGCCTTTCGGCTTTTCCTTCAGGATGCGCTTGATCAGCGCGTAGAAGATTTCTTCTTCCTCGCTGTTGTGCTGATCGAGGAACATAGGATCGTGGTGTTCGGCGCGGTAGCCCTGGTGCACGAACATGGTGGCGTCGCCGCCGTCGTCGAGAATCATGTTGGGCGTGCCGCCGCCATGCCATTCAAACAGCTTGGCGGTGTAGTCCCAGTAGTCCTTCAGGCTCTCGCCCTTGACGGCGAAGACCGGAATGCCGGCGGCCGCAACGGCGGCGGCAGCGTGGTCTTGCGTCGAATAGATGTTGCAGGAGACCCAGCGCACGTCGGCGCCCAAAGCGACCAGCGTTTCGATCAGCACGGCGGTCTGAATGGTCATGTGCAGGGAGCCGGCGATGCGCGCGCCTTTGAGCGGCTGCTTGGGGCCGTACTCCTCGCGCGTCTGCATCAGGCCAGGCATTTCGGTCTCGGCGAGGGAGATTTCCTTGCGGCCGAAGTCGGCGAGCGAGATGTCCTTGACGATGTAGTCGCCGGCGGCAACGGCCTTGGGCTTGGCGGAAGCGGTCATGACGTTCCTTTGTAACTGACGATACGGGGTTCGGGATTGGCCGTGCGTATATCAGGGCCCGGCTGGGGCCGCAATGCATATATAAAGATTTCTTTATGTCGCTTCGGCGAACGGTATCGGGTTACTCGTCCTCGCCGAACTTGCTTGCCACCAGCGCACAGAGCGCCTCGAGGGCTGCTTGGGCCTCCGCGCCGGTGGCGCTGATGGTGATGGTGGTGCCGGGGGCTGCCGACAGCATCATCAGGCCCATGATCGAGGTTCCCCCCACGCTTTCATGACCGCGGGTCACGGTGACGGCGGCGTCGAATTGCTCGGCGGTCTGCACGAATTTGGCGGAGGCGCGCGCGTGCAGCCCCTTTTTGTTGACGATTTCGACCTCGCGTCTGACGGGGGCCGCGTCTTCAGCAGGGACGCCGGTCATTTCCCGTTGAGAACGCGGCTGGCGATGGTGCAGTACTTGCGGCCGGCTTCCTGGGCGGCAGCGACGGCGTCCTGCAGCGAGGCTGTTTCCCGCACCTTGGCGAGCTTGATTAGCATGGGCAGATTGATGCCCGCCAACACCTCGACCTTGGGCTGGCTCATCACCGAAATGGCGAGGTTGGAGGGCGTACCGCCGAACATGTCGGTGAGGATGGCGACACCTTCGCCGTCGTCGACGCGCTTGACCGCGTCCAGGATCTGCTTGCGGCACTGCTCGACGTCGTCGTCGGGCCCGATGGTTACCGCCTCGATCTGCCGCTGCGGACCCACCACGTGTTCCAGGGCAGCGCGGAACTCGACGGCGAGCCGCCCATGAGTCACGAGTACGAGGCCGATCATTCCCAACTCCCCGCGGGAGCTACGCTGCACCGCACGATAGGGCGCACATTCAGACCCAATTGAAGGCCCCTGGCAAGGGGTTGGGCCGCTATATAGGGACTGCGCTGCACTGCGGAAAGGTGGGGCCAAGGGAACAGCTCGATGGTCCGTTTTCGGCGACGTCATACTAGGGCGACTATCGTTAATTTTTCTGAACCATGAGCAGGACGCCGGGCGTAGCCCAGTTCACCGGCGGCGGTCAATCGCCGCCCGGACCCATTTTCAGAAGGCCCAACACCATAGGGAGGGCCGGCCGGCCGGCTGCGACAGCGAGCCGCGGCAGCCTGACCCCTGCGACCACGGCGGTGGCCGCCTCCAGGGCGGGCAGGCGCTCGGCATCAGCAGCGGCAAGGTCGACCACCAGCCCGGCAAGCGCGAGCGGTTCATAGGCAAGCCGTCTGATGCCGAGCCCGCGCACCTCGATCAGGCCGGCCAGGGCGGCAGCCGGACGCAATAGCAGCCTGCCGCCGCGTGCTTCCACTTCGGTGCGGTCGTCGGCCACCAGGCGGGTGAAGGGCAGGGCGCCGTATGCCGCGGCTTCGATGAGGTCGAAGGCCAGCCGCGATTTGCCCGCGCCGGCTGGTCCGCGGATGAGCGCGGCGCGCGATCCGATCAAGACGGCGGAGGCATGGATGGTCGGGATTTCAGTCATCCATCAATTCGCTCGTCCCCCGCGGAAGCGGGGACCGAGTTCTTATTGTGCTGGATTCCCGCTTTTACGGAAATGAGCGGTCGGCGGCGAAGCCATCACTTCGCCGGCAACCGCACGATGAAACGGGCGCCGAGCACTTTGCCGTCCGGCGCGGTGCGGTTCTCGACCCAGATGTTTCCGCCGTGGGCTTCCGCAATCTGCTTGGAGATCGACAGGCCGAGACCCGAGTTCTGGCCGAAACTCTGGTTGGGACGGTCGGTGTAGAAACGTTCGAACACCTTTTCCAAAGCGTCGGGCTGGATGCCGGGGCCGTCATCGTCAACGGTGATTTCAACCTCGTCTTTCAGCTTGCGCGCTGTCACGCGCACCGTGCCACCGGCCGGGGAGAACGAACGCGCATTGTCGATGAGATTGCTGACCACCTGGCCGAGCCGCGAATCGTGGCCGGGCACTTTGAAATTGTCCGGCGCGCCGCCCTCGAATTGAAGCGTGGCTGTGACATCGTCGGTATGGATTTCGTTGGCCGCCTTGACCAGCGCGTCGAGCAGCTTTGCGAGATCGACGGGGCTTGCTTCCTGCCGCTGCAATTCGGCATCGAGACGGCTGGCATCAGAAATGTCGCTGATCAGCCGGTCGAGGCGCTTGACGTCGTGCTGGATGACTTCGAGCAGGCGCTTGCGGCCTTCTTCGGTCTTGGCAAGCGGCAGCGTCTCGACCGCCGATTGCAGCGAGGTAAGCGGATTGCGCAGTTCGTGCGCAACGTCTGCAGCGAAGCTTTCGATCGCCTCGATGCGAGTGTAGAGCGCGTTGGTCATGTCGCGCAGCGTGCCGGACAGATGTCCGATCTCGTCGCGCCGACGGGTGAAATCGGGGATTTCAACGCGGCTGCGGATGCGCCGGCGTACGCGTTCGGCGCCGTCGGCGAGCCGCCGCACCGGGCCGGCAATGGTGCCGGCGAGCAGCATCGACAGCACGACCATGACACCGGCGGCGACAAGGAACACCTTGACGATGGCCAGGCGTTCGGCCTCCACCATATCGTCGATGTCGGCGCCTTGCGTCGACAACATCAGCGCGCCGCGCACGGCGCGGAAGCGCTGCACCGGCACAGCCACCGAGACGATCACCTCGCCGCGGTTATTGACCCGCACCATGCTGGCGTGCAGTCCGTTGAGCGCCTGCGCGATTTCCGGGTAACCTTTGCCGTTCTCGGGTCCGAGCTCCTTGTAGAGCGGCAGGTCGCCGCGGCCGAACCAGCGGCGCAACGCAATGAACGTGCGCTCCATCAGGCCCGGCTTTTCGGCGTTGGGCGGCGGCAGGTCGAAGCGCAGCACATCGCCGCGGCCGTAGAGATTGCGGCTGTCGAGGATCAACACGCCGTCGCGGTCATAGATGCGCGCGCGCGTCTTGGTCGGCGAGATCAGGCGGCGCAACACCGGCGCCACGCGCTCCGGGTTGATCGGAAACTCGGTCGCCGACATGGCGTCCGGGGGCCCGTAGCTTTCGCCGGCCTGCAATTCCAACAAGCGTTCGGGATCGATGGTGATGGCGTCGGTTTCAACCGTTGCCGAGGCGGCAATCGCGCCGGCGATGATCTCGCTCTGCACCAGCAAGCTCTGCACGCGCGCATCGATCAGGCCGGCGCGGAACTGCGAAAGATAAAGAACGCCTGTCACCAACGCGACGAGGCCGGCGAGGTTGAGGATGACGATGCGGCGGGTAAGGCTGGAAAAGCTTTGGGTGACGAAGAAGGCCCAGGCTGCGCGCGCGAACCGCCTCAATCGGCCCGCGCGTTTTGCGGGCGCGGCTCCCGGCTCGGGTGTGGAATCCGGCCCGCGCCGTTCGGCGTCGGCGGATTTTTGTATTTCAATGGTCCGGTCGAGCACGTCGGTCAATCCAGCCGGGCTGTGGACGTGTTGCGTACGCCGCAAATTTACCGCAAGCCGGGGCGCGCGTCAGGCCCTCACAACGGCGCAAAAAAATAAGGTTGCGTCACGCCGCTTCCTTGAAGCGATAGCCGACGCCATAGAGCGTCTCGATCATCTCGAAGTCGTCGTCGACCACCTTGAACTTCTTGCGCAAACGCTTGATGTGGCTGTCGATGGTGCGGTCGTCGACATAGACCTGATCGTCATAGGCGGCGTCCATCAGCGCGTTGCGGCTTTTCACCACGCCGGGGCGCGTCGCCAGCGCCTGCAGAATGAGGAACTCGGTCACGGTCAGCGTCACCGGCTCGTTTTTCCAGGTGCAGGTGTGACGCTCGGGGTCCATACGCAACAGGCCACGCTCGAGCACCTTGGCGGCATCGACCTCCTTGACCGGCGTTCCGTCCTTCGGCGAGGCGCGGCGCAACACGGCTTTGACGCGTTCGACCAGCAGCCGCTGCGAAAACGGTTTGCGGATGAAGTCGTCGGCCCCCATCTTCAGGCCGAACAGTTCGTCGATTTCCTCGTCCTTGGAAGTGAGGAAAATGACGGGAATGTCGGTCTTCTGGCGCAGCCGGCGCAGCGTCTCCATGCCGTCCATGCGCGGCATCTTGATGTCGAGAATGGCAAGATCCGGCGGCGACGTCTTGAAGCCGTCGAGCGCGGAAGCGCCGTCGGTATACGTCATGATGCGATAGCCTTCCGACTCGAGGGCCATCGACACCGAGGTAAGGATATTGCGGTCGTCGTCGACGAGAGCGATTGTTGGCATAAGCCCCTCTTGAGCAGCCTGACTTGGCCTGACGTCCCGCCCGCTTTGAAGCCCATAAACAGGGTCTGAAATGTGGCCTCTTTGCAACAACTATGTGATTCGGTAGCGAATACAAGGGCGACGGCAAAAACAGCGCCGGACCAAGGCGGTATCGTTAATCATGGAGCCTCATGAAACCTGACGCCCCCTTCGATGCCCGTTTGGCCGCCAAAAAGCTCCTGCGCGAGGGCCGTTCAGGCGCGCTCGCCACTTTGATGACGGGTTCGGGCGATCCTTTCTGCTCGCTGGTCAATATCGCCACCGACCCGGCCGGGGCGCCGCTTCTGCTGCTGTCGACGCTCGCCGTGCACACCAAGAACATCCTCGCCGACGCCCGCGTCTCGCTCATGCTGGACGAGCGCAAGGAGGGCGATCCGCTCGAAGGCGCGCGGGTGATGTTGATGGGGAAAGCCGTGGTTGCGGGCGATGCGGCGGCTCGCGCCGCCTACCTGCGCCGCCAGCCGGAGGCGGAGATGTTTGCCGGTTTTGCCGATTTTGCCTTTTACCGGATCGAGATCGGCGCGGCGCATCTGGTCGCCGGTTTCGGCCGCATCGTCGACTTGAGTTCTCGGGACGTGCTCACCGACCTCTCGGACGCTCAGGAATTGGTCGCTGCCGAAGCCGGCGCCATCTACCATATGAATGCCGATCACGCCGATGCCTGCCGGCTCTATGCGACCAAATTGTTGGGAGGGCCGGAAGGGGACTGGCGTTGTGTCGGTATCGATCCCGAAGGTATCGAGTTGCAACAAGGCCGTGCCGCCCTTCGGTTGCCCTTCCCGCAGCGGGTGACGGGGCCGGGGCCGCTGCGCGCGGTGCTTAAGGATTTAGCCGACAAGACAAGGGCGGTCTGACGCCTATCGAGGCTTGATTGTTAAGACATCAGAGCCCGGACTATTGATGCAGCGCAATGTGGTTTGCACGTGCTGCATGGCAATTAATCTTGGCTTTCAGTTGCTTGCTGACTATGGTCGCCCGCCTTGGAACGACGGGCTATACTTAGGTCTTAGAGAGTCACAAAGGATCGCAAGGTCCGGCAAAGGGTTGGATTACAGAGGCCGACCAGTCTTTGGAGGAAATGCGCGTGCAAGAATCAGGAGTGCGGAACGGTGCCTATGGCGCCGATAAATTCGGTTTCAAGAATCTGGCCGCTGTCCATTGGAATCTGATTGAGCCGGCGCTTTACGAGCATGCGGTTGCCGCGGGCGAAGCGAATATCGTCGCGGGCGGCGCGCTCTGCGCGGAAACTGGTCATCACACCGGTCGGTCGCCGAAAGACAAGCACACGGTCGAAGACGATCTCACCCGGGATTCGGTGTGGTGGGACAACAACCGCAAAATGTCGAAAGAGAATTTCGACAATCTGCTCGCCGACTTCATCAAACACTGCGAAGGCAAAAAACTCTTTGCGCAGGATCTGGTCGGCGGCGCCGATCCCAATTACCGGATCAAGACCCGCGTCTTCACCGAGCTCGCCTGGCACTCGCTGTTCATTCACCAGTTGCTGATCCGCCCCGATCGCGGCGATCTCGCAAGCTTCGTTCCCGAACTCACGATCGTCGATCTGCCGTCGTTCCGGCCCGACCACAAGCGTCACGGCGGCCGCGAGGGCTCAGACACGATGGTGGCGATCGATTTCTCGCGCAAGATCGTGCTGATCTGCGGTTCGTCATACGCCGGCGAAATGAAGAAGTCGGTATTCACGACGCTCAACTTCTATCTGCCGGCCGAAGGCGTGGTGCCGATGCACTGCTCGGCCAATGTCGGCAAAGACGGTGACAGCGCGCTGTTCTTCGGCCTCTCCGGCACCGGCAAGACGACGCTGTCGGCAGACCCGAACCGTACGCTCATCGGCGACGACGAGCACGGCTGGGGGCCGGACGGCATCTTCAATTTCGAGGGCGGCTGCTACGCCAAGTGCATCAAGCTCAGCCAGGAAGCCGAGCCGCAAATCTGGGACGCCACCAACCGCTTCGGTGCCGTTTTGGAGAACGTTGTGTTTAATCCTGACACGCGCGTTCCCGACTATGACGACGGCTCCAAGACCGAGAACACGCGCTCGGCCTATCCGATGCATTTCATTCCGAACGCGTCGAAGACCGGCAGCGCCGGCCATCCGAAGAACATCATCTTCCTGACGGCGGACGCTTACGGTGTGATGCCGCCGATCGCCAAGCTCGACCCGAACCAGGCGATGTATCACTTCCTCTCGGGCTATACGGCGAAAGTGGCCGGCACCGAGAAGGGTCTGGTCGGCGTGCAGCCGGAATTCTCCACCTGCTTCGGCGCGCCGTTCTTGCCGCGCCATCCATCGGTCTATGCCGACCTGCTGAAGGACTACATCAGCAAGCACAAGGTCGACTGCTGGCTGGTGAACTCCGGCTGGACCGGCGGCAAATACGGCGAGGGCCGCCGCATGCCGATCAAGGCGACGCGCCGGTTGCTCACCGCCGCGCTCGACGGCTCGCTGAAAGACGCCGATTTCCGCACCGATCCCTATTTCGGCTTCTCGGTGCCGACTTCGGTGCAGGGCGTTGAGCCGCATCTGCTCAATCCGATCAAGACCTGGAAGAACAAGGCCGAGTTTGACAAGACCGCGCGCGCGCTGGTCGCCATGTTCCAGAAGAACTTCGCCAAGTTCGAAAGCCACGTCACCCCCGACATCAAGGCGGCGGCGCCGGAAGTGCGAATCGCGGCGGAGTGATACCCGCCATCGCGGCCGTTCTACGGCCCGCAAGCAGTAAACGGCCGCCGCACAGGCGGCCGCTTTGCTTTTGCCGCCGCTCGATGCGGCTTGCGTTGCTTGAGCCTGCTACGGCATGTCGGAAGCGCTTGCGGCGGGCATCCGGTTTCTGGCCGGCTTGCGCGGCGGGGCACCCGCGCGCGGTTTGCCGTGCGGGACAGTGATCGCGCGTGTGCCGGTTTTCCTCTTGGCGCTTTTGCGCGGCATTTTTTCCATCGATACCAGCAGCTTTCCAAGCAGGCCCATCAGGCTGCGCCTCTCTTCGGAACTCAGCGGCGACAGCATATCGGCCATCGATTCGAAATGACGTTTGATCGCGCGGTCGGCAAGGGCGCGGCCCGCCGGCGTCAGTTTGACGATGACCACGCGCCGGTCATGCGGATCGGCGCTGCGCGTCACCAGGCCCTGCCGCTCCACCCGGTCGATCCGGTTGGTGATCGCACCGGAACTCAACAGCGATTCATGCAGCAAATCGGTTGGGCGCATCGCGAAGGGCGGGCCGGATCGCCGCAAGGTGACGATCAGGCTGAAGGATTCCCAGCCGAGTTCCATGTCGGCCAATAGCGGCTCGGTCGTATGCATGAAGTGACCGAAGATGCGGTGGATTCGCCCGAAAACGCCGAATGCATCGGCCCGCAGGTCTGGGCGCGCTTGCCGCCATTGCCTGAGAAATTGGTCGATTGAATCGGCGGGACGCGCGCCGCTGGGTGCTTTTGTCATAGCCAAATCTCCGCGCACGAGGCGAGAATATCTTGACATTAAGATATATGACGTCAAGATTTTAGCGACGGGGGGCAGCGGGTCATGCCGAAAACCTTGTTGAAGAACGGCTACGTCGTCACCGTGGACCGCGGACGCTCTGTCCACCCGGGCGGCTTTGTCGCGATCGACGGAACGACGATCACGGCGCTTGGCCCGGCGGAGGCAACGCCAAACGACGGCGCCTTCGACGAGGTGGTCGATCTGTCGGGCTGTATCGTCTTCCCGGGCCTCATCAACGCGCATCAGCATCACTGGTACACACTGTTCAAGGGCCTGGCCGACGGCTATTTGCTGGAAGACTGGGTCACGGGCTTTCTGCTTCCGCTCAGCCGCCACTTGCCCGAAGAGGGCATGCGCGCGTCAAGCTATCTGGCCGCGCTGGAAATGCTGGCAACGGGCACCACCTGCTCGCTCAACCATTCGGTTACGACAACGACGCCCGAGATGGTGCGCGCCACGATCGAGCCGCAGGCCGAAGCGGGCGTGCGCCAAGTCTTTGCCAAGGAATTGCGCTGCCGCACGCCGGGAAACCCGCATCATCCTCACTCGCTCGATGAATCGCTTGCCGCGTTCGAGCAGGAATTTCGCGCCTGGGACGGCACGTCCGGGGGGCGCGTGCGCATGGCGATGGTGATCGAATCGAACGCGCACTGGGTCGCGGCCGGCATGACGACGGAGGAATTGATCTGCCGCGGCTACGACCTTGCGCGAAAGCTGAACACCAAGATCTCGACGCACATCGCCGGCGGTACGTTTTCTATCGAAAAAGGCTTTCTGCGCTATCTGCGCGAGACCGGGCGGACGGACGTGCGCTATCTCATGCAACTCGGCCTGCTCGATCCGCACTGGACGCTGATTCACGGCATTCACGTCACCGAGCTCGATATCGAGCACATGGCGCGGGTCGGTTGCAATTTCGTGTACACGCCTTCCAGTGAATCCATCCGTGGCGGCGGCATCGGCCCCTTTGCAAACGCCTGGCGTGCCGGCATCAACGTCGCGCTCGGCACCGACGGCCCGATGGTCGACTACTCGGTCGATATGGTCGAACAAATGAAAGTCTGCACACTGATGCAGCATGTTCGCCATCTCGACCCGACGCGGATGCCGGTCGAACGCAGCATCGAGATGGCGACCATCAATGCGGCCAAAGCGCTCGGCCTCGACGATCAGATCGGTTCGCTCGAGGTCGGCAAGCGCGCCGATATTGCGGCGTTCGATATGAACAAGCCCTATGTCGGCGTTCTGCATCGGCCCATTTCAACTTTCGTCTGTGCGGGAAAGGGCAGCGACGCAAAGCTTGCCATGGTCGATGGCGAAATCGTCTATCGGGACGGTGCCTTTCCCCGCATCGGCGACGTGGAACGCGTCATCGCCGACGCGCAGCGGATCGGCCGGTCAGTGTTGGATGCGGCGGAACTCAACGGCCGTCTCACGCCGGCGTGGCGTCATTAGGATGAACGGCATGCATCTTGCAATTCACGCAGTGCGCGAAGAGGAATTCCACGTTTGAGGCTCGCGATATGGATGTGATCGTCGACGATGTGAGGCAAGTCTGGCCGGGGCGCCATGGCGAGCAAGTGGTCGCCCTCGACGGATTCTCACATCGGTTTGCGTCGCGCCGCTTCTCGTGCCTGCTGGGTCCGAGCGGGTGCGGCAAAAGCACGCTGGTGCAGATCGTCGGCGGTCTTGAGACGGCAACGAGCGGCAGCATCCGGATCACCGACCCGGAACGCCCGCAAGCTGCGCGGCCGCTTGGCGCCGATTCCGTGATGGTCTGGCAGAGCCTGAATTTGTTTTCCTGGCGCACCGTTCTCGACAATGTCGCGTTCGGTCTTGAGGTGCAGGGCATCGCGAAGCGCGAACGCTACGAACGCGCACGGGCCTTGCTCGCGTCCGTGGGGTTGAGCGGTTTTGAGGCGTATCGGCCGGGTCAGCTTTCGGGCGGCATGCGCCAGCGCGTGGCGCTCGCGCGCGCGCTCATCATGGGACGGCCCATCATGCTGATGGATGAACCGTTCGGCGCGCTCGACGCGCAAACCAAGATCATCATGCAGGAAGAATTGCTGCGCGTGTTCGATGAAACGCAAAAGACCATCCTTTTCGTCACCCACGCGATCGAAGAAGCGATTCTTCTGGGTGACGAAGTGGTGGTGATGACGGCGCGGCCGGGCCGCATCAAGGAGGTTCTTGAAGTCAAGCTGCCGCGTCCGCGGTCGCTTGAAATGGTCAATACGAAGGAATTCGGAGCGTTGTTCGATCGCGCCTTCCATCTGATCCGCGAGGAGGTGATGACCTCGATGGAGCAACAGACGAAGGCCTTGGAGGCGCAATGAAGCCGGGCAGGAGCATAGGCGCCGAAATCTTCGAGCGTGCTTTGCCGACATTGGTGATCGTCGCCTTCCTGCTGGCATGGGAGCTATTCGTCCGGTTGCGCGGGATCGCGCCGATCTATCTGCCGCCGCCGAGCACGATCGCCGTCTATCTGTTTCGCATGATCGCCAACGGCCAAATCGAGTACAATCTCGGCGTCACCTTGCTGCGTATCTTTGCGGGCTTCACGGTCGCCGCCCTATTCGGCGTCACGCTCGGCGTGCTGATGGGCATGTCGCGCATCATTGCCCGCGTTGCCGACCCCTGGATCGCGGCGCTCTATCCGCTGCCAAAAATCGCGCTTATCCCCTTGCTGGTGATCTGGCTCGGCACGGGTGAAATCTACAAGATCGTCATCAGCGCCGTGACGGCCTTTTTCCCAATCGTCATCAGCACCTATGCCGGTATCCGGCAGACCGACCGTGGGCTCATCAAGGCCGCGCAGGATCTCGGCGCCAACCGCCGCCAGATCCAGACGAAGATCGTCATCCCCGCGGCTATTCCGAGCATATTCGCCGGACTGCATCTCGGCATGGGCGTGACCGTCATCCTCGTCGTCGCCGCCGAAATGATCGGCAGCTCGAGCCAAAGCGGAATGGGATTCCTGCTGATTCAGGCCGGCCAGGTGATGGAAACGGAAAAGGTTTTCGCATGTCTGATCGTGCTCGCCGTCGTAGGGGCACTGATCATCAAGCTGCAGCAGTGGATCGACCGCAAGGTCGCTCCTTGGACGGCCTATCGTGACGGACACTGAGTAAACGGGAGAGGTGACATGAGACAGAACACGTTGTTACGCATCGCTACGGTTTTCACATTTGCGCTTTGCGCGACATTCGCGGCGATCGGCCCGGCCCGGACCGCCGACGTCATTCGTGTCGGCGAAGGGCCGTTCATCACCGGCGGCGGCTTCTACGTCGCCAACGACCGTGGCTACTTCAAGAAAATGGGCCTCGAAGTCCAGGTCAAGAAGTTCAACGACGGCGCTCTGGCGGTGCCCGCGATTCTCGCCGGCGAACTCGATATCACCCTGATGACCGCCAATGCGAGTTTCTTCAACAGTATCGCAAAAGGCGCGCCCCTGGTGATCGTGCTGGACCGCGGCCACAACAAGCCCGGTTACGGCTATCTCGCGGTCAACGTCACGCAAGAACTGTACGAGCAAGGCGTCAAATCTCTTGCCGATTTCGCAAAGCTCAAAGGCAAGAAAATGGGCGTCGGCGCGCTGGGCAGCATCAATCAATACGATACCGCGCGCGCCCTGCAAAAGGCCGGACTTGATCCGCGCAAGGACGTGACCTGGATCGTCGGCGTTCCCCAGCCCGACCTGATGAAGATGCTCGGCCAGAAGCAGGTCGATCTGACCGACCTTGCCTATCAATTCGGGTTCTTCGCGCAGAAAAACAAATGGGGCCCGATCGTCGCCAACGGCGACGAGATTGAGCCGAACAGTTCGATCGGCGTGTACGCGACCAACAAGGATTTCATCAAGAACAAGCGTGACGTGCTTGTGCGTTTCGCTATGGCCTATCTGCAAGGCGTCAAGGAGTTTGACGCCGCCGCCAAGGCGCCCGATGCGCACAAGGATATTCTCGAAATTCTCGCTAAAAACACGTTCTTGAACAAGCCGGAACTGGTCAAGGCGATTGCGCCGAACTGGTCCTACACCAGCGAGGATGGCATTCCCCCGATCGATTCCATCATGCGCATGCAGGATTATTGGTCCGACTACTTCAAATACGTGGAGAAAAAGGTGCCGCAGGAGCAGTTGTTCGATTTGTCGATCGCCAAGGAAGCCAAAAAGCGACTCGACGCCGAGAAGCCCTTCGGCAACTGAACAACCAGTCACGATGAAAACAGCGGGCCCGGCGCGATGCGCCGGGCCGTCGCATGCGCAGGTCGGGAGATGCAAATGAAAAAAGATTTTGTACGCGGATCATGGCAGAAAAAGCGCGCATTTTCGCCGGCGGTGATTACCGAGGGCGCGGGTCGCACGATCTGGGTTGCCGGTCATACTGGACAGGCGGACGATTCGGGCGCGTCACTGGCGGGGAATTTCGACGCGCAGTGCCGGCAGACCTTCCGCAATATCGAGAAAACGCTGGCCGATGCAAAGTGTACGCTCAAAGATCTGGTGACGATGACCGTATTCTTGATCGATTCGCGCTACACCACGCGCATGACCGAAATCCGTACCGAGATTTTCGGCGAGGACTTTCCCGCCAGTGCCGCGATCACGGTCACCGGTTTTGCGGACCCGGCGATCATGATCGAAATCCAGGGAACTGCGGTCGCCGATTAAGGCGGCGGCGCCGGAAGTGCGAATCGCTGCGGAATAATTCTTTCGATATCGCAACGAAAAGGGTGGCCTCGGGCCGCCCTTTTTTATGCCTGCCTGTCCAGCGTTGCCCGCGGCGCGCGGGGGTCACTTGCCGCCGGGAATCTCGACGTAGATGTCGATCGGGGCGAGGACCGTGTCCTTAGCCTCCGCCGCGATCGCTTCCGGGGAGCTCAGGAACTCCTTCATTCTTTCCGGGTCCGCATTCTCGAAAACGACGCAGACGCGATCGGAACCGACGTGTTTGAAAATTCGATAGCTCGCGCAGACTTTCGGAAACAGTGCCTTGCGATTATTTCCCGACAGCCAGGTATCGAGATTGCCCACGGCATGCGTCGCGACGACTGTCGTCATGCTTCACCCTCCTTGGCCACACCGGCGTGACAAGTTTGAGGCTAGCACGCTGAGGGCCGTTGCGTCGGGCGTAGCCGCGTGAGGAAAGGGCGGCCAACCGGGCCGCCCTTTGTTGCCTCAAGCTCAAGGATCAGTTCTGCGACGCCATCGCCTTGCCGATGCGGTTGAAGCGCGCCTTCTGTTCGTCCGATAGCTGCCCGTAGAAATCGTCGAGCGCCGGCTTCACCGTGTTGGCGGCGTCGATCATCGCCTGCAGCCGCGGTTCCATCACTTGCAGCCGGCCGGGCGGCGTCAACGGCGTGTCAGCGGGGCAGGCCGCTTGCAGGATCGCGACCGCCTTCACCGTCGCCTCTTCGAGCCGGTCGAGCGCGGCTCCCTGCGCGTCGTCGGGTTTGACCGAGGCTTCGATCTGCGCGATCGGCAGATTGGTCAGACCCGGTTTTGCTTCCGAGCAGATCTTGCTGTCGGAGGGCAGGGCCTGCCGGAGTTCGGCGTTCTTCTGTCCCTTCGGACCGATCTCGTTGAAGCGCTCCTTCTGCTCGTCGCTCAGGGAGGCGTAGAAGGCCTCGAGCGCCGGGCGCACCGTGTGCACCGCCTGCAACGTCGCATCGAGCCGCGCGGTCATCGCGCGCAGCCGCCCCAGTGGTGTCAGCGGGAAAGCATTCGCCGCCGGGCAGGAGGCTTTGAAGACGGATGACGCTTGCTTGGCCGCTGCGCGCATATCGTCGAGCAGTCGCTTCTGGTCTTCGTTCAGGCCAAGCTTGCGTTCCATTTCGGCAAACGGCCAGGCGGTAACGCCGCCGCCCGGCTCATTGCACAGCTCTTGCACGGCCGAATAGCGCACGCGCGGGGCTGATGTTGCCGACCCGGCGTAAGGCTCGGCGTAGACATACTCGACCGGCGGGCCGAATTCGCCCCAGAACAGGCCATCGATGAAATCATCATAGACGTAGGACCAGTATCCGGGCTCGTAGCCGTCCGGCCAGAACGTGTAAGTGAAAATATCCGCATAGGCATAAGGCCAGAACACCGGCCCGTACCAGGGCACGAAGGCGGCACGCAGGCCCCGGCGCCAGGCGCGCCGCGCCGTGTAGCGATAGTGACGCGCGCGCCAGTCAGCGCGCGTTCGCCTTTGTGCGGAGAAGGGGGCGCTGAAGCGGCCTTGTCGCGCCGCTTGCGGCGACACGCGGATGCTCGCGTTTGCGGCACGGCGGCCGCGGCGCGTTCGCGACTGAACGGCGGCGCCTGCGGCCGCGTTCGTTTCGATCTGCTGGCGCTGCCGCGCTCGTTGTTCGCGCGCGCGGCGGATATCCGTCTGTCTCGCCGCGCGTTCACGCGGTGGCAGTCTGCGCAACGCGCGGTCTTCGCGCTGCCGCAAGCTGCGCTCTTCGCGCTGCTGCCGGCGCACGTTCCGTTGTGTCTGCACACCTTTGGTTGGCGGCGCGGCAACGGATTTGGGTTGTCCGACACGGCCGCGCCCGCGCCCTACGTGGCGCGTCGATGGCTGGGATTGCTGCACATTGCGCCGGATCGTAGGCGTATGCCGTTGCTGTACGTTCCGTCTCACGGCAGGCGCGCGCCGGTGCGTTGAGGTCCTGGCGCGGTGCGGCGCGACATGCGGTGTTGCGGCGCGACGCGGACTGACACGGGGTGCTGCTGCCCTGCGCGGCGCAGCGCGAGGTGCCGCCCTGCGTGCCGCGGGATGTGGTGCGGCAGCCCGCCCCGGAGGCGCTGCGCGTTTTTGTGCAGCTTTCGGCGCCGCCTGCGATGGCTGCGCCGATTTTCCGCCACCGTACTGCGCATTGGCTTCGACCGGCAGTGCGGCAACAATCAGCAACGACAAAAATGCCGCCATCCATCTCATGGAAAGATTCACGACGCGTCCTCCACCAACATGTGAAACCACATGCGCGATGGCGCGCGCCTTCCTTCACGCGTCATCCCTCAACTGAATCAACGGATGGCAACGCGCAACCCGGCGGTCATGATCCCGGATGTCTCGGGAGACGCGTTTTCGGCGATTTCACGCGCGTATGCAGCGAAGAATGCACGAAACCCGACAACAAATCGGGCGAAATCTTGGCAGCGATGTCAGCCGCCGCCGAGGCGCGCGATCAATTCGGCTGTCGGCCAGGAATCGGCGGGCAGATCGAGCTTGATCTGCGCTTTCTTCACGGCGGCGCGCGTGCCGCTGCCGAGCTTGCCGTCGACGTCGCCGGCCTCAAAGCCATGCTTGTTCAGGCGGCGCTGTAGCTCCATCATTTGCGCCGAAGTCAGCGCCGGCACGGTCTTGGTTGCGCTGTGATCCACCACCGGCGCGCCGGCAAGGCGCGTGGCGAAATAGGCGACCGTGGTCGAATAAACGAAGGCCGCGTTCCAGCCGAGGAAAGCCTTGAAGTTGGGATATGCGAGAAAAGCCGGGCCGTGGCGTCCCATCGGCAGCAGCAATGAAGCAGGCAGGTTGCCATCTGCCAATTTGCCGTGCGCGGCGTGCACGCCCCAGGCTTCCCATTGCGAGACCGGGTGCTGAATGGCGAGATCGGCTTCCTGCCACGGCAGTTTCTGCGGCACGCGCACTTCTTGCAGCCAGGGCTGGCCGCGCTGCCAGCCGAGATGGACAAGAAAGTTGGCGCCGGAGGCGAGCGTGTCGGGGATGCTCTTGATCAGGTCGCGGCGCCCGTCGCCGTCGAAGTCGACGGCGTTTTTCAGATAGTCGCCGGCGGTGAATTGCATGCCGCCGAATTCGCCGGCCCAATCGCCGATCATGTCCTGCGCGCGCTGGTCGCCGCGCTGAATGATGCGCAGCGCCGCGATCAACTGATCTCGAAAGAAATCGGGACGGCGGCAGTCATAGGCGAGCGTGGTCAGCGCGCGCAGAATTCGATAGTTGCCGAACACTTTGCCGAAATCGCTTTCCAGACCCCAGAAGGCGGTGAGCACCGGTGCCGGGACGCCGTAAGCCTTTTCGACCTTGGCGAACAAAGCGGCGTGCTTTTTCAGCGCCGCTTGGCCATTTTGCATGCGGTAATTGGCGAGCAGCCTGTCGGAAAATTGCAGGAAGGTGAGGTTGAAAACAGCCTGGCCCTGATCGCGGCGGATGATGGCCGGATCGAAGGTGAGATCAGGCGCGGCGGCGGCCAGAACCTGCGGTGAGATGCCTTGCGCCAGCGCGTCTTTCTTGAACTGGGCGAGCCAGGCCTCGAAGCTGCCGGTGTTACGGCAGCGCGCCATTGCCGGCGCGGCCATCAACGTGGCGCATAGCGCCACCACGCAAGTCGTTGCCGTTTTGTGCATGTCCCACCCGTCGGTTGAAAGGCGAATCTGCCCATCGCCCGCCGTGGGTCAAGCGCGATTTGTCGATGACGTTAAGATGAAGAAGCTAAGGGAACTTCGCACTAACGCTGCGCGCTGCGGCGGTTGCCGTCGCGGCCTTCTTCCGGCGACAGCTTCATCGACACTTCGGACGGCATGCCCGGCGTATCGGATTTCACCCGCATGGCGGCGAGCTGGTCGCGAAAGCTCTTTGAGAAACGCGAGTATGACGCGACCGGCATGAATTGCGCCACGTCGTTCGTGCGGCCGGTGAATGCGACCAGGCCGGTCGGGGTCGCCACCACATCGCCGGGCCTGAGCGTGGGATCCATTGTCGCATCAATATGCGCCAAACCGAATTGATTGCGGCCGTTGCAGGTGCAGCCGGCGACGACATTGCGGCGATAGAGATAGGCGGTGGGAAGATCGGTGTAGCGGCTGCCGTTGCGCGCGACCGCATAGTCGATGGTGCTGCCGGTGTAGAGCTGCGTGCGGCTGGCCGGACAGAACGTCTGGCACGCCTGCGCCGCGCTCAAGCCGGAATGGGCCAGCACTGGAAAGTAATGACCGTCGCAGGTGCGCACGCAGAAGGCCTTGGCGGGACCGGCCGCGACGCGTTGTTCGGCCGGCGGCGTAACCGTCCGCTCGATCGAGGGCTGCGGTTCCGCATAGGCCGGCACGCGCGCGGGCAAACGGGCCGGGACCGGCGCCGGTTGCAGCATCTGCCCCAAACCGTTGAAGAAGTTTTCGATCAGGTTTTGCGCGTGTGCGGACGGCGCGAGCATCAGCGCGCTCGCGGCGAAAGCCGCAAACGACAGGCTGATGATCCGGCCGGCTCGCTTCGTCATGGCAAAATCCGCTGCGGTCCTGCAGGTAACGTCCGCACAGGCGGAAAGGTTGCGCTTTCCGTGTGCCGCGAAGGCGCACCAAGGGGTTCAATGCAGGTAAGCGAAGGCCGGTAAATGGCCGGTTAGGGGCCGGGCTGTCTCGGTCGCAATCCCTAACGGTTTGTTACGGCCGCTCAGAAATAGCGCCACCAGACGTAGACGTTAGCGATCGCCACCGACACGATCATCATGGGCAGGGCATAAAGCGTGTAGGTGAGGAAGCGGAACGGCACGCCGTTGCGCTCGGAAATGCCGGCCACCGTCAGGTTGGCGGAAGCGCCGACCAAAGTGCCGTTGCCGCCGAGACAGGCCCCCAACGACAGGCACCACCACAGCGGCATGATGTGCTCGGGCCCGCCGAAGGCCGGCGCCATGCTTTTGATCAGCGGGATCATGGTGGCGACGAAGGGGATGTTGTCGACAATCGCCGACAGGAACGCGGACGCCCATAGGATGGCGTAGCCGGCATGAGCCATGTTGCCGCCGGTTGCCGCGACCAGCTTGTTGGCAAGCAGCGTCAACAGACCGCCGGCGTCGACACCGTGCACCACGACGAACAGACCGATAAAGAAAAAGATGGTGATCCATTCCACGTCACCGAAAGTGCTGTGGATGTTGTGGGCGGCCTTCTCGGCATGGTGCGACCAATTGTCGACCAGCATGAGCAGCGCTGCGCCGGTGAGCGCGATGGTGGCGGGCTCCAGATGCAGCGGCCGCGCCAGCACGAAGGTGACCATCACCAAAACGAGCACGCTCAAGGACTGCCATAGCAGTGCCCAATCCGTGATGGATTCGCGCGCCTTCATCGCCCATCACCGCTTCTTCACATTCGGGCGTGGTGCGCAGGTCCTTGCCCCACAAGACGTGGATGATGATCGCCTGCACCACCATCACGATCAGGATGACCGGCGTTAATTCGACGACGAAATCGTTGAAGGACAGTCCGACCTGCGAGCCGATCAGAATGTTGGGCGGATCGCCGATCAATGTCGCGGTGCCGCCGATATTGGAGGCGAGAATTTCGGCGAACAGATAGGGATAGGCTGGAACTTTCAACGTGGTGCAGATCGCGAGCGTCACCGGAACGATGAGCAGCACCGTGGTGACGTTGTCGAGAAAAGCCGAAAGCACCGCGGTGGTGACCTGCAAGATGAGCAAGATGCCGGCGGGGTGCGCCTTGGCGAGTTGCGCCGATCTCACCGCCAGATACTGGAACATGCCGGAGCGGCGTGAGATCGACACCAGAATCATCATGCCGGTAAGCAGGCCGATGGTGTTGAAGTCGATGCCGTGGATGGCGCCTTCCTGGTCGAGCACGCCGACCAGAATCATCGCGCCGGCGCCGACCAGCGCGAGAATTGCGCGGTTGACCTTCTCCGACATGATGAGCGCGTAAGTGACGGCCAGGATGCAGGTCGACACCCACATCGGATTGAGGCCGAACAATACGTGAGACGCCGCGTGCGCGGTCATGACCGGGCTTCCCCCCAAACAACGGGCGCCCGGCCTTTGCGGCCTTTCGCACCCTTGCCCCCTTCATCAGCGGCGAGAGGCTCCGGCAACGGAGGCGGGGAGTCAAGGTATTCGACTCGTCATTCCGGGACGCGAGCGAAGCGAGCGGGTCCGGAATCCAAACGCCGCAGCACTGGGGTTATGGATTCCGGGTTCGCGGTCTAACGGCCGCGCCCCGGAATGTCAGAAGGAGAAAAATTAGAAGTAGCGCCACCAGACATAAACATTGGCGATGGCGATTGAGACGATCGTCATCGGCGCGGCATAAAGCGTGTAGGTGAGGAAGCGGAACGGTACGCCGTTGCGCTCGGAAATGCCGGCCACCGTCAGGTTGGCGGAAGCGCCGACCAAAGTGCCGTTGCCGCCGAGACAGGCACCCAACGACAGGCACCACCACAGCGGCATGATGTGCTCGGGCCCGCCGAAGGCCGGCGCCATGCTTTTGATCAGCGGGATCATGGTGGCGACGAACGGAATGTTGTCGACGATTGCCGACAGGAACGCGGACGCCCACAGAATGGCGTAACCGGCATGGGCCAGGTCGCCGCCGGTTGCCGCCACCAGCTTCTCGGCGAGCAGGTGCAACAACCCACCGACCTCCACACCATGCACGACAACGAAAAGACCCAAAAAGAAGAAGATGGTGATCCATTCGACGTCGCCGAAGGTCGAGTGGATATTGTGCGAGGCCTTTTCGGAATGGTGCGACCAGTTGTCGAGCAGCATCAGCACAGCGGCGCCGGTGAGCGCGATGGTGGCCGGCTCCAGATGCAGCTGACGCGCCATCACGAAACCGATCATCACCAAAGTGAGCACGGCGAGTCCCTGCTTGAGCAGCACCCAGTCCTTGATCGCCTCGATCGGGTTCATGGCCATGACGGTTGCTTCCGCCTCGGGCGTGGCGCGCAGATCCTTGCCCCACAGGATGTGGATCATGATCGTTTGCACAATTAGAATGACCACGATCACCGGCGCCAGGTTATAGACGAAATCGTTGAAGGTCAGGTCGACCTGCGAGCCGATGATGATGTTGGGCGGATCGCCGATCAGCGTCGCCGTGCCGCCAATGTTGGAGGCCATGATCTCGGCGAACAGGTAAGGGTAGGGCGGCACCTTCAGCGTCTGCGTGATCGCAATCGTGACGGGAACGATCAGCAGCACGGTGGTGACGTTGTCGAGCAGTGCCGAAAGAATGGCGGTGGCGACCTGCAACAAGATCATGATGCCGCCGGGATGGGCTTTCGCCGCGCGCGCCGACCACACCGCCACGAATTCGAACATGCCGGAGCGGCGCGAAACCGAGACCAGAATCATCATGCCGCTGAGCAGACCGAGGGTATTCCAGTCGATGCCGCGGATCGCTTCTTCCTGCTGCAGCACGCCGATAATCACCATCACGCCGGCGCCGGCCAGCGCGACGACGGCGCGGTTGACCTGCTCCGACATAATGACGGCGTAAGTGATGACCAGGATGCCGGTCGAAACCCACATCGGGTCGAAACCGAAGTAAACTTGAGAAGCCGCGTGCGTCATTAGCGATTCGCCCCCAGAAGACCGATCAACCTCCGGTACGGGGCGGGCCCTGTCAACAAAGCCGCCCGCGACGTAAATTCGCAGGACAAGTTCGAACAATCAAAGGGAGGGAACTCGTGGCGAACACGTTCAGCAACCCGAAAACCTTGGCCAAGCCGCCGGGCTACTCTTACGTGGTGGATACGACCGGCCCGGCGCGGACGATCTATTTTGCCGGTCAGCTCGGTCTCGATATCGAGAATAGATTTATCGGTGCGCCGGGCGACTTCCGGGCACAGTGCATCCAGGCGTTCGAGAACATGACGTTGGCGCTGAAAGCAGCCGGTGCGACGTGGAGCGATGTCGTCAAGATCAACAGCTTCCTGGTCGAGATCGAAACTAATATCGCAATCTTCCGCGATGTGCGCGACCGCTATCTCAACATCAAGGCGCCGCCGGCCTCGACCACGATCGGCGTTCCGGCGCTGGCGCGCGCCGGCGGGCTGTTCGAAATCGAGGCGATCGCTGTGCTGCCCGCAAAACAGCGCCATGCCTCGACGGCCTCCAAGAAGGCAATCAAAAAGGCCACCAAGAAAGCAACCAAGACAAAGCGACGGAAAACCGGCCGCAGCTCGCGGTGATGGAGTACGAGCGGCAAATGCCCTGGCATCTTCGTGACACGATGCGATTATAGAGAAGGGCGCGGGGGTACGGCGCCAGGAGATAATAAGCGATGGCGAAAAAAGAAGAATCGGTCGCGACCGCTGCGGGCGATTCGTTCCTGGATTTCTTCAAACACGAGGCGGCCGGCGGCGTGGTGCTTGGCATTGCGACGCTGGCCGCCCTCGTGCTGAGCAATTCGCCCTGGCGCGAACTCTACACCGAATTCACGCGCATCCCGGGCACGGTCGACATCGGCGGCGTTGTGGTGATTTCCAAGCCGCTTGTGCTGTGGGTCAACGACCTGTGGATGGCCGTGTTCTTCTTCGTCGTGGGACTGGAGATCAAACGCGAATTCCTCGAAGGCGAACTCGCAACGCCGAGTCAGGCGATCCTGCCCGCCGCTGCGGCGCTCGGCGGCATGGTCGTCCCCGCCTGCATCTATGTCCTCTTCAATCTGGGCGATGCCACCGCGCTGCGTGGCTGGGCCATCCCTGCCGCGACCGACATCGCCTTCGCGCTCGGCATCGTCATGCTGCTCGGGTCGCGCGTGCCGGCTTCGCTGAAAATCTTTCTCACCGCCGTCGCGATCATCGACGATCTGGGAGCCATCGTGGTGATCGCGGTGTTCTACACCGACAATTTGTCCCTTTCGATCCTCGGCCTGGCGACGGCCGGCGTCGCCTGTCTGTTCATTCTGAATCGTGCCGGCGTCCGCCGCGCGGATCTTTACATCGTCATCGGCCTGGCGATTTGGGTTTGCGTGCTGAAATCGGGCATTCATGCTACGCTTGCCGGCGTTTTGACGGCGTTGGCGATCCCGATGAAAAACCGTGACGGCTCGCCGCTCGCCGGCGCGCTCGAACACGCGCTGCATCCGTGGGTCGCGTTTGTGGTGCTGCCGATGTTTGCCTTTGCCAATGCGGGCGTCTCGCTGGCCGGTCTCAGCCTCAACAGCTTGCTCGATTCGATCACGCTCGGCATTGCCGCGGGTCTCGTCCTTGGCAAGGCGATCGGTGTCTTCGGGACGTCTTGGCTCATGATCCGCACAGGCCTGGCGGCGGCCCCGGCCGGCGCGACGTCCCGTCAATTGTTGGGCGTGTGCGTGCTTTGCGGCATTGGCTTCACAATGAGCCTGTTCATCGGCGCGCTCGCTTTCGAAGGAATGCAGACCGATTTCGAAACGCAACTCAAAATCGGCGTGCTCGCCGGCTCGCTGATTGCCGGCACCTTGGGGGTGCTGACCGTGCGGCGACGTTAGGCCGTCGCCTTGCCTTAATGGTTAACGGCACCGCAGGCCGGCCAGCGGCAGCGCTTTGCTGTTGCAAGCTCACAAGATAAGGTACGTCTGATCGAGGGGTGGATGGGTATTCGTGGCGTTTTTTGCGTAGTCGTGTTGGCGCTTGGCCTTGGGGCCTGCGCGACCATCCATAATTTGCCGCTCAACAAGCCTTCGGCCGATCCGTTTGGCGGGAGCCTTGCGCAAGCGGCGGTGGCGGCCCGCGAGGCGCAGGGCGAGGCGGCGAACGAGAGTTCCGTTATCGGGCTTTCTTTTTCGGGCGGCGGCACGCGCGCCGCGGCATTCGCCTTTGGTGTGCTGCGGAAGCTGGAAGCCACGCGCGGCCGTCACGGCGACCTCATCGACAAAGTCAGCATCGTTTCGGGCGTATCCGGCGGTTCGGTCGCCGCCGCCTATTACGGCCTGAAGGGCCGCGCGGGCCTTGCGGATTTTCGGCAGAGGTTCCTCGACCAGGATCTGATGTCGCAATTGGACACGCGGGTTTCGCTCATCAACCTTGGCCGCGCGCTGGATGGAGGAGTCAATACCGACACCCGCTTGCGTGACTGGTTCAACGCGCATCTTTTCAACGATGCGACGTTCGCCAACGTGATCGAACGCGGGCGGCCGATCTTGTTGATCAATGCGAGCGATATCTATAGCCGCACGCCGTTTCTGTTTGCGCCGGTCACCTTTGCGGCGACCTGCAGTGATCTGATGCAGTACCCGCTCGCCGGCGCGGTAGCTGCGTCGGCCGCAGTTCCCGGCGGGTTCGCGCCGGTCATCGTGGAAACCTTTCCTGGCGAATGCCACACACCTTTGCCGGCAAGTCTGATGAAAGCGGCAAACAATCCCGACGCCCCGCCGCTGCTGCATTCGTTCGCCGAAGCGCTCGAGCGCTCCCGCACCGGCAAGGTGAAATATATCAAGCTCCTCGACGGAGGCTTGGTCGACAATTACGGGCTGAGCGGTCTCACCATCGCGCGCGCGGCCTCAGGAACGCCTTACGGTCCGCTGCGGCCGCAAGAAGCCGTGCATCTTCGCAGGCTCCTGTTCGTGGTCGTCGACTCCGGCCGTGGCCCGCAAGGGAATTGGTCGCAAACCCTGGACGGACCAACAGGCAAGGAATTGATCGGCGCGGTCATCAATACCATTATCGACGCCAATACGCGTTCGAGCTATCAGGCGTTCGACGCGACTATGCGCAACTGGCGCAACGAACTGGTGCGTTGGCGCTGCGGGTTGAAAGGAGAGCAGCTGAGAAAACTGCGCGGCGCGAGTGGCCCGTGGAACTGCCGCGACCTGAAGATCACGATCACGCGCGTCGGCTTCAATCAGTTGGATGCGGCGCGCGTCAAGCAACTAAACCAGATCCCGACATCGTTCACGTTGCCGGCGGCATCGGTTGACGCGTTGATCAGTGCGGGTGGCGAAGCCTTGCAGGAAAACCCGGCTTTTCAGAAGTTCCTGAAGGAGATGTAGTCCAAAACGCTAATGCGCCTCATCCCAGTTGTCGGCGGCGCGGGCTTCGACCTGTAACGGCACTTTCAGCGCGACCGCCGGCTCCGGTGCCTTTTCCATCACGCGCTTGACCAGCGGCAGCGTCTTGGCGACTTCGTCGTCGGGCACTTCGAAGATCAGTTCGTCGTGCACCTGCAGCAGCATCTGCGCCTTGAGTTTCGCCTTCTCCAGTTCCGGCTCGATGCGGATCATGGCACGGCGGATGATGTCGGCGGCCGAGCCTTGCAGGCGCGCGTTAATGGCGGCGCGCTCGTTGAAAGCGCGGATCGAAGGGTTTGCGTTCTTGATTTCGGGATAGTGGCACTTTCGGCCGAATATTGTCTCGACGTAGAGATGCTCGCGGCAGAATTCCCGCGTCTCATTCATGTAGGCGCGGATGCCGGGAAAGCGCTCGAAATATTTCTTGATGTATTCACCGGCCTCGTTCCTTTCGATGCCCAGCTGGGCCGCCAGCCCGTACGCCGAGATGCCGTAGATGATGCCGAAGTTGATCGCCTTGGCGCGGCGGCGCACTTCGGACGGCATGTTTTTGACCGGCACGCCGAACATTTCCGACGCGGTCATGGCATGGATATCGACGCTGTCCTGGAAGGCTTTGCGCAATGTCGGTACGTCGGCGACTTCCGCGAGCAAGCGCAGCTCAATCTGCGAATAGTCGGCCGACACCAGCTTCATGCCCGGAGAAGCGACAAATGCCTTCCTGATCTTGCGGCCATCTTCGGTGCGCACGGGAATGTTCTGCAAATTCGGTTCCGACGACGACAGCCGGCCGGTCGAGGTGGCGGCGAGCGCGTAACTTGTGTGTACGCGCTGCGTGGTCGGATTGACGTAGGTCGGCAGCGCCTCGGTGTAGGTCGAGCGCAGCTTCGAAACCTGCCGCCAGTCGAGAATCTTGCGTGGCAGTTCATGGCCCTGTTCGGCCAACTCTTCCAGCGCGCGCGCCCCGGTCGACCACTGTCCGGTCTTGGTTTTGGTGCCGCCGGGAAGCGCCATCTTGCCGAACAGGATGTCGCCGATCTGCTTGGGCGAACCGGGATTGAGCGGCTCGCCGGCGAGTTTCTGGATCTCGTCCTCGAGGCCGGCCGCTTCCTGCGCGAATTCGCCAGACAACCGCGACAGCACCTGGCGGTCGATGGAAATGCCGCGCCGCTCCATGCGCGCGAGCACCGCCGGCATCGCGCGCTCTAAGGTCTCGTAAACCGTGGTGACGTGCTCGGCGGCAAGCCGGGGTCTGAGCGCGTACCACAGGCGTAACGTCACGTCGGCGTCCTCGGCGGCGTATTCGGTCGCTTTTTCGATGGACACGCAATCGAACGAAACCTGGTTCTTGCCGGAGCCGGCGACGTGCTGGAAATGAATGGTGTCGTGGTTGAGCCAGCGCTTGGCGAGATCGTCCATACCGTGGCCATGTTTGCCGGCGTCAAGCACGTAGGAGATCAGCATGGTGTCGTCGAGCCCGCGCATTGCGATGCCGCGCTGCGCAAACACCAGCCAGTCGTATTTGAAATTCTGGCCGATTTTGAGCACGGCCTTGTCTTCGAGGAGGGGTTTCAGCGCCGCGAGCGCGTCCTTTTCCGGGATTTGCGCGGCGCAGAGTTTGGGCTCCGGCGCGAACAGGTCGGAGCCGGCTTCACCGCCGCCCTCGCGGTGCGCCAGCGGCACGTAGCAGGCTTCGTTCGGCGCGATTGCGAGCGAAAAACCGCAGAGGCCGGCCTGCATGGCGTCGAGGCTGGTGGTTTCGGTATCGACCGCCACGAGCCCTGCCTCGTGCGCGCGCGCGATCCATTCCTTCAGCCGCGCCAACGTACCGACGGTTTCGTATTTGCTGCGGTCGATCTTGGCGGTGTGCGCCTGCGTCTTGCGGACATTGGCAAGCGTGGCGGGGGTAAACGCGCCGGGCGTTTCCTTTGTCGCTTCCCCCGAAAGAGAGCCGGTGGCCGGCCGGGTGGCAGTCTCTTGCGATGTAACCTCACTCGGTGCCGCGCCCGCGACCAGCTTGCTGTCCGCCTCGATCGCACTTGCATCGATGCCGGACTTTTCCGCGATGCGCCGCGTGATGGAGGTGAACTCCATCGCCTTCAGGAAGGCGATCAGATGCTTGTAATCGGGCTCGTGCACGGCGAGTTCGTCGACCGGCACATCGAGCGGCACGTTCTGGTCGAGCGTGACGAGGCGCTTGGATAGGCGTGCGAGTTCGGCGTGCTCGATCAGGTTTTGCCGGCGCTTTTCTTGCTTGATCTCGTGTGCGTGCTTAAGCACCGATTCCAGGTCGCCGTATTGGCCGATCAATTCCGCCGCCGTTTTGGGACCGATGCCCGGCACGCCCGGCACGTTGTCGGTCGAATCGCCGATCAGTGCCTGTGCCTCGATCACCTTCTCCGGCGGCACGCCGAATTTCTCGATCACTTGCTCCGGGCCGATGCGACGGTCCTTCATGGTGTCGTACATCATCACGCCATTGCCGACGAGCTGCATCAGGTCCTTGTCGGAGGAAACGATCGTCGTCGTCGCCTTGGCCTCGCAGGCAAGTCGCGCGTAGGTCGCGATCAGGTCGTCGGCTTCGAAGCCGGTCTGCTCGAGGCAGGGAATTTCGAAGGCGTGCACCGCTTCGCGGATGAGCGGGAACTGCGGGCGCAGGTCTTCCGGCGCTTCCGGCCGGTGCGCCTTGTAGTCGGGATAGAAATCGCTGCGGAAAGTCTTTTCCGATTTGTCGAACACGACGGCGAGATGGGTCGGCTTTTCATCCGCCTTCATTTCGGCCAGGAGCTTCCACAGCATGTTGCAGAAGCCGAGCACGGCATTGACCTGCAAGCCGTCCGATTTGCGGGTGAGCGGCGGCAATGCATGATAGGCGCGGAAAATGTAGCCCGAACCGTCCACCAGGAAGAGGTGGTCGCCCTTTTTGAGCGGGCGCGCGCCCGGGCCCGTCGGCATAGCCGCCGCGGGCTTTGTGGTCTTGGGCTTCGGCGCAGGCTCCGCTGCCGATTTGGCTGCGGGCTTCGGTTTCGACTTTGTTTTGGTCTTGGTTTTCGCGCTGGCTGGCATGGCCCGAATGTGGGCCGCCGGCTCTCGTTTAGCAATATTCTCATGCGGCCTGTGGACTTGGCCGAGCACCGAGCAACGAGGCACGGCGGGACTCCCTCTCCCCTTGGGGGAGAGGGTTGGGGTGAGCGGGCAAGTGAGTCTCGATAGGCTGCAACCCCTCACCCGGCGCACTTCGTGCGCCGACCTCTCCCAATGGGAGAGGTGGGGCGGAACAAGAGCACTACGCGTTGCCTTGGACTATTCCGCCGGCTGAAGCGTCATGCGCTTGGGTGGCGAAAGATGCAGCACTTCCGGCCGCTCGAATAGGAAATTGGCCCAAGTGCCGCGCGTGATCCAGAACAACACGAGCGAGCCGACGACTCCGACGAGTGTGGTGATCGCAGCAATGGTGCCGACGTCGGCGATCAGCCCTGTTTTGATGAGTGCGGTACGCGTCAGGGCCATCGGCAGGAAGAAGGCAAGATAAATGACGATCGAGTTGCGCCCGCAATAGCGCAGCGGCTTGAACACGTCACTCATCGCCATCAACGCGGCCGTCGTCACCACCGCCGCCGCGCCCGCGAGGCCGAGCGCGAGCGAGATGAACGGCATCTGTTCGACATGGAAGTAGACAAGCGTACCGTTGACGAGGCCCCAGACCAGCAAGCCGGCAAGCCCAAGCAGCGGCTCTGCCTGCGCCCGCGCGGTGAGCGCGAAGATGTATTTGGCGAAGATGTAGCCGGTGTAGCAGTACACGAAACGGGCGGCGAACTCGTCCGGCACCAACCAGCCGGTATTGATATGGGCGATTTCGAGCGCGGCGCCGAACAGAAAGATCGCCGGCGCCGGCACACGTTTTGACAATTTTATGAAAACGAAAAAGATCGGCAGCAGATAGATGAACCACAATGTGCCGAACGGCTCGATGAGCGACATGAGATAGAGGCGCACCGCTTCGGCCGCGCCCTGCTCGTGCACGATGCCCGGCGCTTTCGCCGCAAATTGGATGGTCATCCAGAGCAGATAAAAGTAGACGAAATGCACGACCTTGCGGTCGAGATAGGTGCGCCAGGGCCGGTCGATGACACTGGCAAGAAACAAGCCGGAGATCATGAAGAAGTCGGGCATGCGGAACGGCAGCGCAAAGGCGACGACGGGGTTCAGCCAGCCCTCGCGGTCGACGGCCTGCTCGACGCCAAGCGTCGAATGCATCATCACCACGAAGACGATGCAGAAGCCCTTGGCGTAATCGACCCAGTCGATCCGTCCATCGTGCCGTTGAACCCGGTTCATGACGCCGTTTGTGACACGGCACGGTTTCCTTTGCCTTTACGCGTTCCCGGAAAGTCGAGCCGGTCCGGCCGCTCTCGCCTCCTAGGGGATCCTCTGCTAAGAGACGCAGTGCCAGTTCCGGCGCAATCGTTAACCATCGCGATGGATGACCAATGCGCGTTGCCATGATCGGCACCGGCTATGTCGGGCTCGTTTCGGGGGCCTGTTTTGCCGACTTCGGCCATGACGTGACCTGCGTCGACAAGGACGTGGGCAAGATCGCCGCGCTCAAACGCGGCGAGATGCCGATCTACGAGCCAGGCCTGAACGAGTTGGTGGCCGCCAATACCAAGGCCGGCAAACTCAAGTTCACGACCAAGCTTGCTCCCGAGGTTGCTGCCGCCGACGCCGTGTTCATTGCCGTTGGCACGCCGTCACGCCGTGGCGACGGCCATGCCGATCTCACATTCGTTTATGACGCCGCGCGCGAAATCGCCCAGGCGCTTGACGGGTTTACCGTCGTCATCACTAAGTCGACGGTGCCGGTCAGTACCGGCGACGAGGTCGAGCGCATCATCCGCGAGACACGGGCCGATGCCGACTGCGCGGTGGTGTCGAACCCCGAGTTCCTGCGCGAAGGCGCGGCCATCCGCGACTTCAAGCATCCCGACCGCATCGTGGTTGGCACCGTCGATTTGCGCGCGCGCGACGTCATGACCGAGCTTTACCGCCCGCTCTACCTCAACCGCGCGCCGTTGATGTTCACCGACCGGCGTACGGCGGAGCTTATCAAGTACGCCGCCAACGCATTCCTTGCCACCAAGATCACCTTCATCAACGAGATCGCCGATCTCGCCGAAAAGGTCGGCGCCGACGTGCAGGAAATTGCGCGCGGCATCGGGCTCGACAACCGCATCGGAGCGAAGTTTCTGCATGCGGGACCGGGCTTCGGCGGTTCCTGTTTTCCCAAGGACACGGTCGCGCTGCTCAAGACCGGGCTGGACAACGATACTCCCTTGCGCGTGATCGAGGCGGTGGTGGCGGTCAACGATGCGCGCAAGCGCGCGATGGCGCGCAAGGTCGCGCACGCGCTGGACGGTGAGGTGCGCGGCAAGACGATCGCCGTGCTCGGGCTCACCTTCAAGCCCAATACTGACGACATGCGTGAATCGCCGTCGATCCCGCTGATCACCGCGCTGCAGGACATGGGCGCCAAGGTGCGCGCCTACGATCCGGCCGGCATGGAGCAGGCCAAAACAGTGCTCGGCAAGGTCACGTTCTGCGAGGACGCCTACGCCTGCGCCGAAGGCGCGTCCGCGCTGGTGATCTGCACCGAATGGGAGCAATTCCGCGCGCTCGATTTCGATCGCTTGAAGAGCACAATGGAACGCCCGGTGCTGATCGACCTCCGCAACATCTATCGGCCGGAGGAGGCCGCCCGCGCCGGTTTCGCCTATGAGAGTATCGGGCGGGCGAAGAATTGACGCTTTTCATCGCGCCGTCCGATAGAAGTCGTCGCCCCCCGCGCAAGCGGGGGGCTCAGTAGTCACCGACATCGCGACTTTCGCACCGACAGTGTTTGCTGGATCGCCCGCTTATTGTGGGTGATGACGCCCAATACAATGCATAGCTTCGACACATCGCTCCCGATCGACGAGGCGTTGCCGCGGCTCAAGACTGCGCTCGCCGACAATGCTTGTGCCGTGCTGGTGGCGCCGCCCGGCGCCGGCAAGACCACGCGCGTGCCGCTGGTGCTGCTCGACGAGGCGTGGGCGCAAGAAAGCAACAAGGCCAACAAGATTCTGGTACTGGAACCCCGCCGGCTGGCGGCGCGGGCCGCCGCCGCCCGCATGGCTTCAACCCTGGGCGAACAGGTTGGCGACACGGTCGGCTTGCGTGTCCGCTTCGGGTCGAAAGTCTCTAAACGCACCCGCATCGAGGTTGTTACCGAGGGCGTATTCACGCGGCTGGTGCTCGACGACCCTTCGCTCGATGGCGTTGCCGCCGTCCTGTTCGACGAATTTCATGAACGCTCGCTCGACGCCGATCTTGGGCTTGCTCTTGCCAGGGATGTGCAGCAGGGGCTGCGTGAAGATCTGAAAGTCCTCGTGATGTCGGCGACGCTCGACGGCGCGCGCGTGGCGGCGCTGCTCGACGATGCGCCGGTGGTGGAGAGCGAGGGCCGCAGCTTCAAGGTCGAAACGCGTTATTTGGGCCGCGATGCGCGCGAGCGCGTTGAGACGCAAGTGGCCGCCGCGGTCGAGCGCGCGTTGCGTGCGGACGCAGGATCGCTGCTGGTGTTTCTGCCCGGCGCCGGTGAAATTCGCCGTACCGAAACGCTGCTGAAGGAACGGTTAAGCGATCCGGCCGTCGATATTGTCGCGCTCTTCGGCGCGCTCGATGCGCGCGAACAGGATCGCGCCATTTCACCGTCGCCACTGGGACGACGAAAAGTCGTGCTGGCGACCTCCATTGCCGAAACTTCGCTCACCATTGAGGGCGTGCGCGTCGTCATCGACTGTGGTCTGGCGCGCGTGCCGCGCTACGAGCCCGATGTCGGCTTGACGCGGCTTGAGACCGTGCGCGTCTCGCGCGCCGCCGCCGACCAGCGCCGCGGCCGCGCCGGCCGCACCGAGCCCGGTGTCTGCTATCGGCTGTGGGACGAGCCCCAGACCGGATCGCTTGAGCCTTATACGCGGCCTGAAATTCTCTCGGCCGATCTGTCGTCCTTCGTGCTCGATCTCGCGCATTGGGGTGCGGGCGAACCGACGTCATTGTCGTTCCTCGATCCGCCACCGGCGGCGGCGCTTAACGAGGCGCGCACGTTGCTGAAGGAATTGGGGGCGATCGACGCCGACAACCGCATCACCGAGGAAGGCCGCAAGCTGCGCGCACTGCCATTGCCGCCGCGGCTCGCGCGCATGTTGGTGGATGCCGCCGACGAGGGCGCCGGCCCCATGGCGGCCGAGATCGCGGCCGTGCTGACCGAACGCGGGCTCGGAGGCGACGACGCCGATCTCGGCCATCGTCTCGATCAATTCCGCCGCGATCGCTCGCGCCGCGCCGAGGACGCGCGCGCGATGACGAGGCGGTGGGCGTCACTTTCTTCTCCCTCCCCTGAAAGGGGAGGGTCGGCCGGCGAAGGCAGCCGGGGTGGGGTCAATCGCGAAGTGACCGCCATCCGGCGCGCTGCGCGCTCCGACCTCCCCGTTTCAGGGGGAGCTAAGGAGAGTGCCGGCGCCATTCTCGCGCTCGCTTATCCCGATCGCATCGCCAAGAATTGCGGCGGCGGGACGGGAGGCTTTCTGCTCGCCAATGGCCGTGGTGGCGTGCTCGATCCGGCCTCGTCGCTGGCGCGCGAGCCGTTTCTCAGCGTGGCCGAGTTGACCGGTACGGCGGCGGCGAGCCGCATCGTGCTGGCGGCGCCGATCGCGCTCGCCGAGATCGAAGCCCGCTTTGCCAGCCAGGTCGAGGAGCGCGAGGCGGTGACGTTCGATTCTGCCTCCGCGTCCTTGCGCGCGCGGCGCACGCGCCGGCTGGGCGCACTGGTGCTGTCCGAGCAGGCCAAACAGATCATGCCCGACACCGACACCGCCCACGTCCTTGCCGAAGGCATCGTCGGTCTCGGCCTTGAGCGGCTGCCTTGGAGCAAGGCGGCGCTACAATTCCGCCAACGTGTCGCGTTCCTGCGCAAAGCGGAAGGCGAGGAATGGCCGGATCTCTCCAACGACGGACTCGTACGCAATGTTGCCGACTGGCTGGAGCCGCTTGTGATGGACAAGACCGCGCGCAGCGAGATCGGCGCCGACGAACTCTCCAGCGCCGTGATGAACCTCGTGCCGTGGAATCTGAGCCGGCGGCTCGATACCGAGGCGCCGACGCATTTCACCGCGCCGACCGGTTCCGCAGTGCCGATCGACTACGAGGCCGAACAGGGGCCGACCGTTTCCGTCCGCGTGCAGGAATTGTTCGGCTTTAGCGTCCATCCGACGGTCGCCGGCGGGCGCGTGCCGCTCACCGTCGAATTGTTGTCGCCGGCGCATCGGCCGGTGCAGGTCACGCGCGATCTACCCGGCTTCTGGCGCGGCAGTTATGCCGAAGTGAAAACCGAGATGCGCGGCCGTTATCCCAAGCATCCCTGGCCGGACGATCCGCTCACCGCGCCCGCCACCCGTCGCGCCAAGCGCCGCGGCGAATAATTGGCGACCCGCTGTTTGCGGCGCGCGTCACCACTAGTATAGCAGGCGTCATGCACGCCGCCGTGAAGCGTCTGACTCAAGCCGTTTCCGACCTCATCCTCAGGTTTCCCTGGGCGGGGTGGGTCGGATGGTTGGTGGTGTTGGCGATCGTGCTGGCGCGCGTCACGCCGCGGCGCTTTGCCTCGACATTTACCTATTATCTAGAGGCGTCCGAACGGCTGCTTGCGCATGGCCAAGTCTACGATCCGCACGAACTCGGTGCCTTTCTCTATCTGCCGGTTTCGCTTCTGATTTATGCGCCTTTCGTTTCGCTCGATCGTGGTGTGGCGGCCGCCTTATGGACGGTCGTCTTTGCTGTTGTGTTCACCTGGGGCTGCTATGCGCTGGTGAAAGCCTTGCTTCCGCACGGCGCGGGCGATCTCAAGCCATCGTGGCTTGCGGGCATTGTGCTGCTGATCAACGTGCCGGCGATCTGGTTCAATATCAAAGGCGTCCAATCGCAGATTATCATGACCGGCGGGATGTTGATTGCCGCCGTCGCCGTCATGCGCGCCCAATGGCTGTGGGCGACGTTTTGGCTGTTCATCGCGATCGTGTTCAAACCTTTGGCGCTGGTCATGGCCATGCTGTGCGCTGCCGTGTGTTCGCGCATGCGTTTGCCGCTCGCTATTGCGGTCGTCGTGGCCGTGGCGCTGCCCTTTGCGTTTTTCGATACAAGCTATATGGCCGAGACCTACCGCAATCTCGGCGTCAAGCTGTGGGTGACCGCTACCGCGCCGGCGCAGGAATGGCCCTACCGGGCCGATCTCTCAACGCTATTGCAAACTTTCGGGATCGTGCTGCCCGGTCTGTTATCGGTCACGATTCGCCTCGTTGCGGCGCTTGCCACGTTCTATCTCGTCTGGCGCGTGCGCGGAACCGGAGCTTTGCGCAGTCTTGGCTTTGCGCTCGTCATCCTTTCGGCCTGCTACATCAACCTGTTTTCTCCACGAAACGAGTTTCTCTCCTTCCTGGCGCTGACGCCTTCGCTTTCCGCGTTTGCGCTTTGCCTGCTTGCCCGCGATCAGGGCGACTGGCGCGGCTGGGCGCTGATCGTCGCCGCGCTTGTGCTCGGAATGTGGTGGAGTCTTGCCTTTGACGCGGTCGTCAAACCGGCGATCGTTGTCGTGATCTACGGCTGGCTGGCTTGGCTCATGATTGAACCGCAGCGCTGGTGCGAGTTGATTGAGTCGGACGCGTCTCAGCCCGCTCCCTAGACTTTTAGCGACGCCATTAAGCTCGCGCTCACCATTGATCCACGCGCCGCAGTGCGTATTGCCGTCCGTTAAGGCGACTTTTGCCGGCTTCATGGCAACATCGCGTCGATATACGGGGCTAACGATGCGTCACATCCTCATCTTTTCGGCCGCGATGCTGATCTTCGCGGCCTATGTCGCGCGCTTCGCGGATCAGGCGATGATGGCCGCGCCACCGGCGCCGACGCCGCGTGCGGCATCGGTCGAGACGGTCGGGCGCGGTCCTGAGCCGACCGGGTCTGGCCGCAGCATGAGGCTCGACGCCGACCGGCAAGGTCATTTCCGCGTCGAGGCGCGGGTCGATGGCCGGCCGCTCAACTTCATTGTCGACACCGGCGCCTCCCTGGTGATCTTGCGTGAATCCGCCGCCTCCCAGGTCGGCATCCACCCGATGCCGGTCGACTACACCTCCACGGTTTCCACCGCCAACGGCAAGATCAAGGCCGCGCCCGCCAAGCTCGACCGCATCCAGCTCGGCGATATCACCGTTTATGACGTGCGCGCCCTGGTGCTGCCCGACGAAGTCTTGTCACAAAACCTGCTTGGCGTGTCCTTCCTCTCCAAGCTGCGCCGCTACGAATACGCCGACGGGCGGATGTTGCTTGAGCAGTAGATTCCCCATTCTCGCTGACGCCGCGCCGACCAAAGGGATCGCTTTGCCGGCGCCCGGCGTTAAGGTATGGAGTTCGCGCCTATTCCGTTTCGAGGACCTGATGTTTCCCGTTCCACGCCCTTCGCTGACCCCCAACACCTATGCCTATGAATCGTCACCGCTGGTAAAGCCGACCGGCTTCCGCGAATACGACGCGCGCTGGCTGTTGGAAAAAGAGATCAACCTGATGGGCGTGCAGGCGCTCGGTATGGGGCTCGGCACGCTGATCAAGGAAATGGGTGTCAAGCCCGAGATCGTCACCGGCCACGACTTCCGCAGCTATTCGTCCTCGGTGAAGATGGCGCTCATCTGCGGGCTGATGGCGGCGGGCTGCAAGGTGCACGACATCGGCCTGTGCATCACGCCGATGGCCTATTTCGCGCAATTCGAACTGGACGTGCCCTGCGTCGCCATGGTCACTGCATCGCACAACGACAACGGCTGGACCGGTGTGAAGATGGGCGCCAACCGCCCGCTCACCTTCGGGCCGAACGAGATGACGCGGCTCAAAGAGATCGTGCTGAACGCGCAGTTCGAGCTCAACGGCGGCGGTTCCTATGCCTTCGTCGAGAATTTCCCCGAGCGCTACATCGCCGATCTGACCAGGCGGCCGAAGATCAAGCGCAAGCTGAAAGTGGTGGCGGCCTGCGGCAACGGTACCGCCGGCGCTTTCGCGCCACGAATCCTGGAAGCCATCGGCTGCGAAGTGATCCCGCTCGATTGCCAGCTCGATCATACCTTTCCGAACTACAACCCCAATACCGAAGACATGAAGATGCTGCACGCCATGCGCGACGCGGTTCTCGTCAACAAAGCGGACGTGGGCCTCGGTTTCGACGGTGACGGCGACCGCTGCGGCGTGGTCGACAACGAGGGCGAGGAAATTTTCGCCGACAAGGTGGGCGTGATGCTGGCGCGCGACATGTCGGCGCTGCACAAGAACGCGACCTTCGTGGTCGACGTGAAATCGACCGGCCTGTTCCTCACCGATCCGGTGTTGAAGGCCAACGGCGTCAAGGCCGATTACTGGAAGACCGGTCATTCCTACATCAAGCGCCGCGTCAATGAACTCGGCGCGCTCGCCGGTTTCGAGAAGTCGGGCCATTTCTTCTTCAACAAGCCGTTTGGTCGCGGCTACGACGACGGCATGATATTCGCGCTGGCCGTCTGCGACATGCTCGACCGCAATCCGGACAAGAGCATGGCCGACCTTCGCAAGGCGCTGCCGAAGACCTGGGGCTCGCCCACCATGTCGCCGCACTGCGACGATGAAAAGAAGTACGCGGTGGTCGATGCGGTGGTGAAGCACTTCGAAGACGCGCAGGCGATCGGGCAGCCGTTTGCGGGTCAATCGATCCGCGATCTGGTCACCGTCAACGGCGTACGCGTTACCGTCGAGGACGGAACCTGGGGCCTGGTGCGCGCCTCATCGAACAAGCCCGAGCTTGTGGTGGTCGTGGAAAGCCCGGTGTCGGAGCAGCGCATGCGCGAGATGTTCGCGGCGGTCGACAGCGTTTTACGCACGCATCCGGAAGTCGGCGAATACAATCAGACGATCTGATTATCACCATGACCAATAGCGTCCGGTGCCGCCGATCAACACGACGATCAGGCCGAGCGGCAGGTTGACCGCGATGATTTTCCGGATGCGGCCGAGCTGGGCGCCGGCGGCCGGCCAGTCCTGCGCATCGACCGCCCGCTTGAACTTCAGCCATGGCCCGTGAAACAGCCAGGCAAACAGCGCGATCATTACCCAGCCGAGCAACTGCATGAAATTGATGTAGGGCGGCGTGTTGGCGAAGCCGCCGAAGTAAACGATCATCATCCAGTAGCCGGTCGCGACCAGCAGAATGACCGACGCCCACACCCAGGGAAAGAAGCGCTGGAAAAACCCGCGCCAGATCTTCTGCCGCTGCGGCGGCTCCAGCATCTGGACCGCGGCGGGGCGCAGGCAGACATAGGCCGCGAACATGCCGCCGACCCAGATAACCGCGCTGAGGATGTGCAAGGTGAGGGCGAGGACGATCATGCGAGGCATCATCCACAGGTGGTGCGATGCACGCAAGCGGCAATGCGTCGAATAACCACCGTCTTTCGTCCGGCGCCGCAGTCGGTATAAAAGGCCATCATGCGCATAGCCATCCTCGGTGCCGGGCCGGCCGGCCTCTACCTCAGCTATCTGATTAAGCGGCGCGACCGCGACATCGACTTGACGGTGATCGAGCAGAACGCCGCCGACGCCACCTTCGGCTTCGGTGTCGTGTTCTCCGACCGCGCGCTCGAATTCCTGCGCGAGGACGACGAGGCGACCTATGCCGCGATCACGCCGCACATGGAATCGTGGCAGGATATGACGCTTAATTTGCGCGGCGAGCGCGTCGTTATCGACGGCGTCGGCTTTTCCGCCATCGGGCGGTTGCATCTGTTGCAGCTCTTGCAGGCGCGCGCGGCCTCGGTCGGCGTCGCGCCGGTCTACCAACACACGGTGAAGGCGCTCAATGAGCTCAACCAGTTTGACCTTGTGGTGGGCGCCGACGGCGTCAATTCGCTGGTCCGCCGCAGCTTGGCGCAGGAACTGGGCGCGAGCGTGCGGCTGCTCAGTAACCGCTTTGCCTGGTTCGGCACCACCAAACGCTTTGACACGCTGACGCATAGCTTCGTCGCAACGGAGGAGGGCGCCTTCAACGCGCATCATTATCGCTATGAGCGCGATATGAGCACGTTCATCGTCGAGACGAACGAGGAGACCTTCGCGCGCATGGGCTTTGCCGCGCTGGACGAAAACGCATGCCGCAGGGCGTGCGATCGGCTCTTTGCCGCCACGCTTGGCGACCATCCGCTGATCTCGAACAATTCGATCTGGCGGCAGTTTTCGATCGTGCACGCGGCGCGCTGGTGGCACGACAAATATGTGCTGCTCGGCGATGCCTTGCACACCGCGCATTTTTCCATCGGTTCGGGCACGCGGCTTGCGATGGAGGACGCCATCGCGCTCGACAAGGCGTTGGCTGCGCACGCGAATGTGCCGGCGGCGCTGGGCGCCTACGAAGCCGAGCGCCGCCCGGTGCTGGAAAAGCTGGTGGCGGGCGCCAATGCCAGCGCCGGCTGGTACGAGCGTTTCGCCGAGCACATGGCGCTGACGCCGGTTGAGTTCGCCATGAGCTACATCACGCGCTCCGGCCGCGTCGGCCTCGAACGCTTGCGCAAGCTGTCGCCGAAGTTCGTGGCGCGCTACGAGCGCGAATCGCCGCGGCGTTGAGAAAGACTTCGTTCATTCCCGCGTAAGCGGGAATCCAGTTCCATTATTTCCTGGGCCCCTGCATTCGCGGGGACGAACGGGGAGGGTGAGAGGTCAGGTATTCCTCATCTCCGCGCGCAACGTCGGCAGCCCGATACCGGTCGAATCGAATCCGCCGTCGACGGCGAGCGTCTGCCCGGTGATGTAGCTCGCGCGCTCGCTGCACAAGAAATAGATCGCTTCCGCCAGTTCCTCTTCCAGGCCATAGCGGTTGAGCGGCATATGGTCGTGATAATCCTTACGAATCTCGGGCGTGTGCACGGCTTTGGCCATGGCGGTATCGACCGGCCCGGGCGCCACTGCGTTCACGCGGATGTTGAGGGAGGCAAGCTCGGCGGCCTGCTGCTTGGTCAGGTGCGCGAGGCCCGCCTTGCTGGTGCCGTAGGCGGCACGCAGCGTGGAGGCGCGCAGTCCCGAGATGGAGGTGATGTTGACGATCGCGCCACCGCCTGAATCGCGCATCAAGGGCGCCGCGGCCTGCGTGACCAGGAATGGGCCGGTGAGATTGACCGCCAGCACGCGCTGCCAGTCCTCGAAAGTGACCTCCAGGATCGGCTTGAAGATGGCGATACCGGCATTGTTGACCAGCGCGTCGAGCCGGCCAAAGCGCGCCTTCACGTCGTCGAGCGCGCGGGCAACGGCCGCCGGATCGGCGACGTCGCAGGTGATCGCGAAGGTCTCTTCGGGCCTGCCGAGTGCGGCAGACGTGCGCTGCAAATTCTCTCCGTCGATGTCGAGCAGCGCCACCCGCCAGCCGTCGGCGAGAAAGCGCTTGGCTGCCGCGAGCCCAATGCCGCGCGCGGCGCCGGTAACAAGTGCGGTTTTTGGCTGGCTCATGAAGCTCCCCGGGACATGGTCTTTCGCCGCACGGGAGCATAGCGGGCCGGGCGGAGGCAAGCGGCAGTCTTTGCCTTTGGCCGACTTAAGCTAGACTGCCGCCATGATGCGCATTTTCGTTCCGATGGCGGTTGTTTTTGCGATCGCGGTGCCTGCCGCAGGGCAGGATATCCGCGGGCTTGAAGTCTGCACCGCTGAAAAAAACATGGCGCGGCGCACGAGCTGTCTGCAAAGCAATGTCGAATTCTTGCAGCAGGCGCTCGACAAGCACGCGCGCGAGACACGCATCAAGCTCGATGCCGCTGCCCGCGAAGCCACCGCGCAGAAGGCGGAGATCGCCGCGCTGAAAGTCGCGCTGGCGAAGCTTCAGCACGAATTGGCGGAGGTTAAGAAGGCCAAGTCGGAAAAGAAATAGCGCGTCGCGCCAAGCCGCGGGCATATCAACAATTCAACCCGCAACCGGCGCGGCCGCAGGCCTCCGCGTCAGCCGCCGAATGTCCGGCTTGTTCCACCCCAAGCCCATAAAGACGAGCCCGAGCAGCGCCGCCGCGATCACCACGTAAAACGGCATGCGGATATCGACGCTCATCATTTTGCCGCCGATCAGCGACATGACGCCGCCGGCGAGGGTGAATACGGCGATGGTCACGCCCATCACCCAACCTTGGTCCTCCTTGCCGACGCTGCCGGAAAAAAGTCCGAGCATGGTCGGATAAGAAACACCGAAGAGAAGATAAAAGGTAAAGACGGGGACGTAACACAAGACGGCAATTGGCGAAGCGATATAGGCGATGGCGCTGATCGCCCACACGGCCAAAGTGGCGCCAATGATCCAATGCTTGTCGAACCGCTGCTGGGCGGGACCCACCAGGAACGTGCCCGAGAAGGCGACCGCGATGCCGATCACCAAGAAGGCGACGCTGCCGCCGATGGTGCCGTAGCCGAAGGCGCTGGTCAGGTAATTGTCCACGAAGATGTAGAACGTGACGTTCGCCACCATGAAACAGGCATAGGCGGGCATAAGCTTGAGGACCAGCGGATGCTTGGTGACACGCCACAGGCCCTCGAATATCTCGGCCGGATGAAAGGCAAAGGGCTCGCGTTCGGTCCGGATATCCTTGAAGAATGCCAGCACCATCACAATCGCGACGACGACAAGCGCGAGCGCGCCGTAGAACGGCATGTCGAGGCTGGCGACGCCGCCGAGCAGTTCCTTGTCGGTCAATACGCCGCCGATGATGGGGCCGCCGACAAGGCCGGCGCTCACGCCGATCATCAGGTATCCCATGTTGCGGTCACGGTCGGCGTCGTCGACGCTGGCGTCGATCATGGCGGCTTGCGCGACCGGCTGGTTGCCTGCGGTGAAGCCGGTGATCGCCCGGCCCAGGACCAGCAGCCACAGGCTGTTCAGATAGAGCGAGACGATGGTCAGCGCGTAGCCGGCAAGCGCCCCGCCCAGGCAGACCAGCAGCGTATTCTTGCGCCCGATCGAATCCGACAGCTTGGCGACGTAGACCACGCCCAGAAACCAAGCGAGAAAAAACGTTCCAATGACGATCCCGTAATCGACGTGGCGGATGGCGTCCGGCGCGCCCGTCGGCAGGAAGCCGCCGCTCGGCTCCATGATCAGGGTGTTGAGGATGGGGAAGACCAGGCCCTGGCCGATGAGATCGACGAAGACGACGAATAGCAGCGTGATCTTGGCGATTGTCGGCATCCGCGGCGGGCCCCCACCGTTTCGTTCCAAGGAAAGCGCAGTGATTGCGATCTTAGCATTTTTGAAGAAAGAGCGCCCTCTTGTCTGCGGGGTCGATGTACGTGCACGATTAAACTCTGTTTCCCGGCCATCGTGCCGGAACTATCGGTCAAGACCATCAGGGCATAAGATTAACAGCCTGGGAGAGAACGCTGTGACAATTTCCAATCTTGATGCTCTCAAAGGGTCTTTTGTGCCCCTCGTTGTTCCCTTCAATGAGGGAAAGGTGGATTATGAAAGCTACGCAAAAATTTGCGCGTGGCAAATCGCGAAGGGCACCCACGGCCTCTTGGTCAACGCGACGAGCGGGGAACCAACGACAATGACGTTGGAGGAACGCGCCAAACTCGTGGAAGTCGCTGTAGAAGTTTCGGGCGGACGCCGCCCTGTTTGTGCCGGCACGGCATCGCAGTCCCATGTGGAAACTGTGACCCTCATCGAACGTTTTCAAAAGCTTGCAGTCGAATCGGTCTTTGTTGTTACTCCTTATTACTGCGACCCGCCGCAACGCGCGCTTGTTGATTTTTTTGTAGACATAGCGGGGCGCACGGACAGGCCGCTCTTGATCTATCACATCCCTGGACGTGCCGCCGTTAGACTCGCAGCCAGCACCATCGTCGAGATCAAGGACCGTGCGGAAAACTTTGTTGGTCTGAAGAACACGGACACCGACATCGGCCTGGTGACCGAAGTGCTCAACCGCATTGGCGAAGGCTTCCGGATCTTCTGCGGTACGGAAAAGATGAGCCTTCCCATGCTTTCTGTGGGCGGCTGCGGCACCATGATTTCAGTGAGCAATGTCATTCCCGACAAGGTTGCGCAGCTTTGCGAGCTTTATAGTGGTGGAGATACAGAAGGTGCACGACGGCTAAATGATGAACTCTCCGAGCTATTCGCCGCGATAGACTGGGATACCTCGCCAATCGCCACCAAATACATGCTCAAACGGATTGGTATTATCAGCAAGAACGAGCATCGCCTGCCGATGACGACATCGACGCCCGAACTTGAGAAGAAACTCGATGCGGCGCTCGAGCGCGCGGGACTGATCTAGACCCACGAATGCGTCTCTTCACTTTCAGGTGCCGGGTTCCCATTGAGCCTCGCGTCCACGGCGCCGCGGTGAAAATAGGATCGGAGAGGATCATGCGTTGGCGAGGTGTGCACCATGTCGAATTTTCGGTTCTGAACTACGATGAATCGATCGCGTTCTACGACAAGATGTTCGGCTGACTCGGCTACAAGAGCTTCTGGACGCTCGATATCGGCTATCGCTCGACTTACTACGTCGCGCGCTTTCCGATCCCGCACAGCTATATCGGCATCCAGCCCGCAAAAAGCGGAGAAAGGCTCGACCATGAAGCGTGCGTCGTCGGCATCCATCACATTGCGTTGTGGGTAAAAAGCCGAAAGGAAAACGATGCTTTCCACGCGGAATTTCTGGTCGCGAACGGCATCCACGTCACCGACGCGCCGGCCGAATATCCCGTCTATTTCCCCCGGCTATCATGCCGTCTTCTTTGACGATCCGATCAACGGCATTCATTGGGAGCTGGCCTACACGCCGCACCCGCCTTCGCCTTTCGCGTATTTGCGCTGGGTTCGCGCGCGCAAGGGCGCGGCCAGGAGTCATCCGGAGTGGAAGAGCGATCCGATGGCCGCGGCCATGCGGATGTTGCCCGGACGCCAGGCCTGACACTCACGGCGCATTCTTGCGCAACAGCCGTCTTGCGAGACGGAATAGCCCATAAATGATGAGCGCGACGATCGCGAACTCGATCGCGATCCACAGCGACACCATGGTGGTCGCCAGGAAATTATCGGCCGTTTCGGCGCCGAAGATGTGCTCGACGATCGAGTCGACAATTGCCAAGAGCACCATGCCGGCAATGAGCAAGGCGATGATGACCATTGGCGCGGCAACGAGCCAGGAGGTCGAAAAAAAGCGCCATATCGTATGGGTCGCCTTCATCGTGCCTTGACAAGTCGTTGACCGAATTCAGACATCGGCGAGATGGCTGTGGGCGTGCCTCTCGACAATTCGCGAGGGACGCCCGCCGCGACGGTTCACGCCGGTCGGCAGCCATGTGCAGACTTTTGACGGATCGTCCCACACGGTCTCGACGGCGCTTGGTACAAAAATTTCCGAAAAGATCAAATCGGACGTGGCGCCGCCCTTCACCCAATGCGGCTCGAGATCGTGATAAAAAACGATGTCGCCGGCGCGCACCTGCATGACCTGGTCGGCGCCGGCATAACAGGTGCCCTGTCCGGTGAGGAAGTACATGAAATGCGCGCCGCCGCGGTGATGGTGCACGGGGCATTCCGTATGAGGCGGATAAATGATCATTTCGCCGCGGATCGCGCGCGTGCCGAACATCTTCGGCGTCACGATATAGATGCGCTTGCGCGCGTCGTGTTCGGATTGAAGCAGCGGCTCTTCTTGCCAGTCGATGACGCGAAACGGCGGCGGGTTCATCTTGATGGACGCATCGAGCGTTTCCGCATTCGGCACCGAAGCAAGCAACAATGTCGCGCCGCTGTCAGTTGTGATTGATCCGTTGAAGCCGGGCGGCAGCAGGCCGATATGGTTAGCCGACAATGATGTCGTGCGTCCTTCGCTGCTCAGGGTCGCCGCGCCTCCAAGCATCTGAAACCAGGCAAGGTCACCGGGCGCTACTGTCAGTGACTTGTGAGCGCCAGGCGAAATTGTCAGCCGATCGAGATCAAACAAGACCTCCGGCGCCCGCTGCTTGTTCAACAGCGGCTGACACGCGACCCCGTCGGCCGTAACGGTTGCCTTGACGCTGCTTTCGTTGAAATGAATCGCCATCGCTCAGCCCTCCCTTGAAAGGCATGCGGCTTGGCGAACGGGGATGAGCCGGCCGGCCGCGTTCGTCTTGTTGTGCGCCGATTGTGCGCCAAGTCGACGGCCAATTCCAGATAGAGCCGGAACTCAGTCCTTCTCTATCCTTGAAGGGGCGGAATTTATTTTTGTGCTATTGCCGGGCGGCGGGCGGTAGCACAAATACGGTTCGCATGTCTCGCTATTACAATGGCCCGGTATCCGACCACTTCGACGGCACGCGGTTTTTCAATCCGCATGGGCCGCCGCCGAAACGCGGGCGCGATGTTTGGCGGTGGTTTGTCGATCGCCGTCGCCGTGGCGCCAAGTCGAAATGGCCGGCCTGGGCGCCATCGCCTTATGCCGACCGTCCGCCAGCACGCGTCGAAGGTAGGACTTGGCGCATTTGCTATGTCGGACATGCCAGTCTGCTCATTCAGACTGCGGGGCTCAATATGCTGCTCGACCCGGTCTGGTCGAAGCGCGCGTCACCTTTCCGCTTTGTCGGCCCGAAGCGGGTCAACGATCCCGGCATCGCATTTGCGGACCTGCCGCCGATCGATGTCGTGCTGGTGTCGCACGGCCACTACGATCATCTCGACCTTGCCACGCTTTCACGAATTGCAGCGACGCATCGCGCGCGTGTCATTACACCGCTTGGCAACGACACCATCATGCGCAGCCATGACCCGGCAATTGCGGCCGAAGGCCACGACTGGGGAGGCCGGATCGCGTTAGGGGACGGGCTGGCGGTTACGCTCGTTCCGACGCAGCACTGGACGGCGCGCAGCCTATCCGACCGCAATATGGCGCTCTGGGCGTCGTTCGTGATCGAAACGCCCGGCGGGCGCATCTATTTTGTCGCCGATTCCGGTTACGGCGAGGGGCGCAATTTCCGTGAGCTGCGCGAGCGTCACGGCCCGTTTAGACTCGCCATTCTACCGATCGGCGCCTACGAGCCGCGTTGGTTCATGCGCGACCAGCACATGAATCCGGCCGAGTTGGTCAAGGCGCTGATCGATTGCGGCGCGGAGCTTGCGCTCGCCCATCACCACGGCACGTTCCAGTTGACCGACGAAGCCATCGACGCGCCGCCTGCAGCGCTGGCCGAGGCACTTGACGAAGCCGGAATTGCGCCCGACCGTTTCCGGCTACTGCGGCCCGGGCAAGTGTGGGAATTGTGAGCGGCTTGCGAGCAGGTTTCGGGTGGCTCGCACTGCCATCTCGCCGGTAGGTGTCCTCAGCATTGTCAAAGCTGAGAGAGCCGAAGGGTGAGACATGGCCACCAAGACCTACGGGACGGTCAGTCCCGAACAACAGAAGGCAATGAGCGGGCTGGAGTTCGTCAAGGGCCTCGCCAGCGGAGAGCTGCCCCTCAACACGATCGCGCAGACCTTGGGCTATGACGTGGTGGACGCCGAAAGCGGTCGCGTCGTCATCACGGTGCATCCGACAGGCGCCCACCTCAATCCTTGGGGCACGGTGCACGGTGGCCTCACGGCGACTCTTCTCGACAGTTGCATGGGCCTGGCCATCCAATCGATGCTTGAAAAAGGCGTCAGCAGCACGACGCTCGAGTTCAAGATTTCGCTGATTCGGGCCATCACGCTAGAGACGGGCCAGATCAGGGCTGAGGGCGAAGTCCTCAACTGCGGCCGTCGTGTCGGCACGGCAGAAGGCCGCGTCACCGACGCCAAGGGCCGATTGCTTGCGCACGGCACGACGACGTGCCTCATTTTTCCGAGCTAACGCTGTCGACCAATACAATTTATAGCGTCCACCTTGCGCGAAGGCAGGCGCCCCGCGCCTTCAGTCCTTCTCTTCCCGAAACGTATCCCGGAACGGATGCGCCGGATAGACGCCGAGCACGGTCAGCTCCTTTGAGAAAAAGGCGAGTTCCTCCAGCGCGAACACCAGTGCGCGGTCGTCCGGGTGGCCTTCGACGTCGGCGTAGAACTGCGTGGCGAAGAAATTGCCGCCGACCATGTAGCTCTCGAGCTTGGTCATGTTGACGCCGTTGGTGGCGAAGCCGCCGAGCGCCTTGTAGAGGGCTGCCGGCACGTTGCGCACGCGGAACACGAACGTGGTGACGACCTTGCCATTGCCGGGTTCGGCCCACTTCTTTTCTTTCGACAGCACGACGAAGCGCGTGGTCGAATGGCTTTCGTCCTCGACATTCTCCTTCAGGATATCGAGCCCGTAGATCTCGGCCGCCAGCTTAGAGGCGATCGCTGCGCGCGCGACGTCCTTGCTCTCGGCCACTTCGCGCGCGGAGCCGGCGGTGTCGGCGGCAACAATCGGCTTCAGCTTCAGCTCGCGAATGATGCTGCGGCATTGGCCGAGCGCCATGACATGGCTTTCGACCGACTTGATGGTTTTCAGGCTGGCGCCTTTCGGCGCCATCAACTGATTGCGGATCGGCAGGAACCATTCGGCGACGATGTGCATCTTCGCCGTCGGCATCAAATGATGGATGTCGGCAACGCGCCCGGCCACCGAGTTTTCGATCGGGATCATGCCGAGTTCGGCCTCACCGGACGAAAGGGCGGAAAAGCAGTCCTCGAAGGTCGCGCACGGCATCGGCTCGTAGGCCGGATAGGCTTCGCGGCAGGCAATATGCGAATTCGCGCCAGGCTCGCCCTGGAAAACAATCTTCTTGGCCATGATCACACTCTTTGTTGCCGCTTCCGTTACACCGTTTGCCCTTGCTTGTCATGGCCGGGACAGGCCGGGTTCCGGCATTGGTTATCGGCTTAGAATCCGGCGCGCCTTCTCCAAATCCTCCGGCGTGTCGACGCCGAGCGGAACGCCTTTCACCAGCATCACGTCGATGCGCATGCCGTCGTCGAGCGCGCGCAACTGTTCGAGGCGTTCGCGTTGCTCGTTGACCGATGGCGGCAGGGCAACGAAACGCTCGAGTGCCGCCCGGCGATAAGCATAAAGCCCGATGTGGTGATAGTGCGGGCCGGGCCCGGTTGCGTCGGCGCGCGTAAATCTTGTCGCGTGCAGGCGACCGGGCGCAACCGGCGATCCGAGCACTTTCACGACATGCGGATTGGTCAGTTCGCCTGGGTCCGTGATCGTGGCGGCAAGCGTCGCAATGTCCACTTGCGCGTCATTGAGCGGGACGAGCGCCGCGCGGATATCGGCGGGATCGATGGTCGGCAGGTCGCCTTGCACATTGACGACGATCTTGACGCGATGCTCGCGATCGAGCGCGTCCAGCGCCTCAAAAATACGGTCGGAGCCGGAGAGGTGGTCCGAGCGGGTCATCACCGCGCGGCCGCCGGCCTTTTCCACCGCCGCCGCCACCGTCTCGGAATTGGTCGCCACCACGGCGTCGCCGACTTTCGCTTCCTGGGCGCGGTGCAGCACCTGCACGATCATCGGCACGCCGGCAATTTCCGCGAGCGGTTTGCCGGGCAGGCGGGTGGAGGCCATGCGGGCGGGAATGAGGATGATGGTGTCGGGCATCGGTTAAAGGGCCGCCGGACTGGGGCGCTTATACGGGTTGCCAGCGCTGAGGCAAACCGGTATCTGTCCGCCGCTGCCGGGCCTTTTCGGTATTCGCCGATCCTCCCTATTGCCCGGCCCGAGAGCGTAGATCCGATGAATTCCTTCGAACTCAACAAAGTCCTCGGCGCTATCCTCGCCACCTGCCTCATTTTGCTTGCGCTCAATATTGGCGCCGGCGCGATTTTCGCACCGCAAGAGCCGGCCAAGCCCGGCTACATGATCGCGGTGAAGGCCGAAGGCGGGGAAAAGAAAGAAGCGCCGAAAGAGACGCCGCTGCCCGTGCGCCTGGCCAAGGCCTCGCTGCAAAAGGGCAAGGCCATCTCCAAGCAATGCCAGGCCTGCCACACCTTTGAGAAGGGCGGTCCCAATCGAGTTGGCCCCAACCTGTGGAATGTGGTCGACGAATTGCGTGGAACGGGCCGCAACGGCTTCAATTTCTCCGCTGCCATGAAGGCCAAGGGCGGCAAGTGGACGTTCGAGGAGCTCGACAAGTTCCTCACCGATCCGCGCGGTTATATCTCCGGCACCGCGATGACGTTCGCCGGCATCAAGAACGATCAACAGCGCGCCGACGTGATCGACTACCTGCATACGCTGTCGGACAATCCGGTGCCGTTGCCGAAGGCGCAAGCCGAGGCGGCGCCCGCCGCTGCTCCGGCCGCGCCGGCGGGCGGCGAGACCAAGCCGGCTGAGGCGAAACCCGCCGAAGCAAAGCCTGCGGAGAGCAAGCCGGCAGCGCCACCGGCTGCTGCGCCTGCTGCGCCGGCCGAGCCGAAGTAGAGCAGCCGACGTCTGACCTAAATTTTTTGTAATGGCCGGGTTCAAACCCGGCCATTTACGTTTTGAAGCGGAACCAACGGGCGCGACACCACGGCCACTTGTGGTGCCGCATCGAAAAACCGACATAATCGGTGGCGACCCATTGTTTAGGCGGCAATCGCCCGGAGCGCATCTTATGAAACTGAGCCGTCGATCCATTCTTCGCGCCACCGCCGCCACGCTTGCCAGCCCCGCTCTGGCTGCGTTGGGAACCGCGCCTTTCGTCCGCCTGGCGCGCGCGCAGGAAAAGGACTGGAAACACGGCCTCTCGCTGTTCGGCGAACCTGGCTATCCGTCCGGCTTCAAGCACTTCAACTACGTCAATCCGGACGCCCCGCAAGGCGGCCTCGTGCGCCAGATCGCGATCGGCACCTTCGACAATTTCAACCTGGTGGTGGCGGGTGTGAAGGGTAACCTCGCCGACGGCATCGGCTTGTTGACCGAGACCTTGACCACGCCTGCGCTCGACGAAGTTTCGACCGAATACGGTCTCTTGGCGGAAGCGGTGAGTTTTCCGCCGGACCGCGCCTCGGTGACCTACCGGCTGCGCGCCAATGCGCGCTGGCACGACGGCAAGCCGGTGACACCGGACGACGTCATTTTCTCGATGGCGGCGCTCAAGGAGAGCAGCCCGCAGCTTGCCGCCTATTACCGCCACGTCACCAAAGTGGAAAAGACCGGCGAACGCGCCGTGACGTTCGTGTTCGATGCGCCGGGCAATCGCGAATTGCCGCAGATCGTCGGTCAAATGACCGTGCTGCCGAAGCACTGGTGGGAAGGCACCGACGACAAGGGCCGCAAGCGCGATATCACACAGACGACGCTCGAGCCGGTCCTCGGTTCCGGTCCTTACAAGATTAAAGACTTCACGCCCGGCCGCACGATTGTCTACGAGCGGGTCGCCGATTATTGGGGCAAGGATCTCAACGTCAATATCGGCACCAACAATTTCGCGCAACTGCGATACGACTATTATCGCGACACCACCGTTGCGCTTGAAGCCTTCAAGGGTGATCAGGTCGACTGGCGCAGCGAGAACAGCGCCAAGAACTGGGCGACCGCTTATGGCTTCCCGGCGGTCAAAGACAAGAAAGTGCTGCTGGAAGAATTCCCGATCAGAAATTTCGGGATCATGCAGGCATTTGCCTTCAATATCCGGCGCGCGAAATTCTCCGATCCGCGCGTGCGCCGCGCCTTCAACTATGCCTTCGACTTCGAGGCGATGAACAAGCAGCTCTTCTACGGCCAGTACAAGCGCATCGCGAGCTATTTCGAAGGCACCGAGCTTGCCTCCTCCGGCGTGCCGCAAGGCCAGGAACTCGAAATCCTGCAAACCGTGCGCGATTCTGTGCCGGCCGAATTGTTCACCACGCCCTACACCAATCCGGTCAACGGCGATCCGCAGAAGGTGCGCAACAATTTTCGCGAGGCACTCAAGCTGTTTCGCGAGGCCGGCTACGTGATCAAAAACACCAAGCTGGTCAACGCCAAGACCGGTGAGCCGTTCAGCGTGGAATTCCTTGCCGAGGATCCGGCGACCGAGCGCTTTGTTCTGTTCTACCGGCCATCCTTGCAGCGCATCGGCATCGCCGCCAATGTGCGCGTCGTCGATTCCGCACAATACGAAAACCGGCTGCGGCAATGGGACTTCGACATCATCACCGCCAGCTGGGGTGAATCGCTCTCGCCCGGCAACGAGCAGCGTGGCTTCTGGGGCTCGGCCGCCGCGGATCAGCCAGGTTCGCGCAACCTGGTCGGCATCAAGAATCCAGCGATCGACAAGCTGATTGAGCGCGTCATCTACGCCAAAGACCGCGCCGAACTGGTTGCCGCGACCCACGCGCTCGACCGCGTGTTGTTGTGGCACAACTACGTCGTGCCGCAATGGACCTACGGCAAGGTGCGCACGGCGCGCTGGGACCGCTTCAGCCGTCCGCAGACCATGCCGAAATACGGGCTCTCGGCATTTCCGACCATCTGGTGGTGGGACGAGGAAAAAGCGGCCAAGGTGCCGCAGCGGCAATAGACCGATGCCGATCAGCCGCCGCCGCGCCTTGACCTTGGCCGCTGCCGCAGCGGCCGCGCGCGCCGCCGGTCCGTTTGTCGGCCCCGTTGCCGCGCAGGAGGCCGAGCGTCACGGCATTTCCGCCTTCGGCGATCTCGCAATGCCGGCGGACTTTGCGCATTTCCCTTACGTCAATCCGCAAGCGCCGAAGGGCGGGCATTATTCCGAAATCGTCAGCAGCCGAATCTATAACGGCTCCTTTCTCACTTTCGATTCGCTCAACGGCTACATCCTCAAAGGTAACGGCGCTTTCGGGATGGATCTCACTTTCGCCGCCCTGATGGTGCGCTCGGGCAACGAGCCCGATGCCATGTATGGCCTTGCCGCCCGCGCCGCGCGCGTGTCCGAAGACGGTTTGACCTACACCTTCCTGCTGCGCCCGGAAGCGAAATTCCATGACGGCAGCGCGCTCACCGCGCACGATGTTGCGTGGTCGCTGAACACGCTCAAGGATAAGGGCCATCCGATCATCACCCAGCTTGTGCGCGACATGAAGGGCGCGGAAGCCGCCGACGATCGAACCGTGGTCGTGAAGTTTGTGCCGACGCGTGGGCGCGACGTGCCGCTGTTTGTCGCCGGTCTGCCGATCTTCTCGCGCGCCTATTACGCCAAGCAGCCGTTCGACCAAACCACGCTGGAAGCGCCGCTTGGCAGCGGCCCATACAAGGTCGGCCGGGTCGATGTGGGACGCGCCATCGAATTCGAACGCGTGAAGGACTGGTGGGGCGCGGACCTGCCGGTGGCAAAGGGCCACAACAACTTCGACGTCGTGCGCTACGAATATTACCGGGACCGCGAAGTCGGCTTCGAAGGCTTCAGCGGCGGCAGCTACCTGTTCCGCGAGGAATTCACGTCACGGACCTGGGCAACGCGTTACAACTTCCCGGCCTTCAAGGACGGTCGCGTGAAAAGGAAGGTCATTCCCGACAACACGCCGTCGGGCGCGCAAGGCTGGTTCATGAACACGCGGCGCAAGAAATTCCAGGACCGCCGCCTGCGCGAGGCGATGATCGACGCCTTCGACTTCGAATGGACCAACAAGAACCTGATGTACGGTTCCTACGACCGCACGCAGTCCATTTTTGAGAATTCGCCGATGAAGGCGGTCGGTAAGCCGAGCCCGGTCGAATTGCAGCTGCTCGAACCATTTCGTGACAAAGTGCCGGATGAAGTGTTCGCCGAGCCCTATCTGCCGCCGGTCACCGACGGTTCCGGGCGCGATCGCCGTTGGCTCTTGCGTGCTGCGCAGTTGCTCAACGCTGCGGGCTTCGCGCTCAAGAACCGCAAGCGTGTCATGCCCGACGGGTCGCCGCTCACCATCGAGTTCCTGATCCAGGAACCGACCTTCAAGCCGCATCACCTGACCTATATGAAGAATCTCTCCACCATCGGCATCGATTGCAGTTTGCGCATTGTCGATCCTGTGCAGTTTCGGCAGCGCGTCGACGATTTCGATTTCGACATCGTGGTCGACCGTCTCGGCTTTTCGTCGACGCCCGGCGTCTCGTTGCGCAGCTATTTGTCGTCGCAGTCGGCCAGGACGAAGGGTTCGCAAAATCTGGCCGGCATTGCCGATCCGGCAATCGATGCGCTGATCGATACCGCCATTGCCGCCAAGACGCGCGCGGAACTCGTCGCCGCCTGCCGTGCGCTCGATCGCGTCTTTCGCGCTGGACGCTACTGGATTCCGCATTGGTACAAGGCGTCGCACTGGATCGCGTATTGGGACGTATTCGGGTTCCCGGATACCAAACCACGTTATTTCCGGGGCATTCCAGAGACTTGGTGGTCCGAGCGTGACAAAGCGGTGAAGGCGCAACAAAACAAACAGTAATGCTTCATCCGGCCTTGGTTTCCGCGACCGGCCCCTCTATCTTTGCCAGCCAATGAGACGCAGACGTCCGCCGCAGTGCTAGGGTGGGGCGGCTCCGCGCACTAAAGGGCAACGGACAGGCACCAGAAGAAAAAGACCTTATGAGCGCGTACATTATCCGCCGTCTGCTATTCATGGTTCCTACTATGTTCGGGATCATGCTGGTGGCTTTCGTGGTCATCCAGTTTGCCCCTGGCGGCCCAGTCGAACAGGTCATCGCCAAGCTGACCGGTGCGGAGACGGGTGCCACGTCACGTATTTCGGGCTCGGCAGGCGGCGATTTCGGCGGCCGCGGGAATGTGCAGGGCGGCTCGCAAGTGGACGCCAGCACCTCGAAATATCGCGGCGCGCAGGGCCTCGACCCCGAATTCATCAAGAAGCTGGAGAAGCAGTTCGGCTTCGACAAGCCAGCCTACGAACGCTTCTTCATCATGTTGTGGAATTACGTCCGCTTTGATTTCGGCAAGAGCTATTTCCGTGACGTCAGCGTGCTGCAGCTCGTCAAGGAAAAATTGCCAGTCTCGATGTCGCTCGGCCTCTGGATGACACTGCTCACCTATTTGATTTCGATACCGCTCGGCATCAAGAAGGCGGTCGACGCCGGCTCGCACTTCGACATGTGGACGTCGACCATCATCATCGTCGGCTATGCGGTGCCGGGCTTCCTGTTCGCGATTCTCTTGATCGTATTGTTTGCCGGCGGCTCGTTCCTCGATTGGTTCCCATTGCGCGGGCTGGTGTCGGAGAATTTCTGGTCGCTGCCGTGGTACGCCAAGATCGGCGACTATTTCTGGCATCTGGCCTTGCCGATCGTATCGATGGCGATTTCGGCCTTCGCCACCATGACCTTGCTGACCAAGAACTCGTTTCTCGATGAGATCCGCAAGCAATACGTGCTCACCGCGCGCGCCAAGGGTTGCAACCAGCGCCAGGTGCTTTACGGCCACGTTTTTCGCAATGCCATGCTGATCGTGGTTGCCGGCTTTCCCGGCGCTTTCGTGTCCGCGTTCTTCACCGGCTCGCTGCTGATCGAGACGATCTTTTCGCTCGATGGGCTCGGCCTGCTCGGTTTTGAAAGCGTGCTAAACCGCGACTATCCGGTGGTGTTCGCCACGCTCTACATTTTCTCGCTCATCGGCGTAGTCGTGAACCTGATTTCCGATCTCACCTACACGTGGATCGATCCGCGTATCGACTTCGAGACGCGGGAGGTGTGATGGACGACCGCACCGACGTTAAGTCGCCCGACACCACCGCCTATGGCACCATCGAGTTGGCCGTGCCGCCCGAGCGGCGCTGGATCGCTATCTCGCCGATCAACAAGCGGCGCTGGCAGAACATCAAGGCCAACCGGCGCGGCTATTGGTCTATTTGGCTGTTTCTGGCGCTGTTCATCATCTCGTTGTTTGCGGAATTCATCGCCAACGACAAGCCGGTCTTCATTTATGTCAACGGTCACGCTTTCTTCCCGGCGGTGGTGACCTATCCCGATACGGCGTTCGGCAAGCCCGACGATCCGAACCTGTTTGGGACCGCGGCCGACTACCGCGATCCCTATTTGATCGAACTCATCAATAAAGAGGACGGCTTCGTTGTCTGGCCGCCGATTCATTTTTCGTACAACACGCAGGTGAGCAAGCCGCCGTCGCCGTTTCCGTCCAAACCGACATGGATGTTGACTGCGGCGGATTGCCAATACGCGGCCACGCACGGTTTCGCCAACTGCAACAATCTCGAATACAACTGGCTCGGCACCGACGACGGCGGCCGCGACGTGCTGGCGCGGTTGATTTACGGCTTTCGAATATCCGTGCTGTTCGGCCTTTGCCTGACCATTGTGTCCTCGGTAATCGGTGTCGCCGCCGGCGCGGTGCAGGGCTATTTCGGCGGCTGGACCGACCTCCTGTTCCAGCGCTTCATCGAGATATGGACCTCGATCCCCTCGCTTTACTTGCTGCTGATCATCTCCTCGGTGCTGGTGCCGGGCTTTTTTGTCCTATTGGGAATATTGCTCTTGTTTTCCTGGGTGTCGCTGGTCGGCCTGGTGCGTGCGGAATTCTTGCGCGGGCGCAATTTCGAATACATCCAGGCCGCGCGTGCGCTCGGCGTGTCGAGCGGCACCATTATCTGGCGCCATTTGTTGCCAAACGCGATGGTGGCGACCATGACGTTCCTGCCGTTCATCCTGTCGTCCTCGGTGATGACGCTGACGGCGCTCGACTTCCTCGGTTTCGGCCTGCCGCCGGGTTCGCCCTCGCTCGGCGAATTGCTCAGTCAAGGCAAGGCCAATGTGCAGGCGCCCTGGCTCGGCCTCACCGGTTTCTTCTCCATTGCCATCATGCTTTCGCTGCTCATCTTCATCGGCGAAGCGGTGCGCGACGCCTTCGATCCGCGAAAGACCTTCCGATGACACGTACCGAAAGCCTGCTGTCCGTGAAGGACCTCTCGATCGCCTTCGGCGGCGGGGCGAACGAGGTGCTGGCCGTCGACAAAATCTCGTTCGATATCGGCGCCGGTGAGACGCTGGCGCTGGTCGGCGAATCCGGCTCGGGCAAATCGGTCACGGCGCTGTCGGTAATGAAGCTCTTGCCCTATCCGGCGGCGCATCACCCGTCCGGTTCGATCACCTTCAAGAGCCGCGATCTCCTGACCATGCCGGAGCGCATGATCCGCAACGTGCGCGGCAACGACATCGCGATCATCTTTCAGGAGCCGATGACGTCGCTCAATCCGCTGCACACGATCGAAAAACAGGTCGGCGAAATCCTGTTGCTGCATCAGGGCGTTTCCGGCGCCAAGGCGCGCGAGCGCATCGTTGAACTGTTCGACCAGGTTGGCATTGTCGATCCCCGTTCGCGGTTGCGCAGCTATCCACATCAATTGTCCGGCGGTCAGCGCCAGCGCGTCATGATCGCCATGGCGCTGGCGAACGAGCCTGACTTGCTGATCGCCGACGAGCCGACCACTGCGCTCGACGTGACGGTGCAGGCGCAAATCCTGCAACTGCTGAGGGACACGCAAAAACGCCTCGGCATGTCGATGCTGTTCATCACGCACGACCTTGGCATCGTGCGCAGGATCGCCGACCGCGTCTGCGTCATGAACCAGGGCAAGATTGTTGAGCACGGGCCGGTCGAGCGTGTTTTCCAGGCGCCCGAACATCCCTATACACGCGCGCTGCTTGCCGCCGAGCCGAAGCCCGATCCGGCGCCGCCGCGCCCCGAAGCACCGATTGTGGTGCAGACCGACGATCTGAAAGTGTGGTTCCCGATCAAGCGTGGCCTGATGCGCAAGGTGGTCGGCCACATCAAGGCGGTCGACGGCATCAGCATGCAGATTCGCAAGGGCGAAACGCTGGGTGTGGTCGGCGAATCCGGTTCCGGCAAGACCACGCTCGGCCTCGCCATTCTGCGGCTCATTTCCTGCGAGGGACCCATCGTGTTCATGGGCAAGACCATCCAGGGCCTCAGTTTCAAGGAAATGCGGCCGTTCCGCCGCGACATGCAGATCGTGTTCCAGGACCCGTATGGCTCGCTATCCCCTCGCATGTCGGTCGGCAACATCATCGAGGAAGGATTGTGGGTGCATCATCCGCACCTGACGCCGCGCGAGTGCGAGAAGCGCGTCATCGCGGCGCTGGAGGATGTGGGGCTCGATCCGGACACGCGCCATCGCTATCCGCACGAATTCTCCGGCGGCCAACGCCAGCGCGTCGCCATCGCGCGTGCGCTGGTGCTGGAGCCGACCTTCATCATGCTCGACGAGCCGACCAGCGCGCTCGATATGCTGATCCAGGCGCAGATGGTCGACCTCCTGCGTGATTTGCAGAAGCGGCACGACCTCACCTACATGTTCATCTCGCACGATCTGCGCGTAGTGGCCGCGCTGGCGAGCCGTCTGCTGGTGCTGCGTCACGGCAAGATCGTCGAAGAGGGGGCGGCGGCCGACCTGTTCAAGAGCCCAAAGAGTGACTACACCCGCGCGCTACTGGCTGCGGCCTTTAACCTCGAATCCGCGCCCGAGGGTATCGTTTCACAGTGAGCGCGCCGATGCGCGACCGCAACGAACTCGCCGACCGTCCTGCCGATGTGGCGCTGTCACATCCTGAGCCGTTGGCCAAAGGCTTCTACGATTACCAGCGCTACCAGGTGACGGTACGCGGTACGGCGCAGACGCGCGACATCGTGCGCGCTGGCAAGGTGGCGGCGGTGCTGGCGGTCGATCCCGCCCGCGATGAAATCGTGCTGATCCGCCAGTTTCGGCTGCCGGCGCATCTGGCCAATGGTGTTGGCGATCTGGTCGAGACCGTCGCCGGCCGGGTCGAGCCAGGCGAAACGCCGGCGGAAACCGCGCGCCGCGAATGCGCGGAAGAGATCGGCGTCGAACCGGCCGGCCTGATCGAACTGTTTACTTATCTGACGACGCCGGGATTGACCGACGAGGAAGTGACGCTCTTTCTCGCCGCCGTCGATGCCTCGCGCGTGCCCACGCGCACGGATTCAGGCGGCGAACGGATCGAGGTCATGCGCGTTCCCATCGATGCGGCGATCAATGCCGTAGCGCTCGGCACCATGCGCAACGGGCCGCTGGTCATCGGCCTGCAATGGCTGGCGCTCAACCGCAACCGGCTGGTAGAGATTCTGCACGCCAGTCATGCGCCGCGATAACGACGCTCACCGCTTCGTGATTCGCTTTGCCGAACGCGGCCCGGCATGACGTAACGCCGGAACAAACAGAGCGTCTTCGAAAAGCATGCCCCGCATCCTTCGCTTGATCTTCGCTGCCGCCGTCATTGGCCTTGTTCCACTTGCCGCGCAAGCCGACAGCCGCGGCTTTTATCCGCTTAAGGGTGACGATGGCGACTACATCGCCAATCACCGTGTGCCGGTGCCGCTTGCGCAAAAGATCGACAAGTTGCCGGGCGTGATCGTGGTCGGAAATCCGAAGGGCAAGGTGACGGTCGCCGAGTTCTACGACGTCAACTGCCCCTATTGCCGGGCGGCGTCGAACGACATTGATGTTTTGCTCAAGTCTGAACCGGAACTGCGGCTGGTGCTGGTGCCGTTTCCGGTACTCGGCGCCGCCTCGGTGACGGGCACGCGCGTGGAGCTGGCGGTGCTGCGCCTTGCGCCCCGGAAGTTCTACGACTTTCACCGCAAGCTGAGCACGATGCGTGGCAGGATCGATGGCAGCCGCGCGCTCGATGCCGCCAAGGAAATCGGTCTCAATGTCGACGAAGTGCTCAAGGTCGCCAACGAGGACTCGCTCGCCGACATCATGAAGGCGCATTTGCAAATCGGCAATTCGCTGGTGATCATGGCGACGCCGGGCTTTGTCATCAAAGACATCGCCATCCTCGGCTATCCGGGCCGCAAGTCGCTCGCCAAAGTGATCGAGTCGGTTGCGCGCTGCAACAAGGTGATGTGCGAGGGCGCGCGTTAAATTCGTTTCACGCTCGTGACTTCACTGCCGGCCGCCTTGATGCGCGCGATCGCGTCTTCGGCCGGTTCGATGGCGACCATCATATGGTGCGCGTTGGCGTGGATGATGGTTTCGGCGTCGCGGGCGATGGCGACATGGCCTTTCCAGAACACCAGATCGCCCCGCCGCATTTCTTTAAGCGACACCAGTCTGCCGAGCGCCAGTTCCTGCATGTCGCTGTCGCGTTGGCAGGCGCGGCCGGCGGACTGCAACGCAGTCTGCACAAGGCCCGAACAGTCGATGCCAAGCGATGTCTTGCCGCCCCACAGATAAGGTGCGCCCAGGAATTGCTCGGCGACGGCGACAAAGTCGCGCCGGTGCGATCCAAGTGGCGTGATATGGATTTCCGGCACGTGCCAGCCGGATGCGGTTACGGCAAAACGTTCGTCCTGGCGCGCAACGACAAGCCGCGCGCCCATCGGCAACGCGGTGAGCGGCGGTGACTTGATGTCGGCGGTCGCAAAGCACAGCGTGCGCGGCACGCAGACTTTGTGGGTCGGCGCCGGCCCGGGCTTGCCGAGCGCGTTGGCCGACAGCCAGCCGACATAGCCGTCGGTCTCGAGCTGGCCCCAGGCCCAGCCTTCCTCGGTGATTTCGTAGACGATCACCCGCTCGCCGAGCAGCACTTCCGTGTCGAGCCGTGCATCGTGCGAGGCCGCGCGCCGGAGCGGCGTCACCGGCTCGATCACCTGGTAACGCGTGCCGTCGACGAAGCGTTCGGCCTCGACCTGGCCCTTGAGATAGTTGGCCGCCAGTTCGGGCCGGAACGCGAGGATGCGCGGATCGATTGCGACCATGGCTCAGGCGTAGCGCGCTTTCAGCAGCGCATAGAGAGCACGTGCAGTCTGGCATTCGCCGCCCTCCGGACGCCCGGGTTTGGCGGATGGCGTCCAGGCGAAAATATCGAGATGCAGCCAGGACGGTACGCTGACGAAGCGGCGCAGAAACAGCGCGGCGGTGATGGCGCCACCATGGCCGCCGCTCGAGACGTTGTTGAGGTCGGCCACTTTGGAATCGAGCATGGTGTCGTAAGGCCGCCACAGCGGCATACGCCAGCATGGGTCGTTTTCCGCAGCCCCCGCGCGCATCAAATCGCCGGCGAGCGCATCGTCGTCGGTGAAAAACGGTGCCACGTCAGGGCCCATCGCAATGCGGGCCGCACCCGTGAGCGTGGCAAAATCGATGACTAGCGCCGGATTGTCCTCGCTTGCCAGCGTCAACGCATCGGCCAGAACCAGCCGGCCTTCGGCGTCGGTATTGCCGATCTCGACGCTGATTCCCTTGCGCGAGGTGTAGATGTCGCGCGGGCGGAAGCTGGTGCCGGAAATGGAATTTTCCACCGCCGGCACGATGATGCGCAGCTTCACCTTCAGCTTGCGCGCCATGATCATGTGGCCGAGTGCCAACGCGGTTGCCGCCCCGCCCATGTCCTTCTTCATGTTGAGCATGCCGCTCGACGGCTTGATGTCGAGGCCGCCGGTGTCGAAACACACGCCCTTGCCGACCAAAGTGACCTTGGGATCGCCGTCGCTACCCCAGGTGAGATCGATCAGCCGTGGCGCGCGCGCGGAGCCGGCGCCGACCGTCGCCACCAGCGGGAACTCCTTGGCAAGCGCTTCGCCGCTCACAACGTTGATCTTGGCGCCGTGCTTCCTGGCGAGCGTGCGGGCCGCCTCTTCCAGTTCCGCCGGGCCCATGTCGTTGGACGGCGTATTGATGAGGTCGCGCGCCAGCGTCACGCCTGCGGCGATCTGGGAAAGCTCATCGCTGTCGACGCCTTGCGGCACCGCCAGCCAAGCCTTGCGTGGCTCACCTTTGCGGTACCGGGTGAACTGGTAGCTGCCAAGGATGAAGCCAAGCATGGCGAGCCGGACGTCGTGGGGGTCGGTGCCGAACCGGTAAGTGCCGGGCGGCAGCAGGTTGACGAGCTGACCAGGGCGGAACAAGTCCTTCGCCGGCTCTTCGTTGGCTTCGATGCCGAAAAGCGCGGCGGATAACTGGCCATCCGCCGCCGGGACGAGAAGAAAACGGCCCGGCTTCGGCTCGAATCCCGCGCCGCGGATAAAGTTCCATGCGTTCTCGCCGAGCTTTTCGGTCGCGGTGGCGAAGTTGCCAGCATTGACGAAAAAAATCGGCACTTCGCCGGCGTTTGCTGGCACGGTAGGCATCAGTTACTCCGCGGCGTCGCGCAGCGACGATTTAGGGACGTAGCCGTCGCGCGTCTGCGGCAGCTTCCAGCCGAGCATCTTGGCGGCGACGAGCGTGCGCAGAACTTGCGCCGTGCCGCCGCCGATGGTGAACATGCGCACGTCGCGCGCCATGCGCTCCAATGGTAGCTCTCGCGAATACCCGCGTGCACCGAACACTTGCAGCGAGTCATTGACGATACGGATAGCGGTTTCCGAGGCGAAGATCTTGGCCTGCGCCGCCAGCATCGGATCGGGAAAGGCGCTGCCGCCCGGCCCGCGCGAGCGCGCGGCCTGGTAGAGCATCAGGCGCGAGGCGGTCAGTTGCGTCTGCATGTCGGCCAGCATCCATTGCAGTCCCTGGAACTCGCCGATCGGACGGCCGAACTGCTCGCGCTCCTTGGCGAAGTCCAACGCCAGTTCAAGTGCGCCGCCGCCGACGCCCATCGCCACCGTACCGGCGCCGACGCGCTGGCTGTTGTAGGCGTTCATGAGGTCGGCGAAGCCGCGGCGGAAGCCCGATGGCGGCAGCACGGCCATGCTGGCCGGCACTTCCAGGTTGTCGAACGTCAGTTCGCCTTCCGGAATGCCGCGCAGACCCATGGTCTGCTCGCGCTTGCTCATGATGAGGCCCGAGTTCGATCCATTGGTTTCCTCGCGAACGGCAAGGAAGCCGCCAATGCCGAGCTCTTCGCCCTTTTCGTCGAACACACGCGCAAAAATCAGATGCAGGCGCGAAACGCCGGCGCCCGTGATCCAGTGTTTCTTGCCGTTGATCACGTAAGTGTCGCCGCGCTTGTCGGCGCGCGTGGTCATGGCGGTGGCGTCGGAGCCGGCGGCCGGTTCGGTGATGCAGATAGCGGGCTTATCCCCTTCCAGCACCAGCCGCGCGGCAAGCGCCTTCTGCGCCTCGCTGCCATAGGCCATGACGGTGGACAGCGCGCCCATATTGGTCTCGACGACGATACGGGCAGTCACCGTGCAGCATTTCGCCATCTCCTCGATGACCAAGACGGCGTCGAGGAAGCTCGCATCCTTGCCGCCCAGCGCCTTCGGTATGGTCATGCCGAGAAAGCCGGCCTCGGCCAGCGCCTTGACCACGTCGAAGGGATACTGCTCGTCGCGGTCGATCTGTGCCGCGCGTGGACGCGCTACCCCGCGCGCGAAGGCGCGGGCGCGCTGCTGCAATGCGATTTCGTCCTTAGAGAGACCGAGGTCCATGGGCGTCCTTATACAAAATTCGAGTCATTCCGGGGCTTTTTGCGCTTCCCGGCCCGCAATGACGAGGGCGCGAAGTTGCGAGTTAACCGGTTGTTAGGGTTAACGTTTTATTGCTCGGGATACCACTGCCAAAGCCCGGGATCCCATGCGTCCGAAAACGGTTCGTGCCACCCGTCTCATCGCCTCGGCCACAGTCGCCGGGCTTCTGGCTCTGACGGCGGCCGGCTGCCAGACCACGGGCGACGACATTACGGGTTCGATCGGCGGCGCGTCCGCCTTGCCCAACACAGACTCCGGTTGGCGGCGCTCGCTCGACGCCTGGGGCGCCCGCTACAAGGCCAATCCGGGCAATGCCGAGGCCGCCATGGCCTATGCCCGTGCGCTGCGTAAGACCGACCAGCGCGCGCAGGCGGTCGCCGTTCTTCAGCAGGCCGCGATGCGCAATCCGCACAATATGAAACTGCTCGGCGCCTATGGCCGGGCGCTTGCCGACGCCGGCAATTTTACCGAAGCGCTCGACGCGCTCGGCAAGGCCCATACACCGGACAATCCAGACTGGAAGATTCTCAATGCGCAAGGCGCGGTGCTCGATCAGATGGGCCGCCATCGCGACGCGCAGCGGCACTACTCGGCCGCGCTCAAGATCGCGCCAAATGAACCGTCGGTGCTTTCCAATCTCGGTCTCTCTTACGCGCTGGAAAAGAAATTGAAGAAGGCCGAAAGCACGCTGCGCAAAGCCGTGGCGCAGCCGGGGGTCAAGCCCAAGGTGCGCCAGAACCTCGCGCTGGTGGTTGGCTTGGAAGGCCGCTTCGACGAAGCGGAAAAAATTGCCAGCGCCGATCTGCCCGAAAGCGAGGCGCAGGCCAATGTCGCCTATCTGCGCAAGATGTTGGCCCAGCAAACCGCTCTGAAGAAAAAGAAAAATCTGCCTTATCTGCCGCCGCCGCGGGCCGGCGCCTCGTGATCTGAACGAACGCGCGCGGCTTACTGGATGGCCATCACCTTGATCGCTGCCGGTCCTAGAATGACAATAAACAGCACAGGCAGGAAGAACAGGATCATCGGCACGGTCAGCTTTGGCGGCAACGCGGCCGCCTTTTTTTCGGCTTCCGACATGCGCATGTCGCGATTTTCCTGCGCCATCACGCGCAGCATCTGCGCGAGCGGCGTGCCGTAGCGCTCGGCCTGCTGGAAGGCCATGCAAACGGATTTTACCCCGTCGAGGTCGGTGCGCTTGGCAAGGTTTTCATAGGCCTGGCGGCGGTCCGGCAAATAGGACAATTCCGCCATCGTCAAGGTGAGCTCTTCCGCCAGCGGCACCGATTGCCGGCCGATTTCTTCGCTGACCTTCTTGAACGCGGCCTCGATCGACATGCCGGATTCCACGCAGATCAGCAGCAGGTCGAGCGTGTCGGGAAAAGCGCGCTTGATGGAGAGCTGCCGGCGTTGGATCTTGTTCTTCAGGATCATCAGCGGCAGATGCATGCCGGCATAGGCCGCAGCGATGCAGATGCCGATCTTGATCGGCATCGAATATTTCAAGTGCAGCACGAAGAATACGTAGACCACGGCGAAGATGGATGCCGCGACCGGAGTCACCATACGGAAAAACAGGTAGGTGACGTATGGCGCCTGGCCGCGATAGCCGGCCTGCACCAGCTTGAGCCGGGCCTCTTCCTGGCCGACCCACTTTTTCAAATTGAAGCGGTCGACGACCTTCTGGACGTACTGTTTCGGCGATTTTCGCAGTGAGGTTCTCTGCTGCTCCTGCGCCATGCGCTCGCGCTCGCGCTGCCGGATCTTCTCGCGCTCGACGGCGACTGCCTTCATGCGCTTGTCGAGCGGATTGGCGAAGACCAGCGGCATGGCCAGCGTCAGCACCGTGGCGGCCGCCGCCACGGCGGCGAACACCATGGTCAACGTGTTGGGATTGATTGAATCGATAAGAGTTTCAAGCATGCGGCGGTACTCAGAAGTCGAAGTTGATCATTTTTTTCATGACAAGCACGCCCATGCTCATCCAAACGGCGGAACCGGCGAGCATCAAGCGGCCGACTGGTGCCGTCCATAGCAAGGAGATGTAGTCCGGGCTGCTGATGTAAACGAGAAGCATCACGGCGATCGGCAAGGAACCGATGATGGCGGCGGAGGCCTTCGCTTCCTGCGACATGGCCGTAATTTTGGCTTTCATCTTCTTGCGCTCACGCAGCACACGCGAGAGATTGCCGAGTGCTTCGGCTAGGTTGCCGCCCGCCTTCTGCTGAATTGTGACGACGATGCCAAAGAAGCTTGCTTCGGGCACCGGCATCTCCTCGTAGAGCTTGGCGCAGGCTTCTCCGAGCGGCATGCCGATAGCCTGAGTTTCAATGATGGCGCGAAATTCCGATTTCACCGGTTCCGGCGATTCGACCGTGATCATCTTCAGGCAGTCGAGCAGCGGCAAGCCGGCCTTGACGCCGCGCACGATGATGTCGACGGCGTCAGGAAACACGTTGAGAAACTTTGTCTCGCGACGCTTCTTCAAGAACGACAACAGCCAGCGCGGCAGGCCGAAGGCGCCCGCAAAGCCGAATGCGGCCGCCGGGATAAGTCCTGTGCCGAAAAAAATACCGACCAGGAACATCACGGCACCGACACCGGCTGAGACCAGCATGAATTTCTGCTTTGACCAGTCGAGGCCAGCCTGAGAGATACGGACTGACAGCGGCGGCTTCTTGGATTTCTTGTGGCGTTCCTCGAACTCCTTGAGCGTTTGTTCAATCGCGTCGCGTCGCGACTTCTGCGACCCGCGGGCGGTGCGTGTTACCGGCTCGGTCCTGGCGACGGTGGCCATGCGCTGCTCGGCTTTGCGCTCGCCGGATAGGGTCGGATAGATGAACACCCAGGCGATGCCGCCGAACGCAACTGCTGCCAGAAAAAATACGGCGATTGATTGCATGACGTCCCTCTAGCCGCGAATCTCTTCGCTCGCCGCTTCGGCGGCGTCGAGCGTGGCGGCCAGGTTGCCTTCCTCTCCGTAGTAACGGGCGCGTTCCCAGAAGCGCGGCCGGCCGATGCCGGTCGAGCGGTGGCGGCCGAGAATCTTGCCGTTGGCGTCTTCGCCGGTCATATCGTAGACAAACAGGTCCTGCGTGATGATGACGTCGCCTTCCATTCCCATCACTTCGGTGATGTGGGTGATCTTGCGCGAGCCGTCGCGAAGGCGCGCTGCCTGGATGACGACATCGATCGAGCCAACGATCATCTCGCGGATGGTGCGTGACGGCAGCGAGAAGCCGCCCATGGTGATCATCGATTCGATACGCGAGAGGCCCTCGCGCGGGTTGTTGGCATGCAGCGTACCCATCGAGCCGTCGTGGCCGGTGTTCATGGCCTGCAACAGGTCGAAGGCTTCAGGTCCGCGCACTTCGCCGACGATGATCCGCTCCGGACGCATACGCAGGCAGTTTCTGACCAGGTCGCGCATGGTCACCTGGCCCTCGCCTTCGAGGTTCGGCGGCCGCGTTTCCAGTCGCACCACGTGTGGCTGCTGGAGCTGCAGTTCGGCGGCGTCTTCGCAGGTGATAATGCGCTCATCGTGATCGATGAACTGAGTGAGACAGTTGAGTAGCGTGGTTTTCCCGGAACCCGTGCCGCCTGACACTAGCGTGTTGACGCGGCAGCGCCCGATAATGCGCAGAATCTCGGAACCTTGCGACGTGATGGTGCCGTACTTGACGAGTTGGTCGAGTGTCAGCTTGTCCTTCTTGAACTTTCGAATGGTGAGCGCAGGACCGTCGATCGCCAACGGCGGCACGATACAGTTGACGCGGGAGCCGTCTGGCAAGCGTGCGTCGCAGATTGGCGAGGATTCGTCGACCCGGCGGCCGATCTGGCTGACGATGCGCTGACAGATGTTGAGCAGTTGCTGGTTATCGCGGAAGCGGATGCCAGTCTTTTGAATCTTGCCGAGTACTTCGATATAGACCGTGCCGGACCCGTTCACCATGATGTCGGCGATGTCGTCGCGCGCGAGCAGCGGCTCGAGCGGGCCGAAGCCGAGAACGTCGTTGCAGATATCGTCGAGCAGCTCTTCCTGCTCGGAGATCGACATCACGATGTTCTTGATCGCGATGATTTCGTTGACGATGTCTCGGATTTCCTCGCGCGCGGAATCGGCGTCGAGACGGGCGAGCTGGGCGAGGTCGATGGCCTCGATCAAAGCGCCGAAAATAACGCTCTTGGTTTCGTAATAGGCCTCCGAACGGCGCGAATCGACAGCCGGCATGTTGACCGCAGCGGGCGCGCGCGTCGGCGTCGGCGCCGACAGGATCGGAGCGCCCAAGCCTTCCGATGGGAAAGGCGTGCGGCCGCCTTCCGGCTGGCTAATTGAGGGTGCTGTCGGCGCAGCCGGCTGCGGCGCGGCGGGCTCCGGCTGCGGAGGCTCCGGTACACGGGCTTCAGCGATTGCGCTACGCTTACCGAACACGGCTTGATACTCCGAACATGACCCAGGCTTTAATCCGTTCAGGCTGGATTAACGCCCATCCTCAGTATTACTCAGTGCCGCCGAAACCGTTTCCCGCTTTGGCGACACGCGCTAACTCGCCCGTTTCATCAATTTAGAGAGCATGGGCAGCAGGCCGCTGCGCGATTGTTTGGTCTCGGTGCGCCCGGTCAGGATTTGTGCCAGCTGACGGAACATCTCCGCCGTCTTGTGGCTTGCCGATACCTCGGCAATCATCTGCCCGTTATTGGCCGCGGTGCCAAACAATTGCGGATCGAAGGGGATGACGGCGAGCGGCGGATCTTCCAGTGCCTTGGCGAAATCTGCCGGCGTAATCTCCGGTCGCTTCGGCACCCCGACCTGGTTGAGGCAGTAATAGGGGCGGTGGTCATTCGGACGCGTCGAGCGCAACATGTCGACCAAGTTCTTGGCGTTGCGCAAATTGGCGAGATCGGGTCCGGCCACCACGAGAATGTCGTCGGCGCTGATCAGAAGCCGTTTGGTCCAAGCGGACCATTGGTGGGGGACATCGAGCACAACGCACGGAATCGAGGTGCGCAGGGCATCGAGGACCGCGTCGAAGGCGTCGGCGCCGAAATCGTACACCCGATCGAGCGTTGCCGGCGCTGCCAGCAGGCTCAGGTGATCGGTGCATTTCGACAGCAACCGGTCGATAAAGCCGGTATCGATGCGATCCGGTGAAAAGACAGCGTCGGCGATACCTTGCGGCGGGTCCTGATTGTAGTCGAGGGCCGCAGTTCCGAAGGCGAGATCGAGATCGGTCACGACCGCGTCGAGCGAAAGATCGCGCGCGATCGCCCAGCCGACGTTATGGGCGATGGTGGAAGCACCAACCCCGCCTTTGGCGCCAACCACGGCAATGATGCGGCCGACGGGCTTGGCGTCAGGTGACGAGTACAAACCGCAGATTGCGCGCACGATATCGATCGTTCCGACCGGCGCGATCAGATAATCGCTGATGCCGCGCCGCGTCAGTTCGCGGTACAGCGTTACGTCATTGATGCGGCCGACGACAATCACGCGCGTGCCGGCATCGCAGACTTCGGCGAGTTGGTCGAGCCCGTTCAGGATATCTTCGGCGCGGTTTTCCGATTCGAGTATGACAACATTCGGCGTCGGCGAGCTGCGATACGCTTCGACTGCGGCGGCAACCCCGCCCATTTGGATTTTGACGTGAGTTTTGCCCAAGCGGCGATCGTCGCGGGCCGCCTGTACGGCGGCGGCTGTCTCCACCGTTTCGCAGAACGCCTGCACGGAAACCCGCGGCGCCGGCGCGATATGGTCGTCCGACACCACCGGTTCGACCGGTTGCGCTAAGACAGTTTCACTTTCAGGCTCTGCGTGTTGCTGCGTTTGATTGATCATTTTCCGATATCGCTGATTTTGCTCTTGTCGTAGCCGTTGTAGGTGCCGGACGGATCCTGGCCGAGGCGGTACTTATCGATCGCGATCGAGCGGCGCGCGGCATAGGCCGGCGTCTCACCGCGCGGCTGCACGAGGTCGGCGGGATTGACGACCATGGCGGCGAGGTTTCGTTGGCTGGCGCAACCCAAGTTCCAGTACGGCCGATTTTCGTTGTATTCCTTGCCATAAACCGGCCCGAGGTCATGCGGCCACATCCCGCACGGCCCGGCCTCGGCGGTGAGCTTGGAATATTTGATCTTGATGCTCGCCAGTGATTGGCGCGATGGATGATATTGCTGCAAAAAGATGGCACGCCGCGGCACACCGGCCGCCGCCAGAATGGACGTGATCTCGCGCAGCGAATCGGTGGCCGCACGGTCGGTATCGCCGCCACGCGGGACATCGATGATGATGCCGCTGGTGCCTTCGCGGCGCCAACCTCGCGTGAAGGAGAGCACGTCGGCGCGCTGGATTGGCGTAAGCCCGCCGCGATTGCGCCCGATGAAGACCTCGATGTCGTGCTCGCCCTCTTTCAACGTGATCGGATGGCGTTGCCGGTAGTCGTTCGGGTAGATCTCCTTCGCGGCTTGCTGTTGGGTTTGGCACCCGGCCAGCAAGGCGACGAGACCGGCGGCCGCCAGGACGCGCGCCGCGCTGCCGCGGGGGCCGATTGGTTTTCGTTGCCGTGTCATCGTATTTCCCCGCTCAATCCAGGATGAACCCGTAGTTGCCGTGGCGCTCGGTCGGCGTCTGGACTTTGCCGGCGACGCCGTAGATGCGGTTGAGACGGCCGAGCAAGATGCTCGACGGGTCGTTCGGATCGGCAAAACCGTCGTCAGGACGTGACAACTTTTTCTGTGCAACCGCGCGGACCACGTAGGGCGTGACCAGAATCATCAACTCGGACTGGCGGTTGAGGTAGTCGCGGCTCTTGAACAGCGAGCCGATGACGGGAAGCTGCATCAGGCCGGGCAGGCCGTTGATCGCCTGCCTGGTCTGCTCCTGGAGCATGCCCGCGAGTGCGAGCGAACCGCCCGATGGAATTTCAACGGTTGTCTCCGCGCGCCGTGTGCGGATCGAAGGGATTGTCAGTGTCGTGCTCGAGCCCGGTATCGTCACCGGGAAGGAATTTTCCAGCGACAGGTCGGAAACCTCGGTCTGCACCTTGAGACTGATGCGGCCGCCAGACAGCACGACCGGCGTAAAGGTGAGGCCAACGCCGAATTTCTTGAACTCGACTTGGGCCTGACAGACCGGCGGCGACTTGGTGGTATCGCACGACAAGCCGTTGGGGATTGGGAACTCGCCGCCCGCAACGAAAGTCGCCGTCTCGCCGGAAATCGCGGTCAGATTAGGCTCTGCCAGCGTGCGGATGACGCCGGCGCGCTCCATGGCGCTGAGCGTGGCATTGATGTTGGGATTGATGCCAAAGGTGCTTGCAAGCTGCGAAGTCGGTGTGAGACCGGTGGCGATGAACGGATTCGTGGAGTTGAGGTTGACGACCGCGCTGCCGTAGGTGAGCGAGCCGTTAATATCAATGCCAAGCTGCTTGATCACGTCGCGCTGGACTTCCGCGACCGTCACTTTCAGCATCACCTGATCGCGTCCGCTCACCGAAATGCCATTCACCACTTTTGTCGCATCGCCGACCAGCCGGGCGGCGATATCGTACGCCTGCTGCGAATCGACGGGGCTCGCGGCCGTGCCGGTCAGCATGACGGCGCCCTCGCCGACGCCCTCGACGCGGATGTTGGAATCCGGCAGCGCCCGTTTGAGTGCGGCCCGCACGCCGTTAAGGTCACGCGTGACCGCAATATCAAAGCCGGCGATCTGCCTGCCATGGGCGTCGAAGAAGAATATGTTGGTCTGTCCGACTTTCACGCCGATCATGTAGACACGGCGGGAGGTGCGGATCACCGCGTTGGCGACCTTGGGATCGGCGACCAGTACGTCCTTGATGTCGGCCGGCAAGTCGATAGCTACCGATTTGCCGATGCCGAGCGGGATGAAGCGCGAGGTTGCCTCGCTTGCCGCCACCTTGATGACCGGGACCCGTGCGTCGGCGCCGGTTGCCGGAGCCAGCGGCGCCAGGGCAGCGCCGGCGATCAGTGCCGTCAGCGCGGCGGTGCGGATCAGTATCCTTTTCGCCATGTCCCCTCGGTCCCCTTGGTTGGTCATTGCGTCGTGGTCGGTGTGTTCACGCCGAAGCGGATCATGTTGACGCTGCCTCGCCGACCCTGATCGTCATCGTTCTTGGCTTCGGTCTTGTTGGCGTCGGTGATGCTGCGCAGCGCCAGCGACAGCGAGCCGAGATGTCGCGACAGCGTCAGCGTCTCGACTTGGCTTGGCGTCAGCTCGATCGTCGCTGTCTTGCCGACCACGACCTTCTGTCCGTTTTTCTCCTGCACGGTCTGGTCGATCGCCAGCACGCGTACGTTTTTCAGAATCGTTTCGCTGGTCTGCGTGTCGACGCCGGTCGCTTTCGTCGCCGCAGGATCGCGGCGGGTGAGAATGACGTCGACACGATCGTTCGGCAGGATGAAGCCGCCGGCACCAGTCTCCGGCGAAATCTGTGTCGAGACAGCGCGCATGCCTGACGGCAGGATCGCGGCCATGTACCCGGAGCCTTTGGCGTTGACCAATTTGGCTTCGCGAATCGGCTCGCCAGCAACGAACGGCGCGCGCACGAGCATACCGCTCATCTTTTCGATGGCGTTGGGACGGTCGTTCTTGCGCACAAAATTTCCGCTGGCCGTGACTTTGGGCCAAGGTTGCCATTTCACGTCCGCCGGCGTGATTTCCTTGCCGGTCGGAATGTCTTCTTTGGCGACAAGGATATCGACCGTATCGGACATTGGCGCGGCCACTTGTTTGACCTGCGCCGGTTTGTCGGATCGGCCCGCCAGCAGCGCGGCGATGCCACCCGCTGCGACGGCGATACCCAGCACTACGACACGTGCGGCTTTCATACGCTCACTCTCTTACCTACCGACGGCCGACTTCGGCCGATGCAGACCACATGGCGGCCGGTGCGACCGCATGCACCGGATTTCATCAGGTAAAGGTCAAGGCATGGTTAAGGAGCGGTATCTAAATCGAGTTAATTTTGTGTTGTGCAATATTTTGCCGCACGTATGCGGCGCTTGCGAAATTTCAGGAGCCGACCACAGGCATCCAGCCGGTCTTGGGATAGATCAATAGCGCTGCGGCCGCGAGCGCGATGCCATAGGGCACGCCGCCGCCTTTGTCGTGCAGACGGAGAATCCATTTCTGCCGTGCCAGCACACCGGGCAGCGGCAGCTTGCGGAACTGGATCAGCACAAAAGTGAGCACGCCGCCCAAGAGCGCTGCATAGATCAGATAGTCCATGAGATGGCCGAAGCCGAACCAAAGCGCGGTCGCCGCCGCAAGCTTGGCGTCACCGCCGCCGATCCAGCCTTGGGTGAAGAATCCGAATGCGACGGCCAGGACCAGCGCCGCCGCCGCGACGTGCATCCCCACGGCCGCAAGACCCATGCCGGTCACGAGCGTAAGCACGAAGAAACCTCCGGCCAGCGCGAGCGAAACCCGGTTCGAGATGGTCATGGTGAAAAGATCGCTGGAAGCGGCGAACGCCATCAAGGCCGGAAACAGGAGGAGCCGAATTGCATCGATGAGCATGGTGGTTGTCCCAAAGCGACCGCTTTGATCCAAACTACGCCGCGCTGTGTTGCGGTTCGGTTAGCGCGCGGGGATCATTGGTCCCCGAGAGTTCCGCTATCGTGCTGCAAAAATGCAAAAGGCCCCGGCCGTTGGCCGGAGCCTTTGCATCGTTATAGTCCAGCCTGATTATTTAAGCTGGTCCGAAATGCTGGTGAACTTGGTGTTCAACTGAGTGCCGAGGCCGTTCACGATCGCGATAATGGCGACCGAAATGCCCGCCGCGATCAGGCCATATTCAATGGCGGTCGCGCCGGAATCGTCCTTCATGAAACGCACGAAAAGGTTCTTCATGGCTAGCTCCTAGATCCACACGTGGCTGTCTGAGGTGGCCTTTGGCATCCGAATTTGCTTCCGGCTGGCCTTAGCCACGAGTGAGACCGTAGCAACGAGGTCTTGCACGCCGGTTAATTCGATCAGTGAAACAGTAGGTATTCCTATGTATACTCTACGTAGTTAACAAGTTGTATCTGGAAGAACAACATGGTTAACGGATTGTTGCCTATGTAATTAAACCCTGATATGAACGGCGTGTTCTTAAAATGACTGTAGTATATTTTAGAAATACGATAGGGATGAAGTAAATGGAGCTTTATCAGGCAACTGGCGGTCAGCCCGGAATACTCTGCCGGCACTGTCATCCGCCGGCGGCGTCCCGGGCGGGGACGTGCCGGTGCATCCGGTAAATTCCCAAAAAGCCTGGCATTTATCCAATCTTAACCGCATACGCCGATACCGGATCGGCCGGTTTTTTTGACCGCGCCAAGCGTTGCGCCGGGTATCGCGTCAGGTTCTGATCATGTTGACCGAATTCATCAGCGTTTTTGTCGTTGCCGGCGAAACCCTGCTCAAGCTGGTGCCGATCTCGATCGCGCTCGGCCTCGTCTTCGCCGTGCTCACGCAGTGGCAGGCCTGCAACCCGGGCCGCCTGTGGTTTCAAAAGCGCGAGATCGTCACCGACATCCTTTACTGGTTCCTGGTCCCGCTCGGCTCGCGTTTCCTGCGCATCGGCCTTCTGGTGCTGGGCGCGGCGCTCTTTTTCAATATCCACGGCGAACAGGCGCTGATGGATTTCTACGAAGACGGCTTTGGCCCGCTCTCGGCATTGCCGCTCTGGGGGCAGGCGATCGTGTTCCTGGTGGTTTCGGATTTCCTGCTCTACTGGATCCACCGCGCCTTTCATGCGGGGGCCTTGTGGAAATACCATGCGGTGCACCACTCATCGAAAGACGTCGACTGGATTTCGGCGGCGCGCTTTCACCCCGTGAACCTATTTCTTGGCTCCATTGCGGTCGACGTGGCGCTGCTGCTTGCCGGCATATCGCCGAACGTGATGCTGTGGGTCGGGCCGTTCAACACCGCGAGCTCTGCTTTCGTGCACGCCAACCTGAAATGGACGCTTGGGCCCTTCAAATACGTGCTGTCGGGTCCGGTCTTCCACCGTTGGCACCACACCGCGCTCGACCGCGGCGGCAGCAAGAACTTTGCCGGCACTTTCCCGATCTGGGACCTGTTGTTCGGTACGTTTTACATGCCGGAAAAAGAGCTGCCGGACGCCTACGGCATCGATGACGAGCATTTTCCCGAGAGTTTTGGCAAACAACTGATTTATCCGTTCCTGCAATAAGCGAATTACGCCCGCGTTTTCGCCGTTCTTTGCAGTTCGTTCACCAATTTGCAGTCAACTGCTGAGGTGGTAGCCGTGCGCTCACGGCAGCCGCGTGTGTGTAGCGTAGCGTACTGGAGAGTTCGATGGCGGCCGTGCTCGGGCCTTGCAGGCGACTGCTCGTTGTTGTTCTGGCTGGTGCGCTGTTGACGGTGGCCACCGTCGCGTCGGCGCGCGCCGGTCTCCTCACCGTCCGGGTCGATCAGGCCCGTCTGCTGAAGCTGCCCGAGGGCGTTTCCACCATCGTCATCGGAAATCCGCTCATCGCCGATGCCACCTTGCAAGCCGGCAATCTTCTGGTTGTCACCGGCAAGGGTTATGGGCTCACCAACCTGCTCGCGCTCGACCGCAAAGGCAAAGTCATCATGCGCGAAGCGGTGCGCGTGATGGGGCCGGCGGGGCACGATCTCGTGGTGGTCTACAAGGGCGTCGAGCGCGAGACCTATAGCTGCGCCCCGCAATGCTTGCCGCGCATCACGCTTGGCGATGCCAACACCTATTTCACGTCCGCGCTCGCCCAAACCGCCGCCCGCAACGGCCAGGCGCAGCAGAGCGGTAGTGGCGGCGGCGGTGGCGGCGGTGCACCGGCGCCCAAATAGGGCAAGGCGTTCTTGTCGGTTTTGGTTGGTTACCGGCCGCTTAACGTGATTGGCCTTGTTTTCGACGTCCCCGGCAACATTTCGCAAAGGCGATTTTGCTAGGAGAGAGCGTGGTGTCTCGGCACCGCCAAGCAAAGAGAGCATCGCCATGCTCATGCCCATTCGACGATCACTAGCAAACCACGCGTGTCGGCTTTTGCCGACGCGGCTCGCGCGCCGTTTCGTCCACCGGCAGGATGGCGCCGCCGCCGTCGAATTTGCGCTGATCGCGTTGCCATTTCTCGCGCTGATTTTCGCAATTTTGGAGACGGCGCTGGTGTTCTTCGCCAACCAGACGCTGGAAGCCGCCGCCACCGACGCAGCCCGTCTCGTCATGACCGGGCAGGCGCAATCGGCCGGTTATAACCAGGCGACGTTCAAGGATCAGGTGGTCTGCAAACTGCTGAAAGCCGGCGTCAGCCTTTTCGACTGCGCAAACGGCGTTCAGGTCGACCTCGAGACCTATACGAGCTTTGGCTCGATCAGCGACACGCCGCCGGTCAACAACGGCAAACTCGACACGTCGGGTATGGGTTACTCGCCCGGCGCGGCCGGCGAAATCGTTGTGTTACGGCTCTACTACGAGTGGCCGATTTACGTGTCGCTGCTCGGCAACAACTTGTCCACTTTGACCAACGGTAAGCGCCTGCTAGTGGCGACGGCCGTGTTTCGCAACGAACCGTTCTGACCATGAAACGACTAAATTCATTTGCTCCACACAAGATCGCGGGCTTCCTGCGCGATCGCCGCGGCGTCTCGGCCGTCGAGTTCGCCTTTGTCGCGCCGATCCTGATTACGCTTTATCTCGGCTGCGTGGAGATTTCGGAGGGCGTCAACGTCGACCGCAAGGTGAGCCTGACGGCGGCGGCGCTCGCCAACCTGACGGCTCAGGTGACGACGATCACCAAAGGCACCAACAGCGACATGAGCAATATTCTCGATGCGTCGTCGGCAATCGTCGCTCCCTATTCGGCCGGCAACCTCACGATCACCCTGTCGTGCCTCAAGATCGACGACAACCAGACCGCGAAAGTGATGTGGAGCGAGACCCGCAATGGCACAGCGCGCGGAAAAGGGTCGACCTATACGTTCGATGCTGCGAACCAGGCGCTCGACATCAAAAACAGCTATTTGATTCTCGCGGAGGTGTCCTATTCCTACACGCCGATCGTCGGCAATGCGCTGACCGGAACGCTCAATCTGTCGGACAAGATGTTCATGAGCCCGCGCATCTCGCCGCCGACTTATGGCAGCGATTCTTGCACGTGACCGCGCTCAGCGCGCGTCTGGGCAGTTGACCGCGCTCAGCGTGCGTCTGGGATCGGCAATGCGGTGCTCGACTTGATCCGCTCCATGGCAAAGCGCGACGTGACATTCTTCAGCGGCACCGTGTTGATCAGCTTCTTGTAGAAGGCGTCGTAGCCCGCAATGTCGGGCACCACCACGCGCAACATGTAATCCACGTCGCCAGCCATGCGGTAGAACTCCATGACCTCGGGCATGGCGCCGACCACGTCGGCGAATTGCCGAAGCCAGTCCTGCGAATGGTCGCCGGTTTCGACCGAGACGAACACCGTGGTGCCGAGACCGATCTTGTCGGGATCGACCAGGGCGACGCGGCGGGTGATCACGCCTTCGGCCTCCAGCCGTTGCAGCCGTTTCCAGCACGGCGTCGACGACAGGCCGACGCGCTGGCCGATCTCGGCCACCGAGAGGGAGGCGTCTTGCTGGACCACAGCAAGGATCTTGCGATCGATAGCATCCATATCGCGAAAGCTCCAAAGATAGTAAGAAATAGCAAGTATGTAAGCTTACATAGAATTAATTTCTATATAGGCTCTCCATATGTCTTTATAAGAGAAATTATTTCTAACGCAAGCCCGCGCGTGCACCGCTCTGCCGCCGCAAGACCGCGTCAATCGCGGCGCGCTGCGGCACGCGTTCAGTCAAAGCCGATCTCGCCGTCGACCCAGGTGCGGATGATGTGATGCGCGATCGCGGCCATCGGCGGCACCGTGATGCCCTGCGGATGGCGGCGCAGCATCATCGCAACGACCTCGTCCTTGCTGAACCAGCGCGCGTCTTCGAGCTCGTTGCGGTCGACCACGATGTCGTGGGTCACCGCCTCGGCATGCGCGCCGATCATCAGCGACATCGGAAACGGCCATGGCTGCGAACGGAAATATTCAACGCGCCCGCAGCGAATGCCAGCTTCCTCGAGTGTTTCGCGATGCACGGCGTCTTCAATCGACTCGCCCGGTTCGACGAAACCGGCAAGACACGACCACATCGTTGGCATGAAGCGTGGCGAGCGCCCGAGCAGGCAACGCTCGCCGTCCACCGCCAGCATGATCACCACGGGATCGGTGCGCGGGAAATGCTGCACCTTGCATTGCGGGCAGTCGCGCCGCCAGCCGCCATTGACCGGCTGTGTCGCTGCCCCGCAATTGGAACAGAAACGATGGCGCGCATGCCAATGCAGCACGGCCTTGGCTTCGGCGATCGGCGGCAAATGATCGGCGGCGACCAGACCCTGCACCGCGATCGAGCGCAGATCGGTGACGAGGAAACCCTCGCGCGTCTTCAAAGCTTCCGCTGTCGCCGGCGCGATGGCGAACCCGAAACGCGGCATGTTGTCGATCAGCCCAAGAAACACCGTCTCGGTCACGTTTTCGAACGCGCGCGCCTGCGCCAGCGTAAACAACGGATCGCCAGCCGGCGTCGCCTGCCTGGCGACGATGAGTTCGCCGCCAATGACATAGGCGCGAGCCTGCGGATCGTCGGCGAAGGCGCGCAGCGCGGCTTCGTCGGCGCGGCGTTCGGCCGCGCGTTCGATACGGCTGTCGGTATAAGCCAGGTGCGGCTTGGCGCCGAGATCGGGGCGGGGAGACATGGCGGCGGGGAAACTCGCACGCCCCCGCGCGCCGCGCAACGCGTCCGTCGCAGCGCCGGCTAAGACGGGCGAAGACTGGCCAAGGCCGGCCAAGGCCCGCCAAGACCGGCCAAGACCGACCAAGACAAATCAGGACAAGACAAACCAGGACAAGCCAAGCGTCGACGATCAATTGATTTCAAGCGCGCGACGCAGTGTCGCAATCAGCGCGTCCCGCGCCGCCGGTGCGTAGGCGGCCGGTGGAACCGCGCCCCAGACCGGCTTCGGCCAAGCCGCATCGCCTTTGCGCCGCGCGATCACATGCACGTGCAATTGCGCCACCTGGTTACCGAGCGCGGCAATGTTGAGCTTATCGCATCTTGTTTTGGTTTTGAGCGCGCGCGCCGCCCGATCGATTTCGTCCAAGAGCTGGTTGCGTTCGTCCGGCGCCAAATCGATGAGCTCGACGAGGCCGGCCTTGCGCGGCACCAGAATGAGCCAAGGGTAGTTCGCGTCGTTCGCCAGCAGCAAACGCGACAGCGCGAGATCGCCGACCGGGACGGTGTCGGCGGCGAGTTGCGGGTGGAGGGACCAGGCCGTCATTCTGAAACTGTCCACAGGTCATTCCGGGGCACTGCCGAAGGCCGTGAACCAGGATTCCATAACCCCGGATCGTGATTATGGATTCCGGGCTCGCCGCTTCAGCGGCGCCCCGGAAGGACGGCATTTTTTTGCCTTTGCCGCAACACGTTGGCCAGGCCGCTCGCCTTGCTTTCCCCGCCCGATGGCCCGATATAGGACGCGGGAGGTTGGCGGTGGACGAGCCACTCGCCAACCGGGTCAGATCCGGAAGGAAGCAGCCCTAACGAGCACGGATCGGGTCGCTCGTCAGCCTCCCACCCAATTCCACGGCCGACTGAGCCAGGCGCGCGCAGCGCCACCGACGGATGGCGCAATGAGCGAACCGGAAAAAGCCGCCGAGCAGGTTGCCGCAGACGGAACCGGATATCGCGTGCTGGCGCGCAAATATCGCCCGGCGACCTTTGTCGATCTGATCGGCCAGGACGCCATGGTGCGCACCATCTCCAATGCTTTCGAGACGGGCCGCATTCCGCAGGCCTGGATCCTCACCGGAGTGCGCGGCGTCGGCAAGACGACCACCGCGCGCATTCTCGCTCGCGCGCTCAATTACGAATTGCCCGACGGTTCGGTGACGGCGCCGACCGTGACCATGCCGGCGATGGGCGTGCACGATCAGGCGATCATGGAAAGCCGTCATCCCGACGTGCTGGAAATGGACGCGGCCTCGCACAACAGCGTCGAGGATGTGCGCCAGATCAACGACGCTATCCGCTACGCGCCAATGTCGGCGCGCTACAAGGTCTACATCCTCGACGAAGTGCACATGTTGTCGGGCGCGGCCTTCAATGCGCTGTTGAAGACGCTGGAAGAGCCGCCGCCGCACGCCAAGTTCATTTTCGCCACCACCGAGATCCGCAAAGTTCCGGTGACGGTGCTGTCGCGCTGCCAGCGTTTCGATCTACGCCGGGTGGACGCGGCGGCGCTGGTCCAGCACTTGGAAAGCATCGCGGCCAAGGAAAAGATAGAGGCGGAGCCCGCGGCGCTGGCGCTGATTGCGCGCGCGGCGGAAGGCTCGGTGCGCGATTCGCTGTCGCTACTCGATCAGGCGATCGCGCATGCCGGCACCGAAACGGGCGCCGGCCAACGCAACAATGCCGCAGGTCCCGTGCGCGCCGAGGATGCGCGGCAAATGCTCGGCCTTGCCGACCGTGTGCGCATCGTCGATCTGTTCGAGGCGTTGATGAAGGGCGATACAGCGGCGGCGCTCAAAGAACTGCGCGAGCAATATGACATCGGCGCCGATCCGGCGGTGATCTTAAGCGATCTTGCCGAGTTCACCCATTTCGTCACCCGCGTGAAGATCGTGCCGTCGGTCGCCGACGACGTGTCGCTATCGGAAGCCGAGCGCACGCGAGGCCGCGATTTTGCCGCGAAACTGTCGATGCGCGTTCTCTCGCGCGCCTGGCAGATGCTGCTGAAGGGTGTGAGCGAAGTGCAGGCGTCCGGCCGTCCCGTCGCCGCTGCCGAGATGGTGCTGGTGCGCATCGCTTATGCTGCGGATTTACCGACGCCGGACGAAGTGCTGCGCTCGATCACGGAAGAGGGCGGTGCGCCCGCGCGGCCGCAAGGCAATGGCGGCTCGGCATCCGCGCCGCCGCAAAACTTTGCGCCGCGCTATGACGCGCCGCGCGGCGGCCCGCGCGCATCGGCGGCGGTGTCACCGCGCGTTGCCAGCGAGCCGGCGCAAGATGATGCGCCCGAAACCGCGCCGACACTGTCGATCGGTTCTTTCGAACAGCTGATTGCACTGGCCGCGGAAAAGCGCGACATGCCGGTCAAGCTCACGCTCGAACGCGACGTGCGGCTGGTGCGTTGCGAGGACGGCCAGCTGGAAATCGCGCTCGACCCGAGCGCGCCCAAGACCTTCGTGCACGATTTGCAGCGCAAGCTCGCGCAATGGACCGGCAAGCGCTGGATCGTGGTGGTGTCGAAAGAGCAGGGCGCTGCCACCATGCGCGAGCAGAGCGACGCGCGTCAGGCCGAGATCGAGCGCGGGGTGCTCGACGATCCGCTGGTGCAGACGGTGCTCAACCGCTTCCCCGGCGCCAAGATCGTCGGCGTGACGCAGAATACGCTGGACGCGGGCGAGACCGGCGAGGCGCCGGCGCCCGACGAGAATGAGGACTAGCCCATGATCCCGAAAAGTGGGAACCGGTTTTCGGATAAGATCATGGGCCAAAGGGAATAAGCCGATGTCCGATTTCATGGGCCTGATGAAACAGGCGGCTGAATTTCAATCCAAGATGCAGGCGATGCAGGCCGAGCTCGAAAACATCGAGGTCGAGGGCACCGCCGGCGGCGGCATGGTGTCGGTGACGTTGTCCGCCAAGGGCGATCTCAAAGGCGTCAAGGTCGACAACTCGCTGCTGAAGCCCGAAGAAAAAGACATCCTCGAGGACCTGCTGGTCGCGGCCCACGCCGATGCGCGGCGCAAGGCGGAAGCCGCATTGCAGGAAAAGATGAAGGCCCTGACCGGCGGCATGCAGCTCCCGCCTGGCATGAATCCCTTCGGCTGAAGCATGCGGAAATCAGTTTTCGTCATTCCGGGACGGCCCGAAGGGCCGGGCCCGAAATCCATAACCCCGGTCTGCGATTATGGATTCCGGGTCCGCCGCCATAGCAAGTCGAAGACGCGCGTAAACGCGCTTATGGCCGCGTCCCGGAACAGCAAATAGTCATGCCTACCGCCGTCGCCGGACCCGAGATCGAGCGCCTTATCCAATTGCTGGCGCGGCTACCCGGCTTGGGTCCTCGCTCGGCCAGGCGCGCCGCGCTCTTTCTCATCAAGAAGCGCGAGGCACTGATGGCGCCGCTCACGTCGGCGCTCGAGACCGCGATGGAAAAGATCGAGATCTGCAAAATTTGCGGCAATATCGATACGCAGAACCCTTGCACTGTCTGTACCGACCCGCGCCGCGACGGCTCCATCATCGTCGTGGTCGCGGACGTTGCCGATCTCTGGGCGCTGGAGCGCGCGCATGCCGTCAACGGCCTTTATCACGTGCTAGGCGGCACATTGTCGCCGCTCGACGGCGTCGGGCCGCAGGATTTGACGATCGATGCGCTCGTCTCGCGTGCGCACGAAGTGCAGGTAAAAGAAGTCATCCTCGCGCTCAACGCCACGGTCGATGGCCAGACCACGGCGCACTATATCACCGAGCTTTTGCAGGACGCCGCCGTAAAAGTGACGCGGCTCGCGCACGGCGTCCCGGTCGGCGGCGAACTCGACTATCTCGACGAGGGCACGCTCGCCGCCGCCATCAAGCAGCGGACGCTGTTTTGATCGGTTGCCAACGTGTAGTCAGGCCGAATGCACTTTCTTGCGGAATTCGTTCGGCGACAGCCCGGTCGCCTGCGAAAAGATGCGGCTGAAATAAGCAGGATCGTCAAAGCCGAGTGCATAGGCGATCGTCGAGATCTGCAAATTCGTATAGACGAGGTTGCGGCGCGCCTCGCGCACGATGCGGTCGCGGATCATGTGCGTGGCGGGCAAGCCGAAGGCCTCGCGCGTCAGCCGGGTAAGGTGCGTCGGCGTGATCTTCAGCGCCGCGGCATAGCGCGCGACCGTCCAGTGCGCAGTGTAGTTGGCGTCCAGCAAGGCTTCGAATTTCTTGATGATGTCGGGATCGCCGGTACCGCTGGCCGGCGTCGTTTCGGTCGCCAGCGCGCGCGCGACGTAGCCGAGCAGCATGGCCGATAGCGCTTTGAGAATATGGGCGCGGGCGAACTGGCGCGCGCCGTATTCGACAAAAATGTCCTGCATCAACTTGCGCATTTGCAGGGTGCCGCGGAACACCGCTGGCTCCGCCAGCACACGGCCGAGGCCTTCCTGCGGGATCAGCACCTCGTCTAGGATTTCGGCCGCGATAGTGACGACCCAGCCTTGCGTTCCCCGCTTGAAGGTGAAGCCGTGCACGTGGCCGGCCGGCACGTTGACGACGTCCATGGCGCGCAGCCGGTGCGCTTGTCCTTCGAGCGTCGCGCGGCCGCCGCCGCGGGCCATGAACAGGACCTGATGCAGGCGGGCGTGGCGGTGGGGCGCGAATTCCCAGTCGTGCAGCACCGAGCGCGCCGCGATGGTTTCGCAATGGACGACGTCGGGCAGGTCGCGCACCTCGCCGAAGAGGTTGTAGGAGCGGATGGCGGATTTCAGCGGCGTCCGGGACATGTTCGATTTGTACAAGACAAAGTGCGCTCGATCCATTCCCCCGAACGGGCAGCGCCAGCATGTTCAGGGTGCCGGCGGGCGCAAAGACCCTCCGGGTAAGATGGAGGACCTCCCATGAAAACGCAGGTCTGCATCATCGGTGGCGGCCCGTCCGGCCTGCTGCTCTCGCAATTGCTGCACCTGAAGGGCATCGACACGATCCTGCTCGAAAAATACAGCCGCGAATATGTGCTGGGGCGGATCCGGGCTGGCGTGCTGGAGCACGGCTTCGCCGATTTGATGCGTGAGGCGCAGTGCGGCGAGCGCATGGACCGCGAAGGCGAGATCCACGAGGGCATCCTTATCTCGCACGAAAAGGGCATGGATCGCATCGATCTGCACAAGCATTCCGGCGGCAGTTCGGTGATCGTCTACGGCCAGACTGAACTGACGCGCGATCTCTACGAGGCGCGCGCGCGGATGAAGGGCAACGTCATCCACAACGTCGAGGATGTCGTGCTGCACGATCTGACGTCGGCCGCGCCCTACGTGACCTATCGCGAGGGCGACCAGATCATTCGCATCGATTGCGAATATGTCGTCGGCGCCGACGGCTTTCACGGCGTCAGCCGCAAATCGATCCCGAAGGACATCCTGCGCGAATACGAGCGCGTCTATCCGTTCGGTTGGCTGGGCGTGCTGTCGCGCACCAAGCCGGTTTCGCCTGAATTGATCTACGCCAAGCACGAGCGCGGCTTTGCGCTGTGCTCGCTGCGCTCGCAGGCGTTGAGCCGCTACTACATCCAGGTACCGCTCGAGGATACGGTCGAGGATTGGCCGGACGATGCGTTTTGGGAGGAGCTGAAGCGGCGGCTTCCGGCCGATGTGGCGGCCCGCATGATCACCGGTCCGTCGATCGAAAAGAGCATCGCGCCGCTGCGCAGCTTCGTCGCGGAGCCGATGCGCCATGGCCGTCTGTTTCTTGCGGGCGATGCGGCCCACATCGTGCCGCCGACCGGCGCGCGCGGCCTCAACAGCGCGGCTTCCGATATCTACTATCTCTATCACGCCATGATCGACCACTATCAAAAGAAGGACGACGCCGGGCTTGACGCATACTCGGACAAGGCGCTGGCGCGGGTGTGGAAGGCACAGCGATTCTCCTGGTGGATGACGATGATGCTGCATCGCTTGCCGGACCAGGCTTCTTACGACCGCAAACTGCAGGAGACCGAGTTGGCGTATCTGCTGTCGTCGGAACGGGCGCAGCAGTCCATGGCCGAGAATTATGTGGGGCTGCCGTTCTGAGGAGTGCTCGGGTTATCCTGTTTTCGGCACGAGCTGCCGGAAGTGACCGATGCGCTGCAGCCAGGCAAGCAGGATGAGGCTGGGGATCGCCGATATTGCGGTAATGGCGAAGAACCAGGCCCATCCGGTCGCCTCCGCGATGAAGCCGCCGCCGGAGGCGAGCGTCGTGCGCCCGACCGCGGCCAGCGCGGTCAGCAGCGCATATTGCGTGGCGGTGTGGGCGCGGTCGCCGCACAGCGCCGACAGATAGGCGACGAAGATGACGGTGCCGATGGCGCCGGTGAAATTCTCAACGATGATGGTGAAGGTGAGCGCCGGCACGCTCACGCCGACCCACGCCAGCCAGCAAAAGGTAAAGTTCGAGAACATCTGCAAAAAACCGCCGACCCACAGGCTGGTCGACAGCGGCAGCGCGCGCGCCATGGAGCCGCCGGCGAAGCCGCCGATCAGCGCGGCGGCAAGGCCGACGCCTTTGACGACGGCGGCATAGGTCGCCTTGTCGAAGCCGATATTGATGACGAAGGCGGCGGTCAGCGCGCCGGCAAAGGCGTCGCAGAACTTGTACAGCACCACGAACAGCAAAATGATGATGGCGCCGTTGCGGGCGAGAAATTCGCCGAAGGCGCCGACGGCAGTGTCAACAAGCCGCTGGAGCGGATTGTGGCCGGCGTGGGTGGCCGCGACGGTCGACGCCTCGGGCTCGGTCGCCAACAGCGTGGCGATCATGCCGATAATCATGCAGGCCGCAGCCGCCACATAGCCCCACAGCCAGACTGTGTCGCGCGCGATGCCGGTTTCTTCCAGCCAGGCAACCAGGAACAGCACGCCGGCGCCCGACGCCAGCATGCCGATACGATAGGCGGCGACATAACCGGCCATGCCGGCGCCTTGTTCGTTCGTTTCCAGGCTTTCGACGCGGAAGGCGTCGACCACGATGTCCTGCGTGGCCGAGGCGGTAGCGACCAGAACGGCGCCGAAGATGACGATCGACAACGATTTCGTCGGGTCGCCGAAGCCGAGAAAGATGATTGCGGCAATCAACAGCAATTGCGTGAAGATGAGCCAGCCGCGCCGGCGGCCGAGCAGGCGCGACAGGATCGGCACGTCGAGCGCGTCGGTGATCGGCGCCCAGATGAACTTGAAGGTGTAGGGCAGGCCGACCAGCGAAAACAGGCCGATGGTGCCGAGATCGATGTGGCTTTCGGTCAGCCACACCGCCAGCGTGGTGCCGGAGAGCGCGAGCGGCAGGCCCGACGAGAAGCCGAGAAACAAGACGATCAGCACGCGCGGCTTGAGATAGACCGCGAGGGCTTCGAGCGTGCTTTGGCGCGCGGGCGTGCTGTCGGGGGCGCTGGTCATGCAAACAGCTTTTATGTGACCTTGTTTGTCAGCAACAATCGTTTTTCACCTCTCCCATAGGGAGAGGTCGGATCGCGAAGCGATCCGGGTGAGGGGTTATAGACGATTGATAGCGAAGGACCCCCCTCACCCCAACCCTCTCCCCAAAGGGGCGAGGGAGCGCGCCTCAGTTTGCCGTGACGCTGAATGTCACTCCCCGGCCCGTAACTTACGCACCGGCGCTTCGATCACCTCGGCGCTTGGCCGCTCGTCGTCGAATTCGAGCGCCTCGATCTTGGCGGCGCGCTTCTCGATGCGGCCGGTTGAGGTTAGGATGTTGACCAGATCGTCATTGGCCTGGCCGAAATGGGTCTGCAGCTTGCGCACGCGGTCGCCCAGCAGGCCGACATCCTTCATCATGTGGCCCACTTCGGTGCGGATCTGCTCGGCCGCTTCCTGCATTTCGGCGTCCTTGCGCACCTGCTTGATGACCTGGATCGCCATCACCATCAGAGTCGGTGACACGATCATGACGCGCGCGCGTTGCGCCCGCTGCACGAGGTCGCCAAAGCGCTCGTGCAGGTCGGCGTAGACAGACTCGGAAGGGATGAACATCAGCGCGATGTCCTGCGTCTCGCCCGGGATCAGATATTTGCCGGCAATATCGGAAATATGTTTGCCGATGTCCTGCTTGACGCGCGCGACCGCTGCTTTGCGCTCCTCCTCTGTCGGCGCGTCGCGCCATGCCGCCACGGCCTCGAGCGGAAACTTGGCGTCGACGATGAGCGGTCCGGAATCCGGCATGAAGATCGCGCAGTCCGGCCGCGAGCGGTTCGAGAGCGTGAACTGGAATTCGTAGGCGCCCTTCGGCAGCACGTCAGCGATGATGGCTTCGAGCTGACCCTGGCCGAAGGCGCCGCGCGACTGCTTGTTGGACAGCACGTTCTGCAGCGAACTCACCTGTGTCGCGAGTTCGGTGATGTTCTTCTGCGCGTTGTCAATCACCGCCAGCCGCGCATGCAGTTGCTGCAGGTGCTCGGTGGTGTGCTTGGCCTGCGTCTGCATGGAATCGCCGAGCCGCGCGCTCACCGCATCGAGCCGTTCGTGCACGGTGTGCTGAAGCTGCGACTGCGCCTTGGCGAGCAGGTCGCCCATGGCCAGGATGCGACCGTTGAGGTCGGCCATGCGCTGCTCGACCACCGGGTCCGCAACCGGCTTGCGCGGACGCAAGAGCAGCACGAGGATGACGACGACGCCGAGGGTGACCAGCACGCCGGCGCCGAGCGCGGCCCATAGAAGCGCGTCGGGCGTAAGGCGCAGTTCGGCGGCGAGGCGGATGAGGGTTTCAGGCATTGGGCGCTTGTAGCGCGATTCGGGGGAGGGCGCGAACGAACGGCGAACGGTATGGTGAAAATGCCCTTATCTCAAGGGGAAAGCCGAGATTGACCCCACTGTCCTCAACCCTTAAATCGCGCCAATGGCGAAACGCGACATCCTCATCATCCCCGACAAGCAGCTGCGGCTGACATCCGAGCCGGTCGGCGCGATCGACGCGTCCGTGCGGACGCTGATCGAGGACATGTTCGAGACCATGTACGAGGCGCCCGGCATCGGGCTTGCCGCCATCCAGGTCGGCGTGCCCCGGCGCGTCATCACCCTGGACCTCGCCAAGAAGGACGAGCCGAAGGCGCCGCAGGTCTTCATCAATCCGGAGGTCGTCTGGTCGTCCGAGGAAAAATCGGCCTACGAGGAAGGCTGCCTGTCGATCCCCGAATATTACGAGGAGGTGGAGCGGCCGGCCGCGGTGCGGGTGAAATATCTCGATCGCGAGGGCCAGACGCAGGAGATCGAGGCATCCGGCCTCTTGGCCACCTGCCTGCAGCACGAGATCGACCACATCAACGGCGTCCTGTTCATCGACCACATCTCCAAGCTCAAGCGCGACATGGTGGTGAGGAAGTTCACCAAGGCGCACAAGCGCGGCGAAAGGCCGGTGTTCAAGGACGACGACCCACCCGAGCATCACATCGGGTAAATTTCGTCACCGTCATGCCCGGCTTTGTGCCGGGCATCCACGTCTTCGCTGAGGTGAGATAGAAAAGTCGTGGATGGCACCCCCGGCCATGACAAGCGATGAAGCGGCCGCAACATCTATGCCTCTCCGCCTGATCTTCATGGGCACGCCCGATTTCGCGGTGCCGACTTTGCGCGCGCTCGCCGACAGCGGCCACGACATCGCCGCCGTCTATACGCGCGCGCCCAAGCCCTCCGGCCGCCGCGGGCTGGAATTGCAGCCGACACCGGTCGAGCGCGAGGCGAAACGTCTTGGCTTGCCCGTCAACACACCGAAGACGCTGCGCGACGACGCGGCGCAAGCGGAGTTTAAATCGTTCAACGCCGACGTGGCGGTGGTGATTGCCTACGGGTTGATCCTGCCGAAGGCCGTGCTCGATGCGCCGCGGCTCGGCTGCTTCAACGTGCACGCCTCGCTGTTGCCGCGCTGGCGCGGCGCTGCGCCCATCCATCGCGCCATCATGGCGGGCGACCCGATGAGTGGCGTCACCATCATGAGAATGGACGAAGGCCTCGATACCGGCGCCATGGCAAACGTGGACCGGGTTCCGATCACGCCCGATATGACGGTCGGTGATCTGCATGACATTCTGGCGCAGCGTGGCGCGGACTTGATGCGGGTCTCGCTTGCCGCCCTGGAGCGCGGCTCGCTCGCGCTGACGCCGCAGCCGGAGGTCGGTGTGACCTATGCGCAGAAGATCTCAAAGGAGGAGACACGCATCGACTGGTCTAAGTCCGCCAATGAGGTGCACAATCACATTCGCGGCCTGTCGCCGTTTCCCGGCGCCTGGTTCGAGCTCGACGGTGCGCGCGTGAAAGTCCTGCGCTCGACCAAGGGTGAGGGAAGCGGGACACCCGGCACGTTGCTCGACGATCACCTCACGATTGCCTGCGGCGATGGCGCCCTGCGGCTCACGCAGGTGCAACGCGCCAGCGCCAAGGCGATGAGCGCGGATGAGTTCTTGCGTGGCACGGCGGTCCAGCGGGGGACTTTGTTGTTATGAAGTGCGGCCTCATCCCCCGTTCATTCCCGCATAAGCGGAAATCCAGAGCGGCAATTACGAGTTTTTCGGTTTGTCGTCCTGGGTCCCCGCTTTCGCGGGGACGAACGGAGCGGTAGATGCCCCGCTACAAACTCATCCTCGAATATGACGGCACGCCGTTTTCCGGCTGGCAGGTGCAGGCCGACCAGACAACCGCGCAAGGCGTGTTGATGGCGGCGATCGAGGCGCTCAACGGCGAAAAAGCGCCGGTGCAAGGCGCCGGCCGCACCGATGCCGGCGTACATGCGCGCGGGCAGGTGGCGCATGTCGATCTTTCAAAGGTTTGGGACACCGACACCGTGCGCGACGCGCTCAACGCGCATCTGCGGCCATATCCGGTTGCCGTGCTGTCGGCGGAAAAAGTGGCGGCCGATTTCAACGCGCGTACCTCGGCAATCAAGCGCCATTATCTCTACCGCATTCTCAACCGCCGGCCCGACCTCACGCTCGAACTCGGCCGCGCCTGGCGCGTGCCGCGTCCGCTCGATACGGACGCCATGCACGCGGCCGCGCAAACGCTCGTCGGCAAGCACGACTTCACGACCTTCCGCTCCACCGAGTGCCAGGCCAAATCGCCGGTGAAGACGCTCGATCAACTGGACGTCGCCCGCGATGGCGAAGAGGTGATCGTGCGCGCCTCGGCGCGTTCGTTCCTGCATAATCAGGTGCGCTCCATGGTCGGCTCGCTGGTCACGGTCGGCGAGGGCAAATGGAGCGCCGACGATCTCGGCAAGGCGCTCGCCGCGCGCGACCGCACCGCCTGCGGTCCGGTGGCGCCCCCGGACGGGCTTTATTTGATGAAGGTGGACTACTGAGCCTGCGCCAGCCAATTTCCGGGCTGACCGGCGGAGTTGATTGGTTGCATTGCTTTTGGGTGCGCGGCGCGGCTCACCGAGCGGCTTATTCCGGCAGTCCGGCTTTTCGCAAACCGTCTTCATATCTGGCGACACCATCCGCGCTTCGAATCGGCATCCAGTCCTTGACGTCGGACACGCGCATTGCAGGGTCGACCTCGCGCAAATGCGCCATCATTTTTAGTGCTTCGGAATGTCGTCCCGCAAGCTCCTGGGCCGCCGCCACATAACAAATGGCGGGCAAATAATGCGGCCGCAGTTGCATGGACTTCTCTCCCCAAGTCGATGCTTCATCGTAGCGGCCTGCGATAAAATGAGCCAATCCGATCGCGCCCAAGGCGCGGAAGCTGAATGGATCGAGCGGGCTCAGACGCATCGAGCTCGTCGCACGCTTGATGGCTTCGTCGGACTCACCGAGAAAAGCCTTTGCCCAACTGCTGGACACCAAGGCCGTGGCAAAGTTCGCATTGAGCGCAATCGCGCGATCGATATAGGCGGATCCCTTCTCGACCTCGTGAACGACGAAGGCAAGCGTATAGCCGCCACCCGCCAACGCCACGGCATCGTCCGCGCCTAAGTCGACCGCCAGTCTGGACAGTCGCGCCGCTTCAGCGACTTCCGACGCGCGGTCGATGATCCACCGGTTTCCCTTTCGCATCACAAAACAATAGGCGGCCATTCCATAGGCCGCGGCAAAGCCCGGATCCAATTCAATCGCCCGGTAAAACATGCGAAGCGCCTCATCGGTGGGCTCCTTCGACCACTGCGACGAGTTTGCCAGACCGCGGAGATAGTAATCGTAGGCATCCAGGCTTTCGGTCGGCTTGCGCTTGGCGCGCTCAATCTCGACCTGCTCGAGCTTTGGCGCGATCGCGCCGATCACGCTCGCCGTTACCTGATCCTGCAAGTCGAAGACGTCCTCAAGTTCACCATCGAAACGATCGGCCCAAAGATGCGCGCCAGTCGCGGAGTCGATAAGCTGCGCCGTGATGCGCACCCTGCTCGACGATTTGCGGACGCTGCCTTCGAGCACATATCGCACGCCCAGTTCACGACCAACCTGCTTCACGTCGACCGCGCGGCCCTTGTAGACGAAGCTCGAATTGCGCGCGATGACGAACAACGACTTAAACCGCGACAACGCCGTGATAATGTCTTCCACCATGCCGTCGGCAAAATATTCCTGTTCTGGATCGCCGCTCATGTTCTGAAACGGCAGGACAACGATTGATGGTTTTTCCGGAAGCGTCGGGGACAAGTCGTTTTGCGGCTTCGCCGCTTGCAGCCGGACCCGGTAGACCCGCACCGGCTGGGCGATGTTTTTGAGGTCTCTCTCGCCCAGATCGTCACACAGCACGTCGATTTTGCCGCGGATTTGGCGAAGCGTATCGTCCGAAATATAGATCCCGCCCGGTTCGGCGATTCCCTCCAAGCGAGCGGCGATGTTGACGCCGTCACCAAAAATATCGTCGCCTTCGATTATGATGTCGCCGACGTTGACGCCAACGCGAAACTCGATGCGCTTGTCGGCGGGCACGTCCGCATTGCGTTCGGCCATGGCGCGCTGAATGTCGACGGCACACCGCACCGCGTCGACGACGCTGCCGAATTCCACGAGCATCCCGTCGCCCGTGGTTTTGACGATCCGGCCGCGGTGTTCGCTAATCTTGGGGTCAACCAGGTCTTTGCGGTGGGCCTTGAGTTGGCGAAGCGTGCCTTCCTCGTCGGCGCCCATCAGCCGACTATAGCCGGCGATATCCCCGGCGAATATCGCGGCGAGTCTGCGTTCGACGCGTTCTGCTGGCATTCCGTCGCCCCTACGAAAGCCTTCATGCCGCGCGACGCTAGCACACGGAGACCCGTGGCGTCAGTGGGTGCGCGGGCGGCCCATATTGCGTCAGGCGTTGCCGGTCCAACCCGCCATAAACAGAATGCGGAATCTCCCTTTCGGGACGCTCTCGGATATGGCCGCCATGCCCGCTCTATGGTGGCTTCGCCACTCAAGGCGGACACAGAGCGGCGGGCGTGAGGTCAGCCAAAATATCGATCGATGATCTTGCGATAGATCGTCGTCAGCGCGCGCAGGTCGGCGATCGGCACGCGCTCGTCGACCTGGTGCATGGTCTGGCCGACAAGGCCGAACTCCACTACCGGGCAATGATGCGTGATGAAGCGCGCGTCGGAGGTGCCGCCCGTCGTCGATAAATGCGGCGTGCGGCCGGTGACCTCCTTGATCGCCGCCGTCACCATGTCGGTAAACGGGCTCGGCGTGGTCACGAACACGCCGGCGTTCGACGGCTCCCATTCGAAATCGAATTTGATGGCGCCGCCGCCGGCCTTTTCGGCGCGCTGCTTGATCAGGGCTTTGAGCGAATCGAGCGTGTGCCTGTCGTTGAAGCGGATGTTGAAGCGCGCGCGCGCCTCGCCCGGAATGAGATTGACCGTCTTGTTGCCGACGTCGACCGAGGTGAATTCCAAATGCGAAGGCGGGAAATGTGCGCTACCTTTGTCGAGCGGCTCGGATTGGATCGCCTCGACCAGCGTCACCAGTCCGCGGATCGGGTTGTCGGCGCGGTCGGGATAGGCGACATGGCCTTGCCGGCCGCGCACGATCAGGTGTCCGTTGAGCGAGCCGCGCCGGCCGATCTTGATGGTGTCGCCGAGCTCTTCCACGTTGCTCGGTTCGCCCAGAATACAATGGTCGAATTTTTCGCCGTGCTCGGCCGCCCATTTCAAAAGCTTCGGCGTGCCGTTGATGGCGACGCCTTCTTCGTCGCCGGTGATCAGGAACGAGATCGACCCTTTGCCATCCTTTTGCGGCTTGCCGCCAGTGTGCGCGAGATGATCGAGCACGGCGGCGACCGCGCAGGCGATGCCGCCCTTCATGTCGACCGCGCCGCGGCCGTAAAGCTCCGCGCCGTCGCCTTCGCCGGCAAAGGGCGGATGCGACCAGGCCTTCTCGTCGCCCGGCGGCACCACGTCGGTGTGGCCGGCAAAGACCAGATTGGGCGCTTGCGCGCCGAGGCGGGCATAGAGGTTCTCGACCATGTCCTCGCCCGGCTCGCTGAAGGCGAGGTGGTGGATGTCGAAACCGGCTTTCTTCAGGACGTCTTCGAGATATTTGAGCGCGCCGCCTTCCGCCGGTGTGATCGAGCGGCAGCGCAACAGGTCGCGGGCAATGGCAACGGGATCGGCGCTCATTGGTCGGTCCGTCCGTATCAATCCCGCAGCAATTCGTTGATGGATGTCTTCGAGCGCGTACGCTCGTCGACGCGTTTGACGATGACCGCGCAGTAGAGACTGGGGCCCGGCTGGCCGTCCGGCAGAGGCTTGCCGGGCATGGTGCCGGAGACGACAACCGAATAGGGCGGCACTTCGCCCTGATAGATCTGGCCGGTCGTGCGGTCGACGATCTTGGTGGACATGCCGATGAAGACGCCCATGCCGAGAACCGCGCCTTCGCGCACGATCGCGCCTTCGACCACTTCCGAGCGCGCGCCGATGAAGCAGTTGTCCTCGATGATGACCGGGCCGGCCTGCAGCGGTTCGAGCACGCCGCCGATGCCGACGCCGCCAGACAAATGCACGTTCTTGCCGATCTGCGCGCAGGAGCCGACCGTCGCCCAGGTGTCGACCATGGTTCCTGAATCGACATAAGCGCCGAGATTGACGAAGGACGGCATCAGCACGACGCCGGGCGCGATGTAGGCCGAGCGCCGCACGACGCAACTCGGCACGGCGCGGAAGCCGGCCTTCTTGAATTTCGCCGGCGTCCAGCCCTTGAACTTGGAATCGACCTTGTCCCACCAGACGGCTTTGCCGGGGCCGCCCGCGATCACGCTCATATCGTTGAGGCGGAACGAGAGCAGCACGGCTTTCTTCAGCCATTGATTGACGTGCCATGCGCCGTCCGCCTGCCGCTCGGCAACCCGCGCCTGGCCGGCGTCGAGCAATTCGAGCGCGTCGTTGACCGCCTTGCGCACCGCGCCTTTGGTCTTGGGGCCGATCTTGTCGCGGCCCTCGAAAGCGTCGTCGATGGTTTTTTCGATATTTTTGGCGGTTTTGACGGTTGGCATAGGCTGTTCTGGCTCGGTTGGCAGCGGTTTGTCGGGGGCGGGGCGGGGGATGTCAAGCCGTTGTCATGAAGGGTGATTTGTCCGCGGTCGCGTGTTATCGAAGGGAACGAGTGCGGTGTCGCCGGGCGCAGCGCTTCTTAGTCCCGCCGGTTTCGGCCGGCGGGTTGCGAAGATAGCAACCTGGAGACGCGTCATGTCGATTGCCAAACGGCCGTTTGCGGCCCTGCTTGCCATCCCTGTTCTGCTCGCCGGCTTACTTTCCAGCCTGGGCCTCGCGCCCGCCAAGGCGGATTCGCTCGACAAGATCATGTCGGCGAAGGTCATCAAGATCGCCGTGCCGCAGGATTTCGCGCCGTTCGGCTCGGTCGGTGCCGACCTCAAGCCGCAAGGCCTCGACATCGACATGGCGAACTACATCGGCAAGCAACTCGGCGTGAAGGTCGAGATCGTTCCGGTCACCAGCGCCAACCGCATTCCCTACCTGCAGACGCACAAGGTCGATCTGGTGATTTCCAGCCTCGGCAAGAATGCCGAGCGCGCGAAGGTGATCGATTTCTCCAAGGCCTATGCGCCCTTCTTCTCCGGCGTGTTCGGCGTCAAAGGCGTTGCCGTGAGCAAGGCGGCCGATCTCGCCGGCAAGGCCGTCGGCGCCACGCGCGGCTCGATCGAGGAGCAGGAGCTCACCAAGATGGCGCCGAAGGATGCGACCGTGAAGCGTTTCGAGGACAACAACGCGACCATCGCCGCGTTCGTCTCCGGCCAGGTCGACCTGATCGCGACCGGCAACGTGGTGGCGGCGGCAATTGCCAAGAAGAATCCGTCGCGGGCCCCGCTGCTCAAATTCGTCATCAAGAACAGCCCGTGTTACGTCGGTCTCAACAAGGACGAGCCGAAATTGCTCGCCAAGCTGAACGGTATCGTCGACACGGCGAAAAGCTCCGGCGAGCTCAACAAGCTCTCGATGAAATGGCTGAAGAACCCGCTGCCGCCCGGCTTCTAAAGCCCTAAGCGGACGGCCCGCGCGTCATGGTCTATCACCTGCAGTTTTCCAGCCTGCTGCCTTATTGGCAGGTGCTGGCGCAGGGCCTGTTGTTCACGGTCGTATTGACGGTGGTGTCGACGGTCGGCGGTATCACGGTCGGCACCGCCGGCGCCGCCGCCCGCACCTTCGGGCCGGCCTGGCTCGGCCGCGTCGTCGTCGTCTATGTCGAACTCATCCGCAATACGCCGTTCATCGTCCAGCTCTTCTTCATCTTCTTCGGGCTGCCGGCGCTCGGCGTGCGCCTGTCGGAATCGGTCGCGGCGTTCCTCGCGATGGCGATCAATCTCGGCGCCTATTCGACCGAGATCATCCGCGCCGGTATCGAGGCCGTGCCGAAGGGGCATCTCGAGGCCGGCGCCAGCCTTGCGATGAGCCGGTTCGAGGTGCTGCGCTATATCGTGCTCAGGCAGGCGTTTGCGAAAATCTGGCCGGCGCTGTCGTCGCAGATCATCATCGTCATGCTCGGCTCGGCTGTGGTCTCGCAAATCTCGGCGCAGGACCTCACTTACGCGGCGAACTTCATCCAGTCGCGTAATTTCCGCGCCTTCGAGGTCTATCTCGTTGTCTCCGTGATTTATTTGCTGCTCGCGATCATCGTGCGCGCGCTGCTCGCGATGGTCGGGCGGCGCTGGTTCAAGGTGACGTGACAAGGCGGTGAGAGATGGCCGAGTTCAGCTTCTGGGTAATCCTGTCGAATTTGCTGTGGGCGACCCAGTGGACGATCATCCTGTCGCTGATTGCCTTCGTCAGCGGCGGTCTGGTCGGCCTCGTGCTGCTGTTTGCGCGCACCTCGGGCATCAAGTGGCTGGAAATCGCGACCAAGAGCTATATCGAATTCTTCCAGGGCACGCCGCTCCTGATGCAGCTCTTCCTGTTCTTTTTCGGCATCGCGCTGTTCGGCATCGAGGTGAGCGCGTGGCTCGCCGCCTGGCTCGCGCTCACTTTCTGGACCAGCGCGTTCCTGACCGAGATCTGGCGCGGTTGCGTCGAGTCGATCCCGAAAGGCCAGTGGGAGGCGTCGTCGACGCTCGCGCTCAATTATTTCGAGCAGATGCGCTACGTGATACTCCCGCAAGCATTGCGCATCGCCGTTCCGCCGACAGTCGGCTTCTCGGTGCAGGTCATCAAGGGCACCGCGCTCGCTTCGATCATTGGTTTCGTCGAACTCACCAAAGCCGGAACTTTGATCAACAATGCGACCTTCCGTCCGTTTCTGGTCTATTCGCTGGTCGCGCTGATCTATTTCTGTCTCTGCTACCCGTTGTCCTGGTACTCGAAACGACTTGAAAGGCGCCTCAATGTCGCTCGTTAGCATCCACGATGTGAAGAAGCGCTATGGCGATCTCGAAGTGCTGAAAGGCGTTTCCATCGAGGTCGCCAAGGGCGACGTGGTCGCCATCATCGGACGCTCGGGCTCCGGCAAGAGCACGCTGCTTCGTTGCATCAACGGGCTCGAGAATTATCAGTCGGGATCGATCGTCGCCGACGGCATCGAAGTCGGCGGTGAGAAGACAAACCTGCGCGACTTGCGCCGGCATGTCGGCATGGTGTTCCAGCAGTTCAATTTGTTCCCGCATCTGACCGCCGCCGGCAATGTCATGCTGGCGCCGATGGTGGTGAACAAGGCCTCGAAAGCGGACGCCTCCGCGCTCGCCGACGAAATGCTCGCCAAGGTCGGCCTGTCCGACAAGAAAGAGTCCTATCCGAGCCAGCTTTCGGGCGGGCAGCAGCAGCGCGTGGCGATTGCCCGCGCGCTGGCGATGCGGCCGAAGGTACTGCTTTGCGACGAAATTACCTCGGCGCTCGATCCGGAATTGGTCAACGAGGTGCTGCGCGTGGTCGAACAGCTTGCCAAAGAGGGCATGACGCTCATTCTGGTCACGCATGAAATGCGATTTGCCCGCGATGTCGGCACCCATCTCGTGTTCATGCACCAGGGCAAGGTGCACGAAACCGGCAAGCCGAAAGAGGTCTTTGCCGCGCCCAAGACGCCGGAATTGCAGCAGTTCGTCAGCGGCATCGGCTAAATCGGCGTTTCGCCCCTCGGATGGCGCGGCAAAACATCCGCCGCCGCGCGAATTTTCCCATTGGACAGCGGGTCGCAGTTCGGCGCCGGTGCCGATACGCTAAGACCCGTTCGCGTAGGAGAAGTCGCATACCGGGAAGGAGCAGATAATGGACGTAGCAGTCGCGCAATTGGGCGGTGAGGTGAGTACTTTCGTGTCGGCGTTGGCGGCCTGGGCGACGTCGGCTTTGCCGCGATTCATCGGCGCGCTGCTGCTGCTGATCGTCGGCTGGTGGATCGCGGCGCGCGTTTACCGTGGACTCAACCACGTGCTCCGTCGGCAGAGTCACATCGATGCGATGCTGTCCGGCGTGCTCGCTTCGCTGGCGCGCTACACCATCCTGGTCATCGTGCTGGTCGCGGTGCTCGGCCAAATCGGTATCCAGACCACCAGTATCCTCGCTGCGCTGGGCGCTGCCGGCCTCGCCATCGGCCTCGCTTTGCAGGGCACTTTGTCCAACATTGCCGCCGGCATGATGATGTTGTGGCTGCGCCCGTTTCATGTCGGCGATTATATCGATGCCGGTTCGGTTGCCGGTACGGTCAAGTCGGTCGGTCTCTTCGCCAGCGAGCTGCATTCCTGGGACGGCATCTACCAATTCGTGCCGAATTCGGAATTGTGGAACAAACGCATCATCAATTACTCGCGGCTGCCGACGCGGCTGGTCGATCTCGCTTTCGGCGTGTCCTATGACGACGATCTCGCCAAGGGGCAGGATGTGTTGCAGAAGCTTGCGGCCGAAGACGACCGCATCGCTTCCGATCCGGCACCGCTGACCTTCGTCGATGAACTGGGAGACAGCGCGGTGGTCTTGCGGCTGCGCGTCTGGGCGGCCAATTCCGACTACTGGACGGTGCGGCGCGCGCTCACCGAACGCGGCAAGGTGGCGCTGGAGGCAGCCGGACTGTCGATCCCGTTCCCGCAGCGGGATTTGCACATCAAGGACGCGCCGGAAGGGGCGCTCGGCAAGGCGGCCTGACGTTTCAGGTCACTGCGGCCGCACGATCGATTGCAGGAAACCGGTGAGATCGTCGGTCAGATAGTCGACGTGCGCCGCATCGCGCCCCTCCAGTTCCCAGCCCTCGCGAAACACTTCGCGCTGGGCGTCGGGCACCACCAGCACCGTTGTCATGCCGAGCGCGTGCGGCGCTTCCAGGTTGCGGGCGAGGTCCTCGAACATGGCGGCCTTGGCTGGGTCGACGACGTGGCGTTCGAGAAAGCGCTCGTAGGTTCGCGGCGACGGCTTGGGCTCGAGTTCGGCGGCGACGATGTCGAAGATGTCCTCGAAATGCTGGTGCACGGCGAGCCGCTTCATCACCGCGTCGGCGTGCTTGCGCGTGCCGTTGGTGAGGATGAGCTTGCGCCCCGGCAACTTTTCCAGCGCGGCACCGAGCGCCGGATTGGGTTCTAGCGGCGAATGATCGATCTTGTGTACGAAATCGAGATAGGCGTCGGGTTCGAGCCCGTGTTCGGTCATCAGCCCGCGCATGGTGGTGCCGTAGCGCTTGTAATAGTCCTTCTGGATCTTGAAGGCTTGCTCGTGCGGCACCTTCAGGAATTCCGCGATGTAGTCGCGGATGCGCACGTCCACCTGCTGCCAAAGATTGAGGTGGTGGGGATAGAGCGTGTTGTCGAGATCGAACACCCATGTTTCGACGCTGCCGAAACCGCGCGGCACAGGGCGGGACGCATCGGGCACGAGCTACGGTTCCTTGAAGCGGACGGTGGTGGCCGGGTTGGCGCCGGCATCGATAACCGCAAAGCCGGCGGAATTCAAACCGCGGTTCGTGCAGTCCTTCTGGTTGCTGAGCTCGAACTTGCCGTCGCGCGTGCACAGGGGAACATTGCCGCCCCAGGCCAGCGGCGCTTCGCCTTTGTGCACGGTGCGGCCGCTGGCATCGACGGCTTCTGCATAACTATAGAGGCGATGCGGGCTGCCGCGCAGATCGGGCCGCAGGCATTTGCCGGCGGTGACGCGGTACCAGCCGCGGGTGACGACCGCGCCCATCTCGACCACGCCGAGCGCGGCCATCACGTCGTAGTGCGTGTCGTTGCACCAGGAAAAGCCCAGGCCTTGCGGGTCGCTGGCGGCGGCGAGCAGCGTATCGAAAATCGCCGGCTGCGCGGCGGCATCGGCGGCAAGCTTGTGAGCGCTGAGAAACTTGGCGATGGCGGCTTGCGTCTTTGAGCCCTGCACGCCGTCGATCGGGTAGGCGTCATAGCCGGCGATCGACAACAAGCGTTGGATGCCGGCGAGACGCGCCTGCGCGTCGTCGTAGCCGGCATCCTCGGCCAGATAGACGGTCGGACCGTCGGTTGAATCGGACGGTTGCGCGGGGGTAAAGCGCGCCTGCTGGCTGAGCGGACAGCCGCGTGCATCGGCGATTTTGAAATCGCCATCGCGAATGCACAACATGGCGTTGTTGGCCGACTGCGGCATGGGCGCGTTGCCGTAGATCGGCGACGTGCGTGCGTGCAGATAGACCACGTCGGCGGCGAGTTCGCCATCCACGACTTTGACGCACTGGCCGGGATTGGCGCGGAACCAGCCGCGCGTCGCGACGATGGTGTGCTTTTCCAGCCCGACCGCCGCGTCGACGCGGTAGCTGGTGCGGTTGCAGAGATTGAGATCGGCATGCGCGGCGGTGGCCATTATCAGCAGGCCCACACCGGCAAGCGAAGCGGCGCAGTGAATCGCGCGAATCATGCGGCATCTTACTGCGATCGCGCCGGGCAATCGCTAATGCAGTTCCATGTTTGACGGAATCGCGGCGAGCACCGTTCACCTCTCCCAGGGGGAGAGGTCGGCGCACGAAGTGCGCCGGGCGAGGGGTTGGGGCATACGAGATATACGAACCCCCTCAACCCAACCCTCTCCCCAAAGGGGAGAGGGAGCACGCCGAATTCGCAGTGCTGTTTCCGTCTAATTCTGAAACGCTCTAAAGACTAGCGGTGCATCAGCGTGCCGATGCCGTGGTCGGTCAGGAGTTCGAGCAGCACCGCGTGCCGCACCTTGCCGTCCATGATGACCACGCCTTCGACGCCCTGGTCGAGCGCGTAGATACAGGTCTCGACCTTGGGGATCATGCCGCCGGAGATGGTGCCGTCGGCGATCAGCCCGCGGGCATCCGCAACAGTGAGTTCCTCGATCAGCTTGCCCGACTTATCGAGCACGCCCGGCACGTCGGTCAGCAACAGCAGACGCTTGGCGCCGAGCGCACCGGCAATGGCGCCGGCGAATGTGTCGGCATTGACGTTGAAGGTGCCGCCGCTCTCGGACGTCGCCACCGGCGCCAGCACCGGGATCAGTTCGCGCCCGATCACCTCGTTGAGCATGGTGGTGTCGACCTTGTCGGGCTCGCCGACGAAGCCGAGGTCGACCACCTTCTCGATATTGGAATCGGGATCGACCACGGTGCGCGTGACCTTGCGCGCCTTCACCATATTGGCGTCCTTGCCGCACAGGCCGATGGCCTTGCCGCCGGCGGCGTTGATGTAACCGACGATCTGCTTGTTGATCGAGCCGGCCAGCACCATTTCGACGATCTCGATGGTCTTCTCGTCGGTGATGCGCAGGCCGGCGGCAAATTCCGACTTGATGCCGAGCTTGGTCAGCATGGCCTGGATCTGCGGGCCCCCGCCGTGCACGACCACGGGGTTGATCGCGGTCTGCTCGAGCAGCACCACGTCGCGCGCGAAATCGCGGGCGGTCTGCTCGTCGCCCATGGCGTGGCCGCCATATTTCACCACCACGATTTCCTCGTCGTAGCGCTGCATGTGCGGCAGCGCCTCGATCAGGATGCGGGCCTGGGTCTGCGGGTCGATCTTTTGCAGATCGGATTTGGGGGCTTTGCTCATTGCGCCATTTTACGCCTTTTGCGCCTTCGCTTCCGTTGGCGCCGCCCTTTTAGCGGGCGCCATCGCCGGGCGAAAGAGGCTCTCGCGCATGATCCCGAAAAGTGGGAACCGGTTTTCGGAAAAAGATCATGCGCAAGCGAAAAACTAACCTCGCAAGGCCAACAGCGCGGCGGCGGCCAGCGCCAGCCAGCTCGCGATCATGACAAGGCCGCCGGTCGGCGCGGCAAAGGGAAACAGCCGGCCGCCGAGATAGGCGCGCGCCGCGACATCGCCGGCAAACAGCGCAGCCCCCAGCACGAATCCCCACAGCACGATCAGGCCGAGCGGGCGCAGGATGACGCCCTGGCGCACGAGCAGCACGCCGCCGATGACGGCGAGCGCATTGATGAGCAGGAGATAGCCGGCGCTGTCGAGACCCGCGCCCGGTTTGCCGTGCGCGCCGGCGGCGGTGAGAATGACGCCGGCGGCGCCCATGAGGCCGGCGAGCGCGATGAGTAACTGGTCCATCGGGGCATGGTAGCGCCATCCCCGGCGATAAAGAAGATGGCTGCCGCAGCGGGCGGTTGAACCGTGCGCCGGTCGGCGGCCGCTGATAAGCTTGCGCTTTCGATCAATCGAGACGGACAGGGGCGGTATGGGAAAAGAGCGGCTGGCAGCCTTCAGCGACGGCGTCCTCGCGATCGTCATCACGATCATGGTGCTGGAGCTGAAGATCCCGCACGGCGCCGACTGGACGGCGCTCATGAGCGTGGCGCCCAATTTCATGATCTACGTCCTGAGCTTCATCTATCTCGCCATCTACTGGAACAACCACCATCATCTGCTGCACACGGTCGCGCGCATCGACGGGCTGATCCTGTGGGCCAATTCCAATCTGCTGTTCTGGCTTTCGCTCATCCCGGCGGAGACGGCCTGGCTCGGCGAGAACCTGCTGCAACCGCTGCCGACGGCGGTCTATGGCGCCGGGCTGTTGATGCCGGCGATTGCCTACGTCCTGCTGCAGCAGGCGATCCTGCACAAAGAGGGGCGTCAGTCCGCGCTCGCGCATGCGCTCGGTGCCGATCTCAAGGGCAAGCTGTCGCCGTTGCTCTATCTGATCGCAATTGCGCTGGCCTTTTATGCGCCGATCGTCTCGCTCGCCCTCTATGCGCTGGTGGCGGCGATGTGGATCGTGCCCGACCGCCGGATCGAGAAACTGGTGCGCGAACCTTAAATCCCGTCAGGCGCGGCGTTCGGCCAACAGCCGCACGATCGCGGCGCGCAGTTCAGGGATGCCGCTGCCGTCGTCGGACGAGGTCGCCAGCACGGTCGGGAAGGCGGCCGGGCGCTTGGCGAGCGCCGCTTCCATCTCGTCGATACGCTGCGCGAGTTCCGCGGGCTTCACCGCGTCGCACTTGGTCAAAACGATCTGGTGGCTGACGGCGGCCCGGCCGAGTTCGTCGAGCACGGGCGCGTCGGTGTCCTTGAGCCCGTGGCGGGCATCCACCAGCACATAGACGCGCGCGAGATTGGCGCGGCCGCGCAAAAAAGCGTGGATCAGGTCGGTCCAGGCCGCGATCTTGCTCTTGGCGGCGGCGGCGTAACCGTAGCCCGGCATGTCCACCATGTTCAGGCCCTGGCCGCTGGTGAAGAAGATCAGCTCCTGGGTGCGGCCGGGCGTGCGCGAGATGCGCGCCAGGCTTTTGCGTCCGGTAAGCGCGTTGATCAGGCTCGACTTGCCCACGTTGGAGCGCCCCGCGAGCGCGATCTCGGTGCCTTTCATCGGCGGCAGCGAGGCGGGCGAGCCGGCGGCGGCGACGAAATGCCAGTCGCCGGCGAACAGCAGCCGGCCGGCCTCGATCTCTTTGCGGGTGAATGAAGTAGGTTTGCGTGCATCTGTTCGCTGTCATTCCGGGGCGCGAGCGAAGCGAGCGAGCTCGGAATCGCGCTATGCACGGACCGGGGCCATGGATTCCGGGTTCGCGGGCGGAGTCTGCGCCCGGACGGCGCGAAGCGCCGATACGGGCATCGCGCCCCGGAATGACCATAGAACAATTACCGCCGCGATGCTTCCACGCATGCGGCGCAATCATCGCCGTCTCTGCTCCTTGCCCGACAACCCGCTCAGCGCGCGCAAGGTGCGTGTCAGCGCTTCCAGCGCCCGCGCGGTCTTGGCCGCGTCGTCCGGATAAGCCCGCCCCTGCGCAATGCGCGCGAGCTCGCGCTGGATGGCCGGCAGCACGCTCGTGACCGCCTCTTGCAGGGCCGGCGCAAGCGCAACGTCGCCCGCGGTGGCTCGCGAGGCGGCGATGGGCGGCGCGGCCCCTCGGCCGTCGTCCGGCAGCGCAGGCGCCGAAGGCTCCACCACGATCACCGCCGTCTCAGGCGAAGCGCTGGCCTCGCCCACGACCAGGCAGGCCGGCGGCCCCGCGCGCGGGATCGGCTCACGCCGCCGCCGCCAGTGCCAGCGCCGCATGCGGTCGCGCAGCGTGCCGGAGGAGATGCCGTAGTCCGCGCAGATGTCCGCGACCGGGCGGTCGGTGTGCTCGTAGTCGTAGCGGATCTGCGCCCAGGCGTCGGGCGTGAGGGCGGGCATGGTCGTCTCTTTTTAAATTTGGCGGCGGTTCAGCGGGTGGGGCGTCGCCTCTCGTGCCCTCTCCCCTCGTGGGAGAGGGCATCGTCGGCGCTGTCCACGTCCACGGCGGGGTGAGGGGGGCTTCACCCCCTCACCCAATCTTGTCGCTGAAGCTCCGAGTTGCCCTCTCCCACGCGGGGAGAGGGCGCAACAACGGCGGTCGTTGTCGCGGAACGTGAGGTTGCCGCACGCGCAATTGTGGAGAGGATGCCCGATGGCTAGCCGGGCAGCGTCACGGTGTCAAGGAATATATTCAAGGCGCGGCTTCTGACGCTTCGGCTATGCAAAATCAAGTGAGTAGTAGGGCCAAGAGAAAAGAAAGAGTTCCGAAACTTCACGCCGCTAGTATAGGGTTAACTGCCGGTAGGAGTTTCGCTGTGTCCAGCACCAAGGCGATTTTGGCACTTCTGAGAAGTCGTGCCGAAGGCGACGACAACGCATTCTTTTCTATCGCGCTGCAAGTCGCGGCTGCCGAAGCACGACAGGGCCGTCGGGACTTGGCGCAAGAGATACGCGCCGAAATCGACAAAGCACGCGCGACGACTTCGCGCGGCGCATCGGTCGCGATTCCGTTCGCATATCCGCGCGGGAGTCTCGAAGGGCTTCTTGAGATGCGCGATCCGAGATACAAACTCAAGGATGTCGTCCTCAACGAGCGGCTGCTCGCACGCTTCCAAGACATTCTGCGTCAGCAACGCAAGCGCGATTGGTTGCGCGAACACGGCAAAGTCCCGAACCGCCGTATTCTGTTCGTCGGTCCGCCCGGCTCTGGCAAAACCATGTCCGCAGAAGCGGTCGCGGGCGAGTTGCATCTGCCGCTCTTTATAATCCGCCTTGAAGGAATGATTACCCGCTACATGGGCGAGACGGCGGCTAAGCTGCGCCTGATATTTGATGAGACCGCTAAACGGCGCGGCGTCTATCTTTTCGACGAATTCGATGCGGTCGGCGGTCAGCGCACCGCAACCAATGACGTGGCCGAGATGCGCCGCGTTCTGAATTCCTTCCTTCAATTCATGGAAGAAGGAAACTCGACCGACAGCGTCATTATCTGCTCGACCAATCACCCATCGTTGCTTGACCGCGCCTTGCTGCGCCGGTACGACCAAGTCTTGGAATTCGACGCGCCGACTTCGGCGCAAATCAAGCAACTCATCAGCGCCAACATTGGCCCGATGAAAGTGACCAAGCCGCTTTGGAAGAAAATCATCCAAGCCGCTGAAGGCTTGAGTTCAGTCTGAAATCGTTCGAGCGACCGATGATGCGGTGAAGACAGCTATTCTCGACCAGCGCGGACAACTGACCACGGAACATATTGTGAGCCGTTTGCAAGAACGCCACGCGATGCGGACGGCCTTTCTGGATTCGGAAGGTTCGTAATGTATGCCCTCACGTTTCAATCTTCCGCATGTTGATATTAGCGCGTTCGCCGCGTCGCAGGAATATTCTGGAGAACCTGCATACGGCAGCAGCGCGGTTGTTATCCGCGAAGTGCATGGGCGCCGAATTCAGAACGAACTGACCGTTGCGCTCGCCGCTGCCGATGCGATGCGCCCGACGGATCAACGGCTTCCGGCTCCTACTAGCAGCGTCATCGAGGTTGAACTGCGCCGTGGTACTGCGGCTGACAAGCTCGATTTGAAGACTGAAGGCATCCGCGCGGGTGCGGCCAAAACCGATGAAACGAGCCGCACGACTATCGCACTGCATGTTCCAGACCATGCCCGGCCTGTGCTCGAACAGATTATCAACGACTACCTGAACGGCCCGCTCACCGAAGAGGCACGAAATCCACCCAATAAGGCGAAGGTCGAGGCTATCGAGGCCATTCGCGCCGCCCGCATCGCGACGTTGTGGACTGACGCAAGGGCCATCCCCGAAGACGCGCAAACCGAAACGTGGTGGGCGTTATGGTGTTATCGGGACCGCGAAGCTGCTATTGAAGACGTCTGCGCCCGGCTCGAAGTGCGTGCCGCAGCCCGTGACCAAAGGCTTTATTCCCACGAAGTCGTGGTCGTGCCGGTACTTGCCGCGCGCGCGACCATCGAACTGATGATGTTCGCGACCGACGCCATTGCCGAGCTGCGCCTTGCTGACGACACGCCTGTCTTTTTCATCGACGATGTGCGCGGTGACCAGCAAGAGTGGGTCGATGGTCTGGCTGAGCGAGTCGTTTGGCCAGGCAATGAAGCGCCGGCCGTCTGTGTCCTTGATACGGGCGTCAACCGCGCCCACGCGCTCATCGAACCCGCACTCGGGACAGAGGACTGCCATGCCCTCAATGGCGATTGGGGAACGGACGATCATCACGATAAAGGACACGGCACTGCGATGGCGGGGATGGCGCTGCATGGCGATCTCACAGCCGCCTTGGCGGATATCGAACAGCGTGTGCTGGCGCACAGGCTTAAATCCGTAAAGCTTCTCCCGCCCGCCGATTTCGAAATCAATGAGCCGAAAAGCTATGGCGTGCTGACGCAGGCTGGAATCGTGATGCCGGAAATCGAAGTACCCGAGCGCAAGCGCGTCTATTGTATGGCGATAACTAACGAGAACGTTTCCGGCTCAAACGCGACCACATGGAGTGCGGCCATCGACCAGGCTGCATCGGGTTGCATGGTGGGCGACGAAGAAGACGCAGAACGTCCACGTCGGCTTATTGTCGTTTCTGCCGGTAACGTGCCGGCAGAGATAAACTACGCCGCCCGTAGACCGCAGGACGAATACCCAATCGAAGACCCAGCGCAGGCGTGGAACGCCCTAACCCTGGGCGGCGTCACCGACCTCATCGCCGTGCGTGACGAAGGCTATAAATCCTGGAACCCGCTCGTAGCGGCGGGCGAACTCAGCCCGCATAGCCGCACCAGTGTGACGTGGCCGCAGGGTATTGCGCCTATCAAGCCCGAGTTGCTTATGAAAGCGGGAAACCGCGCCGTAAATCCGGGCCTGACGGAAATTCTCACCGTCGGCTCGCTATCGCTGCTGACCACCGGGCATGAAGCGGAACTGCCGCTCGTGTCTTTTGATGCTACGAGCGCGGCGGCAGCGCAAGCAGCACGGATGGCCGCCCGCCTGACGGCGGAACACCCGGCTTATTGGCCGGAAACCATACGCGCGCTGATGATTCATAGCGCCGAATGGACCCAGCCGATGCTCGACGCTATCGACGCTAGACCGAACAAACGCGATCGGTATGAGCTTGTCCGGCGTTTCGGCTACGGCGTTCCCGATTTCGACCGGGCCAACGCGTCCGCAAACAATCACTTGGCAATGATTGCGCAGACGGAAATCCAGCCGTTCCGGCTTCAGGGTCAACGTAAGTTCAACGAATGCCACTATTACAACTTGCCGATTCCAGGCGACATTCTCGAAAACCTTGAGAACGAACCGGTCGAGCTCAAGGTGACGCTTTCTTATTTCATCGACCCGAATCCGGGGTTGTCGGCAAATGTAGACCCGCAACGTTATCAGTCATATGGACTGCGTTTCGACCTCCAGCGTCCTCGCGAAACACTCGGCCAATTCAAAAACCGGGTAAACGCGTCAGAGCGCGATAACCCGCGCCGCCGCGCCACGGCAATGCCTGCTGACGGTCGCTGGGTACTCGGAGCGGACAGTATCTCCGCCGGTTCCCTGCATTGCGATATCTGGCGCGGCCCCGCGATTGAGCTGCTGAATCGCAATATGCTATGTATCAAGCCAGTAAATGGCTGGTGGCGCTATCGCGCCTCGGCCGACGTGTGCAACCGTAAGACACGATATGCTCTCGTGGTTAGTCTCAAAACTCGTAATGTGGATTTGGACATACATACGGCTATCAGCGCCGCCGCAATGCGTGTTCCGGTGGGTGTCGAAACCCGAATCTAATCGTCGTTAGGTTCGAATGTTTGGGCGCCAAAAGGCTCCATCTCGAACGGAGAAAAGCCGGCAGTTACGCGCCGCACTACTCCTGCGTCCGCTTCTTCCCGAACAACGCCCTGATATTGTCGAACAGCTCGATCTTGGCCCCGTGCTTGCGCATGATGATCGACTGCTGCGCGACCGACAGCGAGTTGTTCCAGGCCCAGTAGATCACCAGCCCCGCCGGGAAGCTCGCCAGCATGAAGGTGAAGATCACCGGCATCCAGTTGAAGATCATCGCCTGCGTCGGATCGGGCGGCGACGGGTTGAGCTTCATCTGCGCCCACATGGTCACGCCCATGATCAGCGGCCACAGGCCGAGATGCAGGAAGTGGCCGACGAAGGGAACGACCGTCGGGTCGAACGGGATGAGGCCGAACAGCGTGAAGACGTTGGTCGGGTCGGGCGCCGAGAGATCGTGGATCCAGCCGAAGAACGGCGCGTGCCGCATCTCGATGGTGACGAACAGCACCTTGTAGAGCGAGAAGAACACCGGGATCTGGATGGCGATCGGCAGGCAGCCGGCCAGCGGGTTGATCTTCTCTTTCTTGTACAGCGCCATCAGCTCCTGTTGCTGCTTGGCCTTGTCGTCGGGATAGCGCTCGCGCAGCGCGGCCATCTGCGGCTGCACCGCCTTCATCTTGGCCATCGAGGCGTAGGACTTGTTGGCGAGCGGGAAGAAGGCGAGCTTGATCAGCACGGTGACGATCAGGATGGCGACGCCGAAATTGCCGACCAGGCGGTAGAACCAGTCGATCACTTTAAACAGCGGCTTGGTGATGAAATAGAACCAGCCCCAGTCGATCAGCAAATCGAAACGATTGAGGTGGAGCGTTTGTTCGTAGTCGTTGATGACGTGCTGTTCCTTGGCGCCGGCGAACAGGTGCGCTTCGGCCGTCGCGCTGGCGCCCGGCGCCACCGTCTTGGCATCGAGCAGATAGTCGGTCTGGTAGGTTTCCTTGGTGCCGATCTTGCCGGTGGAGAAATGCGCGACGACCTGCGCTTTCGGGTCGGGCAACAACGTCGCCGCCCAGTATTTGTCGGTGATGCCGAGCCAGGCGTTGGTCACCTTGAAGGTGAGCGCCTTTTTATCTTCGATCTTCTTGTAGGTGTATTCCTGCAGGCCGTCGTCGCCGAGCACGCCGATCAGGCCCTCATGCAGGATGTAGTAGCCGAGCGTCTTCGGCGTGCCGTGGCGCGAGATCAGGCCGTAGGGAAAAAGCGTGACCGGGTTGGCGCCCTTGTTCGTCACGTCTTCCTTGATCGTGAACAGGTACTTGTTGTCGACCGAGATCGTGCGGCGGAATTGCAGGCCCTCGCCATTGTCGAAGGTGAGCGTCACCGGATGGCCGACCGACAACGCGCCGGAGCCGTCCTGTTTCCAGAGCGTGTCGCCGTTGGGCAGCTTCACCTTGCTGTCGGCGTCGCCGGTCCAGCCGAACTCGGCATAAAACGGGTTGGGGCTGCCGGACGGCGACAGCAGCTCGATCGGCGGCGAGGCCGGATCGACGGTTTCGCGGTACTTGATGAGCGCGAGGTCGTCGATGCGCGCGCCTTTCAGGTCGATCGAGCCTTGCAGGCTGTCCGTTCGGATCGGGATGCGCGGGCTTGTCTTGAGCGCATCGGCGCGGCTGACCGCGGCAGCCGCCGGAGCCGTTGCCGCGGGCGCTTGCGGGACACCGGGCTGGCCGGCTTGCGGGGCCTGGCCGGGCTGCGGGGTCTGCGTGGTCTGGTTCGGCTGCGCCGTCTGTTGCTGCTGTTGCTGTTGCTGCTGCGCCGCGAGCTTTTCCTGCTGCGCCTTCTGCTGCGGCATGGCGACAAAAAACTGCCAGGCGATCAGGACAACCGCCGACAGCACAATGGCGAGAATGGTGTTTTTGTTATCGGTCATCGGGTCTTCGTTTTGCCGTCTCGCCCCGCATGAAGACGCCGCAAGGCGCCGTCGAAATCCTGCACAATTCGGTCGAACGGCAATTGCAACGCCGCACGCCGGCCGATTAGCACGTAATCGTGACCGCTCCGCGTCCGCTTGTCGGTCGCAAGGCGGACCACTTCCCGCAAACGGCGGCGTACCCGGTTGCGCTCAACGGCCGAGCCGACCTTTTTCGATACGGTAAAGCCGAAACGCACCGGCCCGTCGTCCGATCGCTTGCGCGCCTGCAACAGAAATGCGGGCGCGGTAATCTTGGTGCCGGATGCCGCCGCCAGAAAATCCGCCCGTTGCCTCAGCCGTTCCATGCAAAGCAAGCGCTGCGGATCCTCGAAGCGTTCAGGCAGACAGCCGCTTGCGCCCGCGCGAACGCCGGGCCGCGACGACTTTGCGCCCACCTGTGGTCGCCATGCGCGCGCGAAAACCGTGACGGCGCTTGCGTACAAGCTTGCTCGGTTGATAGGTCCGCTTCACGATTCAATTCTCCGCTAGTCGCACCGTGGCGATAGAAGGGCCTGAAAAGCCGCTCCCGGCCATGAAAATCCGCAATTTGCGCGGATCGGCGCACGATTGCGCGCGCTTATAAGGGAGGGGCCGGACACCGTCAATGCGACTACTGGTACAAGCGAAACCGCCGGTTTTTCAGTCAAAACCCCTCACAAGCGGGTGATGGCGGCCCCGTTTCTCAGGCCGTCATTGTATATAGGCGGCATGTCGGCATCCGCACCCCAGAAAGGCTGGATAATCCGTCGCCTGATCCCTTTGATGGCAATCGTCCTTTTGGGGGTTGCGGCGTATTTTGTCTTCGGCCGCGGGCTGATCTCGCTCGAGGCGCTGGTCCGGCACCGCGCCACCATCGGCGCGTTCGTGACGGAACATCAGGTCCTGGCCGTGCTTACTTACGTCGCCCTCTATGTGACGACGGTTGCCCTGTCGTTGCCGGGCGCCACCTTCCTGACCGTGTCCGGTGGCTTTCTCTTCGGCGTCGGGATCGGGGCCGCCGCCGCCGTGATCGGCGCAACGCTCGGCGCCACTGTCATCTTCCTGATTGCCCGCACCACGCTTGGCGAGCCGCTGCTGCGGCGCGCCGGCCCGCGCGCCAACCAACTGGCGGCCGGCTTCCGCGACGATGCCTTCAGCTATCTTCTTTTCCTGCGGCTGGTGCCGGTCTTTCCGTTTTTCCTGGTCAATCTGGTGCCGGCCTTTGCCGGAGTATCGCTGTCGACGTTTTTCGTTGCCACCGCGCTCGGCATTATTCCGGGAGGGGTCGTCTTTGCTCTTGCTGGCACCGGTCTCGACAGCGTCATCGCCGCACAGAAGAGTGCCTATGATGCCTGCATGGCGGCCGGGCGAACCGATTGCCATCTCACCTTCAATGCCGGGGGCATCCTTACGCCGCAGCTCATTGGCGCGCTGGTGGCGCTTGGCGTACTGGCGCTGGTGCCGGTGGTGGTGAAGCGGCTGCGGGCGCGCTCGCGCGCGACCATGTAATATCGTTGTGGAAGGCGAGGGGCATGGCCGAGACACTGAAACCCGACATCTGCGTCATTGGCGCCGGCTCCGGCGGCCTGTCGGTGGCGGCCGCTGCCGCGGCCTTCGGCGTGTCCTGCGTACTGATCGAAGCTCACAAGATGGGCGGCGACTGCCTCAATAGCGGTTGCGTGCCGTCGAAAGCCTTGCTGGCGGCGGCAAAGCGTGCCGCGTTTGCGCACAATGCCGCGGCCTTCGGCGTGCGCGCGCAGGCCGAAGTCGATTTCGCCAAAGTCCACGCACACGTGCAGCGTGTCATTGCGGCGATCGCGCCCAACGATTCCGAAGAGCGTTTCAACGGGCTTGGCGTGCGGGTGATCAGGGGCCATGCCAAATTCAATGGTCGCCGATCAGTCGTCGTCGGCGATCAATATGAGATCCGCGCGCGCCGTTTCGTCATTGCCTCCGGTTCACGCGCGAGCGTGCCGCCGATTCCCGGTCTCGAAGACGGTCCTTACCTGACCAACGAGACGATCTTCACACTTACCGAGCGGCCGCGTCATCTCGTTATCATTGGCGCAGGCCCCATTGGATTAGAAATGGCACAAGGCTTCCGCCGTCTCGGCAGCGAAGTGACGGTGCTGGAAGCAGCCCAACCGCTCGCCAAGGACGATCCGGAAGCCGCGTCTATCGTGCTGACGCAACTCGACCGCGAAGGCGTCGTCGTTCGCAGCGGGGTAAAGGTGCTGCGGGTTGGTCACTTGCGGGGCAGCGTGGCTGTCACATTCGCGGATGGTGACGACGAGGGCACGATCGAAGGAAGTCACCTCCTGATCGCCGCCGGGCGCAAGCCGACGGTCGAGGGACTCGATCTGGAGGCGGCCGGCATTCGCCATGATCGCGCGGGCATTGCGGTGAACCGCAAGCTCAAGACCCGCAACGGGCGCGTTTACGCCATCGGCGATTGTGCGGCCGGACAATTGCAGTTCACCCACGCCGCCAATTATCACGCTGGACTCGTGATCCGGAATGCCCTGTTCCGCTTGCCGGTACGCGTGAACAACGATGTGGTGCCTTGGGTGACGTACACCGAGCCGGAGTTGGCGCAGGCGGGGCTCACTGAAGCGGAAGCGCGCAAGCGCAAGATCAAATTCCGCATTCTGCGCTGGCCCTACCACGACAACGATCGCGCCCAGGCCGAACGCGAGACCCACGGCCATATCAAGGTCATCACCGATCGCAAGGGCAAGATTCTCGGCGCAACCATTGTCGGCGCCAATGCGGGTGAATTGATCGCGACCTGGGTCCTGGCGCTGTCGCAGGAACTCAATATCCGCGCCATGACCGGTATCGTCTTGCCCTATCCGACGCTGTCGGAGATCGGCAAACGGGCGGCGATCGACTTTTTTACGCCCAGTTTGACGCGCCCAATGCTGCGACGCATCATCAGGTGGCTGCGACTTTTCGGTTGAGGCGGTATTGCCGGACGCTAACGAGCCCACTGTCGATCAGATCACCCCGGGACCGCGGCGCATGCGGCCGGGTCCGCGCGTCGGTCTGTCCGGCAAGCTGCTGATGCTCACGATCGTGTTCGTGATGCTGGCGGAAATTCTCATCTACGTGCCGTCGGTCGCCAACTTCCGGCAGAACTGGCTGAACGACCGCCTGGCAGCCGCGCATACGGCGGCGCTGGTGCTCGATGCCGCGCCCAGCGGCATGGTGCCCGAAAGCCTCGCCAAGCAAATCCTCGAAAGCATCGGCGCGCGCGCGGTGGCGGTGAAAATGGGCAATGAGCGGCGCATGTTGGCGGCCGTCAACGTGCCCTCGCGCATCGCGCAGGACATCGACATGCGCGACATGCGCTGGTGGCACGCCATCATGGATTCGTTCAGCACGCTGTTTTTCTGCATGCCGGACGACGTGATGCGCGTGGTGGGGCCGGCGCCGATGGCGCACGGCGAATTCCTCGAAATCGTTCTCGACGAAGCGCCGTTATGCAAGGCGATGTGGACCTTCTCGGTCAACATTCTACTGCTCTCGCTGGTGATCTCCGGTATCACGGCGACCTTGGTGTTTCTCGCGCTCAATTATTTTCTGGTGCGCCCGATGCGGCGCATCACCGACAACATGGTCGCCTTCCGCGCCGATCCGGAAAATCCTGTGCGCATCATTGCCGAGTCCGGCCGCACGGATGAAGTCGGCACCGCCGAGGAAGAACTCGCCGCCATGCAGCGCGAGCTCGCCTCCATGCTGCATCAGAAAAACCGCTTGGCCGCCTTGGGCCTGGCGGTGTCCAAGATCAATCACGATTTGCGTAATCTGCTGGCCTCGGCGCAGATATTCTCCGACCAGCTTTCAACGCTGCCCGATCCCAAGGTGCAGCGTTTCGCGCCGAAATTGATGCGCGCATTGGAGCGCGCAATCGCTTTTTGCCAGTCGACGCTCTCTTACGGTGCCGCCCAGGAGCTGCCGCCGGAGCGCAAGACCATCGACGTCGAGTCGCTGATCGAGGAAGTGCACGAGGCGCTCGGCCTCGGTCTTGACGTGCCGATCCGCTGGATCGTGTCGGTCGAGCGTGGGCTCACCGTCGATGCCGATTACGACCAGCTGTTTCGCGTGCTGGTCAACGTGGCGCGCAACGCCACGCAAGCCCTGGAGGCGAGGGGGCAACGCGATCCGGCGCGTGACCAGATCCGCATCACCGGCCGGCGTGAGGGTGGTGTGGTGGTGCTGGAAGTTTCCGACACCGGCCCCGGCATTCCGGAAAAGTCGCGCGCCCGTATCTTTCAGGCATTTCACGCCTCGACCAATGCCGGCGGCGCCGGCCTTGGACTTGCGATCGCCGCGGAACTGGTTCGCGCGCACGGCGGCGAAATCGCGCTGGTGCCGGGGACGATCGGCGCCACCTTCCGCATTACCATTCCCGACGCCGCGGTCGATCTCGAGGCGCGGCGCGGGGAACGCGCGCGGGCATAAACCTCAGGGATACAGGCGTTTTTTGCCTCGACCCTTGCCAATGAAGACCCGAAACGTTAGCTATGCGCGGTTCCGCGGGCCTTTGGGGCACGCGAGCAAGCGCCCGTAGCTCAGCTGGATAGAGCACCAGACTACGAATCTGGGGGTCAGGAGTTCGAATCTCTTCGGGCGCGCCATTGATTGATTCTTGCAACTATCGAGCAGCGCGCGTTCGCACGGCGAACCGAAGCGGAACTTTTAGCGGACCATGCGGGATGCCGGCTCGTTCTGCCGCAGCGACGCGGCGTCGGTGGTGAACAGATCGACGTAGAAGACCGTTCCCCCGCCGGGAGCGTCACCGAATCCGATACGCCCATCCATGCGGCCCACGATCTCGCGCGCAATGCTCAAGCCCAAGCCGGTACCGTCCGTTTTTCTGGTCGCGTCATTGTCGGCTTGCGCAAACGCTTGGAAAATACGGCCTTTGAATTCCGCCGGGATGCCCGGCCCTTCGTCGCGCACGGTAATGTGAGCGTGGTCGTCGCGTTTTTCGACCGCGACGACGACGTCTTTTCCAGACGGTGAAAACATGATCGCGTTCGAGAGAAGATTGGTGATGACTTGGATAAACCGGTCGGGATCGACGCGGACGTTGATCGCGTGCGGCGGAGCGTCGAGCCGAATTTTGACACGGTTACCGTTAGCCAACGAACGATTGGCCTCGATCGCCTTGTTCAACAACGCGACCGCGTCGGTGTCTTCGTTGTGGAACGACATTTGCCCCGCCTCGAGCTTTCGCAGGTCGAGCACGTCGTTGATCAGGCGCACGAGCCGCTGGCAGTTCGAATAGGCGATTTCGATCAGGTGGGTTGCCGGCTGCGGCAGGTCGCCGCCGGCATTGACGAGTAGCAGGCCGAGCGCGGCGCTGATCGAGGTCATCGGCGTGCGTAGTTCGTGACTGAGCGTCGCGACGTATTCATCCTTGATTTGCTCCTGTCGCTTGCGCTCGCTGACGTCGACGATCGTGCTCACCACCATGAGCTTGCCGTCGATGCGTATCGGGCTCAGCCCTATCTCGATCGGAAACGCCCCGCCGTCCTTGCGCCGCCCAACAAAGTCGCGCGTCATTCCGAGGTGACGCGTCACAGGCTTGAACTCATAGCTGCGGCGAAGCGCTGCGTGCTCGCCGCGCAAGGGTTCGGGCAACAGATGTTCGACTTGCCGGCCGATCAACTCGTCGCTTCGATAGCCGAACAAACGCTCGATTTCGCCGTTGACGAGCACGATTGTGCCGTTCGCGTTGACGACGAGCACGCCATTGGGGCAGGCCTCGATCGCCCGTTGATAGAGTTCTGGTTTCAATGCCTCAGCGTTGCTGCGGTCGATGCTGACGGCCATGCGGCTCACCTACAACTACAGAAATTATTCGGATCACGCATGTGAGCTCACTGCCACGCTAGCTGCCTGATGCGCAGCAACATGTCATGCAGATCGCAAATTTCGATTTAACAAGCAGAGCGTGCGAACGCATCGTCCGGTAACATGATGACGGAACGCTGCATGCTGCCGTATCAACACACCACGACGCGAAGGCGTGGCTATGGATGCGTCGTTGTTGCGCATCGCACGGACGCGCATGCGAATGCATGCAGACCAGGCTTGATGCCTCGGCCTAACCCCGACGTTCATCCTCGCGCATCCGGCTCGCGCCGGCGCCGTTGGGCGTGTGGCGGTATCAACTTGCCGGTCATGCACAGATGCGATACTTCACAAATGACCGGTTTGCATCGCCAAGACCTAAGGCGTGGGTTCACGACTGCGGCCCTCTGCGAACATCCATACCGGGCCGATAGTTTCGCCAATTCAATTCGTTATCCGCAAACCGGATCGAGCCCTTGGCTATCTATCTTCCGATTGCTGACCTGCCCGTAAGCATTTTTCTGCTGCTGGCGCTGGGGCTTGCGGTCGGTTTCGTGTCGGGCATGTTCGGGGTGGGCGGCGGCTTCCTGATGACGCCGCTTCTGATTTTTCTCGGCATTCCGCCCGGCGTCGCCGTGGCCAGCGTCGCGACACACATTACCGCATCGTCGTTTTCGGGCGCGCTCAGCTATTCGCGGCGGCGCGCCGTCGACATCCAGATGGCAATGGCGCTGCTGGCCGGCGGTATGTTTGGCACCTGGAGCGGCATCTGGATCTTCACCACGCTGCGTTCGCTCGGCCAGCTCGACCTGATGATCGCCTTCTCCTACCTCATCCTGCTCACCTCCGTCGGCGGGCTCCTGGTGCTGGAAAGCGTGCGCAGCATCGTGCGCCAGCGCCAGAACAAGCCGAGCCTGATGCGCCGTTCGGGCGGCTCGCACACCTGGGTGCATGGCCTGCCGCTCAAGTTCCGCTTCCGCCGCTCGAAAATCTACATCTCCCTCATTCCGGTGGTGGCCATCGGCTATGGCATTGCCGTGCTCGGCGTCATCATGGGCATCGGCGGCGGCTTTCTGCTGGTGCCGATGATGATTTACCTGCTGCGGGTGCCGACCGCGACGGTGATCGGTACGGCGGCGGTGTTGACCACGGCGACCATGGCGCTGGCAACGGTGATGCACGCTGTGACCAGCCATCTGGTGGACGTGATCCTGGCGCTGGTGCTGATGGCCGGCGGCGTGGTCGGCGCGCAATTTGGCGCGCAATCCTCGCAGAAGCTGGCGCCGGAGCGGCTGCGCTTCCTGCTCGGTTTCCTGATTCTGGCGGTCGGCTTTCGCTTCGGCTACGAGCTGATCAGTCCGCCCGAGCACCTTTACACGATCCGCGTGCTGGGGAGCGAGTGATGAGCGCGCGGATGCGATTCGCAGCGGTCTCCTTGGCGGCGTTCGGATTGCTGGTTTCGCCCGCCCGCGCGGAGCGGTTGATCGTGACGATCGCGCCGAGCAAGGTCTCGATCAGCGCAAATTACAGCGGCGGTCACATCGTCGTCTTCGGCGCCATTGCCGACGGCAAGACGCCGCCGCGCACCTATGACGCCGTCGTCACCGTCACGGGCCCGCGCCAGGATCTGATCGTGCGCCGCAAGGAGCGTGTCCTCGGGGTTTGGATCAACCGGGCCAGCAACACGTTTATCGGGGTTCCGTCATACCTTGCGGTTTCCGCCAATCGTCCGTTCGAGGAAATTGCGATCGCTGACATCTTGCGCTTTCGCCGGATCGGGTTGCAGCACAGCATCTTCGTCGACCAGTCCGTCGACCAGAACGACCCGTTTCAGACGAATTTCATCAAGGCCAGAATTGACGAGGGTCTTTACGTCGAGCAGCCGCGCGGCGTGAGCTTCGTCAGCCCGACGGTGTTCCGCGCCGAGATCCCGCTGCCGAAGAGCGCGCTGATCGGCACCTACGAGGTCGCCATGGCGATTTTCGCCGATGGCAAGCCGGTCGCCGAGACAGTGGCAAACTTCCAGGTCGAGAAGATCGGTATCGCGCAGTACGTGGTTGATGCTTCCATCAACCACAGCCTCATCTACGGCCTTGCGACCATGGGCTTGGCGCTGCTGACCGGATGGATCGCCTCGGTGGCGTTCCGCCGCGGCTGAACGACGGCGCGCGAAGCGCTCAGACGAGCGTCAGCTTCACCAGCGTGAGCGCGAAGACCGAAATGAAGATCCAGGCAGCCGCAGCCAAAGCGAGCGGCTTGAGGCCCTCGGCCTTGAGCTTGCGGAAATCGGTCTCGATCCCCATGGCGGCCAGCGCCATCGACAACAGGAAAGTCGTGGCGACGGCGATCCAGGCTTTCGGCTCGGCTGGGATGGTGACGACACTGTTGAAGATCACCAGCGCGACAAAGCCGAGCACGAACCAGGGCATGGGCGGCGCCGCGCGCGACTCCGATTTGCCTGCGTGTGAGGCGCGGCGCATGGCGAGAATGCCGAGCGTGATGACGACCGGCGCCAGCATCATGACGCGGGTGAGCTTGGCCACGGTGCCGACCTCGCCGGCGCGGGCGCCGTCCTGGAAGGCTGCGGCAACGACCTGTGCGATTTCGTGGATCGACGCCCCGGTCCACAGGCCGAAGGCTTTCGGAGTGAGATGGAGCAGGCCCGGCAGCAGCGGGAAGAGGAACATCGAGAGCGAGCCGAAAACGGTGACGCAGGCCACCGCATAGGCGACATCCTCGTCGCGGCCGCGGGTGACCGTGTTGGTCGCGATGACGGCCGAGGCGCCACAGATCGACGTGCCGGCCGCGATCAGCTCGGCCATCTTGTCCTCGACGCCCATCACGCGGCCGAGCCATTTGGTGAAGACGAAGGTCGAAATCAGCGTCGCTGCGATGACAGCGACGCCGGTGAAGCCGACTTGTGCGACCTGGGAAGCCATCAACTGCAGCCCGAGCAGGATGATGCCGAGGCGCAGCACCCGCTTGAGGCTGAAGGTGACGCCGGGCTTGGCCCATGCGGGGGTGCCAAACACGTTATGCAGGGTCATGCCGATCACGGTGGCGAGAATCATCGGGCTCAGGATAGCCACGCCCGGCAGATGGCGGAGCGCAAAGGCCAGCCCCGCCACACCCGCCGTCAAGGCAAGGCCGGGAACGACCGCGGCCAAGTTGTCGCGAACCCGCCCGCCGATTCGGGATGCGCGGGCTGTGGTGACGGCGATTTCGCTCATATTGGCCTCCGTTTCGAGGCCAATATGATGCGGTGCAACTAATCAGTCCAATTGATTATTAATGTACTTTCGTTCGTTTTAAACGATTATTCGGCCCAGCGCGTCCCCGCGCATCGCCGCCTAACGGCCGTTTTGTGTTGACCGCATGCCCGCCGGGTCAACGATACCGCGCGGCCACCACGACATCGCGAAGCACATTGATCTCGTCTTCCGATTCCCGCAGGCGCAGCGCCTGGGTGTCGCGGATCGACAGCATGCCCACGACGTGCCCCGCGTCGACCACTGGCACGTGGCGGAAGTGATTGCGCCGCATCAGTTGCTCGGCGGTGCGCATGTCCTCGTCAGGCCCGCAACTTTTCACCCGCGTCGTCATGATGTCGCGGACGCGCAAGTTGCCCAGTTCGCTGCAGCCGGTCGTGGCGAAGGTACGCACCAGATCGCGCTCGGACACGATGCCGACCATGCGGATGCCAATTTCGCAAACGGGTACGGCGCCAATTCCGTTCGCGTGCATCGCTTTTGCGACGGTCTCAAGCGTGTCGTCCGGCAAGCAGGTTACGACGCGGCGAGCGCCTTTGAGGAATTCACGAATTTTCATGGCGAATCTCTCCCTCTTGTTTTCGCCTCCCCCATCTTCCTACGTTTTGGGCGCTGCGCGTTTCGCGTCTTGGCGCCCGCACCAAGCCTATGCCGCGCCATCGGTGCGTGCCAGCGCGAAGTCATTTGCGAGGCGTTCAATGAGAAGCCCAATCGAACGAAACGTTCGATTGGGTGAATGAACATTGTCTCACGCAGCGGTAGTTTTGCTTTGCTCAAATTATTGCTAGCAATCACGCCGTCGGCTATCGTGCCGTCAAAACGTGCACTCGCCGCGAGTGCCTATCGGGGGAAACGTTTGGCAATGTTCACCACCAATCCGTTCGCTGAACTTTCGACGTCCATCTCCCCTGCGATCATGCAGGCTTACGTCTGTGTCATGGCCTTCCTGGTCGTGGCTGGCACGCTGTTCGATGTCATCCATAAGGGAAGCGCCAAGTACTTCTTCGAAAATATGCGCGCCTCCAAGGCGACGGCGCCCAGGTCCGTCGGCGGCGGCGAGAAGATCGCAATCGCTGTGCAAACCGCGGTGGTCGACGTTGCGATGTCGGGCGAGTTCTGCAACCAGCAACGTCGCGTCGCGCATCTCTTGGGGATGTACGGATTCATCACCTATGTCGTCACCACCGCCATCATGGTGTTCGCCTATCCGACGCCGGCCGATCCGGGACCCCAGGTGCTCGCGACGCTTTGGTACATCGGCGCATTGATGATTTGCCTTGGCGGATGCTGGTTCTGGTTTTTCATTCGTGCCGATGTCTCTGCGGAAGGCCAGTCGCCGTTCCGCCTCATGCGGGCCGACCTTTTCGTCACCATGCTCGTGCTGGGCGCGGCATTGGGCTTGATCTGGGCGTGGCTGCAGACGTCGGGACAGGTGGGTTGGAGCTACGTGTTCCTGACGCTTTATCTCATCGCTACCACGGTGCTGTTCGCGTCGATCCCGTGGTCGAAGTTCTCTCATATGTTCTTCAAACCGGCCGCGGCATTCGAGAAGAGGGTGTCCAAGGCCAATGGTTCAGCCCAGAATTTGCCGACGCTGACCCGTGATGATCCTGAACAACAGAAAAGACACTCCATGGAACTGTTGCGAAACGCTCCGATGCGAATGGGACTTGGCATCAAGCGCGAAGCGCCCCGCCACTACTAAGAAACAGCCCGCAAGTTCTATTGGAATAGATAAGGAACCGGACTCATGCCAACCTTCGTCTACATGACAAGGTGCGACGGATGCGGACATTGCGTCGACATCTGTCCTTCGGACATCATGCACATCGACCCGACCTATCGGCGCGCCTACAACATCGAGCCGAACATGTGCTGGGAGTGCTACTCCTGTGTCAAGGCTTGTCCGCAGTATGCCATCGACGTGCGCGGCTATGCCGACTTCGCGCCGCTCGGTCACAGCGTGCGCGTCGACCGCGACGAAGAGAAAGGCACGATCGCCTGGAAGATTAAATACCGGAACGGCACAGAAAAGAATTTCCTGTCGCCCATCACCACCAAGCCCTGGGGCACGGCGATCCCGAAGCTCGCCGACGTTCCCCCGCCGAGCAAGGAAATGCGCGACAGCCAGCTACTGTACAATGAGCCAAAGTGGATCCGCATGGATGACGGCGGGTTGCACACGCTTGAGTCCAATGGTCTCAAGCTGAAGAAAGGCGTGTATTACTGATGGCATACAAAACGATCGTCGAAGACGGCATCGATATTTTGGTCGTCGGTGCGGGCCTTGGCGGCACGGGTGCCGCCTGGGAGGCCAGATTCTGGGGTCAGGACAAGAAGATCGTCATTGCCGAGAAGGCCAATATCGATCGTTCCGGTGCGGTCGCCCAGGGTCTGTACGCCATCAACTGTTACATGGGCACCCGGTGGGGCGAAAATAAACCGGAGGATCATGTCCGCTACGCGCGCATCGACCTGATGGGGCTGGTGCGCGAAGACCTGCTGTTCGATATGGCGCGCCACGTCGACTCCACGGTGCACCAGTTCGAGGAGTGGGGCCTGCCCATCATGAAGGACCCGAAAACCGGGCGCTATCTGCGTGAAGGGCGATGGCAGATCATGATTTACGGCGAGTCCTACAAGCCTATCGTGGCCGAGGCCGCCAAGAAATCTGCCGACAAAGTCTTCAACCGTATCTGCGTCACCCATCTGCTGATGGACGACAGCAAGGAGAACCGGGTTGCCGGTGCCGTCGGCTTCAATGTCCGTACAGGCAATTATCACGTCTTCAAGTCCAAGACCGTGATCTGCGGCGCGGGCGGCGCCTCCAACATCTTTAAGCCGCGTTCGGTAGGCGAAGGTTCCGGCCGTACCTGGTATGCGCCGTGGTCATCCGCGTCTGCCTATGGGCTCATGATCAACGCCGGCGCCAAGATGACGCAGATGGAAAACCGCATCGTGCTGGCCCGTTTCAAGGACGGCTACGGCCCGGTCGGCGCCTATTTCCTGCACCTGAAGACCTATACGCAAAATTGTCTGGGCGAGGAGTATGAATCCAAGTGGTTCCCAGAACTTCAGAAAATGGTCGGAAAGGAATACCTGGATCCGGAAGCGTCGCACTTAACGCATAGGCCGATCCCGACCTGTCTACGCAACCATTGCATCATCAGTGAAGTGAATGCCGGCCGCGGACCCATTCACATGGTGACTATGAAAGCCTTCCAGGATCCGCATCTGGAAGAGGTCGGCTGGGAGAACTTCCTCGGCATGACCATCGGCCAGGCGGTCCTCTGGGCTGCGACGGACGTGGACCCCAAGAATGAAAACCCGGAGCTGACGACGTCCGAGCCCTACGTCATGGGTTCGCACGCGACCTGCTCGGGCGCTTGGTGCTCGGGTCCCGAGGACATTTCCCCTCCCGAGTATTTCTGGGGCTACAACCGCATGACGTCGATCGAAGGTCTGTTCGGCGCCGGCGACGCGGTCGGCGGTACGCCGCACGCCTTCTCATCCGGCTCGTTCACCGAGGGCCGTCTTGCCGCGAAGGCTGCCTGCAAATATATCGACGACGGAAAGGGCGAAGGCATTGTCGTATCCAAAGAGCAGATCAACCGCCGCAAGAGCGAGATCTACAAGCCAATGGAGCACTACAAGGTCTATCGCAATGAGATCGTGGCGGGCGACGTCAACCCGCACTACATCAATCCCAAGCAGGGCCTCGATCGTCTGCAGAAGCTGATGGACGAGTATTGCGGCGGGGTGACCGTCAGCTACATGACCAACGAGAAGCTCCTGAATATCGGTCTCAAGAAGCTCAAGATCATGGAAGAAGACCTTGAGAGCTTGGCCGCAAAGGATATTCACGAGTTGCTGCGGGCGTGGGAGTTGAAGCACCGTCATCGCGCCGCGGAGTGCGTCACGCAGCACACCCTGTTCCGCAAGGAGACCCGCTGGCCGGGCTACTACTACCGCGGCGATGCCATGAAAGTGGACGACGAAAACTGGCACGTGTTGACCGTTTCGCGTCGCGATCCGAAATCCGGTGAATACACCATGGAGAAGGCGCCTTGTTATCACCTGGTTGGTGAAGGCGAGTAGCAATAGCCTCGGGCCGACGTTCGCGTTGAACGCCTGCCCGCGCGCAGAGAGGCCAGCATGTTGAGTGTCGTGGACCCTAAAACGGCGGCCTCTTCCGGTCAGAACGAGCCGAACGTGAACATTATTGACAAAACCGATGAGGAAATACAGGCCATAGCCGATCCCCTGTGGCGCGACCTCGTAAAGAATTCCAACGAAGGCAAATACGGAGAATTCGTCAAGAATTTTTCCACTTCACTGGCGCGTGCCATGAATCAAGTCGAGGCCGGCCACCAATTCGCAAACAGCGAACTGGCCCGAAACCTGTCCGGGCACTTCGACTATCTCGGCATTATCCGCCGGGGCGAGCACGTGACGGTTCTTTACCGGCAACGGAGCACCAAAAAGCAGGGTGAATGGCTCGGCAGGCTTGTCCTCGGCTATGAAAATGGACAGGTCAAAATTTTCGCCGCGTCCATCTTCTGACCATTCGGTTTGGATTCGACATGAGTGAAAGCATCCAGGACGGCAAGTTTGTCGAACTCACCTACAAGGTGACCGACAAGAAATCCGGGCACGTCCTCACCAGGGTCGAATTCCCGTTGGGTTATGTTCACGGACACAATGAAGTTCTGGCCCCTTCCGTCCACAAGGAGTTGGAAGGCAAGTCCGTCGGCGACGTCATCGAGGTGCCGATCGATGGCAATCAGATCTTCGGCGCCAGAGACGAGTCGCTGGTTTTCACCGATCAGGTTGAAAACGTTCCCGAGGAGTACAGACAAGTCGGCACCTCCATCCTCATGGAAAACGAAAAGGGTCAGACCCGCAGCTTTATCGTGACGCGGATCGACGACGAAACGCTGACTGTCGACGGCAACAACCCGCTTTGCGGCAGAGAGGTCGTATTTACGCTCGAGATCCTGACCGTGCGCGATGCAACTGATGAAGAGACAAGAGCGGGCGGGGCGATCCTTGCGGAGCCGGAGATCGACCCGTCGCTCATGAGATCGGTTTGAGCGGCGGTGTTGAATGGCATCGGACAAATTTCGAATTTAGGGACGCGCACTTGCAATCCCTGCTTCACGGCAAGAGGTGACTTATGAGCGATGAGAAAAAGCCCACCCCCAAAGTTCCTGACGGCCACGCGCGGTTTTTAACAACGCGTCAGATGGCGCCAAACGAAAAGGGCTATGTCGGCTACGAAACCGTCTGGGAACCGTTCCAGAAGGAAGCCGAATACAAGACCCCAAAACGGCCGTAGCGTCGTACCGCAGGAAGGACTTGCCATGCCGCAGCTCGTTCCGCCGCACGGCTCTGAATCGGTCAAGCCGCTGCTGCTGCCGGAGGCGGAGCGTGCCGATGAAGTAAAGCGCGCGGAGACATTGAAGAAGATCCCGCTCGAACTCGCGCGCGGTCTCCGACGTGTTCATGTTCGCGATGGGCGCCTATACGCCGCTCGATGGCTTCATGAGCCACGACGACTGGCGCGGCTCGTGCGTCGACATGAAAATGAGCAACGGCCTGTTTTGGCCGATTCCGATCACGCTGCCGGTCGACAAGGCGCTTGCCGACAGCATCCATGCCGAGGAGGAGGTCGCGCTGGTCGATGCGTCGAACGGCGAGATCCTCGCTGTCATGGAGGTGCGCGAGAAATATGCGATCGACAAGACGCTTGAGGCTGAGCACGTCTACCGCACCACCGATCCGAAGCATCCGGGCGTCGAGAAGGTGCTGGCGCAGGGCGACGTGAACCTCGCCGGCCGCGTCATGGTGCTGAGCGAAGGCGACTATCCGGCGAAATATCCCGATCTCTACATCCGGCCGGCGCAGTCGCGTGCGCTGTTTCTGGAGAAGGGCTGGTCGAACGTCGCGGCGTTCCAGACCCGCAACCCCATGCATCGCAGCCACGAGCACCTCGTGAAAATCGCGGTCGAGGTGATGGACGGCGTCTTCATCCACCAGGTGCTTGGTAAACTGAAGGCCGGCGACATCCCGGCCGGCGTGCGCACCCGCGCGATCCAGGCGATGATCGACAATTATTTCCGCCCCGGCACCATCATCCAGGCGGGCTATCCGATCGAGATGCGCTACGCCGGGCCGCGCGAGGCGCTGCTGCATGCGCTGATCCGGCAGAATTTCGGCTGCTCGCACCTGATCGTCGGCCGCGATCATGCCGGTGTCGGCAGCTATTACGGGCCGTTCGACGCCCACCACATCTTCGACGAACTGTGGGACGGCGCGCTTGAGTGCAAACCGCTGAAGATCGATGTCACGTTTTACTGTCGCAAGTGCTACGGCATGGCGACGGCCAAGACCTGCCCGCACGATCCGAAGGATCACATCTCGATTTCCGGCACGCAGCAGCGCGAAATGCTGTCTACCAATTCCGAGATCCCGCCCGAGTTCAGCCGGCCGGAAGTGGTGGCGATCCTCAGGGAGTACTATGCCGGCCTGCGCAAGGCGGGTTAGCGTATGATCCCGAAAAGTGGGAACCGGTTTTCGGACAAGATCATGCGCCAACAAGGTCCGGCGTTGTGATCATCGCGCAGATTTCCGATACCCATATCGCTTTCGATACGCCCGACGCGGAGCGCAGGCTGCGCGACTTTGAGAACACCGTCGCGGACTTGAACGCGCTCGATCCGGCGCCCGACGTCATCGTTCATACCGGCGATGTCGTCCACAACGGCCGCCCGGACGAATATGCCGAAGCGTCGCGCATCCTCGCCAAGGCGCGCGCGCCGGTCTATGTGCTCGTCGGCAACAAGGACGACAGGGCGAACTTGCGCGCCGCCTTTGCGGATCGCGGCTATTTTTCGCGCGATTCCGAGTTCATCGACTACACGGTCGAGGACTATCCGGTACGGCTGATCGCGGCCGATACCCTCCATACCGGTAGCAACAAGGGCGACTTCTGCGAGGAGAGGGCGAAGCGGCTGGTCGATATGATCGCTGCCGAGAGCACGAAGCCGATCGCGGTCTTCGCGCATCACCCTCCCTATGCAGTCCAGGTCGGGCCCGACCCGATCAACTTCGAGACGCCGGAGAGCATGACACGGTTGCAGCAGGCCGTGCAGCATTCGGGCCGGGTCGCCGGCATTTTCTGCGGCCATGTGCATCGCGGCACCGCGGGCCATGTCGGCAAGATCCCGGTGGTCGTCGTGCCGTGCATCGCCACGACGTTGCGCAAGGGCGACTATCCGCCGCCCATGAAGACGCGGCCGGTCTATCACATCCACCGCTTCGATACGGATGGCTCCTTTACCACTGCTGCGCGCATTGTCGCGACCGAGACCTGCGCGGCGCTCTGATCGCGATCGGATTCGCGCGGCTGCAAAAGTCGCCACAGTCGGATAGGATGGCCTAGCGACGCGCGGCGCCGGTAGCTCAGCTGGATAGAGCACCAGACTTCGAATCTGGGGGTCGGGGGTTCGAATCCCTCCCGGCGCGCCATTGTTTTCAACGGGTTACGCCCCAGCCACGGTCGCAAGATCAAGGAATTCCACGCCGGGAGTAAGCAGCGGGGTAACGACAATGATTTTGTCTGCGCTGCCTAGAAATTTTGAATTTCGGCGTTCCGCCGAAGAATTATATTCACGACATGTAGTGACATTACTAGCTCGCTATCTTGGTTGTAGACTTCCACCAGCGAAGTAACCGCGCCCCGATCGGGCTTCGATTTCGATATAGCCGCCTTCAGTATTGTCACCCTTACGGACAGCCGATCTCCCGGCCGTACCGGCTTGTGCCAGCGTAGGTCATCGATGCCCGGCGAAGCGAGACTTCGCGACATGGCTCAGGTAATGCTCGACGTAAAGCCGCATCATGAGGCCGGCCGTGTGCCAGCCGCTCGCGATGAGACCGCCGAACGGCGTCAGCTTTGCTGCTTCCGGGTCGGTATGAAGGCGCTGCGGATCGAACCGGTTAGCGAATGAAATGATTTCGTCCTCCTCGACATCGATACTGCCCAAAGTATGGACGTCGCCCTCGACATAGTCTTCGAGGTACCGGTCATCGATAGCGTGCAAGAAGGGCATGAGTTACCTCGTCTGGAGAATGGCGACGCCGGGGCTCGCCGGCTTTTCGAAAGGTTTCTGAATCCCGATCCAAGTCGTCGACGCGATTTGGCGGCGCGTGAGAGCGATTTGGCGCGATAGTCGCTTTAACCGAGGCCATGCTTTGCGAGAAACGCCGTCGAAAGCCGGAAGCATTCATCGGGCTTCTCGATCTGCATCAGATGCCCCGTAGCTTCCACGCATGTGTAGTCGTAGCCGCCTTCCTTGCCGAGCGCATGGTTAGCGGCGGCGGTCGCCGGTGTGCCTTTCATGGCCGGGTCGGCGCCGAGCAGCTTGACCGGGCCGCCGAAATCCTTCGCCATGGGCCAAAGGTTGAGCGTCATCGCCTCCGCATAAATACCGGCCTCGTTCTTCGGCGCACACGTCAGCTCAAAACCATCTCCGTCTGGGCTCTTGCGCAGCACGGATCGCGCCATCAACTCATGCACCCCGGGCACCCAGTTCCTCGTCGCGCGCGATTGCAGGTACTCGTTTGTCAGTTCGTCCACCGACGCGAACTTGCTGCGTCGGTTACTCGCAAATTCAGTCAGCCGCTTTTCGAAAACTTCCATGGCGGCGTAGGTCGGATGGTCCGGCGGCGGGACATCCGGCGGATCGAACAGTAGTAAGGCGTCCCAGCGCCAGCCGATTTCGATGGCGTGCTTCATCGCGGTGCGAGCCGACATCGAGTGAAAGATGCCGATTGTTTTTTTAGCGCCGAGCCGGGAAATCACGTCCTGAACAACGCGCTCCAGATCGCGGCTGAGCTGGGCGTAGGTGTGATGCGGCGGCTCCACTGGGATGTTTTGCCCGTGGTTGCGAAAATCGAAAACGATCAGGTCATAGCGGTCGAGAAAAAGCCGCCAAAAGGGAAAGTAAGCATCGGCGGCGAAACCGTTGCCGTGCGACAACAGGATACGCGTCCCGTCCGGGTTGCCGTGGCGGCGCACACGGATCGCGGCGCCGTCCTCGAGGGCGACTTCGAAAAGGGTGCTGGGGACGGGAAGTTCAAACGTCACTGCATATCTCCACTACTATCGGCGGGGCATACGCTGCGCACGGCAGCGGAATCGAAATGTGGGGCCGGTGGCGGGCAAGGTTGGGGCGGAGTTACGATGCCTGCGACAGAATGTCGGACAGAGGGTGAGAGCTGGCATTTCGCCGAGCGTTGGTGATGATCGTATGTACGGTCACCGAACGTAGCGTGGCCGATGTGATGCGGTCGACTTCGTGCAGCACGCGGCCCAATTCGACGGCGAGGGCATTGGCGCTTTGCGGATTTTGGCCTTCATCGTTGGGCCAGCCGGTTTCGAACAGGCAGATGATGTCGTAGAGCGTGAGCCGCTTGGCGTTTCCGCAGAACAAGAATCCGCCGCCGGGGCCGCGCGCCGACGTCACGATGTTGGCCTTCGTCAAGGCGTGGAGGATGCGAACGAGATGATTGTGCGAGATACGGTAGGTTTGCGCCAACTCCTGCGCGCGAATCTGCTCATCGGGGCGGGATGCCAGCTCGATCACCGCCCAGATCGCGTATCGTGTTGCTTGCTGCAGTTTCATCGCAAACCTGGTCTGTAAAAAGCGCCGAGGTCAGGATTGGCCGATTGCCATTTCTAGCTCGACGAAGGGTCCGGCCGTCATTCCGCAACTGCGAAAGAACGACATTAACAGATGGTCGTCCACGTCAATTACCGTACGCACCGCCTTGACCCCCTTTTGCCGAAAATGCGCCACCAACTCGGCCATCAGCGCGGTGGCGACCTTGTGTAGGCGATGATCCTTGTCGACGCCGACGGCGTAAAGCCAGCCACAAACGGGATCGCGCACCGGCCATGAACGGATCTCGCCGAGCGAATAGCCGATGATCTTGCCAGCGCGCCGTGCCACAATCACGTATAAGGTGTCGCTTGCCGCCTTCTGGCGAAAAAGATTTTCCCAGAAATCCGAGCGAGAATATCCCGCGATCGTCGCGTCAAGTTTGATAATCTCGGCGAGATCGGCAACCTCGGCGGCCGCCAAGGTGAAATCCGCGCGCTCCGCCGTTGCGTCCGCTTGCGCCGCAGCTTTCAATGTTTTTGGCCGGGTTCCAGCTCTCATATGACAACGTCATTCCTGTTCGGGAAAGACGTTATCTCATGACGCGAGCAAAATAAAGTTATTATGATACATGAATACCTTTACTTGCCGGCGGGTTGAATGTTAGCGTCCCGCCGCTCGCCGAGAAGCCTATTTAGGGCGGTTTGCGTGACTGGTGGGTCATGCTTGGGTCCGTCATCGTTGCCGGGAGTTGCTGGTGCCGCAGACTGTAGGAACGCCGACGCATCGGAAGGAAGATCCGGCGTTGTTGTCGGGGCGCGGCCGCTATGCCGACGATCTGCCGACGCCCGTCGGAACACTGCACGCCCATGTCGTCCGCTCGAGCCACGCCCATGCCGATATCGTCGGTATCGACACCGATGCGGCGCTGAAGCACCCGGGTGTGTGGGCGGTGATCACCGGCGAAGACGTCAAGAAGCTGTCCGATCCCTTTCTGATTGCGCTCAAGGCGCCGGTACATCAATGGTCGCTGGCCGTCGGCCGCGTGCGTTATGTCGGCGAGCCGGTGGTGCTGGTCGTCGCCGAGAGCCGCTACCTTGCGGAGGATGCCGCCGATCTCGTGCGCATCGAGTATCGCGAACTGCCGGTGGTCGTCGACCCGCTCAAAGCGCGCGAAGATTCGGCGCCGCTCCTGCACCAGGAAGCGAAGACCAATGAACTCTCGGTGCGCAACTTCTCGTACGGCGACACCAAGAGCGCCTTCGAAAAGGCCGACCGGGTCGTCAAGCTCACCACCGAATACCCGCGGCTCTCCTACACGCCGATGGAATGTTTCGTCGTCGTCGCGCAGTACGATCCGACCGACGACAGCTACGACGTGTTGGCAAATTTCCAAGGCCCGTTCAGCACCCATCCGGTCATGGCGCGCGCGGTGCGCGTTCCCGGCACGCGCTTTCGCGTGCGCATTCCGCCTGACAGCGGCGGCAGCTTTGGCATCAAGCTCTCGGTGTTTCCCTACATGGTGCTGGCGGCGGTCGCGGCGCGCATCACCGGCCGCCCGGTGAAATGGGTGGAGGATCGTGTCGAACATCTCATTTCGGCGAGCAGCGGTCCGAACCGCATCACCACGATCGAGGCGGCGGTCACGAAAGAGGGCCGCATACTTGGCTTCAAGCTCGATCAGCTTGAGGATTACGGCGCCTTTCTGCGCGCGCCGATGCCGGGGCCGCTCTATCGCATGCACGGCTCGGTCACCGGCGCCTATGACATCCCCAATGTCGATGTCGTCAACCGTGTCGTTCTCACCAACAAGATGCCGGCAGGGTTGATCCGCGGCTTCGGCGGGCCGCAGCTTTATCTGGCGATCGAACGCGTGCTCCAGCGTATCGCCGTCGAGCTCGATCTCGATCCGCTCGAGGTGATCAAGCGCAACGTCATCCCGGCGGCGAAGTTTCCTTACAAGACAGCGGCCGGCTCGCTCTACGACTTAGGCGATTATCTCAAGGCGATCGAAGTGACGGTCGGCGATGGTCGGCTCGACGAATTGAAAAAGCGCCGCGATGCCGCGCGCGCTGCTGGCCGCCACTATGGCATTGGTTTTGCCGCGGTGGTCGAGCCGGGCATGTCGAACATGGGCTATCTGTCGACACTTCTGACCGCCGATGCGCGCGAAAAAGCTGGCCCGAAAAATGGCGCGGTGTCGATGGTGACGGTCAATGTCGATCCGCTCGGTGCCGTTTCAGTGACCGCCGACGTGACCGTGCAGGGGCAGGGGCACGAGACCGTGATTTCGCAAATCGTCGCGGACCAACTCGGCCTCAAACCTGACGACATCAACGTTATTCTGGAAATGGACACCGGCAAGGACCAGTGGTCGATCGCCGCCGGCACCTATTCCTGCCGCTTCACGCCAGGCACGGCGGTCGCCGCCCAAATGGCCGCGGTACAGGTGCGCGACAAGCTCGGCCAGATCGCCGCTAAACAGCTCAACACGCTTACCGACGATATCGAATTCGTCAACGGCAAGATCGGCAGCAGGCGCAACCCCGACAACGCCATCCCCTTCGGGCGCGTCGCCGGCACGGCGCACTGGTCGCCGGTCATGCTGCCGGAGGGCATGGCGCCGAGTCTGCGCGAGACGGGGGTCTGGTCGCCACCCGAGCTCGAACCGCCCTCGACCGACGACCGCATCAATACGTCGCTCACCTATGGCTTCGTCTTCGACATGTGCGGGGTGGAGATCGACCCCTTGACCGACCAGGTGCGCGTCGACCGCTATGTCTCGATGCATGACGCCGGCAAGATCCTCAATCCGTTGCTGGCCGAAGGCCAGATGCGAGGCTCCTTTGCGCAGGGCATTTCCGCCGCGCTCTATGAGGAGTTCGTTTACGACGAGACCGGCGCATTCCTGTCAGGCACCTTCGCCGACTATCTGGTGCCGACCGCAAGCGAAATTCCGTCCGTTGAATTTCTGCATATGGAATCGCCGTCACCTTTTACGCCGCTCGGCGCCAAGGGTCTGGCGGAAGGCAATTGCATGAGCGTGCCGGCCTGCATCGCGAATGCGGTCGCCGACGCGCTCGGCATCAAGGACGTGACGGTTCCGGTGACGCCGCGCCGCATTCACGGCTGGCTGGCGCAAGTCGAGCCGCCGCCGCCGGCGGGCGCGCAGCGCGAGAGTGTTGCGGTACCGCCCGCCGAGGGCGGGCGTAACCTGCAAGGGCGCGGCTCGTTCGATGTGCCCGCGCCGGCGAGCGCGGTCTGGCGCTCGCTACTCGATCCGGAAAGCCTCAAGGCGGTCATTCCGGGTTGCCACGAATTTCTGCGCCTGGGCGAAAATGAATATCGCGCGCTCGTCTCGCTCGGTGTCGGACCGGTGCGCGGCAAGTTCGAGGCAACAGTCAAGCTGAGCGATCTGGTGACGGAGAAGTCCGGCCGCATCACCGGGACGCTCACCGGGCCGCTCGGCGGCGCATCGGGTGCGGGCAATCTGCGCCTGGAAACGATCGCGACCGGCACCCGCATCGACTACGATTATGCGGTGACCGCCACCGGGAAAGTGGTTTCGATTGGCGGTAGGCTGCTCGATGGTGCTGCCGCCATCATCATCCGGCAATTCTTCGAACGGCTGGCGCGGCAGTTAAATCCTGAGGCCGCTGGCGCTCCTGCGCAGAGCTCGCGCTGGCAGCGGCTGCTCAAATTCCTGGGCCTGGGCGGAGGTGGCGCATGAAGCCGCATCCGTTCGATTATGTGCGCGCCGATACGGTCGAAGAGGTCGTCGAAATTCTTGCCGAGCATGGCGATGCCGCGCGTGTGCTGGCCGGCGGCCAGTCGCTGCTGGCCATGCTTAACCTGCGCCTGCTCGAGCCAGAAGTGCTGGTCGACATCAATCGTATTGCGGATCTTTCAGAGATCCGGGAAGTCGGCGGCAAGGTCGAAGTCGGCGCCGCGGTGACGCAGAACGGGTTGATGGCCTGGCCGGCACTTAAAGAGAAGCTGCCGCTGCTCGCCGTTGCGTTGCCCTTCGTTGGCCATTTTCAGACGCGTAACAGGGGCACGGTGTGCGGCTCGATCGCGCATAATGACCCCAGCTCCGAAATCCCGCTCTCTCTTGCCATGCTGCAAGGCGAGGTCGTGTTGCGCTCACGCCGCGGCACCCGCGTCGTTCCGGCCAGCGATTTCCAGGTCGGCATGCTGATGACCGCCCGCCAACCCGACGAAATGGTCACGGCCGTGCGCTTTCCGGTGCAGACGACGCGCCGCGCCGCGTTCCGCGAAGTGGCGCGCCGGCATGGCGATTTCGCCATTATCGCCGCCGCGGCTGTCGCCGATGGGAATCGTGTGCGCTTCGGGGTGGGCGGCATGGCGGGTCGCCCCGCCGTGCGGGAATTCGCGACCGGCATCGATCTTGGCGATGTCATGAATGCGCTGGCCTGGGAGCTCGAAGGCTATGAAGACCAGCATGCGTCGAGCCGCATGCGGCGCGATCTGTTGCGCCGCGTCGGGCCGGCGGTCATCGAGGAGGCGTTGCAATGCGCCGGGTAAATCGCGACCAGAATAGTAGGGTGAGCGTCAAGCTCAACGGCCGCAACGTCTCGGCCGAGGCCGAGCCGCGTATGCTGCTGAGCGATTTCATCCGCCAGGCGCTCGGCGCGACCGGCACCCATGTCGGTTGCGAGCACGGCGTGTGCGGCTGCTGCACCGTTTTATTGGACGGCGTCGCGGTCCGCTCGTGTCTGACGCTCGCCATGCAGGTCGACGGTCGCGAGATTGCGACTGTTGAATTGCTCGCCGGCGCCGACGGCGCGCTCAACGCGCTGCAGCAGGCGTTCCGCAAGAATCACGCCCTGCAATGCGGTTTCTGCACGCCGGGAATTCTGATGTCGTTCACCGACTTCCTGCGCCGCAATCCGCAGCCAACGGAAGAGCAGGTGATCGAGGTGCTGAGCGGCCACATCTGCCGCTGCACCGGTTATGCTGGTATCATTTCGGCCGTGCTCGAAGCTGCCGGTAGCATGCAATCGACCGCAGGAGGAAAGCCATGAACAAGCCCGAGGACACGCCGAAGGCCGCGAACAAGGTCTTCGAAGAACGCGTCACCATCGACGGCAAGAACGTTGTGCTGTCGCACAACGAGCCGCCGGTGATCAACGCCGGTGTGCTTGCGAACGAGGACCTGTTCCGCATGATCAACATCTTTGCGGAAAAGTTCTCGCCGACCAATATCGACAAGGCGGACGGCACCCCGCTGCGCCTCTACACCTCGGATCACGTCAAGGTCGACGTTTCCAAGCGCCGCAAGCATGACATGGGTTTCTGGCATCGCAATATCGACGCGCATGAGATCATCTTCTGCGTGAAGGGTGCGCTGAAATGGGAAACGGAGATGGGCGTGCGCATCATGCATCCGGGCGACATGCTGCTGATTCCCAAAGGCATCGGCCACCGCTCTATGCTGTGCGAGGATTCGACCGACGATAACGTTCTGATCGAATTGAAGATTTCGGATCCGCTGACCTATGTCGGCGAGAACAAGTAATAAAAAGCCGAAAAAAGAGAGTGCAGCGTGCAATCAGTTGATCTTGTCGTCACCAACATAGACTGGCTCATTACAGTCGATGTCGGCCGCCGCGTCATTCGCGATGCCGCGATCGCAGTGAGAGGCGGCAAGATCGTCGCCATCGCCAAGTCCGCTGAGATAGCGAAGGATTATTCGGCGACGCGAAAGGTCGATGCGCAAGGGGCGGTAGCGACGCCGGGCCTGATCGATTGCCACCTGCACTCTTCGTTCCAGCTCTCGCGCGGGCTGGCCGACGAGGCGAACGCGCAGGCGTTCCTGTTCGATCGCATGTACCCCTACGAGGCCGCGCTCGAACACGAGGACGTGCGGCTGTCGGCGACGCTGGCGGCGGCCGAACTGCTCAAGCACGGCGTCACCTGCTTCATCGATCCCGGCAACTATCATCCGGGAGCGTCGGTCGAAGGCATCATGGCGACCGGCATCCGCGCCATCGTCTCGCGCTCGTCGTTCGATCTCACAAAGTCGGTGCTCGGGATCCTGCCGGAACGCATGATTGAGAACACGGAAGTGGCGCTCGAACGGGCCGAGGAAGTGCTGGAAAAATACGCCAACACCGGCAATCCGCGGCTCGGCGCCAGCGCGTCGTTCCGCGGCCTCAACAATGCCTCCGATGAATTGATCCTCGGCCTCGACAAGCTCGCCAAGAAGTACAACACGCTACTGCAGACTCACGCCTGCTTCAGCTATTCCACGCACGATTCCAGCGTCAGCCGCACCAAGCTGGCGGAGATTGAGCGGCTGGAATCGCTCGGCGTGCTCGATGAAAGGTTTCTGGTCGTCCATTCCGGCTGGCTCGAGCCGGAGGAGGTCGCCATCCTGGCGAAACGCAAACCGTCGCTGGTCTGCGCGCCGAGTTCGAGCATTCACAATGGATACGGCAATTTTGTCGTCGGCAAGCTGCCGGAGCTCATGGCGCTCGGCGTCAATGTCACGATTGGCTCCGATCACGCGTCCTCCGGCATCGTCGACATGCCGCAGGAAATACGGCTTGCTTGCTGCTGCTACAAGGAGACGCGGCTCAACCCGCGCGTGATGCCGCCCGAGGCCGGCATCGAAATGGCGACAATCAACGGCGCCAAGGCGGCGCTACAGCCCGACCGCATTGGCAGCATCGAGATTGGCAAGGACGCCGACATCGTGCTGTTCGAAACCAAGCGGCCGGAATGGCAGCCCCTGATCAACCCGGTGTCGAACCTCGTCTACAGCGCCACCGGCGACTCGGTGCGCGACGTGTTCGTCGCCGGCGAGCAGGTGGTTGCCGGCGGGCGGCTGACGAAGATCGACGAAACGGCGCTTTATTCCGAAATCCCGGTTGCGGTCGCCCGTTTCGGCAAACACCTGAAGCTGGACCAGATGGTTCAGCTGCGCTGGCCTGTATCCTAAGGCCTGTTATCCACCATGAGACAAGTACGATGAGCAGGACGACCATCAGTGCTGCGCCGAGCGCGCCGGCCAGCGACGAACTCGTTTTTCCGTTCGCGGACTATCCGGAACCGGGGACCGCAACGGAAGTCGCCGACGGCATATTCTGGCTCTCGACCAAGGTGCCATTCGTCGCTCTGAAGCAGGTCAATCTCTGGCTGCTGCGCGACGGCCCGGGCTGGACCATGATCGATTGCGGCTATGGCAAGCCTGACGTGCAAGAGCAGCTCCTGCAGGCTTGGTCGAGTGTGCTCGGTGGTCGGCCGATTACGCGGCTTATCGTGACGCATTTTCATCCGGACCATGCCGGAAATTCCGGTTTCATCGCCGCGCATTGGGGCCTGCGCCCGTTGATGAGCCAAGGCGAATGGTTCACAGCGAATATGGCGCGCGCCGACATGGACACCGATGCCATGAAATCGCGCGAGCGATTCTATTGCCGGCATGGCCTGCCGCAGGAGCAAGCCAGGAAGTTCATTGCCGAAGTTCTCCCTTACAAGGATGGCGTCGAACTTCCGCGCAGCTACAAACGGCTGCGCGGCGGCGAATTCGTCTCCATCAACAACGACCGCTGGCAAGCGATTGTCGGTGAGGGTCATTCGCCCGAGCATGTCTCGCTCAACTGCGCCGAGCGGCGCATCCTGATTGCCGGCGACCAGATCCTGCCCACCATCACCACCAATGTGAGCACGTGGCCGGGCGAGCCGGAGTTCGATGCCGTGGGCGCGTTTCTGACGAGCTGCAAGAATTTTCTCGATCTGCTTGATCCCGAGACGCTGATCTTGCCGTCGCATCGCAAGCCGTTCTTGAACGTTCGCCACCGTCTGCGCGATCTCGCTGTCCATCATGCGGAGCGCCTAAATCTGATGCTGGCTGGTGCCGGCCAGGAAACAAGCGCCGGCGAAATGATCGACGTGCTGTTCCGCTCCGGGCTCGACGGCCACCAGATCGGTTTTGCCATGGGCGAAATCATCGCCCACCTTAACCATCTTGTCGTGCTCGGGCATATGGAGATGATCGAAACGCCATCGCAGGTTCGCTATCGGCGCATCAGCAGCGCTTCCGCTAAAGTCGAACCGCATTTTCTCTGAACGAGCATCTTTGCGAAGAGCCATCCATGAGAAGCGGTTCGCAGAGCTTGTTGTGCCGTTGATCCGTGACGCCCATGCCGAGCCGAATTGCCAGGCGAGAGAAGGAAATTAGCGTCGCTTGCGCCGGTGCGATGCGCGACATCGTCACCGAGTTGGCCGACGTCTTCATGCTGAATTCCGGAAGCAGCGTTTCGTTCACATTCGACCGGTCAGGCGTGGTCAAGAACAAGGTGCTTGGCGGTGATCGCGTGGACGTCGCCATCACAACCGAGGCTGCGATCGATGAACTTGTCCGCCGCCGCAAGGTCGAGCCGGATGGCGGCGCGGTTGTGGCGCGCTCCAAGATCGGCGTCGCGATACGATCTGGCGCAGTCAAACCGGACATTGGCTCCGTGGAGTCCTTTAAACGCTTGTTGCTCGATGCGAAGTCGGTTGTTTGCGCCGATCCGGCAACTGGCAGCCCGAGTGGCAATCATTTCATAGCGTTGTTGAGCCGTCTCGGTATCGCAGCGGACATCGAGCCCAAATTGAGTCTGGTCGGAGCGGGGCAGGGCAGCATTGTCGTCGTTTGCGAAGCGGTTGCCGGGGGCAGAGCTGAAATCGGCATTCAGCAGATCGCAGAGATCCTGCCGGTGCCCGGCGTCGATTTAGCGGGTCCTTTGCCGGAAGCATTGCAGCAGATCACAGTTTTTGCCGCTGCCGTCGGCGCCAGCGCCAGGGAGCTTGAGCTAGCGCGTCGTTTCATCGCGTTCATCGCGTCGCCGGCCGCAGCCCCCGTCGTCATTGCGCACGGCATGGAGTCGCCGCTCGGATAAGCAGGGGCGACCAAGTCGATGTGGAACGCCTGCTGATCAGTCGCGCAGCACTTTACGATCGATCTTCATGAGCGTCGTACGCGGAAGCTGGTCGATAAAGCGAAATGATTCCGGAATCTTGTAAGAACCGAGCGGCGCAACGGCGGCTTTCAACTCCTCGGTAAGGTCCGGACTTTCCGCGAAGCCGTCGCGCAGTACGACGAATGCGCGCGGCTTGGTCAATCCGTTTTCGTCCTCGAATGACACCACCGCTGCCTCGCGCACGGCCGGATGACGGGTCAAGGCCGCCTCGATGTCGATCGGTGACACCCATAGTCCCTTCACCTTGAACAGGTCGTTGTTGCGGCCGCTGAACCAGAAGAAGCCGTCTTCGTCGAAGCAGAGATTGTCGCCGGTGCGCGCCCACTCGCCGGCGAAGGTCTCGCGCGACTTGTCGTATTTGCGCCAATAGTAGAAGCAGGCGGTCGGGCTCTTGACCCAGGCTTCTCCCGGCACGTTCGGTTCGGTCACGTCGTCGCCGTCGGCGTCGATTAGCCGGATCGTGCAGCCGAACACCGGTTTTCCGAGGCTGCCGCGCTTGAAGACCTTGGGGCGGTTGGCGATCCATTCATAGGTGATCTCCGAACTGCCGATCGAATTGAGAAGCTCGACGCCGGTGAGTTCGTAAAAGCGCTCGAACATCTCCGGCGGCATCTTCTCCGACGCGCTGATCACGAGGCTGAGCGCGGGAAATCGCATCGGCTGCTTCGCCTTCATCATGACTTCGATCATGTTCTTGAGCACGGTGGGCACCGTGATCAGCTTCGTCACCTTGCGCTCGCTCAGCGTTGCCAGCACGACTTCCGGTGTCGGCGGGCGGCGGTCGAGCACGATGGTTGCCCCCCAGAACAGCGGGATCAGCAGGCCCGGCCATAGGCCGTGGGTGAAGTATTTTTTTGAGGTGGCGAACACCACGTCGTCGGCGCTGTATTCCCAGAAGTGTCCGTGGCGCGCGGTCACAAGCACAAAGTCATGGGCGAGATGGGTGATGCCCTTGGCCGTGCCAGTGGTGCCGCCGGAATAGAACATGTAGGCGACGTCGTTGGCGTGGCGCTGGTAGGGCGCGACCGCCGGTCCACCTTTTTCCAGTGCTGACTGCAGCGCGACCACCGCGCGGCCTGGCAACCGCGCCGCGTGGTCGACCGGCACGTCGCCGCGCACCAGAATGGTTTTCAGCGAAGAGGGCAGTTCGCCGGCGATGTCGAAAAGCTTTGGCAACTGCTCGGCGTCGATAAACAAGAACTGCACCGCCGTATCGGTCAGAAAATATGCGAGGTCCTTCGCTTTATAGAGGTCGGATATGACGACGGGGACGGCGCCGAGTTGAACCGACGCAAGCCAGAGCGTCACATATGCGAGGCTATCGGTGCCGAATAGCAGAAGGCGCTGCTCGGGTACGAGGCCGAGGCCGGCGAGCGCCGCGGCGTAGCGTGCCACTTCAGCGGTCAGTTTTGCGTAAGTGATCGTTTCATCACCGCAAACGAATGCCGGCTTGTTGGCGACCACCGTGTTCTGGTGGCGGTCGATCAGATAGCTGACCGGATCGAAACTTTGCGGGATATCGGGGTCGCGCCACTGACGCCACTCGTCCGAATAGATGCGGTCGTCATAAGAGGTGGGAACGCGGGAGAGAAGATTACTCATAGCGTCTCGGATAAAGGATAATCCACGGCGCCCCGCAGAGCGCGGCGCCGTGGCATTTGCGTGTTATCCGATCGATGCCTTTGGGCGGCAACGATCACTACTTGAGAATATTGACGTACTTGCCGTTTTCAACCTTGAGAATGGCGGTGATACCGGTGCCGTCGCCATGCTCATCGAATGTCACATCGCCGGCGGCACCCGGGAAGTTCTTCGTCTTGGCCATGCATTCGCGAATCTTCTCGCGGTCGGAGGCGAGATCGGCGGGCTTGTTGGTGGCGCCCGTCGTTTCGATGCAATGCTTGAACAAGTAGATGTTGTCGTAGGAGCGGGGGCCGCCGTAGTTCGGGTCCTTGCCGCCGGAGGCGGCATGGTACTTCTTCAGGTAGCTCACCGCCGCCGGGCGCGGATCGTCGATCCAGGCCGCCGTCGACAGATAGGTACCATCCGCCGCCTTGCCGGCGATCTTAACGAACCCCGGCGTGCTGGTGGCGGCGCCAGCCACGAACGGCACTTTGAGCCCTTGCTTGGCGGCTTCTTTCACGATGGCTCCCGCATTCTGATAGGAGGCGCCAAGCGCGATTCCGTCGGCGCCCAAAGACTTGGCCTTGGTGATCTGCGCCGAATAGTCGGTGTCGTTGGTGCGGTAGGTGAGCTCGCCCACCACGTCGACCCCGTCGGCCTTGAGCAACACCGGCAGGATCTTGGCGCCTTCGGCTCTCGATACGGCGTCCTGGGCGTCATAAATGACGACGACCTTCTTCGGGTGATACGCCTTCACCCAGGCCGCCACCACCGGCTTGAGCTGCTTGTCGCTGGTGAGCGTATTGCGGAACGCCCACTTGCTCATCGCCGCGAGGCCGGGCTTGGCCGAACAATACGAGTTGATGACGGTCTTCAATTGCGAATCGAGCTGCGGCGCGATGGTTTCGTACACCGAGCTGTAGCAGGGCCCTGAGATCGCCAACACTTTGTCTCGCTCGGCCAGGCGGCTGACGCTCTTCAGGCCTTCGGATTCGAGCGTCTGCGTGTCGTAGCAAATCAGGTCGATCGGCACGCCGCCGATGCCGCCTTTCGCATTGATTTCCTTGGCCGCGATTTCCATCGATGTTTTGGCGGCCTGGCCCCACTCGGCGCCTTTGCCGGTGAGCGGCACCATGCAGCCAATCTTGACGTTGCGGCCGGCAAGCTTCGCCGCTTCGGCATTGTGCGCCGATGACATGGTAAACGCGAAGGCCATGACGGCCGCGGATGTTACGAGCTTAGAGAAGAGTTCTCATTGTTACAGCCCTCCCACGAGCTTTTTGTGAACGACTCCACGCCGCGCTGCGACGAGGCGTTTTTTGTGAAATTGCAGCTACAGTATCCCAAAAATTCTGCCATCGCACCTCCATTGCGACCTCTTGGTTTTGTATGGCGCCGTCATGCGGCGTGTTGCCCAAGATATGTGCTCCGTACCTCGGGCATTTTCAGAAGTTCCTGCCCCGACCCGCTCAGCACGATGCGACCGCGCTCCAGTACGTAGCCGCGGTCGGCCACCTGCAGCGCGTGGCGGGCATTCTGTTCGACCAGAAGGATCGTCTTGCCTTCCTTCTGCAGCTCGCGGATCGTTAGAAAAATTCGCGTGATGAACTTTGGCGCGAGTCCGAGCGAGGGCTCGTCGAGCAGCAGCAGTCTGGGCCGCGCCATGAGCGCGCGCCCGATCGCCAGCATCTGCTGCTCGCCGCCGCTCAGTGTTCCTGCCGGTTGCTCGCGCCGTTCGGCGAGCGCCGGAAAGCGTTCCAGGACCGCGGCGATGTCTTTGTTGATTTCCGAATCTTTGCGCTTGAAGGCGCCCATCAGCAGGTTGTCCATTACGGTCATGCGCTTGAGAATGGCGCGCCCTTCCGGTACCTGGCATAGGCCGAGTTCGACGATCTTGTGCGGCGGGCGGCGGGCGATGCTTTTGCCCTCGAACTCGATTGTGCCACCGGTCGGTCGTATCAGGCCGGAAATGGTCTTCAGCAGCGTCGTCTTGCCGGCGCCATTGGAGCCGATCAGGGTTACGGTTTGGCCCTGTTCGATCGTCAGATCGACGTCGTGGAGTACCTCGACCTTCCCGTAGCCGGACCGCAGACCTTTAATCGCCAGCATCGTCATAGTTCAACGTCCTCGCCCAGATAGGCTTCGATCACGACCGGATCGCTTTGAATTTGGTCCGGCGTTCCGTCGGCAATTTTCACGCCGAAATTGATCACCGTGAGGCGGTCGGAGATTTCCATGACCAGACGCATGTCATGTTCGACGAGAATGATCGTGATGCCGCGGTCGCGGATGCGCGTGATGATTTCGTCGAGTTCTTCGGTCTCGTGCGGGTTCATGCCGGCCGCCGGTTCGTCGAGCAGCAGCAGCTTCGGCCGCGTGGCGAGGGCGCGCGCCATTTCCAATTTGCGCTGCTCTCCGTAAGGCAGGTCGGACGCCTTGTCCCAGCGCTTGTCGGCAAGCCCGAGGAACTCGAGGAGTTCGAGCGCGTTGGCGCGCATCTGGCGCTCCTCGGCGGTCTCTCCGAACGGGCGCCGCAGAACCGCCGCGCCGAACGCTTTCCACACCGACGGGAAAACGCGGCAATGCTCGCCGATCATGACCGACTCCAAGACCGTCAAATGCGGAAACAGCCGGATGTTCTGGAAGGTGCGGGCGATCCCTCGGGCGGTGCGCTTGGAGGGGCGCGTGTCGTCGAGCACTTCGCCGTCAAAGATGACCCTGCCGCTGTCGGCGGGCAAAACGCCGGTCAGCAAATTGAAGAAGGTCGTCTTGCCGGCGCCATTCGGGCCGATCAATGCATGAATGTGGTTCCGAGCCACCTCCATGCTGAGGTCGTTCAGCGCGTAGAAGCCGCCGAAGCGCTTGGTCAAGCCCTCGATCGCAAGACAAACGTTGCTGGTTACGGTTTCACGCACGGCGGACCTTCCAACGCCAGAATTGCAGGGGGCGCACGAAATGACGCAATGCTTCGCGTGTGACCAAACCGTCCGGCCTAAAGATCATCATCACGATCAAGATCAGGCCGAAAGCGATGAGGCGCTTGGCGTTCTCGAAATCCAGGAAGTTGTGAAGGAAATCGTAAACGCGGTTCATCGGATAGAAATCGGTCCAGGAGACCGGCACGAGATCCAGCCAATCGCGCAGCGATCTTAGGAATTCCGGTATGGCGTTAAGCGCCACGGCGCCGACGAACGGTCCCCAATAGGTGCTGCCTCCGCCGACGACGACGAACATCAAAATCTCGACAGAAACCATGATGTTGAACGTGCTGGAGTCCAAATAAGTGGCCTGATGGGCATAGAGCCCGCCGGCGAGACCCGCGATGGCGGCGCCGAGCCCGAAGGCGAAAAGCTTGATGCGCACCACATCGATGCCCATCACTTCGGCGGCGGTCTCGTCCTGGTGGATGGAATCCATGGCGCGGCCGAGACTCGACCGCTCGAGTTGGGAGAAGAAGAAGATCAAGACGACTATCAGCCCGGCCACGTAATCCAGAGTGAAGCGGTTGAAGAAGATGTTCGGGAAGCCCTGGGCGCCGCCGATGTAGTCCCAGCTCAGGGCGATCACCGAGATAATCTCCGAAAAGCCGAGCGTGAGTAGCAGCAGGTAGACGCCCTTGATGCGCAGCGCCGGGAAGCCGACGGCAACCCCGATCGCGCCCGCGACCACGCCGGCGACCACCAACGAGAGGGCAACCGGCACGCCAAACTTCTGCGTCATGATCGCTGAGGCATAGGCGCCAACTGCCATGAAGCCGGCCTGACCGAGCGACACCTGTCCGGTCTTGTACGGCGCGTAGAAACTATAAGCGGCAATAACGTTGATGCCGGCGAAGATCAGCAGCGAACGCGTATACCCGTCGAAAAGACTGTCGAGCATATGCGGGCGCTACCTTTCTTCCGTCGTGCGGGTGCCGAACAAGCCCGTCGGCTTGTACAGGAGGATGAGAATGAGGATTGCGAAGGAGAAGAAGTCGCGCTCCATGGTACCGATGTAGGCCGACGACAAAATCTCGATCGTCCCGAGCAGGAGACCGGCGACCATCGCGCCCATCACATTGCCGAGGCCGCCGAGCAGCATGACGATGAGGCCCTTGACCGCCGCGCCGAGCCCCATGAAGGGTGAGATGCCGCTGTTCTTGATCCCGTCAAGGACGCCGGCAATGCCGGCGATGCCGGAGCCGATGATGAACGTCATCAGCACAACGCGGTTGACGTCGACCCCGAGCAGGGCCGCTGTTTCATGATTTTCGGCTGTCGCGCGGATGGCCCGCCCCATCTTGGTGCGCTCGATGAACAGCCAGAGCAGCACCATCAGCACGAGCGCGACCGTCAATATGAAAATCTGCACCGAGCTGATGCTGACAGGGCCGATGTGATAGAGCGTCTCCTGGATGGTGTCCGGAAACGCGACCTGTTGGCCGCCGAAAATGTAGACCGCCAGATTCTGGATGACGATCGTCAGGCCGATGGTGCTGATCAAAGGCGCCAGCGGGTGGTCCTTGCTGACCGGCCGGACCGACACATAGACCGCGACGACGCCGAGCAGCGCGGAGGCGATCATGGCGCCGAGCATCGCCACGTAGATGTTGGCGCCGCCGAGCGTCACCATGTAAAGCCCGACAAAGGCGCCGATCATGAAGACCTCACCGTGCGCGAAATAGAGCAGGTTGAGTACGCCGAAGATGAGCGTGTAGCCGATCGCCACCAGCGAATAGGACGCCCCCAGCATTAGGCCATTGATCAGCTGTTGATAAATCATGTCGTATTCCGTCAGACCGGTGGCGCTTGTTCCTGGTGATGTTGTTTTTTCCAGCGATGCTCAAGCAGTGCAAGCAAGTTTAGCGCCAGATTGACGGCGATCGTCTCCCACCGCGTGTTTTCCCGGCGGCCGAACTCGGCGCACACGATGGCGCCAGGCCGTGTCGCCGTTTCGTGTCCCATGGCCTGTAGGTTATTCATGCTGCCGTCGCGCCTAATGTGCCGTTGCGGAGAAGTCTTGCATGACGCGCGAAGCCGCCACGCGGGCCTTGCGCGTCGTCGCCGGGGTGTTGCGGCTGCGCCCGACAAACCGTGGAACGCCGCCAGTGATGACGCCTCCGATGGCGGCGATGTCGCCATGTTTGATGGCGGCGAGCGCGGTCTGCTGAGTGCCGCCGTCGGGCGCGTCGAGCAGAACGATGTCGGCCGCCTTACCGGGCGCGAGATAGCCGCTGTCCAGGCCATAGACCCTGGCGTTGTTGCCGGTGGCCGCACAGATGAAATGCTCGGGCGGCATGTCGGTCAGGCTGGCCAAGTGCGCGATCGTGTAAAGCATGCCGAGCGGCATGATGCCGCTTCCGGTCGGTGTGTCGGTTGCGATGATGAAGCGGTCGAAGGCGTCGTGCGCCTGCGCGACCTTGGCGCACAGCAGGGTCGTGCGCAAATTTCCAGCGGTGCAAACCTGCAAGGCGATCTCCGACTCAACGACGACCCGCTCGAAATCGGCGTCCGGCATAGCTGTGGGGCCGCCGTTGATGTGAAAGGACACGTGCGGGTGCATCTTCAACAGATGGTCGCCGGTGATCGCGCCCGAGCCCGGGATCGAGGAGCCGCCGGTGTGGCAGGTCGTGATTAGACCCGCCGCCTTGGCGTCAGCGACCAGCGGCACATAGTCGAATGAGCTCTTGACCGCCCCGAACCCAGCTTTCGCCAGCCGCACGCCCTTCTGCTTGATCTCGTCGAAATCCTTGCGCTGCAATCCGGGTTCCAGGATCACCGAGCCGGCGATCACGCGCATGCCGCCCGGCCGCCAATCGGCAAAGCAGCGTTGCGCCGCCACCGCCAGCGCCTTGACACCCTCGACGTCGCGCGGCCGGCCAGGCACATGCACCTCGGAGGCGGAGATCGCGGTGGTGGTGCCGCCGTGCACATAGCTCTCCAAATAGCCGACGGTGCGCTGACGCGGCGTGTAATCGCCAAAGGTTATGTGTACGTGCGAATCGATCAGCCCCGGGATCGCCGTCATGCCGTCGGCATCGATGACCACGTCGGAAGCGTCGATCACATCCGAGGATGCGCTGCCGACCGACGCGATGCGCTCGCCGTCAACAACGATCGCGTCGCCGGCCGCAAAGGGTTCGCGCCAATTGCCGGTGACAATCCGACCAAGATTTACGATCGTGACTTTCATACGCTACCGTTTACGCCCTGTCAGTTCGCTTTCCCGCCGATTTCGTCCGCAAGCTGATAGGTGTCCATCAGGCCGTCGACTAGGCTGGTGGCGCCGTCCCAGTCGAAGGTGCGGTAACTGTGGCCGGTCGTGACAAACCGTGCCCCTGCATAGAACATTTCGTATTGCGTATGACGTGAACCGAACTCGGAGCCGATTGCGTCCCAGGCGGCTTTGAGGAATTTGACCTTCTCTTCCGGCCCCATCTTTGCTGCGCGTTGCGTTAGCTCGATGATCTTTTTGAGATGGGGATCCGCGAAATCATGGATCGAGGATGGCAACATGATCAACGCGCCACCGGAGAGATCGCGCAACGTGTTGATGACGCGCGGGTAGAGCTCCTGCGTCAGCACCTGAGCGGAATACATGAAATGTTTATTGGGCACATACCATTCGCCCCGCATCGAGCCCTCGGCCTCCATGCCCGCCATCATGGCGTTGACCATGCTGCACTGTGAGGCAAGCATGCCGAGCTGTTCTCGTATCGCCGGCATGTTGGTGGTGCCGATCGCTTCCGTGATGCGGTGGGCGAGCCCGATCAGAAACTTGATTTTTATCGATAGCCGAATTTGCGACTGGTAGTTCTGATAGGTGTGCCCCGGCGTATCGTGGAACTGGGCGCGGCACATGTCGGTATCGCGATGCACGAAGATGCGTTCCCACGGAACTTTGACATCCTCGAAGTAGACCAGCGCGTCGTTCTCGTCGAAGCGCGACGACAGCGGATTATCGAACACGGAGACAGCCGCGGCCTCGTAGGATTTGCGCGAGAGCACGCGCAAGCCTTTAACATTCATCGGGAGCGCGCAGGAGAAGGCGATGTCTTCCTCGCCCGGCTTCAGTGGCTGCAAATTTGCGACGAACACTTCGTTCGCCATAATCGCGCTCGTGCCCAGCATTTTGGCGCCGCGGATCGTGACGCCGCCGGAGTCCTCGTCGACAATGCGGGCGACCAGCTCTTCCTTCTGCTCGCCCCAATCCTTGCCGCGCTCAGCCTGCGGGTTGATGATGACATAGGTAAGGAAATAATCGTTCCGGCTCGCTTCTTCGAAATAATCGCGCAACGCCTTCGCCCGTGCGGGTCCGTGCTTCTCGAACACGTCGATGCCCATACGCTGGCCGACCAGCGCCGAAGCAAGATGATCGGGCGACCGCCCCATGAAGCCGTAGGAGAGGGCGGCCCAGGCCTGCATGGCTTTTCGCCGCTGCACGATTTCTGTGTAGTTGCGCGGCATCTGCCAGGAGCGATTAACGCGGCGATTCGAGCCATCCGGAATAAATGTCATCAGCTCGATGTTTTCCGGTTTCGCCTGAAAATCATAGAGCATTGCCGCCGACTTTACGGAATTGCGGAAAGCCGGATGTTCGGTGACGTCGGCAACGAGCTGGCCATCGATATAGACGGTGCGGCCGTCCTTGAGAGATTTGATATGTTCTGCACCTGTTTTGCAGGTTGTCATGCTTGGCTCCATTGCCTTGTCGGCCGCGGTGTCCTGCGTATGGTCTCAGGTCAATCCGTCGATGCCCTTGATTTCGCTGGCCGCCAGCCCGCCGACGCGATGATTGGAGCGACCGCGGTTGGCGAAGGCGCAAATAATGGCAATTTCGTTCGGCCGCGGTGCGTCCGGCAACATCACGGTGATGCCGTCATAGTGCGAGCGGACGTAAAGGGCGTCCTTGTGTGCGAGCGGAATGTCGATGGCCGCGCCCGGCGCCGCGCGCTTGGTGAGCGACGAAATCCAAGCCTTGCCGCCGCCAACGGCCTCTCGCATGACGTTGCCGTAAACGGTTGTCAGCATGGCGACGCCGTGTTCTTGCTCGCCGTTCATCCCGGTGATCGCTGCCTTGCCGTAACTCTCAGCCTTGTAGGGCGACAAAAGCGCCATTGCGATGCGACAGATTTGCTGTCCTATTTCCGCGCTCGCATCGGTCAGCGGACGCAAATCGGGCTCGTAACGTCCGGCAAATGGATTGTCGACGATAGCGGCCACGGCCACTTTGCGCAGGGGAGGATCGAGATGCTGACCGGCCTCGGAGGTTACCTCGTCCACAAAGCACAGCGTCCGCTTAACCAACATTGTTCCCTCAACCCCGGACGACGAGCCGCATTTCGTTCAATATCGGCGGCGTTTTTCTGCTTCAGCGATAGTCAGTCTAGTAATGCATGTCAATGCCCGGCCGATGCAAAGTGCCACGGTAAGCGCGCCATCGTTCCTTCCGCGTAATTATTTCCCGGGGCAGGCGGCAGTTATCGTCTTCCGCCGTAGCCCGGTCGGTCGGCTTCTTTGCTCCTCCACCATCCGTAGCGTGATGACCATGCGGCCACCAACAAAGTTAGGGCCGCCGGCGATGACTTGACCTCGTACTGCCGTTGCTGCCTTGAGATTGTTGAAGCAGTTTCGCTGGACGCGTTTCGGTCCCAACTTGACCCGCCATGTAATTCTGCAACCGGATTGCCTGATCGCTGCTCTCGATCAATCGCTCCGTCATTTTTAGCAACTGACGAAAGTCGTTGGCACTTAAGCAGCCAAATTGCACATCGTTTACCTGGCGTTGTGCAGGGGCGAGTTCGGCAAGCAGATCGTCACCCTTCGAGGAAACCTCCAGCTTGACCCGGCGTCGGTCGGCAGGATCGACGGTTTTGTGAATGAGTTCCGCTCTTGAGCAGCTTGTTCGTGACTTTTGTAACGAAGGCGGCGCTCAAATGGAGATGATTGGCCAGCCGGCTGACATTGACGTCGCCCTCTTCCGCAGACAGGTGACGGATCGAGATCAGCACCGTGTATTCAATGCCGACAAGACCGATGCGAGCGGCGTGACCTGAACGCACGGCCTCGTGGCGGGCAAAAAAACCGAACAACCCGTGAACCAGTCGCCGAAACTCGCGATCGGACCCATCGACAAGCATTTCGGGCCGCGAGATCGTCAGCGGAGGTGTCTTGGCGGACCGTTCGCGCGGTCGGCGCACCAGTTTGATTTTGGCGTCAATCATTTCCGTGCTTTTCGCTATCACCGGTGGTTCGCTGCATTTGGGCCGCGTGTCAAAACACACCGCCGGCCGCTCAGCTTTCCATAGCACAACTTCTGCTGACATTGTGCGCGGCTCCCGCTCAATCTTTTAGCTTGAATAGCTATATAAGTTAATTAATATTAGGTCAATATATGGAGGGCGCTGCGGGATGAAATGCGCTGCGCGCATGGACGGTCGCTTATGGCTGTTGCGGCTGCTCGACGGAGCGGCCTTATCCGCTCTTTATCTCCGCGGTTTCCAAACATAGAACGCCAATTCGCGCCACGCGTATGCCGCCGAGTCATGAGGCCCGGCGGGTTGAAAACGGATGCGTGTCCGTTCAATCGGGAGGAACGCAATGTATCTGATGAATGCTTGGTACGTGGCGGGCTGGTCGAGTGAGTTCACCAACAAGCCCATGGGGCGCACCTATCTCGACGAGCCGATCGTCTTGTACCGGGGTCAGAACGGTCGCGTCGTTGCGTTGGAGGATCGGTGTTGTCACCGGGCGATGCCGCTTTCGCACGGGGAGGTTTTCGACAACAATATTCGTTGCGAATACCACGGACTGATGTTTGACGGCTCCGGTCGCTGTGTTGATGTTCCTGGCCAGAAAGTAATCTCTGCGAATACCAAGGTCCGAAGCTATCCGGTCGAAGAGCGCGACAATTTAGTCTGGATTTGGATGGGCGACCCTCAGAAGGCGGATGTCGAACAAATTGTCCGATGGCCATGGCATAGTGCTTGGCCTTACAAGGCCAAAAGTGAGGTTCTCAAGTGTAACTACTTGCTCGCGTCCGATAACCTTTTGGACCAGACCCATGCGGCCTATGTCCACAAGACGACTCTAGCAAGCGATCCGGATGCCCATGCCAGGGCCGAGATGCAGACGACGCCGACCGCAGATGGCGTCAAATTTGTCCGGTGGATGCTGAACAGCATTCCACCCGGCCTCTACGCGAGTGCGGTGAAGTTCAAGGGACGTGTCGACCGCTGGCAGGAGTTCGAATACGTGGCTCCGTCATGTATTCTGCAGTTCACCGGCGCGCTTGACGTGGGTATGGGCGCGTACGAGTTTGGCGTTCGCGAAGGCGGTTTTGGTCTACGCATCTTCTATGGGATCACGCCTCAGACCGAAGACAGCACGTGGTTTTTCTGGTCAACGGCCAATGGTTACCGTCAGAACGAGCCCGAGGCGACTGAACAGCTCTTCCATGCGATAGAAACTGCCTTTAAGGAAGACGAAATTGTCCTTGAAGTGCAACATGAGACGTTGTGGCGATTGAAAGATCGTCCGCTCGTCAACATCAATTCCGATGCTGCTCGGGTTCACGCACGGCATGCGCTTGAGCGCAAAATCGCGGCGGAACGTGGAATCTCAAGAGAGCAGGTCGTGACCACCGCCTAGCGTCGTCACTCGATTTCGACGGCCTGGTCGCGCGGCGGGCAGAAGGGTGAGTTCGCGCAGCAGGAACGTTATTTCCCTTCGGCTGCAACCGGCCGCCCGGGCTTTTTCGGCCGCCTGTCATCTTTCGGACGATAGGCCAGCAGGTAACTCATGTCCCTGGCGTGGAGGGGTTCCCGGCATTGGTCACAAACGACCCTGGCCTGAAAGTCCCCTCCGCAGCCGTGATGCGTCAAAATCAACGGTGGTTCGTCCCGTGACAGCCAGCGGTCGCCCCACCGAAGCATTGCAATCAACGGTCCGTACAAACCCTTTCCCATTTCGGTGAAGCGGTACTCGAAACGTTCGGGAAGATCCTGATATTTTCGGCGGTCGAAGATGCCGTCCGCCACCAGACGATTGAGCCGATCGGTCAGGATATTGGAAGCTATTCCCAACTTTTGCTGCAACTGATCGAACTGGCGAACCCCGAAGAAAGCTTCCGTGATGATCATGAAGCTCCAGCGATCACCGATGATCTTTAAAGTTTCTGCGACCATGCTCGGCCGGCCGCGATCGAGCACGGCGGGGTCGGAGGATCGACGGGATCGCTTATTCACCAGCACGGGGCTTACGCCTGCCCCTGGACCGTCGCGATAACTCACGGTCCGCGCTGTCACGATCTCCTTGCAGTTCGAACAGACCAAAATGGGATGGCAGATGCATCCGCAAACGTTATGGATCAATTGGAGCGGCGGCTTTTTCGAGCGGCAGAGCCATTTGTCGCCGAACGCAAGCAAAGCGAGCATCACCGGGTAAAGGTCGAGCCCCATCGTCGTCAGACGATATTCCGAGCGCTTCGGGCGATCGGAATACTGCACGCGGCGCAACAGCCCTCGCGCCGTCAGAATGCGTAATCGCTGCGTTAATGTCTGGCGCGGGATGCCGAGCGCGAGCTGAAAAGTCTCAAAGCGGGTCGCCCCGAAATAGCTCTCGCGCAGGACAAGAAAAGCCCAGCTATCGCTCAGAATGGCGACTGTCCGCCCGACTGAACAATTTCGCTCGTGCAGCGTACGCGTCGCTTTCGCGCGCACGCGACGTTCCTTCACGACGCGTTGCGGGCGCGGCTTGCGAGTCGCGGCTTGGGGCATTGTCCTCCCGGCGGGCCGGTTACGATTTTGCCGTCTTGACCCTCCGCTAACATACATAGTCTATTTACAAAAGCTACAAGCTCGCCGGGAGCGGAGTCGGCGCGCAGGCGGTTGTCTTCTCGATATGGACGGAGTCATGAACACCATCGAAACCTTGTGGGCCGACTTCGACAAGCGGATCGCAACGGCCGACGACTACATCAATTCATTGCGCGGACGCCGCATGAGCGTGTTCTTCATGGGGGAACGCGTTGCCGAGCCGGTCGATCACCTGGTCATCCGCCCCTCGGTCAATGCGATGGCGGAAACCTACCGGCTCGCCTCGGAGCGGCCCGACCTGGCAACCACCCACTCAGACATCGGCGACCTCCAGGTCAACCGCTTCCTGCACGTCCCAACCGGCCCCACCGATCTGGTGAACAAACATGAAATGCAGCGCGAACTCGGCCGCCGCACCGGCACGTGCTTTCAGCGTTGCGTCGGGCTTGACGCCATCGGCAGCTGCCACTCGGTGACCTTCGATATCGACGCCAAAAAGGGGACCGACTACCACAAACGGTTCCTCGCCTTTCTTAAGCGCGCGCAAGCGGCCAACATCGTGATCGGCGGCGCCATGACCGATCCCAAGGGCGACCGCTCGAAACCGCCGCACCAGCAATCCGATCATGACCTCTTCCTGCACATCACGCGGCGCGACGACAACGGCATCTATGTGTCCGGCGCCAAGATGCATCAGACCGGCGCGGTCAATTCGCATTGGCTGATTTTCATGCCCACCATGCGGATGGGCGAAGCGGACAAGGACTGGTCGGTGGTCGGGGCGGTGCGCGTCGACGCGCCCGGCCTGACTTACGTCGTCGGGCGGCAAACCAATGACACACGCATCGTCGACGGCGGTGCTATGGATGCCGGCAATGCGCAGTTCGCCGGCCAGGAGGCGCTGATCGTATTCGAGGACGTGTTCGTGCCCTACGAGCACGTATTCATGGACGGGGAATGGGAATTTGCGAGCTCGCTGGTCGAGCGCTTCACGACCTATCATCGTTCATCTTATGTCTGCAAAACGGGTCTCGGTGATGTCTTGATTGGCGCAGCCGCCTCCGCTGCCGAATACAATGGCGTGGAAACGGCGTCGCACATCAAGGACAAGCTGATCGAGATGACGCATCTCAACGAGACGATCTATTCGAGCTGTATGGCGGGCGCACATCAGGCAAAACCGATGGCCTCCGGTGCCTATCTCAACGACGAGATGCTTTCGAATGTGGCCAAGCACAATGTGACGCGGTTTCCCTTTGAAATAGCGCGTCTTGCCCAGGATCTCGCCGGCGGTCTGATGGTCACCATGCCATCGGAAAAGGACTTGCAGAACAACGAAGTTGGACCGCTGATCCGCAAATTCCTGCAGGGGCGGGACGGTGTCGAGGTGACCGACCGCATGCGCATCTTACGCTTGATCGAAAACATGACGATCGGCCGCAACGCCGTCGGCTATCTGACCGAAAGCCTGCACGGCGCCGGCTCGCCGCAGGCCCAGCGCATCCAGATCGCGCGCGCCATGCGCATCGAGGACAAGAAGGCGCGTGCGCGCTCGCTCGCCGGCATTGATCCGCCCGGCAAATAACGTTCCGGCGGCGATTACGGCGGATCGAAATAGTGAATTTCCAGAAGCATGCAGCCCTTCTCGGATTTGAAGGGGCCGTGATCGACGCCGGGCGGACGGCAGGCATAGGTGTTGGGCGCGAAGGTCTCGCCGCCCCGGCCGTTGGCGTCATTGCCGACGATGAGATCGCCCGAGAGCTGGAACACCTCTTCCCAGTACTCGTGCACGAACGGTGCGGTGGTGTAGACGCCGGGCGCAAAGCGCAGGAGCCGCGTGCGGGTGCCGCGCTTGTTTTTCTCGTCGAGCGCGCCGGAGAGGATTTTCTGCTGGATACCCGCCGGATAACCGGGCGGCGTTTCCCAGCCGCTCGCCATGTCCAGGGCATGGAATTCCGTATGCGCTTTGTTCACGCTCATCGATGACCTCGCGATTAGGGGACTACCAGCCGTAAAGCAGATTGACTTCGCTCGGCGGGGCGTGGGCCGAGCCGGCGACGAGTTGACGGTAGCGGCCGCCCGAAAAAACCAGAGGCCGCCCGCGCTTTGCCGCATTTTCATGAACTTCGACGACGCGGCCGACGAAAATTTCATGGTCGCCGCCGTCATAGCGGCCATAGGGCTCGCATTCCAGGGTGACGACAACATTCGGCAGCAAGGGAACGCCGGTCCTGCCGGAGCGCGTTGTGAGGCCTGCCCATTTGTCACCTTTGGCGGTGGCGAACCGGTTGGACAACTCTTCTTGCGACTCGTGCAGAATATTGACCGCATAGGCCGTCATCTGCTGCCAGGCGGGCAAACTGTTGGCCCGCCGATGGATGCTGAACAGGATGAGCGGCGGGTCGAGCGACAAGGAATTGAACGAACTGATCGTCATGCCGACGCGCTCGCCGCCGGCAGTTGCGGCCGTGATAATGGCGACACCGGTCGGAAACTGGCCAAGCGCATTGCGCAGGCGCCGATCGTCATCGGTCACGAACTGATTTCCTCGTTCGACAGCGGGAAAGTTGCTATCGCATATAATGCTACGAAACCACGAACACCAACTCAAGAAACATGAGGCCTGACCTATGCTCGCGTTCGAGTGTCGTTCTCCGAGTGGCAGCAATCGCGTCGAAATTGAGCCGAAAGCGCTGATCATCGCGGGCTGGACCGGCCGAGACGAAGCGGCGCTGCGCCATCACATCGAGGAACTCGCGGCCATCGGCGTGCCGCGACCGTCGTCGGTGCCGGTGTTCTACCGGGTCAGCGCGACAAATCTGACGCAAAGCCCGCGGCTTGAAATGCTCGGCCCTGATACGTCCGGCGAGGTGGAGCCGGTCATCGTCGCCTTGCCGAACGGCTTATGGCTCGGCCTCGGTTCCGATCACACCGATCGCAAGGCGGAAACCATGGGCATCGCGCTCTCGAAGCAGCTTTGCGCCAAGCCGCTCGGCAGTGTCCTCTGGCCTTTCAACGAAGTCTCCGATCATTGGGATCGGTTGATCATCCGCGCCTTTGCCACCATCGATGGCGCGCGGGTGAAATATCAAGAAGGTCCGTTGGTGGCGATGCGTCATCCCACGGAGCTGATCGCGAAATTCCAGCCGGACTCCGTTCTGCCACCCGGCAGCATCATGTTTTGCGGGACGCTGGGCGCCATCGGCGGTATTCGGCCGGCGACCCGGTTCGAAATGGTGCTGGAGGACCCCGTCCTGGCGCGCAGCATCAGCCACGCCTACGACGTCGCAGTCTTGCCGGTTGTCAGCTGAGGCGCCGGTGCGGGACGGGCGCCGACGGGCTCAGGTCCCCTTGAATTTTGCCGGCCGTTTGGCGTGAAAGGCCTCGACACCTTCGCGGAAATCGTCCGATTGCCGCAGCCGGCTGTAGCAATGGCCTTCCAGTTCGACGGCGACCGAGAGCGTCGCGTCCTCGGTATCGTTGAGCAGCTTCTTGGCGGTGCGCTGGGCGAGGGGCGAGAAGGCGCGCAATTCGTCGACCAACGCGTCGGTTTCCGCTTCCAGTCTGTCGTCAGGAACGCATTCGGTCGCGATGCCCCAATCGTAAGCCTGCTTGGCCGGGATGCGCCGAGAGCGCATCACGATGTCCTTGGTGCGCGTGATCCCGACGATTTTCTGCAGCCGCGCCGATCCGCCGGAACCGGGAATCTGGCCGAGTTTCTGTTCGGGCAGGGCGTATTGGCCGGTCTCCGAGATCAGACGAAAATCGCAGGCGAGCGAGATTTCGAAGCCGACGCCGAAGCAATAGCCACGGTTGGCCGCGATCACCGGTTTTGAACAGCGCGTCGGCGCCGCGATGTTCCAGGCGAGCTTCGACACGTGCTCGGGCGAGGCTTCCATGAAGCCCTTGATGTTGCCGCCGCTGGAAAAATGCTCACCGATGGCGCGCAGGACGACGACGCGGACGCGGGGCTCCTCGTCGAGCGCCTCGAAGACCAGCCGCAACTGATCGCGCTGTGGCATCGCGATGATGTTGAACGGCGGCCGGTCGAGAATAACGTCGGCCCGCTCGTGTGCGACGTCGATCTCGACGCGAAAGCCGTCCAGCGCCGCCAAGCGCGCATCCGTGAAACTCATTGGGGCAGCCATCGGCAATTCCTTCCCTGTGGTATCGAACGCAGGGCGCGCGCCTCGGCACGGATTCGCACCGGCCGGCACGGGCCCTATCGCAACACGATTATGGCAGATTGCCCGTGGGAGCTAGCCTTGGCCGAGGCTGTGCCGCTTCGCGCGCCTTTTCGCCGACGCTCGCTTCAATGGCCCGGCTCCGTCTTGCTGATGCGGTTTTTCAACCATTTCGCCGGCCAGGAAGTCGCTCAGTTGCTGCTCCATCGCTCTGTACTGAGCGACTTTCAGTTGCAGGGAAAGCAACTGAAATCGTCTCGCCTCGTGTTTCCGGCCTGGGTGAGCGTCGATGCGCGCCTTGGTCGCCTCCAGATAGGCGCGCTCGTGGCGGATGCGGTCGAGGTAGGATTTGAGTTCACGCTTGATGTCATTCTTGTCGGCGAAGTTGCCGAAGAAAATCCGCAGGAGAACCTCGTCGCGCGTCACCGAAGCACGAATTGGCTCGCTCATGAACTCCTTCAGCGCGGTCCGGCCCCTGGGCGTGATCGTGTGGATATTCTTGTCCGGCTTGCCCGTTTGCGCCAGCGATTTGCTGGTGACGTAGCCTTCCGCGCGCAGCTTGTGCAGCGTGTTGTAGATTTGAGGCCCGGTCGCATTCCAGATGAAATAGGTCGAGCGATCGATGGCGCGCTTCAGGTCGTAGCCTGACGCCGGCTCGACTGCGAGCAGGCCAAGGAGCGCGAATTGAAGCGACATGCTGTCGGCGACCTAGCGGTTCACGGCGCGGCCGCCCGCGCCGGAAGATTTAATCATAGGCGTCGGCTCCCTTGCGCAGGGTGGCCCACTGCCCGGCGTCGTGGCTGCAAATGATGGTGGCGCCCGTCGCCTCGATACGGCGTACTTCGGCCAGTGATTTCAGCAGCGCCTCGCCGTTCCAAGTGTTGCGCGGCACGGTGTCGGTGTCGAGCGTCTCGCGCAGGCTCACGGTATCGCCGGCCAGCAGGAAGTTGCCGCTGCGCTCGAGCTGCGCGAGCGCGCCGATGGAGCCCGGCGTATGGCCTGGTAGCGGCAGCAGCACCACGCGGCCGTCGCCGAACACGTCGCGCTGGCCGGCGATTTCATCGAACGGCATCTGCTGATCCCAGTCGGCGGCCAGATAGCCGGCGGCCTCGCTGCCGGGCGCGCGGGCGGCGGCCAGTTCGTCGGCGTGGGCGAGGAAGGTCGCCTTGCGGAAGAAAGCGTTGCAGCCGCAGTGGTCGGGATGGAGATGCGAGTTGATGACCACGTCGATGTCTTCGGGGGCGAGGCCAAGCTCGGCCAGGCCGGTCAGCACGTGCTCGCCGGGCTGCATGATCGGAACCATGAGCTTGGCGAGCCCGCCCCAGCGCCCTTCCGGGTCTTCCGCCACCTTTGGATGGCAGCCGGTATCGAACAGCACATTGGCCTGGCCGTGCCGCAACAACGCGCTCGAAACCGGCAGCTCGATGGTTTCGCTGCGGTCGGACTCCGGCAAGAAGATGCTTTTGCGCATCCGCAGCCGGCCGCAGGACAAAAGATGCATCTTCATCGCGTTTGGCCCTCGATTCCCAGCGCCGGCTCAAACCATGCAGTAGCCGCCGCTCACGCTGATTACCTGGCCGGTGATCCAGCCGCTTTTGGGCGAGGCCAACAACGTCACCGTCGGCGCGATGTCTTCCGGCAGGCCGAGCCGGCGAACCGGGTACATCTTGATCAATTTCTCGCGGTTGGCCGCCAGCCATTCCGGATCGTGCCCTGTCTCGACCATGCCGAGCGAGACGGTATTGGCGGTGACGCCGACGCGGCCCATTTCGCGCGCCAGCGACTTCATCAACATGATCACGCCGCCGCGTGCAGCGGCCACAATCGACAAGCCGGATTCGCCGACGCGCGAAGAATTGCCGACCATCGCAATGATCCGCCCGTTGCCGCCTTTCACCAGATGGGGGCCGGCCGCGTGACAAAGGTGGATGGCGCCCAAGAGGTTGACGTCGATCTGGCGCCGCCACTCCTCGGGCGCGGTGTCCTTGAACGGCTTGCGGATGGCGAGCCCCGCATTGCTCACGAGGATGTTGAGCCCGCCGAGGTCGCCAACGATGTCGCCGATCATTTTTTGTACGGCGGCATTGTCCGACACGTCGGCCTTGTAGGACTTCGCCTGGCCACCCTTGCTTTTGATTTCTGCGACGACGCCTTCGGCGGCGTCGGCTGCCCCGTGATAGTGGACTGCGACTTTCGCGCCCTCGTCGGCGAGCGATAGTGCGATTTCCCGTCCGACATCGCGCGTGGCACCCGTCACGAGAGCAACGCGATCCTTGAGCTGCATTTCCATAGTAATCGCCTTCTGGAGTTTGGCGGAACGGCGGCCCTGGCCGACTGGTTTAGAAATCGGGCTCCGCCTTGATCACGCGCCGCGCCTTCACTCTTGACACTGTCGTGCAGCGCGTGAAACTATATTAAAGGTCTTACATAGTAAAGGACTGTTCTATGCGCCGCTGCCCAGCGCGCGGGGCTATCGAGCAACGATAAGCCGCCGCAACACAAGAGGCGGAACGAAAAGGTCGAGGAACTCGTGAAGCCGGCATGGTTCGACTACTACGCCCCGCGCAGCTTGGACGAGGCGTTGCGCGTTCTGGCGGATGCCGGGCGCGAGAGCCGCGTATTGGCCGGCGGCCAAAGCCTGATGCCGATGCTCAACTGTCGCATCGTCAGTCCGGCGGTTCTGGTCGACATCAATCATGTCGAAAAATTGGATCGTCTCGATGTCGCCGACGACAGCCTGACCCTCGGCGCGCTGGTGCGTCACGCCGATTTACTGCGCAATCCGCAAGTTCGTGAAGGCTGGCCGCTGCTGGCCGAGGCGACCGCGTATGTCGCGCATCCCGCGATCCGCAACCGCGGCACGGTTTGCGGTAGCGTCTCGCATAACGACCCGGCGGCCGAGCAGCCAAGCATGCTCGTTACGCTCGGAGGCACTGTCATGATCGCCGGTGGGGCAGGGCACCGCGAGTTGCCTGCCGAAGAATTCTTGACCGGCATGATGTCGAACGCGCTCGAACCCGGCGAGATGGTGGTGGGCTTGCGTTATCCGCGGCCGGCTGCCGGTACCGGCGCCGCTTTCGTAGAGTTCGCGCGCCGCCTTGGCGACTTTGCGTTGGCGGGCGCGGCTGCGACTCTGTCGATGCGCAAAGGAGCCTGTGAGCAGGCACGGATAACCGTGGTTGGCATGGGCGACGGTCCATTTCGCGCGCGTGAAGCGGAAGCCGTGCTCACTGGACGCGCCTTGGATAGCAAGACGAGCAAGGATGCTTTCGCCGAAGCGGTTGCCAAAGTGGTCGCCACGGTCGAACCGTCCGACGACGTGCATGCGTCGGCGGCCTATCGTCGCCATCTGGCGGGTGTGTTGACGGCGCGGGCATTGCAAACGGCATTCGAGCGTAGCGGGGGAGCCTGACTTGGCCAGGGAGCAGCGTATTCAAGTCACCGTGAATGGCACGGCCTATGACAAGGTCGTGTCCGTGCGGTTGTCGCTTGCCGACTTCATCCGCGAGCATCTTCATCTCACCGGTACGCATCTCGGCTGCGAGCACGGCGTGTGCGGCGCCTGCACAGTGTCGCTGAACGGGCGCAGCGCGCGCTCCTGCCTCACGCTTGCCGTGCAGGCCGACGGCGCCGAAATCGTCACCATCGAGGGGCTGCGCTCGGCTGACGGCAAGCGCCATCCGATGCAGCAAGCCTTCCATGAAAAGTTCGCTTTGCAATGCGGCTATTGCACGCCGGGCATGCTGATCACCGCGATCGAGCTGTTGCAGGAGAACCCTAACCCGACCGAGCACGAAGTGCGCGAAGCCTTGTCGGGCAATATCTGCCGTTGTTCCGGCTATCAGGCCATCGTCGATGCGGTGCTGGCGGTGGCGCGCAAGGAGTTCGTTTGATGGCGGATAAGCGCTTCGTCAATGAGCGGATGGTCGGCTCGTCGGTGCTGCCCGACGAGGCCATTCCGCTGGTCGAGGGCTTTGGACGCTTCCTCAACGATATCCAGCTGTCCGGCATGTACCACGTGGCGTTCCTGCGCAGTCAGCACGCCCACGCCCGTCTGCGTTCGGTCGACGCCAGCAAGGCGCGCGAACTGCCCGGCGTCATCAAGGTGCTGACCGGCAAGGAGCTGTTCGGCAAGGTCGAGCCCTTTCGCAGCATGCCCAACCGCTTTTCCGGCGGCGAGTTGGTGCAGCACTGGCTGGCGGTCGACAAGGTGCGCTTTTGCGGCGAGGCGATCTGCGCGGTCGTCGCCGAGGACCGCGCCACCGCCGAGGATGCCGCTGAGCTCATCGCGGTCGATTACGAGCCGCTGCCGGTGGTGTCGGATCCGCGCATGGGCGAACGGGACGACGCGCCGCTGGTGCACGACACGTGCACGAACAACTATCTCATCAAGCGCGAATACGAGCGTGGCAATGTCGATGAGGCGTTCGATAACGCTCACCTCGTGGTCAAGCGCAAGTTCCGCATCGGGCGCAAACAGGCGCTCTGCCTGGAAGGCCGGGGTTGCGTCGCCGCCTATCGGGAAAGCTCCTTCGCTCTGTCCATTTGGATGAGCCACCAGCTTCCTTATGTCGTGCGCCATTACATCGCCCAACATTTGCGGCTGCCCGAGAATGAGGTGCGGGTTATTGTTCCGCACACCGGCGGCGGATTTGGTCAGAAGGCGTCCATCTATCCGGAAGAGTTCGTCTGCGCCTATCTGGCGCTCGAATTGCGCCGGCCGGTGAAATGGGTGGAAGACCGGCTCGAGAACATGGTCGCTTCCACGCACGCCCGCGACCAGTACATCGAATTGCAGGTGGCGGTGGACAAGGACGGGCAGCTGCTCGCGCTCAGCTCCGACGTTTGGGTCGATGTCGGCGCCTATTCGACCTATCTCTGGTCGGCGGGCATGGAGCCGTTGCAGACCGCCGGTCTGATGCCCGGACCCTACAAGGTACCGGCGATGCGCTACCGCACCCGCGGCGTCGCCACCAACAAGACGCCGGTCGGCCCCTACCGGGCAGTGGGACGTCCCTCGGCATCGGCGTCGCTCGAGCTTCTGCTGGACGAAGTGGCGCGCCGGCTGAAACTCGATCCGGTGGAATTTCGCCTGCGCAACCTGATCCCCAATGAGGCGATGCCCTATCGCAACGCCAACAACCTCGTGCACGACAACGTGAACTACGTGCCGTGTCTGAAGCTTTCCACCGCCAAGGCGGAATACGCGCGGCTGCGCGCCGAGCAAGCGGAGGCTTTGGCCGACGGCAAGCTGCGCGGCATCGGCGTTGCCTGTTTCGCCGAGCTTACCGGCCTCGGTACCACCACGGCAGTCGGCCCCGGAACGCTGCTGCAGCCCGGCCGCGACGCCGTTACGCTGCGTCTGGAAACCAGCGGCGTGCTCACGGTGGCGGCCGCACTTCCCTCGCAGGGCCAGCGCATCATGACGGCGATGCGGCAGGTCGCGGCCGACGAACTCGGCATCAATCTCGAAGACATCACCTGCCTGACCAACGACACGGCCACGGCACCCTACGGCTTCGGTACCTTTGCCTCACGCACCGCCGTGTTCGGCAGCGGGGCCGTCATCAAAGCCGCGAAGGAGATGCGGCAACGCATTCTGGCGTGCGGTGCATTTCTGCTGGGGGTCCCGGTCGAGGAGGTGACCATCGCGAACAGTGCCGTCCACACGCTCGACCGCTCCAAGAGCATTTCGCTGCGCGAGATGGCAGAGAAGAGCTATTTCTCCGCCAAGGATATTCCCGAGGAACTCAATCCCGGTTTTGAGGTCACGTCTTTCTACGACCCGAAACGCGGCAGCTTTGCCGCCGGCGCGCATATTGCCGTCGTTGACGTCGATCCGCAGACCGGCGAGGTCAAGATCGTGCGTTACGTGGCGGCCGAAGACGTCGGCACCGTGATCAACCCGTCGGTGGTGGAAGGGCAGATCATCGGCGGCATTGTGCAAGGTATCGGCGAGGCGTTGCTGGAAGAGATCGTCTACGACGAGCAGGGCCAGCCGCGCACCGTGACCTTGGCTGACTATCTCGTGCCGTCTGCCCTGGATGTTCCGCGTATTGAACTTCATCACGCCAACACGCCCTCGGCCGCGCTGGGTGGTTTCAAGGGCTGCGGCGAAGGCTCGATCATCGGCGCGCTCAGCGCGATATCCTGTGCGGTGGCCGATGCCTTGAGCCGCCGCGGCGGCGACATTCACGAGTTCCCGGCAACGCCGGAACGCGTGCTCAAAGGGTTGGGCGTGCTGCCCGGCGGTCTTTGAGCCGGGCGCCCGCGCGCATCCTTGGGACGCGAACTGTGTCGAGTTGGAGTGGACGCGCATGCAAGTCGATTGCCGAGGGCTTGAGCTCACGACCGCAAGCGCGGATGCGGCCAAGCATATCGATCAGGCCGTCACCGATTATCTCGATTATCGGACCACGGCTTCCGCGCAGGTGAAGGCCGCGCTCGACGCGGACCCGGCCTTTGTGCTCGCCAAGTGCTTCCGCGGTTATTTCCTGCTGATGCTGGAGAACAAGGCGATCCTGCCGAAGGTCCAGCAGGCGCTCGACGAAACCCGGCCCCACCTCGGCGCAGCGACGCAACGCGAACGCCTGCACGTCAACGCTTTGCAGGCATGGGCGGCCGGCGACCTCATGAAAGCGTGCTTTCATTGGGAGCAGGTCCTCGTCGAAAGCCCGCGCGACCTGCTCGCCCTCAAGCTTCATCACACAATGAGCTTCTACGCCGGGCGCAGCCAGGCGATGCGTTCGGTGCTGGGGAGCGTTCTCGGCGAGTGGGACGACGACGTTCCCGGCTACGGCAGCGTGCAGGGCATGTATGCCTACGCGCTGGAGGAATGCGGCGCCTACGAAGAAGCCGAGCGCTGGGGACGCGCGGCGGTCGAGAAAAATCCCGGCGATCTCTGGGCCATTCACTCCGTCGCCCATGTGCTGGAAATGCAGGGGCGCTCCGCCGAAGGCGTCAAATGGCTGGAATACACGCCGGATCAATGGGCGAAGAAAAATCCCTTCAAGGCGCATGTGTGGTGGCATGCCGCCTTGTTCTTTATGGCGCAAGGCGATTACGACCGCGCGCTCAGCCTCTACGATCACGAACTGTGCTCGGTGAATTCGGAGACCTATGTCGACGTGTCCAACCAGGCCTCGCTGCTCAAGCGCCTGCAGATGAGCGGCGTCGACATCGGCGACCGCTGGAAGACCCTGGCCGAGCATTCGGAAAAGCGCATCAATGACCACATGCTGCCGTTCCGCGACGCGCATTTCTGTCTCGCGCTTGCCGCCAACGGCAATTTCGACGTCGCCCGACGCCACGTCGAGTCGATGGTCGACTTTGCGGGGCAGGGACAAGACTGGCGGGCGCAAGCCACCAGGAACATTCTCGTTCCGCTGTGCGAAGGCATGATCGCCTACGAGGAAGGCGATTATGACAAGGCCTGCGATCTGTTGTGGGCGGTGCGCAATGAAATCGTGTCCGTCGGCGGCAGCCATGCGCAACGCGACCTGTTCGCACAGCTCATTTGCGATGCGGCGGTGCGCGCGCATAATCTGCCGGTGGCGCGCAGCCTCTTGTCGGAGCGGGTGCTCGTCCGCGGCACCCGCAAGGGAAATTGGCAGACTTACGCCGCGGTGCTGACCGATCTCGGAGAAACCGAGCGAGCGGCGGCGGCGAAAAAGCATGCCGAGACGGCACCCGAATTTGGCGCATGAAGAGCGGCCGGCCAGCCGGCACCGCCGCAGGAGATCGACATGAACACCATGGTTCTTCCCAAGAAGGTTGAGACGGTTCCGTCCAATAAATACGGCGCATTCCAGTGGGACGACCCGCTGCTGCTGGAAAGCCAGCTGACGGAAGACGAGCGCATGATGCGCGACACGGCGCGCACCTATTGCCAGGAAAAGCTGATGCCGCGCGTCCTGATGGCGAACCGTAACGAAGAATTCGACCGCGACATCATTCGCGAATTCGGCGCGCTCGGCCTGCTCGGGCCGACGCTGCCGGAAAAATACGGCGGCGCCGCCGCCAGCTATGTGGTCTACGGCCTGGCGGCGCGTGAGGCCGAGCGGGTCGATTCCTGCTACCGCTCGGCCATGAGCGTGCAAAGCTCGCTCGTCATGCATCCGATCTATGCCTACGGCACCGAAGAGCAGCGCATGAAATATCTGCCCAAGCTCGCCACCGGCGAGTGGGTCGGCTGTTTCGGCCTGACCGAGCCGGACCATGGTTCCGATCCCGGCTCGATGGTGACGCGCGCAAAGTCCGTCGATGGCGGCTTTCGCATGACCGGCGCCAAGATGTGGATCACGAACTCGCCGATCGCTGACGTGTTCGTGGTGTGGGCCAAGACCGACGACGGCGTGATCCGCGGCTTCGTGCTGGAGCGCGGCATGAAAGGCCTTTCGGCGCCGAAGATCGAAGGCAAGCTGAGCCTGCGCGCGTCCATCACCGGTGAGATCGTGATGGAGGACGTGTTCGTGCCGGCGGAGAACCTGCTGCCGAACGTCACCGGGCTCGCCGGCCCGTTCGGCTGCCTCAACCGCGCCCGCTTCGGCATTTCTTGGGGCGCCATGGGCGCGGCCGAGTTCTGCTGGCATGCGGCCCGCCAATACACGCTCGATCGCAAGCAATTCGGCCGGCCGCTCGCTGCCAATCAGCTCATCCAGAAAAAGCTTGCCGACATGCAAACCGAAATCACGTTGGGCTTGCAGGCCTGCCTACAGGCGGGGCGGCTGTTCGATGCCGGCAAGCTGGCGCCCGAGGCGATTTCGCTGCTCAAGCGCAACAATTGCGGCAAGGCGCTGGATATCGCCCGTGTCGCGCGCGACATGCACGGCGGCAACGGCATCAGCGACGAGTTCCACGTCATGCGCCACGTGGTCAATCTGGAGACGGTCAATACCTATGAGGGCACACACGACGTGCACGCCCTCATTCTCGGCCGTGCGCAGACCGGCATTCAGGCGTTCTTCTAACCCGCTCTAAAAGTGTACGGAATCAACCGCTCGTCCCCGCGAAAACGGGGACCCGTGCAGCGATTGCTGACTCTGTAAACGCAACACTGCATTCCCGCTCGCGCGGGAATGAGCGAAGCCTGGGCCGGCTCGGATGGGATGTGCTCTAGCCAGGGACGATCTGCTTTAGCCTGACGCCAATTCTGCGACCGGTGCATCCTGGTCCAGTGTCTTCAGCTCGCGCCGCATGATCTTGCCCGACGACGTCGTCGGCAGCGCGGGCACGAACTGCACCTCGCGCGGCACTTTGTAGGCCGCCATGTGCTTGCGGCAGAAATCGATGATCCCGTTTTCATCCGCGCTGGCATCAGGTTTGAGCACGATATAGGCCTTGGCGATCTCGCCCTTTTGCGGATCGGCTTTCGCCCCGACGCCGACCATGGCGACCGATGGGTGGCCGGCGATCACGCGCTCGATCTCGGCCGGATAGATATTGTAACCCGCCGTCAGGATCATGTCCTTCTTGCGGTCGACGATGTAGAAATAGCCGTCGGCGTCCATCTTGCCGAGATCGCCGGAATGCAGCCAGCCGTCCGGCTCGATCGTCTCGCGCGTTGCTTTTTCGTTGCCGTAATAGCCGAGCATATTGAGCGGGCCCTTGACCATGAGCTCACCGACTTCGCCTTCGGGCAGGGTCTTCGACGGGTCCGTCGGATCGACGATGCGGCCCTGCATGAACGGCATCATGATCCCGACCGAGCCCAGCCGGTTCTCGCAGTAGGAATGCTGCATGATGCCGGGGCCCGCGAGTTCGGTCATGCCCCACAGCTCGAGCACCTCGGTGCCTGTGTGCTCGAACCATTCTCTCGACTTCGCCGCCGGCATGGCTTGCCCGCCGACCACCGCCGCCCGCAGCGACGACAGGTCGTATTTGCCGAAATCGGGATGCGCCAGCATGTAGAGATACATCGTCGGCACGCCGTCGATGATGCTCACTTTGTGGCGCTGGATCGCTTCGAGCGCCTGCTGGGCGTCGAATTTTTCCAGCATCACGAAGGTCAGTCCGAGCATGAAGCTCAGATCCATCACGATCGTGCCGTAAACATGGGCCAGCGGCAGGCCGGTGAACTGCACGTCGTGCTCGGTGCGCACGTTCATCGCGGCGGTCAGCGCCGCGTTCAACACCACATTGCGGTGGCTCAGCATCGCCCCCTTGGGAAATCCAGTGGTGCCCGAAGTGTAGCAGATGGTGGAAAGCTCGTCGGCGCGGTTGCCGGGGGCCGCGATGGTCTCGGCCTGGCCTTTGAGCAGATCGTCGAACGACATCGTGCCGGCGAGCGGCGCGCCGATCACGACGATCTCCTTTAGATGGCCGTCAGTCTTGAGATTAAGCACCGGCTTGGCGCGGTCCGGCGTAGTGATCAGCACCTTGGCGCCGCAATCCTTCACCACAAAGGCGAGTTCGTCTGCCGTCAGCATGGCGTTGACCGGATTGATGACGCCGCCTGCCTTGGCAATGGCGGCATAGCTGATCGCCCATTCCGGGCTGTTCTGCGCGAACAGCGTCACCCGGTCGCCTTTCTCGACGCCGAGCGCCTTGAGTCCATTGGCTGCCTGGTTGGTCAGCCGTTCGAGCTCGCGAAACGTAAACGTCCTGTTCCCAAAGATCAGGGCCGGCTTGTCGGGCAAGCGGGCGGCGGTTTCCGGAAGAATTTGATCGATGGTTTCCTTCAGCATGGCGTTTCCCGTTTTATTGTTCGTCGTCAGATAAATTGAGACAGATGAGCCGGTCGGTACTGTAGTTCACGCCGTCGTCAGTCTCAACTTTTCCGACGACGGATAGGGTTTTCTGGACCGGGCGTCACGGTGCACGGTCGACCGTTGGGGTGGCGGAGCCAAAGCACGAAGACCTTCACGCCCGAAGTCTGAACGACGAGATACAAGCGCAAGGCAGGTGGCGTCTCTAATATCGCGCCGCGCGGTTCCGGGACTCGGTTTTGCCGCAGTCGTCGCCGCAAGTGTTTTCGCTATTTCGTCGCGCAATGGTAACGGGTGAGTGGCAAGGCGACCCGTTATTTGAAGTTTTGAGAAGACAATCACCCTGACCGACGACGGTGTAAACCACAAAATTTCTCAGAGGTTTATATGTGGCAGGGCGTTAATGGTTGGAAAGGGCATCGTGGATGACTTCGAATCTTGGGGGCGGGGGTTCGAATCCCTCGCGGCGCGCCAATGCGCCACAATACGCTATCGCGCGCTGCTCTTCGCAGGACGCTTCTCGGGTACCAACTGTGCGCTGCCCGATGAACGGCTGGAAACCAAAGTGGCGTTGCATTTAATATCCTATAGCCGACGTTCGCCCTCGTAATCGTTCCGTTCTGTGCAGGACATGCTCTTGGACCTCCCACTTCGTTGCCGGTGCGGCCACCTGCGCGGCGTGGCGAACGATGTCTCCCCGTCCAGCGGCTTCCGCTTCGTGTGCTATTGCCAGGACTGCCAAGCGTTCGCGCGTTTTCTCCAGCGGGCGGATGTGCTCGATCCGGCCGGCGGAACCGATATCTTTCAGATGCCGCCCGGGCGCGTGAAGCTCACCACAGGCGCGGACGCCATGCGGTGCCTGCGTCTCTCCAACAAGGTATTGCGCTGGTATACCGATTGTTGCCGGACCCCGATTGCCAACACCGCCGCCGGCCCGCGTTTCCCGATCGTCGGCATGATTCATTCTGTCATGGACCACGAGGCCGACCGTCGCTCCCGGGACGAGGTGCTCGGTCCGCCGCTTTGCCGCATTTACGAACGCTCCGCCGCCGGCCCGCTCCCGCCGAACGCGCCCGGTCCGCCGTCGCTCGGACTTTTCGCCCGCCGCGCGTCAATGATGCTCGGCTGGTGGGTGCGTGGGCTCGGTCGGTCGACGCCATTCTTCGATGATCGGACGAACGCTCTGCGCGCCGTGCCGCGCGTGCTTACGCAGAGCGAGCGCGCCGCCCTTTAACCCGCGAAGGGTAACTGGACCACTCTGCGATATCAGGAAGGTAGCCGCCCCACGAGACGGTACAAAATCGCAGGTTGTCGCAGGTTCACTGATTGGAGCGCATGGTGGGCTACGGCATCATAACGCCACGGCGAATGAATAGTGCCCATCTTCATCAACCGTGGCGCGCCACGTCCTTATCGATCGAGAATCTGCCGGATCTCGATCAGGTTGGAACGCACCCGCAAGATGTAGAAGCCCATCGTCGTCAGATGCGACGGCATCAGCCAGCCGGACTCCGCGCCGTTCGACACAATGAGAGGCTGGATGTTGAGAGACGTGCGCAACTGTTCGAGCAGAATCGCCCACAGATGGGCCAGCCCGCGCTGGGCAATGACATCATGGAAATCGGCCTGCGCGGCGGCGAGGATGCCGTAATAGCCGTAAAGCTGCCCATAGGCGAACCAGAAGCGGTCGTCCGCCCGCATGTCGAACCAGCCGCTGTTGTTTTGCTCGGCTCGATCTTTCAAAATCGCCGAGGTCGCGCCGATATCGCTGGCAATGCGATCGATGAATTGACGCAGGTTGTCAGGGCGGGCGTCGAACAGAGCCTCGCATTTTGCGAGCCGGTCGTTGAAGGCTCTCAGGTCCTTGATGGCGCTACGGTAGAAGCTTGGCGTCGGTGTTGTTGGTCCAAATGGGCTTAGCGCGAAATACCAGACCAACTCGTCGAATTGAATTTTGCCGCGCGCCTTTTGAAGGCTATCGTCGATTTGCGACGTTCCGCGCACGCGACCCAGGGTGTCGACGAGCTCGACCGCGGTGCGGCGCACCGCCTGATTGATGCCGCGCTGGAACGCGGCCTTGTTGTCGAAGAAGGGTGTGTCGTCCCAGTCGATGCCGAACAGCCCGAGCTTGTAGAGGATCATCGACGAGATCCAGGCATTCTGGTTCACGTTGAAATCGACGAGGTCGGCGGTGGCATCGACGATGACCGAGCGCTTGCAGCTCTCGAGCGCGCTCTCGCTGTTTTTGCTTCCGGACGCGGCAGCGTAGGCGGCTGCGTAATCCGGATTGAAATTGCTCCACCACTGCGTGGTCCAGAAAAAATAGCCGTAAAGAAAGACAAAGATAACAATGACGGCGCCGAAAAACGCCCGAATGATCCACCCGCGCCGCGCATACCAGTTCCGGGTCCATACAAAGGGCCGCAATAGGAACGAAACGATGTATCCGAATACTCGTCGGATCGATTGAAGTATTTGCATGAGGAATGCCAGATTTGCTTCGATGATCGCTTCGTTGCTTTTGAAAGTTATAGCATAGCGTGCATGCCGCCCCGCCCCGTGGTGGCGCGACATGATGTGCAGTATTTGGTAGAGATCGATCGGGACTCAAGTGCCAGTGGGAAAGGTTTTCCGGAGGGACGAATGCGGCCGATGAAGACATTGCTCCTGATCGCTCCGGTTCTTGCCGTGATGACGATGCCCGCTGCGGCGCAATCGGGCGACCCGATCCATCGCGGCCGCGCCCTGGCGTTGGAATTCTGTGCGCCGTGTCACGCCATCAACCGCGCCGGTGGCAGTCCGCATACCGATGCGCCGCCGCTGCGCAATATCGGCCGCACCTACGATCTCGACGGATTCGCGCGTGTCTTAAGCGCGGGCCTGCTGGCTGGTCACCCCGACATGCCGCAATTCCGATTCAGTTTCGACGACGCCCGCGCCTTGCGCGACTATCTGCGCACGATCCAGCCGTAGACTCTGTCATCAATAAAGACGGGCGATTGCTTTTGTCCGTCATGCCCGGCCTCGTGCCGGCATCGACATCTTTGTCTCCGGCAAGGAAAGACATAGATGACCGGGACAAGCCCGGCCATGACAGCGATGACGGAGTGTCCTAGCGGTCGAGCGTGATTTCTTCGCTGCGCGCGCGAGAGACGCAGATCATGATGGTGTCGGCGCGCTCATGCTCGGCCAGGACCAGGTCGCGGTGATCGGCCTCGCCTGACAGCATCTTGGTGCGGCAGGTGCCGCAGGTTCCGGTTTCACAGGAACTCGGCACGTCGAGCCCGTTCTCGCGCAGCACTTCGAGAATAGTCTTGGTTACCGGTACTTCGAGCACTTGTCCCGATTGGGCGAGCCGCACGCGGAACGGCTTGTCACCGGCTTTATGCGTTTCCGCCTCGCTGAAGGCTTCGAAATGCACCGCCGTGGACGACCAGTGATCGGTCATCGCGCGCACGGCTTCCATCAGCGGCCGCGGCCCGCAGCAATAAAGATGTTCGCGGTTGCGGCGCTCGGCCAGGACCGGCCTGAGGTCGAGCGAGCATGTGGGGTCGCCCTGGTCATGATGGATGACCACCTTGCCGGCGTATTCGGGCGCGCCGAGTTCGTCCACGAACGCTGTCGTTTCCGCCGAACGCGAGCAATAAAACAGGCGGAAGCGTTTACCCTCCGCCTGCACCTGTTTGATCATTGCCATGATTGGCGTGATGCCGATGCCGCCGGCGATAAACACAAAATCCTGCGCGCGCGGCGGCAGCTTAAAGTCGTTGACCGGCGGCGCGACCGTCAACTCGTCGCCCGTCTTGACGGTGTCGATCAGATTGCAGGAGCCGCCGCGCCCGTCGGCCTCGCGCTTGATCGCGACCTGATAGCGGTCGCGTTCGGCCGGGTCGTTGCAAAGCGAATACTTGCGCAACAGACCGTTCGGCGTGCGGATGGCGATATGCGCGCCGGCGGTGAATGCCGGCAGCGGCTTGCCGTCGCGATCGCGGAATTCGAAGAGATGGATGCCATCGGCGATTTTTTCGTTGCGCGTCACGCGCAGCGACATCGCTTGCGGTTGTTCGCTGTCGGCCATTTCGCACCAGGCTGAACACGTCGGAAAGGCAACAAGTGACCGTTTTGCGACATGTTCGCAAGGGTCAATGAGCCTACGGGATATATTTCGTGCGGCGTCTAGATCTGGCGGATCGAGCCGAAATCGAACGTGCTGCCTTTCGGATTTTCGCCAATACGGATCTTGGTGTTGCTGATGAAATGATAGGGCGGCACCGGCAGGTTGTAAGGTGCCGGCACGCCTTTGAAGACGCGGCCTGCCAGGTCGTATTTCGAGCCGTGGCAGGGGCAGAAATATCCTCCCGGCCAATCGGCCGTCGGCATGGTCGCGCTGGGTTGTGGAAAGAATGTCGGGATGCAGCCGAGATGGGTGCAGATGCCAACCATGACGCCAAATTCGGGCTTGATCGAGCGATGCCAATTCTCGGCATAGGCCGGCTGTTGGCGCTCACGCGATCGGGGATCGGCCAGCACGTTGCGCAAAGGCTGCGATTGCAGCGCTTGCAATGCCTTGTCGGTGCGATGCACGACGAAGATCGGCCGCGCGCGCCAGCGGACTTGCACCTGCTGACCGGCCGCCACGTGGCTCAAGTCGAGATCGACCGGCCCGCCGGCCGCGAGTGTGGCGGCGTCGGGGTTCATCTGGTCGATAAGCGGGACAACCGCCGCGGCCGCGCCGACGCTGGCGACCGCGGCAGTCGCAATGTAGAGAAAATCGCGACGCGTTGCTTGAACTGGATTTTTCGAAGGTAAATTCGTCTCGGTCATACCAACAAAGATTTCTGCGCGACCTCGTCCAGCCAGTGTGAGCGGCAACGCATAAGTGCCGCATATTGTTCACTGCAGGACACTCAATTTGTAGGCGCGCAATTCACTCGGCGGCGCCGATGAAGTCGACGGCCTTGTCCGCCTGCAGCCTTTCGATGACGTAATTAAGCCGAACCTTGGTCAGCGTCCTGTCGGCAATGCGGACCGTGTAGAGCCCTCCCGACGAAGGGCCGGCCACAATCGACAACTTGTTGGCTTCGAGGAATGTATTGATATCGCCCATGCTGGCCTGCGGCGCAAATCGGATATAGGCAAGAGCACCCGGTGCACCCAATTCGATTGACCTCAACGCACTCCTCTGCGGCGCCTTGAGCGGTTCCGACGCGGTTTGGAACTGTGCAGGCCCGCTTTCGTGGAGGACAAGATCGGCAATCAAGCCCGCTTGCAGCAGGATGGCGACCGCCGCTGCACTTGCCGACCAGCCGAGCGTTCGCGCCGACAGGCCGCTAAAAAAGCCGCTCAGGCGCGTGCCAAACCCGCGCCGGACAGGCCGGCGCACGGGCTCGGCATCGATCGCGGCGAACAGCTTTTGCATCGTGCGCGGCGGCGGCGCGCCCAGCGACTCATTGAGATGGATTGTCTCGGACAATTCCTCGCGCACGAGCGCGTAGCGCTCGGCAAGCGCGGGGTCGCTGGCAAGCGCGCGCTCGACCCGTTGGGCGTCGCGGCGATCCAGCGTTCCCGCCGCATGCCAGGGCAGCAACGCGTCGATATCGCTTTCGGGCACTTTGTCATCTACGACATTCATGGCCAACCTCGATCTATGCCCCGCTCCTTAAGGAGTTCCGATAATTTCTTGCGCGCGTAGAACATGCGCGTTTTCACAGTTGCCTCCGGGATGCCGGTGATGTCCGCCACCTCCTGCACCGACTTCTCGTGGTAGTAGACGAGGTCGATGACTTCCCGGTGCTCGACCGACAGATCGCTCAAGCAGGCTCGCAAGACCGCACCCTTGTCTCGCTTGGCGAGCGCGACTTCAGGATCGTCGGATTGATCCTCGACGCGCTCGGCCGTTTCATCGTCAAGCTCCTCCTCCTGCCTGCGCCGCAGCGCCGACAGCGCCTTGAAGCGGGCGATGCTGAGCATCCAGGTCGAGACGGCCGAACGTCCTTCGAACTTGCCGGCCTGCCGCCAGATGTCGAGAAACACGTCACTGATCAAATCCTCTGCCGTCGCTTCGTTCCGCACGAGCCGCAACACGAACCGGTACACGCGCACATGGTGGCGCGAGAACAGCACCTGCATGGCGAGCCGGTCGCCGCCTGCGATCCTCGCGATCAGGACCTCGTCCGAAGTCGTCTGCACCGGCAAGCTCGTCGGCTCTGGGGTTAAGTCGCGCCTGGGCGCGCCCCGGTTCAAGGGAAGCAGAGGAAATATTCGATTGTTAACCTATTCCGCAAGGCTGGCGGCAGGCGTTGTCCGGATAGCTCCGCCAAATTGCACTTTTCTGCTCCCTCTGGGCAAGTGAGGGCCCCCCGTCCGCCGTGCCCGGGCAAAAGCCAAAAAGTCATGAACCATTTTCCGTCACCGGCGACCCATGGTCAGGGAGGTGCCGAAACGCACCCCTCCAGAAAAAGGAGAGACCGCCATGTTTCGCAAGTTCGCAATCGCTCTCGGCGCAACCGCTGTACTTGGCGCCGCCGCACTGACCCCCACCGCCGCCTCGGCAAACCACTGGCACCACCCCTGGCGCCATATCGGCGTCGTGATCGCGGCCCCGGCCGTCTACGCCGACGCAGATTCGGATTGCTATTTGGTCAAGCGCGTTTACTGGAAACACTTCGTGAAGCACGTCCGCTACGTGCAAGTCTGCGACTGAGCAGCCCCATGGGCGGCGGAAAATCCCGGCTTCGCTCCCCGCGAAGCCGGGATTTTCGTTTGCGCGCTCTGCTCGGTTCTGTCTCCGGACCGGGCGCACATCCGCTTAAGGCGCCAAATACCCCTTAGCGGTATAAGCCCTTGCCGATGCGGCATTCCCCCGCCCTCGCGCCGCCCATTTAGTTCTGCTAGGTCATCGCCGGGCGCCTTGGCTGGCGCTGCCCCGCCGTAGGTTGTTTGGTGGGGCCGCGCGCCGATCCGGAGGATGAATGCTCAAGTCGTTGCGCGCGGTGGCGGGATTTTTACAGAACACGATCGGCTGGCATCGGATAGGCCTTGCGCTCAGCCTCTCCATTATCGCGGTGGCCGGGGTTGTGCTGTTTCATCTGCTGCGCGACCTCAAGATCGATGAGGTCGTTGCGGCCATCAAGGCGGTCGAGTATCGGGACCTCGCCGCCGCTTTCGTCTTCGTCGCTGGCGGCTATTTCACGCTCACGTTTTACGATTATTTCGCACTGCGCACGATCGGGCGTCACGAGATTCCGTATCGCATTGCCGCGCTGTCCGGCTTCACCAGCTATTCCATCGGCCACAATATCGGCGCAACCGTGTTTACCGGCGGGGCGGTGCGCTACCGCATCTATTCCGCATACGGGCTGACTGCCATCGAGGTGGCGAAGATCTGCTTCATCGCAGGCCTGACATTTTGGCTCGGCAACGCCACCGTTCTCGGCCTGAGTGTGTCCATCGAACCGCACGCGGCGGTGCCGATCGACCAATTGCCGATCTGGCTCAATCGCATCATCGCCTTGCTGATCCTGCTTGTATTGACCTCTTATATCGTCTGGGTCTGGACCGCGCCGCGCGAGATCGGGCAGGGCCAATGGAAGGTGAAGCTGCCGAATGGCCCGTCCACATTCGTGCAGATCGTCATCGGATTATTCGATCTCGGTTTCTGCACGCTTGCAATGTATATGCTGCTGCCGCACGAGCCGAAAATCGGCTTCGTAACGCTGATGGTGGTCTTCGTCTCCGCCACCATGCTCGGCTTCGCCAGCCATGCGCCCGGCGGCCTTGGCGTGTTCGACGCCGCCATGCTGGTCGCGTTGTGGCAGTTCGAAAAAGAGGACCTGATCGCCGGCTTGCTCCTTTTCCGGGTCCTTTATTACCTCGTGCCTTTCGTCATTGCTCTTGCCATTCTGGGCGTGCGGGAGATCCTCTGCATGAGGAAGACCGAAAAACCGCCGCCCAAGCTCAAGACCGTGGAAGTGTCCGCGCCGCTGCGCACTGAATTTGAGCGGGAAAAAACCGACGCCGGGTGACCATGGCGACCAATGAAGACAACGTCTCTTCTCGGTCCGGCTGGCTCGGCCGTTTGCGCGAAGCTTGGCATGTTTTGATTGGAGCAGGGCAGGTCGGTGACGTGGCCGGCGCGGTAGCGCCGCCGATCGGCCGTATCGTCCGGCCGGTACAAGTCGCAGTGACCGAATCCCTGATCGGCGGATTGCCCGGCCCCGCCGTCGTGCTCGACCGCGAGGGCCGCGTTGTCGCCTATAACGATGCCGCCGCCGCGATTGCGCCGGCGTTGCGGCGCGGCGAGCCAGCGTTGATCACCTTGCGTATGCCCGAACTGGTCGATGCGATCCGTCGTGCCACCAAGAGGCGCGAGCCCCAACGCGTGGAGTTTTTCGAGCGTGTGCCACTCGACCGCTGGTTCGAAGCCTTTGTGACGCCGGTCCGGCTCGCAAGCCCGGGCGAAGGCAGCACCGACATCCTGTTGATGACATTCAACGATCTCACCCCGTTGCGCCGGGTCGAGGAAATGCGCGCCGACTTCATCGCCAATGCCAGCCACGAGCTGCGCACGCCGCTCGCCGCGCTGCTCGGCTTCATCGAGACCCTGCAAGGGCGCGCCAAGGACGATCCTGCCGCGCGCGAGAAGTTTCTCGCCATCATGCAGGCGCAGGCCTCCCGCATGGCCCGCCTGATCGACGACCTGTTGTCGCTGTCGCGGATCGAACTCAACGCCCATCTGCATCCCAACACCCCGGTCGATCTCGCACCCATCGTGCGCCAGGTGGCCGATGGATTGCAGACGCTTGCGCGCGACCGTGACGTCGAGATCAAGGTCAATGCGCCGGCCGAGCCGCAAACGGTGCTGGGCGATCGTGACGAGCTGATCCGCGCGCTCGAGAACCTTGTGGAAAACGCGCTCAAATACGGCGCCGCAGGCAAGCGCGTGGACATTACGCTGACGCGGGGGCAGACGCGCGCCGGTACCACGGAAGCCCGTCTGACGGTGCGCGACTATGGGCCGGGCATCGCGCCCGAGCACTTGCCACGGCTGACCGAGCGTTTTTACCGCGTCGACGTTGCCGAAAGCCGCGCGCAAGGCGGTACCGGATTAGGGCTGGCGCTGGTCAAGCACGTACTCAATCGGCACGGCGGCCGACTGAGTGTCGAGAGCACGCCGGGCGCCGGTGCCGCGTTCACCATGCATGTGCCGCTGTCCAGTTCAATTTCTTCGGCTGAGACGGAATTACCCGTTAAATCAGAAGCTTAAATTGTCATGTGACTGTCACCGAAGCTTTATACAACGGTGACAAGCCGAGCTTATGGCTGGCCTCGGCTTCGGAACTGCCACGCGAAATCAAAAATTTTCCCATCCGAAGCCGAAGTCTCGGAGTGCGTCTACAGCAACAGCGGCCGCCCGAATGTCGGGCGTTGAGGCGGGCCATCGCGGGCAAGCAAGCCCGGGGCTGTCTTTTTTTGCCGCAAACTATGGAGAGAATCCGTGAAACATTGGACCGCATGGGCGGCTGCCGGCTTTATCGCCGCTGCTGCTATCGTTCCCGCGCAAGCCGCCGACATTTCGGGCGCCGGCGCGACCTTCCCCTATCCGATCTACGCGAAATGGGCCGACGCCTATAAGAAGGAAACCGGCATTGGCTTGAACTATCAGTCGATCGGCTCCGGCGGCGGCATCAAGCAGATCAAGGCCAAGACCGTGACCTTCGGCGCCTCCGACGCGCCGCTGTCAGGCAAGGATCTCGATAAATACGGTCTTGCTCAATTTCCGATGGTCATGGGCGGCATCGTGCCGGTCGTGAACATCCCTGGCATCAAAGCTGGCGAACTCGTCATTGACGGTACGACGCTGGCCAAGATTTTCATGGGCGAAATCAAAAAGTGGGACGACCCGGCGCTGAAGAAGCTCAACCCGAGCGCCAAGCTGCCGAGTTCGGCGATCGCCGTCGTGCACCGTTCGGACGGATCCGGCACCACCTTCAACTTCACTTACTATCTGTCCGACGTCAGCAGCACTTGGAAGTCGAAGGTCGGCACCGAGAAGGCCGTGCAGTGGCCGGTCGGCATCGGCGCCAAGGGCAACGAGGGTGTCGCCAACAACGTTGGCAATACCAACGGCTCGATCGGCTACGTCGAGTATGCCTATGCCCTGCAGAACAAGCTGACCTACGCCAAGATGATGAATAAGGACGGCAAAGTCGTTGCGCCGACCGCCGAGGCGTTTTCGGCTGCTGCGGCCAACGCCAACTGGAAGTCCAAGCCCGGCTATGGCGTCATCCTCGGTAACCAGCCTGGCGCCGCTTCGTGGCCGATGACGGCGGCGACCTGGATCCTCATGTACAAGAAGCCGTCGGATTCGAATGCTTCGGCCTCAGCGCTCAAGTTCTTCGCCTGGTGCTACAAGAACGGAGGCAAGATGGCCGAAAGCCTCGACTACGTCGCGATGCCCGCGAATGTCGTGAAGGACATCGAGGCCTATTGGAAGTCCGAGATCAAGGACGCGAGCGGCAAGCCGGTCTTCGCGGCGGCCATGTGACCTGAATACCTGGAAAGGGCGCCGTTTTCGGCGCCCTTTCTTTCTTGTCCACCGCCGCCGCCAGGGCGGCTTGTCATACGGCCTCAGGGTCGTTTCAGTGCTCTCTTCCTGTTGCGTGCTGCTTCGAGGGGAGGGCTGAATGCATTCCAGCGGGAGGCGACCCGTGGTTGACGTGGCGTTACAGGGTGCGGCTATTCCAGTGACCGAGAAGGCCGACCGAAGCAAGGTTCTTCAGCGGTTACGTTTACGAGACGCCGGTTTTCGCTATCTCACCCGCATTGCCGCCATCACCGTTCTGCTGATTCTTAGCGGGATCATCGTTTCTCTGATCCATGGCTCCTGGCCGGCGATGAAAGCCTTTGGGTTTTCATTCCTTTACACCGAAGCCTGGAATCCTGTGACCAAACAATTCGGCGCCATTGCGCCGATCTACGGCACTCTCGTCACCTCGATCCTTGCCATGCTGATCGCCGTGCCGATCGGCCTGTTCATCTCGCTGTTTCTAACCGAATTGTGCCCGATGTGGGCGCGCCGGCCGATCGGTATCGCCATCGAGCTATTGGCCGGGATCCCCAGCATTATCTATGGCATCTGGGGGCTGTTCGTCTTTGCGCCGTTCCTGCAGCGGACGGTGCAGCCGTTTCTGATCAATACCTTGGGCGAGGTGCCCGGCATCGGCGGTTTGTTCGCCGGCCCGCCCTACGGTATCGGCATATTCACAGCAGGCCTGATCCTGGCCGTCATGGTGCTGCCGTTTATCACCTCGATCTCGCGCGACGTCTTTGAGGCGGTGCCGCCGGTACTTAAAGAGGCCGCCTACGGCGTCGGCTGCACCACCTGGGAGGTCGTGCGCTTCGTCGTGCTCCCCTATACGCGCGTCGGTGTCATCGGCGGCGTCATGCTGGGCTTGGGGCGCGCGCTGGGCGAGACCATGGCGGTTACTTTCGTGATCGGCAACGCACACCGTATTGCCGGCTCGATTCTGGCGCCCGGCACGACGATATCCGCGACCATCGCCAACGAATTCACCGAAGCCGACGGCGATCTTTATACGTCCTCGCTCATCGCGCTTGGCCTCATCCTGTTTGTTATCACCTTCTTCGTCCTCGCAATTGCGCGCCTCATGCTGATGCGCATCAACGCAAAGGTGGGAGGCTGATCATGGCAGTGCCCGCAAAAAGATCGAACACGCTCTATGCCATCCGCCGCCATCGCAACACCTTAACAGTTGGGCTCGCCATCGCGGCCACGGTGTTCGGTCTAACCTGGCTCGTACTGATCCTTGCCGATCTTTTGTGGGAAGGCTTCAGCGGTCTTTCGCTCGCCGTCTTTACGGAAATGACGCCGCCGCCCGGCTCGGCCGGCGGTCTGCTCAATCCGATCGCCGGCAGCCTGGCGATGACAATCATCGCCGTGGCGATTGGCACGCCGCTCGGTATCTTGGCCGGCACCTACTTGGCCGAGTATGGCCGCTACGAAAAGCTCTCCATGGTAGTGCGTTTCATCAACGACATTCTCCTCAGCGCCCCATCGATTGTCATCGGCTTGTTCATCTACGAGGTCATGGTCGTGCAGATGGGCCATTTCTCCGGCTGGGCGGGTGCTGTGGCGTTGGCCGTGATCGTGGTGCCGGTGGTGGTGCGCACCACCGAGGACATGTTGACGCTCGTGCCCGATACGCTGCGCGAAGCGGCGGCCTCGATTGGTTTGCCGCGCTCGCTGATGATCCAGAAGGTCGCCTATCGCGCGGCGCGCGCCGGCATGATCACCGGTGTGTTGTTGGCGGTCGCACGTATTTCCGGCGAGACAGCGCCACTGTTGTTCACGGCGCTCAACAACCAGTTCTGGAGTACGGATATGAATGCTCCGGTCTCCAGCCTGCCGGTCGTCATTTTCCAGTTCGCGCTCAGCCCCTACGACGATTGGCAGAAGCTGGCATGGACCGGTGCACTGATCATCACAATGGCGGTGCTTCTACTTAGCATCACCGCCCGGACCCTTGCTGGACAGAGAAAATCGTCATGAGCGTTGCAAATTTCACGACCCCCACGCCGGCCGCAGCCAGTATGCCCGCCAACGCGGAGGGGCTCACTGAAAAGGTTTCGGTGCGCGACCTCGATTTCTTTTACGGCGACAATCGCGCGTTGAAGAGCATCAACGTTCCGCTCTACCTGCACAAAGTCACGGCCTTCATCGGTCCGTCCGGATGCGGCAAGTCGACGCTGCTGCGCATCCTCAACCGGATGTACGACCTATATCCGAACCAGCGCGCCAGCGGCCACGTCACGCTCGATGGCGAAGACATCCTTGCGCCGTCGCAGGATTTGAACCTGTTGCGCGCCAAGGTCGGCATGGTGTTCCAGAAGCCGACCCCGTTCCCGATGACGATTTACGAAAACATTGCCTTCGGCATACGGCTTTACGAGCGGTTGCCGAAATCGGAGATCGACGATCGGGTCAAGCAGTGTCTGCAGCGCGCCGCGCTGTGGGACGAGGTCAAGGACAAGTTGAACGCCAGCGGCCTCTCGCTCTCCGGCGGCCAGCAGCAGCGCCTTTGCATCGCGCGCACCGTTGCGGTGCGGCCCGAGGTGATTCTGTTCGACGAGCCGTGCTCCGCGCTCGATCCCATCTCCACAGCCAAGATCGAGGAGTTGATCGACGAACTCAAGGAGGACTACACGATCGCGATCGTGACCCACAATATGCAGCAGGCGGCCCGCGTGTCGGACTACACCGCCTTCATGTACCTCGGCGACATGGTCGAGTTCGGCGAAACCACGGCCATCTTCACCACGCCGAAAGACCGGCGCACCCAGGACTATATCACCGGCCGCTTCGGCTAACGCACGCTCCGGCAAAGGACGGGTTTCAGCCGGCCCGGCAAGGATTATGACAATGACCGACCACACGATGAAGGCCTTCGATACCGACCTGCAGGATCTCGGCCGCATGGTCGCCGAAATGGGCGGGTTGGCGGAAAAGCAAGTCGCCGATTCGGTCGATGCTCTGGCCAAGCGCGACACCACTTTGGCACAGCGGGTTACGGCCGCTGACGCCAATATCGACACGTTGCAGCGTGAGATCGAAGAAAAGGCGGTCAACACGATCGCCCGCCGTCAGCCCATGGCAGTCGACCTGCGCGATGTCGTGGGCGCGCTTCGGCTTGCCAACGACTTGGAGCGCATCGGTGATCTCGCCAAGAACATCGCCAAGCGCGTTGTTGCGCTTAACGGCGAATTTCCGCCACCCAAGCTGATCCGTGGCGTCGAGCACATGACCGACCTTGTGCTCGAACAGCTCAAGACCGTGCTCGATGCCTATGGTCGCCGCGATCTCAGCAAGGCGCTTGCGGTGTGGCGCGGTGACGAGGAAATCGACGCCGTGTGCACGTCGGTCTTCCGCGAACTGCTCACCTACATGATGGAAGATCCGCGCAACATCACCTTCTGCATTCATCTGATGTTCTGCGCCAAGAACATCGAGCGCATGGGCGATCACGCCACGAACATCGCGGAGACCGTGCATTACATTATCAAGGGACAGGCGATCGCCGACGAGCGGCCGAAGGGCGATACCACCACTATCGCTGCTTTGCGGGTTGGAGACAACCGCTGACGGGGCGGCGCGTGGTCCCGAATAGCGTAAAGGCGTTTTTGGCCGGGATCATGCGTCTGGAAAAAGAATTATGAGCGCGCGCATTTTGATTGTCGAGGACGAGGAGCCGCTGACCATGCTGCTCCGGTACAACCTCGAGGCGGAAGGCTACGAGGTCGAGACCGCGGGGCGCGGCGACGACGCCGACACGCGTCTGAAAGAATCGACGCCTGACCTGATCGTACTCGACTGGATGCTGCCCGGCCTATCCGGCATTGAGTTGTGCCGGCGTTTGCGCTCGCGTCCCGAAACCCGGCAATTGCCGATCATCATGTTGACCGCGCGCGGCGAGGAAAGCGAAAAAGTGCGCGGGCTGGCCACCGGCGCCGACGACTACATCGTCAAGCCGTTCTCAGTGCCCGAGCTATTGGCGCGTGTACGCGCGCTATTGCGGCGCGCGAGCCCCGAACGTGTCGCTACCGTGCTGACCATCGGCGACATCGAACTCGACCGCGAGAAGAAGCGCGTGGTGCGCAACGGCCGCGCCATTAATCTGGGACCGACCGAATACCGTCTGCTCGAATTCCTGATGGAGCGCCCGGGCCGGGTTTTCTCGCGCGAGCAATTGCTCGACGGCGTCTGGGGCTCGGACATCTATATCGACGAGCGCACGGTCGACGTCCATGTCGGACGGCTGCGCAAGGCGATCAACCGCGGCCACATGGCCGACCCCATCCGCACCGTGCGCGGCGCCGGCTACGCGCTCGACGACCGCTTCGGGCGGATGAACTAACGCGCAATCCGGCCTGCTCGCTCGACCGGGAGCGAGCTTTTGCGCCCCGCCCGTGTCGGAAATGCGAGCCCGCTCAAGCCGTTAGCCTGCGGTTGCAACGGGAGTCCGCGGCCCCAGACTTCAGTATTGTTTCCAACCCATCGGCAAGCTGCCAGAATGCAGTTTAAGGCGTTGCTTTTTCAGTCTTCGGCTTTATCGAAGACGCGGTTGGCTTGGGGTGAACCGCTATGGCTCGCGATCCGCTTCGCGAGTGGCAGGAACGCTACGCGCAAAACGGCACGCAACTGGGTTTCAAACCCGAAACGGGGACCCGGTTTTCGGCGGCCGTTGACTCCATTTGCAATTCGCCGCGCATCGTCCGCTCCGCGCTATCTCCCGGACTGCTGTATCGCGACCGGGGGATGATCGGAGATCGCGACGAAAATTTAAGCCTCGTGGTCTCACTCGGGCCGGAGCTCAATGTCTGGCACCGGGGACGCGAAATTCGTCTCGGGCGAAACGAAGCCACCGTTTTTCAGGCCGATGCTCCCGGCAAATGCGGCGCACGGCGGCAGTTCGAGGTCCTCGAGGTCATCCTTTCGCCGCGCGAGTGGAACACGGGCGGCCAGCGTTCTGGCGACGTGCTCATGAAGCTCATCAAGCGCGACTCAGAAAGCCTCAAGCTTCTGATCGGATATGCGAAGTTGCTCGCCAAGGTCGAGCGAACCTCGTCAGTGGAAACGCATGCCGCCGTTCACCGCCACCTGATCGATTTGACGGTGCTCGCCGCAACCGAGCCGTCGCTCGGGGAGAGCGAAGCCGCCAGCGTCGCCGCCGCTCGCCGCGCCACCGTCCTCGCATACATCGCGTCTCATTTCGATGACCCGGGTCTCAGCGGATCGAGCCTCGCGCAAAGCTTGGGAATTTCGCAGCGCTACCTGCAGCGGCTGCTGCAGGAGAGCGGAAAATCGTTCACGGAGCGCGTCAACGAATTACGCCTCGAGCGGGCCTTCGCGTTGCTTGCTGCGGCGGGCGACAACCGGCGCGTGTCCGATATTGCGTTTGAAGTCGGCTTTTCCGACCTCGCCCATTTCTACAGGTTGTTCAAATCGCGCTTCGGCGACACCCCTAAAGGGGTTCTCGGCAGCATGAAGGCGCCGCGGCCGAGTTGAGTCGTTTACGGCGCGGCAATGGCATTTCGCGCACTCGCATTTTTTTTGCGGCAGTGCGCGGGAACCCAAGAATTCAGCCGGCCGGGTCTGGCAAATTTCGTCCCAGTGGCTCGGATAGACGGAGTGTGAAATAGGGACGACGTATCGCCGCGCCGGTGGCGTTGGTTCAAAACGCTTGAAGGTGGTCCTGCTCGCAGCGGCCGCGCTTGCGGGTACGGCCCCGGGTTTGGCGCATGCCGCCACGCTGGTTCCTGCCGCCACTTTCTATAACGCGGTGTCCGCAGTCGACCCCGATCCATATCCGGGCGAACAGCCGTTTGCTTCGCAATCAACGTCGCTGCCGACAGGCGGGATTGCGATCTCCGGATCGGGGCCGACTGCCAACAGCAACTATTCGGCGAGTACCAGCAACAATTACGGCGTACCGAGCGTTTCTGCCCAGGCGTCGGCGGAGGACCGGGCGAAGGCGGCAGCGGGCTCAAGCCTCTTTTACTACGTGGAATTCGGGAGCACGACCGCGAGTACCGTTACGATGCGCGTGTCGGCTTCTGGCGGGGCAATTCTGGCCGCCGACGTGGACGGTGCTTATGCAGGCACCCGGTCGCAGAATTTTGCCGACGCGGCGATGAGTATCTCGGACCAGCTGGGTCACGGCAATCTGGTTGCGGTAGGAGTGAGCTCCGATCTTATTTACAATCCGGGTCTCCAAGCCTTCAACTTCGATCAGACGGTGACGTTTCAGACCAACCTAGTCTATCAGATCCTCATCCAAAGCAGCGTGACTGCCACATACCAGCATTCAGGGACTGCGTATGTCGATCCGTACTTCTATGTGCCGGACGGGATCACGTTTTCAATCAGCGACGGCATTGGCAACGCGCTGCCAAATTCCGGAGAGACTCCCATTCCGGCGGCGCTGCCGCTATTCGTCAGCGGTCTCGGCGGCTTGGGCTATCTCGCTCGGCGGCGCCGGAGGCGCAGTGTTGCGGCCTAAGCATCGACGCAGCGCGAGTTTGTCTCTCGGATGATGCCCGGCTTGGCCGGGCATCTTTTTTTCCGCGAGGGGACGCACCGTGCGCGGCTTCGGCTACGCCCTCGACGACCGCTTCGGCCGCGCGCGCTGACGGCGCTTTCCACCGATTGACGTCTTGCTCCGCGGAGACGCTGCGACAGGCGGAGTGTTTGTTGCCGCTCATCGTCTCTTGACTTTTGTCTATAAAGAATATATTCCTAGTTCTATCCCGCCCCAACCGAGGGGTGTCTGTACAGCATCTTCAGATGCGGGGCGGGGAGCGGTGGCCGGGAAATGACGTTTCGCTGGAGATGCGGCGAGTTGGCCCGGCGGTCCAAACCGCATGTTGTCCCGGCGCGCCAGCCGCGCGCCACCGGGGCCCCGTGACGGCGGGAAGGCCGGCCGGTCACAGGCAAAGCCTTCCTGACCTGGGCCCGTTAGCGGTGGATAGGCGTTTCTAGAGCAAGAGAACGCCTGAAAAGGTCAGTCCACCGGGGGCGATGCGGAGCAAGCCTATAAACACCGCGCGCGGGACGCTTCAGGACTTGGGCGGACTTGCGGTAGTTAGGACTTCGACACGCCTCGATGTCGCGAGGCGTCGAGGCCCGTGGGTCCTTCGGGGCCTTTAGCGTCCCGCGCGCCCTCAGTTCTTTCCGAGAGCGGCGGAAGAGAAGGCGGCTTACCCGGGGCCGATCAAAGAATACGGGCGGCGGAGCGTTGTCTAACACGGACCACATCCTGAGGAGCGGCGCGCAGGCACCGCGTCTCGAAGGACGGCAGCCACTCTCGGCCTCATGTTTCGAGACGCACCGCGTTGAGCGGCGCCCACCATGAGGAGCCGCAGTGGCGCCTTGGCTAGCTCCGGAACGGCGGCCGCTTGTCGCGACGGCGGTCGAGCGGCTGGTAGGCCACGCGCGCGTGATAGCTGCAATACGGCATCTCGTTCGCTGTATCGCCACCGCAGAAATAGAATTCGCTGCTGCCCGGATCGCCGACCGGCCAGCGGCAGGTCTTCTCGCTCAATTGAAGCAGGGTTTTGCGTTGTTCGAGCGGGATCTCGATCAGTTCGGGTTCCGGCTCCAGCTCGTAGTCGTAGGCCAGCGCGGTATTTCCTCGCATCGCGGGGCGCGACACGCGCAGCATCCCCGAGGAGCGCGGCTTGCGTGGCCGTGGGCTCGCCGAGGAGGGGCTTTTGGCTCGCCCCGACAGGCCGAGGCGGTGCACTTTGCCGATGACCGCGTTGCGGGTGATACCGCCGAGTTCTGCTGCGATCTGACTGGCGGACAGTCCGTCCGCCCAGAGTTTCTTCAGGAGTTCGACCCTCTCGTCGGTCCAGCCCATGGGTTTTCTCCTTGGCGATCAAGGCGTTGGCAGAATCCACCCCCGTCGTCCGACGCACCCCTTTGGTGCCCTGACGCATACGCTCCAGGAATGAACTAGAATTCGATCCGCCGTACGATATGTCGTACTGGCCTAGACAAACGCTACAATATCGAGTGACTCCCTCGCAAGCGTTTGCAGCCGTCGCCTTCCAACTACCAACAGGTTTTCCTTTAGAATCGCGCCTTGCGGCAAAAGTGAGTCCGCCCGCGGGACGAAAAAGTGTGTCGGGACAAAGCCCTGCGACCACAGCGTGTGGCGCGTGTTGAAAACGGCAGGGCTCTGCAATACACTTTTGAAAGTGCCGCCCGGCGAGGCGGCACATTTCTTTTCGGCGGGCGCGCGGGTCCGAAAAGACGGGGTTTCCGGGCAAGGACCGCGCGCCAATTGAACTGAAAGATCAAGGCTGTGAGCTCGCATCTCTTGCCGACTTATGCGCGGGTCGACCTCGCTTTCGAGCGTGGCGAAGGCGTGTGGCTGATCACGGCCGACGGCGAGCGTTATCTCGATTTCACCTCGGGCGTTGCTGTCAACGCGCTCGGCCATGCGCACCCGCATATGGTCGAAACGGTGACGGAGCAGGCGCGCAAGGTCTGGCACGTCTCCAACCTCTATCGCATTCCGGAAGGTGAGCGGCTCGCCGAGCGCCTGTGCGCGGCGAGTTTTGCCGATACCGTGTTTTTCCAGAACTCCGGCGCCGAGGCGCTGGAATGCGCGATCAAGATGGCGCGCAAATATCAGTCGGCAAGCGGCAAGCCGGAATGCTATCGCATCATCACCTTCGAAGGCGCCTTTCACGGGCGCACGCTGACGACCATCGCGGCGACCGGTAACGCGAAATATCTGGAAGGTTTCGGTCCGCCGGTTGACGGCTTTGACCAGGTGCCCTTCGCCGACCTCGACGCGGTGAAGAAGGCGATCGGTCCGCAAACCGGCGCCATCCTGATCGAGCCGATTCAAGGCGAAGGCGGCGTGCGAGTGGTTCCCCACAATTTCTTGAAGGCGTTACGCAAGCTGTGCGACGACAACGGTCTGCTGTTGATCTTCGACGAGGTGCAGACCGGTATCGGTCGCACCGGTGACCTGTTCGCCTATCAACATACCGGCGTGACGCCGGACATCATGACGCTCGCCAAGGCGCTCGGCGGCGGTTTTCCGATCGGTGCCTGTCTTGCCACCACCGAAGCATCCAAAGGCATGACGGCCGGCACGCACGGCTCGACCTTCGGCGGCAATCCGCTCGCCATGGCGGCCGGCAACGCCGTGCTCGACGTGGTCCTGGCGCCAGGCTTCATCGATCACGTGCGCAAGGTTGCGCTGCTGTTCAAGCAGCGGCTGGCCGAGATCAAGGACCGGCACGCTTCGGTCATCGCCGAAGTGCGCGGCGAGGGCCTGCTGATCGGTTTGCGCATGGTGGCGCCGGCATCCGCCCTCGTCGATGAACTGCGCCACGAAAAGATGATCACCGTCGCCGCCGGCGACAATGTCGTGCGGCTGTTGCCGCCGCTGATCATCAGCGAGGAAGAGATCGCCGAAGCCGTCAGCCGCATCGACCGGGCCTGCAGCCGGCTCCAAGAGGTTCATGCGCGCCCGAAGGAGCGGGCGTCATGATCGGCAACGGCGTACGCCACTTCCTCGACCTGAAGGATATCCCGAAACAGGTGCTGGCCGGGCTGATCAATTCCAGCCGTGCCATGAAGGCCGAGCGCGCGCGCGGCGTTCGCAATGCGCCGCTCGCCGGCAAGGTGCTGGCGATGGTGTTCGACAAGCCGTCGACACGCACGCGCGTGTCGTTCGACGTCGCTATGCGCCAGCTCGGCGGCGAGGTGATCGTGCTGACGGCGCAGGAAATGCAGCTCGGGCGCGGGGAGACGCTGGCCGACACCGCGCGCGTGCTCTCGCGCTTTGTCGACGCCCTCATGATCCGCACCCTCGACCATGAAGCGATCGCCGAACTTGCCCGCTATGCCACGATCCCCGTCATCAACGGGCTGACCCGCCGCTTGCATCCCTGCCAGGTGTTGGCGGACGTGATGACGTTCGAGGAACACAAGGGCCCGATCCGCGGCGCCACCGTCGCCTGGACCGGCGACGCCAACAACGTGCTGGCGAGCTGGATGCATGCGGCCGAGCGTTTCGATTTTTCGCTGCGGGTGGCGGCGCCGCCCGAGCTCAAGCCCAAGAAGTGGCTCATGGACTGGGTGAAAGCCTCCGGCGCCGATATCGTCGTCGGCGACGATCCGGACGCCGCGGTCAAGGACGCCGATTGCGTGGTTACCGACACCTGGGTCTCGATGGGCGATCGTGACGGCAAGCTCCGCCACAACGTTCTCAAGCGCTATCAGGTCAACGAGCGGCTGATGGCCAAGGCCAAGCCCGACGCGATTTTCATGCATTGCCTGCCGGCGCATCGCGGCGAAGAGGTCACCAACGAGGTGATCGACGGGCCGCAGTCGGTGGTGTTCGACGAGGCCGAAAACCGCCTGCACGCCCAGAAGGGCCTGTTGGCCTGGTGCTTGCACGCCGAGGCGTAGCGAGACGCCGGCCTCTCTCGGCCTCATCCTTCGACGTCCGCCTTCGCTAAAACTTCGGCGGGCCCCTCAGGATGTAGCGGCGCGGGGGCTCGAATTTGCATCGATGAACGCTAAATAACGCCCATGACCGATCCCGCATTTCCCAGTTCCGAAAACCCGATCCCGTCGCGCGCGCCTTCGGCAACGCCGACCGACGACAGCGTGATGCCGTTCGAAGTGGCCAAGCTCGACCTGCGCGGTCGCGTGGTGCGGCTCGGCCCCGCCATCGACCGGATTCTGGAAAGCCATGCCTATCCGCCGCCGGTCGCCAAGCTGTTGGGCGAAGCGGTGGTGCTCACCGTCATGCTCGGTTCAGCGCTCAAGATCGAGGGCCGCTTCATCTTGCAGACTCAGACCGACGGGCCCGTGCGCATGCTGGTGGTGGATTTCACCACGCCTGGCAAGGTGCGCGCCTGCGCCCGCTTCGACAAGGACCGGGTGGCGCAGGCGATCGCTGTGGGAGAAGCCGACGCCGGCGCGCTGCTCGGCCACGGCCATCTCGCCATGACCATCGATCAGGGCCCCGACATGAGCCGCTACCAGGGACTGGTGGCGCTCGAAGGCGGCTCGCTGGAAGACGCCGCGCACGAATACTTCCGCCGCTCGGAGCAGATCCCGACCCGCGTGCGCATGGCGGTGGCGGAGGAGTTTCGTCAGGAGCAGGGCGGCGCCCGCCACAGCTGGCGAGCGGGCGGCATCATGCTGCAATTTCTGCCGCAAGCGCAGGAGCGCGCGCGCATCGATCTCGACCCGGGCGACGTGCCGGAAGGCATGGAGCCGCACGCGGTGGAGGAAGATGACGCCTGGGTGGAAGGCCGCTCGCTGGTCTCGACCGTCGAGGATGTCGAGCTGATCGATCCGGCGCTGTCCAGCGAGCGCCTGGTCTATCGTCTCTTTCACGAGCCAGGCGTGCGCGTGTTCCGCTCAAGCGACGTGCATGCGGGATGCTCGTGCTCGCGCGAAACGGTCGAGGCCATGCTCAGGAGTTTTTCGCAGGACGACCGCGATCACATGGTCGAGGACGGACGCATTTTGGTGACCTGCGAATTCTGCAGCGCGAACTATGTGTTCCAGCCGGACGAGGTCGGCGCCAATATTGGAACCGGGGCCGCCGCCGAACCGGGTTAACCGTTCCTGGCCAGTCTTCCCAACCACGCGGCCGTTTGCGCTAAAAGTCGGGAAAACATGCGTGGCGCAATTTTCATATTTGTTTTGCTGATGGCGCCGGTCGCGGCGCTTGCGCAAAGCTGTCCGGCGCCGGTTGCTTCGGCGACGCGTCTGGCGCTGGTGGTCGCGCCGACGATGGCGAGTAGAACCGCGAACCTGTGGCGCTTCGAGCGGACATCACCAGCCACGCCGTGGCGTGCGGTTGGCGGCCCGGCCAGCGTGCTGATCGGCCTGCGCGGCATGGCTTGGGCGCATCCGTTCCGCGCCATCGCGCATGCCGGCGAGCCGATCAAGGTCGACCGCGACAAACGGGCGCCAGCGGGTTTCTTTGCGATTGGCCGTCCCTTCGGTTTCGCCGCCAAGGGCGGGCCCGGCTATCTGCACCTCATCAAGGGAACGGTGTGCGTCGACGATCCGTCGTCGTCCGCCTACAACACCATCACCCGCCGCAGCAAAGTCGGCTGGACGGTGCACGGCGAGAACATGTGGCGGATATCCGCCTATCGGCACGGGCTGGTCGTCGACTATCCTACCAACCGGCGGGCAAAGGCCGGTTCCTGTCTATTTATTCATTTGCGGTTGCCGCGGATGACCGGCACCTCCGGCTGCGTCGCGATGCCGGAGCGGCAACTGAGAACGCTGCAGACCTTCGCGCAATCAGGTGCGGTGTTGGCCGTTCTGCCCAAGCCGGCGCTTGCGCGTTTTAGGGGATGCCTGCCGCAAGCGGCCGTTAATTGATGGTGCGTTCGGCGTAAGAGCAATCGAGCGAAAAGGCCGGTATTTCGATATCGAAATGCTCGCCGTCCGTCGTGACCATCCCGTAACTGCCGGACATGAAACCGGACGGCGTCGGCAGCGGCACACCGCTGGTATATTCGTAAGAATCCCCCGGTTTCAGCACGGGTTCCTCGCCGACCACGCCCGGCCCCCTGACTTCCTGCAGCCGGCCGGTTGCATCGGTGATGCGCCAATGGCGGGTTTTTAGCTGGACCGTCTCGCCGCCCAGATTGGTGATGTCGATGGTATAGGTCCAGAAGTAATAGCTGTTGGCGTGCGAAGAGCGCTCCGGATCGAAGCGTGGCGTGACCGTCACTTCAATCTTGCGGGTGACCGCGCGGTACATCGAAATAATCCTGTCGCCTGTTGCGGTCTGCCACGTCTCCGCCTTAGTGCGCGATTATGGCCGAAAGCTAGCGCGAAAGAAAACCCGCCGAAACGCCCCCCACATGGCTGCCCCGGTTTCGACCGAACGCGACTTGCGGCTCGACCTGTTCCGCGGGATCGCCCTATGGCTGATCTTCCTCGACCACATTCCGTCGAATGCGGTGAGCTGGGTCACCATCCGCAATTACGGCTTTTCCGACGCGACCGAGATCTTCGTCTTTATTTCAGGCTACACCGCCGCCTTCGTCTATGGCCGCGCCATGGACCAGCACGGGTTCATCGTGTCCGGCGCGCGCGTGCTCAAACGCGCCTGGCAGATCTACATCGCTCATGTGTTCCTATTCGCGATTTACCTCGCCGAGATCGCCTACGTCGCCCATTCCTTCGACAATCCGCTCTACACGGAAGAAATGGGCATACGCAATTTTCTCAACAATCCGGATGTGATGATCATCCAGGCGCTGTTGTTGAAGTTCAAACCGGTCAACATGGACGTGTTGCCGCTCTACATCATTCTGCTTGCCTGGTTTCCGCCGATGCTGTGGCTCTTGAAGCGCGCGCCGTCGACCGCGCTCATCGCGTCCGCGGCGTTTTATGCGCTGACTTGGTGGTTCGGTCTGAACATCGCCTCCTATCCGAAAGGTGTGTGGGTGTTCAATCCATTCGCCTGGCAGCTGCTGTTCGTGTTCGGCGCCTGGTGCGCGCTTGGCGGCGCGCAGCGTCTGTCGCCTTGGATCAATTCGCGGGTCACGGTCACGCTGGCGGTGTTCTACCTTGTCTTCGCGTTCAGCATCGCCATGACCTGGTATTTCCCGCGGCTTGCGGTGTTCGTGCCGCAAATCGTCCGCGAAACGATCTATCCGATCGACAAGACCAATCTCGACGTCTTGCGTATTCTCCATTTCCTGTCGCTGGCGATCATCACGGTGTGGTTCGTCCCGCGCGGATGGCCAGCGCTCAAGTCGCGCATCTTCTGGCCGGCGATCATCTGCGGTCAGCATTCGCTGGAGACGTTCTGCCTCGGCGTGTTCTTGTCCTTCGCCGGCCACTTCGTCTTTACCGAAGTCTCCAACCGATTGCCGATGCAGATCGGCGTCAGCCTCGCCGGCATCGTCATCATGGTCGCGGCGGCGGCTCTGGTTTCATGGTATAAGGGGCTTGAGCGGCGCGGGCCGCGGCCGCCGGCAGCCATGCCGGGCCTTGCAGGGGGCGGCACATGATAAGGCGGCTGTTATTGCTCGTCGCGGGGCTCGCGTGGGCCTGCCCGGCCTTGGCCGCTCCGCCGGCCGAGTGCACCGTTGCCAGAAGCGAGCTGGAATATGTCTTTCCGCTACGCAACGTCGCGCGCGCCATCGTAGCCAAGAAACTCGACGTGCTGGTGGTCGGCTCCGGCTCGTCCACACTGCGGGGCCCGAATGGCGTGAACAATGCCTATCCGGCGCGACTGCAAAAAGCGCTGTCCGATGCGCTGCCGGGCGTGGCGGTGAAGGTTGCGACCGACGTCAAGTCGAGACGCACCGCCGCGGCTATGCTCAAAACCTTGAAGGCCGCGCTGACGGCGGCCAAGCCGGCGCTGGTGATCTGGCAGACCGGCACTGTCGATGCCATGCAAGCCGTCGACACCGACACGTTCAGCGAAACGCTCGATCAAGGCGTCGCCTTGGCACGTGCGGCGGGCGCGGACGTCATTCTGGTCAATTCGCAGTACAGCCCGCGCACCGAATCGATGATCGCCTTGAGCACCTATATCGAGGATATGCGTTGGGTTGCGTTGCAATATGAAATTCCGATGTTCGACCGCTTTGCTATCATGAAGTTATGGGCCGATCTCGGCACCTTTGACTTTACCACCGCCAAGGATAAACTCGCCGTCGCTGGCCGTGTCCACAATTGTATCGGTTTGTTGCTGGCTGATATGATTGTAGTCGCGGCCAAAAATAGCGGAATGCAGCCACAAGGGCGATAAGTGGTGGTCGTCGTTAGACGGGGGCGGGGAGTCATTTTGACAAACGAATTCGCGTCTCGGGCGGCGAAAGCTTTCGCCGCCGTTGTTGTCTTCACCGGTCTGGCAGGGTTGCCGGCGGCGCAGGCGGCCGGACCGGGTTGCGATGCGCAACTCGATCACGTTCGCTTCGTCAGGCCGCTGCCGCGCGTGGCGCTGAAATTGGCGCGTAACGAACCGATCAAGATTGTTGCGATCGGTTCGTCGTCGACGGCGGGTTCGGGCGCGAGTTCCCCGGCACATACTTATCCGAGCCGGCTGCAAGCCGAGCTCAACCAGCGTTTCCGCGGGCACAAGTTCAACGTCGTCAACCGCGGCATCGGCGGTGAAGAAATCGGCGACATGCTCAAGCGTTTCGACAAGGCCGTCGTTGCCGCCAAGCCCGATCTCGTGCTGTGGCAGCTCGGCACCAACGCGGTGATCCGCGACCATCGGGTCACCGATCGGGGCGCCTCCATCCGCGCGGGCGTCGACAAGATTCGCGCGACCGGCGCCGATGTCGTGCTGATCAATCCGCAATACGCGCCCAAGGTGATCGTAAAGCCGGATGCCGTGCAAATGGTCGACCTCATCGCCATGACGGCGAAAAAAGAAAACGTCGATCTGTTCCCGCGCTTCGAGGTGATGCGGAGCTGGTATGAGGACGACCACCTGTCGTTCAAGACGTTCGTGTCGTCCGACGGGCTGCATATGAACGACTGGAGTTACGCCTGCCTCGCCAAGGGCTTGGGCTTGGCGATCGGCGAAGCGGCCACGCGCTCGGCGGTGTGGGCGTCGGTGAACGCTGAATAGAACGCCGCTCAGACGGCATCCAGCGCCGCCAGCAGATCCTCGACCACATCGTCCGGATGTTCGAGCCCGGCGGACAGCCGCACCAGGCCGTCGCCGATGCCGAGCTCGGCGCGCTGCTCGGGCGTGAGACGCTGGTGCGTGGTCGTGGTCGGATGCGTGATCAGGCTCTTGGCGTCACCCAGATTGTTGCTGATGCCGATCAGCTTCAGCCCATTCATGAAACGGAATGCGCCGGCCTTGCCGCCTTTGATCTCGAACGAACACAACGTCGATCCCGCGCGCATCTGCTTGGCGATGACATTTGCCTGCGGATGGTCGGGCCGGCCTGGATAGATCAACCGTTCGATCTTGTCGTGACCGTGAAGCGCGACCGACACGGCGGCCGCGGTGTCGGTCTGCCGCTGCACGCGCACCGACAGCGTCTCGAGCCCCTTGAGCAGCACCCAGGCGTTGAACGGCGATAGCGACGGCCCGGTCTGGCGAATGACCTGGTGTACGTGGTCCATGATGAATTTTTCTGAGCCCAGGATAATGCCGCCGAGCACGCGGCCCTGACCGTCGATGTGCTTGGTCGCCGAATAGACGACGCAGTCGGCGCCGAGCGCGAGCGGGCTCTGATAGAGCGCGGTGGCGAAAACGTTATCGACCACCAATTGCGCGCCGGCAGCGTGCGCGATTTCAGCAACCGCCGCGATGTCGATGACTTCCAGCGTCGGATTGGTCGGCGATTCCAGAAAGAACGCCTTGGTATTCTTTTGCACCGCCTTTTTCCAGGCATTCAGATCGGTGCCGTCGACCAGTGTGGACGTCACGCCGAAGCGCGGCAGCCACTCCTCGATCACCCAGCGGCATGAGCCGAACAATGCCTTGGCCGCGACCACGTGGTCGCCCGTGCGGACCAGCCCCATCAGCGCGGTGGTGACGGCGGCCATGCCGGTCGCGGTGGCGCGCGCGGCTTCCGCGCCTTCGAGCGCGGCCATGCGTTGCTCGAACATGGACAAGGTCGGATTGGAATAACGCGAATAGACGTAACCCGGCTTTTTGCCGGAGAAACGCGCTTCGCATTCCTCCGCGTTCGGATAGACATAACCCTGCGTCAGGAACAGCGACTCGGAGGTTTCGCCGAACTGCGAGCGCAAAGTGCCGGCATGCACCAGGCGGGTTTCGGGGCGGTAGGTTTTGGTCGACGCGGACATGCGAGCTCTCCTTTAGGTGCCGCGCATGGTTTTTTCCGAAAACCGGTACCTACTTTTCGGCACCATGCGCAGGCAACAAAAAACCGGCCGGAGACAAAGTCTCGGCCGGGCTCACGTGTCCCCGGCCTTTTAGCGAGTTGTTTAACGTGGCTGCAAGCCGGCCGGCTCAAATGACCACGGGATAAGCTGTTTGTAGCGGGCGCCGCGGCTTCCCGTCAAGGCGGGCATCGGGTTAGATCGCGGAAGCGAAGGAAAGCAACGAGGCGGATGTGTCGGCCCTTGCCAAGCAAAGCGACCCCGATCACGCCCTGAATTTTGCCGTGGGCGACAAGGGGATCTTGCCCGACCGCATGATCGCGGCGCTGCACGCGAGCGGCGGCATCGTCGCCGCGCGCGACTTTGCCCCTGACCAGATTCAGCCGGCAAGCCTCGACCTGCGTCTCGGCAATGTCGCTTACCGCGTGCGCGCGAGTTTTCTGCCCGGCCCGCACGGCACGGTGGCGCGGCGTATCGCCGATCTCAAGCTGCACGAAATCCTGCTCACCAAAGGCGCGGTGCTGGAGACGGGCTGCGTCTATATCGTCCCGCTGGCCGAAAGCCTGATGCTGCCGGGCGACATTTCCGCCTCGGCCAACCCGAAGAGTTCGACCGGGCGGCTCGATATCTTCACCCGCGTCATCGCGGATTCGATGCGCGGCTTCGACCGCATCGAGGCCGGCTACCGCGGCCCGCTTTACGCCGAGATCAGTCCGCGCACGTTTCCCATTCTGGTGCGCGAGGGCGCGCGCCTGTCGCAAATCCGCTTTCGTCACGGCCCGGCGCTGCTCGACGCCGAAGCGCTCACGGCGCTGCACCAAACCGAACGGCTGGTCGATAATCTCGACGCCGATGTGCGCGACGGCGTCGCCGTCGGTGTCGATCTCGCCGGCCTTGGCCCCGACAAGCTCGTCGGTTATCGCGCCAAGCGTCACACCGGTTTGATCGACGTCGAACGCCGCAACGGATATGACGTCGCGGAATTCTGGGAGCCGATCGCGGCACGCGCCGACAAAAGCCTCATCCTCGATCCCGACGAATTTTATATCCTGGCTTCGAAAGAAGCGGTGCAGGTGCCGCCCGATTACGCCGCCGAAATGGTGCCGTTCGATCCGCTGGTCGGCGAATTCCGTGTGCATTACGCGGGGTTTTTCGATCCCGGCTTCGGCTATGCCGGCGCCGGCGGCAAGGGCGCGCGCGCCGTGCTCGAAGTGCGCTCGCGCGAAGTGCCGTTCGTTCTCGAGCACGGACAGATCGTCGGTCGCCTCGTCTACGAGAAAATGCTGGCGCGGCCCGACACGCTCTACGGCCAGGGCATCGGCTCGAACTATCAGGCGCAGAGCCTGAAGCTGTCGAAGCATTTCAAGGCGACATAATCACGCGCCGTCCGGCGATTGCGCCGCTGCGCGGGCGTGCAAAAAAATGCGCGCTCAAAAATAACGTTAGTGCGCGGGCAACAGGGCGCGGGGGAGGAGATCGCACGTGGCAAAGATCGTTGCCGCTTACGGCCTGCCGCATACGCCGTTCTATCCTTCGCAGGTCGAGGCCGAGGGGCCGGACTCGCCGACCGGAAAAATGTTCGCGGCGGCGCGCGAGTCGCTTCTTGCGGCCAGGCCCGACGTGATCGTGATCTTCGATACCGATCACTACAACACGTTTTTCTTCGACAACTTCCCCATTCTCGCCATCGGCATCGACGACAAGTTTCCCGGGCCGAACGACGAGCCGCGCGGCGGCATGCCGTCTTATATCGTGCCGTCGATGCCGAAGCTTGCCGAAAGCTTGCACGCCCACATGGTGCGCGCGGATTACGACGTGGCGTCGTTGCGCGATTTCGGCTGCGACCATTCGGTGATGGTGCCGCTGCATTTCGTCAATCCGGACATGCGCATTCCGGTGATACCGTTCTTCGTCAGCGGTCACGTGCCGCCGCTGCCGTCGGCGCAACGCTGCTTTACGCTCGGCCGCGAATTGCGCAAAAGCCTTGAGGCCTACCCGGAAAACTTGCGCGTCGCCGTCATCGGAACGGGCAGCTTCTCGCTCGAAGTGTTCGGCCCGCGCATCGACCCCGGCAAGACCGACGGCGTGCCCGATCCGGACTGGGGCCACGAGGTTTGCGGCTACCTGCAGAACGCCGATACCGGGACGCTGATCGAAAAGGCGACCGAGGAGCGCATGCATGCGGCCGGCAATGCCGGCGGTGAACTGCTCAACTGGATCGCCATGCTCGCCTTCACCGACGACCGCAAACCGGATTTCCTCATCAAGCAGATGGAGCAGGGCCACGCCTATGCCGGCTGGCGCTGGGGTTAGAGATGTCCGTAATTGCCATTCACAAGCTCTGCCGCGAGGTCTTGCGCGACCACGCCTTCCGTGCGGCGATGATGACCGACCCCGCGTCCGCGATCGAAAATTTCGACCTCACGCCGGAGGAAAAAAAGGCTTTGCTCGCCGGCGACGTGGTCACGCTCCACCGCATGGGCGTCAACGATTTCATGATGGGGTATCTGGCGCGCTTCGGTTCGTGCGGATTGAGCGTGCCGCTATACAATGAGCGTATCCGCTCGGTGCCGCACTAGCGGATAGGCGGGTTTGGCTCTAGGCTAGGCCGCATCAGGCGGGCGTAGTTCAATGGTAGAACGGCAGCTTCCCAAGCTGCATACGAGGGTTCGATTCCCTTCGCCCGCTCCAGCTGTTCCGCCAGCTTCGGTTCGGCAAGCCGGCTGCGCAGGTTATTCATGAATATTCTCGTGCTGCCCGGCGACGGCATCGGACCCGAAATCACCGAAGCAACGGTCGCAGTGCTGACAGCGGCTGACCGACGCTTCGGCCTCGACATCGCGTTGGAATACGATGAGGTCGGATTTGCGGCGCTGAAAACGCATGGCTCGACCTGTCCTGACGTGCTGATCGACCGGGCAAAAGCCGCCGACGGCATCATCCTCGGCCCTATCAGCCACAACGACTACCCGCCGGTTGCCGAGGGTGGGGTGAATCCGTCGGCGCGCTTGCGGGTGGGGCTCGACCTGTTCGCCAATCTGCGACCGGCGAAATGTTATCCCGGCATCGCGTCGTTGGTCCAAGACATGGACCTGTTGATTGCTCGCGAAAATACCGAAGGTTTCTACGCCGACCGCAATATGCTGGCGGGCTCGGGCGAATTCATGCCGGTGCCAGGCGTCGGTCTCGCCTTGCGCAAAATCACCGCAAGCGGGTGTCGCCGCATCGCGCTCGCAGGCTTTCGCGAAGCCACACGCCGCCGCCGCCACGTCACCGCCGTGCATAAATCAAACGTGATGCGTTTAACCGACGGGATTTTCCTTGAGGAGACGCGTCGTGTGGCTGCCGAAATTCCTGACGTGAGTTACGATGAGATGCTGGTCGATGCCGCTGCCGCATGGCTGGTGCGCAAGCCTTCGCGTTTCGACGTCATCGTCACCACCAACATGTTTGGCGATATCCTGTCGGACGAGGCCTCGGAACTTGCCGGAAGTCTCGGCCTTGCCGCTTCGATCAATGCCGGCGATGCGCATGCCATGGCGCAGGCGCAGCATGGCTCGGCACCCGATATCGCCGGACAGGGAATTGCCAATCCGCTGTCGCTCATCATGTCGACTGCAATGCTGTTGTCCTGGCTCGGCGATCGGAAGGGCAATGAAGCCTGTGGCGCCGCGGCCGCCGCAATTGAAAATGCCGTTGCCGCCGTGCTCGCCAATCCCAAGCTGCATACGCCCGACATCGGAGGAACGGCCCGGACCAGTCAGGTTGCCGAAGGTCTTTGTGCGATCCTGGCCGGATGAATTGGGATTCGGGAAAACTTCCTTAAAATTAACCAGAATCCGTTTACCTGCCCGTTCGGTTTGTGCGGGTGGGTTCCATGTTGGTTCGTGTGGCGTTGCTTCTTGTCCTGTTGCTTCCGGCCGGCGCCTCGGCGGCTTCGCTGCCGGCGATCATCGCCAGCGCCGACAATCCGGTGCCGAAATGCGTGCAGCCGGCCGCGCTGATGGATTTCGTGCAGGCGACCAATTTGCGCCGCCGGACGCCTCGCGAGATCGAACCGCGCTTCGATACCATCGCCTCGCTTTACCAGCGCATCGGCCAGTGCGTGTCGCGCGCGCCTGACCGGTGCGTTGCCGTGCGCTGGGACTATGCCTTCTTCCAGATGCTGATCGAGACCAATTACCTCACCTTCCGCCGACCGGACGGCGCGCCCGCCGGCGTGCCGGCGAGCGACAACAATTTCGCCGGTATCGGCGCCACGGTCTCGGGCCGGCCCGGCGAACGCTTCGACGATGTCGAGACAGGCGTGCTCGCGCACCTCCAGCACGTCCTGATGTATTCGACCACGCCGATCCCGCACCCGGTCGCCAAGCGCACGCGAAAGGTGCAGAGCGACGTGCAGGAGATCATGCGCCGTTTGCATCGGCCGGTGACCTTCGCCGATTTGGCGCGCGAGTGGACCGGCACCGACAAGAACACCTACGGCCGTGACATGGGCCGCCTTGCCGAGAAATTCGCGAAGACCTACTGCCACAACCAGCGGATCAGCGAGCGCTAGCCTACCGTAACGTGCGCGCCGTCACGCCGGCGCGTTTTCGGCGTCACTGATTCTGACGGTTTCCATCAGTCGCCGCACGTCGACCTCGTGGCACAATTCGGTGCCGGGGCTCATCACCGCCGCAGTGCCGGCGGCCACGCCAACGCGAAACGCTTCCTCCAGCGGCTTGCCGGCCGCGAGCGCGGCGACCAGGCCGCCGAGAAAACTGTCGCCGGCGCCGACCGTGCTGACCACCTCGATGTCCATCGGCTCCGAGCGCCAGGCGTGGGTCGCCGTCACCAGCAAGGCGCCGTCATTTCCAAGCGTGAGCGCCACCGCCTCCACGCATTCGGTGGCGATCAATTTGCGTGCGGCGGCGATGCGGTTGGCGTCGGTATCGAGCGGCGCGCCGACGAAATCGCTGAGCTCGACCAGGTTGGGCTTGATCAAGCTGACGCCTTCGGCAAGCGCCGCCCTCAGCGCCGCGCCCGAAGTGTCGAGCACCATCTTGGCGCCGAGCTTCTTGGCGCAGCGGGCGACGTGCGCGAAAAAATCGTCCGGCACGCCGGGCGGAATGCTGCCGCTGGCGACCACGATCTTCGGCGGCTCGGCCAGCCCCGCGAGTCTGTCGAGGCAGGCTTCCCACTCGGCCTTGTGCAGCGCCGAGCCCGGCAAGACAAAGCGATACTGCTCGCCGGTTTCTTCCTCGAACGCGGTGAAGTTCTCGCGCGTTTCCACATGTGACGGAGTTGTGACGCTGTCGATGCCTTCGCGTTCGACCAGCCGTTGCAGCAGTTTGCCGATGGCGCCGCCGACCGGATAGATCGCGGCCACCGAGCCGCCGAGCCGGTGCGCGACGCGTGCCACGTTGATGCCGCCGCCGCCGGGATCGCGCTTGGGCGCCGAGCAACGCAGCTTCTTGACGGCCTCGACATGCGCAACGTTGACGAAAATGTCGATGGCAGGATTGATCGTGATCGTGGCGATATCCGGCATCGGTTTATGACATCCGTTTTCCGGTTCTGGTGGCCCGCCGAGGTGGAAAGACCTTGCGGCAGGCCGGATCACAAATAGTTACTTTTCTTTCACGGTGAAACCCGCAATCCGGCCGACCGGCCTGAAAGCGGCGTTGCGCCGAAGCGCGGGCGCCCCGAGACGGGTTATCCCATTGAAGCGGCGTAAGAAGAAAGTAACCGGCCGACGGTAGATCGGTAGCCGACATCGGGCGGAACCGCCGCCGCTGCCGCATCGCTGCTACGAAAGGCCGAGATCTTGTCCCTGACCGACTCCGTTCCCGCGCAAGTCTTCGGATGGATCAGGGCCGGTCGGTCATGGCACCGACACATTTTCCCTGTTAGCCCTTCCCGTATTCGCACAAGCGCCAGCCCGACGCCGTCTCGCGACCACCGGGCGACCTCCCGTCAACCGGACGCGCAAGAAACGCCGATGCTGAAAGCCGCCATCAGGACGCTCATTGATTTTTGCACGCGCTGGCCGTGGACGGTCGTTTTGGTGTCCGCGCTGCTGGCGGTTGGCGCCGGCATCTATACTGCCCAAAATTTCGCCATTAACACGGACATCAGCCGGCTGATTTCTCCGGACCTCGGCTGGCGTAAACGGGAAATCGCCTATCAAAAGGCGTTTCCGCAAGGAAATAACATCCTTGCCGTGATCGACGCATCGACCTCGGAGGCCGCGACCGAGGTCGCCATTGCACTTCGCGATGAATTGTCTCAGCGCAAAGATCTGATCGAGCAGGTGAGTGCTCCGGCGGAGACGCCGTTCTTCGCCAAGTCGGCGCTACTCTACATGCCGACGAGCGAGGTGAGGTCGGTGACCGGCCAGCTCGAACAGTTGGGCCCGTTGCTGCATGTCCTGGCCGGCGACCCGACGCTGCGCGGTCTGGGGCAGGCGCTGACGGCGGGAATGATGAGCGCCCAGGTCGGCGAGGGCGGGCTCAGTCCGCTGACCGGTGTACTCACCCAGGCATCGGCGACAGTGGACAATGTCCTGGCCGGAAAGCCGACGCACTTTTCGTGGCGCGAGCTGGTGGCCGGCAAGCAGGCGGGCAATTACCGGCGTTTCCTTGTCATTGACCCGGTGCTCGACTACGCCGCCTTGCAGCCCGGCAAGGCCGCAAGCGATTTGATCCGGCGCACCGTCGACGAACTGAAGCTGAAAGACACCTACGGCGCGACGGTCCGCCTCACCGGCACGGTCCCGATCGCCGACGAGGAGTTTGCCACCATCGCGGAAGGCGCCTTGCCGAACATGGTTGCGACGCTTGCGATCGTGCTGGTTATTCTTTGGCTCGCACTGCGCTCGGCCCGCATCATTCTCGCGGTGTTTCTGTCCGTCGCCGTCGGCCTTGCCCTGACCGCGGCTGCCGGTCTGATGATGGTCGGCGCGCTCAATCTGATTTCGGTGGCCTTCGCCGTTCTTTTCGTCGGTATCGGCGTCGATTTCGGTATCCAATTCAGCGTGCGCTATCGGGCGGAGCGGCACGCCGAAAACGATTTGCGCAAGGCGCTAGTCAAAGCCGGTGAACACATCGCGGCGCCCTTGTCGCTCGCGGCGGCGGCGACGGCGGCCGGCTTCCTCGCCTTCGTGCCGACCGACTATCGCGGCGTGTCCGAACTCGGCCAGATCGCCGGGCTCGGCATGATCATCGCCTTCCTCGGCAGCATCACAGTCCTGCCGGCGCTGCTCACGATTCTGAATCCGCCGGGCGAGCGCGAGCCGCTCGGCTATGCGGCATTGGCTCCGGTCGACGGTTTCATGACGCGCCACCGTTTTCCAATCCTGTTCGGCACGGTGGCGGTGGTGGTGGCTGCGCTGCCACTCCTCTATTTCCTCAACTTCGATTTCAATCCGATCCATTTACGCAACCCGAAGGCGGAATCGATTGCGACCTATGTCGACGTGCGCAGCGATCCTTCGGTCGGCGCCGATGCCGTCACGGTGCTTGCCGGTTCGGAAAGCGAGGCCGAAAGCGTCGCGAAGCGCCTGAGCAAGGTGTCCGAAGTGGAAAGCGCGCGCACGCTCGCTAGCTTCGTTCCGGACGACCAGACCACTAAATTGCCGCTGATCCACGCCGCCGCGAAAACGCTTCTGCCGATCCTGACCGGTCCGACGCGCCCCTCGCCCAGCGATGCGGAAAACGTCGCCGCGCTCAAGCGCGCGCAACAGGTACTCGATCACGCTGCCGGTTCGTTCGGCGGTCCCGGTCCGGCGGCGGCGAAACGGCTGGCGGCCAGTCTGGGTCAGCTTGCAGCGGCGAGCCCCGGGGCGCGCGCCCGCGCTCAGGTCGCTTTCGTGGCACCTCTGCAGACCGCGCTGGTCGGCTTGCGCAGTGCGCTCACGCCGGAGCCGGTCAGCGAAACGACGCTGCCGGCGGATATCCGAACGCAATGGATTGCCGCCGATGGACGCGCCCGCGTCGAGGTGCTGCCGAAGGAAGAACTCAATTCCAACGATTCCATCCGCAATTTCGCCAGCGCGGTTCTCGCGGTCGAGCCTTTGGCGACCGGCGGCCCGATCGCCATTCTGGAATCCGGGCGCACCATTATCCGCGCCTTCATCGAAGCGGGCTTCTGGGCGCTGATTTCGATCGCGGTGTTGCTGTGGCTGACGTTGCGGCGCGTCGGCGACGTTCTGCTCACGCTCATTCCGCTGCTGGTCGCCGGCGTGGTGACCCTCGAATTGTGCGTGGTTTTTGGGCTCTCGCTCAACTTCGCCAATATCATCGCGTTGCCGCTGCTGCTCGGCATCGGCGTCGCCTTCAAGATCTACTACATGATTTCCTGGCGTGGCGGCCAGTCGCAGGTCTTGCAGTCGCCGCTGACGCGCGCCGTGTTCTTCAGCGCGCTCACCACCGCGACCGCGTTCGGAAGCCTGTGGTTTTCGAGCCATCCGGGAACGTCCAGCATGGGCAAATTGCTGGCGCTGTCGCTGGTCTGCACGCTGGCGGCTGCGGTCTTGTTTCAGCCCGTGTTAATGGGCCCGCCCCGCACCGACGCTGGTACAAATGGCGGAAGCGGGCGCGGTCGCCGGGTCGCGCGCCGCCGCGCTCGCGCCGCCGCTTTGTCCTGACGGCTGCGCTCTCGTCCAGTTCTCGCCGCCGCAGAGAAAACCCATCACGCAGCCTTCGACCTCGAGCACGTTGCCGCCATGCAGCGTGATGGACGCGTCATACGTCTTGCCGTCCTCGGAGTTGTAAATATTGCCTTCCCATTTGCCCGGTTCGTCCGGCTGCATGTTGATGAGGATCGGCATGCCTAAAATGGGCCGGTTGCGCAGCGAGGCGTTGGGATTGTTCTGGTCACGTCCGCCCGGCGTCTTTTCCCACGACACCACGCCCCAAAGCGCGTCGCCGCAGTTGACGATACGGATCTTGGCGGTGCGATCTTTTACGAGCCACTCGCCCGTCGCGTCCTGCGCCGAAGCGGAACAAGCCGGGACGGCAAAAGCGAGCGTTGCGACGACGAACGCGGGCAACCGGTAGCGCACGGTTCTTCCTCCCTGCAGCCGAAATCAACATGGCAATGCGCCGAAACCGCGGCATTGCGATCATAGGGCCTGCTTTGAGGTGCCGTCTATGTAAAAAAAACCCGGCCGCGCTTGCGTGAAGCGCGGCCGGGTGCTCGATCAACTTGTCGCGTCGTTAGTTGGTGCTGCTGCCGGTGCTGCTGATCGTCTTGATCACGCTCGACATCGGACGGGCAGCTTCAAGCCCGCCGCCAATCTCCTTCATCACCATCTTGGTGTATTCCGGCAGCGGTTCGAGCGGGGTCTTGCCGACGACCTGCACGACTTTGTAGCCGGCGGCCTTCATCTGCTTGAACAACTCCGGCACCGCTTCGGAGGTCGCGTGCTGGAAGTCGTGCATCAGAATGATGCCCTTGCCGTGCTTTTTGAGCTTGGCCATCACCGACTTCACGACCTGCTCCGGACGGCGCATCTTGAAGTCGAAGGAATCCATGTCGGTTGAGAAGATGGCGACATTGCGGGTCGCGAGATATTTCAGCATTTCCGGCGGATGCCGGAGTGCCGGGAAGCGGAAGAACGGCGCAACCGGCTTGTTACCGAGCGCGATGCTCACCGCCGCGATGCCCATCTCGATTTCGTCTTTCGCCTGCTGGTCGTTCAGCTTCGACAGATCCTTGTGCGACCAGGTGTGCGAGCCGACGGTGTGGCCTTCCGCCAGCACCCGCTTCAGAATCTCAGGGTGATAGCCGGCGTGTTTGCCGATCGGGAAGAACACCGCCTTGGTGCATTCGTCGGCCAGCGCCTTGAGCACGCGCTCGGTGTTGCCCGGCCACGGGCCGTCGTCGAAGGTCAGCACGACTTCCTTGTCCTTGAGGAAATCGTAGGCCTTGAAGTGTTCGAAGCCGAAGCCCGGCCCGCCGGTCGTGTCGATCTGGACGACGCGCTCGACGCCCCACGCTTTCGGATTGGTGCAATCTTTACTGGTCCCCACAGCGGGGGTTTTTGCATCCTCGGCCCATGCGGTCGATGCGGCCGCCGCCGATAGGGTAATCGCCACAGCTAACGCCAGAGCCCTGCGCATCATAAATCTCCATCGCCTTCGTTCTTGGAGGCATTCGCGCCTCAATCCATGGGAAGTGCCGCTATTGAGCACGACTTTAACCTTTTGAGTCAACGCGGCGCATAATCCTGAGTGTCGCATGTGGGTAAAAGTTTATTCAATTGTTGCGACAGATCAGCGACTTAAGCGATGGCAGCCGAATGGGGCAGAAAAGCGGACAAGAAAATATGGTTAACGCTAAGGCTTCCTTACTGACCGGCCGGTGGTGCGGTGTCATATGCGGCAAAGACGCATCGTACGGCGCTGCGGTTGCTTGATTCTGTCGCGGTCTCCAGTGTTGCCCCTGGTGCCTTGAGGGCTTAAGTGAGAAAGGCAACGCGAAGGCGAGGGGTGGAGTGATCCGATGGCGTCTGTGGTTTCTCCCACGGCGAGCCGAATCCGGCCTCTTTTGCTGCTTGCGTTGATTGGCGGGGCGATAATGGCGGGAACAGTGGGCCTGTGGGCCTATTACGGGACCGCCGTGTTTGTCGAAATCGTACGCACCGGTTGGATTGCGTGCTTCTAGCCGCCTGAAGCCAAGAACGCCCGACAAGTGAGGCCCGATGCCGGCCCCCAAATCCCATATCCTTCTCGTCTTGTCCGCCTTCGTAGGCGGTCTGGTGATCTTCCTCGCCGTTTTTTTCTACGCCACCGGTCAGTTCGCCGGCAGGCCGGGGCCGTCGGCGATCGGTGGTCCATTTGCGCTCGTCGATCAGGACGGCAAGCCGATCACAGACGCCGACATGAAGGGCAAGCCGCTTCTGATCTTCTTCGGCTACACCCACTGCCCCGACGTCTGCCCGACCACCTTGTTTGAGCTGTCGGAGGTCATGCACGTCCTCGGCAAGGACGCCGACGGCTTGCGCGCGCTGTTCGTCACGGTCGACCCCGAACGCGACACGCCGGCGGTGATGAAGGACTATCTGTCCAGCTTCGATCCGCATGTACGCGGCGCGACCGGCAACGAGCAGCAGATCGCGCAGGTCGAGAAGGCCTACCGCGTCTACGCCAAGAAGGTGCCGACCAAGGACGGCGACTACAGCATGGACCACAGCGCGCTGGTCTATCTGATGGACAAGCAGGGGCGCTTCGTTGCGCCTTTCAGCCTCAAGCGGCCGCCCGCCGAGGCGGCGGCGGCGCTGAAGAAGTATTTGTAGGGCGGCGGTTGACGTTCGGCAGGCCGCCGCTTTTTGCGGCGCGCGTGAGATGGCGTTCCAATCGCAGAAGTGAACGCGTCAGTTCGGCGGCGCGGCGCGAACTCCTTGCCAACCCGTGTTCCGTTTTCTCCCAGGCGTACGGGGCTACAATGAGCTGGACTAATCCGCGCCAGGCGGCGAGCGACAGCAGCAGCCAATGGAGCGGTGTGAGCACCAGCACCCAGGCTGTGGTCAATAGATTGCGGCGCTTGAGGCCGAGCCAACCGAGAAATGCCGAGGTGGCGTAGCCGATCGCGATGGTGGTGCCGTACAGCACCGCCATGGCGACCACGGCAGGTTGGTTGCTATGCCAGAGCGGCGCACCGTTTGCGACCGAATAGATCAAGCCTGCCATGAACAGAGGATGCACCAGCGCCGCGAGCACGTTGCCGCCGACGATAAGCTGAAAGGCGAGAAAGCCGGCGGGCCCGAGTTCGCGCAACAAACGGCGCGGCTGGCGCATATGCACAAGCCATGTCTGCATCCAGCC
>CAWIXF010000014.1:0-26417 GCA_963840065.1 uncultured Alphaproteobacteria bacterium | reverse complement strand
AAGGAAACGCTACACGGGTAAAAGCGCGCGCCATTACTGTGCCGAGTTGAATTTATAAACCAGCTCGCTGCGAACCGCCTGCACGTAGGGGCGGATCGACACGAAAGCAATGGGCGCCCCCCGCCGATGGCGTTGTCCGGAAGCGTTTCGCTGTCGTAGGACGTAGCGGTACTCTGTTTTGATAAACCATCCCTCGCCGAACCACGGCAGTTTCCTTTCGACACCGCCGCCAAGAAACCAGCCGCTATACGTGTGCGATGGCACCGAGCTGAGCGTGTTGCCGGCGCCTGAGAAATTTAAATCATGTCAGCCGACGAGAAATGCGCCTGGGTGTAGCCGCCGTTGACATAGGACAACAGCTCCGGCGTGATCAGCCAGCCGATCCGGGCGCCGACCGCCCAGGCCCAGTTTTCCGTCATCGTGCCGACGGTGAAGGGGCCCTGGTTCTGGATGGTTCCCTTGATGCTGGCGAAATCGTAGTCGCCGAGCACGCCGGCGACGATGTTGCCGGTCAACTGATAATCGTAGCCAGCGCCGGCGGTGCCGAGCCAACCGCGGCCGCCCTGCGTCTGGGTGAAGGGAAGAAATGTGCCTCCTCCGGGCAGCGTCCAAACCGTATCGGCATTGTACATGCCGTAGCCGACGCCGCCGTTGACGTAAAACCCGGTCCAGCCATGTTGCGGTGGTGCTGGCGGGGGCGCGCTGTAGGTGCTGCCGGCTCCACCCGGGTTGAATTTATAAACCAGCTCGCTGCGAACAGTCTGCACATACGGGCGGATCGACACAAAAGCGATAGGAGTCCCACCAGCGCTGTCCGGAAGGTTGTGGCTTCCATAATACGCATAACGATACTCGGTTCGGGCAAACCATCCGTTTCCAAACCACGGCAGTTTCGTTTCAACGCCGCTGCCAAGAAACCAGCCGCCATATGTTTGCGATGGCACCGTGCTAAAAGCAGCGCCAGAGCCGCCTGCGTTTCTAATCATATTAACTGACGAGAAATGCGCCTGCTTGTAGCCGCCGGTGAAATAGGTCATGACTTGCGGCGTGATGAGCCATCCCAGCCCGCCGCCGACCGCCCAAGCCCAATTTTCCGTCATCGTGCCGACGGTGAAGGGACCCTGATTCTGGATGGTCCCCTTGATGCTGGCGAAATCGTAATCGCCGAGCACGCCGGCTACGATTTTGTCGGTCAACTGGTAGTCGTAACCGATGCCAACGGTGCCGAACCACCCGCGGCCGCCCTGCGTCTGGGTGAAGGGAAGAAATGTGCCTCCTCCGGGCAGTGTCCAAACCGTATCGGCATTGTACATGCCGTAGCCGACGCCGCCGTTGACGTAAAACCCGGTCCAACTGAATTGCGGCGGTGGCGGCGGTGCAAGCGGCGGTGCTTTGACGGGCAGATCGGCCGCGTTGGCAAATTGAACAAAAGCAAAACCGAAAAGGCCGGCAATTGCCGGAATTGAAAGGCAACGCATTTGGCTTCGCTCTCGTCCCCTAAATCCGCGCTTTTGAAAGTTTATACGGTCCAATAAGCGGTAGCGCACTCTAAGATGACAGTTGCGAAGAATATTTCATGAGTTGTGGTAGGCTTGGAACACCAATGTAACCGATTGAAGTGTTAGAGGAAACCGGTTTCTGGTCACTATCGGGCATTTCGCGACACCCGGCCCATCTTATCCCCGAAAGCCGACTTTCGCAGGCAACTCGTGAGCGGTGGTTTTTGACGGCGCGTTTGTGCGCCCGAGTCCTAGACTTCGGCTCCTATCGCCTCGGCGAGAAGCTCAAGCGCCCGCCGCGCGAAGGCGTTCATGTTCGCCTGCCGGTCGGCGCTGCCGGTTTCAAGCGTGATCGCCTGCTCGACCTGCGGCCCAACCACCGCGATGCAGCTATGGCCGGCGGCGTCGCCATAGCGATTGCCGGTCGGCCCAGTCGCACCGGTCTCGCCGATTGCCCAAGTCGCTTGATGAGCCTCGCGTATGCGGCGCGCAAACATTAGCGCGTACGCTTTGGTCGAAGGACGCAAACCCTGCATGTCGGCATCGCCAATGCCAAGCAGGGCTGCGCGCGATGTGCGCGTATAGACGACCGCGCCTCCGAGAAAGTAAGCGGACGCGCCCGGCACCGCGAGCAGCGCCGCGGCGATCAGGCCGCCGGTCGAGGATTCGGCAACGACAACCGTTTCTTTGCGCGCGATCAGGCGCGCGGCGATTTTTCCAGCCAGCGGCAGCATGGATTTCATAGGTCGCCGCGCCCGAGTTGGCAGAGCACGCGGAACACGCCGACGTTTGTTCCCGAAAATTTCCTGGCAAGACTGGCGCCGATCGCCTCGGCATCGGCGTGGTGCAGCGTGTCGATCATCAGGCAGCCGGCGATCTTCTTGTCGCCGCCGCGCAATTGCTCTTCCATTGACACCGGCGCGCCTGCCGGATCGAGCGCGATCCAGATTTCAGCATTCGCCACCCTCGCCGGATCGGCCATCAACGCATCGATCTCGGCGGCGAGCGCTGCCTCATCCGGCGCGGCGTTGAAACGCACCGTCACGACGTAGGCGCCGCGAAAGGCACCGCGCCGCAGCACGCGCCGGCAAACGGTACGGTTCATGTTGATAAAAATGTCCGACATGACCCACCGCGTCATCGGCGTCGGATTGTCGAGCCGCTCCAGGTAGGACTTCGACGTCAGCACCGCCGGCGTCTCGGTCAGGTAGAAATTGAAATAACCGTTCGAGCCGGAAATCGCCTTGTGCCGCCGGCCGAACAGAAAACCTGGCACCGCGAGCCGTTCCAGCAAATGCTCGCCTTGAAACCAGGTCTCGAACTCGGCCTCATGACCGGCGCGGCAGTCGTTCCAGATCGCCAGAACGCCGAAATCGCCGCCGTAATCGCTCATATCGCTCACGCCTTATCCACGATCGACATTGGCGCTGCGCGCAGGCACACCGAACTCGCGCCGGCAGACTTCCGCCAGCACCTTTATGCCCTCGCGGATTTCGTCGTGCGTGGGGCTGGCAAAGCACAGCCGCATGCGGTTCCTGCTGTAAGTCTTGTCGATCGACCACTCCAGGCCCGGATTGATCTGCACGCCGGCGGCGAGTGCCGCCTCGCGCAGCTTCATGGTGTCGACATTGTCGGGCAGCTTGACCCAGAGAAAAATTCCGCCCGGCGGAGTGTCGAACTCGGCGGCGGTGCCGAACTGCTCGTTGAGCGCCGCCACCAGTGTGTCGAGCTTGGCTTTGAAGGCCTTGCGTAATTTTGGAACATGCGCGGCGAAATGCGCCTCGCAATAGTCCGCCAGCATCATCTGTTCGAGCCCGCCCGTGCCGGCGTCGGACTTCAGCGGTAGCAGCCGCGAGATCACCGCCCAGGGCGCGACCAGAAAGCCGACCCGCAAGGCCGGCGCGATCGTCTTCGAGAACGAGCCGATGTGGATGACGTTCTGCGACCGGCTCATCGCATAAAGCGCCGGCGGCCTCTCGCCGGTCCAGGTCAGGTCCGCGTAGCAGTCGTCCTCGAAAATCGGCACGCCGTAGCGCTCGGCGAGTTCGAGCAGCTTTTTGCGGCGGTTCTCGTCGAGAACGGTGGCTGTCGGATTCTGCACCGTCGGAATGGTGTAGATGAATTTCGGGCGGACGTTCTTGCTCTTGAGATCGCCGAGAGCCGTCTCCAGCGCGTCCATGCGCATGCCGCCCTGGTCGAGCGGGATGCCGACGACATTGATGCCGCGCCGGGCATAGCGATTGAGCGTGCCCTCGTAGCAGTCGCGCTCGCAGATGATGGTGTCGCCGCGCTCGGTCAGCGCCGCATTGACGAGATCGAGACCCTGCAATGAGCCCGAGGTGATCATGATGTCGTCGGCGCTGCACGCGATACCGGCGTCGCGCTTGAGCTTCTTGACCAGAAATTCGCGCAGCGGCTTGTAGCCCTGCGGCCCCATCAGCAGGCGATAATCCGCCAGCCTGCGCCCATCGCGCATGAGCGCTGCGTCCACCGCGGCCTTCAGGTCGTCGATCGCAATCCGCTCCGGGTCGTTGTTGCCGAAGGTGAAGTTGTATTTGGCCCAGCCGGTCCAGCGCGCGGCCGGCGCCGGCGTATCTTTCGCAAGCAGCGGCGTGAAATCGAATGCCATGACGCCTCCTCCGTAGCGCTACTTCGCCGCTACCACTTCGCGCAGCCAGGAAACGGCTTCGAGTGCGGCACCGAGTGCCGCGGCTTCGGTTGCATAAACATCCGCCGAATAAAATCCGACCGGAAACCAGCCGCGGCCGTCTTCGCTGTCGCGGCGATATTCTTCGAATCCAAACGACCCGTCCGGCCGCACAAAAATATCCACGCAGCGGCTACCGGAATCGGTTTCGATCGAACGGCGCACTTTATTTTTTGCACCGGTATTCATTCGTTCCTGCCGAAGCTATTGACCGTCATTTCGCCGCCACCACCATGATCTCGACCTTGTAATCGGGCGCGGCAAGCTTGGCCTCGACACAGGCGCGCACGGGCGTGTTGCCGGGCGACACCCAGGCATCCCACACCGCGTTCATCTCGGCGAAATTCGTCATGTCGGTGATCCAGATATTGGCGCGCAAAACCTTCGTTTTGTCGGAGCCGGCCTGCGCCAGATAATTGTCGATTGTTGAGAGGATTTCCTTGGTCTGCTCGGTGACGCTTTTGCCCTTGTTGGCCTGCGCGACGATGCCGGCGAGATAAACGGTGTCGCCGTGCACGACGATCTGGCTCATGCGCGAGCCGACTTCCTTGCGTTCGATGCTCATGGTGTTCCTCTTATTGCGCTTCTTGACGTTCCACTTTTCGTTTCCGGTTCAAGGCCATGCGATAGCACTTTTCGCATGACGTCTGGGCAAGGCTTCGCCCGGCAGATCGGCACGCTTGACCCAACGCGCACCTTTCGGAGCGTGTGTCGCCTTGGGCGCGCGCGCCGCATACACCGTCAATTCGAGCGGGAAATGCGTGAAGACGTGGCGCACGACACCGGGAAGCTTGCGCCATTTCAACCTGCCGAGACGCGGCGCATGACGCAACGCATCACTCACATCGAATTCATGCGCCCAGGCGCTGCCCGGCACTTCCGTCATGGCGGCGAGCAGACCCTTGTCCGGGCGCTTTTGCAGCAGGACGCGGCCGTCGGCGCGCAGAACGACAAAGGCCGCGCCGCGCCGCAATTTGCCTTCGCGCTTGCGCGCCTTGCGCGGAAACGTCTCCGGGTCGCCACGCCTATGCGCGAGACACGCATCGGTCCACGGACAGAGCGCGCAGGCCGGCCGTTTGGGGAGCAGATGGTGGCGCCGAGATCCATCAAGGCTTGCGCGAAGTCGCCGGAGCGCCGCGGCGGCAATAACGACGTCGCCAGCAACTTGATCTCCGGCTTGGCCGCCGGCATTTCCTGTTCCACCGCGAACAGCCTCGTCACCACCCGCTCGACATTGCCGTCGACCGGCACCGCCGGTGCATCGAAGGCGATCGCCGCGACAGCCGCCGCCGTGTAGTCGCCGATGCCGGGCAATGCGCGCAAGGCGTCCATGTCCGCCGGAAAAATTCCGCCATGGCGTTCGACCACCGCGCGGGCGCAAGCATGCAGGTTGCGCGCGCGCGCGTAATAACCGAGCCCGGCCCAGGCCCGCAGCACGTCGTCGAGCTTCGCCGCGGCCAGCGCCTCGACTGCCGGCCAGCGCTGAACGAAGCGGGCGAAATAGGGTGCCACCGCCTTCACCGTGGTCTGCTGCAACATGATCTCCGACAACCAGACCCGGTAAGGTTCGGTCCGCTCGCCTTTGCGCGCACGCCACGGCAGCACGCGGGCGTAGCGGTCGTACCAGGCGAGCAATTCGGCCGACCCAGGCGCGGCGGCTTTCTTTCGCGACGGCAAGCGGACTGCTACGGTCATGACCACCGACGATGGCACGGGACACGACGTTCGATGAAGCCTTCGCGCAGTTTTCCCCGGCCGCTTTCGCAGTTCGCCAGCGCGACCTTAAGCGATGCCTTCAAGCGCCAGGGCTTTGCATCGACCGAGATCATTGCGCGCTGGGCCGAGATTGCCGGCCCCGAGATCGCCGCCCATTCCGAGCCCGCCAAGATCAACTGGCCGCGCACCAAGGACGGCGACCAGGCGCCGCCGGAACCGGCGACCCTGGTTCTGCGGGTGGAAGGCCCGGCGGCGATCGAGATCCAGCATTTGTCGGGCGTGATCCTGGAACGGGTCAACCGCTTCTTCGGCTGGCAGGCGATCGGCCGCATCGCCTTGCGGCAGGCACCCTTGCGCCGCCGGGAGCATTCGCAAACCCCTCCCCCCGATCCAGCCGCGGCAGAGCGTATCGCCGCCAGCCTGCCGGAGGTCGAGGACGGCGCTTTACGGGCGGCGCTTGCCCGGCTGGGAGCGGCCGTCAAGCGAAAGTGAGGCGGATTGCGGCCCGCCATTGCCACATTCATGATATCCAGCTAGGTGAGCCGTCCGCGGGGCGTTTTTTTGAGTTGAGGAGGTGCCTTTGCCGATCGATCGCCGTCAGTTTTGCCAGGGCGCCGCGACCCTTGCGCTTGCCACCGTCATTGGCACCTCGGTGCTGCCGACTTTGCCCGCGCGGGCCGAGGATGACGTGCCCGAAGTGGAACTTATGAAGCCGCAGGCCCTGACCGACATGGTCATCGGCAGCGAGAAGGCCTCGGTCACCGTCGTCGAGTACGCCTCGATGACCTGCCCGCATTGCGCACATTTTGACGAGACCACCTTCCCCGAGTTCAAGAAGAAGTACGTCGACACGGGCAAGGTGAAGTACATCCTGCGCGAATTCCCGCTCGACCCGCTGGCCGCCGCCGCTTTCATGCTGGCGCGCTGTGCCGGGGAGACGGATACGACCCGGTATTACGCCATGGTCGATACCCTGTTCCGCCAGCAACTGACCTGGGCGGTGGCGAAACCGCTGCCGCCGCTGCTTGCCATCGCCAAGCAGGCCGGCTTCACCAAGGAAAAATTCGACGCTTGTCTGGCGAATCAGAAGCTGCTCGACGACATCCAGAAGGTGCGCCAGCAGGCCATTGACACCTACAAAGTGAAGTCGACGCCGACCTTTTTCATCAACGGAACCCGCCATGTGGGGGCTCTGACGATCGAAGAAATGAGCAAGGCCATCGACCCCTATCTCAAGGCGGGATAAGGGATTTTTGGCTTTTGGAGCGCCGGTTCCGGCCGCGTTGGCCGCAGACCGTCGCCGAAAGGTCTGGAAAACCACAAACTTCCGGCCGTTCGGCAGTTGCCCAAGACCGCGCGGCGATTCATTCTCCAAGCCATCCGGAACCCGACTCTGTCCGGGCCAGGCGCCGGAGCGGATTGACGACTCTCAATGGACAAGACAATGGAAGTGTACGCGTTTCCCCTTCGCGCGCGAAATGCTAGTGGCGCCAACGGGAAAGCGATGAGGCCACACATATGAAGCTCACCCGGCTGCGCCTGCTTGGCTTCAAGTCGTTCGTCGAGCCGACCGATTTTCTGATCGAACCGGGCCTGACCGGCGTGGTCGGTCCGAACGGTTGCGGCAAGTCGAACCTGGTCGAAGCGCTGCGCTGGGTGATGGGCGAATCCTCGCACAAATCCATGCGCGCCTCCGCCATGGAGGATGTCATCTTCTCCGGTTCCAACACCCGCCCGGCGCGCAACAATGCCGAAGTGGCGATCCTGATCGACAACGCCGACCGCTCGGCGCCGTCAGCCTTCAACGACCAGGAGACGCTCGACATCGCGCGCCGCATCGAGCGCGAAGCGGGTTCCGCCTACCGCATCAACGGCCGCGAGGTGCGCGCCCGCGACGTGCAGATCCTGTTCGCCGACGCCTCCACCGGCGCGCGTTCACCGGCGCTGGTGCATCAAGGCCGCATCGGCGAGATCATCCAGGCCAAACCCGAGCAGCGCCGCCGCGTGCTGGAAGAAGCCGCCGGCATTTCCGGCCTGCATGCGCGCCGCCACGAGGCCGAACTGCGTCTGAAGGCGGCGGAATCCAACCTGCTGCGCGTCGAAGACGTGATCGGCCAGCTCGCCGCCCAGATGGACGGCTTGAAAAAGCAGGCCAAACAGGCGATCCGCTACCGCACCGTCTCCGGGCAGGTGCGCAAGGCGGAAGCCACCCTCTTCCATTTGCGCTGGACGGCAGCCACCGGTGAGGTTGCCGACGCCGAACGCGCCAAGGATATCGGCGTGCGCGAGGTTGCAGACCGCACGGCAGCGCAGGCGCAAGCGGCTACGCGTCAGGCCACCGCGCAGGCGGCGCTCCCGGACCTACGCGAGGCGGAAGGGCGCGCGGGTGCCGCCCTGCACCGGCTGAACGTCGCCCTGCAGGAGCTTGAACGCGAAGAGCAGCGCGCCAAGGACCGCGTCGCCGAACTCGATCTGCGCTTGAAGCAATTCGCGGCCGACGGCGAGCGCGAGCAGCGCCTTGCCGCCGATGCGGACGCCGCCCTTGAGCGGCTTGGCGCCGAAGAAGAACAAATTCGCACCGAAGCGCGTGAAAGCGCCGGGCGCCGCAGCGGCGTCGATTCGCGGCTCGCCGAGGCGGAGGCTGAGTTGTCGGCCGCGGAAAAGATCTTCTCCGACCTCACCACCGCGCTCGCCGACCTCACCGCCAAGCGCAACCATTTGGACAGTACCATGCGCGGACACGGCGAGCGCGCGACCCGCCTTGCCGCCGAAATTGCCGACATTGAGCGTGAGCTCGATAGTCTGCAGGCAACCGACGGACCCAATGTCGCCGCACTCGCTGCCGCGGTCGAAGACGTGCAGGCCGCCGTTTCCGCTGCCGAAGCTGCCGCCCTCGAAGCGGAAGCCGCCCATGGCACCACGCGTGTCACACTTGAAGCTTCCCGCATTCCGCTCGCCGAAGCCGAGCGCCGCGTGCAGCGGCTGGAGACGGAAGCCAAGACGCTGTCCAAGGTGCTGGCGGTCGAGACCAAGAATCTGTGGCCACCGGTGATGGACAATGTCACGGTCGAGAAAGGCTACGAGAAGGCGCTCGGCGCCGCTCTTGGCGACGATCTCGATGCGCCTGTCGATCCGTCCGCGCCGATGCGCTGGATTGGCTCGGCCATCGATCCCGCCGATCCGTCGCTGCCGGAAAGCATCGAGAAGCTGGCCGACAAGGTGCAGGCCCGGCCGAGCTTGCCCGTCGGTTGTCCCAGATCGGTGTCGTCGACCGAGACACCGGTAATCGGCTCGCCGGCTCGCTCAAGCCCGGCCAGCGCCTGGTCCGCCTGAAGGCGATCTCTGGCGCTGGGACGGTTTTGCCGCCGCCGCGCACGCGCCGACCGGCGCCGCCCGCTGGCTCGCCGAGCGCGCCCGCTTCGCCGACATCGAGGGTGAATTGCAGATCGCCCGTACCGAAGCCGAACAGGCCCGCGGCATTGTCGAAGCGGCGGAAGCCGCGTTGCAGGCAGCGGCCGCAGCCGAAACACAAGCACGCAATGCCGCGCGCGATCGCCAACGCGAAGCCAATGCCGCCCGCGACCGGCACGACGCGGCCGAGCGCGAAGTCAACCGCCATGCCGCCCGCCTCTCGGCGCTGACGGAAGGCCGTATTCGTCTTACTGCCAGCCGCGACGAAGCTGAGGCTGGCAAAGCACAGGCCGAAAGCGCGCTCGCCGAACTTGCTTCGGTCGCCGGGCTGGAAGCCGAACTCAATACGATACGCGACGACATCGCCGGCAAACGCGCCAAGGTCGCCGAAGCGCGCGCCGAGCAGCAGGCGATCCTGCGCGAAGCCGAACTCGCCGACCGCAGGCTGACCCAGCTCGGCTCGGACAAAGCCGGCTGGAGCACGCGGCTCGAAGGCGCGCGCACCCAGATTGCCACGCTGGAAAGCCGCATTGCGGAAGCCACGCGCGACCGCGCCGAGCTCGAGAACGCCCCGCAGATATTCGCCGACAAGCGCTCTGGGCTGATGAGCGAAATCCAGACGGCGGAAGCCGAACGCCGCGCCTGCGCCGACCGTTTGCAGGAAGCGGAAAATGCATTGGCCGAAGCCGACCGCGACGCACGCACAGCGCTCGAAGCGGCAAGCGCGGCACGCGAGGAACTCGCCCGCGCGGAAGAACGCTTCGAAGCCGCCAAGCGCCGGCTCGACGACATCGGCCGCGAAATCCGCGACATGCTGGAGATCGAGCCGGCCGCCACCGCCGAGCTTGCTGAACTCAAGGACGGCGAAGCGCTGCCCGATCTCACCGCGATCGAAGAACGGCTGGAGCGCCTGCGTCGCGAGCGCGAGCGTCTCGGCGCCGTCAATCTGCGCGCCGAAGAGGAATTGCGCGAGGTCGAGACCCAGCACACCTCGCTGACCGGCGAGCGCGACGATCTGGTGGCCGCGATCTCCAAGCTGCGCCAGGGCATCCAGAGCCTCAACCGCGAGGCGCGCGAACGGCTATTGTCGTCGTTCGAACAGGTCAACAAGCACTTCCAGCATTTGTTCGTGCAGTTGTTCGGCGGCGGCACCGCCGAGCTGCAACTGATCGAGAGTGACGACCCGCTGGAAGCCGGCCTCGAGATCATGGCGAAGCCGCCGGGCAAGAAGCCCTCGACGCTGTCGCTATTGTCGGGCGGCGAGCAAGCGCTGACCGCGCTGGCGTTGATCTTCGCGGTGTTCCTCACCAATCCGGCGCCGATTTGCGTGCTGGACGAAGTGGACGCGCCGCTCGACGATCATAACGTCGAGCGCTTCTGCGATCTGCTCGATGAAATGACGCGCGCGACCGACACGCGCTTCGTCATCATCACGCACAACCCGATCACCATGGCGCGCATGAACCGGCTGTTCGGCGTCACCATGGCCGAGCGCGGCGTCTCGCAACTGGTCTCGGTCGATCTGGAAGCCGCGGTGCGGTTCCGCGAGGCGAGTTGAGCCTCGACCGGCGAACCTAGGTTTCGCCGCCTCTCTCAAAAATAAATTCTGTGACACCTCGCAACCGCCGCGGAACCAAACCGCGGCGGAGGCGTTGGCTGAACATCCACAAGTCGGGCGGCTCCCCCCCTTACCCCCCAATAGCCGTCTGGCGAAAGACCCCAAGTCTCGGCTTCAGGCCGGCTTGGGGTCTTTTTTTATGGGTCGCCAATGCCTTATACGAAAGGCGGGGACACCGGCCGCGCCCTCTTGTGCCGGGGATCGCACTAGCCCCATTTATGGTACGGAACTCGCCTGATCCGACCCTTCCCCTCAGGAGCCTGATCAATGTCCACCACCGCCTTGGTCGTGCTTGGCGTCATCGTCGCCGCCGCGATCTGGATCATCGCCGTCTACAACGGGCTGGTTGCGATGCGCCAGCGTGTCAACCAGTCGTTTGCCGACATCGACGTTCAGCTCAAGCAGCGCCACGACCTCATCCCCAATTTGGTCGAGACCGTCAAAGGCTATGCCTCGCATGAACGGGGCACGCTGGAAGCCGTGGTGCAGGCGCGCAACGCGGCCATTGCTGCGCCCGGCATCGACCAGAAAGTCGCGGCCGAAAATATGCTCTCCGGCGCACTGCGCCAGTTGTTCGCGCTGTCGGAAGCCTATCCGAACCTGAAGGCGAACGAGAACTTCCAGCAGTTGCAGACGCAGCTCGCCGACATCGAGAACAAGCTCGCCGCCGCCCGCCGCTTCTTCAACAACGCCGTGCAGGAATACAACACCGGCATCCAGCAATTCCCGGCCGCGCTGTTTGCCGGCTCGTTCGGCTTCCAGCCGCACACGTTCTTCGATCTGGGCGGTGAGACCCGCGGCCAGCTTGAGCAGGCGCCGAGTGTGAAGTTTTAGCGGACGTACCACGCGCGGACTTTTCCCGGGCGCAGTGCAGCACGAAGTGCTGCTCTGCAGACCCGGGATCGTTGAGTAACGTTTTGTAGCGGTCCCGGATCTGCGACGCACCGCTTACGCGCTGCACCGCGTCCGGGACACGAAAAAGAAAGTCATGGCCGCCTACGGTCTGTACACGCATATCCAGTCCAACAAGCGCCGCTCGATTGCGTTGCTGATCGGGCTGTTCTTTCTCGTCTATGTACTGGTGTTTGCCGGCGCGCTGCTGGCGGAAGGGCTCACGGTCAACGCGCCGCTCGACTATCTGATGCGCGCGGCGGCCTATGACTGGCTGAAAGCGGCGCCCTTCGCCACCATCGGCGCTATCATCTGGATTGCCATTGCCTATAAATTCCACCAGTCGATGATCGACGCGGTGACCGGCGCGCATCCGGTGGCGCGCAACGAGGAGCCGCGCCTTTACAATCTCTTGGAAAACCTGTGCATCTCGCGCGGCATTCCGACGCCGACCTTGCGCATCGCCGATGACGACGCGCTCAACGCCTTCGCCACCGGGCTGAACCCGAAGCAATATTCCATCACGGTGACGCGCGGGCTGATGAACGCGCTCAACGACCAGGAGATGGAAGCCGTGCTCGGCCACGAGCTCACGCACATTCGCAATGGCGACGTGCGCATGATGGTGATCGCGGTTGTGATTGCCGGCGTGATCTCGTTCTTCGGCGAGATGGTGTTCCGCCTGTTCTTTCAGGGCGGCTTCTATGGCGGCGGCCGGCGCAGCGGCGGCAGCGATCGTAAAGGAGGGGCCGGTGCCGCCATTCTGATCGCTATTGTGATCATCGTGGTGGTCTGGCTGCTGTCGGTGGTGATCCGTTTTGCGCTGTCGCGCCAACGCGAATATCTCGCCGACGCTGGTTCGGTGGAGCTGACCAAAAACCCCGACGCCATGATCATGGCGCTGCGCAAGATCGAAGGCCGCGGCGAATTGCATGCCGCGACGTCCGCGGTGATGGAAATGTGCGTCGACAATCCGCGCCAGGGCTTTTCCGATATCTTCGCCACGCATCCCTCGATCGACTCGCGCATCGCGGCGATCGTGAAATTTGCCGGCGGCCACGATCCCGGCCCGCTCGCGTTGGAAACGGACGAGCAGCCGCAGCTCGAGGATCAATCGGAGGACAGCGAAGGCGCTTCTCACGCTCCTTGGGGCGATGCGCCGCGCGAACCGGCGCCGCAAACCGGTCCATGGGGCGACGCGCCGTCACAAGGCACATCATCGCAAGGTCCCTCCTCACAGGACTCTTGGGGACCGTCATCAACGCCGCCGGCGACGCCGCCCGCCACGCCACCCGGTCCGTGGGGGCCACGGCGAAGCTAGCGCTTGCGCGAAAAGAAAGACCGCCACGAGGCGGTCTTTCGTATCGACAAATAGCGATGCGCGCTCAGGCCGACTGGCCCCGTGCGCGTCCTAGGATCGCAACGCCGCCGATATCGAGCCAGAGAAGCGAAGCATTCGCTCAGGCTTTGATCGGAGATCTTGGCGCGGTCGAAGCCTTCAGCTTCAGGAAATCTGCACGGGCACGTTCGAGTTCCGCAGGTGTGATTGGACCTCCGACCTGACTGACAAAATCGCCCTGAAGGTCGGCCAATGCATGCCGCAAGCCTTGCATGCGATAAGCACGCCGTCGTACCGCGGATTTTGCATTAGCCGGGCGATCAACGTGATCGGCGCCTCGCACAGCCGCGCGAGGCCAACGGTCACTTCTTCGGACCGTTGCGCCGTCGCAAATTCGACGATGGCCGACTCGTTTAGCTCCCCGTTCATCTGCATTTTGTCGACGACCGCTTCCGCGGCATCATAATCGATCAGCGGACGCGCTTCCGTCTTTACTTCGCGTCGATCGCCGTGTTTCGCCAGCCGGTCGGCGAGGCGTCTCCGCTCGACTTCGCTCAATTTCGACACCGCCTGCGCAATCATCTCGGCTGGAATATCCGGGCGAGACGCAAGGCTTTCGGCGAGTTGCCCGTCCGTTTCGGCGCGCTTCGTCAAGATTCCAAAGCCTGCCTGTGAAAAGGAAGCGCCCTGATTGCGCGTCAGCTTGCGAACCACGGTCGCGTCGCCGCGTCGCACGATGACGTCGGTAACGACCGGCGCAATGCGGCTGCGCTCGCAGATCGCCCCTAAATGATCTTGGCCCTGCTTGGCGGCAATATCGGCAAGATCATTGTCTGTGAGCTGGGAAGACTGCGACAGGACCGGTGAGGCGACGGCAATGTCGTCATTGTAGGCGAGTTTTCGAACGACCGATTGAGGCGCTCTGTCGACGGGAGCAAGCCTCTGACTGAGTTCTGGGAGGACGCGCCCCTCGACCTGCTCGATGAGCTTGTTCAGCACATCGCCGAACAGATTGATCTGTTCGGCGCCATATTGTTCGACGTCTCCCAAGAAAAGATCGGTCACACTGCGCAGCATTGCGGCGCGTTTATCCGCCGCCCCACTATGGATCGCCGCCTCGAGATCATCGATAAGCGAGACAGTTGTCTGCACGGAACTCACCGCAGCCGTTTGACCTGGCAACAGGCCTCGAATGCTTTCGTTATTCGACTATTCAACCTATACGGTAGTACCGGCGCCTTTAGATTCTGTTACCGCCTTCATAAGGCGACATCGTCTAGCGCTAATCTGCGGTAATAACTTACAATAATGCCGTTCTATAAAAAGATAGTATAACCTTAAAAGTTGCATGCCTTCGCCGCTGCTCCTCTATGGATGCCGCGGGCCGCGCACCTTAAAGCGATCGACCCGCGGAAATCGCGTCGCTTTCGCCGGCACGAAGAGAATTGAACGGCCGCGCGCTAATGCCCTTCAAACGAAATCAGCGTGCGCACCGGCACGTCCATCTTGCGCAAACGCTGCGCGCCGCCGAGCTCGGGCAGATCGATGACGAAGCAGGCCGCCAGCACGTCCGCCCCCAATTGCCGCAACAGCTTCACCGCCGCTTCCGCCGTGCCGCCGGTCGCGATCAAGTCGTCGACCAGCACCACGCGCTCGCCCTTCACCAAAGCGTCGGCATGCATCTCGATCTCGTCCTCGCCGTATTCCAGCGCGTAGGTCATGCTCACACGTTTATGAGGAAGCTTGCCCTTCTTGCGGATCGGCACGAAGCCGGCGGAGACCTGATGCGCCACAGCTCCCCCTAAGATGAAACCGCGCGCCTCGATGCCGGCGACCTTGTCGATCTTCATACCGGCCCAGGGCTGCACCAGTTCGTCGACCGCGCGACGGAAGGCGCGCGCGTCGCCCAGCAGCGTGGTGATGTCGCGGAAGACGATGCCAGGTTTCGGATAATCCGGGATCGAGCGGACGGTGGCGCCCAGGTCGGTATTACTCAAGGTCTCGTTCATTGCGGTCCCGTTTTCAGCAGTTGCGTTGAGTCCCACTCTGGCCAACCATGGCGTCGCACACAACCCAGGGGCCTTGCCATGTCCGATCAGTCATCAGCCTTGCCCGATCGTATCGTTTTAGCCGACATCGACATTCCGTTCTGGCGCATGGTCACGATCATTCTTAAATGGAGCCTCGCTTCCATCCCGGCGGTCATTACTCTGATGATCATCTTGTCACTGGCGGGCGCCATGTTTGGCGGCCTATTCGCCGCGATCACGGGCCACATTGGCGGCATGCGCATCTAACGCCGGATAGTGAGCACCCTTCCCGCCACCGCGTCGAGCTTCTTGAGCAGCACGGGATCGCGCGCTTCTGGCGCCGTGATCATCGCGGAGTCGAGTGCGCGGTCGGAGCCAATGGGACATGGTTCGTGCTCGTGCGGGAAATCGCCCGCCAGCCGCGCCACCAGCCGCTTGGCGCGGTCGGCGTTGTCCATCAGCACCTTGATGATGTCGGCGACGGTGACCGCGTCGTGACCCGGGTGCCAACAATCGAAGTCGGTCACCATGGCGACGCTCGCGTAACAGATCTCCGCTTCGCGCGCGAGCTTGGCCTCCGGCATGTTGGTCATGCCGATCACCGAATAGCCGAGCTGCTTGTAGGTCATGCTCTCGGCGTAGGTGGAAAATTGCGGACCTTCCATGCACACGTAGATGCCGCCGAAGAACGGGTCGATGCCTTCCTTCAGCGCCGCCTCGCCGACGCGCGCGCGCAGGCGTGGCGAGATGGGGTGCGCCATCGAGACATGCGCGACGCAGCCTTTGCCGAAGAACGAACTCTCGCGCTTATGGGTGCGGTCGACGAACTGATCGACCAGCACGAAGGTGCCGGGCGGCAATTCTTCCTTGAATGAACCGCAAGCCGACAGCGACACCAGATCGGTGACGCCGACGCGCTTCAAGGCGTCGATATTGGCGCGGTAGTTGATGTCGGAAGGAGAGAGGCGATGCCCGACGTCGTGGCGCGACAGAAACACCACCGGCAGGCCGGCCACCTCGCCGATGCGCAGCGCGCTCGAGGGCTCGCCCCAGGGCGTTTCGATGCGCTGCTCGCGCACATTCTCAAGACCGGGCAGGTCGTAGATGCCGGAGCCGCCGATAATGCCGAGAACTGCTTTGGTCATGGGCCGCCTCAACCTTCTCCGCCATCATCCGCGCAAGCGGATGATCCAGCCATCGCCGGCACTCATTGCCTGATCGTGCGGTTGCGGTCTACTGGATGCCCCGCTTTCGCCGGCGCTGACAAGCGCAAAACAAAGGCCCCGAAACGGGGCCCTTGATCGTCAGGTTCGCACCTGCACATCAGGCGTGCATGTCCTTCCACACCTTCTTCTTGGTGAAGTAGAGCAGGCCCGACAGCACGATCAGGAACACGATCACCTGGAAGCCGATACGCTTGCGCGCGAGCATGTGCGGCTCGGACGCCCACATCAGGAAGGCGGCGACGTCCTTGGCATATTGCTCGACCGTCTGTGGCGAGCCATCGGCGTATTCCACCTGCCCGTCGGAGAGCGGCGGCGGCATGGCGATGGCGTGGCCTGGGAAATATTCGTTGTAGTGAGCGCCCGCCGGCAGACTGAAGTCCTTGGGCGGGTTTTTGTAGCCCTGCATCAGCGCCACGATGTAGTCGGGCCCCTGCTCCTGGTACTGCGTGAACATATCGATGACGAACAAGGGGAAGCCGCGCTGATAAGTGCGCGCCTTGGCGAGCGTCGACATGTCGGGCGGCGCGGTGCCGCCATTGGCGGCTTGCGCGGCCTTCTCGTTCGGGAACGGCGGCGGGAAATGATCCGCCGGCCGGCCCGGCCGCTCGGCCGGCTGGCCAGAGTCGTCAAGCGTCGCGATCTTGTATTCCGATGCGATCTGCTCGACCTGTTTTTCCGTGTAACCGAGGCCGCCGGGTTCCGCCAGGTTGCGGAACGACACCAGGTTGAGCGAGTGACAGCTCGAACAAACCTCGCGGTAGACCTTAAAGCCCCGCTGCAACTGCGCCTGATCGTACTGACCGAACGGGCCGGAGAACGACCACGTTTGCGCCGGCGGCGGCACCTGATGAACCTGCGCATCGGCGGGCGCGGCGACGAGCGCGAACGAGCCGGCGAGAACGGAAGCGAAGAGTGTGAGTTTCAGATTCATGGTCATCCCCCTCACGCCTTCGCGCCCGAATTGGCGCCCAGAACCGATTCCGAAATCGAATTCGGCAACGGCTTGGTCTTCTCGAAAATGCCGAGCAGCGGCAGGATGACCAGGAAGTAGGCGAAGTAGTACAGCGTCAGCAGACGCGAAGCGATCACATAGATACCTTCCGGCGGCTTCGAACCGAGCCAGCCGAGCCCGATGCAGGAAATCACGAACAGCCAGAAGAACTGCTTGTAGAGCGGCCGGTATTTCGCCGAACGCACTTTCGAGGTGTCGAGCCAGGGCAGGAAGGCGAGGATAGCGATCGACGCAAACAACGCGATCACGCCCATCAGCTTGTCCGGGATCGAGCGCAGGATCGCGTAGAACGGCAGGTAGTACCATTCGGGCACGATCTCCGCCGGCGTCACCGCCGGATTAGCGGGGATGTAGTTGTCGGCATGGCCGAGGAAATTCGGGATGTAGAAGACGAACCAGGCGAACAGGATCAGGAAGACGGCCATGAAGAAGCCGTCCTTGACCGTCGCGTAGGGCGTGAACGGCACCATGTCCTTGTCCGACTGCGGCTCGACGCCGGTCGGGTTGTTCTGTCCGACCACGTGCAGCGCCCAGACGTGCAACACCACCACACCGGCGATCACGAACGGCAGCAGGTAGTGCAGCGAGAAGAAGCGGTTGAGCGTCGGATCGCCGACCGCGTAGCCGCCCCACAGCCAGGTGACGATGGCGTCGCCGACGCCGGGGATGGCGGAGAACAGGTTGGTGATCACGGTCGCTGCCCAGAAGCTCATCTGGCCCCAGACCAGCACGTAACCCATGAAGCCCGTGGCGATCATCAACAGCAGCAGGATGACGCCGAGGATCCACAACACCTCACGCGGCTCCTTGTAGGAGCCGTAATACATGCCGCGGAACATATGGACGTAGGCGGCGAGGAAGAACATCGCGGCGCCATTGGCGTGCACGTAGCGCAACAGCCAGCCGTAATTGACATCGCGCATGATGCCTTCGACCGAATTGAAAGCGAGGGCGACGTTGGGCGTGTAGTGCATCGCCAGCACGACGCCGGTGATGATCTGGATGCCGAGCATCATCGTGAGGATGCCGCCGAACGTCCACCAATAGTTCAGGTTGCGCGGTGTCGGATACGAAATGAACGAGGAATGCATCAATCCGATAATCGGCAGCCGCTTTTCAAACCACTGCAGGGCTTTGTTTTGCGGCTGGTAGGTGGCGTGTCCGCTCATGATCGAACCTTTTGGAAGACAATCTTTCGCGGATCAGCCGATCCGGATCTTGGTGTCGGAGAGGAATGCGTAAGGCGGCAGGTAGAGATTCTTCGGCGCCGGGCCTTTGCGGATACGGCCGGCGCTGTCGTATTGCGAGCCATGGCAAGGACAGAACCAGCCGTCATATTCGCCCTGGTGAGCGAGCGGAATGCAGCCAAGATGGGTACAGATGCCGATCACGACCAGCCACTGATCGTGGCCCTTCTGGACGCGCTCGGAGTCGGGTGCCGGGTCGGGCAGTTCCTGCCACTTGACGTCCTGCGCCAGCTTTATGTCTTTCGCGTTGCGATGGTAGATGTAAATCGGCTTGCTGCGCCAGAACACCTTTACGATCTGATGCTCGGCGATGGGCGCGAGATCGATCTCGACCGGCGCGCCGGCGGCAATCGTCGAGGCGTCCGGATTCATCTGGCTTATGAGGGGAACGAGTGCCGCCGCGCCGCCCACCGCGGCCACGGCACCGGTGGCAATATAAAGGAAATCGCGGCGTGAGTGCTGCTCCGCCGAAGACACGGTCGTCACGTCGTTAGCCCTCTCCTCCGGCTGGTTAGTCATCCGCTCGCGGCTGGAGCCCCTAGACATTATCGTCCAATGGGCGGCTGGGCGGACCGGCGCGGCAGTCCTGGTCAAGGCAAGACGGCGCTTCGGTGGCGTTTTATTGGCACCCTTGCGGTGTGAGTGCAAGCCCGCCGACATTACAGAAGCCGCGGCCCACACTTAATCATTGGTCTAGGCCGGCGGGACCGGGAAAAGCGCAATGCCGCCTATGCAACTCGCCCTTTACGAGCCGGACATACCGCAAAATACCGGAACTATATTGCGCCTGTGCGCCTGCCTGGGCCTTGCCGCGCATATTATCGAGCCGGCCGGCTTCCCGGTGACCGACCGGGCGTTCCGCCGCGCCGGGATGGATTATCTCGACCAGGTCACCCTCACCCGGCATGGCTCGTTTACGGACTTCGAAGCCTGGCGCCGGGGCCAAGGCCTGGCGCTGGTCCTGATCACCACCGCCGGCGAGCGCAGCTACCTCGACCATCGCTTTGGGACCGACCAGGTGATTCTGTTCGGCCGTGAAAGCGCCGGCGTGCCGGAGGCGGTGCACAAGGCGGCCGATGTCTGCTTGCGCATCCCGATCCGGGAGGGCCTGCGCTCTCTTAACGTTGCGATGGCGGCGGCCATGGTGGCGGGCGAAGCGCTGCGGCAGACGGGGGCTTCTACCGGGTGGTAGTCTCCCTTTCGCAATGACAAAACCTTGGCTCCGATCGGCACTACCGGCCAGCACGATGCTGTTCTTTGCGGTCGCATGGGCTACCGTCACCGACGCCGCATGGGTCAATCGCAACCTGCTGCAAGAGTTCTTGGCGCGCCCGCCGGTCGCTCCCGGCGGCCAACCGACGCTTGACGCCTCGCGGATCGAGGCCTGTCTGCGCAGCGCGCGGGATCTCGACAGGCTGGGAGGCTTGCTCGATCAGCAGACAATTGTGATCCAGGACACCACCTCGCGGGTCGCCTATTTGCGCAGTCTCGAAGACCGCCCGCAGTTGCCGCGCCCCGACCGCTCCGAGAAGCAGATGCGCGCCCAGTACGATGAAGGCATCGCCGAGCTTGCCGAGTTGCAGAAATTGCTCGACCGCGACACCAAGGTCTATCGTGCCCAGGTCGCTCGCTTCAGAGACGGCATCAAAGCCTATGAACGCGACTGTACCGGCAGCTTTCGAAAAGACCACCTCGATGCGGCCAAAGCGCGGCTCAACATGGGGCACGACTGACGTGAGCCGACAGATCGAGGAGCGCAAATCGCGCGCGCGCGCCTGGTTCGAGACCCTGCGCGACGATATTTGCGCGGCGCTCGAGGAACTGGAAACCGCCCTGCCCGACGATGCGCCGCTTGGCCGCAACGAGCCCGGCCGCTTCGTGCGCACCCCCTGGGCGCGCACCGACCATAGCGGCCAGCCGGGCGGCGGCGGCGTGATGTCCATGATGCGCGGACGCGTGTTCGAGAAGGTCGGCGTGCATTGCTCGACCGTGTTCGGCGAATTCGCCCCCGAATTCCGCAAGGAGATTCCCGGCGCGGCGGACAACCCGAACTTCTGGGCTTCGGGCATTTCGCTGATCGCGCATCCGCACAACCCACATGTGCCGGCCGTGCACATGAACACCCGTCATGTCGTCACCAGCAAGGCCTGGTTCGGCGGCGGCGCCGACTTGACGCCGGTGCTGGACGCGCGCCGCACGCAGGACGATCCCGACACCCGCGCCTTCCACGCCGCCATGAAAGCCGCCTGCGATGCCCATCCCAATGTCGCGCCCTACGAGAAATACAAAAAATGGTGCGACGATTATTTCTTCCTCAAGCACCGCAACGAACCGCGTGGCATCGGCGGCATCTTCTACGATTATCTGGAGACCGACTGGGAGGCGACCTTCGCCTTCACGCAGCAGGTCGGCCACAGCTTTCGCGCGATCTATCCCGAGCTCGTGCGCGCGAATTTTCTCAAACCTTGGAACGAGGCCGAGCGCGAGGAGCAGTTGATCCGCCGCGGCCGCTATGTCGAATTCAACCTGCTCTACGACCGCGGCACCATTTTCGGCCTACGCACCGGCGGCAATGTGGACTCGATCCTCTCGTCCATGCCGCCGGTGGTGAAGTGGCCGTGACCGTCTTCCCTCTCCCCGCACGCGGGGGTATTGCGATCGCAATAAAAGTAGGGCGCCTCTGATTACAAGCAATTCAGATTGTTGATTTTAAGCCGCGCAATATCAATCGAGATTGGTGAGAAGAGTTTCGTCAATGTCCACTGGTGGTCTCAACTGGTCGCCGCAACACCTATCGTGAACAGAAAAGGTCGACAGCGTACGCTGATAAGCGAAAAAAAAATGGCTTCCAGGGCTCACTGCGGCCCGAGAAACCGGGAGCTCTGGCACTGCTGGCAGCCGGCGAGCTTGAAAGCGATAGGCGAGCATTTGGTAAGCGTTACGCAAGTGTTGCGTTGACCGGTTGAACCCGCCGCATAATGCGACATCAGAATGCGACGCGCAGACCCGCCTGACCGCTGACAACGGAGCTGTCATCGGACATCGCCAGATATTCCGCCGAGGCAAACATTCCGACAGGGCCGGTGCGCACTTCAAAGCCGCCCCCGATAAAGCCACCCCACACATTGTCCTTGCCCGGTGTCGCAAACGGGATCGCCTGGCCGAGCAACGTGGCATCAATCGTCGTGCTGCCAGCCCGCTGCACGCCCAGCACACCGCCATAGATGTCGCTTTGAAACGCGGTCCCCGGCGAAAACACCTGCGTGCGCGTCAGCTTGAGTTGCCCGCGCTCCTCGAAGTCGCTCACCGTCTGCGTACCAATCGTCAATGGCGCCGTCGTACCGCTCTCGGTGTAGCCGTTATAGGAGGCGTAGAGATAGCGCAGCTTCACGCTCGGGGTCAGCGTGTAGGACGCACCCATCAACGAACCCAAGCCATAATGCAGGCCATAGTTCGCCTCTGGGCTAATGTACCAGCCGTCGTAGCTTGCGGTTGCCGTTTCCAATCCGCCCGGAGCAAGGTTGTTGTTGATGAAGCGCTTGCTGTCGGTGCTGGAATAACCACCTTGCAATGCGACCCCGAGGAACGAGGCCCCAAAGTTGTAACGACCGAACAGCCCGCCGAAGATGAGATCGCTGTCGTTGCTCCCCATGTTGTAATCGACGCTCGATCGCGTCCGGCCGGCACCGATAAACGCACCGAGACGCAGGTCGGGCCGGGATTGCCAGTCGCCGCCGATCATGCCGCCGTAGTACTGGTTGAGCGTGTGTAAAAGGATGCCGTCCTCCTGCTGCACGCGCTGGCCGGCGAACCCTCGTCCCCACACGGCCGTGCCGTCGGCGTATTGCACGGTCGGATTTTTGAACATCACCCCGTCGGAGGCATAGGCGGCAAGACCCGGCATGTTGGCGAAGGGGTCGGCAAGTCGCGTATTGGCATCGCTCTCGTCGGCGTAAGAGGTCGACGTTGGATTGTTGAAGTATTGATAGTTGAAGAAAACCCGGTCGGCCGGAACCGCTGCGGACACCGCGCTGGTGAAGTCCATCAGGTTGCGGTCGGTCATGGCAAAGGGTGTCGGGTCAACAACGGCAACCTGGCTTCCTGAGACGGCGAATGGAGCACCGGAGGCGTCAAAAGTGACGGCGCCACCAACACTCAGTGTGAAAAGATAGTTGCCACCAACAAAGTTGAAGGCGTTGCTGGTTGCAGCAAATGACAAGGGGCCGATGATCTTGGAGCCGGCATAGCTTGTGAGTGTGTTACTATTGACTGCAGCCGCACTGATGGCGACGCCTGAGCCTGAAATCGTCCCGAAATTGATAATTATGTTGTTCGCCGCCGCCGCCGAAATGCCAAACGCGCCGACGCCCGTGCCTAAAATATTTCCTTTGTTGTAAATGACGTTGGAGTTGGTGGCGGCAGCGCTCACGCCAAATCCCGTACCCGAAATTGTACCGAAATTGTAGACGAAGTTGCTCCCGCCTCCGGCTGCGGTGCTCAGTCCAAATGCGCCGGCCGACAGGAACCCATAATTAGTGCAGATTTTGTCAAGGCCGGACGCCACGCACTGGGCGCGCGCTTCGCCGGGCAGCAAAAGATTAAATGCCACCAACGCTAAGACAGCCGCCGTCTTAGTCAGGCGATATAAGACTTCCCGTCTCCGTCGCCCCACGGAAGCCCCCCAATATTCGTATTAATTGAAGACTAAGTGCGTGGCAGGTCTGCCACAAGGCAGGGATTGGCCTTTAAACAGGAGGTTTTTTCGATATGTAGCGAACCGGCAACACGTTACGAAGCCCCGACATTTGCTTGGTTTTCGAGTTGACAGGTTGGTGCGAGATCCATGTCCCCTTCGGGTCTTGGTCGTGTAAAAACGCTTTGGGATCAGAAGCGCAGATTCTGGCCTCAGACTTGGGGCCTTTTTCCGGTTCCGACTATGCCCTCATCGCTGCCATAAGTGGCTGGATGCCGACGATATTGATGACGCGCGTCAGATTGTAGGCCAGCACGTGCAGCGCCATCTCGGTGGCGACCTTCGGAAGACGCTTCATCAGGAAGTGCGTTGCTCCCATCCTCATCTTCAGCGTACCGAATGGATGTTCGACCGTCTCACGGCGCTGGCGCATGGCCTGCGGATTGTTATCGAGACGCCTTTGCACGGCCTCTAGCACGTCCTCATGCTCCCAGCGCGTGATGCGTCGTTGCGCGCCGGTCGTGCAGCGATGCTTGATTGCACAGTGACGACATGCATTCGTCCAATAACGCCGCAACTTCTGCCCGTTCTCCTCGTTGGTGTAATAGTACTTCAGCTTTTCGCCAGCCGGACAGCGATAGGCATCCTCGTCGCTGAGATAAACGAAGTCCTGTTTGCCGAAGCGACCCCTCGCCTCAATCCCCGATGTCATCGGCTTTGGAAGCGTTACGGTGATTCCGGCCTTGTCACACGCGAGGATTTCCTCGCCGCTGAAGTAGCCGCGATCCGCAACGGCTTCGAGTTTGTTAACGCCGAGCACTTCCTTCGCCTGTGAGGCGACGTTTGCGAGTTGGGCCCGATCCGAGCCGCTATTCGTCACCTCGTGCGTGACGATCAGGTGATGTTTCGTATCGACGGCGACCTGCACATTGTAGCCGACCACGCCGGACCCGCGCCCGCTGGTCGCCATCGAGCGGCTGTCGGGATCGGTGAGCGAGATTTGCTGATCGAGTGACGCCAGCATCAGCTTTTCCATCGCCGCCAGGCGCTGCATCTCGCTTTCGAGCTTGACCAGCTTCTCCTTCAGATGCGCCGTCTTCGCTGCCAGCGCTTCGGATGGTTCCTGCAAGTCAGCCGTGTCGAGCTGCGCAAGATACCGCGCCACGCTCTCCTCCAGTTGTACCCGCCGACGCTCTACTTTCCCGCGCGTGAAGTTCCTGTCCCGGTTGTTCACCGCCTTGAACTTGCTGCCATCAATGGCAACGCTGGCTGTCGCCAGTAGGCCCATTGTGCGGCAGAGCTCGACGAAGCGCGCGCACACCTTGCGGATCGCAGGGCCATTGTCCTTGCGGAAGTCGGCAATCGTCTTGTGGTCGGGGGCCAGCCGGCCTGTCAGCCACAAGACCTCGACATTGCGACCGGCCTCACGCTCAAGCCGGCGGCTCGATTGCACCCGATTGAGATAGCCGTAGATGTAGAGCTTCAGCAGCCCCGCGGGATGATATGAAGGTCGGCCAGTTGCCTCAGGAGCGACCCCATCGAATCCCAGCTCGGAAAGATCAAGCCCATCAACAAAAATATCAACCGCCCGAACCGGGTTGTTCTCGTCGATCCAGTCTTCCAGGCATTCAGGAAACAGCGTCCTCTGCCCGCGATCCATGCCTTCAACGAAGCGCTTCATCCGATCCTCCCGCAAATCGCGCGAGAATCTTATCCCGAGAATCAAACCCAGAGATGCGTTTTCACACAGCCAGGGTCATTAGCGAATAAACAATTTCCGACCAACCACGGCTCATGTCGCTCATGGGTCATTCGCGACAGAGGCATCTGGCCCCAGTGCCGGTTAATGTCCGCTGTTAGTCCAATAGCGACCGTGGCGTTACAATGCAACGAAACGTCTCGCTAAGGGCCAATCGCGCCATCGCGCTGGCGACGCGCTCGACCCGATTGGCGAGGCGAGCGTGCTATTCACAACAGATCGAGCGGACGGAAAGAGTATCCATGATCCCCTGGGTGCACCTCGATACGGCACAAGTGCCCGGCGGCGGCGAACTGCGCCTGATGCGGCGCGGCGCCGAATTCTCGATCAAGCTCGGCAGTAACGAGTTGATGAACAGCCGGCTGAGCGCGACCGAACAGGCGCTCGCGACAATTGCTTGCGAGAAAATTTGGACCCGCGCGCGGCCGAAAATCCTGATCGGCGGATTGGGCATGGGCTTCACGTTGCGGGCGGCCCTCGTCGTCCTCGGAAAGCAGGCGCGCATCATCGTCGCCGAACTGGTGCCGGCGGTGGTGGCCTGGGCACGCGGCCCGATGGCAAAGCTGTTCGGCGACAGCCTGACCGATCCGCGCGTGCGCATCCGCGAAACGGATGTCGGCGATCTGATCCGCGCGGCGCGGTCGGAATACGACGCCATCTTGCTCGACGTCGACAACGGGCCGGACGGAATGACTCGCGAAGCGAATGACGCGCTGTATGATCTCGACGGACTGGCAGCCGCTTACATGGCGCTGCGCCCCGGCGGCGTGCTGGCGGTGTGGTCGTCGGCGCCGGATGCGAAATTCACGGCGCGGCTGGGCAAGGCCGGTTTCGACGTGATCGAGAATCCCGTGCGCGCCAAGGGGCCGCAAGGCGGCGCGCAGCATTTCATCTGGACCGCGACGAGAGGCGAGTAAGTCACTCGATTCACGCCTTCCACTTTGAGCGCGGTATCAAGAGCTACTATGGTCGTGGCAGGCGCGACGGCAACGCGCGCGATCATGTCCGTTGGTGCTTTGCCGATGCGGCGACCGGCGATGATTTCGCGGAGCAATTTGCAGGCAAGCGATTGATCGAGCCGATGCCGATGGATGATCCAGTCGCGCTGGTCGCATGAGGCAAACGCAACCTGCAAGGCGACCAGACGCCGCAAGTCTTGCTCGACATCGGCAAACGTGGCTGGTGGAGGTGTAGGGAGCCGGGGCGTGCCCTGGGCACGGCCTAGCCCGAAGGGATGCTCAATGTCTGTAGCTCCCCAATCGCGGACAA
>CAWIXF010000013.1:0-25597 GCA_963840065.1 uncultured Alphaproteobacteria bacterium | reverse complement strand
CAGATGCGTGCCGCCCGCGCCTTGCTTGGCATCGACCAGCGCGAGCTGGCCCAGCGCGCGCGCCTGTCCTTGCCGACCATCCAGCGCATGGAGGCGAGCAAGGGCGTCGTCCGCGGCAATGTCGAGTCGTTGATGAAGCTCGTCGACGCGCTCGGTGCTCATGGCATTGAGTTGATCGGGGAGGGCACCGCTTCCTCGAGCGGCGGCCGCGGCGTGCGCTTGAGAGGTGCGCCCGGACCATGATGGTGGCGTACGCGCTTTATGGTGTCGCCGCGCTGTTGGCGCTTGCGCCCATCGCGCTCGTGCTCGCGACTTCGCAGCGCGCCGGCGGCTTTGTCTATGGTGCAAGCCTGGTGATTGCGTTGGCGATCGGCGCGATTTCGCTGGCGAGCCTGTTTGGCGAACCGACATCGTCCGTCGTCCTGCCGCTCGGGTTGCCGTGGCTGGGCGCACATTTCCGCATCGACGCGCTTTCGGCTTTCTTCCTGATCGTGGTCAATCTCGGCGGCGCGGCGGCGAGCCTGTTCGCGCTCGGCTATGGCCGACATGAGGAATCGCCGCAACGCGTGCTGCCGTTCTATCCCGCATATTTGGCGGCGATGAATCTCGTCGTCATGGCCGACGATGCGTTCAGTTTTCTGGTGGCATGGGAGTTTATGTCGCTCTCGTCGTGGGCGCTGGTGATCGCGCATCACCAAGACCGCGAGAACGTGCGCGCAGGTTACGTCTATCTCCTGATGGCGAGTTTCGGCACGCTGGCGCTGCTGCTTGCCTTTGGTCTCCTGGCGGGTGCCGACGGCAATTATGCCTTTTCCAGCATGCGCGAGGCGCATCCCTCCGCCGAGCTTGCGGCGTTGGTGCTGATCCTTGCCGTTGTCGGCGCCGGTTCGAAATCCGGCGTGGTACCGCTGCATGCCTGGCTACCGCTCGCGCACCCGGCCGCGCCCAGTCATGTCTCTGCGCTGATGAGCGGCGTGATGACCAAGGTCGCGGTCTACGGTTTTGTGCGCATCGTGTTCGACCTGCTCGGGGCTCCCGACTGGTGGTGGAGCATGGTGGTCCTGGGCGTCGGCGGCATCACGGCGGTGATGGGCGTGCTGTACGCACTGATGCAACACGATCTCAAGCGCCTGCTCGCCTATCACACGGTTGAAAACATCGGCATCATTTACATCGGGCTTGGCCTCGCACTCGCGTTCAAGGCCTACGGCATGGAGTGGGCGGCCGCGCTCGCGCTCACCGCCGCGCTGTTCCATGTGTTCAATCATTCCGTCTTCAAGAGCCTGCTGTTTTTCGGTGCCGGCGCCGTGCTCACCGCGACCGGTGAGCGCGACATGGAGCATCTCGGCGGCTTGATCCACCGCATGCCGCAGACAGCGTTCGTCTTTCTCGTCGGTTGCGTCGCGATTTCGGCCTTGCCGCCGCTCAACGGTTTTGTGTCGGAATGGCTCACCTTCCAGGCCATTCTGTTGAGTCCGCAATTGCCGTCCTGGGGCCTGAAATTTCTGGTGCCCGCGGTCGGTGCGTTGCTCGCGCTATCGGCAGCGCTGGCGGCAGCGTGCTTCGTCAAAGCGTTCGGCGTGAGCTTTCTAGGCCGTGCGCGCACGCCGGCCGCGGCCAAAGCGCATGAAACCGACAGCAACTCGCTGGCCGCCATGTATGTGCTGGCGGCTCTTTGTCTGGTTGCCGGCGTGTTGCCTGGCTTGTTCATCGATGCGCTGGCGCCGGTGGCCCAGGCCCTGGTCGGCGATACCATGCCGCATCAGTCGGGGTTGGCTTGGCTCACCATTGTGCCGATCGCGGAAAGCCGCAGCTCTTACAACGGGCTCCTGGTTTTCGTTTTCGTGGTGTTGTCGGGCACGATCGCGGCCTTTGCCATTCACCGGCTGGCTTCCGACCGGCTGCGGCGCGGGCCGGCCTGGGACTGCGGCTATCCCGATCCGAGCACGGTGACGCAATACACGGCATCGAGTTTCGCCCAGCCGATCCGCCGCGTTTACGGCACCAGCATCTTCCGTGCGCGCGAGGTCGGTGACATGCCACCGCCAGGCGCGATGACGCCGGCGCGGCTCACCGTTTCGCTGCACGATCTGATCTGGGAAGCAACCTACGCGCCGATTGCCCGCCTCGTCGGCGTTGCGACGGAACGTCTCAACATCCTGCAATTTCTCACCATCCGCAGCTACCTGACGCTGGTGTTTTCGGCGCTGGTGCTCTTGCTCCTGGTGCTCGCGATATGAATTTCGTTCGCGACTACGCATTCCAGGGTACGCAGATGGTGCTGGTGCTGCTGCTGTCACCGTTGCTAACCGGCTTCGTACGCAAGGTGAAGGCACGGCTGTTGCGCAGGCAGGGGCCGCCGCTGTTGCAGCCCTACCGCGATCTTATCCGGCTGATGCGCAAGGACGTGGTGCTGGCGGAGAATGCCTCCTGGCTGTTCCGCGTTATTCCTTACATCGTGTTTGCCGGCACCTGGGTTGCGGCCTCGCTGGTGCCAACCTTCCGCAGTGGCTTGTTGTTTTCCTGGACAGCCGATCTGATCGCCATCATTGCATTGCTCGGCAGTGCGCGCTTCTTTCTGGCGCTCGCCGGTCTCGATGTCGGCACGTCGTTCGGCGGCATCGGTTCGAGCCGCGAAGTGATGATCGCCTCGCTCGCCGAGCCTGCCATGCTGATGATCGTGTTTACGCTCGCGTTAGTGGCCGGTTCCACTCAGCTTTCGACCATCGCGGACTATATGCTGTCGGCGCAGGTCGGCTTACGCGTCTCGCTCGGCCTCGCGCTGATCGCACTCATCATGGTGGCGATCGCCGAGAACGCCCGCATTCCGATCGACAACCCGGCGACGCATCTTGAACTCACCATGGTGCACGAGGCCATGGTGCTGGAATATTCCGGCCGACACCTGGCGCTGATCGACCTGTCGTCCGAACTCAAGCTTCTGCTTTACGTGTCGATGATCGGCTGCCTGTTTACGCCCTGGGGAATCGCTCGTCCCGATGCCGATCTGGTCGCACTTGCGATCGGCGTTCTCTCTTATCTCCTCAAGCTCGCCGCCGGCGGCTTGCTGCTGGCCGTATTCGAGACGGCCATTGCCAAGATGCGCGTGTTCCGCGTGCCTGCCTTTCTCGGTGCCGGGCTGATGCTCGGGCTGCTCGCCACCTTGCTGCTGTTCGTGTCGGGGAGCCTGTAGCCGATGTCTCCCAAGCTGATGTTCGACGTTGCTCATCTGCTGGCCGGCTCGCTTGTGCTGGTCAGCTTCATCCAGCTCTATCAGGCGCGTCTCTACGCGCTGCTCAATGTCTTTGCGCTGCATGCCTTGATTTTGGCGGCGTCGGTCGGCTGGCAGGCTTTCGTTCAGGACGCGCCGCATCTCTACGTCACCGCGGCAATTGCCCTCATCTTCAAGGCGATCGTTATTCCAGTTTCGCTCCATCGTATCATTGCGCGACTTGGCATTCACCGCGAGATCGAGACCGTGGTTGGTGTCGGTCCCACCATGTTGCTCGGCATGGGGCTGGTGGCGTTGTCCATGGTGGTGATGCTGCGGGTGACGGTGGAGGCCGATCCGCTTGCGCGTGAAGACCTCGCCTTCGCGCTTGCCGTCGTGCTGCTCGGCCTCTTGATGATGGTGACGCGGCGCAACGCAGTCAGCCAGGTCGTCGGTTTCATGTCGCTGGAGAACGGGCTGGTGCTGGCGGCGACCGGCGCCAAGGGTATGCCGCTGGTGGTGGAGATTTCCGTCGCTTTCTCGGTGCTGATCGCCTTCATCGTGATCGGCATCTTCTTGTTCCGGATACGGGAAAGGTTCGACACCGTTGACCTGCAGGCACTCGATAAATTCCGCGGAGAGCGCCAATGACGCTCGACGCGCTGACCGGCGTTTTGTTGATCCCTGCGATTGCGGCCGCGCTGCTTGCCGTGCTGCCCGGTTATCGGCTGACCGCGCGGCTCAATGTGTTGGCGACGCTGGCGACATTTCTCACGGCGGTGTCGCTGTTCTTCGTCGAGCCGAAGTCGGGCTCGTACCTCCTGGTGGACGATCTCAACAAGGTCTTCATTGTGTTGACGACGTTCGTCGGCTTCACCACCAGCGCCTTTAGTGCGAGTTATATCGGCCATGAGATCGAGGTTGGCCGGTTGACGCCGACTTTCGTGCGCTTCTATCACGCCATGTATCAGGCGTTGATGTTCGCCATGAATCTCGCGCTGGTCGCCAACAATATCGGACTGATGTGGGTGGCGATCGAGATGGCGACGCTCACCACCGTGCTGATGGTCGGCATCTACCGCACGCACGAGGCGCTGGAGGCGGCCTGGAAATATTTCATCCTCGGCAGCGTCGGCATTGCGCTCGCTTTGTTCGGTACCATCCTCGTCTACATGGCGGCGCGGCCGGTGATCGGGGAGGGCCTCGACGCCATGGTGTGGACGGTGCTGGTCAAGCGAGCCGATAGCTTCGACGCAGCGTTGCTCAACGTCGCCTTCGTGTTTCTGCTGCTTGGCTACGGCACCAAAGTGGGCTTGGCGCCGCTGCATGCCTGGCTGCCCGATGCCCACGCTGAAGGCCCGACGCCCATTTCGGCGGTGCTTTCCGGTCTTCTTCTCAACGTCGCGCTCTATGCGCTGCTGCGTTTCAAGATGCTGCTGGCGTTGAATCCAGAGGCGATCGCGCCCGGTCCGCTGATGGTGACGATGGGTCTGATCTCGTGCGTGTTCGCCGCGTTCATGTTGTACCGTCGGCGCGATATCAAGCGGCTGTTCGCCTATTCCTCGATCGAACACATGGGCATCATCGTGTTCGCTTTCGGCATGGGCGGCCCGCTCGCCAATTTCGCCGGTCTCCTGCACATGACCATGCATTCGCTGACAAAATCGGCGATCTTCTTTGCGGTCGGTCACATTTCCCAGGTCAAGGGCACGCAGAAGATCGCCGATATGGGCGGACTGACAGTGAGCAACCCGGTGCTTGGCTGGGGCCTGGTGCTGGGCGTGGTGGCGATTGCGGGGCTGCCGCCGCTCGGCATTTTCATGAGCGAGTTCCTGGTGGTGAGTTCGACCTTCGCGCGCCAGCCGTGGCTCGCGGTCATTCTGGTATTCGGTATCCTGATCGCTCTCGGCGGCCTTTTCCTGCGCCTCAACACGGTTGCCTTCGGCGAGCCGCGCGGGCCGACAGCGAAGGCACAAGCCTCTTACGTGCCGATGTTTGCCCATCTCGCCATCGTCTTTATGGCCGGTCTCTACATGCCGCCGGCGCTCGTTCTCGGCTTCGAGAACGTCGCCAAGCTGCTCGGATAGCGCAATGACTTTGCTCGACGGCATCAAACACAGCGAGACCGCCAAGGCGCATCGGCCCTGGCCGCGGCGCGTCGTCGGCGACGATGGCTGGAAGCAAGCGATCGATCTGCTGGCGAACGGGCGCTATACGTTGCTCGGGCTCTGGGGCGATACGCCCGACGTGCACATGGCGTTGCTCGACGAGAACGCGGGCGACATCGCGGTCGTCAGTTATGCTTGCGTCAATGGTATTTTTCCGAGCGTTGCCGCGCATCATCCGCCCGCGATGCGGCTCGAGCGCGCGATCCGCGATCTGTTCGGTCTTGAGGCGTTGGCTTCGCCCGATACGCGGCCCTGGCTCGACCTCGGTTTCTGGGATGTAAGACATCCGCTCGGCAAGAAAAAGCGCGCGCAGAAAGCGGCGCCTTACGAATTCCTGCCGGTGGAGGGTGAGGGGCTACACCAGATTCCGGTCGGCCCCGTGCATGCCGGCATCATCGAGCCGGGACATTTCCGCTTCACCGCCAATGGCGAATTCGTGGTGCGGCTGGAGCAGAGGCTCGGCTACGTGCACAAGGGGATCGAATCCCTGATGGACGGCGCGATACTGAGCGATGCAGCAAAACTGGCGGGCCGCACCTCCGGAGATAGCACCGTCGCTTATTCGTATGCGTTTGCGCTAGCCGCCGAGGCCGCCTTGCAGGTGGAGGCGCCGCCGCGCGCGGTCTACCTGCGCGCGTTGATGGCGGAGCTCGAACGACTCGCCAATCATTTCGGCGATATCGGCGCGATCTGTAACGATGCGGCGTTTGCGCTGATGCATGCGCAAACCGGCATCCTGCGCGAGCGCGTTTTGCGTGCGGCGCAAAGCTGTTTCGGCCACCGACTGATGATGGATGTGATCGTGCCCGGCGGCCTCGCGCGCGACCTCGCGCCGGATGGCGTAAAGGCGCTGCGCGATTTGCTGTTCGAGGTGCGCAAGGTGTTTCCGCGCCTAATCGAACTTTACGACAACACGGCCTCCTTGCAGGATCGCACGGTTACCACGGGCTACGTGAAGCCGGAATACGTGCGCCGGTTCGGCGCCGGCGGCTATGTCGGCCGCGCCTCAGGCCGCGCATTCGATGCACGCCGAAGCGTCGGCTACGCGCCGTACGGCGATCTCAAGTTCGAGGTGCCGGTTCTGGGTGCCGGCGACGTCAATGCCCGTGTCTGGATCCGCATCCGCGAGGTGGAGCAGAGCCTCGGTCTAATCGAGCAAATCCTCAGCCGCCTGCCGGTCGGCAAGATTGACACGCCATTCAAGGCGAGCGGGCGAATCTGCGAAGGGATGGCGCTGGTGGAAGCGTTCCGTGGCGACGTTTTGGTCTGGCTGCGACTCGACGGCAAAGGCCGTGTTGCGCGTTGCCATGTGCGCGATGCGTCCTGGTTTCAATGGCCGCTATTGGAAACCGCGATCGAGGACAACATCGTCGCCGACTTCCCGCTCTGCAACAAATCGTTCAATTGTTCTTATTCGGGGCACGACCTCTAGCGCATGATCCGAAAAGCGGGAACCGGTTTTCGGGAAAGATCATGCGCATGAAAAACGTTGGAGACGCGTTGTGATGCGATCTAGACGGACTGGGCTCTAATGCGCCGTACCCTGTTGCAAGGTCTCACCCGCGGTCCGCTCACCGAAGCGCCGCCTGCGCCCGATGAAGCCGCGCTAGCGGAGCTTGCGCGGAGTATCGATCGCGCCGCGCGCGCCAGGCTCGGCCGCTCGCTCTCCATCCGCCATGTCGATGCCGGTTCCTGCAATGGATGCGAACTGGAAATCCACGCGCTCAACAACGCATTCTATGATCTCGAACGCTTCGGCTTTCATTTCGTCGCGTCGCCGCGGCATGCCGACGTGCTGCTGGTAACCGGTCCGGTGACGAAAAACATGCGCGAGGCGCTTGAGCGCACTTACAACGCCACGCCCGATCCGAAATGGGTGGTGGCCGTCGGCAATTGCGCCGCCGATGGCGGCGTCTTCGCCGGCAGTTACGCGGTGGTCGGCGGCGTGAAGGACGTCATTCCGGTTGACTTGCATCTTCGCGGCTGCCCGCCGACGCCGACCGACCTGTTGAAAGGGCTGCTAGTGTTGCTGAAGGTCTGACGAGACACCGCATTTCGCGTCACTTCGCCTGTGAAATCAGTTGCCGCGTCATTGCGGAAATGTTTTCACTGAAACACGGCGCGATCGAAAGCGCGCATGCTGAGCATTCGAGGGAACATCGTTTCCCGGGAATGGCGTTTTGCCATTTTGACAATTATTGAGTTGCAGTTAGAATCAAAACGAACAATGACTGCATATTGCGTGCGCCAACGTGATGGAGAAACGGCCATGAGCGCTGCGGGAGCACTTGACGATGCGGTTGGCGCCGATTTCCGCGCCACGATGCGCCGATTCCCCGCCACGGTGACCATCGTCACCGCCAATGACGGATCGCGCGATCATGGCATGACAGTGTCGTCCGTTACGTCGGTCTCGATGTCGCCGCCTTCGCTGATGGTCTGTCTTAATAATCGGACGCTGCTGCACGAAATGCTGCTGAGCCAGGCGAATTTTTCGGTCAACGTGCTCAGCCACGAGCACATGAGCCTGTCGGACGCCTTCAGCGGTCGCATCGACCCGCAGGAACGCTTCGCCATCGGTGGCTGGGAGCGCGACCCTGGGGGGATGATGGTGCTCCCTTCGGCGCATGCCAACGTTGTGTGTCGGCGGATGGCGGCGGTTCCTTATGGCACCCATACCATTTTCGTTGGCCAGGTTACGCGTGCGCGCGTCGATGATAGCACGCGGCCGCTGCTCTACGCCGAAGCCGCTTATTGCATTTCGCAGCCGGCGACATGATCGGCCGCCGCTGTTAGGCGCCTGTCGCGTCGTTGCGGCATCCCCTTAAAGAAAAAATGGCCGGGGGGAGGAACCCGGCCATCTCGCAAGGTCAGAATATGCCCTGCGGCTGTAGCCCCAATTGCTGCGTGCCGTAGAGTGCCGACAGCGTGTCCCAATCGATGCTCGCGTGGAGCGCCGCGGTATTGGCGTCGCGCCAGAAGCGCTGCACGCGGTTCTTCTCGTCCGCCGCGGCCGCGCCGACTTTGGCGAAGAGTCGTTGACCACTTCGGATGAGGTCCGCGCGGCAAAGCCGTGATTGCGCCGGATGCGCACGCGCTGTTCGATGTCGAGCGTGCCGCCGTTGCAGACGACGTCCTGGCCTTCCTTCAGGCTGGTCACCATCAAGGTTTGCGCCGCATCGACCCGCGCCGACGGTCTGGCCGATCAGGCTCTGGATGAGCTGGGATTCGGCGACCTTTTCGAAGACGCCGGGCCGGGCCATGCGCTTGGCGCCGCGAGCGGTCTCGGTGAAGGCGTCGATCGCGCCTTGCGCCATGCCGACGATGGGCGAAACCAGCGCGGTCGGACCGAAGGTCGGGTAGCCGAAGCGTGCCTGGCGGTTGCCGGGAACGTCAAGTCCCGGAACCTTGCCGGAAAAGATCGCGCTCAGCGGCAGCACGCGATGTTTCGGCACGAAAACAGCGTTCGGCGATGCCGACCGTCTTCGACCCGGTGCCTTGCAGTCCGCAGACGTTCCAACTGTTGTGATCGACGACAACGTCGCTCACCGGCACCAGGCACCAGGCCAGCGACGGCGGGCCGTCCTTGTTTGGGTTGGGCAGCAGCGCGGCGAGGATCAGCCACGCGGCGCTGTCGACGCCGCTCGCCCAAGGCCAGCTGCCCGAAATCTTGTAGCCGCCGTCGACCGCCTCGACTTTAGGCGTCGGCATATAGGAGACGGCGAGAAGGTTGTCCGGATTGTCCCAGACCTCCTGCTGCGCTTCGAGCGGAAAGAAGGCGGTCATCCAGCCGAAGCAAACCGCCAGTGTTCCGCACCAGCCGGTGCTGCCGCAGGCGCGGCCGAGCTCGAAGCCGATCTGCGCCAGTTCGGCGGGGCCGTATTCATAGCCGCCGAAGCGTTCGGGCTGCATCACGCGGAAGACGTCCGCGTCGCGCAAAGCGTCCATGGTCTCGGCGGGCACGCGCTTGGCCTTTTCGGTGGCAAGCGCGCGGGCGTCGATTTCGGGGCGCAATTTGCGGATACGATCGAGGATCTCGCTGAATTCCGGCCGCTGCGCCGCACTGCGGCCGCCGACGGGGCGCAAGGCTTCCATTCTGCATTTTTTGTCTTCCTCCCTAAAGTGTAACAGTCGTTACGGTTTGTAGTCTGCACATTTGGGTCGCGTTTGACAAATCGATTATTGCGCTCCTGCCGGCACACGATGCCGCGGCGATATTTTTCTTTTGCAGATGCACAGGGTTAGCGAATAACGCCCACGTGTGTGGACGTCGCGGCGCTCCCGTCCTGGCGGGACACAGTGTCGACCGGAATGTCGCGTTGGTGCGCGGTTAGCGCTTCGGGCTGCGGGTGCTGCAGCCTTGCAGGAAGACCTTCACGGCAAGCCGCACCGTGCGATCGATGTGCTTGGCGCGGTCCTTTTCGCTGGACGCGGACGTCAGCCAGCTTAGCAAGTGGTCGCCGATCAGCATGTCGTGAAACAGGATGGCAAGACGACGCGGATCCTCGTCGTCACGGATGTTGCCTGCGCGCTGCTGCACTGCGATCCAGTCGGTGATGATCTGGTAAACGGTGCGCGGGCCGGTTTCGTAGAACAGCCTGCCGACGGTCGGGAAATGTGCGCCCGATCGACGTCACCAGGCGGTGGAAGCGCAGAATTTGCGGTGACAGCACCTTCGACACGAACGAATGCGCGATCCGTGTAAGTTGCTCGTCCATTGTGCCGATCGGCCGTGTGTCGATCTGGATCGTCACGTCCTTGCACATCTGCTCGACCACCGCCTCGAACAGCTTTTCCTTGCTGCCGAAATTGGAATAGATCGTGCCTTTCGAGCCGCCGACGGCGTCGATGATGTCGTTGATCGAGACGCCGTCGTATCCCCGATCGAGGAACAGTTTGGCGGCGGAGCGCACGATCTTGTCGCGCTTGGTATCGGTGCGCTTTTTTTTGCGGCCTGGAGGGCGCGAAGCGGAGGTCGCTGTAATCGCGGCGCGCGAAGCCGAACTTTCTGCAGATTCCATGGCCGCAACCTATGGCAATTATTTTCCGCCGGCGCCAGCACAAACCTTTTGACTCAACCGAAGGGCTTCATTACCGTAACATACGGTACGGTATAAAGATAAAATATAAGGCCTATCAATGCCGTGTTGGAGGAAAGCGCATGCCGCCGGAATTTGATGCCCGCACCAAGGCGCTCATTTCGCGCATGTGGGGCAAGAGGGTTTGGGTCGTGCTGTCGAAAGGCAGTGGCCAGGATATCGCCCCACATCTCGCCGACCATCTCGACTACCTGATTGCCTTGGAAACCGAAGGCAAAATCTTCGCATCTGGGCCCATGAACGTGCAGGGATCTGGCGACGGCATGACGGTGCTTAAGGTCGACACCGAAGAACAAGCGCGGGCAATTGCCGAAGCGGACCCGCTCGTCAAAAAGGCAGGCCGGACCTTTACGCTTCATCCGTGGACGGTGAACGAGGGCCAGATGACGGTCACGGTTTCATTCTCGCAAATGGGCTTGGAGCTCGGCTGAGACCGGAAGGGTCGAGCGTGACGAGCCCGCCGCCACTCGATGAAATGATGAAAATTTAAATCTGACGACAAGCGAGAGAACGGAGGAAACCATGATCAAAGTCTCGCGACGAATCCCGGTGAACGAGCCAGGTCAGCCGACGCTCACACGCGCAGATGTGTGGCAGGGGCTGGTGATGAAGGCGGACAATGCACTGCCTTTCGTGCCCGGGATGAGCCATTGCGAGGTTCTCAACCGCGAAAGCGACAAGGTATTCGTGCGCGAGATCGAGTTTCGTGGCGAACGCTGCCGCGAGCGGATTACGCTTACGCCGCAGGAGCGGGTGAAGTTCGAGCGTCTGGACGGCTCGGTGCTGGGCACGATCCTCAACGAGATCGAAGAAGACGCCGACGGGCTCGGCCTGCGCTTCAGCTTCGCGTTGAGCCTGGCAGGGAGTCCAGGACGGCAGCCCTGCCGAGGTGGAATATGGCAAGGTCGTGGAGAAGGATTATCTGAAAGCGGTCGATGCGACGCTCGCCGCCATCCGCAGGATGAAAACCGGCCGCGATGCGTTGATCAAACGCTACTACGAGACCGTGGACGCAATGGACCTCGAAGCCTTCAAGGCCATGCACAGCAAGAACGCGCGGGTGATCTTCGCCAACTTCCCGGCGGCCGAAGGGCCCGAGCAGATCGCCGGCGCCATCGGCCAGTTCTGGTCGACGATCGGCGGCCTCAAGCACAATTTCATCAACCGCTGGGATAACCCGGACGAGATCGATCCTCGAAGTTGCGGTCGACTACACGCGCAAGGACGGCAAATCGGTGACGATTGCCCTGCGTCTCGATCCTCAAGCCCGAAGGCGATAAGGTCGGTGAACTGCGCGTCTTCATCGATGTGGCGCCGATCTATGCTGAGCGCCGGCGCGTGAAGGAAGCGGTACCTGGCGGGCGGTCGCGCCGGCTGCTCCGTGACGACGAGGTGCCGATGACGCGTCAGCTACCGCGATCTCCGCTATCTGCGTGTCGAGGTGGATGACCTCGACGCGGCGACGCGGTTTGCCGCCGAGCTTTTCGGGCTGCAGCCGGCGGACCGGGACGAGTCCATGCCATGTTCCGGTCCGACGCGCGCAACTACGCGATCTGCTTCTCGCGCGCGGAACGAAGGCGAGGCGGTGGCGTTGACGGTGGCGACCGCCGCCGAGCTCGATCAGGTGGCAGAGCGGCTGAAGGCGAAAGGCTATAAATCGCATCGCCTCGATGCGGCGGAAGCGGCCGTGCGGCAAGCCAAAGAGGTGCTCGCCGTCACCGCGCCGAACGGCGTGACGGTCGAAATCGTCTGGCGGCCGCTGACTTCCGGCTGGCGCTATCACGGACCGCGTGATGCCGGCATCGTCGAACTTCAGTCGGTGTCGCTCGTCACGACCGACATCGCGGCCGACGAGGCGTTCTGGACCGAGGGGCTCGGCCTCAGGGTCACCGACTGGGCGGGCGATACCGCCTATCTCGCGCTCGATGACGCGCACCACCGGGTGGCGCTCTATCCGTCCAAGCGCAACGGCATTCTCGGCGCCACCTGGGCGGTGGAAGGCAAAGGACAACGTCATGACCAATTGGTACTTCCTGCAAAAAGCGCAGGCGCCGATCGTCGCCGGGCCGGGACGCCAAGCCGCCTCCAACGCCATGTTCCTGACCACGCGCGGTCCGCGCGGCCTGCTGATGACCTACGCCGCCGAAATCGATACCGGCCCGCATATCGCCGCGCGCGGCCCGCGCCAATTCGCCGACACGGCGGCTTCGCACTGTGCCTGGGGCTCGCCCACCGAGCAGCCCGAATTCCTTGGAGGAGACCGCCCATGATCGAACTCAATGACGTCATCTATTGCCGTCTCGGCACCACCGACCTCACGGGTGCGGAGTGGTATGCGGTCAACATCCTCGGGCTGGAGATCGCCGAGCAGCGCAAAGGCGCGACCTATTTCAAGTCCGACCACCGCGCGCACACGCTTTGCTATTTCGAGGGCGATCCGGAAGACCAGGCGACCGGTTTCGAACTCGGCCGCAACGAAGATTTGCAAACGGCCGGCGCGACGTTGGAAAAGCTCGGCCACGATGTTCACTACGGTACAGCCGAGGAATGCGAGGCGCGCCACGTGCGCGAATTCATTCGTTTCAAGGACCCGACCGGCAACACGATCGAATTCGTCGTGCGCCCCGAAACCACCGGCCAGCGCTACCACGGTACGCGCGATGCCGGCATCACTGGCTTTTCGCATGTCGGACTCTGCACGACGGACGCCGCGCGCGATGAGGCGTTCTGGACCACCGTGTGCAACGCGCGCGTCTCCGATCGCATCGGCGACGCGCCGCTGATGCGGCTCGGCACCATCCATCATTCGATCGCGCTGTTTCCGTTCCACAAGGCCGGCATCCAGCACATCAACCACCAGGTGGGCGGCACCGACGACATCCAGCGCAGCTTCAATTTCGTGCGCGACAAACAGGTGAAGATCACATTCGGGCCGGGCCGCCATCCGACCTCATCGGCGCAGTTTCTCTATTTCACCGGGCCGGAGGGGATGACGTTCGAGTATTCGACCGGCGTGCGTCAGATCTATGACGAGCCGGCGTGGCGCGACCGCCAGTTCCACTTCGCACCGAAGGGCTTCTGTCATTGGGGCGCGGCGCCGCAGATCGCTGCCTTCACGGACAAAACAGTCGGCGTGAACGATCTTTCCCGGACGGTCCGCATCGCCGCCCGCGCCCTCGGGCGGGCGGGATTGGTGCATGCCTATGGTCATTGCTCGGCGCGCATCGATGCGAACCGGTTTCTCGTCTGCCCGCCTATGCCCATGGGCCTGACGCCGGTCGACGCACCATGCACCGAGGTGCCGGTCAAAGGCCCTTTGCCCGCGGGAGTTCTCGGCGAAGTGCGGCTGCATCAGCGTATCTATGCCAGCCGGCCGCAGGCGGGCGGCGTCGTGCGCTTCATGGGGCCGCAAATGATGGCGCTCGCCGCGCTCAGTCGGGTGCCGAAGATGCGCCACGGCTTTGGCACTTATTTTTTGCCGCGTGTCGGATTCTGGGACGACATCCAGCTGATCCGCGACGACGCCAAGGCCGATGGCGCGATCGCCGCGATGGGCGAAAGCGCAGGCCTGATCATGCGTGGCAATGGCGCGGTGACGGCGGGTGAGAGTCTTGAAGAGGCGGTGGTGCTGGCCTGGTATCTGGAAGACGTTTGCCGCGTCGAGCTTGCCGCGCTCGCTGCCGGACTGGACGACGCGCCGACGATCACGCCCGATGCGGCGGCGCACGCGGGCGACCAAGGCGGGCCTCATCATCGAGCGCATGTGGGACTACCTGACCGCCGGCGACCCCGAGCGCGGCGCGAGCTAGCGTGTTCTAGCGGTTATGCTTGCCGTGTCTTCTCGACCCATCCCGCGAAAGTGGCCAGAAAGCTCTTCAGCAGATCACGCGTGCCGTCATTGAGCTTGCCTGCCTGATCGAACAACGTGGCGACGTGGCTGATATAGACTTCCGGCTGCTGCAAAGTCGGCATGTTCACGAAGGTGAGGGATTGACGCAGGTGATGCGTGGCGCCAAAGCCGCCGATAGCGCCGAGTGAGGCGCTGACCACGGCCGCGGATTTGCCGTTCCAGACGCTCTTGCCATATGGCCGCGAGCCGACGTCGATCGCGTTCTTGAGAGCGGCGGGCACCGAGCGGTTATATTCCGGGGTCACGAACAACACCGCGTCGGCCTTTGCGATGCGGGCGCGGAAATCGGTCCAAGCCGCAGGCGGTGCCGCTTCCAGATCCTCGTTGAAGAGTGCGAGTTGGCCGATCTCGATCATGTCGAATTTGAGCCCAGCTGGAGCGAGCGCAATCATCTCCTGTGCAATCTTTCGATTGAATGAGTCCTTGCGCAGGCTGCCGACAAGAACCGCAATGATTTTTACAGTCATGATCGTCCTCGCTGAAAAATGAGTGGCAAGCGCCGCGCGCCGGCTTAGGCAAAATAAATTGCCCAAGCTGGCGCCGGCGCATGACCGTGGTTGTCACTTGCTCCGGTTGCGACATTTGCTGCTTCGGGGGAATGACGGTGACTTTGTCGCCGACTTCAAAGCGCATCAGGTCGACACCGGCGACCAGAGGTCCCTGATAGGTCTTGCGCGTCTGCGCAATCAGGTCATCGACCGTCGGCGCCGGTAGCGGCACCTTGAACGCGGGCGCGCCCATCAACACGATGTGGGTGTAGGCGGCGAGCTTGGGCTTGTCCTGCGCGAAGACTTCGCCGCATTGTTCCGGCGACGTGTGTAGACGGAAGATATTCTTCAGCGGCGGTATCTTTTCCAAGAGCGCGGGATTGACCGCCAGCACTTCGTGGATCAACAGGTCGACGCCTTTGCCGTACTTGATGACGTTTTCGTTGTAGCGCGTGTCGCCGGAGATCAGCACCGAGTGGCCTTTGTAGTCGATGCGGTATCCGACAGCGGGTTTGGCGGGACCGTGATCCACCGTGAATGCGGTGACCTTCACGCCGTTGCGGTCGAGCACGACGCCGTCCTTGTCGAAGTCATGACCGACGAGTGCGATTTTCGGTTGTCGCGGCCGCGCAGCGAGGTCCGGCTGGTACGCCTTTGCGATGTTGGCGACGAATTGCTCGGTACCGTGTGGGCCAATGACGTCCATCTCTTTTTTTCGGTTGCCCCAAGCGAGCGTCAGCCGGCTGGTCAGCCAGAGGTCGGGCAAGCCGACCGTATGGTCGGAATGAAAGTGAGTGAGGAATACGGATGTAATGTCCTTGCCCTCGACACCGGCCTGGGAAAGCCGCTGCACCACGCCGCGGCCGGCATCGAACAGCAGCACCTCGTCACCGGCCTTGACCAGCGTTGCCGCGTTCATGCGATCTTTCGGTGACACCGGCACCAGTGCGGCCGGGCTCGGGTATCGGCGAGCCGGTGCCGAGCAAGGTGACCGTGATGACCGGTTTGCCTTGGCCCTGCGCCGCGGCAGGCATGCAGCAGACCGCGCCGCCGAGCCAAGACGCGAGCAGGGCACAAGCCAGACTCTTCCACGTGATGGACGGCATCGTTTTCCTCCCAAAAAGCTTTTTATATTTTCTGCACTTGTCGCGGTGTCCCCATTACAACAGTACCGTACGGTACGGTATGTAAATATCCTGGTGAAGGCAACCGGTATCGCGCAAACGGTCGAAGGGTCGAAAGTCTTGATCGCTGGATCAAGTTCTCGCCGTATCAACGGGTGGCTTGGTGGCTGCAAGTGGGGCGAGCAACCGTGACGATATTTGACAGGTTAGAAAACAGGTTGTCGGGTTGGCGGCTGGGCGCAGCGTACCTGCGCGGCGGACGATTTTGCGCCTTTTCAATTTTGAGCCGGACGGTAAAGGCGTTTGAGTTTTCTTTGTGCCCCGCGTCCTGTATGCGTTCTGACGGGACGGCATGAGCCGAGAGCAAAATTTATCAAGTGGCTGAAAGACAAGAAAATCTGCGAGAAACGCTGTCGCGGCGCTTTAGCGTCGATATGGTACGGTATGTTAAACTTTGGACAAAGGCAAACGGAATAGCTGACACGGCTAAACCAGAAAAAAATCGCTTCATACGTGCAAAATTCGGCCGTCCCGACGAGAAGCAGCAAGCTGGGCGGCGTTCGTGCCATCACAGAGACCGTGATCGGCCGGACGCGTCCTGCGCCTGCCGCAAACTTATCTGGCTGCCGGATGATCGGAAATCAGGCAAACCTGTCGTGTGATGAGGGGTATTTGTAAACTTGCCAGCGGTTGGCGGTAGTAGATCGTTCCAGTACCCGAAACCGCCAGAGGCAGAAATTTTGACCTTGCAGCCGAGCGAAAGACATCGTCGCCACGTTCTATTGTCGTACATGAAATACGACAATGGAGCACGGAACGCATTTGTTTCTCAAGAAACGGCTGCGCCTGTCTTCGCGCACCATTGAGCAAGCCGACCAGGTTCTGCCGTCCGGGTTTGGGCAGGCTGCATCACCAATATGTCCGGTCTTGATTTACGACAAGGACAACGACCTGCCCATATTTAACCCGCATTGGATCAGTCCGGTTAGTTTGGATCGATCCTGTCAAAAATTCGGCGGTTGCAACCCGGCCTGCATAGACGCAGCACGCAGTGTATTAAGCAGCAGACAGGCAATCGTCATAGGGCCTACACCGCCCGGCACCGGCGTGATGGCACCGGCGACCTGCAACGCGTCCGCATAGGCCACGTCACCGACGATGCGCGGCTTGCCGCCTTCGCCCAGTACGCGGTTAATACCGACATCGATTACCGTCGCTCCGCGCTTATCCAGTCGCCGCGCATATCTCAGGCTTGCCGATAGCAGCGACCAGCAAGTCGGCGCGCCGGCACACTGCCGGCAGATCGTGCGTTTTGGAATGGCAAATGGTCACCGTCGCGTTCTCGGCTAGCAGCAATTCCGCGACCGGCTTGCCGACGATGTTGGAGCGGCCGATCACCACCGCCTCCATGCACGCGAGCGACTCATGAACGGTCTTCGCCAACAGCACACACCCCAGCGGCGTGCACGGCACGAACGCGGGCAATCCGCTGGCGAGACGACCGACGTTGAGCGGATGAAAGCCGTCCATGTCCTTGGCGGGATCAATGGCGGCGATCACCTTCTGTGGATCGATCTGCTTGGGAAGCGGCAACTGTACGGAATGCCATTCACGGAGGTGTCGGCATTGAGCGTGCGGATGAGTTCGAGCAGTTCGCCTTCGCTGGTGCTCGCCGGCCGCTTGTGGTCGAACGCGCGCATACCGGCTTCCGCTACCGCCTTTGATTTAGTGCGCACGTAAACGCTGCTCGCCGGATCCTCGCCGACAAGCACCACGGCGATACCCGGCGTAAGTCCGTTAGCGCTTTTAAGTCGGGCGACCTCGCCGGCAATTTTTTTGCGCAGCTCCGCTGCGACTGCTTTACCGTCGATGGTAACGGAGGTGATGGTCATGTTTTAGTGAGCGCCGGCTAATTGACGATGCAATAGACACGCGCCTTTTCCACCTATTTCTTGCCGGAGTCGCGGTCGTCACGTGGAAGTGTGAATCAGCGCTAGTAGCTGTGTACCCATCGCGACTAGAACAGAAATGGCTGCAACGTAGATTTGTATGATTGTTGGCGGCACGGTTGCCTCAAGCTCAGCGAACGGATTCGTGACGAACATGAGAGTCCCTCAATATTGGGCCAGCCCTGAAACGTGTTGGAGTAAAAACCTGGATTGAATGGAAGCAATAAATACATGAGTAAAAATCTTTAAGCCATTGACTTAGATCTATTGTGCAATAGACAATGCGAAACAAAGGACGTTATCGCAAAAAAGAGTACCGCCGATAGCGGTGCTTGCCGCATAGGCCAAAACCGACCAGCCCGATTTAGCCGCGTCTTGCGCTATCACCTCCACCGTGGGCGAATTGCTCGAGATTCCCAACAAAGTTGTCGCCTTTCGGGAGGTATATGGCAGCAATCTCGCAACTCGCAGCCTTCGCAAATAAAGCGGGACAAATTTCGTTCGTCGCGATCGCAGTCGCAAACTGTGAAATCAACTCACTAAGCATGGGCATTTCAGCCCATCGTTTGACGTTTCCTTCGAATAAAAAAACTTTTATCCAAGAACATATCTAGGGCCATTGACGTAGATCGAAGCCCATCGCTCCGGCAAGAAAGGATTTGTTATAGCGAAATGACTACTTTGTGCTATTTCTTTAAATAATTACTACACTTTAGACGACTTCGCCATGGCGACCATGGATATCTTTAAACCGGTGAAAATCGAAGGCGCGCGCGTCATGCTTGAGCCGTTGTCGCTACGGCATCTTGATGATCTCGCGGCTGCCGGCGCCGACGGATCCATCTGGCATTGGCTGCCGAGTGCGCATCATTTACCGGGCTCGATGGGCGCATTCATTGAGTTCTGCTCTAGCCGCATATGAGCGGCGGTCCGCCCTGCCATTTGCGACGATCGATCGCGTTTCGAAAAAAGCGGTCGGCTCAACTCGCTTCCACCATATCGAAATCGAACATCGACGTGCTGAAATCGGAGTGACCTGGATTGGAACCGCTTTTCAACGGTCATATGTCAACACTGAAACTAAGTTCCTGCAGCTTTGGTACAGTTTTGAAATCCTGAATTGTCGACGGGTCGAGTTTAAAGCAGATGTCGACAACAAAAAATCAATCACTGCGATATTGCGACTCGGCGCGACGAAAGAGGGGATTTTTCGAAAGCACATGCTCTATGCGGACGGCCGAAACCGCGACAATATCTATTTTTCAATAATTGACGACGAATGGCCCATTATCCAGGCGCAACTTCAGGCAAGGCTCGGCTATGCGGTTGCCCCTCGCATCATCGAAGCGACGGCGACATGAGCGCGACGAGCCTTAATCCTTGCTAACGCGTTTTGAGGCAGCCTCAATAAAATCAGCGGCAACTTTGCTTACCCGAGCAAACGATTTCGTCGCTTCTTCGTGGAGCAAATTTAAAGCTTGTATTTTTATCGCGTTCGCTTCGTCGCTCTCGGTGATGTTCTCAGCGTTGCGTGGGCGAGGTAAATTGACTTCACTGACAGAACGAACACGTGTTGGAATATTTGACATGATCAAGATGCGGTCAGCCAGAAAAATTGCTTCGGATGTCTGTCGTGACGGAAAAAGTCGTGCGCCTGAATTCGTTATAGAGGTTTGCGTAGTATTCCTGCATCAGCCGTTTGGTCATGGCATCCAGGCCGCGGAATGGCTCGTCCAGGATGATAATCGCCGGTTTGTTTATCATGGAGCGTGCAAGTTCAGCGCGACGCTGCATGCCTCCGGAAAGCTGCGACGGATACTTTTTACGGAATGCTGCGAGCCCCACCTTCTGCAGCAGCGCTTCGGCGAAATCGCGCATCTCCGGCGTGTCTTCGCCGCGTGCACGCGGCCCGTACATGATGTTGTCGTAAGTGGTCATCCAGGAAAAAGCGCGGTCTCCTGGAAACAGACTAAACGATCGACACCCGGACCTGTTACCGGCTTGTCGTCGAAGATAACCGACCCGCTATTGGGACGTTCGAAACCCGCCAGAAGCCGTATCAGCGTGCCTTTGCCGCATCCGGACGGTCCGATCATAACGGTCAATTTGCTACGTTCGATCTAAAGCTCCAGTCTGCACGACATGCTTTGTAAAAACGTCGGGGCTGTAAGACTTGTGACGTTTTTGACAACGATTTCGCTGCCGAAGGCCGTAGGCGTACTGGCTTGAGCTGACGAGATGTCATTTTCCTGCATATTTTTTTCTCGCGTTTTTACCCTTCAGCGAGCCATGGAGTTAGAAATTCCCCTAACCTGCGTATGGCGGCGCTCGAAATATAGCCAGCGATGCCGATGCTGATCATGCTGGCGACAATTTGGGTATAGGAACCGCCGACGTATGAATTCCAGATGAAGAAGCCGAGGCCGCCGCCTGCCGCTCCGCCCATCGAACCGGCGCTTCCGCCGCCGGAAATCATTTCTGCCGCGACCACCACCGCCCATGTATGCCGATGCCGACGGTCGCGCCGACGACGATCGACGGTAAAGTTCCCGGCAGAATAATTCGCCAAAAATGTCCCATGTGGACGAGCCCATGGATCGCGCCGCCTGGAAGTAACGGACATCGATGGCCCGCGCGCCGCCGATCACGTTGATGACGATCGTCAAAAATGCTCCGAGGAACGTAACAAAGGCGATTGAGAGCTCCTCGTTGGCCAAAAAATGATGGCTGCCGGCACCCAGGCGAGAGGAGGTATCGGGCGCAACACTTCGAAGACGGAAAAGTGATGCCGTAGAACGTACGGCTGACAGCCATGGCAAGGCCAAGCGGGATACCTATAATCATCGCCGCGATGAAGCCTTCAAAGACCCGCAAGGTGCTTAGATAGGCGCTTTGCCAAAAGCTGGGCTCTTGAATGAGTTTGAGCATCTCCAACAAGACGGCACTCGGCGCGGGGATCCGATACCCAGGGAAAGGCAATCCCGAACCGCGCCTCGATCGCGATCCGATTTCCCATAAAATGAAAAATACGATGATGGCGACCACACCGCGCCAGACAGCCTCATCGGTGATTAGGTTGCGGCCTTCATAAAGAATGCCTCGCTCCGATTCATGATCACCGTTCCTTTTCACCGGCGTCGAAGGCCTTAATCGCTTCCTCATGCACGGCCGCGGATGTTTCCTCCATGAAGGCGCGAAAGCGTTTGGTCGTAGCACGCTATAGTCGCGTGGATGGGGATATCGATGTCGAGGATCTTCTTCGGTCGACACGGTCTTGTCGTCATAATTACCACGCGGTGCCCGAGAAAAATGGCCTCTTCGAGATCATGCGTGATGAAGAAAATCGTGACGCGAATTATAAAAAATCTCAAGCAACGCCTCATGCATGACCGATTTCGTTAGCGAGTCGAGCGCGCGATATGGCTCGTCAAGCAACAGGATTTTTGGTCGTTCATGGGCGCACGGACAATCTCAACGCGACGGCGAACGCCAGACGAAATTTCGCCAGGATAGCTATCTGCAATGCCACGTAACCCGGCATCGGCCATCATGCTGTGTGCTTTTTCATAAGCTTCCGCACGCGACATCGCCCCCTGCATTATAGGCCCGAATGCCACGTTATCGAGGTTAGTCTTCCACGGAAACAACGCGCCGTTTTGAAAGACCACAATACGGTCGGAACCCGGCTCCGCTTTGAGTTTTCCCGGCCCACACAACATTTCATCGTCGAGATATATGCTGCCAGCGCTGAGACTGTGAAAACCGGCAATGGCATTGAGAAGCGTCGTTTTTCCGCAACCGGAGGGGCCGACGACGACGGTGATTTCCCCGGCTGGAACGTTGAAGGTGCAATGGTCGACGGCCAAAACACCGGCGCCATGTACGCCGTATGTTTTGACGGCATCGATGATGCGTACGCCGCCTTTGTGCGAATTTGTTGAGCGTTCCCTCTGCGATGGCGCAGAGTGAGCTTCCATTGTTGCTTGCACTATCGTTCTCCCAGCGCCAGCTCTCGGGTCCGCCACTGCATCATATAGTCACCGAGCAGTCGAATGGCGGCGCTCGTAATGTAGCCGACGATTTCCAGCGTCACCATGCCGATAATAATCGTGGGATACCGCACCATGGTGTAAGATGTGTTGATTACGTAACCCAACCCGTATTGTCCCGACACCATTTCACCAGCGACCAACGAAGACCACGCAACGCCGACTGAAATCTGTAGGCCGGTGAAGATAAAGGGCAATGCTCCCGGCGCGATGATATGCCGAAACACTTGCCAGCGTTTCGCACCGAGGCAACTTGCCGCACGTATGTAAGACACGTCGATAGATTCGACTCCCAACATCGTGTTGAGGGCAGTCGCATAGAACGACGCCAGAAACGTCAAAAAGATAACCGGCGTTTCGGATCCACGAAACATGACAATCGCTAATGGGACCCAGGCTAGTGGCGGTATGGGCCGCAGCAGTTCGAAGACCGGGAAAACGTATTGTTGGAAGCGTGGCGACCAGCCGAGAAACAGTCCGAGCGGGACACCAATTCCGGTCGCCAGAAAAAAGGCAATCGCGATACGCCGAGTGCTGACCCAGATGTGCATGTAATATTCCGGTACGAAGATCGACAATCCATAGACGGGATCGCGACTTAACCACTCTGTAAAGACCTCTTGGGCCCCGGCATCTCGGCAAAGCGTGGTAGTTTCCACACCTCTACCGAAAAATACCAAAAGCCGAGAAAGCAACCGAGGCCGATGAACATCAGATATGGCCGTGGACTTTGCAGCCACAGCGCCGTCCGGTGCATTGCCAATGCCCATGAGGTCATGCTTTGGGCATTGTCGCCAATCACATCTTGTGGGGAGTCTATCGTGCGAATGTCGCTCAGTTCAGTTTCGGTCATTGCTGCGCCTTTGTGGGGCTCCATGCCCTTTGTAAGGCATGGAGCCGCGTTGACGTCGTCGTGCGTACGTCACTTGCCGGTGTAAGCGAAATCCGGCAGCGCTTTAACTTCGCCCACGGGCGCCTTCAAATTGCGGTCTTTCAGAATGTCCTCGGTCAGATTCGACAAAACTGCTTCGGGACGAATTTCGGCCTTGATGCTCTTGATCTCGAGAAGGAACGTCGAGGCCTTGTGCACAAGGTCCATTACCTGCGGCGTGAAAGTGTACGGTAACGTGATACGAATATCGGTGCCTCCTTCCGATTTGGGCGTCTGACCATAAGCTGATGCCCACAGCGCCTTTTCCGGGAAGCCGGTGGTCTGCGACGCCGCCATTTTCGCGACCTCCATCGCATGCTTGGGATCGGCGAAATATAGCTCCGCATCAAGCTCGGCTTCGAGCCAGCCCTTCACGACATCTGGGCGCTGCTTAATAAGAGCTTCCGGCATGACCAGGAAGGCGCCGTCGTTTTCGTCGACCGATCCACCCGTCGCGACCTTGCGTGCGAGTTTGTCATGAACCAGGCGTGAAGCCGTCGGCTCCCAAATAACAGCGGCGTCTAGTTTTTTGGCGCGGAAGCCGCTCGTGATCACTTCGATGCTTTGGTTTAGATATTCGGCCGGCTTGATGTTGAAGCGCTTGAACACGGCCCGCGCAAAACGATCGGGACGGCCCTTCGGCACCGCCACGTGCTTGCCGTCCATCCACTTAATTGCTTCTTCCGGCGATTTGAACTTGGGCGCATCGGTGCGAACAAGGAAGTTATTGCACTGATCCTGACCCAGGCCCACAGCCGCCACCATCAGGACGTCGCGCACTTCGGCGTGGCTGGTGAATACGATCGCAGGCATGTCACCGACGTAACCAACATCCACTTTGCCGGCGAGCATGCCGTTGACAATGATTGCGCCCTGCAAGCCAATCTGGAATTAGACTTTTGATCCCTTCGGCAGATATTTTTCGTAGAATTTCTTGTCGCGCATAACGACGCCCGACCACGATTCCGTATAGTAGGGCTGATAGCCAATGACCAAGTTGATTGCTTCACCTGGCTTTCCGTAGTTCTTGACCGCCGCCGCGGAAGCCGGCGAAGACGTCATCGCAAAGACGGCGATCCCGGCAGCCGCAACAGCTAGAGATTTGGCGGCGACGGCAAATCGGTTGACGCCATGCTGAAGAAGGCCGCGTGGCTCTTTTCCTGTGTCCAAGTGCATTTTGTATCCTCCCTAGCGTGTTTGGTTTTTATACGAATCTCGTCGTCTCATTTTCGTGGAACGTCACTTTTTTCCTTTCTGGATTTCTCCTTAGTGCCAATTTGCAGTCTATCGCGACGGCTAGCTGATCCACCCATTGGCGATATCGGCCGCGTAGCTTTCCGACAGAATGACAGCACCAATTCTTAATGAGAAAATTGTTCCTCCTAATAGCCCAATAGAAGATCACTATTACCCGCCGGCTTTGGACCGGTGCGAGCGCCGTTCTGGCCAGTTGAACGAAAAATAGGCAGATTTTAAGCGCACTTCCGGGCCCAATACGGGCCGCTTTGAGCTATTGCTCAATCTATTGATATATAACTATTTTCGATATTCTGTGATCTGGTGAATTCAGGCGGCGCGCTGATATCATTAGCGCAACCGCACGAGTTCTAATTACACTCGTCGTTCGGAGGGACAATCGTCGTGGCAGCAAAGAATCATCGCGAATGGGTCGCGGAACCTGGCCTAAAGCCGTCAGAATGGGTCGACAGTCGCATTTATTCCGACCCGGAGATTTTCGAGGAAGAGCTCGAGAAGATCTTCAAGAAGAGTTGGATTCCAGTTTGTCATGAGTTCGAATTACCGAAGCCCTACGATTTCCGCACGATGTCGATCGCGCGTGAGCCGATCGTCGTCTGCCGCGGACCGGACAACCAAGTCCGCGCCTTCCTGAACGTCTGTCCGCACCGGGGCATGATCATCGAGCGTCGGCCATCCGGGAGTTTCCTCGAAGGCCAGCCGTCAGGAAATCCGAAGCGGATGACCTGCATGTTCCATGCTTGGCAATTCGACATGCGCGGCAATTGCGTTTACATCAGCCGCGAAAAGGAAGGTTTTCAAGAGCGCCTGTGCAAGGAGAACGTCGGCTTGCGGCGTTTGCGCTGTGAAGTGAAATTCGGTGGATTTGTCTGGGTCAATCTCGAGGACAACCCGTCCGTTTCCCTTGAAGACTGGGGTGCAGAGGCTTTTGCTTGCCTGCGCAAGACTCTCGATGCTGAACCGCTTGAGGTGTTTCACTATCACAAGGCGATAGTGAACGCGAACTACAAACTTTGGCACGATACAAACTGTGAATTTTACCACGACTTCATGCACTACCATAATCGAGTCAACGGGCTTTAACGACGCTTACTTCGCTCGGAAGAACGACGCCTTCGATCATGGCCACATTGTCGTCGGTACGTTTGAAGTGAACTACGAAAACTACAATGGCGCCGAGAGTTGCGCAGAGCTTTTCGTTCCCGTACTTGCCGCCGAACCAGTGGTACATGGTCGACCTTTTCCCGGGCATGAACTTCAACCTCCGCGGTTCCGCACTGCGGTGCGACATCGTGACGCCTTTAGGTCCGGATAAGGTGATGATCGAGTTCCGCGGGTTAGGCCTGAAGCGGGACACCGCTGAGGAACGCGAAACGCGTATCAAGCATCACAATTCAATTTGGGGCCCATT
>CAWIXF010000012.1:0-100692 GCA_963840065.1 uncultured Alphaproteobacteria bacterium | reverse complement strand
GGCGCCGGCTGCGCCAGGTCACGCGGCATTTGCCGCAAGCGCGCGACGTCGACATTGCCGCGGCCACGTGCGGCGGCATCGCCGGCGAATGGCTCACGCCCCGCAACGCCGGCGAAGCAAAAGGCGCGATCCTGTATCTGCACGGCGGCGCCTATTGCATCGGCTCAGCCGCAACGCACCGCGGGCTCACGACCTATCTCGCGCGCGCGGCCGCCTGCCGGTCTTTGCCGCCGCCTATCGGCTGGCGCCCGAACATCCGTTTCCGGCCGCTCTTGACGATGCCGTGGCGGTCTGCCGCGCGCTCGCGCAACAAGGCCCGGTCGTTATCGCCGGCGATTTCGCCGGCGCCGGACTTGCTCTCGCCACGGCGTTGTCGCTGCGGCAAAACGGGCTAGCGATGCCGGCGGCGCTCGTTCTCTTTTCACCTTGGGTCGATCTCACCGTGTCAGCGCTCGATGATGCCGCGAGACCCGACGAAGTGGTGCTGAGCGCGGCCTGGCTCGGCGCCTGCGCGCAACACTATCTCGCCGGTCAGGATGCCAGCACACCCCTCGCCTCGCCGCTGTTTGCCGACTTGCAGGGCTTGCCGCCGGTGCTGATGCAGACCAGCCCCGGCGAGCTTCTCTACAGCGACGCCGAACGCCTCGATGCCGCGCTGGAAAAAGCCGGCGTTACCGTCACCTGCGAAGCCGTGTCCGGACGCTGGCACGACTTCCAGACCAATGCCGGCCTGCTACCGAGCGCGCGCGCCGCGCTCGCGCGCGCCGGTCAGTTCATCGCGGCGGCCTGCGTCACCCCTTGATGAAGGCCAGCAGATCCGCGTTGATGGTTTCGGCTTCCGTGGTCGGCATGCCGTGCGGGAAGCCCTTGTAGGTCTTCAGTGTGCCGTTCTTCAACAGCGCAGCCGACAGCGGACCGGCGGCGACGTAGGGAACGATCTGATCGTCTTCGCTATGCATGACCAGAACCGGCACGGTGATCTTTTTCAGGTCTTCGGTGAAATCGGTCTGCGAAAACGCGACGATGCCGTCATAGTGCGCCTTGGCGCCGCCCATCATGCCCTGCCGCCACCAGTTCTGGATGGTCGCCTCGGCCGGCTTGCCGGTCTTGTTGTAGTTGTAGAAGGGGCCCGCCGCGACGTCGCGATAAAATCCCGAGCGGTTGGCCGCGAGCGCCACCATGAGGTCGTCGAAGACTTTCTTCGGCAATCCTTTCGGGTTCGCCGGCGTTTGCAGCATCAGCGGCGGCACCGCGCTGATGATGGCCGCCTTGGCCACGCGGCTTTCGCCGTGGCGCGCGATATAGTGCACGACTTCGCCGCCGCCGGTGGAATGGCCGACATGAATGGCATCTTTCAAATCGAGATGGGTGACCACCGCCGCCATATCGTCGGCGTAATGATCCATGTCATGGCCGTCGGCGACCTGCGCGGAGCGGCCGTGGCCGCGGCGATCGTGCGCGACGACGCGAAAACCATGGTTGAGGAAGAACAGCATCTGCGCGTCCCAGTCGTCGGCCGACAAGGGCCAGCCGTGGCTGAAGACGATGGGCTGACCTTTGCCCCAGTCCTTGTAGAAAATATCGACGCCGTCTTTGGTCGTGATTGTAGGCATGATGCGCTACTCCGGATGATCTACATATTCACAAGGGACAATATGTACCGACGCAAGCGACCGCGCTCGCGCCGGCAACGGTCGTGTCACGCACACCGCGTGTTGGCAATTCGCAAATGGACGAAAATCACCCGCGCAGGCTGTAAAACACCGGGCGGCTATTCGGCCGGAACCGGCGTTGCCGGCGCGCTTGCACTGGGCGGTTGTCCCGGCGCCGCGCTCTCGAGCCGTCCGTCGCGCAAGTGAAAAATGTGATCGAAGCGGTCAAGGATCATCGCGTCATGTGTCACCACGATGACAGCGGCGTCCTGTTCGAGCGCCACCTTGCGCAGCATGTCCATGACAATGCGGCCGCGCTGGCTGTCGAGCGGCGCGGTCGGCTCGTCGGCGAGTATAATGCGCGGATGGTTGGCGAGCGCCCGCGCAATCGCCACCCGCTGCGCTTCGCCGCCCGACAGTTGCGCCGGCATCGCGTGCCGGCGGTGGCCGACCTCGAAATAATCAAGCAGTTCCGCGGCCCGCGCCTGCGAAGCTCTGCCGCTGAAACCGGCCAGTTGCAGCACCACCGCGACATTGTCGGTGGCGTTGAGGAAGGGCAGCAAATTGGCCTGCTGGAAGATGAATCCGACCTTCTCCAGCCGCAGCTTGCGCAGGTCGGCGCGCAGCCAGCGCCCGTCGTAGACGGTCTCGTGATCGAGCGTGAGCCGCCCGCCCGTCGGCGTCATGATGCAGGCGATGCAATTGAGCAGCGTGGTCTTGCCGGAACCGCTCGGCCCCATCAGTCCCACCACCTGACCCGGAAAGATGTCGAGATTGATGTCGATCAGCGCATTGACCTGTGCGCTGCCGCTGCCGAAGATTTTCGAAACGTGCTCGACACGCACCACCGCTTCCTTGCGCGTATCGGCCATCTTGCGTGAATTGGTCATGGCGCTAGCCCGCCGACGCCAGCGCTTCCGCCGGATCGACTTTGAGCGCGAGCCGGATACCGAGCGTGCTGGCGGCCAGGCACACCACGATGGTGATGCCGAACACGACCGCTACGCTGGCCGGGTCGAGCACCAGCCGGCGCGGGAAATACGGCTGAAACACCACCACCAGCGTGAGCCCGATGAAATAGCTGACGATACCCATCGACAGCGCCTGCTGCACGATCATGCCGACGATGGCGCGGTCCGGCGCACCGACGAATTTGAGCGTGGCGATCGAGCGCACCTTGTCCATGGTGAGCGTGTAGACGATGAGCGCGATAATCACCGCCGACACGATGATCAGCAACACCATGATCAGCCGCTGCTGGTTGCGCGCCTTCTCGATGACGAATTTGCTCAGCAGGGTTTCCTGCTGGTCCTGCGTGAGCGTGGTCAAATGTTTCCAGCGCGACAGCGCCAACGCGACCTCGGCGATCGGCACGTTGGGCGACACCTTGGCGATAACGGCGTTGATCTGATCGTTGGATTGCAAGACCCCACCGCGCGCGCTCTCGCGCCGCGAGGCCGACGGCGCCAGCTCGAATTGCAGCGCTTGGGCGTCGCGCAAGGTGATATAGCCGACCGGGTCGCCCGACGCGGTCAGTTCCTGGCTCATCAGCCCGACGACCGTGAACTTGTGCCCGTGCGTACCGAGCGGCACGTCCTGGCCAAGCTTGAGGCCGGCGGAGCGGTCGACGATCATCTCGTAGTGGTCGCGCAGGATTTGACGTCCCGCCGCCAGATGACGCGGGCCACCGGGGCGGCCCGGCTCGAAACCGATGAGATAAAGACGCAGCGGCTTGCCGTTGAGCTCAGTCTGCACCGATTGATAAGTGACGGAACCGGCGCGCGCGACACCATAGACGCGGCTGACCAGTTCGCGCGTATCGCCCGGGATACGCGAGGATTCCGCGAACGGGCCGTTGGTGCCGGCTTCCACCACCCAGAGATCGGCGTTGGCGGCACGGGCCTGGCGCAGTGCGTCGTCGATCAACCCGCCATAGACGCCGGTGATGACGATCACGATACCGAGCAAAAGGCTCAGTCCGAAATTGGTCAGCAGGAACCGCAGCGGATTGTGTTTGATGTCGCGGTAAGCGAGGTTCATCGCTACTTTCCGCCGTTCAACTTGCCGTCGATCTGCTTGCTCTCGTTGTCGATCTTGGCCGCGCGCCCGACCCGCATGCCGCTGCGCAATTGGGTGACGACTTGCGCGCCGGCCGGCACACCACCGGTGATCTCGTAGCGTCCGTCGAGCAACCGGTGACCGAGCGTCACGTCATGCTGTTGGAGACGGCCGTCCTCGACCGTCCACACTGTGCCGCTGTTCCTGGCAAGCCCGACAATCGCCGCTTCCGGCACCAGCAGCGCCTTCGGCAGTTGCACCGTGGTGATGTAGACCTCGGCCTGCTCACCTAATCCGGCAAAGGCCGGAATCGCGTCGAAGGCGACTTCGATGCGCCGTTCCTCGTTGACACGATCGCTTTCCGGCTGGATGCGCGCCACCTTGCCCTTCAGACGCTGACGCGGATGCGAGCGCAACGCGATCTCTGCCGGCTGCCCGACCTTGATCTCACCGGCCTTGCTCTCGTCGATGAAGGCCAGCACCCAGATGGTTTTCGGATCGATCAGCGTGAACACAGACTCACTGGCGGTGAGCGCCGCGCCGCGCTCCTTCAGCCGCGCCGTCACCATCGCGTCATAAGGCGCGGCGAGCGTGTGGAAATCCAGGATGACGGCCTGCAGCTGTTCTTGCGCCTTGGCGTCGGAAATGGCGGCATTGGCGACGGCAACTTCGCTTTTCGCGAGGTTCAAGTCGCCCAAGGCGGCGGCTTGCGCGGACTGCGCGGTTTCCGCGGTCTCGATGGAAGCGGACTTGCTCTGCACCAGCGCCTGGCGGCGCTCGCTGATACGCTTGGCGTTGTCATAATTGGCCTGCGCCTTTTGCACGCCGGCATTCGCCTTCTGCAGATTGGCCCCAGCCTGTTCGACCGCCGCTTTCGATCGCGCCACCTGCGCCTTCTGCTCGCGGTCATCGAGGAGGGCCAAAACGGCGCCTTTGGCGACGCGGTCGCCGACATCGGCCCGCACGTCGACGAGGATGCCGGAAATCTTGAAGCCGACCTTGGAGGCGACGCGCGCCTCCACGGTGCCGAGCCCGAAGACCTGCACCGGCACGTCATGGGCGACGCCGGCGATGCGAACCGGCAGAGGGCGCAGAAATATCGTCCACGCGCCGAATGCGGCGACGGCAACGGCGGCAAGAATAATAGCGATCAGAACGATACGTTTCGGGCTCACGGAAAATCCCATGCAAGTCCCATATTTTTTAAGATTACCCGCCCACGTCGCCGCGGCATTGATCGCGATCAAAGGGGCTCGCGAGGCATTCGATCCTGTCGCTCAAAATAGCGACCTCATATGACTACGATCATAGGCGCTCATGCGCTTTGACGATTGAATGATCGCGATATGGCCGGAGACCTTTATCCCGGCCATGGCCGATAGAGCGGGCGACGTCGCTATCGACAGAAAGACATCTTCAATGAAAACAGGAACCAAACTGGTCGGTGCTGCAGCGCTCATTTTGGCGCTCGGCATCTATGCCGTCAAGACACATGCGCAAAACCGGCCGGGCTTCGACCCCTTCGCCATGCGCGGCATGGCCTCAGGCATGATGGGAATGATGGGAATGATGGGGCCTCGAATGATGATGGGCATGACGCCTGACGCGCGCACGCAAGCCCAGCTCCAAGTCATTCACACCTTGTTTGTGAACCATGACCGCATCGCGCGCAAGGTCGAGAACCTGCCCAACGGCATCCGCACCGTTACCGAGTCCGACGATCCAGCACTCGCCGGCCTGATCAAGCAGCACGTCGCCGAGATGGGTAGCCGCGTCAAAGCCGGCGACGATCCCGGTCTGCCGATCGAAAGCGACTCCTTGCACGCGATCTTCCGCGGCAAGGACACGATCAAGACCAGCTACGAGACTACCGCCAAGGGCATCGCCGTGGTGCAGACCTCCGACGATGCGCAAACCGTCGCCGCGCTTCAGCAGCACGCGTCCGAAGTCTCTGATTTCGTGCAAGAGGGCATGACGGCCCTGCACACCGCCATGATGAAAAAAATGGGCGGCTTCAGGGGCGGCGCAATGCCCGGCCCGATGATGATGATGCGCGGCATGATGCACGGCGCCCCGATCTGACGATGCTTGCTCGCGGCCGGCGGAGACGCCGGCCGCGCGGCTATTCCGCCGGGATCGGCGTTGCCGGCGCGGTCGGCGCACCCACGGCCGGCGACTGCGTCGCCGGTCCGCGCAGCACGCGTTCTTCCATGGCGATAAGGAATGTCATGCCGAAGGACAGGACCAGCGCGCAGGCCATGAACACGAAGCGAAACGCATGGGCCAATGAATGCTGGGAGGCCGCGCGCGCCAGCGTTTCGACCGACACGCCGGTGACGCCGCCCAAGCCGCCGAGCACGATGGCGCCGAGCACCGCGACGACGAGCGAAGAAAACAGCGCACGGAAGAAATTGGCGGCGCCGGTGGCGACGCCCATCTGGTGCTGCGTCACCGCGTTCTGCATGCACACGGTCGAGATCGGAAACACGGTGCCGAGACCGGCGCCGACGACCGCGAGCAACACCAGCACCAGCGTGATCGACATCCCGGCCGGCCAGATCGACAATACCGCGAGCGCAAGAATTGCGCAGACCAGCCCGACCAGCGACGGCCGCTTGTAATGCGTCAGATGCACCATCAGCCGGCCGGAGACGGTCGCGAATAACACGCTCGAAGCCATCAAGGGGATGAGCGCCATGCCGGATTTGCTCGCCGACAGGTGCAGCATGGTTTCGAAATAAAGCGGAACGAAAATCGTCATGCCGACCAAGGTCGCCATCGCGCAAGCGCCGGCGAGCGCCGCCGTACGCACCACCGGATTGGCGAGGACGCTGAGCGGCAGGAACGGCTCTTGCGCCTTCATCAGCCGCCAGGCGAACAGGCTCCACAGCACGGCCGAGGTCGCGAGCAGTGCGGCCGTTTGCGCCGAAATCCAGTCGAACTTGCGCCCGCCCCAGGACAACGTCAGCAGCAGCGCCACCGCCGCCGCCATCATCAACAGCGCGCCGACGATGTCGAGTTTGTGCTTGCGCGGATGATAAGGTACGCGCTTGAGCAGATTGAAGGTCATGCCGAAAGCGAGAAGCCCGAGCGGCAGGTTGATCCAGAAGATCAGCGACCAGTCGATATGTTGCGTCAGAAACCCGCCCAGCACCGGCCCGCTGATCGATGAGACGGCAAACACCGAAGCGATGTAGCCCTGATAGCGGCCGCGTTCGCGCGGGGACACGATGTCGGCGATGATGGTTTGCGCCAGCGCCATCAGCCCGCCGCCGCCCGCCCCTTGCAGGCCGCGCGCGAAGATGAGCGCCGCCATGCTCGGCGCCAGCGCGCAGGCCAGCGAACCCACGACGAACAGCGCAATGGCGACCAGCATCATCGAGCGCCGGCCATGGATATCGGACAACTTGCCGTAGAGCGGCGTCACCGCCGTGGCGGTGAGCAGGTAGGCGGTGACCACCCAGGCAAGATCGCCGAGATCGCCGAAGTGCCGCCCGATGGTGGGCAGCGCCGTCGCCACGATGGTCTGATCGAGCGCGCCAAGGAACATCGCCAGAATCACGCCCCCGAGGATGGGCATGATCTCGGCATGCGTAAGCGGGCGCTGCGGCGTATCGGCCGTCAGCTCCGCGGGTGCGGCCTTGCTCTTCGCGGACTTTTTGCGACTCATGCTGCGATTCAGGGGCCCGGTTTGGCGCGCTTGCTCGATAAAGCCCGTGTTGATGCCGCGCGGTCAACGTTAATGCAATGGGGTCAAAACGCCGGGGTGGCATGCGCGTTGCGGCCGGGTCAAAGTGCGCCCTCCACCGGGACGTGTCCGATGCGGCTGAAGGCTGCCCTCGCTTTGCTCGTGCTGTCGGTTGCGCCCGCCGCCGCGCGCGCGCTCCCGCCCGGCATGGTCTACCTGCGCGACGTCGCGCCGACCATCGTGCAGGAGATCCGCTACGCGACCTACGACAATTTCACCGGCCGCCCCCTGCCCGGCTACCGGGCGGGCGAATGCATCCTGCGGCGCGAGGCGGCGCAGGCGCTGGCAAAGGTGCAAACCGATCTGAAGCGCGATCACCTGAGCTTAAAGGTCTACGACTGCTACCGCCCGACGCGCGCGGTGCGCGCCTTCTGGCGCTGGTCGCAAGACGGCAAAGCCGATGGCGCGAAGCGCTTCTACCCGAACGTGGCCAAGCGCGACCTGTTCTCGCTCGGCTACATCGCCAGCCATTCGCGCCATTCGACCGGCACCGCGGTCGATCTCACGCTCATTCCCCTGCCCGCACCGCGCGTCAAACCGTTCACGCGCGAAGCCCATTACGGCCCCTGCAGCGCGCCGGCCGGGCAACGCGCGCCCGACAACTCGCTCGACATGGGCACCGGCTTCGATTGCCTGGACGGGAAAAGCCACACGCGCTCGCGCGCGGTCACACCCGAGCAACGCCGCGCGCGCGAACGCTTGCGCGCCGCCATGAGCGCGCACGGGTTCCGCAATTACTTTCGCGAATGGTGGCACTACGAATATGCCGCCGCGCCGCGCCGCGCTTACGATTTCCCGATCGAGAAGCGGTAGACAACAAGCGAGTGGCAGACACGCTTCCCTCTCCCCTTGTGGGAGGGGGTATAGCGATAGCCTGCAAAGCAGGTCACCTCTGATGACAGGCAACTCAGATTGCCGAATTTAAGCTGCGCAACATTATTCGGAGTTGGTGGGAAGCGGTTCGTCAATGTCCGCCGTTGGTCCATTAACGACCAATCGCATGCGCAGCCGGTTTGTCCGCTAAGTGCCAACAGCGGCAAATCGGGCATCGATTTAGGTCCGCTTAGTGCCGTGTGTAGACCCATTCACCATGGGCGGCACGTCAATGCATGCAGAACATTATATAGCTGGTGCCGGTTTGCCGTAGGTCCGATTTATCGCGGGGACGCAGGCGGTCTTCCGCAACTGGCGCAATTGCCGAAATCGCCAGTTGGCGAAGGAGCAGGCGTATTGATGACGGGTTTTGCCACAGTCGAAGCCCCGCCGCCTCTCGCAGGCACACGCCGATTGCCTTCACCGAATATTGAGCTTGGACGCCCCGAATTGGGGAGCTGATTGTCGCCGCTAAGACGATCCATGGCGCTTGTATTGTTGCCTTTAGAAGGGGTCGCGCGGCGGCCGGATCGACCGGACGGCCGCACCAAGTCATTTCTCGAATTTGAACTATTTTTCCGAACATTGACAGCGGGTCTGTTTGTGATCAGTTGATCGGGCTTCTCGCGTGTGCTCTTCCGCCGAGATGGGAACGCGGCGCTCGATGACTCCTTGGGCGTAACGGAAACACTAGACACATTATGGCACGTAAAGCAGACCGGTCCCCGATGGGTCAATTTGCACTCTGCAATCGCCTGAGTTCGCGCCCCGGTGTCCGGGTTCATGTATTCTGCTTCCAACTCTTCCAACGTTGAGGTGTTACCAACCTGAGCAAGGTCGGAGAACAAATTACCAGAATAATTATGCTCGACCGTCATGCAGCCATCAAAATGGTATGCTTCATCGGTACTCCAGAGCGGGCCAGTAAAGCCGCACTTGTACGAAATATTATCTCTAGACGCCGACACCGCAGCCTTTGCATAGACGCGACAGAATGAGCATCGTTTGAGCGTTCCTTCCAACTCAGCCGTCCGTTTTGCGATGGTGTCGTCGTTCACGCCGCGGGCAAAGTTCACCTGTACATTTCGATCGAGCGACAATGCCGGATCGCTAGGACTGTAGCGGCAGAACCCGAGGTTGCGTATCTGCTGTGCTAAATCGAGCCAATGATTGATGGTCGCAGGATTTACGATAACGACCGATTGGGCAGCGTCGCGACCGGAAAAGAAAATCAAGGCGGCGCACACCAAAACAATCCGCGTCAAGCTGGAGCGAACAAAATGTGTCATTGGAACTCCGTTCACGCTGGTAGCAAAGTGCGTCTCCCGAATTTTCGCGGGAATTGTCAATGATCGTTTCGGCGTAATTTGCATTCTTCTAATCTCAATTGCCGGGCACCGGTCTCTGCGTTCATCAGTTTTGCTGTAACCGGCTCTTGTGACGCATGCGTCGAGGCAATCTCCGTAGGGCGCAATCTGGGATTCCGCATCGCCATGCACCAAGCGAAATGATCGGCCGCGTTGTCATTCCAACGCGCGCCGGTCAATCCACACTTAAGCTTTCCGTTGGCGGCAGCGGCCTCCGCTGCCAAATCGGCATATGCACGGCACGTCTGGCAAAGCTTCAATTCTCGTCGGAGGATTGCAACCTCATTATTCACCGCACTCTGCGACTTGGTCTTGCACCACTGTACGTGCTTGTTTCGATTTGTGGACCAGCGTAGATCGCTGAAATCATAATCGCAGCCAAATGAGCGTGCGCCCTGTGCCTTGGCTACAGCCTCTTTGGCGTAGCCATTGCAAACATGCGCGCTGGCCGCCTGCACCCGATTGTGGAAAAGAAACAATGCTGCAGCGGCGAGCGCCAGACCAATGACCCGATGCATAATAAAATTTCCCGATTGACTTCATACTAACATCGAGATGGTATCGGCGTCGCGGTGCATTTGACGGGATAGATACCTCGTCGAAGGGCATCAAAATTGTTAGACACTGACGCCGAATGGGTCGGGTTCCAATGACCCGGATCAGACTCGCGGGTGACCGACGAGACCAAGAAATCCCGCCGGTCCTTAACGGTACTTACACCACATACAGCGCAGCACGCACACAATGGCTAGGTGTAGTGTGGATCATCGGCAGGCCGCGCAGGCCGCTTCGCCTAGCGGAGACCTACTTCGTGCGTTGCACCACGTTACATGCCGCGCACGTGTACGTCGGCAGACCAAATACAATTTCGTTGTCGCGGAACAAGCGCTCGTACGGAATGTAGCTTCCGCCCACCGTGCCCGCCGGTGTGCCGAAATACGACACGCGGACCGACGACATGATCTCCGCGCGTTTTCCGGCAGCGTCGGCAAGCGCAGGCTTTGTGCAGGAGCCATCGAGCGCGCGCAAACATTCCTGCGGCGGTTGAGCGGCAGCGGATGTTTGCCGTGGCGGCGCGTTCGTGCTTGTCGAGACGGCCTGCGCGTTTGCGACGGCGGGCGCCAGAATGAGCAGGATTGCAATTGAGAAGCCGAAGGATGTGATGTTGCGCATCGAGTTTGATCCTCTTTAAAACCTGACGCTGCCGGTCACCGACGCCATCCAAGCCGTATAGGTCAGCGCCGGGGGTATGATAGCGTAACTTGGTGGTACGAGAACGACAGGCAGGTAGGCACTGTCGTTCTGATGGATCCAAGAATAAGAGCCGCGGAACTCGAGCAGCGCGCCCGGCGCGAACGCCCAAGTCGCCGAGCCGCCGACCGTGTGCTTCGTCTTTGCCGGAATGAAGCGGCCTTCAAACTGATCATAGTAGTTCTCGTCCCGCCAAAGAAAACTGTAGTTGACCGCTAACTTGAGAGTGTCGGTCGCAATGTAGCTCGGCTCGATCGACCCGATGACAACATTGCTGTTCGAATTCTTGGGTTCCAGGCCGAACCCGCCGCCGGGCATTACGATTTCGTTCTTCTCCTGGAAGCTCCAGGAACCGTTCAGCACGACCGCCCAGCGCTGATCGATTGTCTGGGTAGCGGCCACGTTGGCCGTATATCGTGCACCGGCGCGACCGATGGCCATACCATCGACCGTCGCCTTCGATTCCGACATGTAAGCAAAGCTGGCGAGAAGAACCAACTTATTGAATTCGGTGGTCACGTTCGCGTTCGCGGTGAAAACGTCTCCCGGATTGACGCGAGCCACTCCATCGAATGAACCGTAACCACCCTGTGCATTGAGGTCCACCGTTTCGCGGTTGAAGGCGCCTTGCCAGGCATAGCCACCGGAAACCGAAACCGCGGTCGTTTGATTGATGCCCATGATGAAACCAACGGTCGGATTGATATTGTAACCGGCGCCGAAGCTGCCGATCTCGACCAGATCGGGGTCCATGCGAGCGAACCGCTGATTGTCGGGTAAATATGACGTGCCCGTCGGCAGGTTCGCCGCGACGCCCATCTGCGGACGGATAGAGCTGAACTGCAAGAATGTCGCGTTGATTGAAACCTGGGAATCGACAGGTCCATCGTAGCTCGCGACCTCGCCGGGCGTACCTTGGTGCGCGGACACGTAGCCGGTCTTGACGCGGGTTTCGACCTTGGCTGAGGACGGCAGATAGTAGTCGACACCGATAGTCGTGGGTACGTAAAGCAGCGAACCATTTCCGGAATAGGGCTCGAAAATGTTGGATCCTCGAGAGCCGGTCCAAGAATAGTATTTCGTCGTGGTGTTGACGAAAGACGAGAATTGCCCTGGCGGACGCCAACGATCCATCGCGAGCGCCGGCTTGACCGTCGTGTAGCCAAATGGATCGTAGAAATTGATGCGCGCCATGAGCGTCTGCACATCGGCGCTGACCCGGTGGTTCACAGGATTTGCGGGCGCGACCGGCGGCCCTGTGTCGATGAGCGACGTCTGGCCGGAATATTCTTTCGTTTCGAACTGGTAGTAGTTGTATTCGACGCCAAGCGAGACCCTTGGAAGCAACCAATATTCGACGCCGGCGCCCACGGTCCAACCGGGTTGCCATTCGGTCGAGACCCAGCTGAATTCCGGCAAAGCGGCTGTCGTCGAGCCGGATGTGGAAATCAGACCGAGTGCAAATCCGCCTTTGGCATAAACTAGCCAGTCCGGCGCGATGGCGAAGCCCAAACGACCTGTTAACGTGGAGACCGACTTGATGTTTGTCGTCACCAACTCGGTATAGGGGCCGAGGTCGTTGTAATTGTTTTTCCGGCGGTCCATCGGGTCGCCAACAAAAGCTGCTTCAATTCCGCCAATCCATGGGCCAAGCAGGGCAAAATTACATCCCAACTGGCCGCCAATGACCCCGCGATCCTGGCTGAAATCCTGACCTGGAATCAGCTGCGGTCCGGCATTGCCCTGCGCCGAATAGGGACTGTTATTGGTGTATTGCCATGACGAATGAGACTCCGCTACGCCGCCCTGAAATCCGAAATAGCAACCGGAGCGCGGCCCGAAGGCGTCGTCGGCCGTGGCCGGGTGAATGCTGTACACAGCCACCAAGACAAAGCATGCGCCAAATCGCAAAACGCCCGCCAAGTGCCCCACGTCGCCCATCCGCGCGGCCAATCCACGTTGGTCAGCAATGCTGACGCGACATTAACGTGTTTGTCCAGCGTAAAGCGAAGGCAAGCTGTGGATCAACTTGTCCGTGTTGCTCGCGCGCATCAAATGTCATTTTTAAAAGGACAGGCGCTAATTCCGGCAGTGCCGAAAAGTCGGCATCCGATTGTTCGCCTCGAACAATGAGACGAATATTATTTGGGCTGCGTGAACTTGTCCTGTCCGCAGCCGGCGCAGCCGCCATAATCAACGCTCCCCTCCCGTTTTAACGGACCGAGAGACTTGGAAGGTTTCGACGCATTCTTGCCACCGCTGCGCTTGGCCGTTCCGGACGCCGGGCGGCGCCCGCCTTGCGGCGCGACATAACCCGAATTGCCGGACACATTGCCGAGCGAGCTGTCCACACCGAGCCCACCCAGACGATCCATCGCGGAGCTGTTGGGGGACTTCGACGTGTCGAACCCACCGGAGTTCGCGGCCGCGGCTGGCACCTTTTTGCTGCGGAGAGTGTTGCTAGGTCGCGTGGTCGTACTGTTTGGTTTGTTGACCGTGGAAATGCCGCTCGCGCCAGGCGCAATGGCGTTAATCTTCTTGCCGTCGCCGAATGGACTTGGCCCGGAGGACGGTTGCGGCTGGAGTTGATTTCCGTTGGAGCCGCCGGCGCCTGCTTTCTTCTTTCCCAAACTTACAACATGCGCGCAGGCTTTCACGTCGGCTTGGCGGGCATCGCCCTCTTCTTTCATTGCGGTGGTGACCAACTTTCCATTGATATCGTGCATCCAGCCCCATGTACAAAATGCAAAATGTTCGTCCCAGTTTTGGGTCCATCGGGGACCCTCACCGTGACAGTTCGAATTACTGGCATTCATGTTTGCCAGCGCCACCGCGTCCGTGGCGTACTTCTCGCATGCGGCGATCTGCGCCTGAGTATATTGAGCCTTGCATTTCTTGATCGCACCTCCGCGCGCTCTTGTTTCAGGATCAAGATAATAACTCTTCAATTTCACTCGGGCATGCGTCTTTATACCCAGCCAAATGTCCCACAACTTGGCACCGCTGACCGGTTTCCGCCAAACCCATGCACCATTTCATGTGACCGTCGCCAGATCCCAATCGATCACCTGTATATCCGCAATGGAACAGACGGTTCTGACGCGCGGCGTCATTAGCCTGCATGGCGTACTTACCGCAAATTTGGCACTTTTCGGTAATTTCATCATCCCACAGACTTTCGTTTAAAACCGCCGCGTCGGTCGACTGCTTACACCATCGGCGCTGGCCTGCCTCATCGTCGACAAAGCCGATTCCCGTGATGCCGCAGCCAAGGCTCTTGTTGATGCCTATCCGCTTCATCGCAGACTTGACATAGGCAGCGCAGAGCGTCGCGTTCGCCGCCTCGGCGTTTCCGGTCAACATTGCAAACAGGATCGCTACGAGAAAGACGCGAAAAGGAAGACGCATCGAAGCCTCCTTTAGAGCTACCCCGCGCAAGGACGCGAAACGACAATAAACCAATGCGTCTGAGCCAGCGGTCTCAGTATCGCCGCAAGCCAAGTCCGTTGCCACCCTGCCACTTTCGATCGTTATGCAGGGACACACTAAGAGCAGAACGGTATTCCGACAGCGCCAAGCTTCAGCGGATCACGATTGAACTCGTTGGGACATCGGTATGCCCCATCCTGTGAACGCGCCACCTGTAACCATTGTAATCATACCTGGTAGCACCGCGTTCATCCGTCCGATGCCAAAAAACCCAAGGTAGAGCCATTATTTTCCATTATCTCAAAGGTAGCAATAGGGCAGCCGCACGTTCCAGACCCAGCTTGGCGAGCGGCAATAGCCACTCTGGCTTTAGCCGGACAGCTTCGGGCCACCGTCGCAGAAATTCTGATCTTTATACATGCAACTTAGCCAGCAGACCTGGGCTAGGCAGGTTAAACAAGGGGAATGCCCGTTCGGCGATTGTCCGCAACCGTGCTCGTTGCGTGACGTCGCTCACGATCCGGCTTGCCACTGTTGCTTATGGGTCATTAGCAACCAAGCAATTCGGCCTTCGGATCGCTGTTTGTCCGCTATACACCCAATAGCGACCGTCGTCGCGGCAATGCAGCGAGCGACGCTAAATGCTAAAGGCCGACTCATTCGCCGCAAAGTATGCCCTCTCCCGCAGGAGGAGAGGGTCGCCGACACCGCCTCACGTGTTTTGTTCCTGCGGCGCCTCCTCCGACTCCAGCAAAGCCTCCCAGCGGCGCGTCGTCACCGCGACCGCGCGGTACAAAGCGCTTTCGATCAAGGCATCAGCGCGCGTGTGTCGCACGGCGCCCGGCTTGCGGCGCGCGGCGAGATAGACGTTGAGCTCGCGCAGCGCGCCATTCGTGTTGTCGATTGCGCGCACGAGCGCCGCGCAGCGCCGCTCCGCCTCGGCTTCGGCTTGCACTGCGCGCGCGATGCGTTCCGCTTTCGCGCACTTTTCCATGGCACGCCGGGCGCCTCGGGCGTCGGTCGCCTTGAGCCCTTGGCGGTAAGGCTTGGCCTTGTCCGCGCGGGCGATGAAGCGGCCGCCGGCGCCCTTTGCCGGCACGAAACGCTCCGTCGCACGCCAACGCTTTCGGCGATGAGCGCCGCCGGCATCGTTCCAGGCATAGCGCGGCGTCCAGCCGCCTTTGCGCGCGTATTTGTAGATGGTGCGCTCGGTCACGCCGGCGAGTTGCGCGAATTCGCGCACCGGCACGGCGCTGTTTTCATAGAGCCTGCGCACGCGCGCGGTGAGGCGCGTCGGCTTTGGCTTCGTTTCGCGCGTCGGTGCGCCCGGCGGCTTGGACGCGGCGCGCGCGCGATAAATCCTTTGCGCTCGCGCGCGCAGTGATGTGCGGCGGGTCATGGGGAACGGATTCAGTTTTGGAAGGATAAGAAAAAGTAGCGGGGCAGCGTCATGCTGTCAAGGAATACTTTCCTGACCGCAGTCAACGATACAAGATGCAATTCTAGGCTTGAGCCGTCGCAACGGGGTACTCGTCCCACGTTCGGTCTTTGAAAATGCGACCTGTTTTCTTCTTTCGCTTCCCGCCCCATTGCTTGAAGAAAAACTTCACGCGCTGCTGTTCGCAAGTCTCATGCAACTGCTCGACCCACCACGACTCCATTGAGCGCGAGCGAGGCCCGGACTCACCTCCAACAATTGCCCAATGAATGCCGCTCAAATCTGGATCGACGATCGGTCCCAGTAATGGCTCGAATGAGACGAACCGAATGCGCCCCGGAACACGACGCAAAATGTCGATGCGCTCAAGATAGTCTTCACTCTCCACTGACGTTCCGAGCCAGACATTGGGCAATATCGGAAAGTCGGACTTCGACAGTAAGTTCAGCATGCGTTCGGGGCGCTTGGTCAGAACCTGGAATGAATGCCAGTGTGCTTGCTCCATCACGCGCCAAACTCGCTTGACGAAAGCTTCGCTGGCCTTGTCCTGGAAAAGATCGGACATGGAATTGACAAAGATGCGCTGCGGCTTTTTCCACGATAGCGGTGCCGTAAGCGCCGTCTTGTCGACGTTCACGCGCCCGGTCCAAACATGCCGCTTGCCCGACTTGCGCGTGGTGCGCGCATACTTATTCATGCCCATCGCTTGCAGACGTGCGGCCATCCGCATCGCATAGCAATTGGTGCAACCGGGAGAAACGATCGAGCATCCGGCAATCGGATTCCAGGTCGCTTCGGTCCATTCAATGTCGGATGCGGCCATAGGTTAGTCCCGTCCCCCTATAGCAATTCGCCCTGGCCCGAGACATTCCGTATTTTGTCCCAGAGGCTCTTCGCAAAATCGCTTCGGCTAACAAATACTAGCCAATAGAGGCGTTGATTTTTCGTTGTGCCAGAAACCAGTTCTGCGCGTCGTGCAGGAGGCAGTCCAAGCGCTTCCATTTTAGAGGCCCAATAGGCGATATACGCTGCCCGTGTTGCTGATTTTGTCTGCCGAAGATCGACAGCCTTTCGCCAGCCCGGGGCAAAGTGATCCAAAGGACCATCTTTGGATATTGAATATGCATCTAGGTTTCGCTGCAAGTCCTGGGCGCTCACATGTATCAACATATCAATGCGCTTCAGGTGACTAAGCGCTTCGATGACTGAGAAACGCAGATCATCTAGATTAAAGGGGTCGAGGAACGCAAAGTGCAGTCCGTAAGGATTAAGTCGCCCAACAATTTGCAAAGTCGTCTCTTCCGCTTTTCCTACATATTTCGAAGCAGCGCCTCCTAAGTTCGCAATTCGTGCCGCAGCTGCGGCACATTTTTCACTGTCGGAATCAGCAACGTGAATCTCAGAAAAAGGCACACCGCCATCTCGGGCGCTCCTAAACGCGTCAAGTGGGCTGCCATCGATCTTTTCATTCGTCTCTTGAATGAAACCTCGCCCAGTACCGCAGAATAGGTCTATGTAAGCTGCGCCTCCGCTTCCCTGTACAAACTTCCTTCGGGCGGCGCGTGAGATATCAACGTACCTTCGCAGGCGCTCATGTTTTTCTTTAGCCCATGGCCCGACTTCGTCGAGAGGCAGACCGTCTTCGTCGAGCATAACCAGTGCCTCAAATATAAATACAGAAAAGTTCTTGTTTTGTTCTAGCGCGCGTAAAGGTTGAAATCAAGACATTCGGGCTTGTTTGGTTTCTTTCATCTCTCCTTCCCGGCGCGCTTTGCGCGCCCGCTTCTTACGTCTGACGGCGCCCCGGCTTCCGCCGCGCGCCTTTCGGCCAACGCCCCGGCCACGCCACAATAAACTCCTCCAACCGCTCGTCCGGCACGTCGGTCTCGCTCGCCGCCACGCGGCCGCGCACCGAGATGCCGGCGCTGTACACCGTGTCTTTCGACCCCGAGACCAAAGGATGCCACCAGGCCAGATCGCGCCCCTCCGCCACCAGCCGGTAGGCGCAGGTCGGCGGCAGCCAGGTGAGCCGGCGCACGTTGCGCCAGGTCAGCCGCACGCAGTCGGACACCTGGCGCTGGCGGTGGGCGTAGTCGCGGCAGCGGCAGGTCTTGTCGTCGAGCAGCCGGCAGCCGACGGAGGTGAACACCGTCTCGTTGGTGTCCTCGTCGATCAGCTTGTTCAGGCAGCAGCGGCCGCAGCCGTCGCACAGGCTCTCCCATTCGCGCGGGCTCATTTCGGAGAGCTTCTTGCTGCGCCAGAACGGAACTTTCTCGGCCGCTTTCTCGGCCGCTTGCGCGGCGGCGGGCCCGGCGCCTTTGCCGGTGTTCTCGCCGGCGCCGTTGCCGGCGGCGCGATCTGCGGTTTGGGTCTTGCGGGGCGAATCCGTCATGTCAGGGCCCTTGTAGCGGCTGGGTTGGGCCCTGTCGTGGCGGGCATCCCCCTGGACCGTCATTCCGGGGCGCGCGGGCCTAAGCGCGTCTACGCGCGTCCTCGACGCGCTATGGCGAGCGGGCCCGGAATCCATAACCCCGGCCTGCGTTAACGGATTCCGGCCCGGCCCTTTCGGGCCGTCCCCGGAATGACCGAAGAACGCGTTAACGCCCCTTCCCGCGGCCCTTATTCATCCCCAATTTCCGTTCACCTTGGCGGTGATTAACGTTCGCCCGCCATTGGCCCCTTAAGGGCGGATCGGCTAAATTCGCGGCCTGCGGGTCCCTTGAATCCCTTGGAATAGAGACGAAACCTTGCGCGACCTGTTTCCCTCCGACTGGAAGAAATCGATCAAGCGCGTCCTGCTCGGCATCGACGCCTGGATCGACTTTTCCATGTTCCAGAGCGCGTCCGGCTTGCGCGAGCAGTGGGAGCGCTTCTCGACGGCGATGGACCGCTTCCACGTCGCCGGCTGGCGGCGCTGGACCAACGAGTTTTTCTCCGAAGCGGCGACCATGGGCACCGCCGGCGGCATCTTGATGCTGGCGCTCGCCATCCCCGCCTTTCGCGTGACCGGCGACGGCGACTGGCTGAAGAAGTCGGAGCTCGCGGTCACCTTCCTCGACCGCTACGGCAACGAGATCGGCACGCGCGGCATCCGCCACAACGATTCGATCCCGCTCGACCAGTTTCCCGATCATCTGATCAAGGCGGCGATCGCCACCGAAGACCGCCGCTTCTACGACCATTTCGGCATCGACGTCGCCGGCACGATGCGCGCGGTGGTGACCAACGCCAAGGCCGGCGGTGTCGTGCAGGGCGGCTCCTCGATCACGCAGCAGCTCGCGAAAAATTTGTTCCTCAGCAATGAGCGCACGCTCGAGCGCAAGATCAAGGAAGCGTTTCTTGCGTTTTGGCTGGAGGCGCGGCTGACCAAGAACGAAATTCTCAAGCTCTATCTCGACCGCGCCTATATGGGCGGCGGCGCTTTCGGAGTCGACGCGGCCGCGCGCTACTACTTCAACAAGTCGGCGCGCGACGTCGATCTGCCCGAGGCGGCGATGCTCGCCGGCCTGTTCAAGGCGCCGTCGAAATATTCGCCCATGGTCAACCTGCCGGCCGCGCGCGCGCGCGCCAACGTCGTGCTCGATCGTCTCGTCGAGTCGGGCTTCATGACCGAAGGCCAGGTCTTCGGCGCGCGCCGCCATCCGGCCACGCCCATCGATCGCCGCGACGACGATGCGCCCAACTATTACCTCGACTGGGCATTCGACCAGATGAAGAAGTTGGTCGACACGCTCCCGAAGACGATGACCGAACGCGTCTTCGTCGTGCGCACCGCGCTCGATCCGGCTTTGCAAAAAGCCGCCGACGCGGCCGTCGAAAGTTCGTTGCGTCAGTATGGCAGTTCGTATCACGCCGGCCAGGCCGCTGCGGTGCTGATGGATGTCGACGGTTCCGTGCGCGCCATGGTCGGCGGACGCGATTACGGCGAGAGCCAGTTCAACCGCGCCACTGACTCGCTGCGCCAGCCCGGCTCATCGTTCAAGCCCTACGTTTATTCGACCGCCCTGATCCACGGGCTGACGCCAAACTCGATCGTGGTCGACGGTCCGATCTGCATTGGCAACTGGTGCCCGCACAATTACGGCCACTCCTACCGCGGACGGATGACGCTGATTCAAGCGCTGACACATTCGATCAACACCATCGCCGTGCGCCTGTCGGTGATTGTCGGCAACGGCAATGCCAAGCTCGGCCGGGCGAAGATCATCGCGCTCGCACATAAAATGGGTATCCACACGCCGCTGCCCGACACGCCATCGCTGCCGATCGGCGCCGACGGCGTCGAATTGATCGATCATGTCGGCGCCTACGGGGCCTTTCCCAACCTCGGCATGAAGGTCACGCCGCACGCCATTCTGGAAGTGCGCACCGGCACCGGTAACCTCATCTGGCGTTTCGATCGCGACGGACCGAAGCCGACGCGTGTGCTGCCGGCCGGCGTCGCGCAAAACATGATCAAGATGATGAACAGCGTGGTGGAAAACGGCACCGGCCGGCGCGCGCGACTGGACGGCATCGCGGCCGCCGGCAAGACCGGCACCACCAACGCCTATCGTGACGCCTGGTTCATGGGCTACACGGGCAACTTCGTCTGCGGCGTGTGGATGGGCAACGACAATTACGAATCGACCAACCGCATGACCGGCGGTTCGCTGCCGGCGATGACGTGGCACAAGATCATGGCCTATGCCCATGAGGGCATCGAGCTCAAGCAACTCCCCGGCGTCCCGGTCCCGAAGGATCGCCAGCTATCTGCCCCGGTCGCCTTCAAGACAAAGCAGCCGGGCGATGCGCCGCCGGTGCGCCGCCCGGTCATGCTGAGCAAGCGCGGCTCCGAAATCCTGTCCCAGCTCGAAAAGATGCTGGATGACGCAAGCCGTGCGATGGGCCCTGCCCCGACCGCCGCGCTCGACAGAAATAAACAGACGGACGGCAAAGGCGACGCCCTCGCTACGGCGCTGGAAGGGCGCGCGTTCGAGCGAAACTGATTAGCGGCCCGGCGGTCGCCAGCGTAATCTTCCTTATCCCAAATCAACGACCCTCACCGCCAGCGGAAAAAACGTGCGGCTGCTTTTCGGAACGTTATTTGCCCTCATCGTTGCCGCCTGCGTGGGTCTCGGCGCGACGTATTATGCGCTGACTCGCGGCGCCGCCTTCGGTGCATTAACGATCGGCAGTTGGACCGCCTGGCCCAAGACCGGCACAACGGACGCCGATCCTTACGCGCGCGCCTCGGTGGCTCGCAGCGGGCGCTTGCCGATTGCGCTGGGTGACGGCCTCACGTTTCTGGCCCGGACCGACGACAAGGGGCGCCGTCTCGATGGACGATGCGAGGTGCTCATCTCCGGCATCACCCCGGCTGCGCGGTTTTGGACGCTCACGCTCTACAATCCGGACGGTGGATTGGTCACCAATTCGATCAACCGATACGATTTCACCAGCCAGGAAATCGTGCGCCGCGCCGACGGCAGTTTTGAAATCGTGGTCGCGCCGCGTGCAACGCCCGGCAACTGGCTGCCGACAGGCGGCATCGATCGTTACATTCTCGCGCTGCGCTTTTACGACACGGCCGTCGGGGTCGCGACCAAGGAGGGGCGCGAGGTGCCAATGCCGGCGGTCAGGACGAGGAGTTGCCGATGATCCGCTGGCTTCTCTTGTTGCTCGGCGGTGTGCTGCTCGGCGGCATTGTTCACCTCGCCACGATCATCATTTTGCCGCGCACCGCCACGCAGGATGCCTATGCGCGGCTGACGCCGATCGCTCCGGTCAACACCGTCATTCAACTTCCCGCCCCGACACCGGAAAAAGCGACGATGCCGTTCATGGATCCGGCCTTCGTCAGCGCCATCTGCCGCTACGATCTCTCGGACGGGCCGCTTAAACTCAGTGCGCCAATCAGCCACGGCTACACCTCGATATCGTTCTATACCAATAGCGATGTTGCCTACTACGCCATCAACGACCGTTCGGCGGGCAAGCGCGCCATCGAGCTCGACCTGATGACCACCGAGCAGCACAACGCAATGCCGGAAAATGAAAACGTCACCGCTGCCGACCTCTTGATCGTTGAATCGCCGACGGAGACGGGCATCATCGAAATCCGTGCGCTGGTGCCAGAACCGGGCCTGCTGCCGAAAGTCAAGGCAGCCGTTGCCGGTGCGCGGTGCCAGCAAATCAGCCTGCCCGAATCGAGTCGCTAGTCGGACGCCGTTCCGGCATGTCAGTTGGAGGAGGCGAGACTTTTCTGGCGCTTCCAGGTCGGAGCGGCGTTGCGGCTGTAGTAGTTGAATTCCGCGCGGAGGTGCTTGAGCACGCGCTCGGTATCCACCGCTTCACGCGTCGGCGTCATGATGACCAGCCGCTCCAGCGCAAACTGGTAGCTTGCCGTGCGCCGATGGAGGCTTTCGCACACCCATTCGACGATCGCCCTGTTGACGTTGATCCGCCGCAGCGCGTTGGTGCGCTCGGCCTTTGACAGATGCGACACATAGTTGAGGCTTTGCCGCCGCCTCTGGTCTATGTCGAGGACGCGCGTCGCTGTCTCGAAAAACTGCGGAAGGCGCGTCGCGTCGTTGCGGATGTCGTCGATCAAGTGCGCATAGCGCGCCGCGGGCGAGCGATACGCCGACCCAAAGAGATCGTCGGCATAGGCGGTGACGGGGGGCACCTGGATGCGGCTTTGTGCAATCAGCCCGTACTCCCTGACGATGGCATTCCATCGCTGGCGGTCGTAGGGCGGTTCGATCAGCGGATAAGCGAGATCGCGCAACGCGCGCTCGTCATCGGTCAACTCGAAGGTTGACGGGATCGCACCCGTCCCCTCGATCGCCGCGGGGCCGACCCAGTCGTGGATACTGTCGCGTACCAGGTAGGGTTTGATCTGACCGAAGTCGCCATTGGCGCAACCGCCGAGCAGAGAGAGCGCGGCCAGCATGACCAGGCGCCGACTCCAATGTAGCGCCGTCGGGCGTGAAGGCGGCGGTGTATGCATCGAGTGGTTGGGCGCGGATCGGATCAGCGCTCGTTCCGGCGACGGCGTCGGCGGCCGCCTGTGTTACGGGAATTCGGTGTCACGTCGTTCGAACCACCTGGATCCCGCTCGACGCGGACCACCGGCAGAATGATGACCGTTGCGGGCTCGCTGTCGGAACCGACGTATCGGCCGACCCGCATATAGCCCTCGTCGGGAAATCGGATGACTTCGCCCATTGCAGTCCCCTTTCCGCTCCGGCGCAAAGCCTGCCGGGTCGGCGCCTTCTGGCAATTAAAGGGCGTGCAAGGTTAACGCTCTGCTAACGGGAGCGGACTAATCTTCGGCATCGCGTAAACCTCTTGTCAGCGTACAGGTATGCCAAAGCTCCCCGCGTATCCCACTCTCGATGGTCTGGTTGATCTGGCGTGCCGGGACGGCGTCGATATTCGCCCGACGCTGCTGCGCGTGCTGACGGACCTCTATATCCAGAAGCCGGTTCACTCCGCCGATGAGAAAATCCAATACATCGAGCTCGCGCTCGGGCTGATTGAAACGGTCGATGCGGCGACCCGCGCGATCGTTACGGCCCGGCTCAGAGCCTATCCGCACGCACCTGCGGCCGTCCTGGACAAGCTCGCCGGAACGACGACCGTACCCGCCGCACCGGCCGCGTTGCACACCGAATCCAGACCCACGGACAGGCCCACGGCCAAGCCGGCGTCGGGGCTCGAGCTCGCCGAATTGTTCTTTGCCGCCGGCACCGACGAACGCCGGCTGATCCTGACCAACCTCGACGCCGCGGCGGCACGGCAGCCGCGTCAAACCTTGCCGCTCTCGCGCGACGTTGCGCGCCGCCTGGAGAATGCCGCCCTGCAACGCAACCCGGGCGAATTCACGCGCGAGCTGGAACATGCGCTCGGCATCGCTCGCACGCTCGCCCATCGCATCGTCGGTGACCCGTCCGGCGAGCCGATCGTCGTCGCAACCAAGGCGCTCGGCATGAAGGCCGAGGTGCTTCAGCGCATCCTGCTGTTTCTCAACCCGGACATCGGCCTGTCCGTTCAGCGGGTCTACGATCTCGCTTTGCTTTTCGACGAAATCACCTTTGCCGCGGCCGAACAGATGGTGACGATCTGGCGCCGATCGGTTGCCCGCGCGCGGCCCCAGCATGCACCGGTGCATTGGGACGACGAGCGCCGCAGCGCACGCGGCATGGCGACGCCACAGCCGCACCGCCCGGTGCGCAACCAGGTCACCGCGCCATCCAACGCAAAATCGCGGCGCAGCTGATCAACTCACAATATTGTCGAGGAAGTGCCGTCCGGCGCGATCCTCAATCTCGACGATCCAGATATCCGGATCGAAGCGAATTTCCCGTGTCAGCCGGGCCTCGATATCGGCTTCGGCGACGGGCGCATCGCTGCCGAGCGCGGCCGTGAAGTAGCGCTCGCTTGGCTGCGACTCGTCGAAGACGGTTTGTGGCGCCGGACCATACAAAGTTGCGGTGCCGTCGAGCCGGTTGACGATGATGAAAACCGCGCCGGCTTCCTCCGCGCCGCGGCGACGGACCGCCGTGAAAGCGCCTTCGATTTGGCAGCGGCGCAGATAGGCCGCCACCCAGATCCCGGTCTTTAAACGCATCGGCTTTTAGTAACACGCCGGCGGGGAGCGCCGCTATTGCTCGAAAGACCGGCCCGTCATGCGTGCAAGCTCACGCACGAAATTATCGGAGACCTGCCCGTCCACCGGCAGGCTGCGGTCGCGCTGGAACTTCTCAATTGCCGCTCTCGTATCCTGGTCGTAAACGCCGCTGGGCTTGATCTGGCCATAACCGAATTCGGCGAGCGCGCGCTGGATTGCCAGCAGACGCTTCGACGGTGCCGCGATCACGGCTGCGATCGGATCGTTTCGCGCCGGCGCCGCAGCCGGCACAACGGGCGAAGCGGTCACCGGTTTGACCGGCGCGGCCGCAATGGGCGCGGCGGCCGCAGGCTTCGCCTTCACCGGCGCCGCCGCAACAGCCCGCAGCAAGGCTTCGCTCGGCTCGGCGCCGAATTTCAAACGCCCGGCCTGAATGAAGTCGCGCGCGGCGGTCGCCGTCTTCGCGCCCCAGAGACCATCGACAGCCCCGTCGTAAAGTCCGAGGCGGGCGAGTTCGCGCTGGATGTCGACCGTAATCTGCGCCTGCGTGCGGGGCGCGGTCGGCGGTCGATGCGGCGGCAGCGCCGCTTCCCGTTGTGTCAATAATTGCGGAGCAAAGATCGGCGCCGGGTGCGGGCCCTTCTGCAAAAACAACGCATTGACAAATATCGTGCCGGTGAAGGCGGTCGCCAGCACGAAACCGACGAACTCGCGCGGATGACGCGCGATCACCCGACTACGGGCGACATCGGCTTGTGGCGGGTTGGCGCGGCGCTTACGGCTAGGCACTTTTCTTCACCTCTTGTCTTGATGTCGCGCCGAATTCGGCGCGGCCTGTCGTCAGTTTCACCGGCTCCGCCGGCGGGCGCCGGCCGCCACCGTCGATCGGCAGACGCACCGAAACGCGGGTGCCTTCTCCCAGCCGGCTGCGGATATCCATCTGGCCTTCGTGCAGGCGCACCAGACCCTTCACGATCGAAAGTCCAAGACCGGTGCCGTCGTGACGGCGATCGTAAGATGCGCGCGCCTGGAAGAAGGCCTCGCCCAGCCGCGGCAAATCCTCCGCGCCGATGCCGACGCCGGTATCCTCCACATGCACCACAAAATCGCAGCCGTCACGGCTCGCCGTCACCGTGACGCGGCCTTCGCGTGGCGTGAACTTGATGGCGTTGGAGACGAGATTGATCATGATCTGGTTGAAGGCGCGGCGGTCCGCCATCACCTCCGGCAATCCGGACGCAACGCGGGTCACGAGCGCCACGCCGGCGTCCTTTGCCTTGAGCGCCAGGATGTCGCAGCAGCTCGACACCGCCGGCGCCGGCGCGAACGGCTCGGGCGTGATCTCGAAATTGCCGGTCTCCATCTTCGACATGTCGAGAATGCCGTTGACCACCGACAACAGATGGCGGCCGGAATTGTTGATAAGTTGCGCGTATTCGCGTTTGCGCTCGGGCGCGAGCGCCAGCTCGTCGTTGGTGAGCATTTCGGAAAAGCCGATGACCGCATTGAGCGGCGTGCGCAATTCGTGACTCATCGTGGCCAGGAAGCGGCTCTTGGCGAGATTGGCGCGCTCGGATTCAGTGCGCGCGATCTCGATGGCCCGCTCCTGCGTCTTGCGCTCGCTCACATCGCGAAGGACCGCCACCACTTCGCGCATATCCGTCTTCGTGTCGGCGGCATATTCGAGCGGGCGGCAGCGCATTTCGACCCAAAGATAGCAACCACCAAACGTCCCCTCATCGCCGCCTTTGCGGATGCGAAACTCCACCGAGCTGTCCCTGCCCGAGGACGCAGCGTCAGCGATCGCGGTCAGATAGGCCGGCCGGTCCGCCACATGCACGCGGTCGAACAGGCCATGACCGGAAAGCTTGTTCAGCGGGACGCCGAACAGTGCGTCCGCCGCCGGCGAGACGAACAGCACCGCACCGTCGCGGCCATGCCGGGTGATGACGTCGGTCATGTTGCGCGCCAGCAGCCGGTAGCGGTCTTCCTCGGCATAGAGCAGCCAGAAGCTGATGCGCGCCAGTCGCTCGGCGCCGAGCGCAAGACCCGTCGCATAGAGCGCCGCCGAAATAATGCCGAGGGCGGCGAGCGCACCATGCTGATTGGCGAGCGTGATTGCCGGCAGCAGCAGGCCCAATGCGCTGACCGCCACCAGCAGCCCGGCGGCAGCGAGTGCCATCAGAGAGGCGAGCGCCACGACACGACGCGAGGCCGAGAGCGCGGCTTCCAGCGGCACCACGACCAGCCAGATTGCAGCGAAGGAGCCGATACCACCGGTACACCAGGCAACCACGGTCACCAGCCCGGTCAGCGCGAGCGATGAGAGCACATGGGCGCTCTCGTAGCGGCCCGTACGCGAGAGGTAATTGGCGATCAGGACGGGCGTCACCAGCCAGGCAAAGACGCCGACTTCGAGCGCGCTCGGGATCCCGCGAAAAGCGAGATAGACGGGAAAGCTCGCCAGCGCGGCCAGGCTGCCGAGCAGGCGCGGCGCAATAAAGGCGCGATGGCGCGCCGCCGTCAGCGCATCGCCGCGCGCGGTCGGATGCACCAAAGCGTCGACATAGTTCCACACTGGCGTGAGGAAACGCACGGATCCCTGTCCCACGGTTGGCGAAACGGACGCGCCCTGTTGATGGGACAAATGCTATCGGGCCGCACTTAAGCGAACGCTAAGGGCAACGCAGCAATTCCGCCAGCATCGCAGACCTGATTGCTGGCTTGGTTCGTTTTGCCGGGCATGGTGAAATTTGTCTTGCCATGGACGCCTGCGCGGCCCCGTTCGCGCCAAATATTACCGCCGCGGTAACCATATCGGCGGCTGCAAAATGCCGCCGCCACGCGGCCGGCGGGCTGCACTTAAAATTTGAAGCAAATTCGATCCTGTCAAATTTTGCGAAAATGCGTGTCGCATTCGCATCGATTTTTGGAAAAACCTGCCCGTCATCGCCAACAGCCGCTTCAGCCCTGTCTGCTACGGTTTAGTTCAAAGGCGGCGAAAAGGCTGCCGGGGATAATTGGTGGGCTATGTTCTTTCTGTTGCGAATAGCGTTCTGGCTGGGAGTTGTTTGCGTGCTGTTGCCGAGCGGCGGCACGAATACGGCGTCACCGGAGGCGCAGTTCAATGCGAGCCAAGCGGTCACGCTGGCGGGCGCGGCAGTGTCCGACCTGAGCGGTTTCTGCGACCGTCAGCCCGATGCCTGCAAGGTCGGCGGCAAGGTCGCGGTCGCGCTCGGCCACAAGGCGGAAGCGGGCGCGCGCACTTTATATGAACTGGTCACTACCAAGATTTCCGAGACGGCGGCCAAAAAGACCGTCCGCCCGAAAGCTGCGCCGGAAAGCACGGGCACCGTGCCGGTCTCGCCGCGCGAGCGCGGCACGCTGACCGAGGCGGATTTTACGCCGCTCTGGCACGCGCCGGTTCCGCTGCCGCCGCGCCGCGCACCGCTGCCTGCAACCTGACCATCAGCGCCAAGGCGATGTCGCCAGGGCCGCCGTCTTTGGCGATCGGCGGCGCTCGCCCTATATTCCGGCTGAAACGGGATCTGGTGGCGGCATGACGTCGATCGATGAAATCACGGAGAATTTCGAGCTGCTCGATGAGTGGGACGACCGCTATCGCTATGTCATTGAGCTCGGCCGCGCGCTGCCGCCGCTGGCAGATGACGCCCACACCGAAACCAACAAGGTGCGCGGTTGCGCAAGCCAGGTCTGGCTGCTCACGCATGTGAAGCCGGACGATGCTGCGGGACCCACGCTCAACTTCGAGGGCGACAGCGACGCCCATATCGTAAAAGGGCTGATTGCCATTCTGTTTGCGCTCTACTCCGGCAAGCCCGCCAAGCACATTCTCGACACCGACGCGATCGCGCTGTTCGACAAGCTCGGTCTGCGCGAGAACCTGACGCCGCAACGCTCGAACGGCTTGCGCGCGATGGTCGAGCGCATCCGCGCCGACGCCAAAGCGTCGCTGACGCCGGCGTGAGATCTTTCACTTTTCGTCCCCAGCGACGAACGCAAACGAAAAGGCCCCGGTTCGCGAGAACCGGGGCCTGGTGTCGTAAAGAGTCGATAAGACAGCCACACGACATCCATGGAGCCGCTTGCTTTGAGGGACATTAGCCCACGCGCCTCCACCCATAGTTTTAGCCAGCTTTTCGCCGAATGAAAGCCCGGAAACGCCTAATTATTTGGGGGGCTCGCCCCCATCCACATGGAATGCGGCGTCTTCCGCCAACCAGGTGCGCACCGCCGCGCGGTCGCGGCCACGCGCTTCGCCAGCATAGCCGAAGTGGCGCGCCAGCCGCTCGAGCGCGAGCCGCAGCACCACCTTGGCCGAGCGCGCCGGCCAGCCGCGCTCGCGTTCGATGTCTTCCAGGCCTTTAAGAAAGCAACAGACATCGAGAAGCAGCCCGGCGAATTCGGGACCGGCGGCATCGAGCGCGCGGTGCACGCGCTGGCGCGCGGCAATCATGGTTTCGGTGAAATGGGCGGCGCGCTCGCCGCTGCGGCGGTCGGCGGCGACGGAGCTTGCCCAATTCGCCGTCGTACGCGGCATGAGGTTGGCGCGGGTGAAATCATTGCGCAGGCGCTCGCCGGCCTGCAAATGGTGGGCCTCGATGAAGGGGCGGCCGTTGCGTCCGCTTCGCCGCGCGAGCCAGGCGAGCGGGCTTTCCGCTTCGTCGACGGTCACCTGAGTGCGGCCGAGTTCGGTCGCAATCTGTTTCTGCGCTAGCGCGAGATGGCGGCTGCGGAAAGAATCGACCTCGGCGCGCGGTGGCGGCGGTACGTGCGTGGCTTTGCGGGTTTTTGCGCGCGTGTTTGCCCTCGTATTCGCCTTCATGGCCGCACCTGCACGTCGCTAAGCAGGGTGGCGGCGAGTTCGTTGCAGGTGAGCTCAAGCCGCTGCAGCAGCGCATCGATCGCCGGATCGTCGCGGCGGTCCTCGACAGTCTGGCAGGCATGGGCGGCGGTGGTGCGGTCGCGGCGAAAGTGCGCGCCGACTGCGCTGTAACTCAGTCCCAGCATCACATGGGCGACGTACATGGCGCTCTGGCGCGCAAAGGCAACTTTGGCCGAGCGGCGCGAGCGCGCTCGCAAGGCGGCGACCGGCACGCCAAAGGCGGCGGCGGTGGCGGCCTGCATCAGCCGGCATACGAACGCGGCATCGGCCGACGCAGGCCGCAGGCGGCGAGGATCTTCGGAAGCGTCGAGCGGCGACATGGGTATCCCCTTACTGTAGGATTATTTCCCTACATCATCGCCGAAAATGCGGCAGCGGGGATAAGTTTGGGTGCGCGCCTATAAACCATTGAAAATAAATCGATTTAAATGAAGCAACGGTCATTTGCGCCGCCGGTTATCCACAAATAATAGGAATTTTTCCGCAACACGCGGCCGGTGGCGGGACACCGCGTTGGTTAAACAAAAGTAAGACACCGTCGATAAATTGCCGCTATGGCTGTCGACACCCTCAAGCTCGAAGTCCTGGTCTGCCCGGACTGCAAGACACGATTTGGCCTTTCGGTCGGGACCGGACGGCTGACGACCTCGGACCGCCTGCCGGAGGTCTTTGAGGCGACCTGCCCGCACTGCTCGCGCGTCTCGAAATTTGCGAAATCGTCCATTCAGACGATGAAGCTCTGACCGGCGCCGCAGCGCAGACGGCTCTCCGTTATTTAGACCGCCGCCGGCGCTGTTGGCCGAGACCCATCTGCTTGGCGAGTTGTGAGCGGGCGGCCGCATAATTCGGCGCCACCATCGGATAGTCGGGGCCGAGACCCCATTTCTCCCGGTACTGCTCGGGCGTCATGTTGTATTGCGTACGCAGGTGGCGCTTGAGCGATTTGAACTTTTTGCCGTCCTCGAGGCAGACGATGTATTCGGGCGTGACCGACTTTTTCAGCGACACCGCCGGTTTCAGCGGCTCGGCTGTCGAGTCACCCGGCTTTCCGGAGACCCGGCTGAGCGCCGCATGCACCTGGCTGATCAGCGCCGAGATGTCGCTCGCCGGCACCGTGTTGTTGCTGACATAGGCCGAGACGATCTCTGCGGTCAGCTCAATGAAATTGCCATTGCCCGAGGTGTCGTTCATGAGGCTCCCCGCCCTGGTGCCTGACTTTGTGACCAAGCTTGTGATCAAGTATCGAGAAACGAAAGAGCGCTTCTATATTATCGAAAATAGTATCGAAAACCTGTCGCGGCAAGAAAAACCTAGAATGCAGCGACGATTAGTCTTTGGTTTCTGCTGTGGCATGACCAGTCGAAGGCGCGTGGGGTCCCGCGCCCCGGTTTGGACGGGGACCGCCGGCGATCCGGCGCGCGCTTATGAATTCTTCTCGAGATGGGCGCGCAGATCCTCGATCGAGGCAAACCGCAACGTGCCTTGCGGCAGTTCGGCCTCGATCGAGCCGTCGACGTACAGCGTATAGGCCATGCCGTCGACGACACCCGACTTCAGCACCGCGGCCGAGCGCGGCTGGGTGGGGGCGGAAGGCTCGCTTGCTTGCGGCGGCGGCGTAGGGGTCTCCGGCCTTGCAGGGGGCGGGCTTCCGCTTGCGCCGCGCGCAGGTCTTGGCTCGGATGTCGGCCACATGGAATTGAAACTAGGTGGGGCTTCACGCGGCGGCGGCGCCCGCCAGGGCGGCTCGAAGCCTGGCTCGCGTCCCACCTCTCCTGCGCCACCGTTGGCGCCCGGCGTACCGGCCCGTGGCGGCACCGGCGCGCCGGCGGACGGATGGCGCGGCGACAGGGAGACATCCTCTTCGTATGTCAAAGGTGGCGCTTCCGGATTGCGCAGCGACGGTGGGGCAAAGGACGGGGCGGGAGGCGGCTCGGGTTCAGCAGACGGCGCGCCGCGCGCTTCGAATGCTTCGCGCATGGCAGACTCCGGCCTTTGCCGTGGCGGAATTGGCGTGCGTGCTGGTGGAATTGCCGCGGCCGGGACTTCGGCGGGCGCTTCAAGTTCTCTGGCGAAAGGCCGCGCGGCGAGCGCTTCGGCGATGCGGCGCAACTGCCCAACCGCGACGGCGATACCGATAATGATCAGGCCGCCAACCGCCGCGGTCACGCCCGAGACAATGAGCGTATTGCCGAAGCTGAACTCGTTGATCGGAACACCGAACGCGATGAGCCCAGCGCCGGCCATGACGGCGAAAGCACCGATCAAATAAAGAATAGTCGACATTCTGCCGTCCCCCCGGGGCCGCGTCCTTTAGAAGGTATTGAAATACTCCGCAACCCTTTCCGACAACAGCAATTTTGGCTTTTTCCTCGAGCGCCTGCAACTGCCGCGATACGGTCATCGTAATCGGACGGACGCCGCAAGGCCCCCGGATGCTTCATCCGGCCGCAAACCAAGAGCCTTTTCGCACGGCTTGGCATTTATGCTGCACCTGCCGGCCTTGTTCGGGCATTATACGAGCGGGGCGTTGCCCTCGCCCGTGCCGGCGCCTAATTCACCTATGCCGTGGAACTCGCCGGGAACGCTCCGGTTTCACCTGCGGACGAACAGTTCATTCCACAACCATCGTTTGTGGATCGAGGAGGACCTGATGTCATTCAAGTTGCCCGATTTGCCTTACGCTTACGACGCTCTCGCACCCTACATGTCGCGCGAAACGCTCGAATATCACCACGACAAGCACCACAACGCCTACGTCACCACCGGCAATAAGCTGCTGGAGGGCTCGGGGCTCGAAGGCAAGTCGGTCGAAGAGGTCGTCAAAGCCTCTTTCGGCAAGAATGCCGGCCTCTTCAACAATGCCGGCCAGCACTACAACCACACGCATTTCTGGAAATGGATGAAGCCGAACGGCGGCGGTGACAAACTGCCGGGCAAGTTGCAGGCGGCGATCGACAAGGATCTCGGCGGTCTCGCCAAGATGAAGGAAGATTTCGCGCAAGCCGGCGTCACCCAGTTCGGCTCCGGCTGGTGCTGGATCGCCGTGCAGAACGGCAAGCTCGCCATCACCAAGACGCCGAACGGCGAAAATCCGCTGGTGCATGGTGGCACGCCGATCCTCGGCTGCGACGTGTGGGAGCACTCCTATTACATCGACTATCGCAACCGGCGGCCCGATTATCTGAAGGCGTATCTCGATCACCTGGTGAACTGGGAGTACGTCGAAGAGCTGTTCGTCGCGGCGACGAAGTAGCTCGTTCGGATCGTCATGACCGATCCTCGGCCGGCAGCCGGACTGGCCGACCGGAGTGCCCTCGTGATCCTGGCGGCGGTGGCAATCACCGCCGCCTTCACGTTTCGGGACTACGGTCTCGGCTGGGACGACTACACGCATTCGCAATACGGCGACCTGCTGCTCGCGCTTTACGGCTCGGGCTTTGCGGACGACCGCGCGCTCTCGTTCGTCAATCTCTACAAATACGGCGGCGGCTTCGACATGACGGCCGCGCTCGCCGCCAAGGCGCTGCCATTCGGCTTGTTCGAGACGCGGCGCCTGCTCGGCGCCGTCGTCGGCATTATCGGGCTGGCCGCGACCTGGCGGCTCGGGCGGCGGTTAGGCGGCCCGCTCGCGGGGCTTTTCGCGCTGATGCTGCTGGCGGCTTGCCCGCTCTATTACGGCCACATGTTCATGAACCCGAAGGACGTGCCGCTGGCGGTCGCGATGACCGTGCTGCTGCTCGCGGCCGTGCGCGCCTTCGAGGAATACCCGCAGCCACAGGCACCGACCGTCGCCCTGTTCGGCCTTGCGCTCGGCGCCGCCTTCGGCTCGCGCATTCTCGCCGGCATCGCCGCGCCGGAAATCGCCGGCGGGCTGGCGCTGATCGTCGTCGCCGAGGCGCGCAAGCAAAGCTGGCGCAGCGCCGCGCGGCGGCTCGGGCAATTTCTTTGGACGCTGCTGCCGGGTTTTGTGCTCGCTTACCTGGTGATGGGCCTGTTGTGGCCTTGGTCGATCCTGTCGCCGCTCAATCCGCTGCACGCGGTCGAATATTTCGACACATTTTTCGAAAAACCGTGGGACGAGCTCTACCAAGGCCGTCTCATTCCCGTCCCGCAAATGCCGGCGGGCTATCTGCTGCACCTTTTTGCGCTCAAACTGCCGGAAGTGATGCTGGTACTCGGCTTTGCCGGCACCGCCGGCGCGCTTGTCGCGGTGACGCAAGCGTCGCAAAGCTTGCCACGGCGCGCCAATCTGCTGACGGTCCTGCTCGCGGCCTTTCTGCCGATCGCCGTCGCGATGGTCACGCGGCCTGCGCTCTACAATGGCTTGCGCCATTTCATTTTCCTGATGCCGCCTTTCGCCGTGCTCGGCGGATTGGCGGCGGCCTTCATCTTCGAGCGCGCGGCTGCGCAGAGCCGGCTGATATTTGCCTGCGTTGCCGCCGTGCTGGCGGTGGGCGTGGCCACGCCGGTGATCGGCATGATCAGGCTGCACCCTTACGAATACGTCTATTTCAATCCGGCGGCTGGCGGCGTGCGCGGCGCCCACGGGCGCTACATGCTCGACTACTGGGGGCTCGCTTTCAAACAGGCGGCTGACGCGTTGCGCGCGACGCTTGCCGCTCGCCACGAAGACAAGCCGCCGGGCCGGCGCTGGCGGGTGGCGATCTGCGGTCCGCAGCCGCCGGCGCGGATCGCGCTCGGACCGGATTTCGAAACCACCGACGATCCGCACGGCGCCGATTTTGAAATGAAGCTTGGCACGTTCTATTGCCGCGCACTCGACGCGCCGGTCCTCGCCACCGTTATGCGCGACGGCGTGCTGTTCGCGCAGGTCTACGACCTGCGCGGTCTCGATGTGAAAAAGCTCCTGACTCAGCCGCCGCCGTAAACGCCCGTCAGGCCGCGTCGTCCGGGCCTTGCGGCTCCAGCACGATGACAACGTCGGTCACCTCTGGCTCATGCGGCGCGAGACTGGTGCGGTTGTCGTCGCTCCAGCCGGCAAGCTTGACCACTTGCGCCTTCTGGGCTCCGGAATTTCCCCCACCTGACGGCTCGACGATATTGAGACCGTTGGCATCGAGAAAGAAGGTGTGATCGCCAAACAGCGTACTGAGCTGACCGACCACTGGATGGTTCTCGGGAATGGCCTGGGCTTCGAATTGATCCAAGGCGCGCTCGACCAATGCGGTATTCAGCTTCATCGCAAGGTCCTTTTTTGGCTTGTGGCGCTCCCCGCACTTAAGCCCACACCAAACCCGTGCCTGGGCTCCGGGAGCAATCGCTGCACGGCGCGCGTTCAAACTGTGGGCGCCGTCAGCATCGCCGTTCTGCCCTCGTTCGACGCGCGAAGAAGACAGCCGATCGCGGAATGAGCATACTAGGACGCTGACTCCTGAGGTCAACGCACGGCGGGAGAATTCTTTCCCCGTACGGTTTGTCGCACCGCGGCCGCAAGTGACATCAATGCGGTTTCGCCTGCTCTTTCGTCGATGTCTTCGCTTTCGGCGCGAATTTCGTCGCGCGGATTTCCAGCGTCCCGACCAAAGTCGGCATCAACGCACGCACCGGCGCCAAGACCGCGGAATCTGCGACCGGCGCAAACCAAAGCTCCAGATCGGACTTGCCGGCGAGATAGCGCACCAGCAAGCTGTCCGGATCGTAGCCCGCGATCGGACGCAAAACGACACCGCAGACCAGCACCTTGCCACCATTGGTCGGCACGGCGTCCATTTTGTCGGTGCGTTTGTAGGACAGCGCAAGATTGTAGCGCCGGCGTCCGTCGAAAATACGCAGCGTCCGGTCGCAATTGGCGTGCGCGAAGGCATCGCCGGAAACCGGAATAATCATAGCGCTCAAGGGGTCGGTGACGTCGTGCAGCAGATTGGGAGTGACCTTGATACGGTCCGGCTTTGGCGGCGGCCCGCGATCGTCAATATTTTTCAGCGTGCCATTGTCGAAGGTCATGCGCACTTCCGTGCGGCCTTCATCGTCGATCACGACGGCCGTGACCTTCGCCGGGTAAAGCTTGCCGTCCGTCATGGCGCCGTGTGTCGTCACCGAGCCTTCGCCGTCGAGCAGGACGCTAAAGACCCCGCTTGCCTTGCCGTTCGCCGACGTCTGATAGGTTTGCTCGGCGAAGTACATCGCCCAGGTGATCTCTCCGATCCTGATGCGCGTCATGTAGATATCGTAGTGCGCGCGCAGATTCACCGGCGTCTCGGCTGTGGCGGCGGAGACGAAACCGACACAGGCGAGCAGCAGCAGTATTTGGCGGGCTAGCAAGCGAAACGCCATATCGCTCTCTACATGTCACCTTCTAGGAGTGCGCAAACTCCCAATACAATTTACGCGCCTTGCGAAAGAGCGGGCCCGGCTGCAATGAGCGATCGTCAATGCGGGTAATTGGCAGCACTTTGGAGGCATTGCCAGTCGAAAAAATCTCGTCGGCTGTCTGGAAATCGTCATAACGCAGGACGGTTTCTACCACTTCGATGCCGGCGCCGCGCAAGAGCGAGATCATGCGCTTGCGGGTAATACCGGCAAGAAAAGTGCCGTTCGGGATCGGCGTGAACACGATGCCGTCCTTGACCATGAACACATTGGAATTCGCGAGCTCCGCGATATTGCCGACGACGTCGCGCACCAGGCAATTGTCGAAGCCGCGCGATTTTGCCTCGAACATCGCGCGCGCATTGTTCGGATAAAGACAGCCGGCTTTGGCGTCGACCGGCGCGGTCTCCTGCGTCGGACGGCGGAACGGCGACAACGTGATCGAGAAGCCTTCCGGATTGCGCATCGGGGAATCGTAAAGCGTCAGCGCAAAACGGGTCGAGTTGGGATCGGGCGGCAGAGCCATGGGGCCCGCGCGCTCGGCCCAATACATCGGCCGGACATAGAGCGTCGTGCCGGCGGGAAATTTCGCCATGCCTTCGCGTGTCAGGGCAACCATCTCGTCCACCGGGACGCCGGGTTTCAGGAACATGGTCTTGGCCGAGGCATTGACGCGTGCGCAATGCTGATCGAGATCGGGCGCAACGCCCTCGAACACCCGGGCGCCGTCGAACACCGACGAGCCGAGCCAGATCGCATGCGTGCGCGCGCTCCAGAGCGGCACATTGCCCTCATGCCAGGCGCCGTCGAAAAACGTCCAGGTCGCGGAAAGAGCCGCGTTCACAGCCATTTGTTGTCTCCCGGGGCTTTCATTGCGTGCCGCCCCGTGCTTTGGGAACCATACCGACACCGCTGGGAGGTGACTACCATGCCGTCGATTTTCGTCTTCGATGCCTATGGCACGCTGTTCAATGTCCACGCGGCCATCCTGCGCTGTGGGCAGGCGGGACCCGACGCAGAGCGCATGTCGGAGATCTGGCGGACCAAACAGCTAGAATACAGCTGGACGTTGACATTGGCGGGACATTACACGGATTTCTGGACGCTGACCGAGCGGGCGCTCGATTTTGCACTCGCCCGCGTGCCGGCGATCGACAAGGCGATGAAGGCCAAGCTGCTCGATGCCTATTTTCAGCTCGACGCCTTTCCTGACGCCCGCTCGGCCTTGCAGGCGCTGAAAGCCCAGGGGCACCGCACCGGCATTCTCTCCAACGGCTCGCCCAACATGCTCAAAGGCGCGGTGGATGCCGCCCAAATCGGCGGCGATCTCGACGCGGTGCTGTCGGTCGATGTCTTGAAAATGTTCAAACCGCGGCCGGAGGTCTACAAGTTGGTCACCGACCATTACAAATGCGCGCCCGGCGATGTGAGCTTCGTTTCGTCGAACCGGTGGGACGTCATGGCCGCGACCTCGGTGGGCTTTAACGGCTTTTGGGTCAACCGCAGCAAGATGCCGAACGAATATCTCGATTTTCCGCCGAAACAGATACTGAACGACCTCAGCAGCCTGGCGGCGGCCGGCTGAAGGCGCCTTATACCGTTCATTCCCGCGAAAGCGGGAATCCAGCACTTATCCCGGTCATATCTCGTGGCCCAGGGTCCCCGCTTGCGCGGGGACGAACGGTCATATTGCCTTCGGACCTAGCGTGCTTGCAGCTCCCGGCCTATATGACCGCGGTCACACCGCTGCCGGCCATTCATGTCATCGATCATTTCCGTCAATAAATTGTCGAAAACCTATGCGTCCGGCTTCCAGGCGCTCAAGGACATCGATCTCGACATTCGCAGCGGCGAAATCTTCGCGCTGCTCGGTCCGAACGGCGCCGGCAAGACCACGCTGATCGGCATCATCTGCGGCATCGTCAATCCGACCGCCGGCGCTGTCACCGTCGCCGGCAACGACATCATTCGCGACTTTCGCGCCGCGCGCTCACTGATCGGCCTGGTGCCGCAGGAGCTACACACCGACGCCTTCGAGAGCGTATGGGGCACCGTTACCTTCAGCCGCGGACTGTTCGGCAAGCCGCGCAACGACGCGCACATCGAAAAGACGCTCAAAGCGCTGTCATTGTGGGACAAGAAAGACGACAAGATCATGACGCTGTCGGGCGGCATGAAGCGGCGCGTGCTGATCGCCAAGGCGCTCTCGCATGAACCGCGGATCTTGTTTCTCGACGAGCCGACGGCCGGCGTCGACGTCGAATTGCGCAAGGACATGTGGGAGGTGGTGCGCGATTTACGCGCCGCCGGCGTCACCATCATCCTCACCACGCATTACATCGAGGAAGCCGAGGAGATGGCCGACCGCGTCGGCGTCATCAACAAGGGCGAAATCATCCTGGTGGAGCAAAAGGCCGAGCTGATGCGCAAGCTCGGCCGCAAGCAGCTGGTTCTGCATCTGCTGAAACCGCTGACGGGCGTGCCGGCCGAACTGTCGACCCACAATCTCGCGCTCAACGACGACGGCAACGAGCTCGTCTTCACCTACGATACGCACGGCGAGCGCACCGGCGTCACCGCGCTGCTCACCGACCTCAACAAGGCCGGCATCCGTTTCCGCGACCTGCACACGACGCAGAGCTCGCTCGAGGACATTTTCGTGGGGCTGGTGAGCGAGCGATGAATTGGCGCGCGGTGCAGTCGATCTACCGGTTCGAGATGGCGCGCACGGGGCGCACCATCTGGCAAAGCATCGTGTCGCCGGTGCTCTCAACGTCGCTCTATTTCGTGGTGTTCGGCGCGGCCATCGGCTCGCGCATCACCGAGATCGAAGGCGTCAGCTACGGCGCTTTCATCGTGCCCGGGCTGATCATGCTGACGTTGTTGACGCAGAGCACGATGAACGCCTCCTTCGGTATCTACTTTCCGCGTTTCGTCGGCACCATCTATGAAATTCTCTCGGCACCAGTGTCAGGGCTGGAAATCGCGCTCGGCTATGTTGGAGCCGCGGCGACCAAATCGATCATTCTCGGGCTGATCATTTTCGCCACGTCTTGGCTGTTCGTGCCATTGCGCGTCGAACACCCTTTCATGATGCTCGTCTTCCTGGTGCTGACCGCGGCCACTTTCAGCCTGCTGGGATTCATCATCGGCATATGGGCCGATAACTTCGAAAAGCTGCAGATCATCCCGCTGCTGATCATCACACCGCTGACCTTCCTCGGCGGCACCTTCTACTCGATCAGCGTGCTGCCGCCGCTGTGGCAGACCATCACGCTGTTCAATCCGGTGGTCTATCTGGTCTCGGGATTCCGCTGGAGCTTTTTCGAGATTTCCGACGTCAACCCGGCGGTCAGCCTCGCCATGACGCTGGTGTTCTTGAGCGTCTGTCTCGGCATCGTCTGGTGGATTTTCCGCACCGGCTACCGGCTGAAGAATTAGCTGATCAATTCTCGGCCAGTTCCTCGCGCAGGATTTCCAGCGCCAGCCATTGCTCCTCCGCCGCCGCGATCCGGTGCTGGAGTGCGCCAAGCGCGGTCGTCACCTGTTCGAAGCCGGCGCGGTCGCGAGCATAGAATCCGGGATCGCCGAGCCTGGCCTGCAGCGCGGCGGCTTCGGCCTGAAGCGCGGCAATCGTCTGCGGCAAGGTCTCGAGCGCGTGCTTGTCCTTGAAGCTGAGGCGGCGTCTCGGTTGGGGCACGGACGCGGCCGGTTCTTTCGCCTTGCCCGATTTCGGCGCGTCCACATTGCGCGGTCTGCGCGCCAGGTCGGCGCCGCGCTGCGCCAACATGTCGCTGTAGCCGCCCGCGTATTCGGTCCAGCGGCCGTCGCCCTCCGGCACGATGACGCCGGCGACCAGCCGGTCCAGGAAATCGCGGTCATGGCTGATCAGCAGGACCGTGCCGGCGTAGTCGGCCAGCATGTCCTCCAGCACATCCAGCGTCTCCATGTCGAGATCGTTGGTCGGTTCATCGAGCACAAGCAAATTCGACGGCTTGGCGAGCGCCTGCGCCAGCATCAGCCGGCCGCGTTCTCCGCCCGACAGCTTGCCGAGCGGCGTGCGCGCCTGTTCGCTGGTGAAGAGAAAATCCTTCATGTAGCCGATGACGTGCTTGGGCGCGCCGTTGACCATCACCGTGTCGCCGCCGCCTCCGGTCAGCGCATCGGCGACGGTGACATCGGGATCGAGGCTGTCGCGGTGCTGATCGAGGGTGGCGACCGCGAGATTGGCGCCGAGCCGCACCGTACCGCTATCGGGCGCCAGCGCGCCGATCAGCATGTTGACGAGCGTCGTCTTGCCGCTGCCGTTCGGGCCGCCGATGCCGATGCGATCGCCACGCTGAATGCGGGTGGAGAAGTCGCACACGATAGCGCGCCCGCTATAATTCTTGGTGATCGTGTCGGCTTCGATTACCAGCGCGCCGGACGCCGGCGCGGAGCCCGCCGTCATGGCGGCGCCGGCGGCGGCGGCGCGGTAGTTGCGCCGTTGCTCGCGCAAGGCCTGCAATGCACCGACCCGGCGCATGTTGCGCTTGCGCCGGGCGGTGACGCCGTAACGCATCCAGTGCTCTTCGGCGACGATCTTACGCGCGAGCTTGTGCTGCTCGCGCTCCTCCTCGGCCAACAGCGCGTCGCGCCATTCCTCGAAATGGGCAAAACCGCGATCGATGCGTCGCGTTTCGCCGCGGTCGAGCCAGACGGTCTGGCGCGACAGGTTGGAGAGGAAGCGCCGGTCGTGGCTGATAATGACCAATGCGGTGCGCCGGCCGTCGAGTTCCCGTTCCAGCCACTCGATCGTCGGAAGATCGAGATGGTTGGTCGGCTCGTCGAGCAGCAGGATGTCCGGATTTGGCGCCAGCACGCGCGCGAGCGAAGCGCGCCGCGCCTCTCCGCCCGACAGATGCGCGGGATCTTCGTCGCCACGCAGACCAAGCTCGTCCAGGAAATAACGCGCCGGGTGCATATCCTGGCCGGCACCCATTCCGGCCTCTGTATAGGCGAGCGTGGTCGAGAAGCCGGAAAAATCGGGCTCCTGCGGCAAGTAGCGCACGAGCGCGCCGGGCTGCACGAAAACCGAGCCACGATCCGGCTCGACCAGTCCGGCCGCGATCCTGAGCAAGGTCGACTTGCCCGAGCCGTTGCGTCCCACCAGCGATACGCGCTCGCCGGTCGAAACCGACAGGCCTGCGCCCGTCAGCAACGGGGTGCCGCCGAAGGTCAGCGCGATGTCTTTAAGTTGAAGGAGGGGCGGAGCCATGACGGTCCTAAGTTCGTCATTCCGGCACGCCGCGCAAGCGGCAGCACCGAAATGACGGATCAGGTGAAGCTCGCGTTCGCTACTGGCTCGCCAGCGCGTCCAGGATGCGCGCCCAGGAGCGGATGCCCTTGTGGAAGCATTTGAGATCGAACTTCTCGTTGGGCGAATGCACGCGGTCATCGTCGAGCGCGAAGCCGACCAGCAGCGAATCCATGCCGAGCACGTGCTTGAAATCCGCCACGATCGGGATCGAGCCGCCGGCGCCGACGGCCACCGCCTTGTGGCCCCATTCCTCGGCCAGCACTTTGCGCGCCTTGGTGAGCGCCGGATTGCTGAAAGACAGTTGCAGCGGCGGCGCGAGACCGAAATTGGCGAACTCAACCTTGCAATCCGCCGGCAGCCGTTCGCGCACAAAGGCGCGGAAATTGTCGCGGATTTTTTCCGGGTCCTGCTCGCCGACCAGACGGAAGGAAACTTTCGCGGTGGCCTCGCCGGGAATGACGGTCTTGGCGCCTTCGCCGGTATAGCCGCCGACGATGCCGTTGATCTCGGCGGTCGGACGCGTGGTGGTCTGCTCGAGCACCAGCCTGCCCTTTTCGCCGGCGGAATATTTAAGACCGACCTGGCCCAAGAATTCTTCCGCCGTCAGGTTGAGCCCCTGCAAATCGGCCTTGATGTCGGGTGGCAGCTCTTTCACGCCGTCGTAGAAGTGCGGAACGGTGACCTTGCCGTTATCGTCCCACATCTCGCCCAGAATTTTCGACAGAATTCGCAACGGGTTTTGCGCGGCGCCGCCGAACAGGCCGGAATGCAGGTCTCTATCCGCGCAAGTGATCTTCACGTTCTCGTAGACCAACCCGCGCAACGACGTCGTGACCGCCGGCGTCTCCTGGTTCCACATGGCCGTGTCGCAGACGAGCGCGAGGTCGAGTTTGAACTCGTCGGCATTGTCGCGCACGAACTTGAACAAATGCTGCGAGCCGCACTCTTCTTCGCCTTCGATCATGGTTGTGATCGGCAGCGGCAGTTTGCCCGTCACCGCATGATAGGCGCGGCAGGCCTCAATGAAGGTCATGGCCTGGCCTTTGTCGTCGCAGGCCCCGCGCGCGACGATGATCTTGCGTCCGTCCGGCAAGGTCTCGATGTGCGGCTCGAACGGCGGCGTCTTCCAGAGTTCGAGCGGATCGACCGGCTGCACGTCGTAGTGACCGTAGAACAACACCCGCGGACCGGAAACGCCGTTTGATTTGGCGACGACCACCGGGTGGCCCTCGGTTGGCCGCACGCTCGCATCAAATCCGATGGAGGCAAGGTCCACCGCCACGTGCTCGGCAGCGGCGCGGCATTGGTCCTTGAAGGCCGGATCGGTCGACACCGAAGCGATGCGCAAAAGCGAAAAAAGCCGCTCGACGCTGGCGTCAATATCCTGGTCGATGCGGCTCAAAACCGCGTCGAGTGTGCTCATGGCGGGGCTCCCTGGTGGAAATTCAACCTAGCAACACGTGCGCGGCCTGAAAAGCGGTCAAAACGGCGTCAAACGCACGATGCGATAACGCACGCATCGGGAAAACCATGAAATTTCTACTTTAGTTTCAGATTCTCCAAACATGGCGCGCCCTATAAAGGCGCGGCGATGGTCGCGCGCTTGTATTTCCGTTTGTTATCGCCGGATAAGCTCTTGCCTAGCAGGCCAACAGCTAAAAATCATCGCCAAGTCATAAGAAAAATTCCAAATAGCTTCGCGTCGGCTACCTCCGCGACATTTCGCTTGACAGAATGTCGCGGCAATGCGTCCTCACGCATAATCTTTGCGTGCGCGGATCGCGCACGCTTGTCTTCGTCGCGTTCGCCGTTCAATATACAACCAACCCGCCGTCAGCGCGGGGCGTGAGGGGAAAATGGACGAGTTGATCGGGCGTCTCGTTGCCAAACTTGGCATCGACCGGGACGCCGCCGAGAAAGCTGTCGGCGTCATCTTCGAATTCCTTCTCAAGGAAGGCCCGGCCGACAAGGTCAAGGCTCTGATCGACCGCCTGCCGGGCGCGGAAGAACTCATGGAAGCGCAAGAAGGCATTGACGCTTCCGGCGGCGGTGGTTTCGCCATGGGCGGCATCATGGGCGCCGGCACCAAGATGATGGCGGCCGGTCTCTCCATGGGTCAGGTGCAAGGCGTTACCCGCGAAGTGATCGCCTATGCGCGCGAACAGGCCGGCGAAGACGCGATCGGCGAAGTCGTTGGGGCAATCCCCGGATTGAGTCAGTTCGTTTGAACTCGATTGTTGTGGCAACAGACTTTAAGAACGGGCGCGGAGGCGGGCGATGTCTTATCCAATCACCGATATCGAGGGTATCGACGGCGAAACAGCCGCGGTCCTCAAGTCGGTGGGGATAAGGTCGACCGCAAGCCTGCTCGAGAGCGCGCGCACGGTGAAAGGCCGCAAGCTGCTCGCCGCCAAGACCGGCTTCGATGAAAAATCTCTGCTGTGCTGGGCCAACGTCGCCGACCGCATGCGCGTCCGCGGCATCAACCGGGAATATTCGCAGCTCCTGCATGCCGCCGGCGTCGATACCGTGAAGGAGCTGAAGTATCGAAACCCGTCGAATTTGGCCAAGGCGATGGCGGACGTGAACAAGAAGAACAAGCTCGTGCGCTTCCTGCCCTCCGAAAAGCTGGTCGCGCGCTGGATCGACCACGCCAAGAAGCTGCCGCTGAAGATCACCTACTAGCGCGCCGCTTGACAGCCCCGCGCCCGACAGCGCAAAGCCTGCGCCATGGCGAGCGCCGACACCCTCACCGACAAGACGATACCTTTGCAAAAACAAGGGGTTAATGGACTGGCCGCGCTGCTGGCGCTGGGCCGGCCGCTGGTCATGGGCGTGCTCAACGTGACGCCGGACTTGTTTTCCGACGGCGGCCAGTTCCTCGACCCCGCCGTCGCCGTGGCCCATGCCTCCGCGATGGCCCAAGCCGGCGCCGACATTCTCGACATTGGCGCTGAATCGACCCGTCCCTATGGCGGCGCCAAGCCAGTCGCCGCCGCAGACGAAAAAGCGCGCCTCGCCAGCGTGTTGCCCGCAGTGGCGCAACTTGGTCTACCGGTCTCCATCGATACAATTAAAGCCACGATCGCGGCCTGGGCGCTCGACCAGGGCGCTGCCATCGTCAACGACGTCTGGGGCCTGCAACGCGACGCGCATATGGCGCCGCTCGTCGCCGCGCGAAACGTGCCGGTGATCGTCATGCACAATCGTGAGACGATCGACGACACGATCGACATCGTCGCCGATGTCATCGCCTTCTTCGAGCGCTCGCTCGACATCGCCGCGCGCGCCGGCATCGCCGGCGACAAGATCGTGCTCGATCCCGGCATCGGCTTCGGCAAGACGCCGCAACAGAGCATGGCCTGCATCGCGCGGCTCGGCGAGTTCAAGCGCTTCGGCCTGCCGCTTCTGGTCGGCGCCTCGCGCAAGCGCTTCATCAACACCGTGACGCCGTCGCCGCCGGGCGAACGGCTTGGCGGTTCGATCTCGGCGCATCTCACGGCGATCGAGAACGGCGCCGCCATCGTGCGCGTGCACGACGTGCCTGAGACCGTGCAGGCGTTGCGGGTGCATGCGGCCATCGAGGCGGCACGATGAGCGGCCGCATTTTCATTCACGGGCTGTCGCTGCACGCCTATCACGGCGTCATGGCCTATGAGGGCCGGGTCGGGCAGACCTTCACCATCGACCTCGAACTGACCATTGATCTCACCGACGCCGCCCGCTCCGACAAGGTCGTGGACACGGTCTCCTACGACCAGGTGGTCGACTGTGCGAGCGAGGCGTTCACCGCCCAGCGCTTCAAGCTGATCGAAGCCGCCGCCGGCCGGGTCGCCGATGCCGTGCTGGCCGCCTTCCCGCGCGTGCAAAGCATCGGCGTCACCATCCACAAGCCGCACGCGCCGATCGCCGCCACCTTCAGCGATGTCGGCGTCTCCCTGGTGCGGCAACGCAAGCCATGACGGACGCGCTGCTCGCGCTCGGCGGCAATGTCGGCAACAGCCGCGCCATCCTCGACCGCGCCGTCGCCTTGCTATGTGAAGATGGGGACGTGCGGCTGAAGGCGCGTTCGTCCGACTATCTGACCCCGCCTTGGGGCTTCAAGTACCAGCCGCCCTTCGTCAATCTGTGCATTGCCGTCGATACCACGCTCGGGCCCCACGAATTGCTGGAGCGGGCGCAGCGAATCGAGCGCCAGCTCGGGCGCGACCGCGCGCATGAAAAACGCAACGGCCCGCGCACCGCCGATATCGACATTCTCGCCTATGACGACCTCGCCATGGACGAGCTGCTTCTCACTTTGCCCCATCCCCGGATGTTCGAGCGGGCCTTTGTGCTGGTACCGCTTGCGGAAATCGCGCCGGACCGGGTCATTGCCGGACGAAAGGTGGGCGATGCGGCAGCCTCGGTTGATGCCTCGGGCATCACCCGGCTGCCGCGACCGGGCATATAATTTGCTTTTAGTGGAATAGCGGCCGCTCCCCGTGTATGGCATTTTCCTCCGATGACAGAAGACCTTACCCTCGCCGCCGAATTTCCCCCGGCCACCGAAACCGAATGGCGCAAGCTGGTCGAGGCGGCGCTCAAAGGCGCCGATTTCGACAAAAAGCTGGTGAGCGCGACCTATGATGGCCTGCGCGTTCAGCCGCTTTATCCGCGCGCCGCGGGTGCGCCGGCCCTTGCGGGGCGCGCCGCGGTGCCTTGGCATGTGGTCCAGCGCGTCGACCATCCCGATCCGAGCGCGGCCAATGCCCAAGCGCTGGACGACCTGGAAAGCGGCGCCACCGGGCTCGCGCTGGTCTTTGCCGGCGCGCCGGCGGCACGCGGCTTCGGCGTCGCCATCAATAACGTGGACGATCTCGGTCAGACGCTGAAAGGCGTGATGCTCGACGTGATCCCGCTGCGGCTGGAGACCGCGCCCTTTGCCGGCCGCCCGGTAGCGATGATGATGAGCGAGCTGGTGGCGCGCCGCAAACTCGATCCCGCGACGCTCACGATCGACTTCGGCCTCGACCCGATCGGCGACATGGCACGCACGGGCAGCGCGCCGCTGCCGTGGCCGGAATTATCGCAGCGCGCGGCCGGCACCGCCAAGGACCTGCAGGCGAAAGGCTTCGACAAGGCTTATTTTCTGCGCGTCGATGGCCGCAGCGTGCACGACGCCGGCGGCACCGAAGCGCAGGAGCTCGCCTTCGTGACCGCGGTTGGCGTTGCTTACATGAGGCTACTGGAAGCGGCCGGTTTCACGCTCGACGAGGCGCGGCGGCGGATCACGTTTCTGGTGGCGACCGGCCCCGACCAGTTCGTCACCATCGCCAAGCATCGCGCCTTGCGGAAACTGTGGGCGCGCGTCGAGCAGGCGATCGGGCTCGAGCCGAAGCCCGCTTTCGCGTCGGCGGAAACCGCCTGGCGCATGATGACGCAGCGCGACCCTTACGTGAACATGTTGCGCACGACGATCGGGGTCACGGCGGCCGGCGTCGGCGGCATCGACGCGATCTGCGCCCTGCCCTTTACGCTGGCCATCGGTCTGCCCGATGCCTTCGCGCGCCGGGTCGCGCGCAACATGCAACTGATCCTGCTGGAAGAGTCCAATCTCTATCGCGTCGCCGATCCGGCGGCCGGCTCCGGCGGCATCGAAGCGCTGACGAGCGAACTCACGCAGGCCGCCTGGGCGACGTTCCAGGAGATCGAAGCGGCCGGTGGCGCCGCGGCCGCAACCGAGCAAGGCGTGATGCAGAAAAAGGTCGCGGCCACGCGCGCCGCGCGGCAGAAAAATCTCGCCATTCGCAAGGACGCGCTCACCGGCGTGAGCGATTATCCGAACTTGAGCGAGGTGCCGGTGAAGGTGCTGGACGTAAAGCCTGTCAGCGTGCCGCCGCCGAAGGCGGCGATCACCTTCGAAGGCTTTCCGTCGGTGCGCATGGCCGAGCCCTACGAAGCGTTGCGCGATGCCTCCGATGCCGTTCTGAAAAAGACCGGCAAGCGGCCGCTCGCGTTCCTCGCCAATCTCGGCAAGCCGTCCGATTTCACCGCGCGGGCGACCTACGCCAGGAATTTCTACGAGGCCGGCGGCATCGCGGCGCCCGGCAATGACGGCTTCAAGGATCAAGCCGATATGATCGCGGCTTACAAGGCGTCGGGCGCCAGGCTCGCCTGCCTGTGCTCATCCGACAAAGTCTATGAGACACAAGCCGCCGACGCCGCCAAGGCGCTGAGCAAAGCCGGTGCCATCGTGCAGCTCGCCGGCCGCCCCGGCGAGAAGGAAGACACATGGCGGCATGCGGGCGTGAAAACCTTCATATTCATGGGCTGCGACGCGCTTTCGACCTTGCGCGCGGCGCATGATAATCTGGGGATCAAATGAGCCAGATCCCGAATTTCGCAAGTATTGCCTTCGCCGATACAGCCGTTCCGCCCGGCAACGGCGCGTCACCGTGGACGACGCCGGAAGGCATCGCGGTGAAACCGTCCTATGGCGAAAAGGACGTCGCCGGGCTCGACTTCCTCGACACTTTTCCCGGCAAGCCGCCCTTCCTGCGCGGGCCTTATCCGGCGATGTACGCGGCGCAGCCCTGGACGATCCGGCAATATGCCGGCTTCTCCACGGCGGAAGATTCCAACGCCTTCTACCGGCGCAATCTCGCCGCCGGGCAGAAAGGCCTGTCAATCGCCTTCGATCTCGCCACTCACCGCGGCTACGACTCGGACCACCCGCGCGTTTCCGGCGATGTCGGCATGGCGGGCGTGGCCATCGATTCCATCTACGACATGCGCACTTTGTTCTCCGGCATACCGCTCGACTTAATGAGCGTGTCGATGACCATGAACGGCGCGGTGTTGCCCGTGCTCGCGCTCTACATCGTGGCGGCGGAAGAACAGGGCGTGCCGCAGGAAAAACTCTCGGGCACCATCCAGAACGACATTCTCAAAGAGTTCATGGTGCGCAACACCTATATCTATCCGCCCGCGCCGTCGCTGCGCATCATCTCCGACATCTTTTCCTACACCGCCGCGCACATGCCGAAGTTCAATTCGATTTCGGTCAGCGGCTATCACATGCAGGAAGCGGGCGCGACGCAGGACCTCGAGCTTGCCTATACACTTGCCGACGGCGTCGAATATGTGCGCGCAGGGCTCAAGGCGGGGCTGACCGTCGACCGCTTCGCGCCGCGCATCTCGTTCTTCTGGGCGATCGGCATGAACTTCTTCATGGAGATCGCCAAGCTGCGCGCCGCCCGCATGATTTGGGCGAAGCTGATGAAGGAGTTCAAGCCCGAGAACGAGCGCTCGCTCTCGCTGCGCACGCATTCGCAGACCTCGGGCTGGTCGCTGACCGCGCAGGACGTCTTCAACAACGTTACCCGCACCATGATCGAGGCAATGGCGGCGACGCAAGGCCAGACGCAATCGCTGCACACCAACGCGCTCGACGAGGCGCTCGCCTTGCCGACCGACTTCTCGGCGCGCATCGCCCGCAACACGCAGATCCTGCTGCAGCAGGAAGGCGGCTCAAACCGCATCGTCGATCCGTGGGGCGGCTCTTATTATGTCGAGCGCCTCACCTACGACTTGGCGAAGAAGGCCTGGGGCCACATCGAGGAAGTCGAAAGCCTCGGCGGCATGACCAAGGCGATCGAGGCCGGCATTCCGAAGCTGCGCATCGAGGAAGCCGCCGCCAAGACGCAAGCCCGCATCGACTCAGGCCACCAGTCGGTGATTGGCGTCAACAAGTACCCGCCCACCGCGGAAGAACATATCGAAGTGCTCAAGATCGACAATTCGGCGGTGCGCGCGGCGCAGATCGACAAGCTGAACAAGCTCAAGGCCGAACGCGATCCGGCGGCGCTCAAGGACGCGCTGGATGCGCTCACCCGCGCCGCCGACCGCGGCAACGGCAATCTGCTGGAGCTTGCGATTGACGCCGCCCGCGCCAAGGCTACCGTCGGCGAGATTTCCGCCGCGATGGAGCAGGTCTATGGGCGGCACACGGCCACGATCAAGACCATCACCGGCGTCTACAAGCGGGAGGTCGGCATGACCGGCGCAGTCGAACGCGTGCGCGAGGCGGTCGAAGCCTTCGAACAGGCGGAAGGCCGCCGTCCGCGCATTCTGGTCGCCAAGATCGGCCAGGACGGTCACGACCGCGGGCAGAAGGTGATTGCTTCGGCGTTTGCGGATCTCGGCTTCGACGTCGATATCGGGCCGCTGTTTGCAACGCCCATTGAAGCCGCGCGTCAGGCGGTCGAGAACGACGTCCACGTTCTCGGTGTGTCGTCGCTGGCCGCCGCGCATCTGACGCTGGTGCCGGAGCTGAAGGCCGAATTGAAGAAACAAGGCCGCGAGGACATCATGATCGTGGTCGGCGGCGTGGTGCCGCCGCAGGACTACGACGCGCTGACGAAGGCGGGCTGCGAGGCAATCTTCCCGCCCGGCACGGTGATCGCCGAGGCCGCGGAGAAATTGCTCAAGACGCTGAACAAGCGGCTCGGCCACGGCAAAGAGGCGGCGGAGTGACACGATTTTTAGTCCGTACGGCGCTCGCCGCGCTTTGCACATTTGCGCTCGCGGCTTGCGTCGAACTCGACCGGTCCCATTTTGACCGAGTCGCAGCAAAACTTTGGCCCGAGCTTACGCCTGCAACTCTACGCGCTGCGCGACGGCGCCGCCCACGATCCGGAACGTGTTCGATTTGCCTGGAACGGCAAGGAGTACGTGCGCAAGCACGGCCTGCGCGATGTCGCGTCGTTCTCGGTGCATCCGTTCGAAGGCGGCGATTTTCTCCTGCAGGAAACGCCTACAAAGCGCCCGCACATCCGCGAATATGCGCTGCTGCATCCCGTCACCGATGGCGTCTATCTGGTGCGGGTCATCGACGAAGAGGACGCCGACGCCGAGACTCGCAAGGCGCATTGCGGCAAGGGCGACGCGAAGGACCCCTCGCCTTGCCGCATCACCACGCGCGAGCAGCTCTTCGCGTTTGCGCGCGCGACCGCGGCAAGCAAGAAGAAAAACGGCGTTCTCGCCATAACGCTGCCGGACCGCCGGCACCGCGCATCGAAAAAGCGCTAGCCGATGCGAACCGTCCGCGCCGTCTTCGTCCTGTTGATCCTTTGCCTGCCGGCCTACGCCGCCAATGAGCCTCCGCCCATCGCCGCCATCAACACCAAGGCCATCGAAGGCAGCGTCACGGTCGATCCCAGATTGAAGGCCTATCCGGCGCTCTACGGACGGCTCGCCGCCGCCGGCAAAGCCGGGCTTGCGAAGGCGCGCGCCGATGCCGAGCGCGATCTCAAGACGTCGCCCGATCTGTTCACCAACGGACGCCACTACCTCTACGGGCGCGGCTATCAGGTGCGCTCGATCGTCGGGCCCTATGTCAGCATCCTGGAGAGCGAAGACACCTATTCCGGTGGCGCTCATCCCAACCAAGTCATCGATACGCTGCTGTGGGACGCCAAGGCCGGCAAGATGATCAGCATCAGACCATTCTTTCGCGAGATGGCCACCAACGGGCCGACGATGCGGTTGCTGGCGCGCCGCATTCGTGCCGCGGTCGCGGTCGAGAAGCGCAAGCGCGGATTTCCCGTGACTAACCCCGACACCGATGAATGGCTGTCGCCGATCAAGCCGAAGCTGACCGAGATAGGGGGCATCGCGCTGGCGCCTTCGACCGAGCGAGGCAAGAGCGCCGGGCTGATCGACTATTTCTCACCTTATGCCGTCGGCTCCTATGTCGAAGGCGTCTACACCGTGTTCGTACCGTGGACTGCATTCAAGGCGCATTTGTCGCGCGAAGGACATGCGCTGTTCGGCGGTGAACGGCCGCCAGGCGACGCCGACAAAAACTGACGGCAATCACAAGCTGCATAACATTTCGCGCCGCATCGTCGCGGTGGCATGTTTGCCTCGGCGTTTGCTCGACAAAAAAATCTCATTTCGTTGACTTTATTTCGTGGCCGCTGCGATCTATCCTCCACATGCGCTGCAAATTTACAATACTGTCGGGAGGAGACAATGACAGCGACTTATGATGAAGTTCTCAAAGCGAACGGTCAGTACGCGGCCAGTTTCGGCGACAAGGGCAAGCTTGCGATGCCGCCGGCGCGGCGCTTCGCCATTCTTACCTGCATGGATGCGCGGCTCGATCCGGCCAAATATGCCGGACTCGCCGAAGGCGACGCCCACGTCATCCGCAATGCCGGCGGCCGCGCCAGCGACGACGCCATCCGTTCGCTGGTGATCTCGCACAAGCTGCTCGCCACCAACGAATGGTTCGTCGTTCATCACACCGATTGCGGCATGCTCACCTTCACCAATGAAGTGATGAGCGACCTGCTCGACGACAATCTCGAGACCGCCAGCTTCGACGGCAAGAAATGGTCGAACCCCAAGCACGGCGGCGGCAATGTCTGCGGACATTTCATCAACTGGCACACGATCGGCGATCTGCCCAAGAGCGTGGTCGAGGACGTCAAGCGCATCCGCACGCACCCGCTGGTACCGGGCGCGATCCCGATCTACGGCTTCATCTATGACTGCGCGACGGGCCGCATCAACGAGGTGAAGGAAGCGAGCGCGGCGGGCAAACCGATGGCCTAGGCCGCCTGGCCCTCGCCCACCAGCCGGGTTCGGTGTAAACGGACCGGCATGGCCGCGTCTGCCCGCGAATCGCCCGATCCGATCGCCAAGCTCGCCGCCGGCATCCGTGCCGGCGACCGCGCCCAGCTTGCGCGCGCCATCACGCTGATCGAGAGCAAGCGCGCCGATCACCGCGCCCAGGCGCACAGGCTGGTGCAGGAAGTGCTGCCGCTCACCGGCAAGGCCGTGCGGCTCGGCATCACCGGCGCGCCCGGCACCGGCAAATCCACCACCATCGACGCGCTCGGCACTTATCTCACCGGAAATGGCCACAAGGTGGCCGTGCTGGCGGTCGATCCGTCGTCGTCGCGCACTGGTGGCTCGATCCTCGGCGACAAGACGCGCATGGCGCGGCTGTCGATGGACCCGCAGGCCTATATCCGCCCCTCGCCCTCGTCCGGCACGCTCGGCGGCGTCGCCGCCAAGACGCGCGAGACCATGCTGGTGTGCGAAGCGGCCGGCTATGACGTGATGATCGTGGAAACCGTCGGCGTCGGCCAATCGGAAACCACCGTCGCCGACATGACCGATTTCTTTCTGGTGCTGATGGTGGCCGGCGCCGGCGACGAACTGCAAGGCATCAAGAAAGGCATCGTCGAAATCGCCGACATGATCGCGGTCAATAAGGCCGACGGCGACAATGTCGTGCGCGCGCGCCACGCCGCCGCCGATTATCGCGCGGCGCTGAATATTCTGGAGGCACACTCGCCGACCTGGTCGCCGCCGGTCATTCTTTATTCCGCGCTCACGGGCAACGGCATTGCCGAATTGTGGGCGGAAGTGATCGAACACAAAAAGAAAATGTCCGCCTCTGGCGAGCTAACGGCGCGACGCCGCGAGCAGCAAGTCAAATGGATGTGGACCATGCTGGAAGAGCGGCTGACCGCGCGCCTTCGCGCCGATCCGGCGGTGCGCGCGAAACTTAAACAGGCGGAAACGGCGGTCGCCGCCGGCAAGCTCGCGCCGACCTTGGCGGTGGAAGAGATCGCGGGATTGCTGGGAATATAGGCTGCATCGAGGAAAACGAATGACGCTACAGGACGCAATCGCGCAACAACCGGCGTGGATCGGCTACTGGCTCAAATGGCTTCTGTTCGGCGCCTTTATCCTGCCGCTTGCTCTGCTGATCTGGCGGCAGAGCCGCGTTGCGGGGATCGTTGCGGTCGCGGCCAGCCTCACCGGCGCCTTGGGAACCAACTGGCTCTACACCAAGATGGGCTACGTCAAATTGCTCGGCCTGGCGCACATCATCGTGTGGACGCCGCTCGCCATCTATCTCTTCGCCCAGATCAGGCGCGCCGACATGCCGCGATGGCCACGATGGATCATCGGCGTGGTGCTGGCGTCGATCCTGATTTCGCTCGCTTTCGATTACACCGATGCGCTGCGCTACCTGCTGGGTGAGAGAACGCCGCTCGCCAAACCGGCTTAGCCGCAACGCCGGCTCGCTCACACATGACCACCATCCTCGTCACCGGCTTCGGTCCCTTTCCCGGTGCGCCGTTCAATCCGACCGCGCCGCTGGTCGAGAAACTGGCGCGGCTGCGGCGGCCATCGCTGATCAACGTCGCCATCGTGCCGCACGTTTTCATGACCAGTTATGCGGCGGTCGACAACGACTTGCCCGCACTCATCGCGAGACACAAGCCCGATGCCTTGCTGATGTTCGGGCTCGCCACCCGCGCAAAAAGCGTCCGCATCGAAATGCGCGCGCGCAACGCGCTGTCGCCTTTGCCGGACGCGGCCGCGCACCTGCCCGGCCGCCACGCCATCGCGCTCGGCGGTCCGGACGCATTGCCGATGCCCGCGCCGGTTCACCGGCTCCTGAAGGCCGCGCATGACGCGCAAGTGCCGGCGGCGCTCTCGAACGATGCCGGCGCCTATCTGTGCAATTACCTCTGCTGGCACGCGGCGGACGCGGCGCAAGGTGTGGGCGGGCCGCGGCTTGCCGCCTTCGTCCATGTGCCGCCGGTTGCCCGCTTTCCCCGCGCCGGCGCACCAAAACACCATCTATCGCTGGACGATCTGGTGCGGGCCGGCGAACGCCTGCTGACAGCGACCGTGACGGGCTTGCGCCGTTAACCTCGTATCATCCTCGCCTGGCGCAAGATGAGGCCATGATCGACCGCCGCCATCTGCTGCTCGGGTCTGCCGCCGCCGTTGTCGCAAGCCCGGCGCTCGCCGCGCCGGCCTCGCGCGCCGGCCTCGACGCCGCGCAATTCGGCGTGCGCGCCAACGCCGCCGACGATCAGAGTGCCAAGCTGCAACGCGCCATCGCGCACGCCGCGCAGACGCGCACGCCGCTGGTGCTGGCGCCCGGGCGCTATCGCGCGCACAGCCTCGCGCTGCCGGCAGGCGCGCAGATCGTGGGCGTGCGTGGCGCCACCCGCTTCGTGCTGACGCAAGGCGAGCCGCTGTTCACCGCCGACAACGCCGATAGCATCTCGCTCATTGGCCTGGTGCTCGACGGCGGCGGCAAGCCGCTGCCGCAAGGACGCGGTCTCGTGTTTCTCAACGACGCCTATGCGCTGCGTATTGCCGATTGCGAGATCCTCAATGCCGGCGGCAACGCCATCGCGCTGGAGCGCTGCGACGGCACGTTGACGCAGACGACGATCACGCAAGCCGCCGACACTGCCGTCTACTGCAACGACTCGCGCGGCATGATCCTGACCGGCAACATCATCCGCGGCTCCGGCAATGGCGGCATTCGTGTCTTCCAGAGCGACAAGCACGATGACGGCAGCCTGATCGCCGACAACCGCATCGAGGATACGCTTGCACGCGCCGGCGGCTCCGGCCAGAACGGCAACGCCATCAACGTCTTTCGCGCCGGCAACGTGATCGTGCGCAACAACGTTATCCGCAAGGCGGCCTTCACCGCGGTGCGCGGCAATTCCGCCGACAATATCCAAATTATCGGCAACAACTGCGCCGAGCTCGGCGAAGTCGCGATCTTTTCCGAGTTCTCCTTCGAAGGCGCGGTGATCGCCGACAATGTCGTCATCGGCGCCGAGAGCGGCGTCTCCGTCACTAATTTCAACGAGGGCGGCCGGCTCGCCACCGTGCACGGCAACCTGCTGCGGAACCTGCGCGTGCGTCGCGCCGGCACCAAGCCGGAGGACGGCGGCATCGGCATCGCCATCGAGGCGGAGACCGCCGTTATCGGCAACGTCATCGAGACCGCGGCGACGGCCGGTATTCGCGCCGGTTGGGGTCCATACCTGCGCAACGTGACGGTGAGCGGCAATGTGATGCGCAACACCGGGACAGGCATCCAGGTCTCGGTCGTTTCCGGCGCCGGCGCCGTTGCGATCAACGGCAATGTCATTGCCGGGGCAAAGCGCGGCGCCATCGTCGGCATGGAATGGTACAAGCCGGTGACCGGCGATCTCGCCAAAGACGCTACCAAGGACGACACCAAGGACGGCGCGGCGCGCTACCCGCAATTGAGCATTGCAAACAATCAGGTCCGCTAGCTGCCCTTTTTCCGGCCGATTGCGGCATTAGATCAGGGCCATGCCCACCCGCCGCCGTAGCCGCCGCAAGACGCTCATGCTCATTATTTTCGCGCTGTTTCTCGCACCCCTCCTTGCCCGTGCCGTGGTCTATGCCGCCGCCAACAGCCCGCGCTCGTGGCACGAGGCCGACTGGTCGAGCGCTCGCCTGCTGCCACCGGCCAGCGAGGACAAGGCCGCGCGCGTGGTGGTTTTCACCGGAACGACCGGTGCCTGGAAGGGCATCTTCTCGGTGCATAGCTGGGTCGTAATCAAGCCGGCGAACGCGAGCGAATGGACACGCTACGACGTTGTCGGTTGGGGCAACCCGGTGCGCGTCAATGGCTGGCCCCCGGACGGACTCTGGTACGGCAACAAGCCGGTCAAGATCGCCGACGTATCGGGCGCGGCGGCCGAGCGGTTGATCCCGAAGATCAAGACCGCCGTGGGCAACTATCCTCATGCCGACTATGGCGACTACCGCATCTGGCCAGGGCCGAACAGCAACAGCTTTACCGCCGCGGTCTTGCGCGCCGTGCCGGAACTCGGCGTGAGCCTGCCTTCGAACGCCGTCGGCCGTGACTTTCGCGACGGCTTTTATCTCGGCCGCACCGACAGCGGCACAGGCTTTGAAGTCAATATCGCCGGCTTCGCCGCGCTGAAAGTGGGTTGGATCGAAGGAATCGAGGTCGATCTGCTCGGGCTGGTCGCGGGGCTCGACCTGCGCCATCCCGGCGTGAAGCTGCCGGGCTACGGCCGCATCGGGATCGCATCGCCGGTGGCAACGGCGCTGGCGCGCTGAACTCACGCCGATTTGTCATGTTGTGACCGCGGCCGGGGTGACGCGCGCCGCCGGCTCGTGGCACTTTGCGACCCCCAACGAGGACTCGACGATATGCGCGACCTGCTGCCGCTGCTTGAGGCGATTCCCTTTCCCGCGGTGCGCCGCGGGACGCTCGACACGTTGCAGGTCAATGTCGGCTATCGCTGCAACCAGTCCTGCTTTCACTGCCACGTCAATGCCGGCCCGAACCGTACCGAGGAAATGTCGGGCGAGGTCGCCGATACCGTGCTCGCCTTCATCGCGCGCCGCGGCATTACGACGCTCGACGTCACCGGCGGCGCGCCCGAGCTCAACGCGCATTTCCGCCGCATGGTGCGCGCAGCGCGCCAGAGCGGCGTCAAGGTTATGGACCGTTGCAACCTCACAATTTTGCAGCAGCCGGGGCAGGAAGATCTGGCCGACTTCCTGGCGGCGCAGCGGGTCGAGGTCGTTGCGTCGATGCCCTGCTATTTGCAGGACAATGTCGAGCGCCAGCGCGGCAAAGGTGTGTTCGACGATTCGATTCGCGGCCTGAAAAAGCTGAATGCCGTCGGCTATGGGCGCGACCCCGACCTTGTCCTCAACCTCGTCTACAATCCGCAAGGCCCGTCACTGCCGCCGGCGCAAACCGCACTCGAAGCCGATTACAAGCGCGTGCTCGGCGAGCAATACGGTATCGTCTTCAACAAACTTTACGTACTCGCCAACATGCCGATCCAGCGTTTCGGTTCGATGCTGGTGACCAAAGGCGAGTTCGACGGCTACCTGCAATTACTGCAGGACGCACATCTCGACGCCAATATCGACGGTGTGATGTGCCGCAACCTGATTTCGGTCGACTGGCGCGGCTTTGTCTATGACTGTGACTTCAACCAGATGCTCGATTTGCCGCTCGCGCGCGGGAAGCGTGAGCGCATGCGCCTTGCCGACCTGCTCGATGCCGACATCGCGGGGACCCCGGTGCGCGTCGCCGGCCATTGCTATGGCTGCACCGCCGGCCAGGGGTCGAGCTGCGGCGGCGCTTTGAAAGAGGCGGCGGAATGAACGTCGTGTCGTTTCCCGCGCCTGCCGCGGCGATGGCTGCCGGACGGACTTGCCCGCGCGATTACGCTTATGCGCCGTCGGTCTTTGCGCGGCCTGCCGATTTTGCCGCCGAGACGCTCTATGTCGTCGGCGGGCTTTACGGCAATTACGCCGCGCTGGCTGCGGTCGAAACGCTGACCGCGGTCGAACGATCGGACATTGTCTTCAATGGCGACTTTCACTGGTTCGATGCCGAGCCGGACTGGTTCGCGGCAATCGAACGCGGTGTGGCACCGCACCGGGCCTTGCGCGGCAACGTCGAAACCGAAATCGCCCGCAACCAAGACATCGGCGCCGGCTGCGGCTGCGCTTATCCCGACAGCGTCGACGACGGCGTTGTGCAGCGTTCGAACGACATCTTGGCCCAGCTTGCCAACATCGCGCCGAATATCGCGCGCACGCGATTGCGCGGTCTGCCGATGCACCTCGTGGCACAGATTGGCGCTTTGCGTGTCGGCATCGTGCATGGCGACGCCGGCGCCCTCGCCGGCTGGCGCTTTGCGCCGGACGCGCTCGATGCCGCCCGCAACCAGTGCTGGCTGGGAGACGTGCGCGGCGCCTCGCAAATCGACGTATTCGCCTCCACGCATACCTGCCTCGCCGCGCTACGCGACTATACGCTGTCAGCGGGCCGGCTGACGGTCATCAACAACGGCGCAGCAGGTATGCCGAATTTTGCAGGTTCGACATTCGGCGTTGTTACGCGCATCGCCACCACGCCCTCCCCGCACCCGCCGCTCTATGGAATCGAGCGCGACGGCGTGCATGTCGACGCGCTGGCGCTACCCTACGACCAGAGCGCCTTTGTCGAGCGCTTCACCGCGCGCTGGCCGGAAGGCTCGCCCGCTCACACGTCCTATTTCCAGCGCATCGTGAACGGACCGGACTACGGCCTCGCCCAGGCCGCGCCGCGATGACGCTCTCCATCGTCGTGCCGGTGCTGAATGAAGCCGCCAACATCGCAGCGGCTTTGCAGGCACTGGCGCCGCTGCGTACGCGCGGCGCCGAGGTGATCGTGGTCGACGGCGGCAGCAGCGACGACACGGCGGACCTTGCCCGTCCGCTAGCGGACCGCGTGCTGGAGGCATCGCGTGGCCGAGCGGCGCAAATGAATGCCGGCGCTGGCGTCGCAAGCGGCGACGCTCTTGTGTTCCTGCATGCCGACACGCGGCTTCCTGAGGATGCCGACCGGCTCGTGTTTGAGGCGTTGGCCCGCCGGCCCTGGGGCCGTTTCGACGTGCGTTTCGATACCGGCGGTATTCTGCGCATTGTCGCCGCCATGATGAACCTGCGCTCGCGCGTGACCGGGATCTGCACCGGCGATCAGGCAATCTTCGTGACGCGCGCTGCCTTCGAGGCCGCCGGCGGCTTTCCGCCCATCCCGCTGATGGAGGACATCGCGATCTCGATCCGCCTCAAGCAGGTCGGCGGACCCGCCTGTCTGCGGTCGTGCGTCATCACCTCAGGCCGCAAGTGGCGCAGGCACGGCGTCTGGCGCACGATCGTGCTGATGTGGCGGCTGCGGCTCGCCTATTTCCTTGGAAGCGATCCGGTGCGACTCGCGCACCACTACGGTTATTCGGCAGCCGAAAAATAGTCCCGTCAGACTTTGATCAACACCAGACCGCAGACGATCAACAGCGCGGCGGCGATGCGGATCGGCCGGAGCGGCTCCTTCAGCACCACCACCGCGATGGCCGTGCCAAACAGCACGCTGGTCTCGCGTAACGACGCCACGATGGCGATGGGCGCCAGCGTCATCGCCCACAACGCGATGCCGTAGGACAATGCCTGCAATGCGCCACCGGCGAGGCCGCGCAGCCAGAAGCGCTTCAGCGCCGACCTTAAGCCGCCGCGGTCGCGCCACCGCGCATAAGGCACGAGCGCAAGCGCGTTGCCGATCAGCAGCCAGAGCACGTAAGATTGCGGATTGAGCGAGACGCGCGCGCCGATGCCGTCCACCACCGAATAGGCGCAGATGGTCAGCGCGGTCAAAAGCGCAAAGCCGACCGCGCGCTTGTCGATCTCGGCCAGATCGCGCCCGCCGCGCATCGACAGCATCAAAACGCCGGCGGCGAGCGCCGTAATTCCGCTCCACGCCGCTACGCTTAAATGCTCGCCGACGATGACGAGGCTTGCCGCCGCCGTCATCAGCGGCGCCGAGCCGCGCGCAATCGGATAGACCTGTCCGAGATCGCCGGTGCGATAGCTCTCGATCAGCGCGGCGAAATAGAGAAGATGGATGACGGCGGAGACGATGATCCAGGGCCAGGCCGCGGCCGCCGGCATGCCGGCAAACGGCAGACAGACGATGCCGACGATCGCTGAGCCGATGGCGATCAGCGTGGTGGTGGAGAGCGGGTCGAGCCCGACCTTGATCAGCGCATTCCAGCCGGCGTGGCAAAGCGCCGCGAACAAAACGGCGAGGAATACGAAATTCGTCAAGCCCTATGCCTTCGCGGCCGGCGCCCACATCGTCGGCCCGGCTCGCAGGTATTGCCGCGGGCGCGTCACCTCGGCGCCGAGCGCCTTGGCCGCATGCCAGCCCCAATGCGGATCGTCGAGGAAGCCGCGCGCCAGCGCCACCATGTCGGCCTCGCCCTTGGCGACGATCTGTTCCGCCTGTTCCGGTTCAACGATCATGCCGACGACTCGGGTGGCGATACCGGCTTCGTTTTTCACGCGCGCGGCGATCGGAACGTTGTAGCCCAGCGTGGTCGGCGTGCGGGTGTCGGCGGTGATGCCGCCCGACGAGATGCCGATGAAATCGAGTCCCTCGCCCTTCAGCGCTGTCGCGATGGCCACCGCGTCGTCGGGCGTCAGCCCGTCATCGCGCCAATCGCTGCCGGTGATGCGCGCGCCGAGTGGCACGGTCTTCGGCACCACCGCCCGTACCGCCTTGGCGACGGACAGCGGAAAGCGCATGCGGTTGTCGAACGACCCGCCGTATCTGGTCGGTGCGCTTGTTGGACACCGGCGACATAAAGCTATGCGCGAGATAGCCGTGCGCGAAGTGCAACTCGATCTCGTCGAAGCCGATGCGCAGCGCGCGCTGTGCCGACGACACGAAGGCCTGGCGGATGCGCTCCATGTCGTCTTCCGTCACTTCGCGGGGCTTATGCCAGTTCTCACCGTAGGAAATTGCAGAGGCGGCCATGGTTGGCCACGGGTCCTCACCGCCTTTCAGCGCCTGCGCGCCTTCCCACGGCCGCTGCGACGAAGCCTTGCGGCCGGCATGCGCGAGCTGAATACCGAATTTGGCGGTGCCGGCGCGGCGCGCCTGAGCGATCACACGGGCGAGCGCTGCCTCGTTGTCATCGCGGTAGAGGCCGAGGCAGCCGTGGGTGATGCGGCCCGCGCGCTCGACATGGGTCGCTTCCACGATCACCAGCGCGGCGCCGGAATTGGCCAGCATACCGAGATGCATCAGGTGCCATTCATTGGCGCAGCCGTCATCGGCCGAATACTGGCACATGGGCGAGACCACGATGCGGTTGGCAAGCGCGAGGCCGGCCAGCGTGATGGGCGAGAAAAGAACGCTGCTCATGGGATGGAATGTGCAGGTTGGACGCTGCCGAAGACCGTCAGCGTTTCTTGGGGGAGCCTTGCTGGATCGACTTCAAGTAGTCAATGATGGCGCCGACGTCGTCGGCCTCGAATTCGAATTCGGGCATGGCGGGATGGCCCGACACAATGCCTTCGCCCAACGCCTCCTCCAGCGACTCGATCGGATAGCGCTGGCCGAGGGTCCGGAAAGCCGGCGCTTCTTTCATTGGGCTGTCGCCGGTGCGCCCGACCGCATGGCATTTGGCGCAATCGCGCGTCACAAGCTCTTCGCCGCGCTTGAGATCGGCGGCAGCCGACGCCTGCGGCACCGTTGCCGCCATCAACGCCACTGCGAGAAAAAACCACATCGTCATTCGGCCGGATGCAAATCGTTCTTGCGGATTTCGCCAGAGCCCAAGGTCTCGGCAAGCCGGGCCCAGACCTGAGCGGCCTTGATCGCCTGTTGCATCTGCACGGCGAACTGGTCGGACGAGGTATAATACCGGGTCCAGCGGCCGCTGCGATAAAGCTGGTTCAAATATACCAATTGGCGGTTGGCGAGAGCCAGCCACTTGCGGGCGGTGCCGTCGTAGTCGAATGCGCCGGGATCGCGCGGCATGACTCAGCTCAACCCAGAGTGCGTAGGGACGCCGACTTATGCCCTGTGGATAAGTCATGCGGTCTACGCTGATTTGCAAGTGATTCAAATAGGCTAGCGGAGCCGGCCGTTAAGCCGCCCGCGCCGCCCGCAGAGGAAGGCGCGTCGGAAGAACCCGGACATTCCATCAGTTTGGCCGCGCCGAAGCGCGGCCGCCCTCACGACAATGCCCTCATGACAGTGAAGCGATCGCGTCCTTGAGAACCTCAGGGGCCTTGTTCGCCGGCTCGCCCTTCACGTCGGGCGTGCCGTATTCGATGAAGCTGTCCGGCAGCGTGGCGCCCCAATAGGTGCCGGTGCCGCGCTCCTCCTCGTTCCAGGTCACGGGTTCCCAGTCGGGCGCCGTGATCAGGAAGCTGCCCGAATAGACCTCCACGCGATTGCCGCCGGGCTCGTAGCTGTACAAATAGAAGCCCTGCGAATTGTTGTGCTTTGAGGGGCCGGCCTCGATGAAGATGCCGTTCTCGGTCAGGATATCGGCGGCGCGCAAAACATCGTCGCGATTGTCCACCCACATCGAGAAATGATGCAGCCGGCCGTGCGCACCTTTCACGTCCATTACATAGGCGACCTGATGATGGATGGCGGTCGGGCTCATCCAGGAGCCGATCTCGGTCTTGCCGTTGTCGAAGCGCACTTGTTCGCGCAACTGGAAGCCGAGCACCTCCTGCGCGAACTTGCGGTTGGCCTCGACGTCCTTGGCCAGCAGCGCCAGATGGTCGACCCGGCGCGCGCAGACACCGCGGCCGGTGTATTTCTGCGGCAGGTTCTTCAGGTTCGAATGCAATTCCGGCGGCGCGACGAATTTCTGCTCCTCGTAGTAGATTTCCATCACATGGCCGTCGGGATCGCGGAAGCGGAACGAGCGACCCCGTCCGAAATCGCCATTGCTCCAGCCAATCCCCAGCCCTGCGTCCTCAATCGCCTTGGCGCGCCGCTCCATCGCCTGCGGACTGACCGCGCGCCACGAGATACAGCCGACGCCGGCATCGTCTGCCGCGGTCAGCTTGAGGGTCGAAGTCGCGTAATCGCCATAGCCGCGTAGATAGACCGACTTGCCGGCCTCATGCACCGGCTCCATGCCGAGCAGATCGCGAAAATACCAGAGGCTCTTCTCGGGCTTGGGCGTGAAAAGCTCGACGCTGCCCAGATGCGCAATGTCGTGAATGGGCTCAGCCTGTTCCGACATGAGGGCCCTCCTTGGTTTCCTGCGAAACTATCGCGCAGGCCAAGGCGGCGGGCTTTGATCTAGCGCAAACCGGCGTCAGCCCTTGAACTTCTTCGCCAGCGCATCCGCGTTCTTGCCCAATAGTCCGATATCGGCCCCCACGGCCACGAACAGATAGCCCCAGTCGATATAGCGCCGCACTTCCTCCTCGTTGCCGGTGAGGATGCCGGCGGGCTTGCCCAGCGTCTTGAGGCGGGTCACGGCGTCCTTGATCGCGGCCTGTACTTCAGCATGCTGTGGATTGCCGATATGGCCGAGCGAGGCCGCCAGATCGGACGGCCCGATGAAGACGCCATCGACCCCGTCAACCTTGGCGATCGCCTCCAACTGATCGAGCGCGCTGCGCGTTTCCACCTGCACCAGCACGCAGATTTCGCTGTTGGCCTTGCCGAGATAGCCGGGCACGCGGCCATAGCGGCTGGCACGCGCCGCGACCGAGACGCCGCGGATGCCCTCCGGCGGATAGCGCGTGGAAGCAACCGCGCGCTTGGCTTCTTCCGCGTTCTGCACGTAGGGGAACAACAGCGTCTGCGCGCCGATGTCGAGGCAACGCTTGGCGAGCACGGCGTCGTTCCAGGCCGGGCGGATGATCGGCGTCGCGGTGCCGCGCTGCACGGCCTGCAACTGCCCGACCAGATCGGGAATTTCGTTGGGCGAATGCTCGGTGTCGAGCAGGATCCAGTCGAAGCCGGAATCGGAAATCACTTCGGCCGCGATGTTGCTGCACAGGCTCGACCACAGGCCGATCTGCAATTTCCCCGCGGCAAGCGCGTGCTTGAAGGCGTTGATCTGGAATTCCAAAGACATACGTTTCCTCCAGAACGCTTCAGAATTAATCCGAAGCAAAACCGCGAACTCGGCGCACTCCCTCTCCCCACCCGAACTCGGGTTTACCCGAGTTCGGGTAACCTTAGAGCAGTCGAAGTCGGATATGTCCGACTTCGACTGGGGCGAGGGTTAGGGTGAGGGGGTTCGTGAATCTCGTATGCCCTAACCCCTCACCCGGATCGCTTCGCGATCCGACCTCTCCCTGTGGGAGAGGTGAAAAGCGCCCGCTTCGATCTCTGCTTACACGAACTGAATCGCCAAGCCGCCGAGCGGGCCGAAATCGGCGTGCAGCGTGTCGCCTTTCTGCGCGAAGACGACACGGGTGAAGGAGCCTGCAAGCACGATGTGGCCCGGCTCCATGGCGTGGCCGTATTGGCAGATCTTGTTGGCGAGCCAGGCAACGCCGAGTGCGGGATGGCCGAGCACGCCGGCGGCGAGCCCGGTCTCCTCGATCTCGGAGTTGCGATACATGATGCCGCCGACCCAGCGCAGATCGACATCCAAAGGACCGACCGGGCGACCGCCCAGCGCAATGCCGGCGGCGGCGCCGTTGTCGGCCACGGTATCGACGATCTTGCGCGGGTCCTGGATGCGGGCATCGACGATCTCGATTGCCGGAATGACGTATTCGGTCGCGCGAAGAACATCGGCGAGGCCGACACCCGGCCCTTGCAGCCGCTTGCCCATGACGAAGGCAAGCTCCACTTCGACGCGCGGCTTGCAGTAATTCTCGTGCGGCACCTTGGCGCCGTCGCCGATCATCTGGTCGTCGAGGATGTAGCCGTAGTCCGGCTCGTCGATCATGGACGAACGCTGCATGGCCTTGGAGGTCAGGCCTACTTTGTGGCCGATCAGCTTACGCCCGGCGGCGACCTTGCGCTCCATCACCGCGGCGGAGATGGCGTAGGAATCCTCGATGGTGATGTTGGGAAACGTGACGTGAAGCGGTGGCGCTTGTTTTCGGTCCTTGGCCGCCTGCACGAGGATGTCGGCAGCCTTTTTTCGTTCGGCGTCGGAAAGCATCGGCCCTTCCCCCTTGTCGGACCGATCCTGTAGCCGCTGACGCGGGAAAATCCAATAGCCGAGCGCGCAGCACGCCCGGCGATGTGGCGGAATTATTCCGCTTTCGAAGCCGGTTCGGCGGCCTTGCGCGCCTTGAGCTTATCGATCTTGCCGTTGGTGAAATTCAGCATGCGCGCGAGCGGGCGCTGCATGGGCGGCACGTCATGGGCGAGCAGCGCCAAGCCCACCGGCAGCATCCACAGTCCGAGCCCCGGGAAGACGCTGAGCACACCGCCACCGGTCAACGCGACGCCGGCCGGCACCCGCACCCAGACGGCGCTTGGGTGGCGCAGACGATCGACGTGACGGCTGGCCCAGCCCGGCAGGTGCCCCTGCAGGCGGTCCATTTCATGATGGAAATCGTTGGTGCGGCTCATGGCTCTTAGATGGGGTAGAATCGTGGCGTTGTCACGCCCTTGCTAAAGGCCCGTCCGGCCCAGCGAATTTGCCGCTCAGCCGCGCAAGTCCGGCAAATCGCGGTAGAGATCGAGCGCTTCCGGATTGGCAAGCGCTTCGGTGTTTTTCACCGCCCGGCCGTGGATCACGTCACGCACGGCCAGTTCGGTGATCTTGCCCGACTTGGTGCGTGGAATGTCGGCGATCGATACGATTTTTGCCGGCACATGACGCGGCGACGCGCCGGTGCGGATTTTCCGCTTGATCGTGTCGCGCAAGGCATCGTCGAGCGCGGTGCCATTGGTCAGGCGCACGAACAGGACGACACGTACGTCGTTGTCCCAGTCCTGGCCTACGGCAATCGCCTCCAGCACTTCCGGAATCTGTTCGACCTGCGCGTAGATTTCCGCCGTGCCGATACGCACCCCGCCCGGATTGAGCGTGGCGTCGGAGCGGCCATGAATGATGATGCCGCCGTGCGCGGTCCATTCGGCGAAGTCGCCGTGGCACCAGACATTCGGGAAACGCTCGAAATAGGCGGCGTGATATTTTTTGCCGCCCGGATCGTTCCAGAACATCACCGGCATCGACGGGAACGGCCTGGTGCAAACGAGTTCGCCTTTTTCTTCGCGGATCGATTTGCCGTCCTCCGACCAGACATCGACCGCCATGCCAAGCCCCGGCGCCTGGATTTCACCGCGCCACACCGGCGAGGTCGGATCGCCGAGCACGAAGCACGAGACGATGTCTGTACCGCCGGAGATCGAAGCGAGATGCACGTCCGCCTTGATATCGGAATAGACGTAATCGAAGCTTTCGGCGGCGAGCGGCGAACCGGTCGAGGTGATCAGCCGCACGCTTGAGAGATCATGCGTGCGCGCGGGCGACAAGCCCGCCTTCTTGCAGGCGTCGATGTATTTCGCCGACGTACCGAGGACGTTCATCTTCTCGTCTTGCGCGAAATCGAACAACACGGTCTGCGGCGCGAAGGGCGAGCCGTCATACAACAACAAGGTCGCACCGGAGCCGATGCCGGAGGCAAGCCAGTTCCACATCATCCAGCCGCAGGTGGTAAAGTAGAACAATCGCTCGCCCGGGTGCAGATCGCATTGCAGCCGGTGTTCCTTCATGTGCTGCAACAACGTGCCGCCGGCGCCGTGCACGATGCATTTCGGAACGCCGGTGGTGCCCGACGAAAACAGGATATAGACGGGATGATTGAACGGCAGCCGCTCGAACGTGAGCGGCTTGACTGCGTAGGGCTTGAGGAAGTCTTCGAGCGTTTTTGCGCGTGGCACCTTGGCCGCAACCTCGGCGGCCTTGCCGAGATAAGGCACGATCACCACCGTCGCTGCAGTCGTGAGTTCTTTGGCGACCGTATCGAGCTTGCCGGCGATCTCGATCTGCTTGCCGTTGTACCAGTAGCCGTCAACGGTGACGAACACCTTCGGCTCGATCTGGCCGAAGCGGTCGAGCACGCCGCGCTCGCCGAAATCGGGCGAGCAGGATGAGAAGATCGCACCGATCGAGGTGACCGCGAGCATCAGCGCGATCGTCTCCGGCAGGTTCGGCATCATCGCCGCCACGCGGTCGCCCTTGCCGACGCCGGCGCCGCGCAGGGCTTGTTGCAGCCGCGAGACCAGCGCGTTCAGCTCATCCCAGCTCAATCGATAGGACACCTTGTCCTCGCCACGAAAGACCATGGCATCGCCGCGTTGCGGCTTGCTCAGCAGGTTCTCGGCAAAATTGAGCTTGGCGTCGGGGAAAAACTGCGCACCCGGCATCTTGTCGCCGTCGATGAGTTTGCGCGCGCCTTTTTCGCCGACGACGCCGCAATAGTCCCAGATCAAATTCCAGAAATCCGCGCCGTTAGCCACCGACCATGCGTGCAGGTCGCGGTAATTGGTCAGCTTCAACCCGTGCCGCCGGTTCGCCTCGGCGACGACGGTCATGACCTGGGCTTTGGCAATGCGCTCCGGGCTCGGTGACCACAGAGGTTTAGCCGCGCTATCGATTCTTGAGGACATCGTTTTCACCCGCACCGGCGCCGGCACCGGGCTGCCTTCAGCAAGCACATGAGGGCGGCCGGACGCAAGCCTATTGAGACTTGTTCGTGTCCGGCGGCGTAATGGTCGTCACCGGATTTTTCGGGGGCGTAATATCGGAAATGGGGTTGCGCGGCTTTTGCGGCGCGTCCGACTGCGGCTGCGGCAGGCCGGCCGGCTCCGCGGCCGCGGGCGTGTCCGACGACAGCCTCGTCGGCAGCGGCAGGCCGTGCGGATAATAGGTCCAGAAGACAAATATCACCATGAAGGCGAGCGCCGACAGCGCCGCCGCCCAGGTCCGGTTGCTGAACGACAGGATGTTGCCAACGAAGCTGGCGACGAAGACGAAGACCCCCAACACGATGACGTAAAGCCAGCTCACGCTCAAAAGATCGATCGGCATCGTGCGGTCCCCTCGGGCGGCCATTTTTCGTCATGTTAGCGCATGCGTTTGCAACGGGCCACCCGGTGGCGGCATTTTCACGCCAGAGTGATATATCCCGGCCTTTCATTTACCCCTATAAAAACGCCGCCATGACGCACGTGCTCATTCTCACCGAAGTCCACGAAGCTATGCGGGCCCGCTACCGGGCCATGCTCCTGGAACGATTTCCGCAACTGACGATCGACGTGGTCGGCGATCATAGCCTGGTCGATCCTTACATCGCCGATATCGAAGCGCTCTTGTGCTTTTCGCCGCCGATGGCGGACCACGTCGTGCGCGACGCCAAGAAGCTGAAATGGATCCAGGCGCTCGGCACCGGTGTCGACAATATCGTCGACCTGCCTTCACTCGGCAAAGAGGTGCTGGTCACCAATGTGCGGGGCATCCACGGACCGCCGGTTTCAGAAGCCACAATTGCCTACATGCTGTCGCTGGCGCGCGATCTGCCACGCGCGGTGCGCGCGCAAGCGCGCGGCGAATGGGACCGCTGGCCGGCGCAGCTTTTGTCCGGCAAGACCGTCGGCATTCTTGGCGTCGGGATGATCTCCGAGTACCTCGCGCCGATTTGCAAGGCCTTGAATATGACGGTCATCGGCATCACGTCGACCCCGCGCGAGGCGCCTGGCTTTGACCGCATGGTCGCGACCGCGGACCTTTTGCAAATTGCGGGCGAGCTCGACTATCTGGTGGTCATGGCCCCGATGACGCCGCAAACGCGCAACATCGTTGGCGACAAGCTGCTGTCCGCCATGAAGCCGACGGCCTATCTGGTCAACATGGCGCGCGGCGGCGTGGTAGACGAGGACGCGTTGAAGAAAGCGCTCGACGACGGCGAAATCGCCGGCGCCGCGCTTGACGTCTTCTTGCAGGAGCCTCTGAGCCCGGCCAGTCCGCTCTGGAACACCGACAAACTGCTGATGTTCTCCCATCTCGGCGGCTACTCGCAAGGCTACGAGGATCGCGCCATGCCGACAATTGCCGGCAACATGGAGAAGTTTCTTGCCGGTGACCTGAAATCCATGATCAACATCGTGCGCAAACCCGCGTCTTGGGGAGAATAGCGTATGGCCCTGTCCGAACGATTGAACACGCCAATCTCCACGGCCGAGCTCGAGCGCCGCTGGAAAGCGGTGCGGGCGGCGATGGCGGCGGCGAAGATCGACGTGTTGCTCCTGCAGAACAACAACGATCACATGGGCGGCTATGTGCGCTGGTTCACCGACATCCCGGCCGTCAACGGCTATCCGCAGACGGTGGTGTTTCCGCGCGACGACGAGATGACGGTGGTGTGCCAGGGCCCGTTCGACGGCGCCATCAAGCCGGCGCAGGACCCGCAGTCCTGGCGCGGTGTGAAGACAGTGCTGACGACGCCGAGCTACGCCTCGGCGCACTACACCAAGGAGTACGATCCGGACCTCGCCTGCAAGGCGCTCAGCCCCTTCGCCAAGGGCGCCATCGGCTATGTCGGTACCTACCAAATGTCCTACGCGCTGCTCGACACCGTGAAGCGCGCCTTCCCGAACGCGACATTCGTCGATGCCTGCGAGCTGGTCGACAAGATCAAGGTCATCAAGAGCCCGGAGGAGATGGAGCTGGTCAAACGTGCCGCGGAGATGCAGGACGGCGCCATGCGCGCCGCCTTCGCCGCGGTCAGGCCCGGCATGCGCGACATCGAAGTGGCGGCGGTCGCGCAGGCCTACAGCGTCTCGCACGGCTCGGAGAACGGCATTTATCTCTGCGCCTCGATGCCGCTCGGCAAGCCGTCACCGTTCGGCCCGCGCCACCTGCAAAACCGCGTCATCCAGGACGGCGATCAGTTCGCGCTGTTGGTCGAAGATTCAGGACCGGGGGGCATGTATACGGAGCTTGGCCGCTCCTGCGTCGTCGGCACCAAAGTACCGCAGGCGATGAAGGACGAACTCGAATTCTGCAAGGCCGCGCGCAAATTCACGCTCGATCTCTTAAAGCCCGGCACGCCCTGCAAGGACATCTGGGACGCCTTCAACGATTTCATGCGCAAGAACGGGCGCCCGGCCGAGGCGCGGCTTTACTGCCATGGCCAGGGATACGATCTGGTCGAGCGCCCGCTGGTGCGCAAGGACGAGCCGTGGACCATCGCCAAGGACATGAACATCGTCGTGCACCCGACCTATCTTCACGCAGGCTTCCTCAACTGGCTGTGCGACAATTACCTGATCGGCGGCAACGGCCCGGGCGACCGGCTGCACCGGTTTCCGGAAGAGATCGTCGAAGTTTGATTCATCCCGAAGGACGACGCCATGCCCGACATCAAGATCATCAACCCCGACACGCTCGGCAAGCCGCTCGGACAATATTCGCAAATGACGCGCGTGAAGGCGTCCGAGTTTCTGTTCATCGCCGGCCAGGTCGGCGTGCACAAGGACGGCACATTGGCTGGTTCTGATTTCGAGGCGCAATGCGCGCAGACCTTCGCCAATATCGAGGCGGCGCTCAAATCACAAGGCGCAGGTTGGGGCAATGTCGTCGAGTTCACGACCTATCTCGTGCACTCGCAGGACATTCCGAAGTTCATGGCGTATCGCCTGCGCGAATTCCCCAAGATGTTCGCGGGCGACGCCTACCCGCCCAACACGCTGCTGATGATCGACCGGCTGGTGCAGGAACCGTTGCTGATCGAGGTGTCGACGGTGGCGGCGCTGTAGAGCAGCTAATCGACAAATACCCCGCGCCGCCGCTCGCCCGCATATTTGACGAGCGCAAGAAAGCGATAGAGCCCGTGCACGAACTTGCCGTAGGGCAGGCTCAGGAAAAGCCCGAGCACGACACCGAGATGCAGACTGAGCAGCAGCCCCATGGCGGCAGTGTCGCGCAAGATCATCAGCCCAAAGCCGGTGAGGCTGGTCAGGAATAGCATCAGCAAGAACGCCGTGTCCATGCCGGTATGGACGCGGTCGGTGAGGACGGCGTCGCGCTTGCGCGACAGGACGAACAATCCCACAGGCCCGACCAGGAGTCCGATGCCGCCGGCGATGCCGAGCAACACCGGCACGCTGATAATCGTGTAAGGCGCGCGCCAGCCGAAGCCATAGTGATAGAGCGTGGCGACAGACGTGGCGGCAAAGCAGAGCAGAAAGCCGTAGAAAGTGAGCTGATGATAGAACCGCCGCCGCATCGACGGCTGCTCGGTTTCGGACGAGCAGCCGCCGCCTCCGCCGCCGAGATATTTCAGCGTCAACGTGTCGCCGATCGCGCGAAAGAAAGCGACGATGCCGGCACGCGGGCCATCGTTGCGGATCGCGCGCCAGTACATGCACAAGCTCGCGACGAAGGCCACAACGCAATAGAACGCGGCCGCGCCGAACAACGTGACCATGATCTCGTGCGGCATGACTTTGTAGAAATCGCCGCCATTGCGCGACCACAGAGCGGCCGGTTCGGCGAAGGCGACAAAGCCTAGAATAAATGCCGCCACGCTTGCCGCCGTCAGCAGCGTGACGGTCACTCCATTGCGCGCAAAGGCGCCGGCAAAGCCGCGCGGCCAGGCAAAAGCCGCGTAGCTTTCGTTGCGCAGGCGCGCGAGCGTGCGCGGCACATTGACGTCAAATTGATGCGGCGGCGAATACTGGCAATCGTGGAAGCAAGCGCCGCACTGGTGGCAGAGATTGGCGAGATAAGTGAGGTCGCCGTCATTGAAGGTGCGGCGCATTTCCATCGCCGGAAACACCGCGCATAGGCCTTCGCAATAGCGGCAGGCATTGCACACCGTCATCAGCCGGTTGGCTTCGCGCAGCGCGTCAGTTGCGTGCATGGTTGGCCGCTCCCTCGCCGGCGATGCGGCCGAACACAGACCCGATCGTCATGCCGATGCCGGCGAGATAGCCCTTACCAAGCACATTGCCGGCCATGATCTCGCCGGCGGCGAACATGTTGCCGGCGCCCTTGCCATTCCTCATCAGCATGCGCGATTCCTCGTTCACGCGCACGCCGAGATAGGTGAAGGTGATGCCGGGACGCAGCGGATAGCCATAGAATGGCGGTGTATCGAGCTTGCGTGCCCAATGACTTTTCGGAATGGCGAGACCGGAGGTCGCGCAATCGTCAAGCACGGTGTGGTCGAAAGTGCCAGGCCGCACCGCGGCGTTGAACTCATCGACGGTCTTGCTGAGCGCCACCGCGTCGAGTTGCAGCTGCGCGGCAAGTTCGGGGATCGTCTGCGCCTGAATGGCGGGAAAGATCGATGGCATGAACAGCCGAAGCGATTTGGCGTCGATGATCGAATAGGCGATCTGGTCGGCCTGCTGTGCAACCAGACGGCCCCAGATGGCGTAGCGCTTGGGCCAGGTCTCCTCGCCCTCGTCGTAGAAGCGATTGCCTTCGCGGTTGACCACGATGCCGAACACCACGCTGTCGAGCCGCGTGGCGATGCCGCCGTCGAACTTGGGCGCACGCGCATCGATCGCCACCGCATGGCATTGCGTCGGATCGCCGACCGGACCGACGTCAGCATCGAGCAGCATGCGCAAAACGTCGCCGCGATTATAGGGCGTGCCGCGGATGAGAAAATTGTCGGCCGCCTTGCCCCAGTATTCCTTCAGCCAGTCGATATTGGCTTCAAAGCCGCCGGCTGCGGCGACCAGCGCGCGGCCGCGCACGCTTTTGGTCGCGCCGCCGGACCTGATCGTCGCCGACATGAAATAGCCGTTGTCGATCGTCAGCTCCGTGACCGGCGTGCCGTAGAGACAGCTCACGCCGAGCGCTTGCGCGCGCCGGTAAAGCGCGTTGAGCGCGCCGCGCCCGCCGCCGAGAAAGAAGGCGTTAGTTTTGCCGAGCGAAAGCGTACCACCGAGCGGCGGCTGAAAACGCACGCCCTGCTCGTCGAGCCAGCCGAGCAGTTCGCTCGAGCGCGCGATGGTGAGCGCGGCGAGAGCCTTGTCGGTCGCGCCGCCGGTGACGCGATAAAGGTCGTCGAGAAACTCTTCCTGCGCGTAAGGTCCGGTCATGGTTGGCGCGGTACCGTCATGGGCCAGGCGCAGATTGCGGGTATGGCGCGTGTTGCCGCCGCGGTAGAATTCCGGCGCGCCCTCCAGCACGATGACGCGACATCCGGCACGGGCAGCCGTAATCGCAGCGCACAGCGCGGCATTGCCGCCGCCCACCACCACGACGTCGAACGGCTCGCTGAAGTCTATTCCCGGCGTCATCGTCTTTTCCGCCCTGCGAAAATTGTTCGCAGCGATTGCTGCAATCAATGCCCGGCTTCGCGAACGCTGGCAATGGCCCGCGCCAACATATGCACGAACGGGCGGCGCTTTTCGCCGTTGCGCAAACCGCGTAGCCTGCTAGCAAAGACGGCAAAGGGAACAACAATGGCTCCACGGAAACGTCCCGAAGACCTGCGCAGTTACCGCTGGCTGGGCGTGCAGGATTTGCGTTCCTTCGGGCATCGCTCGCGCATGCGCCAGGGCGGCTTCGACGCCGCCGATTGGACCGGCAAACCGGTGATCGGCATCATCAACACCTGGAGCGACATCAGCTTCTGCCACACGCATCTGCGCGCGCGCGCCGACGACGTCAAACGCGGCATCTGGGAAGCCGGCGGCTTCCCGGTCGAACTGCCGGCACTGTCGCTGTCGGAACCTTTCGTGAAGCCCTCCACCATGCTCTATCGCAACCTGCTGGCGATGGAGACGGAAGAACTCTTGCGCAGCCATCCGATCGACGGCGCCGTACTGCTCGGCGGCTGCGACAAGACCACGCCCGGCCTCATCATGGGCGCGATCAGCATGGGCGTGCCGGCGATCTTCGCGCCGGCCGGTCCGCAGCTCCGGGGAAACTGGCACGGCCAGGTGCTCGGCTCCGGATCCGATGCCTGGAAATACTGGGACGAGAAGCGCGCCGGCCGCATCGGCGAGGAGCAATGGGCCGAGATCGAAAGCGGCATCGCGCGCAGCTTCGGCACCTGCATGGTGATGGGCACCGCCGCGACCATGATGGCAATCGCGGAAGCACTGGGCATGACTTTGCCGGGCGCCTCCTCCATTCCGGCGGCCGATTCAGCGCATCCGCGCATGTGCGCCAATGCCGGCCGGCGCATCGTCGAAATGGTGTGGGACGATCTGACGCCGCAGAAAATTCTCACGACCGCCGCCTTCGACAACGCCATCCGCGTGCACATGGCGATGGGCGGCTCGACCAACGCCATTATTCATGTGGTCGCCATGGCGCGGCGCGCCGGACTGCCGATGGACATGCAGCGCTTCGACGATATCTCGCGCGAAATCCCGGTGCTCGCCAACATCAGGCCCTCGGGCGACCTATTGATGGAGGACTTTTATTACGCCGGCGGCCTGCGCGCGCTGATGAACGAACTGAAGTCGAAGCTCGATCTCTCCTGTCTCACCGTCACCGGAAAGACCATCGGCGACAACATCAAAGGCGCCGAAGTCTACATGCCGGACGTGATCCGCTCGCTCAACAATCCGGTGTCGAGCGCGGAAGCGACCGCCGTACTGACAGGCAATCTGGCGCCGAACGGTTGCGTTATGAAGCCATCGGCGGCCGAACCAAGATTGCTTCGCCATCGTGGACCGGTGATCGCATTCGAGGACTACAACCACATGGCACGCGAAGTCGAGCGTGACGATCTCGACGTCACGCCCGATCACATCCTGGTCTTGAAGAATGGCGGACCGAAAGGCGCGCCCGGCATGCCGGAATGGGGGCAGTTACCTATCCCAACAAAATTGTTGAAAGCCGGCGTCAAGGACATGCTGCGCATTTCGGACGCGCGCATGAGCGGCACCAGCTACGGCGCCTGCATTTTGCACGTCGCGCCGGAAAGCTTTGTCGGCGGCACGCTCGCCTTTGTGCAGACTGGCGATGAGATCGAGGTGGATGTGCCAGGCCGCCGCATCCATCTGCACGTCAGCGACGAGGAACTGGCGCGCCGGCGCGCGGCCTGGAAGCAGCCGAGCCCACGCTATCCGCGCGGCTACGGCGCAATGTTCGCGGAGCATATCGGCCAGGCCGACGAAGGCTGCGATTTCGACTTTCTCGCTCCGCTTGGACCGATCCCTGAGCCCGAGATTCACTAGGACCCCGCCATGTCGCAACTTCCCGAGTTGATCATCAAAGACAAAAAACGCCCGTTCACGGGCGCGGAATATCTCGAGACGCTGCGCGACGGCCGCGAAGTCTACATCTATGGCGAGCGGGTCAAGGACGTCACCACCCATCCCGCTTTCCGCAACGCGGCGGCGTCCGTGGGCCAACTCTACGATGCGCTGCACGCCAAAGAGAGTCACGCCGCGCTGTGCACGACGACCGATACCGGCTCCGGCGGCTACACCCATAAATCCTTCCGGGTCGCGCACTCACGCGAAGAGCTGATCGCGCAACGCGACGCCATCGCCGATTGGGCGCGCATCACCTATGGCTGGATGGGCCGCAGTCCTGACTACAAGGCTGCTTTCCTCAATACGCTCGGCGCCAACCCTGATTTTTATGCGCCGTTCGCCGACAATGCACGCGCCTGGTACAAACGCGGCCAGGAAGCCGCCCTCTACCTCAACCACGCTCTGGTCAACCCGCCGATCGACCGCTCGAAGCCCGCCGACCAGGTCAAGGACGTCTACATCACCATCCAGAAAGAGAACGACGCCGGCATCTTCGTCTCCGGCGCCAAGGTGGTGGCGACAAATTCGGCCCTCACCCATTACAATTTCCTCGGCCAGAACATGGGCCAGGAGATCACCGATCCCTCGATGGTCGTCATGTTCATCGCGCCGATGAACACGCCCGGCATCAAGCTCATCTGCCGCGCGTCTTATGAATATGCGGCAGCGGCGACCGGCTCGCCCTTCGACTATCCCCTCACTTCGCGTTTCGACGAAAACGACGCCATCTTCGTTTTCGACAACGCCTTCATCCCCTGGGAGAACGTCATCATCCATCGGGATATCCAGAAGCTGAAGGATTTCTACCCGAAGTCCGGCTGGGTTAACGGCTTCACGTTGCAAGGCTGCACGCGTCTCGCCGTCAAGCTCGATTTCATCGCCGGCTTGCTGTTGAAGGCTGCGCGCGCGACCGGCGTCGACGCCTTCCGCGGCGTGCAGGTGCATGTCGGCGAGGTGATTGGCTGGCGCAATCTGTTCTGGTCGCTGACCGACGCCATGGTCTGCAACCCGGACCCCTGGGTCAACGGCGCGGTGCTTCCGAATGTGCGCGCCTCGACGGTCTATCGCATGTTCATGACCGAAGCTTATCCGGCGGTGCGCTCGATCATCGAGAAGGTGGTCGCCTCCGGGCTGATCTACCTGCCCTCGCACGTGCGCGACTTCAAGAACCCCGAAATCGACAAATACCTTGCCCGTTTTGTGCGCGGCTCCAACAACATCGACTACAAGCAGCGCATCAAGATCATGAAGCTGCTGTGGGACGCGATCGGCACGGAATTCGGCGCCCGCCATGAGCTCTACGAGATGAACTACGCGGGCAACCACGAGATGGTGCGGATGTTTCCGCTGCAACAGGCGATGGGCTCCGGCGCGCTGGCCGAAATGGAGGCGCTCGCCGACAAATGCATGGCGGACTACGACGAGGACGGCTGGAAGCATCCGGCCTACAAGGATGGCTCGGATGTGTCGGTGGTAGGCAAAGCGAAACCCCGATAGGGGGCTGCCGAAAAAGTAGAAAACAACCCCATGCAAAGTAGACCGTGGGGCTGTGCAAAGCTCTGGAAAAACTTCGGAAATTTACACGGCCGCCTACTCGGCTGGGTGGGAATTCTCATACCTATATCGCTACTCAAGTCCTCATTTGAGAGTGACACAAGTAAGAGAGAACCGAAATCAATGTACAACCCGAACGATTACTATCCGTCGGGCGAGCCGAAGCCCAAACGCGAGCCTTCGCTAATCCGGGAGGAACTCGGATCTAAAAATCCGAATTTCACAGACGAGTTGTTTCATCAGATCGCCGATACGATTCCACATGACGATCAATATAAGAGTCGGAAGTTGGAATTCTTGACTTCCGTTCTCGAAGAATTTCCCCAAAAGGACCACCTCACTGGAATGCTCCTCGCCCAGATGGCAACATGCCATAGCGCAATCATGCAACTCGCGAGTCAGTTCAGCAACGCGAGGACGCTTCCCGAATTGGAAATTATCGAGCGGATGTTAACGAAGATGATGCGCACCTACACGTCTCAGTTCGAGGCGCTAAGACGTCATCAACGTGGTCCGGACCAAACAGTTAACGTCGAAAACCTGTCGGTGACCGATGGTAGCCAAGCGATTGTCGGACACGTTTCGCATCAGGGCGGTGCAGCGACAACTAAAAACGCAGCAACAAAGCCCGCAGCATTGCGGCATGATTCGCCGCCCACAATGCCGATGATCGATGAAATGCGTGCAACTCGAAGTAAAGTGAAGTTGAAAAATGGCAAGCCCTCACAAGCGTAATACAGGTCCAATGTTAGCGAGCCCGCGCTGCGGAGCAAAAACGCGTTTCGGCAAGCCGTGCCGGTCGCCAGCGGTGCGCGGCAAACGGCGATGCCGCATGCATGGTGGCGCCGCCGGATCTGGCGCGCCGCGACGGAATAGGAATGCGCTCAAAAAAGGTCTCTACACGCGTGAGGCTATTGCTGAACGCCGGCGGATACAGGACGTTTTACGGCGATCACGGCAATTCTTGCGCGATATCGAGTGAGGTCATCGCCAAAATCGCCTTCGTGTTCTGGCAGGTAGCCGCAGCGCCGGTCATCGCCAGTGCAGTTAGCGACGTCTCGCCCGCGGCTGCATGGGCCGGCCCCTGTTCCGGAGTTAGTAGTGCAAACGTCTTTACTGGTTCGTCGGCGATCAATTGCGCGTGCGCTATCGCGCGTTCGATAGCCTTGATCGTATTTTATATAAAGACGAACGTCTCGCGCATCTCATTCGTTTGCGGGTTATCTGTCCACCGGCGCCAGTGGCCGAGCGCGATAGCGAGGCCGCACAGCTCCTGCACGAGTTTGTATTTTGCGGTTTTGATCGCTTTGAGAGGTTGATCTGTTCGTTCATTACTAAGTTTTCTTTCTGACGTAATCCAGCGAAGTTATTGCCACTGGCAAGACCTTCGCTTCTTCTTTTTTCTTTCCGGACAAAAAGCGTCAAACGGAGGTGTCGATCAATCGCCAGTTGGGGCCGCCTCGCAAACGGCAATTTTTCTTACGAGACGGGCCGTCGTCAGGCGACGGCTTCGTGTGTCTCGCTCGCAATCATCTCGTCAATAATTTTGCGTGCGCGCGTCGAACCAGCATCGATGTTAAGGTTGCGTAGTGGTACGTCGGGCCGCTCGTTGATGGCGATCTGCTGGGCCTCAACCACGACCTGATCCTCAACGAAAATATTTCCGTTTGCCTCGCGCAGTTGCGTCGTGAGCGACTGATCGCGAAGCTTGTAGTTGCGCATCAGCGACCAAAAATACATGCAAGTCGTAGCGGTCTCCGGCGTGATCGTGTTCAGCACCCGGCCGTTGACGCCCTTGGAGCGGTCGCCCTGTGGCGCCCCAGTGTCAGCCAGCGCGACGCCGACATCGAGTACGATTGTGCACGGGGCCTCGAACTGGATGATCTGCCAGCGATCGACATTGCCCGGCTTATCCAACTGCGCGCGCCAGAACGGCGGCGCGTCGATGTTCAGCATCCACCGCGTCGACGTCACCCTGCGTCCGCTGTGAGTTGTTGTCATCGGCGTTTCGGCAACGTGTTTGCTTCCGATGCTGGTGATGTGCACGAAAAACTCGTGCGTGAGGTCCATCAGATTGTCGACGAACAGGCGGTAGTCGCATTTGGCGAACATGGTCTTGCCGTCGCCCGCCCATTCCGGATCGTCATTCCAGTGCATGTCGGGCACCAGCGCCGGATCGGCCAGCGCCGGATCGCCTGGCCAAACCCAGACGAAGCGGTGGAGATCGACGACCGGATAGGAATGCACTTTTGCTGCCGGATTCAATTTGTCCTGCGACGGCATGCGCGTACACCGGCCTTTACCGTCGTAGGCGAGGCCGTGATAGCGGCAAACGACATCGTCGCCCTCGAGCCAGCCCATCGACAGCGGTAGCAGCCGGTGCCAGCAGGCATCTTCCAGCGCGGCGATCGAGCCGTCCGACTTCCGCCACAGCACGATCCGCTTGTTGCAGACGGTACGGGCTAAGGGCGTGCGCGGCCCGACCTCGTAACCCCAAGCCGCAACATACCAGGCATTGAGTGGGAAAATTCGGGACGTTTCCATGGATCTACCCTTGATGATGTTGCTGTTTTGTCGGACGGACCTGACTGCCTTTTTTTAATCGTGCAAATGAGGTTAGCGCTTCTGGGCCCAGAGTCTAAAGAGGATTGATTTTGCTACACGTCTTTGACTGGCGCCTGCCCGCTGCGATAGGAGAACACTCGAGTTCCACCGCGTGGTGGGATGATGTCCCTCGCGGGACGATGGCTGAGGTGAGTTCGTTTATCGCCTTGGACCTGCCGTTAGTATGACGGTAACGCCGCCCATTAGATTGTTCCACCTCGTCCTCGAATTCCATAATGGAAGATGCTATGGGGCGGCGGCGAGGATATTGCATCCATCGTCGCTGATGTGAACCGATGGAGCGCCCCATGCAGAAGTTGAACGACCTGAGCCGATCTCTCACCGCCCTCGAACCGGATGGCACGCTAATCGCGGTCATCGAGATGAGCCTATCGAGCTGGCTCGTTGCCGGCATCGTGCCTGGTGTCGAGCGTCAACCGTTGAAGAAGCTTGCGGTGGACGAGAGCACATTGCTGAAGCTGCTGTATCGATGGCGGGAGGAAGCGGAGAAAGCAGGCCGCCGTATCGAACGCATTGTAGTCGCCTTCGAGGCCGGCCGTGACGGCTTCTGGCTGGCGCGCTGGCTCAAGGCGTGCGGCATCGAGGCCTACGTCATCCACGCATCGAGCATAGCCGTATCGCGCGAGCACCGGCGCGCCAAGACCGATCGTCTCGACACCGAGCTGCTCAAACGCTCCTTTCTCGGCTGGCTGCGCGGCGAGCGTGATCACTGCAAGATGGTCGCGATCCCGACAATAAAGGACGAAGATGCCAAGCGGCCCAACCGCGAGCGTGACAGCCTCATCCGAGAGCAAAGTCGGATCGTCAACCGAATGAAGGCGGCATTCGTTCGGCTCGGCATCCGCGGCTTCAATCCCAAGCTGAAAAGGGCCGCCGGACGCCTTGACGGCTTGCGCACACCTGAGGGCGAGCCGATCCCGCCCAACACGTCGGCTGAGCTGCGTCGCGACATGGAGCGCCGACGGCTCGTCAGTGATCAGATCCGGCAGATCGAGGAAGCACGCCTGGAGCGTATCGAACAGGCGCCTAGTGATGGACCGCACGCCATGGTGCGCCTATTGGCGCGCGTGATCGGGGTCGGCATCGAGACGGCCGACATGCTGGTGCACGAGGTGCTGTCGCGAAACATGCGCGACCGACGGGCCGTAGCGCGTTATGCCGGCCTCACTGGCTCGCCCGACGAGAGCGGGAGGAAACGCCGGGAGAAAGGGCTGGCCCGTTCGGGCAATGCTAGAGTCCGACGAGGCATGATTCAATTGGCGTGGCGGTTCCTTTTGCACCAGAAGGACAGCGCCTTGACGCGGTGGTTTCGAGCCCGCACCGAGAACGCTCGCGGTACTCGAAAGCCCATGATCGTGGCCTTGGCGCGCAAGCTTCTGATCGCCCTGTGGCGGCTTGTGCGGGAGGGCGTTGTACCAGACGGCGTTGTTTTGCGTCCGGCACAATGAATGGAGGACGCTGAAGGCACCCCCACAGTTTCGGTCTCGTCCGTCCGCTTGTGACGAGGCGCCGATGACGGTTCGAGGTGGCGGAATCCCGGCATGCCCTTGGCTTTCATGCCGACTGGAAGAATGGGTCCGCCGCTTCGGAGCTTCGCTGCCGATGCGCATGACTGCATCATGGTTCGGGTCCTTGGACCTACCGAATACAAGGTTGTGGCGCGATTGAACCGCGCCCGAAAGCGGGCTCCCCTCTGATCGTCATCCCGACCGCACCAAGCGGTGCCATCGTGCTCGAAGCCGTCAAGGTGTGGCCTGGCAAGGGTCGAGCATGCCGCAAGGTTGGTGCGACGGCCAACCTTGACAGCTCCTGCGCGCGCCGGCGTCGAGCGAAGCCAGCGTCGGGACGAAGAAACGGACTTTCAGATCGAACAAAGAAACCGACGAAGGAAAAAAGATGCGCCGCCCTGCTTAAACTTCTTGACTAAAAAAGCCCCATACAAGGGCCTTGGTGCCAATTCCGAAGAGAAGCGCGAGCCCGTGAGCGACATCGACACTGTGACGGCGGATAGTCTGAAAGCGCTTGACCCCGAGCGGCCGATTAGAGAAGAGAAGGCGACAAACGGACGCGCGGTCGGTTTGTTCGCGAAGTGCCAACGACGAACTCAGGCGCGGCAAAACGCTGGTTAGGGGCACCGCTCGTTCAGTCACACGCGCTGCTGATCAACCACATCGCACCCGGCAGGCGAACGCTCGCACCGTCCGCATAGGGCGCCAGCGCCTCGCGGAGAGAGGCGGTAGCGGCAGAGACGACCTCAGGCGGCTGGTTGCGCAGCCAACTGTTTACGGCGCCAATTTGGGTTGACTGAACCACAGCCTCCTCCAGCCCGCGGCCGGCGGCGATGTCGAGGTCCATCTCGAGCTTCTCAAAGCGCGGCGGCGCCCAACCGGCCGCCGTAAGAACCTCGGTGACGTGCTCTGGATCGGCGAAGGCGAACATTCCGGGCGCATTCGGGACCGGCTTCGGCCGCGGTGGCAGGTGCCGCGCGGCTGCAGTCATCGGCACCTCCATCCACGGGTTTTCGGCGAGTGACCGCCAGCACACGAGCGTCATGCGCGCGTACGGAGCAGCGCCGCGGCGCATATTGGCGAAGGCCGCTACCCTGTCGCCGAAGAACATCACGCCGAAAGCCGAGATCAACAAATCGTATTCGTCCAGCGTGGCCGTGGCCGGATCGGCCTGCTGCCAATCGATATTGGTAATGCCAGCGGCGCTCGCGCGCCTCTCACCCTCAGCCAGCATCGGCCCGGAGATATCCAACCCCGCCACGCGGCCCGAGGGACCGACAGCACGCGCAAATTCCAGTGTGGGCGCGCCGCAACCACAGCCGATATCCACCACCCGTTCACTGGCGCGTGGCGCGGCAAAGGCGAGCAAGGCGTCCGTCACCGGCGTGAGCGTGATATCGGTGTGCTCCTGCCGCGCCACCCAGGTGTCGCCGCCCTTCCCGTTCCAGAAGGCAAGCATGTCGGCGTTGATCTCTTCGGGTGCGGTCATGCGAGTCGAGTCGTCCTGTCGAGCGGGTGCGCACGTTGCGGTATTGCCGAGCGGACTGCAAGCGACGCGCGATGGCACTATCTTGACTGGCACCTCCCGCGGGACAGGCCCATCTTGTGCCAAAACCGATGTCCGCTAAGGATCATTCGAGGCCTTGCTCGCGCACTATTGGGCACAAGCGGGTGCAGCAACAACTACCGCAAGCAGGGCTACGATAGCGAGACGTTTCATTTAAACCTCCTCCAGAGCTATTCTCCGAACGGCTATGGTGCACCCCCGCTTTGCATCATGGCAAGTGGCGGCGGGCTTGTAACGCATCGAGCCCGCCGCCGCGTCCGAAACTGACCGCGATCATAAAAACTAAGAAGGGAGGCTAGCCGTGTTTGCAAGTTACTTTGTCGTTGCTGCCAAAGTGGCTAACCGACTTTGAAAATCAACGACTCTGCGGAAGCTGCAAGTTGGCAAAACCCGATACAGCAATTACTAACGAGCAACTGACACTACGAAATAGATTGGGAGTGCTTTCATGGAAGTTCGCGAAGCAGTTGAGTCACGATACTCATGTCGAGCTTTTCTGAAAAAGCCGGTCCCAAAACAAATCGTTCGCGACATCATTGAACGCGCCGCGCGGGCCCCGTCGGCGGGCAACATGCAACCTTGGCGCGTCTACGTGCTGTCAGGAGACCGCATAGAGGCGCTCAAAGCCGACCTCGCCGCCCGCACAAATGAGCTACCGAAGGGCGAAGGTAACGAGTATCAAATTTATCCCGAACCGATGGTTGATCCGTACCGGCAGCGCCGATTTAACGTGGGCGAACTGTTGTACGAATCAATAAACATAGTGCGGGAGGATAAGGCTGCGCGATATCGACAATATGCGAAGAACTATCAATTCTTTGGAGCGCCAGTGGCAATCTTTATCGCGCTTGAACGCTCGTTTGGACTCGCACAGTGGGCCGATGTTGGTGGCTATTTGCAAACGGTTATACTGCTGGCACGCGCCTATGGCCTTCACACCTGCCCTCAGCAGGCTTGGGTTTCGTTTCACAAGACAGTTCGGGCCCACCTTAATCTCCCAGAAAATCTGATCGTATATTCTGGGATGGCAATGGGCTACGCGGATACAGACGCGTCAATAAATTCTTGGCGCTCGCCTCGCGAACCGCTCGAAGCTTATGCAACATTTATGGGATTCGATTGAAAGCTCAAAAAGAGATTGCGCATTTTTGCCTAGGCCAACGGCGCCTTAACCTGATACGAATTCTTGGAATTCAGTGGTTCACTACTCGCGAAAATGCCAATGTTGAAGACCAAGCTAACAATCGTCAGCGCAATCGTTCTCCTTTCAGGCTCGGCCTTGGCTCTTACTGGCCACGCGCCGCCGGCCACCGGCTGGGCGGCGCAGCCGATCGTCATGATCGGGGACGATCGCGGCGATATGTGCAGCGGCACCGCGCTCACGCGTGAATTGGTGCTGACCGCCGCGCACTGCGTGGAGCGGTCACAGCATTACAAGATCAAGGCCTATCAGAGCGGTGAAGCGATCGCTGTGAATGGCATCTCTCGCCACCCGAGTTTCAATATCAATGCTTATCGCGCAAGCCGCGCCACCGCCGACATCGCCTTACTGAAACTTTCGCGTCCGCTGCCGAACAGCGTAGTGCCGGCGGCGCTTGCCGCCGCACGCCGCGTCAAACCTGGCGAGACGCTGACCATTGCGGGCTTCGGCACAACTGCCGACGGCGGTGGCTGGGGCCTTGGCCAGCCGCGTATGGCGAAGCTCACCGTCACCGGCCATCCCGGCTCGTTGCAGATCCGCCTTGTCGATCCAGCAACGCGTAATGAGCGCCCTGGTCTCGGCGGTTGCACCGGCGATTCCGGTGGCCCCGCGTTCGATGGCGACGGCCCGCTGGTAATCGGTGTTGTGAGCTGGACGACCGCCGCCAACAATGAAGCCGGCTGCGGTGGCCTCACTGGCCTAACGCCGCTCTTAGCTTACCGGACTTGGATCATTGAGACGGCGAAAAAGATGAATGCGCCGATTGCACCGTAAAATCACTGACGTCTTGACTTGCCCAAAATATGAAAGACCGCCTCGAGGGCGGTCTTTCGGGGATCTGATTGGGGTATGTATAGTGAAGAGGTCTTCGATCAGCTCACCTGTTGCTTCTGCTTCTTGCGCCGCACCAGGAAGCCGACCATGCCGAGACCGCCGGCGAACAGCGGGAGCGAAGCCGGCAAAGGCGTTTCCGAGACGCAATCGACGGCGAACTTTAGGTCGGTCACCTTGACGGTGTCGCCACCGATGTCGGCGTGGCTCCATTCACTGAAAAGGCATCGGTAAGTATTCGGCTACCGTCATTTCTCCGATCATTTTAATGTTTCATCAACGGCGACGATCGAATGATGACGCTCCCATGCAACCGGATGCCATCAGCATCTTGACGCTCGCTGTCGCCGCGCTAGAGCTCGGCGTCGCCGGTTATTATTTTGCAAACTGCGCGCAATCACGCCCGGCTTTATCTGCCGAAACCATACAGGTCGAAGCATCCTCGCACCATTTTCCTTCGACAGCGTGATTTGGAACGGCGCGGTACCGACGCCGACGCGGCGGCGCTATCTCTTGTCGCACGTCTTTGCCGGTCTCGGCTTCTTATGTCTCACCGTCCTCGCCTGGTTCTACGGCCCCTGGATCGGGGCAATGCTCTTTGGAGCCACGACGCTGCTCGCGCTCGCTGATTGCTTGTTGTGCTGGCGCAAATACCGAAGCGTAAGCTGGAACTAGCGTTAGCGTCATCAAACCCACCGCCTCGGTGAGTATCAGCTTCATGCGGTAGAACAAGCCGCGCTAAGGCGTGAGAACGATGAGGTCGGTGTCTGCATCGGTTTCGTCGCTGAGCTCATTGTCCGAAATGATCAGCGAGGAGCCGGGCATCATCAACGTGGAAATCTGCTCAACGGCCTCCGACGGCAGAACGATTCTGTCGAGTGCCTCGGCCGGGCTCGACGCTGCCGCGAGAGGTTTGTCATCGTTACGGCGGTGATGCCGCTTGCTCGACCGAATTCTCTGATGGCGATAGCTGCTGGGCATTGACACGACGGTCCAACGAAATGCGCCGCTCTCATCCTTTGGCGCCAAAGCGGTGAACACGTGCGTTCCGATCGGCTTATCCGGTTCGGCGATGGTGACGGGCAAGTCGATCAGCGGCGTGAAGCCTTGACGGACATAGAGCCTTTGCTGTTTGCGACTGACGAAGACCGAAATCGGGCGCGGTTTCGGACTCGGCGCGGCTGGCGGCGCACCGACTTCAGGCGCAGCGATATTGGGCGCCGCTGCGGCATCCTGTGATTCAGTGGCAGCAAGGTCGCCGCCTGTTTTCTTGGCCGCTAACGTCACAGCGGTATTGCCAGTGACGTTTCCGTCCGGCAACTCCGTAGGCTTCTTGTGAACGAACAGTTTTGGGTGCGAGAATGCAACCGGCTCCACTGGATTTCGCACAACGATGACGCGTGTGCCCACCTTGGTGGTGTGGAACAAACGAACGGCAAAATCCCCTGGAAGGCGAATGCAGCCATGCGAGGCCGGATAACCCGGCCGCGGCCCTGCGTGCATTGCGATCCCGGACCAGGTCAGACGCTGCATGTAAGGCATCGGCGCGCCGCTATAGATATTCGATTCGTGCCATTTCGCTTTTGAAAGCACGGTGAAGATGCCCTTGGGCGTCGGATGTGCTCTCATACCGGTCGATATGTCCGCGCGGGCGATGAAGCCTTTTTGGCCGTAGAGCGCAATTTGCTGTTTCGCGATCGAAACGATGAGCTGGAAGGGCCCTTGCGGCGGAGACCGATCACGTTCGCGCCGTACGTGGTTGCGGGTCCGGCGATGCTTCTTTGCCGAATAAGCGTACGAGATCTCCGGCTGAGCGAAAAAACGATCGTGGCCCGGCGCGGCTTGCGCGCACGGTGCAGGCAAAAGCGCAAGCCCCCCAACGAGTGCCGCAATACATGAAAATTCAACCGGTCTCATAAATCGAAACTCCGGGACAATACGATTCCACGTTGTTAACTTATACTAAATGCACAAAATAACTTCATGCAAATTAGCCTGCGGGTGCCTCCCACTTGGTCGCACACACTCCGGAACTCTCGATGTGCCGGCGCTTTTCAGCAGCATAATATGGAGAATATCGCCGTATTCGAGTGCGCCGTTAATCACTGGTTAAGACGGCCGCCGCAAGCTTTAACGGTCGTTAATGATTCGGCGCTGGCAAGGGATTGGAGCTGCAACAACAATGACAAATCAGAACAATCGCTTGATCGACCCGAACTTTGATGACGAACTTTTTTTGCCGGTTGCCGTTCGACCCGCGCGAGATGGTTTGTCAAACCTGGAGCGTTCGGGAGATCACGGAAAACTTTCCTTGCCTGCAAACGTAAGGCATTCCAGTCATGACAATGTCATAGAGATTCATGTTGCAGCCGGCGCGCGGCACAGGCGGCGAGCGCCGCTTTCAAATCTTCCGAAAAAAACTGAACTTGAAGAGACAATAAACAACCAATCTAAAGAACTAAGTCTCCGCAACGCTCAAATCGCCGACTTGTGTAATATTCGTCAACAACTGGATGCCGAACTACAAGCCTCCCGTGCCTTAGTTTGCACTCTCGAAAAATCAAACGCAAAACTGCAACGCGCGCTACAACAACAAAACTCAGACTTTGTCGCTGCAGAGCAAGCTTCGATTCAAGCCAATTCCGAAAATGATATGTTGCGTGCGCGGCTTGAGCATTTGGAAAAAGAGTCCGCGGCTACACTGAAACGCTCGCTCTCTATTGCAACGGCGTTCAACAATAGAGAGGCAATGATGTCCTCCATGCAGGACCGCATTGACTCGCTGCGACAACAACTATCGGAAAAAACTTCAGAAATCGATCGCCTCCATGTGACGATGCAAGAGGAAAGGCAAAAGCACCGCCAAGAATTGCAGTGGCAACGTTGGAGATTTTCAACTCTTGAATTAAAGCTAGCCGAGCGAAAATCGGGACTCAAAGATATCACAGACCTACAGTTGCGCGTCATCGACCGGAATAATGATTTAACTGCCAAAATAGCAGAGCTCGAAATGAAAAAGAAGGCAGCTGAAAATATGGTCGCTCATCAATCTCAATTCATCGATTTCTTACAATTGAAAATTGAAGTCGGCAAATGACGTTAAATTCATTGGAGCGAATACATTGGATGTCGTGCGCCCCTTATCCGACGACAGCCTCGATTAAGGCATCTGAATTCTAGTAAAGACGGGAAATCCCTTGCCCAAAAGGCAAAAATTCTAACTTACGAATCCAGTGCGCGCCAGACCATCAGTTGGAATTCATGATGGCAGGCACGGCAACTGAAAATACGCACTTCCGTGTCTCCGCAAGCCTTCACTTTCAATAATTGCAATTCAGCTCCGCATCGACAAACGGGCAACTCATTTGTCGTTTGGTCGAGTTTTCGTTCGAGGGAAGGCATTCCAGTTCACCGCACCACAGGTTCATTCCAGGGTTGAAGTGTTACGTGCAGCGCGATGACGCATTCAACGCTTAAACGAGATTAGGCTTAATCAACGGCCATTCGGCAAAGGTCGCTTGGAGCGATTCGGCTTTTTCATCCTTGGAGCAACTGCGCCGCGGGATTTGTCGGATGCGAGGGTGTGTGCTATCAGTCGAAATATCACATGAGCGACGGCGGACGGAATTCAGCAGCCACGACTAGCTCACGCGAACGCATCATTTAGACGGGAAATCGGGAATGTATTACCTTGTCTATGTCAGCCAGGCGCGCAAGCCTATGGACAACGCCGCGCTGGAAGCCATCCTCAAGCCAAGCCGAGACTACAATAGCAAGCAGGACATTACCGGGCTGCTTATTTATCGCTATTCGCCCGATACGCATAGCGGGCATTTCATTCAAATGCTCGAGGGCGAGGAGCAAATTGTACGGGCGCTTTACAAAAATATTTGTCGCGACAAGCGGCACCATACCAAGATCGTGTTAGACGAAGGAGAGATGCCGGCACGCATGTTCGGAGAATGGGCGATGGGCTTTAAGAACATCGACGACACGCTGCTGACAAAACTCCCGGGTTATGCCCGTGTCGGTGAGACATCGTTTGACCCGAACGAATTCTCGAATTCAAACCACCGCGCTCTCGACCTGCTGAAGTTTTTCTACGACGCGCAGTGATCTACGCGTACAACCTGCTGCGGTATTGAAAGCTCGGAGCCAGCTGGAAAAAGTTCCGGCGGCGGACATAAGGCGCAAACAGCGACGCGGACAAGGACCGCCGCTGTTTTTCGATGAACTCAATGCTTGTTGGTTTGGTCTGCGAATTTCTGTAGCAGCGACCGGCGCGCCGTCGCAGAAAACCGATGCTGCAATTTCGGCGCCCTGATGCGGCACACAATCCATTTCGGCTGGTCCAAAATTGGGTTCGTTTTGCCAAAATGAGGGGCAACAAATTAGGAATATTATCATATATATCAGAGTGCCGGAGGCACAAAAAGAAAGACCGCCAGCGCGGCGGCCTCTCCGAGATCCGATCAGATGTTTTGATTAGGCGGCGAGCGAAGCCTTCTTCCGCTTCCTGCGCCAGCCAAGCAGGCCCAAAGCGCCGAGGCCGGTCGCGAAGAGTGGCAACGCGCCAGGCAGTGGCGTTTGCAGACCCGGGTCGCAATCAAACCCGTTACCACATGCGGCAAACTTAAGCGCCGACACGTAGAAGTCGGGATTGCCTTGTACCGCCGCAAACGTGAACACCGATCCCTTCACAGAAAGGAGCTCGGAGTTCGCGGTGAGGAAACTGACATTGCTGCCATTCAACGAGAACACCAAACTGCCCGGAGAACTGGACTCTGCCGAGCCGATAGCAGCTCCGTTTGCAAAGGCGCCGAACGGTGTGTGGGCGTCAGCAAAAAGTGTCCCTACACCTAACAATACAACTTGTGTGTTGAAAGTGAGCGTCAGGACATCTGAGGCACCAAAAGCAATCTGGTCGGCATCGCTGGGCGCGCCGGGGCCGGCGCCCAAACCGCCCCAATCGGGGGATGTATCGTCCCACGCTTTAGTAGCAGTAGCGCCAGTAGTGGCCGTGGCGGTGATGGTCCCGCCCAAAAACGTGAGCGATGTATCAACGACGTCGCCCGCGCCGCAACCCGCATGGCCATCCGGGCAATCGGTCGTACTACCAGCTGTATTGGCGTAGACCGTATTCGCCCCATTAAAAGGGCCGTTGTAACCTGTGCCCCCATCATAGAACTTTACGTATGTCGCGGCGCCCGCCGGCGACGCCAGCGTTAGTAAACATCCCGCCATAAAGAGAAAGGAGAGGCGTGACATCCAAGTAGTAGCCCTAACCATAGCTGGGCCCTCCTACGTCTAAGCTGCCACAGAAGGGACTATATGGTCGTCCGGTATTGAACGCAATAGGGTTTTCCCGCTGGTTTTGCAGCGGTTCCGTCAGTGGGCACCCGTCACCACCGCAACCTTTGAGTGCATTGGTGTAGATCAAATCAATAAGATGGGGTGAATGATGATGGCGCGAACGGCATGAGGGTCTGCTTTCAGCGGCAAGCGATCAAATGCCTCGCCCGCCTGCCGACGGCCGGGGTCTAAATGCGCCAGCCAATCTGCCCCGCTACTTTATGAATGGGTTCGTTTCGCCAAAATGACACCCGCAGGCAATGCATCGGATGCGGTTTGTGCCCAATGCCGCTACACGCGCAGCTCGATGCGGGCCATCTCCGCGCAGCGCTCACTGGCACACGACGCGTTGCGATGCCTTCAACAAGCGAACTTATAAAAGAGAGCGCCGGTTCGTTTCCGAACCGGCGCGATCTGCCACAAATTTAATTTACGATCAGGAAAGGCGATGCCAATCAGGCAGCTGCTTTGGCCTTCCGCTTCCTGCGCCAACCAAGCAGACCCAACGCGCCGAGGCCGCTGGCGAAGAGCGGGAGAGTGGCAGGAAGGGGGGTGGGAGTCGGAGCAAGTTGAGGATTATTCGCGACAGATTGCAACGTCGAACTGTTTGCGAATGTTGAACAGCAGTTCGGATTGTTAAACACTATTGAACTTAACACTGCGCTATCCCAGACAATCGCGACAGCGGCATAGGCATCGGTTGCCGAAGACAAGGTGGTTGTTCCAAGTGGATCCCATACACCTCCCGTATACGTTAAACCGACCCCACCGGTGCCGTTTGCTCCAGGACCATTGAAAATACCGAGTATGCCCGCTTGCATCGCAGCAGTTTGCATTGAAGCTAGAACAGAATTGGCATCAAAGTAATCACCAAGGGAAGCGCCAATGGTGCTACCACGAACTCGGTAAAAACCGACTTGGCAGGTTCCCGTACAGGAAACTCCAAGGTAAGAAGTCCTGCGCTGCTGTTAAAGCAAACACGCCATCGTTGGTGCCTTTACCTAAATGTGTGAGGTAGGTCGATGCATTTGCTACTCCGCCAACGGCAGTCGCAACCATCGCACCCACAATCACAGCAGTCGCCAACGCTTTAAACCCATTCCTCTTAGTCATGCTCGCCTCCATAGCGAAACGCGCTCGCGCCCAATATTGGCTCTCATCGTTTTTGAATATGACGATCGGCTCAGGACCCGCGATAGCGTTCTTTTTTATTTGCCTCTAATGTCGCCACGGTAGAACTACCGCATAAATTCGCGTTTTCGTCAACTGAGGCTAACGTCTGGTCAATGTATTAAGCATCTGTAATTATTACGTTTTCTTGCGATGTCCTGCAGGATGCAAATCGCTTTTTGTGGAGGCGGTGAATTTCAACAACAAACCAGTCGCACTGTTCACGCTCAGGTGGCCGCGAAATTCCGCACCTTGATGATGTTGAACTCCGGTTGGAGCCGCCCACGCGTTTGGTGGTCCGGAAAACCACGTTGGTTTGGCGGATTATAGATATAATTGGGTTCGTTTTGCCAAAATCGAGATCCTAAAGATTATATTCCTATAATCCGCGGGTTCACAAAGCGCAGCGGCCAGGTTCAGGTGAGCCCTCCCCCTCAGCCCTTGCCCAATTCGGCCTTGCTTGAAGGCGAGGTCAAAGGTGCAGATAGCAAACCTGCGGCGCGAGAGGGCCCTGCGTTAATCGACGAGATCGACAACTCGGCCGATCGAGTCCTCAATTTTTGCAACTTGAAGGCAGCGGCAATCGGATCTTGTCTGATGGGGTAGAGCACGGAGCGCGCTCATGAGGCGCGCCGAAACCTACGGAGCAACGCCGTAGGTTCAGGGTTCAGTTGCCACGTCCGCGTTTTCGAAATCGCATTGAAACTCAAATGCGCGAAACAAAAAGAGGATAGACGTATTTTCTACGTCTATCCTCGAAGCGCGATTGATGCAGGCGGTTAGCTTGTAGCCTTGTTGGCACGGCGCTTACGACGCCACGCCACAGCTGCAGAACCCGAAACCACCGACCCGAAAAGCCAAATGCCGGCAGGGAGCGGGACAGGCGGCGGAGCATCGCTGCGAGACACGTCGAAGGTAAGGACCGCCGGCAAGTTGTTGGCTTCCACGTAAATCAACTGCCACGGACCAACGAGCCCGGAATAGTTCGTTGGCGTTGCGACCACCGGAAGCGGCGCCCCTGCAACTAAGATTTGAAAAGCCTGCACCATCATAGAGGCTCATGCCGTCATCGTGGGTGATCGTTCCGGCTAACGTCGAGCCGTTGGTATTGCCCTCGATGACCCAAACTGTCGTTATGTTAAACGGGGCGGTACTGAGCACGGCATTTTGAACCGTGGGATCCTACAAGCCTCCACTCAAAGTGTTGGGCCACTACTGTTAAGAAATGCAATGACAGTATTCGTGTCACCCGGAGCCGAGGTGAGAAATTTAGATCACCGTGAAGGTGCCCGTTCCCAGAAGATTCCCCGCGTCTATAAGCGGATTTCCCTGTTGAGCCTGCTGGCTGGTGTCATTGATACATGGGCCGCCACAGTCGGGCCCGGTACCTTGATAAATTTTGATCGTGACCGTTGTGTTCAACGTAATCGCGTTAGCGTTCGAGCTTTCTGCAGTGAGACCCACGATCGCGGCGCCCGCGAACAAAACAGCTGCCGAAATCTTTCGGACGTTCGGTAACAAGACCGACATCGCACTTACTCCAAACCTGTGCGCCACAACAAAAACCTTAAACAGCTATTAAGTGCAATACAAGAGGCAACGCATGTGACATGCGGGTCCCCCTGAGTTTCTTAAGTCATTGATTTGGATACTTAATCAGTCTTCCAATTTCTTAAATTTGCGCTCTATACGTGTTTTTTATCTTACTACATCCATTGTTGCTTCATCGCGTCGTATTTCTTTGGTTCCAGTTTGCTCGAGTGTCACCCGCTGGTACAAAAATATCGGTCAGGTCACTTCGTCATTCCGCAAACCGAGCTTACCGAGCCAGCACGCTACCAATAGGCTACCCCAACTCGAAGGGACGGTCACGAGGAGATGCGCCCCACGACGATCGCTGGCAGCGCAATTCGCTGCGCGCGCGCGTCCATCCGACGCTCTCAGAAAAGAAAGTTCAACCCTGCGCGGACGACTTGGAAGTCCGTGCGGTCAAAGTTCGCGGTGTAGGTCGACAGGCTAGTGGCAGCGCCCGATTTGGATGTCGCCGTCGAGATGACGGACGCGCTGTCGAGGCTGACGTAAAGGTACTCAACCTTCACGCTCCAGTTCGGTGCGAAGCGCCACTCGCCCCCTCCACCGGCAGTCCAGCCGGCCTTTACGCTCGAGTGAGATCCAGTGAAACAAGTCGTGTTCGCGATGCACCTGAAGGACGCTGGAAAAGCCGGGCCTATAAATACGACGCCAGGGGCGCCGTTGAAATGGTAACTGTCAGACGCGTCGACCTTGCCATAGGCGAAGCCGCCAGAGGCAAACAGCAACAGGTCCTGGGTCGCAAGCCAGCCGAGACGTCCGCGAACGGTCCCCCACCAATCGATTTTTTCTTGGGAGCTGACCGTCTGCGTAAAACCCGGGGGGGACAAGTTGCTCGTGCCTGTGCCAGACCCCTTGATGCCGGAGCCGCTAAAGTCCGCCTCCAGTCCAACCACCCAGCTCGGCGCGAACTGCCAATTGTATCCAAGCTCGACGCCGCCAGTAATGCCGCTCATGTTGAAGCTGTGCGTGGGGACCCCCTGCTGGCCAACAAAACCGTTCGCGCCGTTGATGAGCGCCACACTGGACGGATCGTCGCCGGCGTATGTGACCGTGCGATCGCCCCAGCCGCCGCCCAGTTGGCCGCCGATGTAGAATCCGGTCCAACCCGCCACGGGTGCCTGCGGCATGCGCTGACTTTTAGCTGGCAAATCTAGCCGGCTTTTGACCGGCAAATCTGCCGCCTGGACAGAGGCCGCGGCCAAAAGCGAAGCGAATGCCAACGTGACGCGAGCTAATCTCTTTTTCATTACGCTTCCACGAACTGATCCGAGAAAAGAAAGTATCAGGCGTCGACCGCCGGACCTGTGCCCCACAGACCACAGTCGCCAAAATTTGATTGCTGAACCGAAAGCAGGATCGCCATTCGACATGACTTGATTGGGTTCGTTTTGCCAAAACGAGACTGTTCAGGAACATTTTCCTTTATTTACTACCCCCTAGCCGTCCCACACCCTCATAGGCAAAGCCGGCGCGGGCGGCTTCTTCCGGACTGTCGATGTTGCGCAGATCGATCAGCACCTGGCGTTCCATCACGCTCTTCAGACGTCAAGCTGACAGATGTTTAACACGTTGTTTTTGCAGTTAAATCTAATTCCATTTTTCAAATATGCGACCATTGCATGTATATATATTAATCACAATCTATTGTTGTCAAATTTATTTGGCGTCCTTTGACAAGCTTTTCGGGAATTGATATTGTTTAATGTGGCGTTAAAAAGCTGTCAGAAGGTGTTCGATGAAAAGAACCGCGTGCGCTATTGTGAGCGCTTTGACGTTGTGCGTGACTGTTTCGAACGCCAACGCTGTATCAGATATTTCATTTATCGAGGCGCCCTATACCTTTGGCACTGACGCTCCGGCGTACACTCCGCTTGCTGTTGCGGACTCGCATTCCGGAACTTTAGTTGAGGGGACGACCGCTAACAGTAGTGGTGTCACGCGGTCGCCCTATGAAACAAACTCTGATTTCCCCCCCGGCGCCGCTTACAACGTGTTGTCGCCGGGCGGAGATTCCGGAAGTAGTGCGATATATGACGTGAGTAGTTTAAAGGTTCTCCAATTTCTTTGGGGATCACCGGACACTTATAATCACATACAGTTTTTTGCTTCTACAGACGGGACTGGAACGCCCCTTACGATTGGTCCTTCTGCTCTATCCACCCTTAGCGGCCCGGATTTAGGCTGTTACACTGGGGGTACTTGTCACAGCCTTAATTGGGATCTCATCACCTTCACGTTCAATGTGCCGGTCGGCTCGATGAAATTGATTAATGACGGCACGGCAGCCTTCGAATATGCATTCGCTGCCCCCGGTGAAGCCCCATCAGGGGTACCTTTGCCCGGCGCAGTATGGCTGTTTGGTACAGTGGTTGCGGGCGCAGCTGGCGCATCGCGATGGCAGCGTCGTAAGAAGGCAGCTTAGTCGCCGACCTCGTTCGCTAACTCGAGCTCGGAAAGGCCGCCAATTGGCGGCCTTTTCTTTATGTCCAAACCATCGCGCGGGTGTCGATTTTTTGCTTGATAAGCTTTTCCTACTCACTGGTCTTAGATTGACCTCGCAGACGGATATCTTGTGGACCGGCTCGAGCCTAAGAGCTGATCCCGGCAGCGGCCGAAAGATGGCTCTGGCTAGATGGCCCTGGCCTAATTGCTGGAAAATGCTCGGCAGCGCAAATTGGGGCTTAAACGGATATAGCGACGAAAAACAGAACTGTGTGTGACAGAAAGCAGCGCCTATTAAGGTAAAGTCCGCAAAACATTTATCTTTTTAGGCAAATGGGATATGCTAATTCTATCGATACCGCCCGGAGAGGCGGGCACGCGGTTGTGGCGTCAACTTCTGTGCGACGAGTTATGAACTATCTGAAACGGGATTTCGGCACGTCCGAAAATCTCACTGTCGGATCACAAAAACTTCGCGAGCGGCGACCAAGTTCCTGGGCGATTTCACACCCAGCCGTCGCACCGCTCGCTATGGCCTTTGATGCTCTGATCATCATTTTGGCGAGCGTCCTCAGTACCTTTATATATCATTACTATTTCCTGGGCCAACCTGACGACATTGTTCAATATGCAGCTTTAGGAACTTTGGTTGCGGTCTTGTTCGTCACCGCCGGAAAAATCCACGACCGCTACGACGCTTCCGAACTGCTGAATTTCAAATTACAAGTCCGCGAGGTGACGGTCTTTTGGGCCTCCACCTTCTTGCTTCTTGCCGGTGCCAGCTACGCGATGAAGATCGGAGCGAACTTCTCACGCGGATCGACGCTCTTTTTCGCATTTTCGGGTTTCACTGGGCTTATAGCAGCGCGGATCCTTTGGCGCATCGTACTGGCTGATGGCTTGGCCGTCAGACGGTTTTCAGGCCGCAAGATCGTGCTCATCACAGATGAATACGCGACGGCGAATTCAGAAACTCTCGAAGTGCTGTCCCAACACGGCCTGGACCCAGAGCATCATTTTGTACTCTCAAACGATGCGCAAAGTCGCAAGAAAGTTATTACATCAGCCATTGCGGCGGTGCGCGGGTCAGATATCGGTGAAGTCGTTGTAGCCGTCGATCTCACTTCTTGGCTGAAGCTCAAGGGCCTGATTGCAAAGCTTCGCGTTCTTCCCATTCCGGTCAAACTGTTTCCTGTCGGTCCAACATCCGATCTCTTTCAGCTGCCGTTCCATCTCATTGGCGAAAATGTAACTATTGAGTTGCAGCGCGGCCCTCGCACGCTGTCCGAACGCGCCATCAAGCGTATGTTGGACATCGTGGTCGCCAGCGCTGCCCTCATATGCCTTATGCCGTTGTTCCTGTTCACCGCTATTGCCATCAAGTTCGACTCGTCAGGTCCAGTCTTATTCAGGCAAAGGCGCTATGGGTTCAATGGCCAGCTTTTTCAGATCCTTAAATTTCGTTCGATGTCGGTGCTTGAGGATGACAGGCACCTTCAAGCAGCCGAACGCAACGACCCCCGCATAACAAGCGTCGGAAGCTGGCTGCGGCGGACTAGCATTGATGAGCTCCCGCAGCTCTACAACGTGCTAATTGGCGAGATGTCGATCGTCGGCCCCCGCCCGCATGCGATGGCGCACGATGAGCACTTCGATAAGCTGGTTGGCAAATATGCCTATCGCCAGCATGTCAAGCCAGGGATTACTGGGTGGGCGCAAGTGCACGGCTACCGCGGACAAATGCGCACGGTCAGCGATGTCGAACGGCGCATCAACCTCGATTTATGGTACATTGATAATTGGAGCCTGGCGCTCGACATCAAAATTCTCTTCATGACCCTCATCGAAGTCTTGCGCGGCGAAAACGCGTATTAGCGATCGAAAATCGACAGCTGAAGTCGCTAAATGCACTGGTCGCTTGCTCGGCCTCAACATGGCCCGACAGCGCAACGGGCGGGCTGTGCACTAACGTATCAGTGGCTCGATCGAGCGCGCCGTCAATGTCAGCTGTGGGTCATTCGCGACCTAGTTAATCAAGGCCGACGCCTTCGTTTGTCCGCTGTTGTCCCCTTGAATGACGCTAAGTGCTAGTCACGAAACCCGCCATGCGCTTCACGATACCGCTATCAACGCTCATGTCGATCTGCAATCTGCTCGACGAGTGTGGCAATGCCCCGCCTTAACTTGGCATCCTTGATCTGCATGAAAGCTTTGATGAGCGCCAAACCGTCTTGGGATGAAACAAACTTGGATAGATAGGCTATCGAAGGATCAGCAACTTTCGCGTTACGTTGCGGCAATGCATTCGGCGCATCCTCGAAAAAATATGAGATCGGTACGTCGAGTATATTGGCCAATTGCTGTAGTCGACTTGAGCCGATACGGTTGGTTCCCTTCTCGTATTTCTGAATTTGTTGGAACGTCACACCAACCGCTTGGGCGAGCCAAGTTTGGCTCTTGCCTAGCGTCAACCGTCGCGTCCGCACGCGAGAGCCAACGTGCGTGTCGATGGGGTTTGATGGCTTTTTGACCATGGTGAAAATCATACTGGCTCAAAAAAGATATGATGAAATGGCGTGAACAACTTCGGGATACAAGCCGACATGGCTCCGCCGCGACAATATGTCCGCTTGTGACGAATTTTGCAGCGCCAAAGAGATGGTCGCTTTGGGCCAAAGACAGCCTAGCTGGCGAAGCCCACCGTTCTTGTTTGTCCGCTTTGGTCCGAAAGCGACCGCGCTTTCGCAGCGTCGCGACTGATGCGAAGTGCCACCAAGCGACATCGTAGGCCTTGCTTGCATTGAAAAGGCCTAGAATTGAGGGGGCTTAAAAACAGAGCCCCACCTTGGCCGAGACTGGCAAGCCGGGGTTTTGGGTTTCGGGTCCAAGTCACCGGCGCGGGGAACACCGGCGGCGTCTCTGCAACGCACCCGGTGCAAAACGGGGAAAACTCTGAATCTCGTCACAAATACCTAGATCCGCCACAAAATGAACTCGCTGGTTTGCCCGGTAAAACGCAAGGGACGTCGGAAACAAGGGACTAAACAATGTCAAATTCGTCGCGCCTGCCGGAGCGCTATCCAATCGGCACGAAGTACGTGGTGGAAGGTCGCGGGCCGTTCGTCCGGCGCTTCATCGAATTCCCCGATGGTCGCAGGGTCTCGCTCGCTCCACGCAAGGCGGCCACTTGCGTATGCGCAGATCGTCGGGCTGACGGTGACGATGCAACGCTGATCGAACAAGTGGCTGCTTAAGCGAGCCTGGCAGCCGGGGCCTTCTCATTGCGTCTTATGTCGGTTAGCATTTTGTCGGGGCCCGTCGCTATCCATTGCGACTGACGCTTAAAAGCTCCAGGGGCCTCCGCTCGTCGTGTGGCGCGAGCGGAGGCCTTCTAATTTCGGAAACAAATCGGCCTCTGACGAGCCCCAGCCGCTCGCTTCGGTTTGAGAAAAGGACCGCTGTGTGTGGCATTCACAGCGGCCCCTCCCAGCGATGAGTCCGTCCGGCATCCACCGGTCAGCCTTCGCTTAAGACATGCATAGCCGCTGGCATTTTGCACCGCTGTGACAGCGATCACATTCGGTGTGAAACAAAGTCAGTGTTGCTGTCGTTGTTTATTCAATAAAACGCATCATTTTGCACGTCAGTACGGAACGCGGATGTCCGATTGGGGTTATTGGGCAACATCGCACGATGTCCACGTCGTGTCCGGCACGCCGAAAGCGGACATCGATGGCGCCAAATCAGATGTCGGCTTTGTGCCAGAAACCAACTCTTGCACCGCAACGGACAACACCCTTGTTTTCAGTCAATCGAGGCCGTCGGCAGCGAATCGATTCTACTTTTCCCCTGAATTGTCACATCGCAGCGATCTTCCAGTTTCCTCAATCGTAAGCTTGGGATTTACTCAGTCACATACTAGATTCGAAGATATATAGAGGAGGCATGACCAAGTTGTTGTCCAAATCAGAACTCATTCAAAAGATTGCTGCGGAGCATTCGAAGAGTATGACGCGCAAGGATGTCAAAGCCGTCATCAATTCACTCGCCTCGATAGGCTACAAGGAGCTAAAAAAATCAGGAGCCTTTGTTGTGCCTGGGTTTGCCAAATTCGTTGTTATTAAGAAGCCGGCAACAAAGGAGCGGAGCGGAATCAATCCGTTCACAAAGGAGCCGACAATATTTAAGGCGAAGCCGGCTCGGAAGATCGTCAGGGCTCGGCCAGTAAAGGCTGCCAAGGATGCAGTGTTGTAGCATCGAAACATGGATGTCTCAGGCCAGATTTGTTGAGACATCGACCACAACTTATTTTTCGATGACACGGAGAGTCGAATGGCTAAGAAAGCAAAAAAACGACGCACAAAACGAGTGGCTTGGACTAGGGCTCAAGTGGCGGAGTTAAGACGCTATTCGAAGGACAAGCTAAGCGTAAAGAAAATTTCAAGACTGATGAAACGTACCGTCGGCTCACTGCGCCAAAAAGCAAGAGCGTTAGGTATCAGGCTCGGTCATCGTCGTTGAAGCGAAGGTCGGCGCTGACGACCACTTTGGGAAATTCGCTACCGAGGCATCCGACCCCATTGCCGACGAATGTCCGCTGAATGACCACGTGTCTCCAGCTTCAATGCCGCGCAACGACGGATTCAAACAGGTCACGCCGGTATTGGCGAGGAAATCGGTCGCAGCCAAACTGTCTGTCCATCTCAACGCGCTAGTACAAACTTTGGCGACAGTTAAAACTACCCTCAGGCTGCTGTGGCTAGGCTGAGGCGAGCGCCATCCGATCTTGTTTGAAAAATTTGAGTGCGAAGCGCTTCTTCGATACGCCTAAGCGCATTTTCTGCTTCGCTTGCTCGCGTCTCAGCGTCTCTCGTTCGCTGCTCTGCGGCCGATACTTGTGCATGAGCAGCCATCACACGGGCGCTCGTTTGCTCCATTAGCGTTTCAAGCTCTTGCATCTTAATGTTGAATTCATTTTCAACTCTGTCGATAAGCTTCTTATTCTCACCCTGGGCCGCGCGCAGATTCAACTCTGCAGACTTGACGCGAGCATCCGCAACTTTCAACTTTTCAATCGCCTGCTCAACAAGCGCTTCGGCGCAAGCTTGCCTTTCAAGAGAACAATCATTGATATTCTTGATTCGATCTGCTGCTTGATAAACAAGATCTAGAGCTGTGGCGGCCGGATCCATTGCGGTTTTTGTCGGGCGTTTGAAACTCAAGACGTTTTCTGCCGACCCGAGCTTGTTGGAGGCTGCGATGTGATTTCGCATGTGCTCTCGGAGCCAATCCATGTATTGCCCTGTCGACCGCTGAGGTGCTTGGCAGAATGAAACAATCCTACAAATATGGTTAAAAGAACGTAAACGACGGCCGAGCCGTTTAGTCTTCGGCCTGCGCAATGTCCGCCTTAGCCCAATTGGCGACAAACTCCGGTGGGGTCGGTTTGTCCGCTTTGTGCCATTCAGCGTCATTCGCTGCGGCGCCAAAACAGAGCGGCTTTTCTTTCTCAGCCAAATCACTTGATGGCACTTACGTGCCGGTGGGGGCCATGCACAGCACGCCATCGCGGGGACATTTCGAAAAAAAATAGATATATAAAAACGGCAGCGAAGCCGATTGATAATGCGCCCATTTATAGGTGAGCAGCTGTCAACGATTCTTAAAAGATTCATTCGCAAACTGAAAACGGGGGTTTTTTGGAGGGCGATCCATGATCGAACAACGATTACAACCTCGCGTTCCGACATCGAAGGCCGGAAAGATGGTCCTTGATAACGGCAGCACGATCGAATGCGTTGTCGTAAATCGTTCAAGATCTGGCGTTTGCATTGAAGTCGACAGCCCAGCCAGAATACCAGAATCGTTCATGCTCACAGTCGGTACCGACTTAAATCACGCTTGTCGCGTTATTTGGCGATTGGGAAAAAGACTAGGTTTGGCTTTTGAATGATTGGTTATGGTGTCCGCTAATGGGTCAATCGCGACCTAGCAATTCAGCGCCGACGCCGTGGCATGTCCGCTCTTAGTCCGATAGCGACCATCCGACGGCTGGGTTCGTTAGGTCGCCAAGTGCCAGATCCGGACTCATGCGCTGCAGCAAACAGCACCCACCTTTCATGCCACCCACGTGCCGGTGTCGGAGTCGTCCACATCATCAAAGGCGAAAACGGTCAGAACATTGAGCCTGAAAAACATTATTTGGATATATCGGTGGAAAGGCATATACTTCGCAGGCATAAAGAAGTGAGCTATCGCTATGCGCATCTTTATGTCGCTCATCTTGATCGCTGCGGTGCTTTGGGGTGTTGACCGGTACGCCTTTGAGGGCCGGTATAGCGATCAGTTGTGGCAAGAGGCGAAGTATCAAGGAACGCTTTTCAATTCCACTATCGGCCAGTGGCTGGGTAGGTTTAAGAGCTAATGTACTTTGCCAAGGCTGCCTGTCAGGCTTACCCCTGAAAGAAAACATTCT
>CAWIXF010000011.1:0-29505 GCA_963840065.1 uncultured Alphaproteobacteria bacterium | reverse complement strand
GGAGTCTCATTCGTCATGGCAATACACCAATAACAGTCCCTATTCGGCGCAGGGCAATGCCGGACCGCAGCTGATTCCAGGTCAGGATTTCAGCCAGGATCGCGGGGTCATTGGCGGCCAGTTGGGATGTAATTTTGCCCTGCTTGGCCCATGGATTGGCGGAATTGAAGCAGCTTTTGTTGGCGACCCGATGGACCGCCGGAAAAACAATTACAACGACCTCGGCCCCTATGACCAAGTCGGTGACGACAAACATCAAGTCGGTCTCCACGTCTAACAGGTCGTTTGGGCTTCGCCATCGCGCCGGACTGGCTAGTTTATGCCAAAGGCGGATTTGCACTCGGTCTGATTTCCACATCCGGCTCGACGACAGCCGCTTTGCCGGAATTCAGCTGGGTCTCGACCGAATGGCGACCCGGTTGGACCGTCGGCGCCGGCGTCGAATATAGGTTGCTTCCAAGGGTCTCGCTTGGCGTCGAATACAACTACTACCAGTTCGAAACGAAAAATATTAGGCCAGACGTCGCTCATCGACACCGGGCCGCCGGTCGCGCCGGCAAATCCGGTCAACCACCGGGTCAGCGCTGATGTGCAGACGCTCATGGCGCGCATCAATTTCTACGATCCATTTGGCTACACGACGGTCAAGCCGGCGCTCGCGATGGATCGTTGGCTCCGCCAGGGCAATTCTCGTCTTTCGTCAACACCACGACGAAATACTATTCTTGGACCGGCTCTCGAGGATCCAACATTTTCGAGCCCTATTCCGGAAATGGTTCGCTGCTTTACGTACCCACCACTATCGGTGTCGACTACTATCTGCCGTCCTCAGCCAAGGTCGAAACCCGCGTCAAGACCGGCTACGTGTCCGCGCACCAAGATACGCCCGGCGAGGTCGCGAGCTACGATGGACCTGTCGATTCCCAGGTTTCAATCAACGCGACATTCTTGCAGTTCAGCTCTATCCGTCCGCAGATGGGCGTCGCGGCGAACCTGCCGACGGGCACGTCATATTTACCCGACAATCAGCGGTTCGCTCGCATGGACCCCGATCTGGTCGAGATCGGCAGCTTCGGCGCCGGTTACAATATCAATCCGACCGTTGGTTTCATCATGGGCATCAATCAAACGACCGCGGTTTCGGTTTCCGGTGGCTATGCCTGGCAAGGCGCCTTCAACCGCGAAACGGTGGACCTCAATGCACAGGGTGGTTACGGTTCATTCGATGGAGTGGCTCGCGTCGATCCGGGAGACGTTTTCACCGCGAACGCGAACGTGACCACCGAATTCAACAAGTTGGTTCTTCTTGCCAGCTTTGCTTACATGTCGGAATCGAAGGCGACGGTCGATGGTATGGCCATCGGTCGCGCCGGTGCACGATATACGGCCAACGTGGCCGCTACCCAGACAATCGATCAGCGCTGGGCGGTCGTGCTGAACGGTTCCTGGAGCTTCCAGGAGAAGAACGAAATCGTAATGCCCGGCGGCGGGTTCGGGCTGGAACCCAAGAATTCGAACAGCAATGTTGTCATCGGGTCGATCGAGCCGAGCTACATTGCAACCGACACTCTCAAGTTAGCGGCCAACTACAGTTTTCTGTGGCGGGACGAGAACTACTATGATCAGTTTGAAGGCCGCTTCATTCCGGCCAAGACGAAGCACACGGTCGGCGGCTCGGCGACTTGGGCTTTCGCGCCGGGCGCGCTGCTCGAATTCCGCGGCTCTTATTCTTGGATCCATCAGAACGACAGTGCTTACTTGCCCGTTGTTCTTGTACCACCAAGTTACGCTATCATACCCCCGGCGCTGACCTATACGGCTTGGATGGCGTCGGTGACCGGCAGCGTCAGGTTTTAAAGAGGATCAAACTCGATGCGCAACATCACATCCTTCGGCTTCTCAATTGCAATCCTGCTCATTCTGGCGCCCGCCGTCGCAAACGCGCAGGCCGTCTCGACAAGCACGAACGCGCCGCCACGGCAAACATCCGCTGCCGCTCAACCGCCGCAGGAATGTTTGCGCGCGCTCGATGGCTCCTGCACAAAGCCTGCGCTTGCCGACGCTGCCGGAAAACGCGCGGAGATCATGTCGTCGGTCCGCGTGTCGTATTTCGGTACACCGGCGGGCACGGTGGGCGGAAGCTACATTCCGTACGAGCGCTTGTTCCGCGACAACGAAATTGTATTTGGTCTGCCGACGTACACGTGCGCGGCATGTAACGTGGTGCAGCGTACGAAGTAGGTCTCCGCTAGGCGAAGCGGCCTGCGCGGCCTGCCGATGATCCACACTACACCTAGCCATTGTGTGCGTGCTGCGCTGTATGTGGTGTAAGTACCGTTAAGGACCGGCGGGATTTCTTGGTCTCGTCGGTCACCCGCGAGTCTGATCCGGGTCATTGGAACCCGACCCATTCGGCGTCAGTGTCTAACAATTTTGATGCCCTTCGACGAGGTATCTATCCCGTCAAATGCACCGCGACGCCGATACCATCTCGATGTTAGTATGAAGTCAATCGGGAAATTTTATTATGCATCGGGTCATTGGTCTGGCGCTCGCCGCTGCAGCATTGTTTCTTTTCCACAATCGGGTGCAGGCGGCCAGCGCGCATGTTTGCAATGGCTACGCCAAAGAGGCTGTAGCCAAGGCACAGGGCGCACGCTCATTTGGCTGCGATTATGATTTCAGCGATCTACGATGGTCCACAAATCGAAACAAGCACGTACAGTGGTGCAAGACCAAGTCGCAGAGTGCGGTGAATAATGAGGTTGCAATCCTCCGACGAGAATTGAAGCTTTGCCAGACGTGCCGTGCATATGCCGATTTGGCAGCGGAGGCCGCTGCCGCCAACGGAAAGCTTAAGTGTGGATTGACCGGCGCGCGTTGGAATGACAACGCGGCCGATCATTTCGCTTGGTGCATGGCGATGCGGAATCCCAGATTGCGCCCTACGGAGATTGCCTCGACGCATGCGTCACAAGAGCCGGTTACAGCAAAACTGATGAACGCAGAGACCGGTGCCCGGCAATTGAGATTAGAAGAATGCAAATTACGCCGAAACGATCATTGACAATTCCCGCGAAAATTCGGGAGACGCACTTTGCTACCAGCGTGAACGGAGTTCCAATGACACATTTTGTTCGCTCCAGCTTGACGCGGATTGTTTTGGTGTGCGCCGCCTTGATTTTCTTTTCCGGTCGCGACGCTGCCCAATCGGTCGTTATCGTAAATCCTGCGACCATCAATCATTGGCTCGATTTAGCACAGCAGATACGCAACCTCGGGTTCTGCCGCTACAGTCCTAGCGATCCGGCATTGTCGCTCGATCGAAATGTACAGGTGAACTTTGCCCGCGGCGTGAACGACGACACCATCGCAAAACGGACGGCTGAGTTGGAAGGAACGCTCAAACGATGCTCATTCTGTCGCGTCTATGCAAAGGCTGCGGTGTCGGCGTCTAGAGATAATATTTCGTACAAGTGCGGCTTTACTGGCCCGCTCTGGAGTACCGATGAAGCATACCATTTTGATGGCTGCATGACGGTCGAGCATAATTATTCTGGTAATTTGTTCTCCGACCTTGCCCAGGTTGGTAACACCTCAACGTTGGAAGAGTTGGAAGCAGAATACATGAACCCGGACACCGGGGCGCGAACTCAGGCGATTGCAGAGTGCAAATTGACCCATCGGGGACCGGTCTGCTTTACGTGCCATAATGTGTCTAGTGTTTCCGTTACGCCCAAGGAGTCATCGAGCGCCGCGTTCCCATCTCGGCGGAAGAGCACACGCGAGAAGCCCGATCAACTGATCACAAACAGACCCGCTGTCAATGTTCGGAAAAATAGTTCAAATTCGAGAAATGACTTGGTGCGGCCGTCCGGTCGATCCGGCCGCCGCGCGACCCCTTCTAAAGGCAACAATACAAGCGCCATGGATCGTCTTAGCGGCGACAATCAGCTCCCCAATTCGGGGCGTCCAAGCTCAATATTCGGTGAAGGCAATCGGCGTGTGCCTGCGAGAGGCGGCGGGGCTTCGACTGTGGCAAAACCCGTCATCAATACGCCTGCTCCTTCGCCAACTGGCGATTTCGGCAATTGCGCCAGTTGCGGAAGACCGCCTGCGTCCCCGCGATAAATCGGACCTACGGCAAACCGGCACCAGCTATATAATGTTCTGCATGCATTGACGTGCCGCCCATGGTGAATGGGTCTACACACGGCACTAAGCGGACCTAAATCGATGCCCTATTTGCCGCTGTTGGCACTTAGCGGACAAACCGGCTGCGCATGCGATTGGTCGTTAATGGACCAACGGCGGACATTGACGAACCGCTTCCCACCAACTCCGAATAATGTTGCGCAGCTTAAATTCGGCAATCTGAGTTGCCTGTCATCAGAGGTGACCTGCTTTGCAGGCTATCGCTATACCCCCTCCCACAAGGGGAGAGGGAAGCGTGTCTGCCACTCGCTTGTTGTCTACCGCTTCTCGATCGGGAAATCGTAAGCGCGGCGCGGCGCGGCGGCATATTCGTAGTGCCACCATTCGCGAAAGTAATTGCGGAACCCGTGCGCGCTCATGGCGGCGCGCAAGCGTTCGCGCGCGCGGCGTTGCTCGGGTGTGACCGCGCGCGAGCGCGTGTGGCTTTTCCCGTCCAGGCAATCGAAGCCGGTGCCCATGTCGAGCGAGTTGTCGGGCGCGCGTTGCCCGGCCGGCGCGCTGCAGGGGCCGTAATGGGCTTCGCGCGTGAACGGTTTGACGCGCGGTGCGGGCAGGGGAATGAGCGTGAGATCGACCGCGGTGCCGGTCGAATGGCGCGAATGGCTGGCGATGTAGCCGAGCGAGAACAGGTCGCGCTTGGCCACGTTCGGGTAGAAGCGCTTCGCGCCATCGGCTTTGCCGTCTTGCGACCAGCGCCAGAAGGCGCGCACCGCGCGCGTCGGGCGGTAGCAGTCGTAGACCTTTAAGCTCAGGTGATCGCGCTTCAGATCGGTTTGCACCTTTGCCAGCGCCTGCGCCGCCTCGCGCCGCAGGATGCATTCGCCCGCCCGGTAGCCGGGCAGGGGGCGGCCGGTGAAATTGTCGTAGGTCGCGTAGCGGATCTCCTGCACGATGGTCGGCGCGACGTCGCGCAGGTAGACCATGCCGGGCGGGAGCGCGCGCGCGGCGGCGGGCGCAACCGACAGCACGAGCAAAGCGAGGGCAGCCTTCAGCCGCATCGGACACGTCCCGGTGGAGGGCGCACTTTGACCCGGCCGCAACGCGCATGCCACCCCGGCGTTTTGACCCCATTGCATTAACGTTGACCGCGCGGCATCAACACGGGCTTTATCGAGCAAGCGCGCCAAACCGGGCCCCTGAATCGCAGCATGAAGTCGCAAAAAGTCCGCGAAGAGCAAGGCCGCACCCGCGGAGCTGACGGCCGATACGCCGCAGCGCCCGCTTACGCATGCCGAGATCATGCCCATCCTCGGGGGCGTGATTCTGGCGATGTTCCTTGGCGCGCTCGATCAGACCATCGTGGCGACGGCGCTGCCCACCATCGGGCGGCACTTCGGCGATCTCGGCGATCTTGCCTGGGTGGTCACCGCCTACCTGCTCACCGCCACGGCGGTGACGCCGCTCTACGGCAAGTTGTCCGATATCCATGGCCGGCGCTCGATGATGCTGGTCGCCATTGCGCTGTTCGTCGTGGGTTCGCTGGCCTGCGCGCTGGCGCCGAGCATGGCGGCGCTCATCTTCGCGCGCGGCCTGCAAGGGGCGGGCGGCGGCGGGCTGATGGCGCTGGCGCAAACCATCATCGCCGACATCGTGTCCCCGCGCGAACGCGGCCGCTATCAGGGCTACATCGCTTCGGTGTTTGCCGTCTCATCGATCAGCGGGCCGGTGCTGGGCGGGTTTCTGACGCAACATATCGACTGGTCGCTGATCTTCTGGATCAACCTGCCGCTCGGGCTTCTCGCTTTCGGCATGACCTTCAATCTGCTCAAGCGCGTACCTTATCATCCGCGCAAGCACAAACTCGACATCGTCGGCGCGCTGTTGATGATGGCGGCGGCGGTGGCGCTGCTGCTGACGTTGTCCTGGGGCGGGCGCAAGTTCGACTGGATTTCGGCGCAAACGGCCGCACTGCTCGCGACCTCGGCCGTGCTGTGGAGCCTGTTCGCCTGGCGGCTGATGAAGGCGCAAGAGCCGTTCCTGCCGCTCAGCGTCCTCGCCAATCCGGTGGTGCGTACGGCGGCGCTCGCCGGCGCTTGCGCGATGGCGACCTTGGTCGGCATGACGATTTTCGTTCCGCTTTATTTCGAAACCATGCTGCACCTGTCGGCGAGCAAATCCGGCATGGCGCTCATCCCCTTGATGGCTTCGAGCGTGTTATTCGCGACCGTCTCCGGCCGGCTGATGGTGCATCTGACGCATTACAAGCGGCCGTCGCTGGTCGGGCTGGTCTGCGCAATTCTTGCGCTCGCGGTATTGTCGATCTGGCCGGCCGGGATGTCGATCACGCTGGTGCTGGTGTTGCTCGCGGTCGTCGGCGCCGGTCTCGGCACCGTGTTTCCGATCTCGACCGTGTGCATGCAGAACGCGGTGACGCAGCACCAGATGGGCGTCGCCACCGGCGCCGCCAATTTCTTCCGTGCGCTGTTTTCTTCGCTCGTCGTCGCGGTGCTCGGCGCCATCGTGCTCGGCGGCTTGGGCGGCGTCACCGGCGTGTCGGTCGAAACGCTGGCGCGCGCGGCCTCCCAGCATTCATTGGCCCATGCGTTTCGCTTCGTGTTCATGGCCTGCGCGCTGGTCCTGTCCTTCGGCATGACATTCCTTATCGCCATGGAAGAACGCGTGCTGCGCGGACCGGCGACGCAGTCGCCGGCCGTGGGTGCGCCGACCGCGCCGGCAACGCCGATCCCGGCGGAATAGCCGCGCGGCCGGCGTCTCCGCCGGCCGCGAGCAAGCATCGTCAGATCGGGGCGCCGTGCATCATGCCGCGCATCATCATCATCGGGCCGGGCATTGCGCCGCCCCTGAAGCCGCCCATTTTTTTCATCATGGCGGTGTGCAGGGCCGTCATGCCCTCTTGCACGAAATCAGAGACTTCGGACGCGTGCTGCTGAAGCGCGGCGACGGTTTGCGCATCGTCGGAGGTCTGCACCACGGCGATGCCCTTGGCGGTAGTCTCGTAGCTGGTCTTGATCGTGTCCTTGCCGCGGAAGATCGCGTGCAAGGAGTCGCTTTCGATCGGCAGACCGGGATCGTCGCCGGCTTTGACGCGGCTACCCATCTCGGCGACGTGCTGCTTGATCAGGCCGGCGAGTGCTGGATCGTCGGACTCGGTAACGGTGCGGATGCCGTTGGGCAGGTTCTCGACCTTGCGCGCGATGCGGTCATGGTTCACAAACAAGGTGTGAATGACTTGGAGCTGGGCTTGCGTGCGCGCGTCAGGCGTCATGCCCATCATCATTCGAGGCCCCATCATTCCCATCATGCCTGAGGCCATGCCGCGCATGGCGAAGGGGTCGAAGCCCGGCCGGTTTTGCGCATGTGTCTTGACGGCATAGATGCCGAGCGCCAAAATGAGCGCTGCAGCACCGACCAGTTTGGTTCCTGTTTTCATTGAAGATGTCTTTCTGTCGATAGCGACGTCGCCCGCTCTATCGGCCATGGCCGGGATAAAGGTCTCCGGCCATATCGCGATCATTCAATCGTCAAAGCGCATGAGCGCCTATGATCGTAGTCATATGAGGTCGCTATTTTGAGCGACAGGATCGAATGCCTCGCGAGCCCCTTTGATCGCGATCAATGCCGCGGCGACGTGGGCGGGTAATCTTAAAAAATATGGGACTTGCATGGGATTTTCCGTGAGCCCGAAACGTATCGTTCTGATCGCTATTATTCTTGCCGCCGTTGCCGTCGCCGCATTCGGCGCGTGGACGATATTTCTGCGCCCTCTGCCGGTTCGCATCGCCGGCGTCGCCCATGACGTGCCGGTGCAGGTCTTCGGGCTCGGCACCGTGGAGGCGCGCGTCGCCTCCAAGGTCGGTTTCAAGATCTCCGGCATCCTCGTCGACGTGCGGGCCGATGTCGGCGACCGCGTCGCCAAAGGCGCCGTTTTGGCCCTCCTCGATGACCGCGAGCAGAAGGCGCAGGTGGCGCGATCGAAAGCGGCGGTCGAACAGGCCGGGGCCAATCTGCAGAAGGCGAATGCCGGCGTGCAAAAGGCGCAGGCCAATTATGACAACGCCAAGCGTATCAGCGAGCGCCGCCAGGCGCTGGTGCAGAGCAAGTCCGCTTCCATCGAGACGGCGGAAACCGCGCAGTCCGCGCAAGCCGCCGCCTTGGGCGACTTGAACCTCGCGAAAAGCGAAGTTGCCGTCGCCAATGCAGCTATTTCCGACGCCAAGGCGCAAGAACAGCTGCAGGCCGTCATCCTGGATTTCCACACGCTCGCCGCGCCTTATGACGCGATGGTGACGGCGCGACTGAAGGAGCGTGGCGCGGCGCTCACCGCCAGTGAGTCTGTGTTCACGCTGATCGATCCGAAAACCATCTGGGTGCTGGCCTTCATCGACGAGAGCAAGGCCGGTGAGATCAAGGTCGGGCAGCCGGCAGAGATCGCGTTGCGCTCGCATCCGCGTCAGCGTCTGAAGGGCAAGGTGGCGCGCATCCAGCCGGAAAGCGATCGTGTCAACGAGGAACGGCGCATCGAAGTCGCCTTCGACGCGATTCCGGCCTTTGCCGGATTAGGTGAGCAGGCCGAGGTCTACATCACCACGGTGCAACTGCCGAAGGCGCTGCTGGTGCCGGAAGCGGCGATTGTCGGGCTTGCCAGGAACAGCGGCACAGTGTGGACGGTCGAGAACGGCCGTCTCCAACAGCATGACGTGACGCTCGGTCACCGGTTGCTCGACGGACGCTACGAGATCACCGGTGGCGTGCCGGCCGGCGCGCAAGTCGTCACCCAATTGCGCAGCGGCATGCGGGTCGGGCGCGCGGCCAAGATCGACAACGAGAGCAAGCAGATCGACGGCAAGTTGAACGGCGGAAAGTAGCGATGAACCTCGCTTACCGCGACATCAAACACAATCCGCTGCGGTTCCTGCTGACCAATTTCGGACTGAGCCTTTTGCTCGGTATCGTGATCGTCATCACCGGCGTCTATGGCGGGTTGATCGACGACGCACTGCGCCAGGCCCGTGCCGCCAACGCCGATCTCTGGGTGGTGGAAGCCGGCACCAACGGCCCGTTCGCGGAATCCTCGCGTATCCCGGGCGATACGCGCGAACTGGTCAGCCGCGTCTATGGTGTCGCGCGCGCCGGTTCCGTCACTTATCAATCGGTGCAGACTGAGCTCAACGGCAAGCCGCTGCGTCTTTATCTCATCGGTTTCGAGCCGGGCCGCCCCGGTGGCCCGCGTCATCTGGCGGCGGGACGTCAAATCCTGCGCGACCACTACGAGATGATCGTCGACCGCTCCGCCGGCCTCAAGCTTGGCCAGGACGTGCCGCTCGGTACGCACGGGCACAAGTTCACGGTCGTCGGGCTGATGAGCCAGGAACTGACCGCGTCGGGCGACCCGGTCGGCTATATCACCTTGCGCGACGCCCAAGCGCTGCAATTCGAGCTGGCGCCGTCGGCCTCGCGGCGCGAGAGCGCGCGCGGTGGGGTCTTGCAATCCAACGATCAGATCAACGCCGTTATCGCCAAGGTGTCGCCCAACGTGCCGATCGCCGAGGTCGCGTTGGCGCTGTCGCGCTGGAAACATTTGACCACGCTCACGCAGGACCAGCAGGAAACCCTGCTGAGCAAATTCGTCATCGAGAAGGCGCGCAACCAGCAGCGGCTGATCATGGTGTTGCTGATCATCGTGTCGGCGGTGATTATCGCGCTCATCGTCTACACGCTCACCATGGACAAGGTGCGCTCGATCGCCACGCTCAAATTCGTCGGTGCGCCGGACCGCACCATCGTCGGCATGATCGTGCAGCAGGCGCTGTCGATGGGTATCGTCAGCTATTTCATCGGGCTCACGCTGGTGGTGGTGTTTCAGCCGTATTTCCCGCGCCGGCTGGTGCTCGACCCGGCCAGCGTAGCGGTCGTGTTCGGCATCACCATCGTGGTGTGCCTGGCCGCCAGCACGCTCGGTATCCGGCTCGCGCTCAAAGTCGATCCGGCGGAAGCGCTGGCGTCGGCGGGCTAGCGCCATGACCGATTCACGCAAGATGGCGGATACGCGCAAGGAAGCGGTGGTGCGTGTCGAGCACGTTTCGAAAATCTTCGGCAGCGGCAGCGCACAGGTCAATGCGCTGATCGACATCAATCTCGACATCTTTCCGGGTCAGGTGGTGGGACTGATGGGGCCGAGCGGTTCCGGCAAGACCACGCTGCTCAATTGCATCGCCTGCATCATGACGCCGACGGGCGGGCGGCTCACGCTCGATCACGAGACCGTCTACGACGGGCGCTGGCTGCGCGCCGACCTGCGCAAGCTGCGGCTGGAGAAGGTCGGATTCATCTTCCAGCAGGCCAATTTGCTGCCCTTCCTCAACGCCACCGACAATGTCGCGGTGGTGCTGCAACTGGCCGGTTTCAGCGGCAGAGCTTCGCAGGCGCGGGCCGCGGAACTGCTTGATTATTTCGAGGTCGGCCACCGCCGGCACGCGATGCCGGCGCAACTGTCGGGCGGCGAAGCGCAGCGGGTGGCGATTGCGCGGGCGCTCGCCAACCATCCGCGCATTATACTCGCCGACGAGCCGACCGCGCCGCTCGACAGCCAGCGCGGCCGCATTGTCATGGACATGCTGCGCAAGGTGGCGCTCGAACAGGACGCCGCTGTCATCGTGGTGACACATGACGCGATGATCCTTGACCGCTTCGATCACATTTTTCACTTGCGCGACGGACGGCTCGAGAGCGCGGCGCCGGGACAACCGCCCAGTGCAAGCGCGCCGGCAACGCCGGTTCCGGCCGAATAGCCGCCCGGTGTTTTACAGCCTGCGCGGGTGATTTTCGTCCATTTGCGAATTGCCAACACGCGGTGTGCGTGACACGACCGTTGCCGGCGCGAGCGCGGTCGCTTGCGTCGGTACATATTGTCCCTTGTGAATATGTAGATCATCCGGAGTAGCGCATCATGCCTACAATCACGACCAAAGACGGCGTCGATATTTTCTACAAGGACTGGGGCAAAGGTCAGCCCATCGTCTTCAGCCACGGCTGGCCCTTGTCGGCCGACGACTGGGACGCGCAGATGCTGTTCTTCCTCAACCATGGTTTTCGCGTCGTCGCGCACGATCGCCGCGGCCACGGCCGCTCCGCGCAGGTCGCCGACGGCCATGACATGGATCATTACGCCGACGATATGGCGGCGGTGGTCACCCATCTCGATTTGAAAGATGCCATTCATGTCGGCCATTCCACTGGCGGCGGCGAAGTCGTGCACTATATCGCGCGCCACGGCGAAAGCCGCGTGGCCAAGGCGGCCATCATCAGCGCGGTGCCGCCGCTGATGCTGCAAACGCCGGCGAACCCGAAAGGATTGCCGAAGAAAGTCTTCGACGACCTCATGGTGGCGCTCGCGGCCAACCGCTCGGGATTTTATCGCGACGTCGCGGCGGGCCCCTTCTACAACTACAACAAGACCGGCAAGCCGGCCGAGGCGACCATCCAGAACTGGTGGCGGCAGGGCATGATGGGCGGCGCCAAGGCGCACTATGACGGCATCGTCGCGTTTTCGCAGACCGATTTCACCGAAGACCTGAAAAAGATCACCGTGCCGGTTCTGGTCATGCATAGCGAAGACGATCAGATCGTTCCCTACGTCGCCGCCGGTCCGCTGTCGGCTGCGCTGTTGAAGAACGGCACACTGAAGACCTACAAGGGCTTCCCGCACGGCATGCCGACCACGGAAGCCGAAACCATCAACGCGGATCTGCTGGCCTTCATCAAGGGGTGACGCAGGCCGCCGCGATGAACTGACCGGCGCGCGCGAGCGCGGCGCGCGCGCTCGGTAGCAGGCCGGCATTGGTCTGGAAGTCGTGCCAGCGTCCGGACACGGCTTCGCAGGTGACGGTAACGCCGGCTTTTTCCAGCGCGGCATCGAGGCGTTCGGCGTCGCTGTAGAGAAGCTCGCCGGGGCTGGTCTGCATCAGCACCGGCGGCAAGCCCTGCAAGTCGGCAAACAGCGGCGAGGCGAGGGGTGTGCTGGCATCCTGACCGGCGAGATAGTGTTGCGCGCAGGCGCCGAGCCAGGCCGCGCTCAGCACCACTTCGTCGGGTGCCGCGGCATCATCGAGCGCTGACACGGTGAGATCGACCCAAGGTGAAAAGAGAACGAGCGCCGCCGGCATCGCTAGCCCGTTTTGCCGCAGCGACAACGCCGTGGCGAGAGCAAGTCCGGCGCCGGCGGAATCGCCGGCGATAACGACCGGGCCTTGTTGCGCGAGCGCGCGGCAGACCGCCACGGCATCGTCAAGAGCGGCCGGAAACGGATGTTCGGGCGCCAGCCGATAGGCGGCGGCAAAGACCGGCAGGCCGGCCGCGCGCGCGAGATAGGTCGTGAGCCCGCGGTGCGTTGCGGCTGAGCCGATGCAATAGGCGCCGCCGTGCAGATACAGGATCGCGCCTTTTGCTTCGCCGGCGTTGCGGGGCGTGAGCCATTCGCCGGCGATGCCGCCGCACGTGGCCGCGGCAATGTCGACGTCGCGCGCTTGCGGCAAATGCCGCGTGACCTGGCGCAGCCGGCGCCGCTGCGCGGGGATGGAAACGCCCGGAGAGAGCGCGGGCTTGAGCGCCAGCCGCGTCGCCAGTTTCAACAATGGCGCTGTCAGCCGCTCGCGCGCATTGGCTGGCACGAACGCTGCGTCAGTGCACAGCATAATCGTCCCAGTCGGGCGCGCGCGTGCGCAGGCGGAATTCGAGCGAATAGCCGGGCCAGTTGGCGACGTTGCGGCCGGCGGCGTTGAGGTACCAGCTCGTGCAGCCTTTCGACCAGGTTGCCTTTTCCAGCCGTGCTTGCAGGCCTGCGTTGAAGCGGTCCTGGCTCTCCTTCTTGACCTCGATGCTGCGGATCTCGCCGCGCTGCAGCCGCTTGAGACACTTCAGGATGTAATGGATTTGGCTCTCGATCATGTAGACGATGGAGTTGTGCGCGAGATTGGTGTTGGGCCCGTAAAGCATGAAAAAATTGGGAAAGCCCGCGACCGTCATGCCGAGATGGGCTTGCGCGCCCGCGTTGCTCCAGGACTGGCGCAGATCCTTGCCGCCGAGCCCGATGATCTTGATCGGCGCCAGAAAGTCGGTGGCGGCAAAGCCGGTGGCGAAAATGATGGCGTCGGCTTTGCGCTCTTTGCCGTCGGCGGTGAGGATTGTCTCGGGGCGGATTTCGGCGATGGCGTCGGTCACCAGTTCGACATTGGGCCGGTCGAGCGCGGGATAAAAATCGTTGGAAAAGAGAATGCGCTTGCAGCCGAGCCGGTAGTCGGGGGTCAGCCGCTCGCGCAGCTCCGGGGTCTTCACGCCGCGCTTGAGATTACGGAAGAAGGCCTTGCGCTTGAAGCGCAACGCCGCGCGCCAGGTCACGAACGCAAACGCCTTCAATTCGTACTGGATGTAGGTGATCAGGCGGCTGAGCTTGAGCGCAATGGGAACGCGTTGGTAGAGCGCAATCTGCCAGCGCGGATACTTCTTCTCCGGCTTGGGCAGCACGTAAGCCGCCGAGCGCTGGAACAGATAAAGCTGTTCGACCTGCGGCGCGAGCGCCGGCACCACCTGGATGGCGCTCGCGCCGGTGCCGATAACGGCCACGCGTTTTCCCGCAAGGTCGCAATGTTGCGGCCAGGCGGCGGAATGAAAGGCCTGACCGGCGAAGCGTTCGAGCCCCGCGATCTTCGGTGTCGTGGGCCGGCTGAGTTGACCGGTGGCGGTGACCAAGGATTGTGATTCGAAGACGCGGCCGTCGCGCGTTTCGATACGCCAGCAGGCGGCGGTCTCGTCCCAGCGCGCTTGCGTCACGTCCGCGCCATAGTGGATATGCGGCGCAATGGCGTCCGCGCACCGGCGCAGGTAGTCGAGAATGTCGGCTTGGCTCGCGTATTTGTCGGGCCAGTCCGCGCGCGGGGCGAAGGAAAACGAGTAAAGATGCGAGGGCACGTCGCAGGCGGCGCCCGGATAGCGGTTTTCGCGCCAGACGCCGCCGACGGCTTCCGATTTCTCGAGGATGACGAAGTCGGTGAGGCCGGCGTCCTTCAGCTTGAGCCCTAAGCCGATGCCGCCGAAGCCGGCGCCTATGATGACGACACGTGTCCGCGCCAGTTCCCCCGCCACCATTCCGTCCCCTCAAACGCGCTCACGAAGGCGTGTTATGCGGATTTGGGGCGGGCTTTTCAATGGTGCCCGGCGGGCCTGAGAAAAAAGTCCCGGCCGGGGGGCCGGGGCTTCAGATCGTGCGTCCTTGCGCTTGCGCTTATTCGCAGTTTTTGCAGGGCGGGAAGTTGCGGCTGTAGACCGGCTGCGCCAGGAACTTCGCCTTGTCGTAGGTCCAGAACTGGCTGACATGCGGGTAGGTCTTGATCACCACATTCCAGAGTTCGGCTTTGGGATAGCCGAACATTTTCTTTTTCTCGACCTTCTTGATGTAGATCGGCCCGACGACCGTGTTGGTATCGTCGAGCGAAAGGTGCCCGCGCACCGCGTCGAGCTCGATGCCGCGCATCAGCTCGATGAACGGAAGCGCGCCGGGGAACTTGCCGCCGGCCTTCTTGATGGTCTCGTCGATCCACTGCGCGGTCGAGTAGTTGCCTTCCGAATAATATGACGGCACCTTGCCGAATTGCGAGCGGTACGCCTTCACGAAGGCTGCGTTCTTCGGCGTATCGATCGCGGCGCTGTACATGAAGGCCGAGACGTCGCCGATCACCTCGTCGCCCATGGACGGCAGGATGAACTCGTCATAGCTGGTGCCGCCGGCGATGATCGGCTTCTTGTTGCCGGAGCGGCGCAACTGCTTGGGAAACTGCAGCGACATCGGTCCGACCATGAGCGTGAAGATGGCGTCGGCATCGCCCTTGATCTGCGGGATGTAGGGTCCGAAATCCTTGGTGCCGATCGGCGGCCAGAGCTTCTGGATTACCTTGCCGCCGCAATCCTCGAAAGTTTGCTGGAAGCCGCCGAGCGTCTCGTAGCCGAAGGCATAATCGGCCGCGACGGTGACCACCTTTTTGTAGCCCTGGTCGCAGGCCCATTGCCCGAGCGGATGGGTGGGTTGCGAGGGCACGAAAGTGGGGCGCACCATATAGGGGTATTGTTTCTGCTTGCGCTGCCCGAGATCGTCGGCGGTCGCGATCGAGCCGATGTAGAGCACCTTGTGTTGCGTGGCGACCGGCGCCAGCGCATAGCCGGTCGTGGCGAGCACGCCGCCGACCAGCATGTCCACCTTGTCTTGCAAGATGAGCTTGTTGGCCTTGGCGACCGCGGTATCGGGCTTGCCTTGCGTGTCCTCGACGATGAACTTCACGTCCATGCCGCCGAGCTTGTTGCCGTGCTCCTTGAGATACATCTCGAAGCCGTGCTGCATATCCACGCCAAGCTGCGTGAAGATACCCGTTTTCGGCGCCATGAAGCCGATCTTCAATTCGGCCGTTTGCGCAGGCGCGGCGAACGACACTGCGACACCGGCAACGCATAAGGCCGTCAACAGTCGCGATGACGTAAACTTTGTCATTCCTGATCCTCCCAATCGGCCGCTTCGTTCATTGTTTTATCGAGGGCGGCCACTGCCTGAATTATGACTCTATCGATGGCTTTGACAACGATGAAAGCGTGTGGCGAGGCGAAAGTTAATCTTGTCGCGGGGGCGTGCGCCCACTGCCGTTTCGCCATGACAAAAACAAAGCCCCGACCACGTGGGCCGGGGCGTGTTTCACTCCGGACAGGCGGACCGGCTAGTTCTTGATGAACGTGCCGGCACGCAGTTCGGAGACGGCCTGTTGCAATTCGGCCTGGCTGTTCATCACGATCGGGCCATACCAGGCGACCGGCTCCTGGATCGGTTTGCCGGACACCAGCAGGAAACGAATCCCTGTGTCGCCCGCCTGCACGGTGACCTCGTCGCCTTGGTCGAACAACACCAGCGAGCGGTCGCCGACCGGTTCGCGCAGCAGGATCTCCTCGCCATCGATTTGCTTCTCGGCGAGCACGCCGAACGGCTTCGACGCGTATGAGAAGCTGCCGTCGCCCTCGAACACATAGGCGAATGCGTGGCGTTCGACTTCGACTTTGAGCGTCTTGCGTTTTCCCGCCGGCACGAACACGTCGAGATAACGCGGATCGGCGGCGACGCCGTCGACCGGGCCTTTTTTTCCCCAGAACTCGCCGCACACGACGCGCACGCGTGTGCCGTCATCGTCGACGATCTCCGGAATGGCGGCGGCTTCGACATCCTGATAGCGCGGCGCCGTCATCTTGAGCGAGGAGGGAAGGTTCGCCCAGAGCTGGAAGCCGTGCATGCGGCCCTGCGCGTCACCCTGCGGCATTTCCTGATGCATGATGCCGCGGCCGGCGGTCATCCATTGCACGTCGCCTTTGTTGAGTTTGCCGCGATTGCCCAGACTGTCGCCGTGTTCGACCGAGCCTTCGAGCAGATAAGTGACGGTTTCGATGCCGCGGTGCGGATGCCAGGGAAAGCCGGCGAGGTAGTCCTGCGGGTTGTCGTTGCGGAAATCGTCGAGCAGGAGAAACGGATCGGTTTCCGCCGTGTCACCGAAACCGAAGGCGCGGCGCAGCTTCACGCCGGCGCCCTCCATGGTCGGCTTCGATTGGACGACTTTCTTGACGGGTCGGATGGACATGGCATTTGACCTCTATGCTGCGGCGGCGGTGCGGACGGCGAGTTGGCCCGCAAAGGCCGCAAACCTGTCGATGTAGTCTTTCAGAAACTTGCGCACGCTGTCGTCGGCAACGTTGCCGTCGGCGTCGATCAGGTCAGGCTTGAACTGAATATAGGCTTCGCCGCCAAAGGCGTGCAGCCCAAGGTTCCCGAGCACCGCGCGCAAGTGCTGTTGCGCAATGGCCGTCGAAATCGCGCCGCCCGAGGTGCCGATGATGGCGGCCGGCTTGTCCGGCCACGATGTCTTGCCGTAAGGGCGGGCGCCCCAATCGATGGCGTTCTTCAGAACCGCCGTGATCGAACGGCTGTGCTCGGGCGTGGCGAAGAGCAAGGCATCCGACGCCTCGACCGCGGACTTGAAGCGCGCCACCGCGTCCGGCAGCGGCTGCTCGAGATCCTGGTTGTACATGGGCAGATCGTCGATCTGGATGAATGTGGCCTCGAAATCGCCGGAACCGAGCTTGGCCAACGCCTGCGCCAGGCGGCGATTGATGGAGTCGCGGCGGTTCGAGCCGACGACGATACCGAGCTTGTGCTTTGCCATCTTGTGCATAGTCATGGGGACCTCTATCTAATTCCGGCATATGGTTACGGTTTGATACCGAGGCTAGATAGATGACCAAGCGGATGGCGCAAGAAGGCACACGGGGCACACCAGGTAACCTGCATGTGCCCGAGGACTGCCGGGCGGTGAGCGAGGTGCTGTCCCGGGTCGGCGACAAATGGACCGTGCTGGTGGTGTCCACCCTCGGCAACGGCCCCAAGCGTTTCAATGAGCTACGCAAGGCGCTCGGCTCGATATCCCAGCGCATGCTGACCCTGACCCTGCGGGCGCTGGAGCGGGATGGGCTCGTGACCCGCACCGTCTTTCCGACCGTGCCGCCGCGGGTCGACTACGAATTGACGCGGCTCGGCCGCTCGCTGCTCGAGCCGGTGAGTGAGTTGGGACTGTGGGCGCGGAAAAATCGCATGGCGATTGCGGATGCGCGGGTCCGTTTCGACGCCGGTGCGCGGCAGAACGGCGGCTGACACATCGCCGTTGTTCGGTTGTCATAGAACAATAATACTGTGTATAATTCGTCCGTGGCCTTTGTATTGAGTAGCCATGTCGCGCTACTATTTCCACTTTTCTGACGGCAGACGCTTGTTTCGCGATGCCGCAGGAGCCGAGTTTGGTGGCGTTGGCGCGGCGCGCGCTTTCGCCATTCGGCATGTGCGCGAGTTGCGCGCGGCGATGTTCCAATCCCAGGTCAAGGACTTGTCCGGCTGGACTATGCTGGTCGCCGATGCGCGCGGCAGGCTGGTGTTTGAAATCGGCTTCGATCTGAAGCCCGTGCTTGAACACGCGCTTTAGCTTTTTTCATCCGTCTGTCTTCCCAATCGCGCACGCTCGTGGCGCTCCGGCCCCCCGCCGAAACGCTTAGTGCCTTGGCAATGCGAGCCATTTTTTCGTTGGATGGCTAGGAAAAAAAGCCTTGACAGCGTGCCGCTCCCTAGGTATGTATTCCGCATGCTCCCAAGTTGTGCCCGAACGGGACGCGCCAATTGGCGCCGGATGGAACAGGCAAGGCGGTTGCGCGTTTTTCCTTCAGAAGACAACCCGAAGGGGGAACGATGCCGCAGATCGAAGGCGATCATATCCGTGACGGCGATCATCTCGTCGGCACCGGCAACGAGGCGCGCGCCGGCGTCACCGGCCATAACGCACGATATGTGCTGGTATGGAGCACGCTCGGCTGTGCGGTATTATTCGTAGCCGTGTACCTCTATTTTTTCATGTCGTGAGTTAGAGTGCGGCCAATGTTCCGCGTCATGTCTTGCGTCAAGTTCCGCTTCAAATCTCGCGTCGAGCCGCCGCCGTCGGCGTCTGTCGGGGCTGAAAAGCTCGCCCATATCGAGCAATCGCAAACGCGATCTCCGACCGCGCAGCCGGTGCTGGCCGGATTCGTAATCACCACCATTATTGGCATGATCGCGGTCGCCGCCTTCATTTACAAGTGACGAAAAGCAAACGCCTTCGATCTGCGCCGGCCGCTTGGCCGGCGTTTTGTTTTGTGGGGAGAGGTGATGGTTGCGAGAAAGCAGATTGCGCCGGAACTTCTTGCCGAAGCCCGGCGCCTGTACGAACAGACGCTGGCGCCGGTCGCCGACATTGCCGATATGATCGGCTTGTCGCGTTCGAATTTTTATAAACGGGTGAGAGAAGAAGGCTGGCGGGGCCGCCGCGCGAACGCCGGCATCTTTCAATTCACCCGGGCGCTGAGCGGCAGTGCGGTGATGGCGCGCACCGGTGAACCGGCCGTGCAGCCGCGTGCCGAGCCGGAGGTCACCAAAGACACCGTTTCGCCGGAGCAGCGCGCGGCGCTCGCGCTTCGGATTCAACAGATCGTCGAACGCGAAATGGACGCCGTCGAGCGCATCCTCGCCAACATCCAGCCCGCCGATCAGCTCGAGGCCGAGCATAGCGCACGCACGCTGGCAAGCCAACGTTGCGTCCCGTCTTTGCGACGAGGTCAAGCCCGGGCAAATACTAATATGACCGTGTTCTTTTTCATTGAATTAGTTCAGCCATAAACGATGCATCATAATACCAGTCTTGCGAAATGACGCTCGCGCGTACTTATGCATTCTTGGGTTTACGTCAGCGTTGCGTACAAAATATGAAAAATAGACTGCTGGGTTTTTGCAAGTGTGCAATTTAATACAGACCGCGCCCGCCTCTCCGACATACAGCGCTGCGATAACAGTGTCGTCGTGATTCGCGTCACCCATGATCTGCGATCGCGAGGCGATCGGATTTTCCTTGCAGCCAGCACAGGAGAAACCGTCTGTTTTTACGCAGCACTCGCACCGAAGCGCGTCAGACGGGACGCGCCGGCATTGCGTCGGCAGCTAATTACCTTTGCCATCGCTGCCTCGCGCTCTTTGCCGCCGGCCAAAACGCGTGGATGCGCAAGTCCCGGACCAGATCGATATTGCGGCTGTCTGCGGCAAATTTTGCGATGGCTACGGACCGAGTTCAGGCGCGGCCGCCGACAACCATAATCGACCGGCATCGGGCAAGACTTTTGGCCTGTGTCGCGTTGGCAAATGTCGTGACAGGAATTGCGTTCGTCACGGCATTGACCTTGGAATGCGTCCCCGCATTCGCGGATGGCGGCGCCGGGGGTGCCGGCGGTGGCGGGATCGCCGCCGGTGCGGGCGGCACCGGCACAAGTGGAACGGGGGGCGCTGGAAGCGCAGGCACTGGCGTTAACGGCGGTGGTGGCGGCGGCGGCGGCGCCAGCGATGGCACGGGCGGTGCCGGCGGCGACGGCGGTGGCGGAGCGGGCGGCGCCGGCGGCGGAGCCGGTGCCGTCGGTACAGCTGGCACGGTCGGTACCGTCAATCTTGGCGGCGGTGGTGGCGGCGGCGGCGGCGGCGGCGCCAGTGGCGGCAGCGCAGCGAGTCTTCCCGGTGGAACTCTGACTGGCGTCGTCGGTGGTGCCGGTGGCGCTGGCGGCGCTTCGTCTGGCGTTGGCAATGGCGGCGGCGGCGGTGGTGGTGGCTCCGGCGGCTTCGGCGCCACCGTGACGGGAGCAACGGCCAACACGAACTCCGTTACCATTACAGGCGGTGTGGGCGGTGCAGGCGGTGCGGGCGGTGCGGCCGTCACCGGCATTGGTGGCGATGGCGGCGCTGGCGGCGGCGGCGGAACCGGTATCTTTTTCTCCACGCCCGGCGCCTCTCTGACCAACAGCGGCGCGGGCATCATTCAGGGAGGCGCGGGCGGCGCAGCTGGGGCGTTCGGAGCTGGCACGACGGCCGGCACCGCCGGGGCCGGCGGTGCTGGTGGGGTGGGCGTCGTCGGCAGCGGGCTCACGGTCATCAACAGCGGTAAGATTGCGGGCGGACTTGCCAGCGTTACGTTCACGCTCGCCAACGCGATCACGTTCACGGGCGGCGTCAACAGTTTGACGCTCCAAAGTGGCTTTTCGATTTTGGGCAACGTCGTCGCGGTCAGCGGCGGCACCGATACGTTCGCTCTCGGTGGCGCGACCAATAGCGGCTTCGATACAACGCTAATCGGCACCCAGTATCAAAACTTCACGGTTTTCAATAAGACCGGCGCGAGTCAGTGGACACTTATTGGAACGCCAAGCCAGCCGACGACGCCGTGGCTGATATCGGATGGGACGCTGCTGGCTGGCGCCGCCACGAACGTCTTCGGATCCACGAGTGCGATTACAGTTAACACGCCGGGTATTCTCGATCTCGGCGGCTTCAACCAGACGATCGGCTCACTCGCCGGCAGTGGCACCGTCACCAATAGCATTGCCGCGAGCGCGACCCTGACAATGGGTGATGCGACCGACACTCTCTTTAGCGGAGTGATCCAGGACGCCACTGGCCAGACAGCTCTTACCAAACAGGGTACGGGCAAATTTACGTTGACCGGCACCAACACCTATACCGGCGCGACCACGATCAACGCCGGAACGCTGGCGCTGACCGGCGGCGGCAGCATCGCCAATTCAAGCGCCGTGGACGTCGCCAACGCAGCGGGCACCTTCGACATCTCCGGCACGACCACCGGCGCTGCCATCACGACCTTGTCGGGCGTGACCAACAGTAGTGTGGTGCTCGGCGGCAAGACGCTGACGTTGTCGAACGCCTCAACCACCTACAACGGCATCATCAGCGGGACCAGTGGCGCGTTGACGCTCACGGCCGGCACGCAGACACTGACTGGCGCCAACACCTATACCGGCGCGACCACCATCAATGGCGGCACGCTGGCGCTGATCGGCAGCGGCGGGATCGCCAATTCAAGCGGCGTGGACGTCGCCAACGCGTCCGGCACCTTCGACATTTCCGGCACGACCACCGGCGCCTCCATCACGACATTGTCGGGCGTGGCTAATAGCATCGTCGCGCTCGGCGCCAAGACGCTGACTTTGTCGAATGCCTCAACGACCTACAACGGCGTCATCAGCGGAACCAACGGCGCGCTGACGCTCACGACCGGCACACAGACACTGACCGGCACCAACACCTATACCGGCGCGACCACCATCAATGGCGGCACGCTGCAGGTGCTTGGTTCGATTGCGACCTCGTCCTTGACCACGGTCAATAGCGGCGTTCTGTCGGGCACCGGAACGGTCGGCAATACCGGTGTCGCGAGCGGCGGCACCTTCCAGCCGGGTTCCGTCGCCCCGGGCTCGTCGATGACGGTGACCGGCGCTCTTGGTTTCGCACCGGGAAGTTTTTATGCCGTCAACCTCAATCCGACCACGTCTTCATTCGCCAGCGTATCCGGCACGGCGACGCTTGGCGGCGCAACGGTGAAGGCGACTTATGCCGCCGGCACCTATGTCGCCAAGCAATACACAATTCTTGATGCCGGCAGCGTGAGCGGCACATTCGGTTCAATCGTTAACACCAATCTGCCAGCCAATTTTGGCGCCAGCCTTGGCTATGACGGCACCCATGCTTACCTGAATCTGAAGTCTTAGCTTCACGCCGTCGTCGGGCAGCGGCCTCAACGTCAACCAGCAGAACGTCGCCAATGGGCTGACCAATTCCTTCAATACCAATGGCGGCATTCCGGCGGTCTTTGGCTCACTTACTCCTGCCGGTCTGACCCAACTTTCGGGCGAACCCGGGGCGGGCTCGACGCAGGCCGGCTTCATGGCCGGTAATTTGTTTCTCAACCTGATAGCCGATCCATTCGTCGAGGGCCGTTCGCGCAACTCCGGGTTTGTCCCGGCTCTGGGCTTTGCAGAGGAATCACCATCATCGGCCGTTGCGGGCGGAGCCTCTGCGTTTGCCTCCGTCAAAACTTACAACAAGCACGATCCACGCCACGGCGTGTGGGCGGCTGCCTATGGCGGCAGCGGCACAGTAAGCGGAAACGACACAACGGGTTCGCATACGACCACGGGCCGGGCTTATGGCGTGGCGGCCGGTATAGACTATTCCATCACTCCCGACACTAAGGTCGGGTTTGCGCTCGGCGGGGGCGGTACGAACTGGGGGCTGAGTGAAGGTCTCGGTGGCGGCCGCTCCGATATGTTCCAAGCGGGCCTCTACGCATTGACGCATTTCGAGCCGGCCTATCTGTCGGCGGGAGTGGCCTATACCTTCCATGGCGCGACTACGAACAGAACGGTGTCTGTCTCCGGCGTCGATACCCTTACCGGCGCTTTCCATGCGAATGGGCTCGCCGTCCGACTAGAGGGAGGCTATCGCATTCCGGCCGGCGGCTTCGGCCTGACGCCATACGCCGCCATTCAGGCACAGTGGATTGACCGGCCGTCCTATGCCGAGGCTGCAGCATCAGGTTCCAACCAGTTCGCGCTCTCTTACGCCTCGCAGTCAGCGACCGCGACACGTTCCGAACTCGGCTCTCGCATCAACTCCACACATCTGATCGATCGAACCGCAAAGCTCACCGTCTATATGCGAGCGGCGTGGGTGCATGACTTTGGCACTACGACGAGCGCGACCGCGCTGTTCCCGTCGCTGCCGGGCTCGACATTCGTCGTCAATGGCGCGAAGCCCGCACCCGACGGCGCGCTCCTCACCGCTGGCGCCCAATACAAGCTGGCGAACGGCTGGTCGCTCAGCGCCAAGTCTGACGGCGAGTTTTCGTATACCACCGCGATCTATTCCGGCAACGCCGTCATCAGAAAAGAGTGGTGAGTTTGCTGCTGGCGCGTCGTGTCATTCGCGGCAACGCAAAAGTTGGTCGCTACCGGACAAGAGCGGATATTGCGCGCGCCGTATGCGCCGCAAATAAAATCGACGAAGGCGTCGAATTCTTCCACCGGCACAAGCTTGCTGAGACGCTCGGCGTCACGTCGCATTGGAGATCGTCACGCGTGACGCCCGCTGGCGCTCTCTGTAACGCCTTTGGCGAAGCGCGCCTGCGGAAATCGATGGCGTAGTTGTCCCGGGTTCTTCGCATCCGATCTCGCTTTCTAGGCGGGCGGCAACACGACCGAGGACGGCGTTGATTTTTCGTTGTGCCACAGGATCAACCGCAACGTTCGCGCAGCCAGAGATTTCTGCCCGAACTATCTCGATGACATCGAGGGCCAACTTGACCGGCCGGTAGCCACACGCATCGCACGGCTGCAAAGCTGCATGAACATCTACGGACATTGTTCCTCCATGTGACGCAAAGAAAGTACAATAAAATTGGGGCCAAATACGCGCAAATCTCGGTAGGCGGCGGACCCGCATACGGTCATTTAGTTTGTACGGTCCCTGTTTTCTAGGGTGGGCGCATATGATCGCTGATCGCGTCGGAGACTCTGGCCCCGTGAATTCTTACCCGCGTGCACGATGATAGCGCGCTTGGCGCGATCGCGGATCGAGCGGGCAAAGCCCGAAAAAAAGGCCCGCCAAAGGCTCCTTCGAGCGCACGTCATAATCGTCGCACTATCCAGTATCGCGCTACGGCGTGCAGTCGCAGTTTCAGCCTATGTTTTTTTGCAGTTGAAGTTTTGCCTTACCGGGCGGCGAGTTCGTCGGCAGCGAATTGCGGAAGTCCGCAAGCACAGTTGCGCCAATCTCGGAGGCCGGAACCGGCCGGCCAAAATAGAAACCCTGCACTTGGTCCGCATCGGCACCGGTGAGGAAATCGGCCTGTTTCAAGGTCTCTACGCCCTCAACGGTCACCTGCATGCGCAGTTCCCGACCGAGCGCAATGATGCTCTTGACGACCGTCTCAACGTCTCGGCCCGACTTATCGAAGTCGCGCATGAAGCTGCGGTCTATCTTGATTTTATCGAAGGGGAATTTCCAAAGGTAATTTAGGCTTGAATAGCCGGTGCCGAAATCGTCCATCACGATAGAGACACCGAGAGCTTTGAGTTCGCGCAGCTGTTTCATCGTGCTTTCGCTGTTGCCAAGCAGAAGCACTTCGGTGATCTCCAACTCGAGCCGATTGGCATCCAGCCCCGACTCCTTCAGCGCGCCAGTAACGACCGCGACGATGGTTTCGGATTCGAACTGGGCAGGCGACAGGTTGACCGCGATTGTCAATTCTTTCGGCCATGCCGCGGCGGTGCGGCACGCTTCGTGCAGCACCAGGGCGCCGATCTTGTCGATGAGGTTCATATCCTCGGCCGCCGGAATGATTGTCGACGGCGGGATCAGCGTGCCGTCTGGTGCGGGCAAGCGCAACAGTGCTTCGAACCCGACCAGACGGGCGGTACCTATCTTAAAGACAGGTTGATAGTGCAGAACGAACCCGTCGTTCAAGGTCGCGTCCCGGATTGCCTTTTCGAGCGCGACGCGAGCCTGCAGCGCTTCGTCCATCTTCGGCATGAAGAAGCATATACGATTACGTCCGGTAGCCTTGCCACTATAGAGTGCAAGATCGGCATGCTTGAGTAGAAGTTCCGCGGTCTCGCCGTCATCCGGCGCTATCGCGACACCAATCGTGACATTAGCTCTTATTTCCTGCTCCTTGAAAATCATCGGCTCGCTCAACACAGACGCAATTCGCCGCGCGAAATCCTCGGCCTGTTCTTTGCCGACTACTCCCGTTTGAACCACCACAAATTCGTCGCCGCCGAGCCGGGCTACCATGTCCTCGATGCGCGAGAGCTCCCTCAAACGCCGGCCGAGCGTACTGAGCAGATAGTCGCCGGCGGCGTGCCCGAGGGTGTCGTTCACTTCCTTGAATTGGTCGATATCAAGGAAGTGTACGGCAACATGGCCGCCGGTTGCCGGCAGCATAGCGAGGGCGCTGTCCAGCCGTTCGATCAGGCGAGTGCGATTGGCAAGGCCGGTCAGTGCGTCGTGATGAGCCAGGAATTGAATGCGCCGGTCGGCTTGCTGCTTCTCCTTCGTGCGCAGATACCATCCGATTGCGGGTACGCCGAATGCCAACGCCGTGATCAGGCAGAGCACGACCGCCGCGACCATAATGTCCAAATAGTGTTGGCTGCGCGCTTTCGTTTCATCGACATATGCCGCTACGACTGCAATGGGGTCACCATTGGTAATGATCGGAACATAGGCACGAGCGAAATATTTTGGCAGACCGGCGGTTTTCCCATTTGATACATCGATGATGGTTTGTCCGGTTGCGATCGCGCGCGCGGCTTCGGCGCTGAATTCAGACATGCCGACTAAGCCAATCTTTTCGCGATCACCCAAGAGTTGCGAGTAGCCATGCCTGTTGAAGATCACAAACTGAAAAACCTGTCCATATCTTCGTGTTGCCTGCAAAAATGCCATGCTCGACGCATTCGGCAGTTCGCCGGCGGCGATTTGCTTGAGATCGGGAATATTCACCGCAATAAATTGAGCCCAGTCGCCGGCATCTCCTCGAGTATCGTCGCTTATGAGTTGGTCGGTTGTCAGTTTGACCGTCATCGCGCTGCCAGCCGCAAGGATGGCCACCGCAAAAACCATAAGGATAATGGCGCGCCGAAATGAAATTTCCGCCAGAATTGGCATTGATGCCCTCAGTTACCCGCGTGACCGTTCGCTCGAAACTTCGAAAGCACAGCTTCAGCGGCGTTGACGAGCTCGGCATTGTGGGGGTTGGCGGCCGCGTATGCACCGACGATGGATTTAAAAATGGCGTCGGCCGCTTTCATGTCCGCCTTCGATGGGATCACGACCTTCCGATGGGAATCCGACTTTAGGACGGTTATAATCAGCGCCGTCGACGAATCATTGATTCTATTATAGTTTTCTGCGAACCAGGCTCCGCTGTGTTTGCGAATGATCGCTTGCACATCGTTGGGCAGACTTTCGAATCTCTTTCGGGTCATGAGCAACGATTGCGGTACGCAGGACGTGGGGAGCATGTAATGGTTGGCAACGACCCGGCCGATGCCGAATTCGATCATGGGAACGGGCGGCACCATGGCGCCGTCCATTTTGCCGGCGCTTAAGGCTTCCGCCGTTTCGTTAAGGGGTATGAAGATGGGTTTGGCGCCAAGCTTCTCGATAATCTTGTATTCCGTTTCGTTGTTGGCGCGAATGATCTTGCCCTCCAGACCGGCGAGCGAGGCAACCGGAGGGCGGGTATGGATGTTCTCCGGATCGCTGGCAAAGGCGCCAATCACAAAGTAATTCTTAAACCCGCGCATCAAGCCGCTCGCAACGAGGCGGGAGAAGACGTCTGTTGCCTCGCGGCCATCGCGATACAATCCGGGCAACTCAATGACGGGGCTATCCGGAAAGGCTTTGCGCTCGTACGGCTGCACGATGTAGGCAATGTCCGCGACGCCATCGCGCAGCAACTGGGTTTGCTTGGACAAATCGCTTCCCAGCTTGCCGCTGAGATAGACCTCGATCGCAACGCGGCCCTTGCCCTCGGCATTAATTGCATCGACGAATGGCTTGATCGCGGAAAGGTACAGATGATTGCTGTCCGAGCTGAAGAACGCGAGCTTGAGCCTGATCGGCTCCGCGGTGGCCATCGCCGGAAGCAACGCAAGCGCCACTAATATTATGCGCAGTAATTTGACGATCATATTGACCTCGAAACACCCGCCGAGGAGTTCGGCACGGCGCGAGCCAATCAATATAATTGAATGCTTTCAGCCCGCTTACGACATTGACGAAAATTCGCGCGACAACATCCGCAAGCGTCCGAGGTAATATTGTATGCGATTGCGCGCTTCTGAAAGCTTAAATGGACCTAAGGATCGCGGACGCCCCACCGGAAGTCCCGACTGGCGGTGCTATTGGAAGCCGGGCCACGAAAACGAACCGCAGTACAAGCTCTTCGAACGTGTGGAGCGCAAATATAATCCGGTCCAACCGCTGGTGCCAGCGGGCAGCTCCGAGGGCGGGCAGTGGACGAGCGAGGGTGGCGTGGGGGGCACAGATACTATGTCAGGTGCCACGCCGCATATATTCAGCAAGCCGGCGACGCAGATTGCCGCGAGATCTCGCCGCAACGTCGGGCCGAGTGTGAAGAGCAACTCCGCAATGACATATTTATTTTTAATACAATGCGCACCCGTAGTCGCTGGGCTCAGGCCGAGTTCCGTTACAGCCAATGCCTGATCGGCGGGTACGTGCCGCCAATATATCACTGAGGCGCTCCCATGTTGATCGCGACCCGGGTGCTCACGCTGCTGAATGGAAATGAGCAAATCAAAATTCCGATCCGGATTTTTACGCCGGAGGAATCTCAGAATGGCTCTTGGTTTTGTCGCTATGAAATCGACTGGCCGGGCGAGCAACACAAAATGGAAATAGGCGGATTTGATTCCACCCAAGCGCTTGTGTTGGCTCTGCATGCCATTGGAGCGGAAATTTACAGCAGTAATTACCACAAGTCGGGCAAGCTCTATCTCGATAAACCGGGTGACGGCTACGGCTTTCCGGTCGTGCCGACCTTGCGCGATCTATTGCAAGGCGACGACGCGAAATATCTCTGACGCGCGCCCGCTACTCCACCGCCCGCGCCACCCGAAACCCGACATCGATGTTGCGGAATTTCGACGGGCTGCCGTTGCGGGCGGCCGAGCGCGTCGCCCACGGGCCGTTGCTCCAGGAGCCGCCGCGCTGCACGCGGTTTTCGCACTTTTCGCCGAGCCAGGCCGAGCCGTCGGTGGGCGCGTCCTTATAGCCTTCATGAACGCAGTCGGCCGTCCACTGATAGACGTTGCCGAGCATGTCGTAGAGGCCGAAGGCGTTGGGCTTGAACGAGCCGACCTGGGAGCTGTAGGTCCAATGGTCGTTGCATTGAAAGACGCGGTTCTTGTCCGCCTTGTTCCACTTCAGGCGGTTGGCGCCGAAAATATCGGCGACATTGGCGTACTGGCAGGCTTGGCTTCGGTCGTTGCCCCAGAAGCGCGTGGTCGTCGTGCCCGCGCGCGCGGCATATTCCCATTCGGCTTCGCTCGGCAGCCGATACGCCTTGCCGGTCTTCTTGCTCAGCCATTGCAGGTATAGCTGGGCTTCGCCGAAGGAGACGCACACGACCGGATGTTTGTCGGTCTGGATGTAGCCGGGGTTTTTCCAGCTGCGCTTCTGATCGTTGAGCCATTTGCCGCTGGTGTACAATAGACAGCCTTTCGGATTATAGCCGGCCTCGCGCACGAAAACGGCAAACTCCCCGCGCGTGACGGGATACTCGCCGAGCGCGAAGGGCTTGGCGATGGTGACCTTATGCTCCGGCAATTCGTCGGCAATGTAGGGCTGGGCCATGGTTTCGCGCGTCGCTTCCTGTTCCGACGAGCCCATGGCGAAACTGCCGGCCGGCACGACGACCAGAGGCGGGCAATCCGCACAGTCCTTGATGATGTCCGCGGCCGATGCGCTGGCGCCAAAAGCCAGCAGCGCCGCGACGATTGCAACCGGATGACGCACGCAAAACATCCCGAAACCCCGGACCTATGGATTCCAGAATCAGCATAGCACCCGTCGGCGCGCTTGAAAGTTGCCTGCCGCATACGGCGCTTCATCGCGGTTAACGTGCAAAGCGTGGCGCGGCCGTGACACAAGCACAAAGACGTAAAAGGTCAAAATGACATGTTCGAACGCCTTCGCCATCTGCTCGGCGCACCGGAGCGCAAAGTCTCGCGCGCCGCGCGTCTGATCGCGCTGCAAGGTGGCGCCCAGGCGCGCTGGACGCCGCGCGACTATGCGGCCCTTGCGCGCGAGGG
>CAWIXF010000010.1:0-969182 GCA_963840065.1 uncultured Alphaproteobacteria bacterium | reverse complement strand
ACAATGAAGGTTCGCGCATCCTGATGGAGCGGCTTAAGGACAAGGTGAAAGTCGATGTCGACACGCCCGCCGCCTCTTCCCCCTGATCTGCGTGCTCATTGGAAAGGCTGACGCGGCCATGCCCGCGTCGGAGCATCGTTCCCGGCCCCACGCGGTCCTGTTCGCGTGCGGCTTGAACACGGTGCGCTCGCCGATGGCGGCGGCCCTGTTCAAGCAGATGTTCGGCAAGACCGTCTACGTCAGTTCGTCGGCGTGCCCAAAGGAGAACCCGACCCGTTCGTGGATGCCGTGATAGCAGAAGTCGGCATCAACATCGCCCGTCACAAGCCGACGACGTTCGAGGAGCTCGACGAATTGGAAGGCTTGAATTTCGACCTGATCGTGACGCTGTCGCCGCCCGCGCACCATAAGGCGCTCGAGCTCACGCGCACGATTGCGGCAGAGGTCGAGTATTGGCCGACCGTCGATCCGACCGCCGCCGAGGGCAACCGTGAACGAAAGCTTGCGGCCTACCGCGAGGTGCGCGATCAACTCATCGAGCGCATCCGCGAGCGCTTTGGCGCGGCAAGTGGCGGCAACGAATAGCGTTATCGCTTTGGCTTTCGGATCCTCAAATATATCTATAATGTACCGCAGCCTCGTGTCGGGAGGGAGCCATGCCGCAGAGCCTGTCGAAGGCCGCCGTCGAAGCCTATCATTGCGACGGCTATTATTTTCCAGTGCCCGTTCTGTCACCGGACGAAGTCGCTTATTATCGCGGCGCGCTCGAAGCACATGAGTCGAAAATCGGCGAGCCACTGCAGGGCAATTTCCGTCACAAGGCGCATCTCCTTTTCACCTGGGTCGACAAACTGGTACATCACCCACGCATCCTCGACGCCGTTGAACAGATTCTCGGCCCTAACCTTCTTTGCTGGACCACTAATTTTTTCATCAAAGAGACCAAAAGCCCTGGCTTCGTTTCCTGGCACCAGGACGCCTTCTACTGGGGCCTGAACAAGGACGACGTTTGCACCGCGTGGGTCGCGCTGTCTCCTGCCAATCTCGAGAGCGGCTGCATGAAATTCGTACCCGGCTCACAAACGACGGATCATCTCCAACACGTCGACACTTTCCACAAGGACAATCTGCTATCGCGTGGACAGGAGATTGCTGTAAAGGTCGACAATGAGCGCACCGTCGATTGCATCCTCAATCCGGGCGAAATGTCGCTACACCACGTGAAGTTGGTGCATGGGTCGGAACCGAACCGCTCGAATGAACGGCGCATCGGACTCGCAATTCGATACATTTCGACAGACGTCAAGCAGCTAAAGGTGCGCAACTCGGCGATGCTGGTGCGCGGTGTCGACCACGAGCACAATTTCGACCCGGAGCCACGGCCGAAAGCCGATCTCGACGAGGCGGCGCTCGCCGCGCATGCCGACGCTGTCGGCCGGCAGGTAAGAGCCCTTTATTCAGGCACCGACAAGCAGGCCTTCCGGGCCTAGCGCCTGCCGTAATCGTCGTTGTGGCGGCATAAGTCTTCCGCTAGTTTCCGGCGCGCAATGGAAACTGGATCATGATCGGTCGGCCAAAATTTGTGCTCGCCTCGGGCTCGCCGCGCCGGCTTGCGCTGATCAATCAGGCCGGCATCGAGCCGGATGCGCTCAAGCCGGTGGATATCGACGAGAGCCCGAACCGCAGCGAAATCCCCCGCGCCTATGCCAACCGGCTGGCCCACGCCAAGGCCCAAACGGCGCTGGAGAACGTCAAGCTCGACGACGAATTGCGCGGTGCCTTCATTCTCGCCGCCGATACCGTGGTGGCGGTCGGTCGCCGCATTTTGCCCAAGGCCGAACTGCTCGACGAAGCGGCGCAGTGCCTGCGGCTCTTGTCCGGCCGCAACCACCGCGTCTACACCGGCATTTGCATCGTCACCCCGAAGGAAACATTCCGCCAGCGTTTGGTGGAAACACGCGTCCGTTTCAAGCGGCTGTCGGAAGAGGATATCGAAGCCTATCTTGCCTCCGGCGAATGGCGCGGCAAGGCCGGCGGCTACGCCGCCCAAGGCATCGCCGGCTCCTTCATCGTGAAGCTTGTCGGTTCCTACTCGAACGTGGTCGGTCTGCCGCTTTATGAGACAATGGCCCTGCTCGACGGCGAAGGCTTCCCGATCCGCTTCGGCTGGCTCAACGCCGTGTAATGATTCTATCCTTTTATTCCGGGTTCGCGCGCTGCGCGTGTGCCCCGGGATGAAGGGGCAAAACCAATGAACCTTGCACTCTGGCTTCATCGCGCCGCTCTCAGTCATGCGGATCGACCCGCGGCGGCAGCGGGCACGCGCGTCGTCGCAACCTACGGCGAACTGGCGGAACGCGCGGCGCGGCTGGCCGGCGCCTTGCGTGAACGGTTCATGCTCGCGCCCGGCGATCGTGTCGCCATCGCCGCCAAAAATACACCTGACTATCTCGCGCTACTTTACGGTATTTGGCACGCCGGCCTCGCGGCGGTGCCGGCGAATGCCAAGCTGCACGGCGCCGAGCTTGGCTTTATTCTCGAGCAATCGGGTGCGCGCGTGTGTTTTGCCTCGTCCGGCATCGACAGCGCCATCGCGCCCCATGCGCCTCGTTCACTTGAACGTATGATCACCATCGGCAGCGCCGACTACGTATCCTTGTTCACCGCCGACCCCATCGCTGTGACGCCACGCGCGGGCGACGACCTTGCCTGGCTGTTCTACACCTCGGGCACGACCGGGCGACCAAAAGGCGCCATGCTGACCCACAATGTCCTGGCGCTGGCGAGCGAAGCCTACGCCGCCGAAGTCGACCCGATCACACCGGGAGATTGCCTGTTGCACGCCGCGCCGATGAGCCACGGCTCCGGCATCTACATCATGCCGCATGTCGCGCGCCTCGGCCTGCAAGTCGTGCCGGAAGGTGACGGCTTCGAACCGGACGAAGTGATCGCGCTGTTCAACGCGTTTCCACGCATGTCGATGTTCGCCGCACCGACCATGATCAAGCGCCTCGTCGCCTGCCCGGCCGATTGCAAGGCGGAGAATATCCGCACACTCGTCTGGGGCGGCGCGCCGATGTACCTCGAGGACGCGCTCGCAGCGCTCGACCGCTTTGGCCCGCGGCTTGCGCAGATTTACGGCCAAGGCGAAGCGCCGATGACCATCACCACTTTATCAAAGGAAGACGTCGCCGACCGCGCGCATCCGCGCTGGCGCGAGCGTTTGGGTTCCGCCGGCAAGCCTTATTCCCTCGTCGAGGTCATGACGGCCGATGCCAACGACAAGCCAACGGCGCCGGGCGAAGCAGGCGAGATTCTCTGCCGCGGCGTGGTCATGGCCGGCTATTGGCAGAACCCGGATGCGACCGCCGCGTCCTTGCGCGGCGGCTGGCTGCACACCGGCGACGTCGGCATGCTCGACGAAGAAGGCTTTCTTCATCTGAAAGACAGGTCCAAGGACCTGATCATCTCTGGCGGCTCCAACATCTATCCGCGCGAGGTCGAGGAAGTGCTACTGACCAACTCGCGGGTACGCGAAGTCTCGGTCATCGGGCGTCCGGACCGAGAATGGGGCGAGGTCGTGGTCGCCTACGTGGTCGGCGAGGTCAAGGCAACCGACCTGGACGCACTCTGCCTGTCGCATATTGCCCGTTTCAAACGGCCGAAGGATTATGTTTTTGTCGACGCGCTGCCGAAAAACAATTACGGCAAGATATTGAAGACGGAACTGCGCAAGCTAGACGCAGACAAAAAACAACAGGAGTGACGTTCATGGGCGACATCGTCCTCGGCATCGGCACATCGCATAGTCCGCTGCTCAACAGCCCGGCGGAAGACTATCCCAAACACGCCGCCATCGATGCCTCCGGCCGCAAGTTGCTCGACAAGAACGGCAAGCCCTGCACTTACGGCGAATTGCTGGAACAAGCCGACCCCTCGATCAAGCAGCAGATCGAGCCGAAAGTGCTGGAGGAGCGCTCCGCCCGCTGCTCCGAGAATATCGCGCGGTTGTCGCGCGATCTTGCCGACGCCAACCTCGATGCGTTGATCATCATCGGCGACGATCAGCACGAGCAGTTTTTCGAAGACAACATGCCGGCAATTCTCGTCTATTGGGGCGAAACCATCGAAAACAATCCGCTGCACATGGATGAGGACGCGCCGGCGTTCTGGCGCAAGGCGCGCTCGCAATTTCACGAGAGCGAAAAGCCGCGCCAGTACCCGGTCGATGCCAAGCTCGGCCTGCGTCTGATCGAAAGCCTGGTCGAGCAAGGCTTCGACGTCAGTCACTCGAAAAAATTGTCGAAGGAGCACGGCGAAGGCCACGCCTTCGGTTTCGTGCATCGCCGCATGATGAACGGCAAGGTCCTGCCCATCGTGCCGATTGCGCTCAATACCTATTTCCCGCCGAACCAGCCGCGGCCGCAGCGCTGTTACGATCTGGGCCAAGCCATCCGCAAGGCGGTGCAGAGCGCGCAAGGCAACGCCCGCGTCGGCATTCTCGCCTCCGGGGGTTTGAGCCACTTCACCATCGATGAGGAACTCGACCGCGGCGTACTCGACGCGCTCAAGCGCAACGACGGCGACGCGCTGAAATCGATTCCGGTGCAGAAGCTCAATTCCGGCAATTCGGAAATCCGCAACTGGATCGTGGTCGCCGGCGCCGCCGGCCACCTTGACCAAGCCTGGCAGGAGTACATCCCTTGCTACCGCTCGGCCGCCGGCACCGGCTGCGGCATGGGCTTCGCGCTATGGAAGTGACCTTATGAATGAGATCGATCGCCGCACAGCGGCCGCGCGCGTTTGCCCAATCTGCGGCAAGCCGACCGATGCTGCGTTCAAGCCGTTCTGTTCCAAGCGCTGCGCGGACGTCGATCTCAATCGCTGGCTTTCCGGCGTCTATGCAATTCCGGTCAAGGCCGACGAAGACGAGGACGGCGAACACCCGCCGGAAGGCGAGCCATCATGAACGCACCGACACAAGCCGTCTGGCCGGACGAGTTGTTCGATACGCTCAAGCGCGCCGGCATTGCCCAGGTCGGTTACGTGCCCGATGCCGGCCACGCCCGGCTGATCGAGCGCTGCCGCGCCGATCCAGACATTCGCGACGTCGTGCTTTCCACCGAGGAAGAAGGCGTAGCGCTCGCCGCCGGCGCCTGGCTCGGAGGCCAGCGCGCTGCGCTGCTGATGCAGTCGAGCGGCGTCGGCAACTGCATCAACATGCTCTCGCTGATGCGCACTTGCCGTTTTCCCCTGCTGATGCTGGTGACCATGCGCGGCGAATGGGAGGAGTTCAATCCATGGCAGGTGCCAATGGGCTCGGCCGTCGAGCCGGTGCTCAAGCTGTGCGAGGCCGAAGTCTATCGCGCACACACGCCCGACGAGGTCGCGACCTTGGCCGAGCGCGCCGCGCAACAAGCATTCGGTGAGGATCGCATCGTCGCGGTGCTGCTGTCGCAGCAACTGATCGGCCGCAAGGTGTGGACCAAATGACGCAGAAATTCGAACGCCGCACCGCCATGGCCACATTGCTAGCCAATCGCGGCGACGATCTCCTGGTCGTGCCCGGCCTTGGCTCGACCACCTGGGATCTGGCCGCGCTCGGCGACAACGCCAAGGACTTCTACATGTGGGGCGCCATGGGAGGCACCGCAATGATCGGGCTTGGCCTCGCGCTGGCACAGCCGAAGCGGCGGGTCGCGGTCATCACCGGCGATGGTGACATGCTAATGGGGCTTGGCTCGCTCGCCACCATCGCTGTCCAGCAACCGCCTAACCTCGCCGTCATCGTGTTCGACAATGGCGTCTATGGCGAGACCGGCATGCAGCCGAGCCACACGACGAGCGGGGTCGACCTGGTCGACGTCGCCAAAGCTTGCGGCATTGCGACCTGCCTCGACGTGCAGGACGAAAGCGCCCTTGCCGATCTCGCCGGCCGGCTGAAGACGCTCGACGGGACGCTGTTTGCCCGCGTAGCTATTGCCGCCGAGGAGCCGCCGCGCGTGCTGCCGCTGCGCGACGGCGTGGCGTTGAAAGAGCGCTTCCGTGCCGCCTTGGGGGTCAAAGCTTAAGTGTTTTCAGCGCGCTGGCCGTTCTGGACACTCCGCAGCCGGCCCTTTATAACGCCCCGCGCTCTGCAATCTTTGCCCGCCGCTTGCGGCAGGCCGGCGCCCAGGTAGCTCAGTTGGTAGAGCACGTGACTGAAAATCACGGTGTCGGTGGTTCGATTCCGCCCCTGGGCACCATTGCCGTATTCGTCCGAGTTTTTTTGCAGCCAATCCTCATCCCAGCCGGCCGCCCGGCGCGGCAAGCTTGTTCAACAGCGGAACAACGGCCGCAATATCCCGTACCAGCGCCTTTTTAAGTTCCACCATCGCCGCGCTCTGAACACTATCGGAGCGCGTGATCATGGCGGTCCATCGCTCCGGGCCGCTACGCGGAATCGGCAATATCGCCAGTTCGCCCGCTTCAACCCGCTGCGCCACCGATAAGAGCGGCAGCACAGTGAGGCAATCGCCGTCGCGCACCAGAGTCAGCACGGCGCCCGCCGAATCGCTTTCGAAGACGATATTGAACCGGGTCGCGCCGAGATCGGCGAGCGTCGACTGCAGGTCGAGCGACAACATGCTCTCACGGGAATGACCAACCCAGATGGCCGCCTCGAGGTCGGCGGTGGTGAGCCTCTTCTTGCGCGTCAGCTTGTGACCCGGCCGGCAGACGACGACGGCGCGGCTTCTCAACACGCGCTCGATCGTCAGGCCGCTCGGACGCTGCAGCAGCTCGAACGGTCCAAGCACCATGTCCAGCCGGTGATTGAGCAGGGCCGCCACCAGCCCTGGGAAGTAGTCGCTTTGCAGCACCACCCGGATATGTGGCCGCGTGCGCGCGAATTCGCTGACGATACGGCTAATCAGTTGGTCGCACATGAAAGGCGGCGCGCCGACGCGGACCGTGCCGTACTGGCCGCTGGCGATCTGATGCGACATGCGGTCCGCCTGCTCGACGGCGCCGCGGATGGTGCGCCCAAATGCTGCAAGTTCGATACCGGTATCGGTCGGGGTCAGCGGCCGGCGACTGCGCTCGAACAGCGGCGCGCCGATGCGCTCCTCCATCATCGCGATGGTGCGGCTGAGCGCCGGCTGGGTGGTGCCCAGCCGTTCGGCGGCCACGCGCAAGGTGCCGCTGTCCAGGATGGCGGCAAGCTGAACGAGATGACGCGGATCGAGTTTCATACCGTGCTGATATAATATCGTGTCAAAATATCATTTCTAATCAAGTTATTTCCTGCCTATGATTGCCGACAAAACTCGACCGGACACGGGAACAGATCCGGCAGGACCATCCAGGGAGAAACTCATGCGACTGTTGTTACTCGCCGTCGCCGCCGCTGTCGTATTGCTGGCTGGCGCTACCAATCATGCCCATGCGGCCACACGGTTGATCGTCAATTGCTTCTGGCCGCCGCAGCACGCTATGTGCCGCAAGATCATGCCGACCTGGGGCAAGTGGGTCGAAGAGGCGACCCAAGGCCGCGTCAAGATTTCAATCCCGCCGAAATCGCTGGCTTCGCCGCCCGAACAATGGGCGACGGTCGAGAAAGGCATCGCCGACGTCGCGGCGCAATTCAACGGCTTCATCGCCAACCGGGTCTGGGGCCCGACCGTCGCCATGAATCCCTTCATCGCGACGCAAGACGCGCCGGCAATGTCGCAGGCCCTGTGGGAAACCTACGAGAAGTATTTCCCGAACGAATATAAAGGCGTGAAACTTTTGTCTGTGTGGGTCATCACGCCGGGCGAATTGTGGAGCCAAACCGACACGCCGGTGAATTCCATTGAGGACCTGAAGTCGCGCAAGATCTGGGCGCTGCCGGGCACCAATGCCAACATCATGAAAGCGATCGGCGCCGGCGTCGTGTCAGGTCCGGCCGTGCAAATGAACGAAATCATATCGCGCGGCGTCGTCGACGCATTTGTCGGCGTCAGTCCGACAAGCGTGCGCGATTTCCGCATCATTCCCTACACCAAGTCGAAGACGGTGTTCGATCGCGGTATCTATTCGACCAGCTTCTCTTTCCTGATGAACGGGAAGAAATGGAATGCCTTGTCGAAGGAGGATCAGAAGGCAATCATGTCGGTAAGCGGCGTCAAGTTCGGGCGCATGGCGTCCGCCTATTGGGTCGAAGCCGACAAGACGGCCGAGGTCGAAGTGGAAAAAGCCGGCATCAAGATCGTCAAGGCCGACCCGAAATTCGAGGCGGCCCTCATCAAAGTCGGCGAAGGTTTGACCAAGAAATGGATCGCCACCGCCAACAAGCGCGGCCTTGACGGCCAGGCCACCTATGACTTTTACGTCAAACGCGTAAAGGAGCTTTCGGGCAAGGGTAGCTAACCGACAAGCTCTTCAACGCAGCCAACATCACGAAGACGGAGGCAGCCATGCGCGCGTTCGCCCGAGCCGTGCTGCCTCCACTGATTCACCTCGCCGAGATCGTCACCGCGGCGCTCATCTTCCTCATGATGATGCTGACTTTCGCCGACGTGGTCGGGCGCTACGTATTCACTGCGCCGATTTTCGGCGCCGCCGAGATGATCCAGTTTTTGCTGGCGATGACCGTCTTCAGCGGACTGTGTCTGGTCAACGCGCGCGATGAGCACATCACGGTCGAGTTGTTCGATGCGCAGCTCGACCGTTTCATTTCTCCCACTGCGCGCCGCATTGTCATCCAGATGTTCTCTGTCGGCATGATGGCGGTCATCGCATTCCAGCTTTACCGCTTTGCGCTGGAAGCGGAGCGCACCAGCACGAAGACCGTGGTGCTGGAATGGCCCTTCGCCGCCGTCGCCTTCGCGGTCGCGGGACTGTCGGTGGTCAGTCTCGTGATGCAGGTTCTCGGTCTGACGCTGCCGAAGGAACCAACCCACCATCCGGAAGATACCGGGGGCGGCTTGTGACCCCTGCCCTCATCGGCTTCGCCGTCCTTATCCTGCTCTGCTTCTTCGGCTTCCGGGTCGGCTTCGCGACCATGTTCGTGGGGCTCGTCGGCTTCGCCTATCTGCGCGGCTGGGGACCGGCTTTATCGCTGGTCGGTCAGCAGATCATGGACGACGCCATGAACTACAATCTGAGCGTCATCCCGCTTTTCATCCTGATGGGGACGTTCATCTATCGCGCCGACATTTCGCGCGACCTTTACGACGCCGCCTATGCCGGTTTCGGCCGTTTCCGTGGCGGACTCGCGCTGTCGACCGTGATCGCCTGCGCCGGCTTTGCCGCGGTCTGCGGCTCTTCGCTGGCGACCGCCGCCACCATGACCAAGGTGGCGATTCCACCGATGCGCCACTACCGCTACAGCGACAGCCTGGCCTCCGGCTCGGTCGCCGCCAGCGGCACGCTCGGCATCATGATCCCGCCTTCGGTGCCGCTGGTCATCTACGCCATCGTCGCGGAACAGGACATCGGCAAGCTGTTCATTGCCGGCGTGCTGCCCGGCCTGCTGCTGGTCGGGCTGTTCCTAGGCGCGGTGCGAGTCACCGTCTGGCAAAATCCTGAGTACGGCCCGGCCGGCGATCCGCTCGATCCCGAAATCAAGCGCCAGGCGCTGCGGGTGGTGTGGCCGGTGCTGGGCCTGTTCGTGCTGGTGCTTGGCGGCATCTATGGCGGCATCTTCACGCCTACCGAAGCCGCCGGCATCGGCGCCTTCGGCGCTGCGGTGATCTCGTTCTTACGCGGCCATCTGCACACCGTTGACGAATGGATATCGACGCTGGCCGAGGCCGCGCGCACCACAGCGACATTGTTTATCGTGATCTTCGGCGCGCTCGTTTTCGCCCAGTTCATCAATCTCTCAGGCATGCCTTACGGCCTGCTCGATATCGTCGATACCCTCCACCTGTCGGCGACAGGCCTTGTCATCGCGGTCATCGTCATCGCGATCTTCATGGGCATGATCTTCGAATTGATAGGCATCCTGCTCTTGCTGGTGCCGGTGTTCATGCCGGCGCTCATTCAGTCCGGCGTCGACATGATCTGGTTCGGCATCGTGGTCGTGCTGGTCACCGAGCTCGGCCTGATCACACCGCCGATCGGGATGAACGTCTTTGTCGTGAAGGCGGTGATGCCGGACCTCAAGCTTGCGCGCATTTTCGCGGGCGTCACGCCCTTTATCGGCGCCATCTTGGTGGCACTGGTGCTGATCTTCCTGTTTCCGGGCATCGCCACCTTCCTGCCGAAATGGATGTAGCAACGCCCTCATAAGTTTACGGAGAACGAGGAATGCCCGCCGCCAAGAACGTGCTCTGGATCATGGCCGACCAATTGCGATGGGATTACCTGTCCTGTTACGGCCATCCGCATCTGCACACGCCGCACATGGATGCGCTGGCGGCCAAGGGGGTACGCTTCGACGCCGCCTTCGTGCAGTCGCCGTTCTGCGGCCCCTCGCGCATGAGCTATTACACCGGCCGCTATTGCCGCTCGCATGGTTCGACCTGGAACGGCTTTCCACTGCGCGTCGGCGAGCCGACGCTTGGAGACCACCTGCGGCCGCTTGGCGTGCGCGCGGCGCTGGTCGGCAAGACCCACATGATCCCCGACACCAAGGGCATGGAATGGCTCGGCATCGATCCAGGCTCGCCCGTCGGCGTGCTGTTGTCGGAATGCGGCTTCGAACCGTTCGAGCGCGACGACGGCCTGCACCCCGACGGACCTTTCGATCCCGATCCCGCTTACGACAACTATCTGCGCCAGCACGGCTTTCTCGGCCGCAATCCATGGGAGGAATGGGCGAACTCGGCAGACGGCGACGACGGCGAGATCCTGTCGGGCTGGCTCATGCGCTACGGCAACCTCCCGGCGCGCGTTCCCGACGAGCATTCCGAAACACCTTACATGACGCAACGGGCAATGGACTTCATGGACAAGGCCGGCGACCAGCCCTGGCTGTGTCATCTGTCCTACATCAAGCCGCACTGGCCCTATATCGTGCCGGCGCCCTATCACAATATGTACGGCAAGGAGCACATCCTGCCGCCAGTGCGCTCCGAAGCCGAGCGGCAGACCGACCATCCGGTCTACGCTGCTTATCAGAAGACACGCGTCTGCCGCGCCTTCGCGCGTAACGAGGTGCGCGAGCGCGTGATCCCCGCTTATATGGGTCTGATCAAGCAGCTCGACGATCAACTCGGCAAATTGTTCGCCTACATGGAAAAGACCGGACTCATGGACAACACCATGATCGTCATGAGTTCCGACCACGGCGATCATCTCGGCGATCATTGGATGGGCGAGAAAGACCTGTTCTTCGAGCAGTCGGTGCGCGTACCGCTGATCGTCTACGATCCGCGCGCCGAGGCCGACGCCACGCGCGGCACGGCCTGCGCCGAGCTGGTCGAAGGAATCGATCTGGCGCCGACTTTCCTCGAATTCTTCGGCGGCGAGGCCAAACCGCACATCCTGGAAGGCCGCTCGCTCGGTCCGCTCCTGCACCGCAAAGGACCGCCGGAAAAATGGCGCGACTGCGTCATCTCGGAATACGACTACGCGACCCGGCGCGCGCGCGTCACGCTCGGTATCGACCAGGCCGAAGCACGTCTGATCATGGTGCGCGACAAGCGCTGGAAATACGTGCACTGCGAAGGCTTCCGGCCGATGCTGTTCGATCTTGAGACCGATCCGCAGGAGCTTCATGATCTCGGTGCGGACCCCGCTTACGAAGCCGAACGGGCGCGGCTCACCGACGCCATCTTCACCTGGGCGCGCAAGCACCACAGCCGCATCACCGTCACGCCGGAACGCGTCGATCAAATATCCGGCCGCGAGCCGCCGGGAATTCTGATCGGCTTTTGGGACGAGAAGGACTACGAAGAAGAGTTTGGCAAACCCTTCGAACGCAAGCACCGCACTCGTTAGTCAGACGTCACCGTTGCACATAGGGGCGGATCGGGGAGGACGAAAGCAAGTGACCACGACATTTCCGAAAGAACCGGCTGCCACCCGCGCCATGCTGCTTCAAGCGGTGGATGATATCGCCGAAACGCTGCGTGAGTTGGGACCGCGCAGCGAAGAGCTCGGCACGCTGGCGCCCGAAGCCGTCAAGGCGTTGCGCGATGCCGGCCTGTTCCGGATCAAACTCGCGCGCGAACTGGGCGGCGCGGAAGTCGATCCCATCACCGAAATGCTGGTGCTGGAAAACTTGGCCTACCATGACTTCACCAGCGCCTGGTGCACCATGGTGGGAGCGACCGGCATCGCATCACTCGGCGGCTTCCTTCCGGATGCCGGGGTTGCGCGCGTCTTCAAGGACGGCGTCATTCCGACCGCATCGATCTCGGTCTTTCCTGCTGGCCGCGCCAAGCGGGAGGGTAAGAACTACCGGGTGAGCGGACGCTGGCGCTTCAACAGCGGCATCCGTCACGCCGAGTGGGCCATCGGCGGGACCATCGTGGAGCCGGAGCAGGAAGGCGACGAGCCCCAAGTGGTCTTGTCTGCATTCCCCATCGGGGACGTCACGCTTTACGACAATTGGGGCGGCGTCACCGGCTTGCGCGGCACCGGCTCGGTCGATTTCTCTGTCGAAAACTATTTGCTGCCGCGGGACCTGACCTTCGTCTGGGACCTGCTGAATCCGAAACCCTTGCGCGGCGGCGCGGCCTATCTGCTGCCGCCCTTCGCCTACGTCGCGAAGGAGCATGGCAGCGTCGCGATCGGCGCCGCGCGGCGGGCGCTCGACGAACTGATCAAAATCGCCACCACCACCCGCGGCACTTTCCGCGCTTCCAAGCTGGACGAACGGCAGGCCGTGCACCGCCAGATCGCGGAAGCTGATCTGAAGCTGCGCGCGGCGCGCGCCCTCATGCATGAGCGTTACCTGGCGCTCTACGGCAAAGTGCTGACCGGCTATCTTCCGCAAGGCGCCGATATTGCCGACGTGCGCGCCATGGCCGTCCACGCCACCGATATCGCCATCAGCGTCGCGACGATGGCCTATCATTTCGCCGGCAACACGGGGCTACATCATCCGCACGTCATCGGCCGGCTACTGCGCGATCTTAATACGGCCGGCATCCATCAAGTGATGAGCGATACGGCTTACGAAAACCACGGCCGCTTCCGCCTCGGTCTGCCGGCCGATCCCTTGGCTTGACGAAGCTGCAATGTAAATGACGCGATTGCGTTAATGCTCGTCTGCCAATGCTTGTGCGTCATTGCTTGCGCGCGTCGGCAACCTTGAACACCACCGCCATGCCGGTGTCGCCGGCGGCGCAACCCGTAAACAGGCCATTGCCGCCGCCGCGCAGCGCCAGTTCCTCGATCAGCTCGATGATGCTGCGCGTGCCGGTCGGCCCTTGTGGATGGCCGAAGATCAACGAGCAGCCGTAATTGTTCGTCTTCTCGAGCGGGAATCCGGTGTCGCGTGCAAAGACGATGTCGTTCACGGCGAACGGATTGTGCGTCTTCACGGCATCGATGTCCTTGATGGTCAGCCCGGCCGCCTCCAGCGCCGCGCGCGCGGCCGGCACCGGCGCCATCGGCATATGGCCCTTCTCGACGCGCGCCTGGCCGAAGCCCAGAAGCTGGACGGTGATGCCTTTGTCCTGCGACAGCTCGTCGGCGCGCTCCCTGGTGGTAACGATCATCGAGGCGTTGCCGTCGGCGGGATGCGTCTGGCCGCCAAAGGTAACGGTGCCATTTGGCTTGACAGGCTTGAGCTTGGCAAGTTTGTCGGCGGTAAGGGGAAACACGCCTTCGTCGGCCGCGAGGGTGCCGGTTTGCTTACGGAAATTGGCATCGGTGATCGGCGTTTCGACCATGTAACGGCGCTGGAACGCGCGATCGTTGGCAAGCGCATCCTGATATTGCTGATAACGGCGCAGCACGACGTCGTGCTGCTCGGCGCTTGTGATCTGGTAGCGCATGGCGACGTTTTCAGCGGTGTCGACCATGGCGTTCATCGCGAAGGGATCGTTGCTGAAATTGTCGAGCACCCAGTTTTCCGTAATGCTGGTGGCGCCGGGCCCGCTCGGATTCGGATAAACCAAAGTCGCGCCGTTCGAACAACGGTCGGCCGTCACCACCAGCGCGCAGTTCGCGGAGCCATTCTCGATCTCGTTTGCCGCCATTTCCAGAACGCGCGCGCCGGTGGCGCAGGCCTGACTGACGGTCGGTCCGGGCACTTCCGGAATGCCGATCATACCGGTCACCCAGGGCAGGCCGAAAAAGCTGCTCGGCTGCGGGATGGTGATGCCGAGAACGCCGAAGTCGATCGCTTCGAGCGGCAGCTTCTTGGCCGCCATGGTGTCGCGCGCGACATTGGCGGCGAGTTTCATGCTGTGCAGATGGCTAAGCGAGCCCTGCCATTTGGAAAACGGCGTCGACCAGTAGGCGCCATAGGGGACATAGGCTTTATTCATGTCGATTGCCTTTCGGTCAGCGGCCCTGCTCCGCCTGCCAATGCGCGAAGGTCGATCCGGATTTGGCGAGCTTTTCCAGCAGCGGCGATGGCTGCCAGTAATGCGGATCGAGCGTACGCTGGAAGTCGAGAATGCGGTCGTAGATTGTCTTCAGGCCCACCGTGTCGGCATAGAACATCGGCCCGCCGCGGTAACGCGGAAAGCCGTAGCCGGCGGTGTAGACCACGTCGATGTCGCTGGCGCGCAGCGCAATGCCGTCTTCCAGAACGCGCGCGCCCTCGTTGATTAGCCCGTAAAGGCAACGTTCGAGAATTTCATCATTACCCGGCTTGCGCTGCGGCACGCCGAGGCGCTTGCCCTCTTCGTGCAGCATGGCGACGACTTCCGGGTCGGGGATGCGTTTGCCGTTCTCGTAGCGGTAATAGCCGCGGCCGGTTTTCTGCCCCAACCAGCCGCGTTCGCTCAACATGGCGGATGGACGATAGAACGTCGGATCGCGTTCGAAAGCATTGCCGAGCGCAACACGCGTGAGATGTCCGACATCGATGCCGGCGAGGTCGTAGACGGCGAGAATGCCCATGGCCATGCCGAAATCTTCCAGCACGCTATCGACGTCCTGCGGCGTTGCGCCTTCCAGCACGCAGTGCTCGGCCTCGCGGCCATAAGGATCCATAATGCGGTTGCCGATGAAGCCGTAACAGACGTTCGCCACCACGCCGACCTTGCGCGCCTTGCGCGCAAGCCCAAGCGCCGTCACCAGCACGTCGTCGGCGGTCTTGGCCCCGCGTACGATTTCCAGCAGCCGCATGACGTTGGCCGGGCTGAAGAAATGCAGGCCGATCACGTCGTGCGGCCGCTTGGTGACGGCGGCGATCGCGTCGATATCGAGCGTCGAGGTATTGGTGGCGAGAATGGCGCCGGGCTTGGCGACGGCGTCGAGCTTTTTGAATATCTCCTTCTTCAACTCCATGTTCTCAAACACGGCCTCGAGAACGAGATCGGCGTCCGAGAGCGCCGCCATATCGAGCGCAAATGTCATCGACTTGATACGCTCGTCCATCTGCTGTTGCGTGAAGCGGCCGCGCGCCACCGACCGCTCGTAGTTCTTGGTGATGGTCGCGCGCCCGCGGTCGATCGCATCTTGTTTGGTGTCGATGATCGTCACCGGGATGCCGGCATTCGCGAACGCCATGCCGATGCCGCCGCCCATGGTGCCGGCACCGACAATGCCGATGCGCTCGATCGGCCACGGCTTGATATCAGGCGATATGCCCGGAATTTTGCTGACTTCGCGTTCGGCAAAAAACAGATGCCGCAAGGCACGCGCTTCCGTCGACGGCTCGAGCGCTGCGCTGATGGTCTTCTCGACCTCCAAGCCTTCGTCAAACGGTTTTTCCGCCGCGGCCCGCAAGGCGTCCAGCAATTTCAACGGCGATTGCCGGTTGCGCATGGTCTTGGCGACCTCGGCGCGCTTGGCGGCCAGAACCTCGCCAGCCTTGTCGGCAGCGACCGGCTTCTGCTCGCGCGTCTTGCGCGGGCCTTTGCCGGCCGCGATCAGCTCTTTGGCAAGTGCAACAGCGCCATCGGCGACATCGCCGGTGACTATTTTATCGACCAGCCCTAACTCCTTGGCCTTCGCCGCCGGCAAAGGCCGCCCCGAGAGCATCATGTCGACGGCCGCCTCGAAAGGAATAAGCCGCGGCATGCGCTGCGTGCCGCCTGCGCCGGGAATGATGCCGAGCGACAGTTCCGGCAGGCCAAAGGCGGCGCCTTCGGCGGCCACACGATAATGACAGGCGAGCGTCACCTCGGTGCCAGCGCCGAGCGCAGTGCCGTGCACGGCAGCGACGACCGGCACCGGCATATCCTCGATCAGCCGCAATACGTCGTGAAAGCCGGGGTCGGCAATGCCGGTGTCGAACTCCTTGATGTCGGCACCAGCGATGAAGGTACGTCCGGCGCAGGCAAGCACGATAGCCTTCACCTCTGCATTGCCGCGCAGCGCACTGAACGCGTCTTTCAGGCCCGCGCGCACGTGCTTGTCCATGGCGTTGACCGGCGGACTATCAACACGCACGAGCGCAATTCCATCGTTCAGCGACGTGCCGACGACCTGACTCATTCCATACATCCCTTTTTTCCGATTAACTGAGTGGTGGCGTGCTTAAACGTCGATATGAATGATGTCCGGGTGCGTTTCCGATCCGAACAATCGCGCAAGCTCCGCCTTGCGATGCAGAAGCGCCGCACGCTGATTGATGTAGCCTTTGTCGGTGATCTCGCTGGCATCGATCGACGGTGCGTCACCAAGCAGCAAAACGCTATGGATACGCGTCGATTGGCCGGTGTTCTGACTGTTCCAGCGCTTGAGTGACTCTTTGATGTGGTTGTGGATCGCCGGATGCGTCGAAAGGTCCGCGACGCTCGACGGCGCGTCTGCGCCGAGCAGTTGTCGGCACCCTGCGACGTTGAGCCAGACCAGGATACGCAGGTGGTCGTAGCCTTCTCCGGCGATCACGGCATCCTGCAACACCGGCGCCATCGCCGACAGCAGGCCGACGCGCAGAGCGCCGACCTGCACCCAGGTTCCGGTCGTGAGCTTGAATTCCTCGGTGAGGCGGCCGCTGTAAACGAGACCCGCAGCGGGATTGTCGGGATCAGCGAAGCGCACCGCATCGCCGATCCGGTAGTATCCCTCTTCGTCGAACGCCTTTTTTGTGATGTCCGGGCTACGCCAATAGCCCGGCGTCACGTTAGGACCCTTGACGCGCACTTCCCAGCGGTCGCCCGCCGGCACAAGTTTCAGCTCGGGGCCCGGCATGGGCACGCCGATGACGCCCGCGCGTTCAATTAGAAAATACGTGGCCGTCACCGCCGGCGCGGTTTCGGTTGCACCCCATGACGAGGTCAGCGGCACGCGCTGACCGGTTGCGCGCACGGACACCGCTTCGAGCCGCGTCCACAGATCCTGCGGTAACGTCGCAGCGGCATAAAAGATCATGCGCAGTTTGGCAAAAAACGTCTTCGCCAGAGCCGGGTCCTTTTCCAAATATGGCAGGATGGCTGCATAGCCGGCGGGCACATTGAAATAAATCGTCGGCGACACCTCGGCGAGATTGTGCACCGTCTCCTCGACCAAAGCCGGCACCGGTTTTCCGGCATCGATATGGAACGTGCCGGCATGTGTCAGCGCCATATGAAAATTATGATTGCCGCCGAAGGTGTGGCTCCATGGCAGCCAGTCGACAAGCGTGAAATGGTCTTCCTCGTCCCTGAGGAACGGCCAGATCTGCGATAATGACTGTTGATTAGCGGTGAGCATGCGGTGGGTATTGATCACTGCCTTCGGCATACCGGTGGAGCCGGACGTGAAGAGGAACTTCGCGATCCGGTCGCCGTCAATACGCGCCACGGCTTCGTCGACTGCGCGCGTTGGCTTGGTCTTCATCAAATCGTCGAGCAACGCCACGTCACCGAGGTTTGCCGAATTGCGGCTTGCCACGATTTCGGCGCCGGAGTCGGCGATGACGGCCAGCGCTTTGGCGAACGGTCCGGTGTCGGCAACATAAATCAACCCTGGCGTCAGTAACCTGGCGATGAATTTCAGTTTCGCGTGATCCTGGCTTTGCAGCGAATAGGCGACTGAAACCGGCGCAACCGGAACACCGGCCGTATAGCTGGCCAGCATCAACAGCGCATGCTCGACGGAATTGGCCGAGAGAATCATCAGCGGCCGTTCGGTGGAGAGGCCGCGCTCGAGCAGGGCGGCGGCGAGCGCATCGACGATGCCGCGCGCCTCGTCATAACGCACCGTGCGCCAACCCTCCCCTACCCGTTCCGCAATCATCGCGCGCTGCGGCGCACGCTCGACCGCCGAGCGGAACAGATTGGCAAGGCTTGGATCATAAGGTTCAAGCGGCGTGCGCGAAGCGTATCGCAGCGTTCCATCGGCAGCTTTCACACACGTCACATCGACCGGCGCGTAAGCGATGGGTCGCATCGGCGCATCGGCATGAGACGCATGTTGGACATTCATCGGCGGCCGGCTCCGGCTATCCACGCGCAAAATTATTCGCTGACGAGACAAAAGTTGTCACTGACAACAATTGCCGTCAAGGATGATATTGTGTTGGAATGCCGCGGAGGAAGGAGAATATGGTGCGTCGCACACGAAATAAAAAGCCGGCACGGACCCAGCCACTCAAAGCCGCGCCCATCAAAGTAAGCGGCAACGCGCCGCTCGACTATGGCGATTTGGCGACGCATTTGGGGTACTTCCTGCGCCGTTTGCAGGTCGAGATTTTCAAGGACTTCATTAAAACCCTTGCCGAGTTCGACGTCCGACCGGCTCAATTTTCCGTGCTGGTCGTTATTGGCGCCAATCCGGGCCGTTCGCAGGCCGAAATCGGAAAAGCATTGAACATCGAACGTGCGCGCCTCGCCAAGATGCTGAATGAACTCGAGCGCCGCCGCTGGGTGCGTCGCCGCGCCGCAGCCGATGACGGCCGTTCGCATTCTCTTCATTTGACACCGGTCGGCGCCGAAAAGCTCGAGCGGATCAAGGCGCTCGCCGCCAGCCATGAGCGCCGTCTTGCCGCCCGGATAGGCCCGGAGCGGCACAAACGGCTTTTCGAACTGCTGCGGGAATTCGGCTGAAGCTGCGCCGTTTTCCCGAAACGCGCCTCTATCGTCCTGCAAATAAAAGCCAATATCGCTATTGACGAAAATTGTTGTTGTGGTCAACAATATCGCCAATCCGCGCAAGACCGCGTCGGCAGGCGGTGGTAGAGTGGGATGAAAATCGCCGGCCTATCGTGTCCCTTTGGATGCGATGACGTCTCAAACAACCAAACGGCGGTCATAAACGGTTAGGGAGGAATACCAATGACTAAAAAATCTCGCTCTGGCGTTTCACCGTCGCACGTCACACGGCGCACCGTGACCGCCGGCCTTGGCGCCGGTGCCATTTTAGCCGGTGTGTCGCCATTCAACATTGTACGCGCACAAGGCAAGGCGCTGAAGGTTGGTGTGCTGTTGCCACGCTCCGGTTATCAGGCCGGCATCGGTCAGGATTGCCAGCGCGGCGTCGACGTTGCGGGCGCCGTTCTCAAGCAGATGGGCATGCCCGAACTGCAAATCATGAACGGCGATACCGAAACCAAGGTCGACGTCGCCCGCACGACCGCCGAAAAACTTATCGCCGACGGCGCGCAGCTTCTCGTCGGCGCGTTCAACTCCGGCCAGACAACCGCCATCGCACAGGTTGCCGAGCAAAAAGGCATCCCGCTTGTCATCAATATCGCGGCGGCGCCGCCGATCACCGAGCAGGGCTACAAGTTTGTGTTCCGCAACTTCCCGACTGGACCCATGATCCTGCGCGACGCCTTCCTCAATGAGAAGGAAGTATTCGGCATTGTCGGCAAGGCGCCGAAGACGGTCGTGATGATGCACGTCAACGACACCTACGGCACTGCGATCCTGAAGGGCACGAACGCGATGTTCCCGAAGTTCGGCATGCCCTATAAGATCGTCGAACAGATCGCCTACGATCCGGCGGCACGCGACCTTTCGGTCGAAGTCGCCAAAGCCAAGGCGACCGGCGCGGAAGGCTTGCTGGCGGTGAGCCGTCTCAACGACGCCATTCTGATCACCCGCGAACTCGTGAAGCAGCGCTGGTCGCCGGAGGTGATCCTCAGCGTCGGACCGGGATGGTATGAAGACCAGTACCTGAAGACGCTCGGCAAGCTGTCCGATGGCCCGATCAGCCTCGTGCCGTGGTACGACCCGAACAAGAAGGCCACCAAAATCCTGATGGATGCCCTTGCCAAGGCGCATCCCAATATCGGCCTCAACACAAACCACGTTTATACCTTCGAGGCGCTGCTGACCGCGGCCGACGCCTTCAAGCGCGCGGGTTCGAGCGATCCGAAGGCGCTCGCGGAGGCGATCCGCAAGACTCACATCACCGATAATGTCAGCCCTGGCCCCGGCATCATGTTCAACGCCAAGGGCCAGAACGACAAACTGAAATGCTCCGCGATCCAGAATCGAGGCGGCAAGACGGTGACGCTTGCTCCGAAAGAGGCCGCCAACGCCAAGCCCGAATGGCCGCTCAAGCCTTACAACAAGCGCGGCTAATCGATTTTCGGTAGCGACTGCTCCGGCCGTGTAACAGCGGCCGGAGCCTGTCATTTCTGGTTAAGCCCCGTGCCAATCGAAATCTATATCAATGTGGCCATCGGCGGGATTCTGACCGGGCTCGTCTATGGGCTGATGGCGCTCGGCCTGTCGGTTGTCTTCGGCGTGGTGCGGGTGGTCAATTTCGCCCATGGCGAGATGATGACGATCGCGATGTACTTGGCGATCGTGCTATTCGCGAAGCTCGGCCTCGACCCGCTGCTGATGATTGCGCCAATCGCGATAGTGCTGTTCGTTGCCGGATATTTTCTGCAGGCAACGGTCATCAACAAATTCATCACGCGGCCCGAGCACAGTCAGTTCCTATTGCTAGTTGCCGTTGCCATCATCATCTCCAACGTGCTGCTGATCGTCTTCGGACCCGACGCGCAGAGCGTGCAGACGTCCTATTCGTTCGACAGCTACCAACTCGGTTCGATCATCATCGATGCGACCAAACTTTACGCGGGCGGCACGGCTATCGTCGTTGCTGCGGCTTTGATGGCGTTCTTTCGGTTCACCTCGATCGGCACGGCAATCCGCGCCTGCGCTGACAACTACACCGGCGCACAGGTCGTCGGGCTCGACGTCAACCGGCTTTATGCCCTCACCTTCGGGCTGGGTGCGGCCTGTGTCGGCGCCGCCGGCGCGGTGCTGGTCATCATCATCGACGTCACGCCGGCGTTGGGGCCGACCTATACGCTGCTCGCTTTCATCATCGTCATCACCGGCGGGCTCGGCTCGATGGCCGGCGCGCTGCTCGGCGGCGTGCTTATTGGCCTGACCGAAGCGATGGCGGGCTTGCTCTTTACCCCGTCGGCCAAGAGCATGTTCGCATTTGCCATTCTGGTTCTGGTGCTGCTGTTCCGCCCGCAGGGCATTGTCGGGCGGAGGACGGCATGATCGCTCGTCTGTTCGGCGACGTTTCGCCGCGCGGTCAGGGGCTGCTCGCTGTGATCGTGGTTGTGGCGCTCGCCGCGCCGTGGATCGTCAACGACTACCTGCTGAGCGTGCTCGTGATAACTCTGTATTTCGCCTACACCGGCCAAGCCTGGAACGTGATGATGGGCTTTGCCGGGCAACTGTCGCTTGGCCACGCTATTTATGTCGGTCTTGCCGCCTATACGGCGGCGGCGTTTTTTGTGCAGTTCAAGATCAGCCCGTGGATTGGCTTGCTCGTTGCCATTCCAGTCGCCGTTCTCTGCGGCGCGATCATCGGTTTTTTGGCGTTTCGGTTCCGCGTCGCGGGCGTCTACTTTGCGATTTTGACCATCGCCTTTGCCGAATTCGCCCGCATCGGCTTCGACCATTTTTCCGCGGTCGGCGGATCGGCCGGCCTGTTCCTGCCAGTCGCGGGCTACGCCAAGTACGATCTGTGGAATCTGCGCGGCGGACCGGAGATGTTTTATTACCTCGCGCTTGCGATGGTGGTCGCGGCGTTCCTGATCTGTCGCGCGCTGATACGCAGCCGCGTCGGCTATTACTGGTTGGCCATTCGCGAGGACGAGCAGGCAGCGCGCGCTCTCGGCATCGACACCTTCCGCTACAAGATGCTCGCGGTCGTCGTCTCGGCGGGCCTGACGGCGCCGGCCGGTGTCTTTCTCGCTTTTTACAACAACAACCTGTTCCCCGAGCAGGTTTTCAATATTTCGCAATCGGTCGAGATCATTCTCGCACCGATCATCGGCGGCGTCGGCACGCTGATTGGCCCCATCATCGGCGCGGCGTTGCTGCAATGGCTCGCAGAGGGCCTGCGCGTCGTGCTCGAAGCGGTCGGCGTCGATATTCCCGGCTCCAAGCAGGTGTTCTTCGGGGTATTGCTGCTGGCGGTGGTGATCGCGGTGCCGGAAGGTCTGTGGCCGTGGATCTCCGCACGCTTCAAACTGACGGGGCCTAAGTGATGAGTGCGCTCCTGTCGGTCAAGGATGTCAGCAAGCGTTTCCGCGGCCTGATCGCGGTCGATCGGGTATCGTTCGACGTGCCGGAAGGTTCGATCTTCGCGGTCATCGGCCCAAACGGCGCCGGCAAAACGACGCTGTTCAACATCGTCGCCGGGGAGTTCGCGCCCGACGGAGGCGACATCGTATTTGCCGGCGACAAGATTTCCGGCCTCGCGCCGAACGTCATCTGTTCGCGCGGTATCGGCCGCACCTTCCAGCTCGTCAAACCGTTTCCGACACTGACCGTCGAAGACAACGTCATGGTCGGCGCGTTGCTGCGCAAACGGACGCCGGCGCAAGCGCGCGAGTGGGTTCATTTGGTGATGGACCGGCTCGACCTCTACGACAAGCGCTCGCAAAAGGCGTCGTCACTGACGCTGCCGGACCGCAAGCGCCTCGAAGTCGCGCGCGCCATCGCTACCGAACCCAAGCTCTTGCTACTTGACGAGGTGATGGCCGGCCTGCGTCCGACTGAAACCGACCGCATGGTCGAAGTCTTTCACAAACTCAACAAGGATCATGGCGTCACCATCCTGCTGATCGAGCACGTCATGCGCGCGGTGATGGCGCTGGCCGGACGGATCCTGGTGCTGCATCACGGCGCGGCCATCGCGGAAGGTACGCCCGAAGCCGTGGTGCGCGATCCGGCCGTCATCGACTCCTATCTCGGCGCGGAGGCTGTCACCTGATGCTGACGGTCGAGAACGTCGACGTCTTTTACGGCGATGCTCAGGCGCTCGACGGCGTCTCGTTGGAGATCGCCGAAGGCTCGATCGCCGCGATCGTCGGTGCCAACGGCGCCGGCAAAACCTCGCTCATCCGCACCATCGCCGGCATGCTCAAGCCCGCCCGCGGCCGCATCGCCTATCGCGGAACGGATATTGGCGGCTGGCCGAGCTACCGCGTCTGCAATCTTGGCATCGGCCAGGTCGCGGAAGGCCGCCAGATATTCCCGTCCCTGACGGTGACGGAGAACCTGACGACGGGCGCGATGCTGTCGCGCGCGCGCGCAAACCGCAGCAAAAATCTCGACCGTGTCTACGCGACATTCCCGCGCCTGGCCGAGCGCCAGCGCCAGGCCGCCGGCACGCTCTCCGGCGGCGAGCAGCAGATGCTCGCCATTGGACGTTGCCTGATGAGCGAGCCGGAACTCGTCATGTTCGACGAGCCTTCGCTGGGCTTGGCGCCCGCCATCGTGCAGGACGTGCTGAAGATCGTCCGCGATCTCAACCGCGACGGGCTCACCTGCGTGCTGGTGGAGCAGAACGTCGCGGTGTCGCTGAAACTCGCGAGCCGCGCCTATGTGCTGGAGAACGGCAAGGTCACGTTGTCGGGCACGGGCGAAGCGCTGCTCGCCGACGACCGCGTGCGGCAGGCTTATCTCGGGCTGTAAGGCGCCCTTCGCAATCTGATGAGAAGTGGCGGTCCCGAGAGGACTCGAACCTCTGACCTTCGGTTTAGGAAACCGCTGCTCTATCCGGCTGAGCTACGGGACCGGCGCCACGCGGTTTAGCACACTTGGCCCGACCGGCTAACCCGGACGGCGCACCGGTTTCGGCGCTGTCGACGTGTGCGCCGGCGAATTCCCATACTTCGCCGCGTGCTACAGTGTCGTCAAATGACACCGTGCCGGTTCTCTGAATTCATATTGGCGCTGACGCTCGCGCTGGCCACATCCGCCGCGAACGCGCAGCAAGCCTGCCCGCTGACCGACATCGGAACGGCGAGCGCCGCGGTGGTGCGCGATGGCCGCACGCTGACGCTGGCCGACGGCCGCGAGCTGCGGCTCGCCGCGATTGAAACGCCCGACAGCACCCGCCCCGCGCTGCAAGGCCTGGTCTCCGGCCGAAATCTCCACCTGCGCAAACTCGGCAGCGACCACGACCGCTATGGGCGCATCGTCGCCTTCGTGTTTGCCGGCGACGCGCCCCAATCCGTGCAACAGGCCTTGCTGGCGGCAGGCGAGGCCCGGGTCTCGGCCCGGATCGGCGATAAAACCTGCGCGGATGCGCTGTTAGCGGTCGAGCGGGAGGCCCGGGCGGCCCGCCGCGGCCTCTGGGCCGATCCCAATTTTGCCCCTTTGCCGGCGGAAAATACGCTACGCCTGACGGGCGAACGGGGTCACTTCACATTGGTCGAAGGCAGGGTTCTGTCGGTGCGCGAAAGCGGGGGCACCCTCTATTTGAATTTCGGACGGCGTGTCACGCGCGATTTCAGCGCCATCGTTCCGCGTCGGCTTGAGCGCTCGTTCGCCGCGGCTGGGATCGTGTTGAAAACACTTGCCGGCCGCCAAATTCGCGTGCGCGGCGTCATCGAGCAGCGGCGCGGCCCAATCATCGCGCTCGATGGTCCCGAACAGATCGAGCTAATCGACAAGGCCATGAGCCAATCACCCGAGGCGCGGCCAAAGGAGGCGCAGCCGTGATGAGCGCGCCCGTGACACATCGCCCGGTTCGCCTCATGCGTGGGTTTGTCCTTGCACTCGTCCTCGCGGTTGGCGCCTGCACCAGCACGCCCGACGACAAGCAAATCTCGCTGCAACTGCCGCAGCTCACCCTCCCGCAACAGACCGCGCGGGTGGCTTCACCTTCGGCCGAGGCGCGCGAACACGCACGCATCCTCGCCTCCTATGGTGGCGTCTACGAGAACGCCCGTCTGCAAGCGATGGTCATCCAAATGGTCGACCGGCTGGTGGCGGCGTCGGAGAAGCCCAATCTCAAATACGAAGTGACGCTGCTCAATTCGCCGGCCATCAACGCCTTCGCGCTCCCGAACGGCCATCTCTATGTGACGCGCGGTCTGGTTGCGCTCGCCAACGATAAATCCGAGCTTGCTTCGGTGCTGGCGCACGAAATGGGCCATGTCATCGCGCGCCACGCCGCCATCCGCGAGGAACAGGCGCGGCAAGTGGCCCTGGTCAGTCACGTGATGACCGACGTCGTGAGCGATCCGCAGATGGGCGCGCTGGCGCTTGCCAAATCGAAATTGGCGATGGCGAGCTTTTCGCGCGCGCAGGAGTTCGAGGCGGACGGTATCGGCGTCGGCATTTCGGCGCGCGCGGGGTTCGATCCATATGGTGCCTCGCGCTTTCTCAACGACATGCAGCGCAACGCGGATCTGAAATCCGCCGACCACAACGACGTCTATGCAGCCGACTTTCTTTCGGCCCACCCATCCACGCCCGCCCGCGTGAAGAACGCGCTGCTCAACGCCCGTCAGTACAGCGCGCCGGGCAGCGGTGAACGCGACCGCAATGCCTACCTCGAGGAACTCGGTGGCGTGGTCTATGGCGAGGACCCGAGTGAGGGCTTTGTGCGCGGACGCCGCTTTTTGCATCCCAAGCTCGGCTTCACTTTTCTTGCGCCTCCCGGCTTCACGCTCGACAACACCGCGCAGGCGGTGCTCGGCCTGAAATCCGGCGGCGGCGAAGCCATGCGGCTCGACGTGGTGAGCGTACCAGCCGAACAGTCACTGGCCGACTATCTGCGTTCGGGCTGGATGGAAGGCGTTGATCTCGCGAGCGTTGCGGAATTCTCTCTCAACGGCTTCCCGGCCGCGACTGCGACGGCACACGGCGAACAATGGTCGTTCCGGCTGTTTGCGGTGCGATTCGGCAGCGACGTCTATCGTTTCATCTTTGCGGCCAAGGCGATGACGGCGGAAGCAGACGGCTCGTTCCGCGAATCCATCATGACGTTCCGGCGCATGAGCCTGAAGGAAAGTCAGCAGATCAAGCCGCTGCATATCAAAATCGTGACCGTCGGCGCGCACGACACACCGGCCAAGCTTGCGCGCCGCATGACGGATATCGAACACCCGCTGCAACGCTTCTATGTGCTCAACGGACTCGGACCACGCGATAGGCTCAAACCGGGCGAGCACGTGAAGATCGTTGAGTGACTGGCGACCGATCATTGCCCCATGAAACGAAATGGCCGGGGCATGCCCAGCCATAGCGACAAATGCGGCGACAAATTTCTCGCTCAGCTTTCGCCGGCTTCCGCATTGAGTGTGAATTCGCGCGGCACTTCGGGCCCCCACAGATAGAACGAATCCTCCGGCTTGTGGTCGCCGGACGGCCAGCGCTCTTCCTTGGGGATGTAGTCGATGTCGCAGGAATATTCCGAGAAGCTGCCCCAGGGATCCATCACATAGTGGAAGTAGTTGGAGCCGAGCACGTGGCGGCCGAGACCCCAGCCCTTCTGGAAGCCCTTGTCGGCCATCCTCATCGCACCAAGCCCGATATCGTTGACGCTGGCGACATCCCACGAACAATGGTGGAAGCCCGGGCCTGACGATTTCACCAGTGCAAGCATGTGGTGGTCGCTGCCGTGAATGCCGTGCATGAAGGCGACGAGGTCGGCGGCGCGGTCGGAAAGCCGTAGGCCGAGATTGCGCTCATAGAACGCAATCGACGCATCGATATCCTTGGTGAAGACCAGCACGTGCGACAACCGGCGCGGCCGCACCGCCGGCGACTTTTCGCGCGTGGTCGCCGCGGCAACGCCCGGCCCGACCGTGTTCCACTCACTGTCGGCTTTCTTGTCGGGCGACACCTTCGGCGCGACCTTGATTTCGATCAGCATGCCTTCGTGGTTGCGAAACCAGAACCCGTTGCTTTCGAATCCCGGCGGCGCATCGAACAGTTTGACGCCGTTGCCTTCGATACGCTTTTTCAGCCGGTCTATGTCCTCGGCATAACAACCGAAGGACAGATGATGCAGCGCCTTCTGCTTGGTGCCCTCCACCACCGAGCCCCAGCGATGCTGGTGGCCGAAAGTCTTGAGCTCCAACGTATTGTCCTTGGCCTGTACGTCGAGGCCGAACAGCCCGTAGAAATCCTGCGCGGCGCTCGCGTCGGGGACGGTCAGCACGAACTGGTCAAGTGAGTGCACGCCGAGCGCATCGGTTTCCAAAGTCGGCGCGACATAGCCGCGAATGGCGGTCATTGTTTACTCCCGCAGGATTGTCGAGTTTGTTAGCGGCGTTTTAATCCGCCCGGCCGATGCGGGCAAGTATAGCTTTTTTTTCGGCCCACCAGCCCTCGAAACCGCAGTTTTTGGAGCCCAGCGGCTCTGCGACACTCTGGCCCGGGAACCATCGCGGAGCCCAACGTTTGATAGGCCATGACCCCACAAGACGATAAAGGTTTGGGTGGTTCCGTGGCGATTTACGCCGCAGCGATAGCCGGCGTGCTGGCTGTCATCATGCTGCCGTTTTATCTCGCGAATGCGCCGGCCGTTTACAAGAATTCGGGGGCAAAGAGCTTCAGTGAGATCTTGGCGGCGCGCGCCGAAGGGCGCGACTATCCACTTGCAAAACTGGAGCGGCGGCAGATCGTCGATCCCGCCATCGTTGCCGCCTTGAACGCCAAGGCCCACACACAACGCACGCGCAGCCAAGCGGAACGTCGCCCGGTCCATCATGTCCGACGCACGGCCGCGCCGCGGACCGCACAGCAGCGGACTTACGCGGACTCGACGCCCGCACATCCGCCCACGCCTTTCTCGCTATTCTTCTCGATCTTCCGGTAACGGTTCAGGGCCGCAGATAGACGTAGCCTTGCGACTGCAACTCCGCCAAGCGAACCACGCCACCCTTGTCGGCTTTGATGAAGCCCGGCAGCAGATCATCCAGAGTGACCTTCTGCGCTGCCATGGTGTTGCCGCAAGCGTTGAGTTCGAGCCCTTCCTTATGGAACGCGCCGACTCGGCGCACGACATCCCGCGAGGCCGATGCCGTCCGAAAGGCTTTGAGCGCCGGCCCATGGACGACCAGCGCGATCGTGACCTTTTCCGGCCCGCCCACTCCTTCGTAGTGATTCTTGATGTTGCCAATTACGAAATGGACCTTGTCGAGATCGCTCAGGTGGTAAACGACCTTCGATTTATCGGGTGTCGCCTGCGCGCGGCGCGACTGTGTCACAGCGGCAAACAATCCGCCTCCACCGGCCAGTATCGCAGCCAAGATATTGCGTCTGTGCATGGCAATGTCGTTCGTTATACGGAAGTGTTATTTGTGCCGCATCGCGGCCAATTCCTTGCGGTCGGTGATCAACGAGCGGCATTCGTCGAGCGTGGCGCGGTCGAGACGGAACACGCGATCGTCGGCGCCGCCGCTGAGATCGAGCCCTTCGTCATCGGGTACATTATTGTGCCAGATGCGAATGCGGTCGAGACGAATGAGCGTCGATCTGTCGGCGTGCGCGAGTTCCACCGAAATGCCGCCGCCATCGCAGTCGACGCCGCAGCCGAGCTGCATCTTGTCGGCCGACACTTCCGACACTATCGGATGCCCGCAATCGCCGCTGGAGTCGAAATCGCCCCGCCTGCTGCGAAACTTAAGGCCCAGCCGGAACGAATAATTGAGCATCTTGTCTTCCGGCAGCGTTTCGGCGGTAACTAAAAGCCGCATGGCGCTCACCTTCTGCAGCGGATGCTTGGCGAGATGGCCGGCGTCGTAGTGGCGGGTGAAACAGGCGTAGGACTTGCCGTCCGTCGCCAGGTCTTTCGCAAACAGCCGTTTGGCGAAACCGCCGGCGTCGACGTCCGCTGCCTGAACGCCAAAGCCCGCAAACACCGCCGTCGCTAAGGCCGCGACAAAAGCGACCTGTGCAAGTTTCATTGCGATCTCCCGAAAGGTCATGGCTCGTCCGAGCGATATATCTTAGTCGCGGCGAGCCAAGTCCCGGTTCGCGGCAACGTTAGCGCATCCTGAAAACAGCCAATAGACGCCGTCCATAGGGCAGTCATTGGGCCGGTCCTAGGGGCCGGTCTTTGGGCTTAGTCAGCCGCCCACCCCCCAGACGACCTGCGCAAAAGCCAACTTGCCGCCCGGGATGCGATGGATATGCTCCCTTATAGGGGTTTCGCGACGAAGGCTGCGGAGGCGAGGGGTTATGACGATCAGTGAATCGGCGGTCCGACGTGGGCCGGGTTGGCTCGCCGTGGGGATCGACATATTCGCGCGGCCGCTCGGCTGGGTGGCGACGGCGCTATACGTCGGCTGGCAGGTCGTGGTGGAGCAGAAGCTGTTTCTGCACACGTTCCTGGTGGAGCGGATGGGGCGGCGCGCGGTGCCGCTATTGCCGATTGGATACGGCAACGCGCTCGCCTTGAAATTCATCATGCTGTGGCGGCAACTCAGCGGACGCCACGCCGCGTTCGAACCGGCATGGCAGCGCACTTACGCGCGCATCCTCAATCGCTTTCAAGAGCGCAGTTTGCCCAAGAATCCCATCCAGGCAATCGCCGAATATCAACCCGGCGAAATCGTACCGGAACGATTCTACAAGGAGCACGTCAAGTGCGGCGTGCCATGCATTCTGCGCAACTTTGCGCATGCCGATGTGGCGCAATGGCGGCTAGGCGCACTGGCCCACCGGTTTCCCGCCGCCGTCGCGCAGGTGCTGGACAAGCAGGCGAACAAGATGATCGCGGTACCGCTGCGCGACATCGCCGAAGACGATCGCCGCAAATATATTCCGCAGCAAATGTTGCTCGATCAGAATCCGGCTTTGCGCGACCACTTCGAGGTTGATCGTTCCAACGATTATTTCCGCATGATGGGTCGGCCGTCGAAGCCGATCTTGAGCTTCCTCATCCTCGGACTCGGCGAAGGGCTGAACGCCAACTGGCACTGTGAGGAGAGCCCGAACTGGTACCTGGCGGTTTCGGGCACGAAACGCTGGACTCTCATAGAGACCGAGTATTCGTGGCTGCTTTATCCCGCGGCGCGCGGCGACGGCATGCGGCGGTTTGCGGATTTTGCCGCGGACGGTCAAGGCTGCCCGCGCGACCCTGAGGCTTTTCCTTTGGTCGCCTATGCGCCGCGCTATGAGTTTGACCTGCACCCGGGCGACGTTTTGTTTTTCCCGGCCTGGATGTGGCACAAGACCATAAACCTCGATCGCGAGGGGCTCGGCGTCACCTGTCGCTATTCACCGCCGACGGCGATGTCCAACCGCTACTTCCGCGCATTGCAGCTTCTCTCGGCCGATTTTTGGACGACGTCGGTCCAGGTCGTTGCCAGCATGATCCGCGGCGATGTCGGCGGGCTCGCCGACGATACCGGCCACAACGACCAGGAAGTGGTTTATTACAACTGAGGGAAGTCACCCCGTAAGCAAAAAGCCCGGCGTTTCCGCCGGGCTTTCGTATTTCGCAATCGGGCTTTCGCCTCTTAGGCCGCTTCTTCCTCGACCGAATCGTCGCCGTTGGCTTCCTCGGCGGGCTTCGGACCGCGGCGCGGACCCTTGGCAAGAGCCGCCTCGATTTCCTTCACCGCTTCCGTCTCGGTGATCTTCTGCACCACCGAGATTTCGCGCGACAGGCGATCGAGAGCCGCTTCGTAGAGCTGGCGCTCCGAGTAGGACTGCTCCGGCTGCGTCTCCGAGCGGAACAGGTCGCGCACCACCTCGGCGATGGCGACGATGTCGCCGGAGTTGATCTTTGCCTCATATTCCTGCGCCCGGCGGGACCACATGGTGCGCTTAATGCGCGCGCGGCCTTTGAGCGTATCAAGCGCGCGCTTGACCAGCGGCGGTTCCGCCAGCTTGCGCATGCCGACCGAAACGATTTTCGCGGTCGGAACACGCAGCGTCATCTTGTCCTTGACGAAGTTGATGACAAAAAGCTCAAGTTTGGCTCCAGCGACCTCCTGCTCCTCGATGGCCATGATCTGGCCGACACCGTGAGCCGGGTATACGATGAATTCGTTGGTCTTGAAGCCCTGTCGTTGGGTAGTCTTCTTATTGGCAGTCATTCCAGGCAAAACTCCTTCACCGGCGCCTTTTCGGCCGCCGGCAATTTTGGCTGCGGAGGCCCCTGGGCGGACGTTGCCGCGCGAGGCATGAGTAGTCCGCCGCGCTACGGCAGACTTCTTGCCCCTCCGGCCGGAACCGGCTGAGCTTTTCTTTGACTTATGACGCGATTTTCCTGCCACTGCTCACGCGTGGATCGCACGCCCTCTTACCCAAAGACTGTTGAAACTACCGCGAAAAATAATGCTCCCGAGAGGGGGAGCGCTTTGGCGGCGATGTTCTTCATGATTTGCCCTATATAGCACATTTTTGGCCAAAATCAAAGCCTTATGACGAATTAAAACCGCTATATCGCTATAAAATTCGGCAATGCTCGCGGATCGGTTAACGCGAACCCCAAAAGCACCGTAAATCCAGGTAACCGGTTCCCTTAACGAACGGCTAGTCGCCTTCGCCCGGATTGGACGAGAAGAACTTCTTGAATTTGTCGGCTACGCCGTCCCAGTCTTTGGCGTCCGGCGGCGGCTCTTTTTTCGTCGTGATATTCGGCCAACTCTTGGCGTATTCGGCGTTCAATTCGAGCCACTTCTCAAGGCCAAACTCGGTATCCGGCTTGATCGCCTCCGCGGGGCATTCGGGCTCGCAAACCCCGCAATCGATGCACTCGTCGGGGTGAATGACCAGCATGTTTTCGCCCTCGTAGAAACAGTCCACGGGGCAGACTTCCACACAGTCCAAGTACTTACATTTAATGCAGTTTTCGACGACGACGTAGGTCATCCACCACTCCAGGCAAAATCAGCAGCGCTGCCCTAACGTATCGCCAATTGGGGCGCAAGCCGCACCGGCTCCAGTGCAGAGCAGGGCCGGTCTGCATCCAAGTCAAGGCAAATCAGCGCAACCCGGCGTCGGGGGTGGTCAAATCGCGGTAGAGGCTGCGGGCTTGCGTGCTGGCCCCGCGCCGTTCGCACATGGCCTCAACGCGCAGGACGCGAACGGAGCGGTCGAGCGCCAATGTAATCACATCGCCGATACGCACAGACACGCTGCAGCCGGTCACGCGCCTGCCGTTAAGGCGTACATAGCCGGCCTCGGCCAGCGCTGCCGCGGCGCTTCGGGTACGCACCATGCGCGCGTGCCAAAGCCACTTATCGATGCGTTGCCGGGCATTTTCTTGGCCCATGACCACATCCTAATGCCGGTATCGCATTTTCGGGATCATGCGCGATCAGGCGGCGCCGGGATCAAGAGGGCTCTTTGCCGTCCTGTTCGAGCTGCTGCTTGAGGGCGGCAAGCTTGGCGAAAGGCGAATTGGGATCGGGCTGTTTGTCACGGCGGTCGCCGGCAGAACCGTAGGGCTTGGCGTAGTACTGCTCGCGCTCGGCACGATCGGGACCGTTCTCGCGCTTGCGCCGCGGACGATCGCGATTCGATCCACGCTCGTCACGGCGTTCACCACGCTGCTGACGATCGCGGCGAACCTGCCGGTCCTGCCCATCAGGACGCCCATCGCGACGCCCATCGTTGCGCCCATCGTTGCGCCCTTGCCGGCGATGCGGTTGTTCGGCCGGCGCACCGGCCTCGCTCGCCGCCGCTCCATCCCCTCCGGGCGCCGCGGCAACCTCGCCAACAGCAGCGGGCGTTGTCGCTTGAGCCACTTGCGCCGCATGCTCCGCACGGCGTGGACGCCGCGGACGATGCGGGCGCCGCTCGGCGCGGCCGGCGGGCCGCCAGACTTCGATGAATGCCGGCTCGGCCGGCGCTTCAGCAGCATGCAGCAGAAGCAGCAGAAGCAGCAGCTTCGGTCGCGGGTGCGGATTCGGCGGCGGCTGCCGGTTCGGCGCTCGCAGCCGTTTCAGCCGCCGGCTGCTGAACCGGTTCGTCCTCGGCAGATGGCGGCGCCGGTTCGGCGGGCTCCACTTCGACAGCAGCAGGCTTTTCGGCCGGCGACGTGAACTCCGCATCCGGCAACAGGGACAATGACGATTCCACATCCGGCCGGGTCTGTTCGGCCGGCGCCGGCTCGTCGGAACGATGTTTCGGACGAGGATGTTTCGGACAAGGACGTTTCGGGCGGTGTCTCGACCGTAGCCGCCGCGTCCGCCGCGATGGCCTCCGCGGCAGGCGTTTGCGCAGCGGAAGCCGATTCCGCCTCCGGCGGCTTCGGCCGCCGGTCCATGCGATAGCCGAGCGAACGCAGGATCGACGAAAAATCTTCGCCCGATGTTCCCGTCAGCGACGTCATCGCGCCGGTGACGGTGAAGCTGCGTCCATCCACAAAGCCATCCGGCTTCGGTCCGGGCGCGCCTTCGCGCCACGACAAAGCCGGCCGGACGAGATCGGCGAGCCGCTCCAGAATATCGACGCGCACCGCGCGTTCGCCGCAAACACGGTAGCCGGCGGCGCGGTAGAGCGGCTTCGGCGTGTCATTGTCGACGGGGATAGATGTGCGTCCGCTCGCCGCCAGGTGCAGCAAATCGCTGACGCCTTTGGCATCCGGGCTTTCGTTCTTGAGCGCCCACAACTGCGTCGCCAGCGCGCGCGGCGCCGGTTTGAGCAACACCGGCAGATAGATGTGATAGGCGCCAAAGCGCACGCCGTATTTGCGCAAACTGGCGCGCGCCGTTTGATCGAGCCCTTTGACTTCTTCCGCAACTTTCTGGCGCTCCAGCACGCCGAGCGCTTCCACCAATTGGAAGGCGATGCCACGCGCCATGCCGGTGATTTCGTCGGCCGCCGACAGCGAGAACAAGGGCGCCAGCAATTTCTCGATTTGCGTCTTCAGCCAGAGATCGAGCCGCGACTGCACCAGTTCGCGCGCCGGGCCGGTCAAATGCTCGTCGGCGACAATGCGAAGCCGCGGCCGCAACGTGTCGTCGCCGGCGATGAGCTTGCCCACCACATCACCCGTCCAACGGACGACCCCGTCATTGGCGAGCACGATCTGATCGTTCGACGCCTGCGACAGCCTGGTGGCGCGCGCTTCGATCTCGCCGGACAGCACTTTTTGCGCGGCCGCGTTCAACGCCTTGGCGTCGGAGCCCGCACCGGAAGCGTCCGGCGCAAACATGAATCCATCCAGCCGGCCGATGACATGGCCCTCGACCGTGACTTCACCTGTTTTGCCGATTTCGGTTTCCAACATTGCGTTCTCGCGCAGCCGCCGCATCAACACGCTGGTGCGACGGTCCACGAAGCGTTCGGCCAATCGCTCATGCAAAGCATCGGAAAGCTTGTCTTCGATCGCGCGGGCAACGCCTTGCCAATGCTCCGGCTCGGCAAGCCAATCCGGGCGATTGGCGACGAAAGTCCAAGTCCTGACATGCGCGATCCGGTTTGAGAGAGTGTCGATGTCGCCGTCGGTCCGGTCAGCCTGAGCAATCTGACGGGCAAACCAGTCGGTGGGAATGTTACCCTCTCGCATGAGGAATCCATAGAGGGTCACGACCAATTCGGCATGGGTCGCGGGCGCAATTTTTCGGTAGTCCGGCACTTGACAGACATCCCACAGCCGCTCGATGGCGGCCGGCTTTTGCCCGAGCGCTCGCACGTCCTCGTCACGCGCAGCATGTTCCAAAACGAGAATGTCTTCACCGGTCGGCGCCCGCGTGAGACCCTGTTCGGTCGGCGTCGTCGCCAGCGAAGCCTGCAACGCGCCGAGCGAGGAAAAATCGAGCGTGGAATTGCGCCACTGCAACATGCGGATCGGCTCGAAGACGTGGCTTTCCAGCGCCTGCACCAATTCCGGCTCGAACGGATCGCAACGGCCGGTCGTGCCGAAAGTTCCGTCGCGGGCCGCGCGCCCGGCCCGGCCGGCGATCTGGGCGAGCTCTGCCGGGTTGAGCTTGCGGAACTGATAGCCGTCGAACTTGCGGTCGGAAGCAAAGGCGACGTGATCGACGTCCAGGTTAAGGCCCATGCCGATGGCGTCTGTCGCCACCAAATATTCGACGTCGCCCGACTGGTAGAGCGCGACTTGCGCATTTCTTGTGCGCGGCGACAGCGCGCCCAGCACCACCGCGGCTCCGCCACGTTGGCGGCGGATCAGCTCGGCGATGGCGTAGACCTCTTCCGCCGAGAAGGCGACGATGGCCGAGCGGCGCGGCAGGCGGGTCAACTTCTTGTCGCCGGCGTAAGTGAGCATCGACAGCCGCGGGCGGCTGATGATGTGAGCGCCGGGCAGCAATTTCTCGACCATCGGCCGCATCGTGGCAGCGCCCAGGATCAGGGTTTCCTCGCGCGCGCGCGCATTTAGAATGCGGTCGGTGAAAACGTGGCCGCGGTCGAGGTCGGCGCCGAGCTGGATCTCGTCGATCGCCAAAAAGGCGACATCGAGATCGCGCGGCATGGCCTCGACGGTGGAGACCCAATAGCGCGCGTTCGGCGGCTTTATCTTCTCCTCGCCGGTGATCAGCGCGACATTCCCCGGCCCCGCCCGATCGGCAATCTTGTTGTAGACCTCGCGCGCCAGGAGCCGCAGCGGCAGCCCGATCATGCCGGAGGAATGCGCCAGCATCCGCTCGATGGCGAGGTGTGTCTTGCCGGTATTGGTCGGGCCCAGCACGGCCGTGACACCGGCGCCGCGCAGACGGGAGGCTCGGTTTTGCTGCGGAGAAAAGGTCAGGGTCATTACGCGTCCAAACGGGCGGCGGGGCGACCCAGCCGGGGCCCTCGCCACGAGGCCTTGTATCACAATGCAACGCCGGTCAGCGGCCGAACCCGCATGCGGTTAAGGTTTAGAACGAGTCTGGAACGAACCGCGCCCGAATCGCTGACTCCGGTGCTGTATGGATTCGTTCACGGCGACATCTGGAGCGCCGGGCCGGTATAGCTACAAGATCAAGTGGCCGCGTGGCGATTCAAGGGCCTTTCTGAGCTTGCAAAGATTAACAGGTCGCCGGATTCGCTTTCCCCCACAGAGTCAAGCGCAAACGCGCTCAGTGGACCTTCGGGTTTCCGGCCGAAGCCCGCGTCGGCCCCGCTGACGTGACGAATTCCTTCGCTTCCAGCACAGCATCGCCAATCGGCGTCGGGCCTTGCGCACGGAACGGCACCAAAATTCGGGTCCCGGCGATCGGGGCCAGCCACATTTCCACGTCCTTCAGCTTGGCGATGTATTTGATGGTCGCGGCCGAGGGGATATGCCCGGCAATCGGCGTGAACGTAACCGAGCAAACCACGACCGGGCCGGCATAGCCCTTTTCGGCCTTGACCTCGTCCATGCGCTTGAAGGACAGCGCAAGGTCGTAGCGCAGCCGGCCGTCGAAAATCGCCAGCGTGCGGCTGCAAACTTCCGGAACCAGTACCTTACCGTCGCCCGGCGCGCGCATGAGGGCTGCGGTGAGCGGATCGACCACGCCATGGCGCTGCGCCTCGGCAACCGGCACCCGCTGATCGAGCTTGTCCGGCGACGGATCTGCTGAGAAGTCCTTGACGTTGCCGTCGGCGATGATGACCCGCACCACGTCCGCCTTTTTGCGGCTGGTGATGGTGGAGGCATAGACCGAACTTGCGGGCTTACCGTCCCGAAACGTCCCGCGCACCGCACTTGTGCCCTCGCCGTGCGTCAGAACATGCATGAGACCTGTCGTCTTGCCGTTCGTCGCCGCGCTGTAGTGCGTATCGCTGATCTCGACAGTCCAGCTGCCTTTGCCGATCGGGATGCCAGCAAGCGTGACTTTGTAATGGGCCTCAAGCTTGCCCTGCGCCTGGGCAGGCGCGGCGAGCACGAGCGCCCCGAAGATCAGCAACAGTCGGCCGTGTCGCGGGACCACCGTAAAACTCCAATTCGAACGTGCGCGGTTTCGCTTCGGCGCAAAATATTCAGCCGAAGCGCCGTTTCCCTCGGCGCTAAATAGGTCGAATCTGTGTTCCCGCCTAGAGCACAATCCATTCAGATTGGATCATTGTGCTCCCCTAACATTTTGTTTGCGCATGATCTTTTCGAAGACCGGTGCCCATCCCCGATCGAGGTCGAGGACATGCTTTTCGGGATCATGCGCTAGACGGATCAGCCCCCGCGTTAACAGCAAAACGGCGGGAGCGGACTGGCGTTGCAGCCGCTCCCACACCGGGCGGTGGGTCCGCCGCCGGCAGCGTGGAGTGGCGCGAGCTCGCGCCGCCAAGCGGCCTGACGCGGCCGCTCCAAGCGGGAAGCCCGTGAAAGGCGCTGAAATCCCTCGATAATCCGACACGTCCATCGGCTTGACGCGTGCGGGGCCTGTCACTATACGTCCGCCCGACTTATCCAATAGCAATGACCTTAACCGGCGCCGCGCGGCGCCGACGTTTTTCGAGGGATCGGCCATGTCACGGCGTTGCGAACTGACCGGCAAGGGACCGCTGGTCGGCCATAAAGTGAGCCACTCCAACGTCAAGACCAAGCGGCGGTTCCTGCCGAACCTGCGCAACGTGACGCTGACGTCGGACACGCTTCAGCGCAAGGTGCGGGCGCGCGTTTCCGCCAATGCACTCAAGAGCGTCGATCATCGCGGCGGGCTCGATGCCTTCCTGCTCAAGGCCAAGGACGACGAACTCGCCCCGAAGATGCTTGAGCTCAAGCGGCAGATCGTGAAGAAGCAGGCGGCGGCAGCGGGTTAATTCCACGTCATTCCGGAGTGCGCCGAAGGCGCAAACCCGGAATCCATATTCCCTGCTTATTTTATGATGGCAGCATAGAGGTCATCCCAATCGGGATTGTCCTCTTCGATCAATGCAATTGTAAAGCGTTCCATGCTTTCCGCTCGCGAGCATGTAGACGAAATACATGAATCTCACCGCTGGGACTATGGATTCCGGGTTCGCGGGCTTCGCCCGCGCCCGGAATGACAAATTGAGACTCACTCCCCCACCAGCGCGAATTGCAGCAGCAGTGTGCGCTGGATTTCCGAGAAGTTGTCGTCCGAAACAAGCGTGATGACGGTCTCGCCGCGCGCGTTGCGGGTCACGGCAATGCCTTCCATGTTGTCGATCTGATAGCCGAGGTCGGCCACGATCAACGGCCGGCCGTCGATGACCGCGCCTTCTTTCATGTCGGCGAGATGAAGACGCCGGATGCGCATGGCGACGCCGATGAGCGGCGCATAGCGGCGCTCCAGCAGCAGAAGATCGCCTGAGCCGAGCAGGGCACAATCGGTCACGTCGAAAGCGTCGCTGCGCTTGACCGAAAAGCGCGTGACCCGGCGCCCGTCGAGCACGAAGGCGCGATGGTTACCGGCGGCATCGAGACTTTCTTCGGTGATCGCGATCAATTTGCCGGCATGCGGCGAGCCCTTGTGCGGAACCGCGAGGCACTCGAGGCTTTTGTTGCGTTTGAAGGTTTTGAAATCGGACGGCACCGCGATTGGCGTTCCATGCGCGCGCACACCGGACCGTTTGAAATCGAAACGGACGATCTTCTGCACGCGCTCGATGCCGACATAGGCGCGGCCATCCGCGGCCATCGCCAGCGACTCGGTATCGTACCAGCCGCGGGCGGCGAGCGGCTTGCCATCGGCGCCCAGGATCGGCGCAATTTCGGCATCCGCGAGACCGCTCGGACGTCCGTCACGATAAACGATGCGGCCGCGCAGCCAGGACCCGTTATCGGTGGCGCCAATGAAATGGCTGCCGTCTGCTTCGACGAATACCGATGACCAACCGCCGAACGCCTTGTTTGGCGAGGTGAGGACCAGTCCGCCGCGAAACTCCAGCTCGCCAAAGCGGATTCTCGCAGGATCGCTGTTGCTGAAGGCATCGATCGGCACGGATTGAATCGCGATGCGCGTCGGCGTGTGGGCATAGCGCGGGCCGCCCGCGAGCGCGAAGGTGCCGGCCACGGCCAACACAGCGAACAGCGTGCCGGCGATGAGCCAGCGGCGGCGCGGAAACTTCAAGCGACGCGTCTCCGCGCGCGGCGGGGGCTCGGCCGCTGCTCGGCGGCGGCGTGCTCCTCGAACAACTCGGCGAGCTTGTCGGTCATGGCACCACCCAGTTCCTCGGCGTCCACGATGGTGACGGCGCGGCGATAGTAGCGGGTCACGTCGTGGCCAATGCCGATGGCGATCAATTCGACCGGCGAGCGCATCTCGATTTCCTCGATCACCCAGCGCAAGTGGCGCTCGAGATAATTGCCGGGATTGACCGAGAGCGTTGAATCGTCGACCGGCGCGCCGTCCGAAATCATCATCAGGATCTTGCGCTGTTCGGGACGCCCCAACAGACGCTTGTGCGCCCAGTCGAGCGCTTCACCGTCGATGTTTTCCTTCAGCAATCCCTCACGCATCATCAGGCCGAGATTCTTGCGCGCACGCCGCCAGGGCGCGTCGGCCGACTTGTAGATGATGTGGCGCAAATCGTTGAGCCGGCCCGGATTGGCCGGCTTGCCGGCGGAGAGCCAATGCTCGCGCGATTGGCCGCCTTTCCAGGCGCGCGTGGTGAAGCCGAGAATCTCGACCTTGACGCCGCAGCGCTCGAGCGTGCGCGCCAAGATGTCGGCGCAAGTGGCGGCGACCGTGATCGGACGTCCGCGCATCGAGCCCGAATTGTCCAAGAGCAAGGTGACCACGGTGTCGCGGAATTCGGTATCTTTTTCGGCCTTGAACGACAGCGGATGCAGCGGATCGATGACGATGCGCGACAGCCGCGCCGGATCGAGCTGGCCTTCCTCGAGATCGAAGTCCCAGGAGCGGCTTTGCTGCGCCATCAAGCGACGCTGCAGCCGGTTGGCAAGCCGCGCCACCACGCCCTGCAGGTGCGAGAGCTGCTTGTCGAGATAGCCGCGCAGGCGGTCGAGTTCCTCCGGCTCGCACAGGTCCTCGGCCGCGGTCGTCTCGTCGAATTTCAGCGTGAAGGCGCGGTAGTCGGGCCCGCGCGGCTCGTTCTGGCCGAACTGGCGCGGCCGTTGCGGCTCGCCGGGTGTTTCGGCGTCGCCCATGTCGGCGTCGTCGGCCATGTCGGCGGTCGGCGCATCGACCGCTTCGGCGGCGGCGTCGGGCATATCCTCGGCGGAAATCTGCGTGTCCTCGGCGCTCATGCGCTGCGCGTCGTCGGACTCGGCCGCCTCGCCGTCTTCGCCCTGCTCCTGCTGGCGGCGATCCTCCTCGCCCTCGTCTTCCTCCTCTTCGGAATCGGAAGAGCGGTCGTCGCCCATTTCGAGCGCGTCGAGCAGATCGTGGATGGCTTCGCCGAACTGGCGCTGGTCCTCGATCAGCGCGTCGAGGCGATCGAGATCGCGGCCGGCGCGATCCTCGATCAGCGGCCGCCACAGTTCGACCAGCTTCTTGGCCGCGGCCGGCGGAGCCAAACCGGTCAGCCGTTCGCGCACCATCAGCGACAGCGCCTCCTCGATCGGCGCGTCGGAACGCTCGGTAATCTCGTCGAACTTGCCGCGATGGAAACGATCGTCGAGCATGGCGGTGAGGTTTTGCGCGACGCCGTCCATGCGCCGCGCACCGATTGATTCGACGCGCGCCTGTTCGACCGCTTCGTACACGGCGCGCGCCTGCTGACCGGCCGGCTGCAGCTTGCGGTGCATCGCGGCGTCATGGCAGGCGAGCCGGAGTGCAATGGAATCGGCATTGCCGCGCACGATTGCGGCTTCCGCCTTGGACATTTTGCGCGGCGGCTCGGGCAGCCGCGCCTTGCCGCCCATCAACCCGGGGCGCTCGGCGGCGAAAGTGACTTCCAACTCCGGCTTGCGCGCAAGCGCGCGCAGGCAGCCGCTCACCGCGCGCTTGAACGGCTCGGTCGGAGCTTCCTTCGCCGACGGCTTGGCTTTGATATTCGACGCCATAGTCTCAACCGCGCCTTCGCGGCGTTAACATCACGAGAGCGCCACGTTCACCGCCGACTCCGGCAGTTCCTGGCCGAAGCAGCGCTGATAGAACTCGGCAACGATCGGCCGCTCCAGTTCGTCGCACTTGTTCAGGAAGGTAAGCCGGAAGGCAAAACCGACATCGTTGAAGATCTCGGAATTCTCCGCCCAGGTAAGCACCGTACGCGGGCTCATCACGGTCGAGATGTCGCCGTTCATGAAGGCGTTGCGCGTCAGATCGGCGACCCGCACCATCTTATTGACGATGTCGCGGCCCTGTTCGTTTTGATAGTGCTTGGCCTTCGCCAGCACGATCTCCACTTCGTTGTCGTGCGGCAGATAATTGAGCGTGGTGACGATCGACCAGCGGTCCATCTGGCCCTGGTTGATCTGTTGCGTGCCGTGATAGAGGCCGGACGTGTCGCCGAGGCCCACCGTGTTGGCGGTGGCGAACAGACGAAACGCCGGATGCGGCTTGATCACCTTGCTCTGGTCGAGCAACGTCAAACGGCCGGAAGCTTCCAGCACGCGCTGGATGACGAACATCACGTCGGGCCGGCCGGCATCGTATTCGTCGAAGCAGAGCGCGATGTTGTTCTGCAAGGCCCAAGGCAAAATGCCTTCGCGGAATTCGGTGACCTGCTGGCCTTCCTTGATGACGATGGCGTCCTTGCCGATCAGATCGATACGGCTGATGTGGCTGTCGAGGTTGACGCGGATGCACGGCCAGTTGAGCCGCGCCGCGACCTGCTCGATGTGGGTCGATTTGCCGGTGCCGTGATAGCCGGTGATCATCACGCGCCGGTTCTTGGCGAAGCCGGCGAGGATGGCGAGCGTGGTCGGCCGGTCGAAACGGTAGTCGGGATCGAACTCGGGCACGTGCTCATCGGCCTTGGAATAGGCCGGAACTTCCATATCGCTGTCGATGCCGAATACCTGCCGGATCGACACTTTCATGTCCGGCAGACCGGCCGTTTCTTGAACTGCGGCAGTCATTGCTCCTCCGTGGCTTCAGAATGCCTGAAGCCTCACATGCGGTCCGACACGTTACGGTCCGGCTGATGACGCGAACTTAGCAGACGGGGTGGCTGCGAAAAACCTAGGGGTCGCGAATAGCCCCATCAATGTTTTCAATAAGATAGGCACGATCAGACCCGCACGGAAGGCGGGTCTGGGTTGCTTCGCGCAATTTTGGCGGATCAGCCGAAACCTACGGATTTCAAATAGTTGTACGCCTGGATGACCTCGACCAGCCGGTCCTCGGTCGAGCGGTCGCCGCCATTGGCGTCCGGGTGGTGGCGTTTCACCAGATCCTTGAAGCGCATTTTCACCTGTTGCGGGGTGGCTTCGATGTCGAGGCCGAGGGTGTCTAGCGCCTTGCGCTCTGCGTTGCGCACGGTGCGCGTTTCGGCCTTGGCCTTCTGCTCGGCGCGCATACCTTCGCCGAACAGGCTGAAAGGATCGGCATGGCCAGCGGAGGCCTGAAAGTCCGGGCGGAAGGTGTCCTTGCCGGTCCCCATCTTCCAGGTCGGACGATGACCGGTGAGCGCGTCCTTCTGATAGGCCGTCACGGCGGCGTCGCTCATGCCTTTGAAGAAATTATACGACTGGTTGTATTGGCGCACGTGGTCGAGACAGAAGCGCCAGTAATCCTTCTCCTGGCCACGGCCCTTGGGCGCACGGTGCGTCGCCTTCTCCTTGCAACCTTCCCATTGGCATTCGGGACCGTCGGTCTTGCGCCGGCGATCCTTGTTCGGTTTGACACGGACTTTGTCGAAAAGAGGTGAGTTGAATTTCATGACCGATTACTATGCGCTTTTAACGATGACGCCTTCAAGACTTGACAACGACCGTTGGCCTGCTTCGCGGTGATTTCTTTGCCGGCTCGTGACCTTGTCCGAAAACCGGTTTCCACTTTTCGGCGTCATGCGCTAAGTGAACCGCCATGCAAACGGCCGATATCATCACAAAGAAGTTGACCGAGGCTTTCACCCCGCAAAGCCTGAAGGTCGTTGACGAATCGCACCAGCATGAGGGCCATGCCGGCTCGCGCCCGGGCGGTGAGACGCATTTCCGCGTTTATATCGTGTCGGACGCCTTCAAAGGGAAGACCCGGCTGGAGCGTCATCGCATGATCAATGGTAGCCTTTCGGATGAACTGGCCGGCAGCGTGCATGCGCTTGCCATCCATGCCTCGACGCCGGGGGAAGGCGGGTTCTGAAGTCTGTCAAAGCCGGGCTTGCCCCGGCACAAGGCCGGGCATGACGAGTTGTTACATTTTCGCCAGCACCTTGCGCGGCAGCGGCTGGATGCGCAGCGCGGTGATGCGGTTGCGCGCGCGGCGCAAGACCCGAAACCGGAAGCCGTGAAAGGTGAAGCTCTGCCCCACTTCGGGAATCGAGCGCGCCTCGTGGATGACCAGACCGGCGATGGTGGTCGCCTCTTCGTCCGGCAGGTTCCAGTCCATCACGCGGTTCAGGTCGCGGATCGACACCGCGCCATCCACATTGACCGAGCCGTCCGGCTGACGCCGCACGCCGGGCACGATGACGTCGTGCTCGTCGGTAATGTCGCCGACGATCTCTTCCAGAATATCCTCCAGCGTCACCAGCCCTTCGACCTCGCCGTATTCATCGACGACGAGCGCGAACGGCGTCTTGCGGCGGCGGAACGCCTTGAGCTGCTCGGACACGAGACGCGTGTCGGGCACGAACCAGGGCGGCGTCATCAGCGCGTTGATGTCGACCTTGGATGCGTCGCCGTCGAGCGCGTGCAGCGCGCGCAACAGATCCTTCACGTGCAACACGCCGACGATGTTCTCCGGATTGCCGCGCCAGAGCGGCAACCGTGTCACCGGCGAGGCGATGACCGCGTCGACCAGTTCTTCCGCCGGCTCATCAGCGTTCAGGCTGATCATGTTGGTGCGGTGGACCATCACGTCGGACAGCGCGAGCTCGCGCAGGTCGAGCACGCCACCGAACATGTCGCGGTCGAGCTTTTCGACGCCGCCTTCGCGGTGGAAGAGATCGACCGCGCCGCGCAGTTCCTCGCGCGCCGACAAGACCTGCTGATCATCGCCGACATGCATGCCGATAAACCTCAGCAGCCAGCGCACCAGCGCTTCGATGCCCATCAGCACCGGGCCGAGCAGCTTGACGACCACTTGCATCGGCCGTGCCGCCAGCAGCGCGAGACGATCGGGCGCGTTGAAGGCCGCGGTCTTCGGCAACACTTCCGAAAAGATTACGATGACGGTGGTCATCCCCACCGTGGCGTAGACCACGCCGGCCTTTCCGAACCACACCAGCAGAATGCCGGTCGCCAAGGCAGACGCCGCGATGTTCACGGCGTTGTTGCCGAGCAGCAGCGCGCCAATCAAGCGTTCGCGACTTTCCAGGAGCCGGTTGACGATCGCCGCGCGTTTATTGCCCTGCTTTTCCAGCCGCGCCATGCTGGCGCGCGATGAAGCGGTCAGCGCCGTCTCGCTGCCGGCAAAGAACGCCGACAGCAAGAGACAGAACAGGACGACGACAAGAGAGAGCCAGTCGTTCGTGGTCATGGACTAATCTTTGCGCGTGATCTCATCCGAAAACCGGTTCCCACTTTTCGGGATCACGTGCTGGAGAGTTTGCCGGACAGGAACGCACGCACTTCGTTCGGATCGACGTCATTGGCGACGAAAGCCTGACCGATGCCGCGCACCAGGATGAAAGTGAGCTTGCCGCGCTTTACTTTCTTGTCTTGCGCAATCAGGTCCATCAATGCATCGACACCCGGCGTGCCGCCGGGAATGTCACTCAAATGGGTAGGCAGTCCGACCGCCGCAAGATGCGCGCGCGCGCGCTCGGTATCGCCCGCCCCGATCAGACCGATGCGGGCGGAGAATTCGAACGCCAGAACCATCCCGAGCGCCACCGCCTCGCCATGCAACAGCCGCTCGGAGAAACCGGCGCCCGCTTCCAGCGCGTGACCGAAGGTATGACCGAGATTAAGCAACGCGCGCTCGCCGCTCTCGCGTTCGTCGCGCGCAACGATCCCGGCCTTGGCGCGGCAGCATACGGCGATGGCGTGCTCGCGCGCAAAGCTCCCGGATGATTGCCCTGCGCCGAAAACATCCCGCCAGTTCGACTCAAGCCACGAGAAAAATGCCGAATTGCCGAGCAAGCCGTATTTGGCAACTTCGGCGTAGCCGGCGGCGAACTGACGCTTCGGCAAGGTATCGAGCAGGCTCGTATCGGCGATCACCATGATCGGCTGGTAGAACGCGCCGATCAGGTTCTTGCCGTGACGGGAATTGATGCCGGTCTTGCCGCCGACCGAGGAATTGACTTGCGCCAGCAAAGTGGTCGGCACCTGCACGAAGTCGATGCCGCGCCGCACGCAGGCCGCGGCAAAACCTGCGAGATCGCCGATGACGCCGCCGCCGAGCGCAACGATCAGATCGCCGCGCTCGATACGCGCAGCGATGACGGCTTCGCAGACGCGCTCGAACGTGCCGTAGCTCTTGGAGCCTTCGCCGTCGGCCACCACGATGCGCGTTGCGTCGACGCCAGCGCTTTGTAACGCGGCTTCCGCGGCGGCGAGATGATGGCGGGCGACCGTTTCGTCGGTGACGAGCGCTACCTTCGCGCCCGAGCGCAACGCCTTGATGCGCGCGCCGACGCTGCCGAGCAAGTTGCGGCCTATCACGATGCCGTAGCTGCGCTCGGCGAGCGCCACCTGCACGACGATCGGTTCGCCTGAGCGCAACGGCGCGGTCATCGCTCTTGCTCCGTCAAGCCGACATGCTCAGGCAGAGCGGCGATGATCTCATCGATAATGGCCTCGTGCGGTTCGTCGCGCGATTGCACAACAATGTCGGATTGTGCGTAGACCGGCTCTCGCACCGGCAACAAGTCCTTGATCTTCTCGGCCAGCGGCCGGTCGTTGCGCCGCTTGGTACGCTTCAACAGCACGTCGAGATCCGCCTTCAGCCAGATCGAGATACCTTTGATGCGAATCAGATCGCGGGTGCGTTGATCCATGATGGCGCCACCACCGGTTGCTAAAACCTGCGGCCCGCTTTCCAGCAGCCGCGCGATCACGCGCGTCTCGCCGGCGCGGAAATATGGCTCGCCGTGCTTGGCGAAGATCTCGGAGATGGTCATGCCGGCCGCGCTCTCGATCTCGCCGTCGGCATCGACGAAGGGGATGCCGAGGCGGCCCGCAAGCCGGCGGCCGATCGAGGATTTGCCGGCGCCCATCATGCCAACGAGCACGATCGAGCGGCGCCCGAGCGCTTGGGCGATCGCCGATTCCACGCCGTTTTCGGCCGGTTTTTGAATGACCGTATCGGCCATGCTAGAGTTTCCAAATCAGCGCCACGGTTCCATATACCGGCAAAGGAGACAACCGCTCGGGCGGTGTCTTATCACGGGTTTGGTGAAGTGTGGTTCATGTCGTTGCGGCCGGGCGAACGGGTAAAAGAGTCACAAGAAACAATTTCCGGGGCTTGAGACGATGCCAACTCTTTTCAGGTTTATCGTGTTTTTGGGCGTCGTTGGCGGCCTGATCTATGTCGGCACCTTCTCTCTCGCCAACTTCTTCAAGCCGCAGCCGCGCGAGATCATCGTGACGGTGCCGTCGAACAAGTTCGTAAAGCAACCTTAACCAAACCCAATGGCCCGCCGGCCGAAAGCCTCCGACGAAACGCTGATCGAGCTGTTTCTCGACATGCAGGCGGCCGAACGCGGCGCCGGCGACAACACGCTGTCGGCATATCGCAACGATCTCGCCGACCTGTCGGCACATTTGCGCGCCGCCGGAAGCAACATCGCTTCGGCGAGCACCGACGACCTGCGCGCGTTTCTCGCCGGCCTTGCCGAACGCGGCTTCAAGACCTCATCGCTCGCACGAAGGCTATCGGCAGTACGCCAACTCTACCGATTTCTCTACGCGGAGGGAAAGCGCAACGACGACCCAGCCGCCGTTCTACAAGGCCCCAAGCGCGGACACTCCTTGCCGAAAGTGCTGACCATCGCCGAAGTCGATACGCTGCTGGTAAAAGCGCGCACCAATGCCGAAGACTTAACGCAGCCGGCGGCGGCGCGACTACGCGCCGCGCGGCTGTTGTGTCTGTTGGAGACCGTCTATGCCACCGGCTTGCGCGTCTCCGAACTGGTCGCATTGCCGGCGGCGGCCGCGCGCCGCGACCAGCGGATGCTGGTGGTGCGTGGCAAAGGCGGCAAGGAGCGGCTGGTACCGCTCAATCAAGCGGCCAAAACCGCCATGACGGAATACCTCAATCTGCAAACGGACAAAGAGGGCAAGGCAGCTTCGAAATGGCTGTTCCCCTCCTTCGGCGAACAAGGCCATATTACCCGCCAGCATTTTGCGCGCGAGTTGAAGGCGTTGGGCGCCGCCTGTGGGCTAACCGCCGATCGCCTGAGCCCGCACGTGTTGCGCCATGCCTTCGCCAGCCATCTTTTGCACAATGGCGCCGATCTGCGGGTGGTGCAGACGCTGCTCGGCCATGCCGATATTTCCACCACCCAGATCTATACCCACGTCCTGGAAGAGCGGCTGAAATCGCTGGTGCGCGACCTGCATCCGCTCGCCGACGGCTAGCCAAAACCGCCACAAACTCCCTATTTACCGGCTTGCTTGACTTGGCGCCTTAGTCCACGTCACTTCGGCCCATCATCACAGCCGGGACCCCATGCGCAGCTATCTCGACTTCGAAAAACCGGTCGCCGAACTGGAGGCCAAGGTCGAAGAGTTGCGCGCCATGGGCGAAAGCGACGATGCCGTCGCCGTCGGCGAGGAAATCGGCCGGCTCGAGGCCAAGGCGGCAAGCGCGCTCGAGGAGATCTATGCCGAGCTGACCCCCTGGCAGAAGACGCAAGTGGCGCGTCACCCGCAGCGGCCGCACTGTCTCGACTACGTCGCCTCCCTGATCACCGACTTCGTTCCGTTGGCCGGTGATCGCAAATTCGGCGAGGACGCGGCCATTGTCGGCGGCTTCGGCCGCTTCCGCGGCGAAAGCATCTGCGTGCTCGGGCACGAGAAGGGCTCGAATACCGAAAGCCGCCTCAAGCACAATTTCGGCATGGCGCGGCCGGAAGGCTACCGCAAGGCGGTGCGGCTGATGGAGATGGCGGACCGCTTCGGCATTCCGGTGCTGTCGCTGGTCGACACCGCCGGCGCCTATCCCGGCATCGGCGCCGAGGAACGCGGCCAGGCCGAGGCGATCGCGCGCTCGACCGAGGTCTGCCTGAATCTCGGCGTGCCCAATGTCGCGGTAATCGTCGGTGAAGGCGGCTCCGGCGGCGCCATCGCGATTGCGACCGCCAACCGGGTGCTGATGCTGGAACACGCCATTTACAGCGTGATCTCGCCGGAAGGCGCCGCGTCCATCCTCTGGCGCGACACCGCCAAGGCGCAAGAGGCGGCGACCAACATGAAAATCACCGCCCAGGACATGGTGCGTTTCGGCGTCATCGACGGCACCATCCTCGAGCCCACCGGCGGCGCCCATCGCGAGCCGGAGGCGGCCATTGCCGCGACCGGCGACGCGGTCGCCAAGGCTTTGGCCGACCTGGGCGGGCTCGACGCCCAAGCCATAAGAAACCAGCGGCGCGAGAAGTTCCTCGCCATCGGGCGCACCATCAGCTAGCCCGCCCTCCAGCGTTTACAGTCGATTTACCATAGGCTTAGCGGTATCTGGACGCCGCGCCCTTTGCCTTGCGTATGCCACATCTTATGGCTAACGATTATTGAATAAGTGCCCGCCTCATCGGGGAGTATCGAGGTTGATCCGGTCTTTGGTTCGCGCGCTGACTGCGCCGGCGGCGATTGCCGCTGCGTTCGCGCTTGCCGGATGCTACGCCGACAACGTCATTCCGACCGGCCGCGCGCAAGCTCCGTTGTCCGCGCAAACCGTCACCCTGATCGAATCCAAGAATATGGACAAGGGATCGCCGATCCTGGTCCGCGTGTTCAAGGAAGAAGCGATACTTGAGGTCTGGAAAAAGAACCGCGAGGGCAACTACGCGCTGCTGAAGTCCTATCCGATCTGCAAATGGTCGGGTGATCTGGGCCCTAAGAAAAAGCAAGGCGACCGCCAGGCACCCGAGGGCTTCTATACGATCACCCCGGGACAGATGAATCCGAACTCCAACTACTACCTCGCCTTCAACACCGGCTATCCGAACGCCTATGACCGCGCCTGGGGCCGCACCGGCTCCGAGCTGATGGTGCACGGCGATTGCTCGTCGCGCGGCTGCTACGCGATGACCGACAAGCAGATCGTGGAGATCTACGCGCTGGCGCGCGAATCGTTTTTCGGCGGACAGCGGGAATTCCAGTTCGAAGCGTTCCCGTTCCGCATGACCGCGCTGAACATGGCCAAGCATCGCAACAATCCGAACTTCGCCTTCTGGAAGATGTTGAAGGAAGGCTACGACCATTTCGAGGCCACCCATCAGGAGCCGAAGATCGCGGTCTGCGAAAAACGCTACGTGTTCGATGCGGCGCCGCGTGAGGGCGAGGGCCAACTGCATTTCAGTTCGCGCGGCAAGTGTCCGGCCTACCGGCTCGATCCCGCCATCGCCTCCCTCATCCTTGAGCACCGCCGTAGCGAGCAGGTGCAGATGGCGAACTACATCGCGCGCGGCGTCCAAACCGCGGCGCCTCATGTCGGCGACGGCGGCACCAACGTCGCATTCTCGTCGTCGGGTGCTTTCCAGGTTGCAAGCGCCGGCGAGGTGCCCGGCGCTTTGCCGCGCGTGCCCAATCCACCGGGCACGACCATCCCGAAGGTCGGTAAGCCGTCGACCACGGCGGCGAAGAAGCCGGAACCGGCGAGCCAGCCGCCCGCTCAACAGCCAAGCGCTCAGCCGATCGTCGTCGCGAGCGTGCCGGTGCCTGAGCCTGCGCCACAGCCAAAGGAAGGCCGGGTGCCGGCGGAGCGGCCAACCACGATCGCAAGCCTGATCGGCAATCTGTTCAAGGGCGGTTCACGCGCGGATACGAGCGCACCGCGCCAAACGCTGAGTGAGACCGCGACGACCGTCGCGTCGGCCGATTTGTCCCGGACCAATACCGAGCTGGCGGCCAAGCCCATGCGCCCCGCGGACAATCGTTCCGCCGAGACGCATGTTGCCTCCGCGCCGATGAAGTTGAATGTCAAGCCGCAGCGCGGCGCCCAACCGCCGAAGCCGGTCGTCGCCGAGCGCCAACCGCAACCGGCGCCGATCGCGCCAATCCGAACCGCGCAACGTGAACCGGCGCCTGCCACCATCGCGCCGGCGCGCACAGCGCAGCCCGCGCCTGCTCCGATTGCACCCATCCGCACCACAAACCATGCACCTCCGCCAGTTGCGCCCGTCCGCACCGCGCAACACGAGCCTGCGCCCACGCCGATTGCACCTGTGCGCACGGCGCATCACAATCCGGAGCCTGCGCCAGTTCGCACCGCCCATCGCGAGCCGCGCCCGGCTCCTGCCGCGCCGGTCCACACCGCGCAGCGCCCGGCGGCACCCGAGAAGCCGCGCGTGAAACGCGTTGCCAAAGCCGAGCCGCCGGCACGCGAGCCGATCTTGCGCACCGCGTTCTCGGCACCGCCTGCCAGCAGCAACGGCCTGTTGTCCGGCGCTGCGCCTGTTGTGGCGGCCGGCTCCTTCAGCACGCACTGACCACGCCGCACGATCTCCGGCTCCTGCGATGGATTGCTTCGTCTACGTGCTCGGCACGGTTACCAACAATCGCCGGCTGACCTATGTCGGCTGGACCAACGATGTCGCACGCCGGCTTGCGAAACATAATGCCGGCAAAGGCGCGCGCTCGACGCGCGGACGCGCCTGGGTGCTGTTGCATTCCGAATGGTTCGAGACGCGACGCGAGGCAATGAGCCGCGAGTGGCACCTCAAGCGTGACCGCAAGTTCCGCAAAAAGCTGGCGCTCGGCATGAAAAAATAAACGCCCGCGAGTAAGCGGCGTTTTGGCGTCGGGTGCCTATTCCACTCAGGCGTACTTGCCGTGGCAGTGCTTGAATTTCTTGCCCGAACCGCAGGGACACGGCTCGTTGCGGCCGACCTTGCCCCAACTCGCCGGATTGCCCGGATTGCGCTCGGCCTGCGCGCCGCCCCCATTGCCGGCGAGCGCGGCCGCAAGTGGCGCCGACGCCAGCGCCATCTCGTCCTCGCCGGTGCTCGGATCGACATGGTGCGCTTCCATATAGGGAAGCTGCTCGGGTAGCTCGTCCTGCGGCTGCTGGACGACCTCGACGCGCATGAGCTGGCCGGTGACCGCCTCGCGCAGGCTCGCCACCATCTGCTCGAACAGCGCAAACGCCTCCGCCTTGTATTCGTTGAGCGGATCGCGCTGGCCGTAACCGCGCAGGCCGATCACCTGCCGCAGGTGCTCGAGCATGACCAGATGCTCGCGCCAGAGATGGTCCAGCGTCTGCAACAGGATCGATTTCTCGACATAGCGCATGACGTCGGGGCCCCACTTGGCCACCTTGCCCGCCATGAATTCGTCGGCGCGCCGGGTGATGCGCTCACGCACCTCCTCGTCGGCAATGCCTTCTTCCTTGGACCAGTCCTTGACCGGCAGATCGAGCGTGAACACGGCCTTGAGCGCCTCGTCGAGACCGTCGACGTCCCACTGCTCGGGATAGGCCTTTTCCGGAATGTGCTTGGCCACCAATTCGTCGATCACCGAATGGCGCATGTCGGCGATGGTTTCATCGACGGCTTCGTCGCGCATCAATTCGAGCCGCTGCTCGAAAATGACCTTGCGCTGGTCGTTCATCACGTCGTCGTATTTGAGCAGGTTCTTGCGGATGTCGAAGTTGCGCGCCTCGACCTTCTGCTGCGCCTTTTCCAGCGCCTTGTTGATCCAGGGATGAACGATGGCTTCGTTCTCCTTCAAGCCCAGCTTGGTCAGCATGCCGTCGAGCTTGTCGGAACCGAAGATGCGCATCAGATCATCTTCGAGCGACAGGAAGAACTTGGAATGGCCGGGATCGCCCTGACGGCCGGAGCGGCCGCGTAACTGGTTGTCGATGCGGCGGCTCTCGTGCCGCTCGGTACCGAGCACGAAGAGACCGCCGGCCTTGAGCGCCACTTCCTTCAGCCGCGCCACCTGCCTGCGGATTTCGTTAGCGCGCGGGTCCTTGTCGCGCGTCGCCCAGTCGTCGATGTCGGTGATCTCCTGGCGGATGCGCATGTCGGCATTGCCGCCGAGCTGAATATCGGTACCGCGGCCGGCCATGTTGGTGGCGATGGTGATGGCACCGGGCACGCCGGCCTGGGAGACGATAAAGGCTTCCTGCTCGTGATAGCGGGCATTGAGGATGGCGAACACTTTGGTCCTGGTGGCGCCCTCGTCGCCGGAATAGAGCGCGGCGAAGGCGTTGGGATCGGTGAAGTCGTGTTGCTGCCATCCGGCTTTGCGCAGCATTTCGGCGAGCTGCTCGGATTTTTCGATCGACGTGGTGCCGACCAGCACCGGCTGGCCGCGCTTCTTGCAGTCTTCGATCAGGGTGATGATCGACCGGTATTTTTCCACCGCCGTGCGGTAGACCTCGTCGTCGTCGTCGAGGCGGATGAGCGGCATGTTGGTCGGCACTTCGAGCACTTCGAGGCCGTAAATGTCCATGAATTCGTCGGCTTCCGTCATGGCGGTGCCGGTCATGCCGGCGAGCTTTTCGTACATGCGGAAATAGTTCTGGAAGGTAATCGAGGCGAGCGTCTGGTTTTCCGGTTGAATCGGCTGATGCTCTTTGGCTTCCAGCGCCTGGTGCAGACCTTCCGAGTAGCGCCGGCCCGGCATCATGCGGCCGGTGAACTCGTCGATGATGATGACCTCGCCGTTGCGCACGATGTAGTCCTTGTCGCGCTGAAACAGCTTGTGCGCGCGCAAACCCTGGTTGACATGGTGGACAACGGAAACGTTCTCGACGTCGTAGAGCTTGCCGCCCTTGAGCAGACCGGCTTCGCGCAGATTGGTTTCCATCTTTTCCATGCCGGATTCGGTCATGGTGACGGTGCGCTGCTTTTCGTCCAGCTCGAAATCGGCCTTGTCGAGCTTGGGGATGTAGGCGTCGATGGTGTTGTAAAACTCCGAACGATCGTCGAGGGGGCCGGAGATGATCAGTGGCGTGCGCGCCTCGTCGATCAGGATGGAGTTGACTTCGTCGACGATGGCATAGACATGACCGCGCTGGACCATGTCCTCCATGCGATACTTCATGTTGTCGCGTAGATAGTCGAAGCCGAGCTCGTTATTGGTGCCGTAGGTGATGTCGCGCTCATAGGCCTTCTTGCGCTCGTCGTCGTCCATGCCGTGGACGATATTGCCGACGGTGAGGCCGAGGAAGCCGTAGATCTGGCCCATCCACTCGGCGTCGCGTTTGGCGAGGTAGTCGTTGACTGTGACGACGTGCACGCCGCGGCCGGCAAGTGCATTGAGATAGACCGGCAGGGTCGCGACCAGCGTCTTGCCTTCGCCGGTCTTCATCTCGGCGATGCTGCCTTCGTGCAGGATCATGCCGCCGACGAGCTGAACGTCGAAATGGCGCTGGCCGAGGGTGCGCTTGGCCGCTTCGCGTACGGTGGCAAAGGCCGGCACCAGGATGTCATCGAGAGCGACACCCTCGGCGACCTGCTTCTTGAACTCGGCCGTGCGCGCCTTCAGCGCGTCGTCGGAGAGCGCCTCCACCTCTTTTTCGAGCGCGTTGATGGCATCGACCCGCGGCTGATAGCTGCGGATTCGCCGGTCGTTGGCGGAACCGAACAGCTTGCGGGCAACGGCGCCGATCATATGGGGTAGCTCCTCAATCTGAGGCGGCGCTTATACCACGCCGCCGCGGCCGGATTTTGCTTCCGGCACTCCGGAAATGCGGCACTTTTCTGGCAAATTCGACGCGGACGAAGCCTACAAATGCTCAACCGGCCAAGGCTAGTGGAGAGATAGGAGGGGGTCGGATTGTTGTCAATTGGCGGCTTGCCACGGGCGTTAACGAGACGGCGGTCACACAGAATTTAGCCCGGGCTCCCGCTCCGCCATTGCAAAGCCACGGTTGTTGGGTGACAAGTCCGCCGCCGTCCGCGCCATGAGCGGACTTCCGCCATAAGGACAGCGCCATGATGAATGTCCCATTTGCCGCCCACCCGGCCCTCCTTCGCCGGGCGAGCGTGCTTGCCGCCTGCCTGGCGCTGCTGATAGCGGCGGCCGGGCCGCTTCAAGCCGAGGATGCCAAGGACCCGGTGATCGCCAAGGTTGCCGGCGTCGAGATCCATGAAAGCGATCTCGCCACCGCCGAACAGGAGGCCGGCCAGATTCCGCCGATGACGGCAGACCAGAAGAAAGACTATCTGGTGCAGTTCATGGCCGACCTGATCGTCATTTCGAAAGCGGCCGAAGACAAAAAGCTCGCCGACAGCGCCGACTTCAAGCGCAAGCTCGCGTTCGAGCGCCGCAAGCTGCTGATGGCCGACCTGATGCAATCCGTCGGCAAGGCCGCGCTGACCGACGAAGCCATGCAAAAGGTCTACAACGACGCGATCAAGCAGCTTGGCAGCGAGCAGGAAGTGCACGCGCGCCACATCCTCATCCGTGCCCCCGCCGGCGACGAAAAGGCAAGCGCCGCGGCCAAGGCCAAGATCGAAGCCGTTATCGCCCGGCTCAAGAAGGGTGAGGACTTTGTCAAAGTCGCCAAGGAAGTGACCGAGGACCCTTCGGGCAAGGCCAATGGCGGCGATCTCGGTTATTTCACCAAAGGGCAAATGGTGCCGGAATTTTCCGGAGTCGCCTTCAAACTGGACAAAGGGCAAATCTCGGACCCGGTGAAGACCCAGTTCGGCTGGCATGTGATCAAAGTCGAGGACAAGCGCACCAAGCAGCCGCCGAAGTTCGAAGACGTCAAAGGACAGATCGAGCAATTCGTGACGCGCAAAGCACAGGCCGAGATGGTGCAGAAGCTGCGCGCCGACAACAAGGTCGAGAAGTTCTATAAGGCGCCCGAGCCGGAGAAAAAGGACGAGCCGGCAAAAACCGACGCGCCGGCGAAAGCCGACGCACCGGAGAAGAAATAAGCGCGATCAACGCATCAATTGTTTTCGTGATGGCCGGGCTTGTCCCGGCCATTTACGTCTTGCATACATAACGGGCCTTTAAGTCGTGGATACCCGGCACATGGCCGGGCATGACGCTGGAGAGTCCCGTGTCCACCGCCATCTCCCCCCTCGCCCCGACGCACATGCCCGACCTGCCGGCAATCGCCGGCGTGCGGTTGGCAACCGCGGCTGCCGGCATCCGCTATGCCGGGCGCACCGACGTGCTGCTGGCGCTGTTTGAACCTGGCACCACGGTGGCGGGCGTGTTCACGACGTCCAAATGCCCGTCGGCGCCGGTGGAGTGGTGCCGCGCGCACGTAAAATCGGGCAAGGCGCGGGCGCTGGTCGTCAATTCCGGAAACGCCAATGCCTTTACCGGCAAGACCGGACGCGACGCCTGCAAGCTCACGGCGGCGATCGCCGCGCGCGCGGCCGGCGTAAAACCAGCGGAAATCTTTCTCGCCTCGACCGGCGTGATCGGCGAGCCGCTGAACGCGCAAGCTTTCGATGGCGTGATGGACGCGCTGGTGGCGAACGCGAAGCCGGATGACTTCCTTGCCGCCGCCAATGCGATCATGACCACCGACACGTTTCCGAAGGTCGCGACCGCGACGGCGCGCATCGGCAAGGCGACGGTGACGATCAACGGCACCGCCAAGGGCGCCGGCATGATCGCGCCCGACATGGCGACCATGCTCGCCTTCGTATTCACCGACGCGGCAATCGCCGCGCCGGCACTCAGGGCGCTGCTGAAGGACCAGGTTGTCGACACCTTCAACGCCGTGACCGTCGACGGCGACACCTCCACGTCCGACACGCTGCTGCTGTTCGCGACCGGGAAAACAGGTCCGCGCGTTGCGCGTGCCTCCGATCCGCGCCTGCGCGCGTTCAAAAAGGCGCTACATAGCGTGCTCGCCGATCTGTCCGAACAGATCGCGCGCGACGGGGAAGGCGCGCGCAAGCTGGTTGAAATCATCGTGGAAGGCGCGGTCTCGAAGGCGTCTGCCCGCCGCATCGCGCTGTCGATCGCCAATTCGCCGCTGGTGAAAACGGCCATCGCCGGCGAGGACGCCAATTGGGGCCGCGTGGTGATGGCCGTCGGCAAGGCCGGAGAGCCGGCCGACCGCGACAAGCTCGCGATCTGGTTCGGCGGCATCCGCGTGGCCCACAAAGGCGCGCGCGATCCCCGTTATGATGAAGCGCAGGTTAGCGCATTGATGAAAAAGCCGGAGATCTACCTGAAAGTCGCGCTCGGCCTCGGCAAAGGCCGCGACCGCGTGCTCACTTGCGACCTCACCAAAGAATACATCGCCATCAACGGCGACTATCGCTCGTGAGCGATAAGTTTTTATTTACCGTTGCCAAAGAGACATCGGTTGTATCGGCCGAATTGAAAGCCTCTTAACTAACCCGCACCTATCGTGGTGGAAGTAAGGCTGTGAGCAAGCTCGTTCTCGTTGCCGCCTGCGCTCTCATCGATGCCGACGGCCGCGTGCTGATCGCGCAACGACCGCAAGGCAAGTCCATGGCGGGCTTGTGGGAGTTTCCAGGAGGCAAAGTCGAAACTGGCGAGCGGCCGGAAGAGACGATTATCAGGGAGCTCAAAGAGGAACTGGGAGTAACCGTCAACGAGGCATGCCTCGCGCCGCTTACTTTCGCCAGCCATGCCTATCCGGACTTTCACCTCTTGATGCCGCTGTATGTCTGCCGGCGCTGGGAGGGAACGGTCGCCGCCGCGGAGGGGCAGCAACTGGCCTGGGTCAGAACAAACCGTCTGCGGGACTACGACATGCCGCCGGCGGATGTGCCGCTGATCCCGCACCTGATAGCGCTGTTGTAACTGGCTGCCCCGAAACGAAATGACAGGACGCGTCCATGAACAGGTCCGGATTGATTTGCAGCTTTCGCGATTTCCTCCGCGATGACAGCGGCGCCACCGCCATTGAATATGCGATCATCGCATCGGGCATCGCTGCGGCCATCATCGTCTCGGTCATGAGTTTGGGTTCGGCGCTGCAGACCAAATATCAAAGCGTCTCCACCAGCTTGAACTGACCGCTCAGCGATCCGGCGCCTCGCCGGTCGACTGCTCTCGCGCGCCAAGCGCATCGGCGAGCCGGTGCGTGGCCGATCCTGGCTTGAGCGGCTTTTGCTGGCTCTCATGCGGCGCCCAACCTGACAACCAGACGATCTCGAAGCTTGCGCGCAGACGCCCGTCGGCATCGGCAAAACGCGCGGCGTAAATCTCCGCCATGCGTGCAAGCGTTTCCCGTTTCAGCGGGACTCGCCGGCGCTCGTGCAGCGCGTTGGTCGCGCCCATGCGGCGCAGATCGTGCATCAACGCAAACACATCGTCATAACGCACGGTCAAGCGGTCGGAATCGATCACCGGCAAGGCAAAGCCGGCGCGCTGCATCAACGTCCCCAGATCGCGCAGATCGATAAACGGCGCGACGCGCGGCGAGAGGCCGCCTTCGATTTCGCTTTCGGCTTGCGCGAAAGCCTCACGCAACTCGCTCAAGGAGTCGCCGCCGATCAGCGCGGCAAGCAGCAGGCCATCGGGTTTGAGTGCACGGCGGATCTGGATCAGCGCTCCTGGCAAGTCATTGACGAATTGCAGCGCCAGCGCGGAGACAACGAGATCGAGCGAGCCGGCGGCGAAGGGCAGAGCCTCTTCGTCGGCCGCCACGCGCGCGAACGACCGGTCCAGCCGTTCGGCGTCAGGTGTCATGGCGATGACGGTTGTGATCCTGCCGCTGGCCGCGAGTGCGCGGCGCACCGAATCGGCCGGCGTGCCGAGATCGACGACGCGGTCGAATTGGCGCAGCACCGCGCCCAACCGCTCGGCGAATTCTTCGGCCACCCGTTCGAGCAAGAACGTCGCCGGGCCGAGCGCCGCCGCACGCCGCCGGCGGGCGCGGAGCAGGTGGCGGTCGAAGATTGTCAGATCTGGCATCGGTTTCGCCGTCGTCGTGCGCTCTACCGTCCGCGGGGGAGAGCTTCCAGACAATTATGTATGCCTCTAATTCGCCCTCCCCAACCCTCCCCCGCGAGGCAGGGAGGGAGTACGCTCCTCGCGATGCAAATTGACCGGACAAGAGCTGACGTCGCGCCGCGCGCCGCGCGTTTCATGACGCCGTTGCGCAGCCTTTTGCGCGCAGCAATCGACGTCGCCTTGCCGCCATTGTGCCCTTCCTGCCGCGAACCGCTGGGCGACGGCGCCGGGCTTTGCGCCTCGTGCTGGAGCAGATTGTCCTTCATCGAGCCGCCCTTCTGTGCGCGGCTCGGCATTCCCTTCACCTACGATCCCGGTCCCGGCTTGTTGTCGATGGAGGCGATCGCCAATCCGCCGGCCTACGACCGGGCGCGCGCGGCCGTGCGCTATGACGACATCGCGCGCGCGCTGGTACTCGGTTTTAAATACGGCGACCGCCTCGATCTTGCGCCGATGCTGGGACACTGGATGGCGCGCGCGGGGGCGGAGTTGACGCGCGATGCCGACGCGCTCATCCCGGTGCCGTTGCATTGGCGCAGGCTGTGGGCACGCCGCTTCAACCAGTCGGCGGCGCTGGCTGGCGCCATTTCCGGCCAATGTGGCGTTCCGGTGCTGCACGATGCGCTCAAGCGCGTGCGCGCCACACCGCAACAGGTCGGGCTGTCGAAACCACAACGCGCGGACAATGTGCAAGGTGCCTTCCGCGTCCCACCGGCACAGAAAGCCGCGGTCGCCGGCCGCCGCCTCGTGTTGATCGACGACGTCCTCACCTCCGGTGCGACCGTCGATACCTGCGCACGAGCGTTGTTGCGGGCGGGCGCCGCCCATATCGACGTGCTGGTATTCGCCCGGGTTGTGGCGCCGGTGCGCAGTCCCATATAAAACGACTGGAAACTGGCCAGACACCCATGCCACCCGTCGAAATCTATACCTCCCGTTGGTGCCCTTATTGCTACAGGGCAAAAGCTCTGCTGAAAAAGAAGGGCGTGACCTACACGGAGATCGACTTGTCGAGCCAACGGGAGCGGCGCAGCGAGATGATCGAACGGGCAAGCGGGCGCACGAGCGTGCCGCAAATCTTCATTGGGCCGGTGCATGTCGGCGGTTGCGACGATCTGCATGCGCTTGAGCATGCCGGCAAGCTCGACCCCCTTCTCGCCGGCGGCGGAGCGAACGCATGAGCGCCGGCACGTTCAGCGCCGCCATGATCCAGATGCAGTCGGGGCTCGACCCCGCCGCCAATGTCGATGCGGCCGTGCGCATGATCGGCGAAGCCAAGGCGGACGGCGCCGCCTATGCGCAGACGCCGGAGATGACGAACATCCTGGCGGCCAAGCGCGAACAATTGTTCGGCAAAATTGTCGAGGAAGAGCGCGACACGTCGCTCGCCACGTTCCGCGAGCTCGCCCGCAAACTCGGCGTTACCATTCACGTCGGCTCGCTGGCGATCAAGATATCCCATGACCGTGCCGCCAATCGCGGCTTCCTGATTGATCCCAAAGGCGAGATCGCGGCGCGCTACGACAAGATCCACATGTTCGACGTCGACCTCGCCAACGGCGAAAGCTATCGCGAGTCGCGCAATTATCGTCCCGGTGAATTGGCGGTCATTTCGGACCTGCCCTGGGGCCGGCTCGGCGTGACCATCTGCTACGATTTGCGCTTTCCCGCTCTCTATCGCGCGCTCGCCGAAGCGGGCGCGACCATGCTCGCCATTCCCTCTGCCTTCACCAAGCAGACCGGCGAGGCGCATTGGCATGTCCTGATGCGCGCCCGCGCCATTGAAAACGGTTGCTTCGTGTTCGCCGCCGCCCAAGGGGGCAAGCACGAAAGCGGACGGGAGACCTTCGGCCATTCGCTGATCGTTGACCCGTGGGGGCGCATTCTGGCGGAAGGTGCCAGCAAGCCGGGCGTGGTGATGGCGCAGGTCGACATCGGCGAAGTGGCAAAGGCGCGCGCGCGCATTCCGTCGCTGGAACACGGGCGCCGCTTCGAAATCGTCGAGCCGATGGCGGAGCCGACGCATTTGCATATTGTGCCGGGAGCGGGGGCCGAATGATCCGCTACGCACTCGTTTGCGACAAGGGTCACGGCTTCGAAAGCTGGTTTGCCGAACTCGGCAGCCTTCGACCGCCAGGCCAAACGCAAGCTGGTCACTTGCCCCCATTGCGGTTCAGCCAAGGTCGAAAAGGCGATCATGGCGCCGCGGCTGACTACCTCGAAGGGGCGCAAAGCGCCTGCGGAAATGCGGTCCAGCGACGCTCCGGTACCGCTCACCGCGCCGTCGTCCGAACCCGCGCCGGTAGCGATGATGTCGCCGCAGGAACAGGAAATCCGCACCAAGCTGAAGGAATTGCGCGACCACCTCGTCAATAACGCGGACAATGTCGGCACTAAGTTTCCCGAGGAAGCGCGCAAGATGCACTACGGCGAGATCGAGCACCGCTCGATTTACGGTGTCGCCTCGCCCGAAGAGGCGGAGGATCTCGCCGACGAAGGCATCGATTTCCACCCGTTGCCGATCTTGCCGGACGAGCGCAACTGATCCGCGCAAAGCGGCACCACGCATCGCCGCGCGGACAGGCTTAAGCGCTATTTCCGGCCCATCAGCAGCCAAAGAATAAGGCCGATCACCGGCAGGACGAGGATCACGATGATCCAGAGAACCTTCTTCTCGGTCGTACCCCTCCCCTGGAGGATCTGAATGATCGCCCAGATGTCGAACGCGAGAATAATCAGCCCGACGATACCGCCATAATCGAATCCCATCATGCTGCGCCTCCCTCAACCGGCATCGGCAGTGTATCGAAGGTCGGAGGCGCCAGCTAGTGCGCCCACACCAGCAAGCCGACACCGATTACGATCAGCACGATCCCGACGATCTCGCGTGTCGTCGTCGGTTGCTTGAAGAAGAATTTCGAAATGCCTTGCGCGAACAAGACCTCGACCAGCGCCAGCGTGCGCACGCTGGCCGCCGTGGCAATGGCAAAGGCGAGGAACCAGAATTGCGATGCAAATGCGCCCATAAAGCCGGCCATCATCGATGGCCGCCAGGCTTGAAAGATCGCTTTCAGCACTTTCGGGTCGCGCCAAGCCAGCCAAAGCGTCAGCAGAACCGCCTGGCAGACGAGCCCGACCATGAGCGTGAAGGTCGCGGCCAGGACAAAATTACCGGGGAGGCCAAGCGACAGAATAGCGCCGCGATAGCCGATCGCCGACAGCCCGAACATGGCGCCGGACACGAGCCCCATCAGCGTCGGTTTGAATCCGCCGGCTTGCGCAACGCCGGGTTTATACGACATCACCACGACGCCGGCGGTCGCAATCAGGATGGCGACCGCAAGCGGCAGCGTCACGCGGTCACCGAGCAAGATCAGGCCGAACAACGCCGTCTGCACCGGCTCGGTCTTGATGTAGGCGATGGTGACGACGAAGGAGCGGTCGTTCATCGCCGCAAGCATCATCGCGGTGGCGACGATCTGCGCCATGAAGCCGAGGAAGATCCACGGCCAATAGACAAGCGGCGGATGCGGCAGGGCGGACTCGGTCGCCACGCAGACGCCGATCAGAAACAAGACCGCGAACGGAAAGCCGAACAGGAATCGCACATGGGTGGCGCCGACGGTCCCGAGCGTCGCCGTCAATTCGCGCTGCATGGCGTTGCGGGCGGTCTGCGCCGCCGCGGCGATGATCGTGAAGACGGCCCAGAGCATGATACGTCTCTAACAGAGTCATGCCCGGCATCGTGCCGGGCATCCACGTCTTGCCTTCCATACTAAGGCGTAGATGGCACGCGCAACTCAGGCCAGTCTGAATTGCGCGAGCTTTTGATACCGCATGTCGGGTCCACCCGACATGCGGTGTCAAGCCCGGCAATGACGACGCTGCTATGCGGCTACGCTGCGGCGGGCTGAATTTCGGCTGCCTGCGGAAACTCCGTGATCTTGCCGTTCTCGTTGTCGATCAGGAGAAACAGATCGAAATAGCGGATGGTGGGCGCCCCGCCGGTGCGCTTGATCACCGATTGCCGCCATTCTTCGTTGTGCGCGCGCCGCGCCGCTTCCACCGACGGCCAGATATAGACGCCGGCGCCGGTCTTGCCGTCCAACTCGAGCAGGAAATGCTTACGCAGCAATTCCTTGTTGGCCTGCCATTTCGGAATCACGTTGCGCGCCTCTTCCGCCACCTGCTGGCGGGTCCAGCCTTGCGGCGAATTGAATTCGACGAGTTCGAGGATCATGACTTTTCTCCTTTGCGCATGATCTTATCCGAAAACCGGTCCCCACCCCCGATCAAGCCGGGGGCAGGCTTTTTCGGGATCATGCGCCTTCTCCCTGCGGCTGTTGTGCGACCAGCATGTAGTTGACGTCCATGTCGGACGACAATTGCCAGCGGTCGGCCAACGGATTGTAGATCACGCCGCGCTCGCCGGTCACCTGCAGGCCGCTGTTCTCGACCGCTATCTCCAGCTCGCGCGGGGTGACGAATTTGTCCCATTGATGCGTGCCGCGCGGCAGCCAGCGCAGCACGTATTCGGCGCCGACGATGGCGAGCGCAAAGCTTTTCATTGTACGGTTGAGCGTGGCGGCGATGAACAGGCCGCCCGGCTTGACCATCTGCGCGCAGGCGGAAACGAACAGCGGCACGTCGGCCACGTGCTCGACCACTTCCATGGCAAGCACCACGTCGAAACGTTCGCCCGCCTCGCCCAGGTCTTCCGCCGTGGTGGCGCGATAGTCGATCACGAGGCCGGACTCCGCGGCATGCTCGCGCGCAACGTCGATATTCTCCTCCGACGGGTCGGCGCCGACCATCTGCGCGCCCAGCCGCGCCAGCGGCTCGGACAGGATGCCGCCGCCGCAGCCGATGTCGAGCATGCGCAAGTCCGCCAGGCAACCGAGCGTCTTGGCGTCGCGCCCGAACTGCGCCACCGCCTGGTCGCGGATATAGGCAAGCCGCACCGGGTTGAACTTGTGCAACGCGGCCATCGGCCCGCGCGGCTCCCACCAGTCGGCGGCGTGGCGCGAAAAGCGCTCAACCTCCGCGGTATCGACCGTGCCGGCATGGGCTTTGCGATTAACCATTGCCACCTTTCGCGCCTCAGCGGCCGTTGTTGCAGGTATGCTGACCCGCCGTTATGTATACGCGCCTTTTGGGGCCGGCGCTCGTTCGCGCCGGCCATTTGTTAGCGGTTTTTGGCGCGTCCGGGAACGTCAATGGCACGGCTGGTCATGAAATTCGGCGGTACGTCGGTCGCTGATCTCGACCGCATCCGCAACGTCGCGCGCCACGTCAAGCGCGAGGTCGACGCCGGCCATGACGTTGCCGTCGTGGTCTCCGCCATGGCGGGCGCCACCAACCAGCTCGTCGCCTGGTGCAAGCAGGCGGCCGGCCTGCACGATGCGCGCGAATACGACGCGGTCGTGGCTTCCGGCGAGCAGGTCACCGCCGGATTGCTCGCCATCGTGCTGGAGGACATGGGCGTCGACGCGCGCTCCTGGCAGGGTTGGCAATTGCCGATCCTGACCGACGACGCGCATGGCGCGGCCCGCATCCTCGACGTCAACGGCGCCGAATTGATCAAGCGGTTTCAAGAGCGGCGGCAGGTGGCGGTGATCGCCGGCTTCCAGGGCATTCACAAGGAGACCGGCCGCATCACCACGCTCGGCCGCGGCGGCTCGGATACCTCTGCCGTTGCAATCGCCGCCGCGATCGGCGCGGCGCGTTGCGACATCTACACCGACGTCGATGGCGTCTACACCACCGACCCGCGCGTGGTGGCGCGCGCACATCGGCTCGACAGGGTCGCCTACGAGGAAATGCTGGAGCTCGCCTCGCTCGGCGCCAAGGTCATGCAGGTGCGCTCGGTCGAACTCGGCATGCTGCACAATGTGCCGATCTTCGTGCGTTCGAGCTTCGACAAACCGGAAGACATCAACGCGCATGCCAACATGCCGCCCGGGACACTCATTTGCGACGAGAGCGAGAACATGGAACAGCAGACCGTCACCGGCATCGCCTTCTCCAAGGACGAGGCGCAGATCTCGATCCGCCGCGTGCAGGACAAGCCCGGCGTTGCCGCGGCCATCTTCGGGCCGCTGGCCGACGCCGGCATCAATGTCGACATGATCGTGCAGACGGTCTCTGCCGACGGCAAGACGACCGACCTCACTTTCACCGTACCGTCGGCCGACTATGATCGTGCCAAGAACACCATCGAAAAGGCCAGCGCGGCCATCGGCTACGAGACCCTCGACGGAGCGACCAACGTCGCCAAGGTGTCGGTCATCGGCATCGGCATGCGCAGCCACGCCGGCGTCGCGGCCAGGGCATTCAAGGCGTTGTCGGAGCGAAGCATCAATATCCGGGCCATTACCACTTCGGAGATCAAGTTTTCGGTGCTGATCGACGCCGAATATGCGGAACTGGCGGTCCGGACCCTGCATACGCTCTATGGACTGGACAAGACTTAGGGCCGCCCAAAAAGACGGCTATCCTGCTTTGGCTTGCCCCTTGCATGGCCCATTGGCTATAGCCTGAGCCAAATGCAGCCGCGGGAGTCGTGCCCCACGGCCGCCAATCGTCCATAAATGGGCCTTAACGAGGCCGCGGGTAAAATCCGCGGCAACACAGGGACTTTGATAATGCGTGGCGCGCTCGGCGGTCCGCGCGTGCTGCTACGGCGGCTCCGTGAGGTGATGGCGGAGCCGGTCAGCGCGCAGGATCGCCTCGACAAGGTCGTCGTCCTAATCGCCGCCAACATGGTGGCGGAGGTGTGCTCCGTCTACGTCTTGCGCGTAGACGGCACGCTAGAACTGTACGCCACCGAAGGCCTCAAGCACGAAGCCGTGCACAAGACGGTACTGCGCGCCGACGAAGGCCTTGTCGGCCTGGTCGCCAGCGAGGCCAAGCCGATCAACCTGTCGGACGCGCAAAACCATCCGGCCTACTCGTTCCGCCCGGAAACCGGCGAAGAAATCTACCACTCCTTCCTCGGCGTGCCGATCCTTCGCGCCGGCAATACGCTCGGCGTGCTGGACGTGCAGAACCGCGCGCGGCGCACCTACACCGAGGAGGAAGAAGAAGCGCTGCAGACCACGGCGATGGTGCTCGCCGAGATGATCGCGTCGGGCGAATTGTCCGCGCTCGCCCTCCCCGGCGCCGAGCCCGCCGCCCGCCACACGCTGCATCTCACCGGTCTTTCGCTTTCCGACGGCATCGCCCTCGGCCATGTCGTGCTGCACGAACCGCGCGTCGTCGTCACCAACGTCATCGCCGACGACGTTCCGCGTGAGTTGAAGCGGCTGGACGCCGCCATTGCGACCTTGCGCGCCGATCTCGACCGGCTCATGGAGCACCGCGACGTCGCCGAGGCCGGTGAACACCGCGACGTGCTCGAAGCCTATCGCATGTTCGGCTACGACCAGGGCTGGTTGCACAAGATGCGCGAGGCGGTAATGACCGGCCTTACCGCCGAAGCCGGCGTCGAGCGCGTGCAGTCCGATACCCGCGCGCGCATGCTGCGCGCCTCCGATCCCTATTTGCGCGACCGCCTGCACGACCTCGACGATCTCGCCAACCGTCTGATGCGGGTGCTGATAGGTCAGGACCATGCACCGAGTAAGGAACGGCTGCCGGAAAATGCCATCGTGGTGGCGCGCTCGATGGGGCCGGCCGCCCTGCTCGACTACGATCGCAAGCGGCTGCGCGGCCTCATCCTGGAAGAAGGCGGTCCGACTTCGCACGTCTCGATCGTGGCGCGGGCGCTCGGCATTCCGGCGGTCGGCGAAATCGCCAACGCCACCGGCCTGGTGGAGTCAGGTGACGCCGTCATCGTCGACGGCGCGACCGGCCACGTCCATATGCGGCCGCCGCCCGATATCGAGGCGGCCTATGCCGAGCGGGTTCGCTTACGCGCGCGGCGGCAGGCGCAATACCATGCCCTGCGCGACAAGCCCTGCGTGACCAAAGACGGCTGCAAGATCGCGCTGATGATCAATGCCGGTCTGCCCATCGACCTGCCGCATATCGAGGAGACCGGCGCCGCGGGTATCGGCCTGTTCCGCACCGAGCTCCAGTTCATGGTGGCCAACACGTTCCCGCGCACGCAGGAACAACATTCGCTCTATCGCGCGGTCATGGACGCCGCCGGCAAAAAGCCCGTGACATTCCGTACGCTCGACATTGGCGGCGACAAGGTGTTGCCGTATATGCGCAACGTTGAAGAAGAAAACCCGGCGCTCGGCTGGCGTGCCATTCGCCTGGGCCTCGACCGGCCAGGGTTGCTGCGCAGCCAGTTGCGCGCACTGTTGCGCGCCTCCGGCGGACGCGAATTGCGGCTGATGTTTCCGATGATCGCCACGGTGGAGGAATTCGATCAGGCCAAGAGCCTTGTCGAACTCGAGCTCACGCATCTGCGCCGGCACGGCCATGCGCTGCCGGAGCGGGTCGATATCGGAACGATGCTGGAAGTGCCGTCGCTTCTGTTCCAGCTCGACGAATTGCTCGAGCGGGTGGACTTTCTGTCGGTCGGCTCCAACGATCTGATGCAGTTCATGTACGCGGCCGACCGCGGCAACACCCGCGTGTCGGAGCGTTTCGATCCGTTGTCGACACCGATCATGCGCGTGCTCAAGGACATCGTCGACAAGGCCGGCAAGCACAACAAGCCGGTGGCGCTGTGCGGCGAACTGGCCTCGCAACCGATCGGCGCACTGGCGCTAGCGATCCTCGGCTACCGCGCGCTATCGCTGACGCCATCCGCGATCGGCCCGGTCAAGGCGCTGCTGCTCGACCTCGATTGCCGCAAGGGCGAAGAGGCGATCCTGCCGTTGCTCGCGCAACCGGTCGGCAGCGTGTCAATCCGCGCCAAACTGGAAAGTTTCGCGGCGGCGGAGGGGCTGCAACTGTGATCGCACTGCCGCAGGCAAAACTCGACGCGCTGCTCGCCCGTCACTCTTTGGTCGAAAATGAACTGGCCACCAACTTGGCGCCCGACGCTTACGTCAAGCTCTCGCGCGAATTCGCCGAGCTCGAGCCGGTGATCGAGACGATCAAGGCCTACCGCACGATCACATCGGAAATCGCCGATCTCGACGCGCTGATCGCCGATGCCAAGACCGACAGCGACATGCGCAAGCTGGCGGAATCCGAGAAGCCGGCGTTGCAGGAACGCAAAGAAGACCTCGAGCGTAAAATCGGCATGGCGCTGATCCCCAAAGACGCGATGGACGAGCGCAACGTCATCCTCGAAATCCGCGCCGGCACCGGCGGCGACGAGGCCGCGCTGTTCGCCGGCGACCTGTTCCGCATGTACGAACGCTACGCCGCCAAGCAGGGCTGGAAGACGGAAGTCATTTCCATGAGCGACGGCTCCAAAGGCGGCTTCAAGGAAATCGTCGCCGAGATCCGCGGCCGCGGCGCCTTCGCCAAACTGAAATTCGAATTGGGCGTGCACCGCGTGCAGCGCGTGCCGGACACCGAAGCCTCCGGCCGCATCCATACCTCGGCCGCCACCGTCGCCGTCTTGCCGGAAGTCGAGGACGTCGACGTCGACATCAACGAAGCCGACCTGAAGATCGACACCATGCGCGCCGGCGGCGCCGGCGGCCAGCACGTCAACAAGACCGAATCGGCGATCCGCATCACCCACGTCCCAAGCGGGATCGTGGTGCTCGTGCAGGAGGAGCGCTCACAGCACAAGAACCGCGCCAAGGCGATGACCATGCTGCGGGCCAAGCTCTACGACCAGCAGAAGACCAAACGCGACTCGGAACGCGCTGCCGAGCGGCGCGGGCAAATCGGCTCCGGCGACCGCTCCGAGCGCATCCGCACCTATAATTTCCCGCAAGGCCGCGTGACCGATCACCGCATCAATTTAACGCTCTACAAGCTGCCACAGGTCATCGAGGGCGAAGCACTCGACGACGTGATCGACGCCTTGATGACGCAGCACCAGGCCGAACTGTTGGCGGCGGAAGGTGCCAGACAGTGAGCGTTATCCCCGGCCTGAAGGCCGGCGTCCCGGTCGCGGAGGCGACGCAACTGATGGCGCAAGCCTTCCGCCTCGCCGGCATCGAGGACGACAAGGTCGATGCGCGCGCCCTGCTCTGCCATGCGCTTTGCACCGACCGAGCGCGTCTGCTCGCGGATTCGGAGCGCCCGCTGGACGCGCGCGAGGTTGACGCGGTCTCGGCGCTGGCAGCACGCCGCTTGAAACGCGAGCCAGTCTCGCGCATCCGCGGCCGCAAGGAATTCTGGAATCTCGTGCTGGACGTGACGCCGGCGGTGCTGACGCCGCGGCCCGAAACCGAAACGGTGGTGGAAGAGGCCCTCGATGCGCTCGGCCGCGGCGGCAGGAAAGCGGACCGCTTGCGCATTCTCGACATCGGCGCCGGCTCGGGCGCGTTGCTGTTGGCGCTGCTCAGCGAGTTGCCGAATGCGACAGGCATCGGCACCGATATCAGCCTGGCTGCGCTCGATATCGCGCGCGCGAACGCGGCGCGGAACGGCTTGAACGACCGGTGCACATTCATCGCCTGCGACATCGCCAAAGGCGTTGGCGGCAAGTTCGAGCTGATCGTGTCCAACCCGCCTTATGTGGTGCACGACGACATTGCAGCGCTTGAGCCGGAAGTACGCGACTATGCCCCGCGGCTTGCGCTCGACGGCGGTGCCGACGGATTTGACGCGTATCGTGCCATTGCCGCTCAAGCGCCGCATTTGCTGATGCCGGGCGGGCGACTGATCGTGGAACTCGGCGCCGGCCAGGAGCCGGCCGTCCGTGCGCTATTTACCAAGGCGGGTCTGGACGTAGCCGGCGTGCGCAATGATTTGGCCGGAATACCGCGGGCGTTAAACGCCGCTTTGGCGATATAAATTGCCATGATTAACCTGCATTGCCATACAGTGAAAAATGCAGGTCCCAAGCGGCTAAAAAACCTCTTGGAATGTGGTCCGGAAACGACTAGCTTCCCGGCAACGGAATCGACCCGTGAATTGCACCACCAAGAGCCCCTGAGCCTAAAGGCTTTGTGCGGCGGTGGCGCAAAGGGCAGATGACGAAAGGCCGCTTCAGGACGGCAAGACGAAATCGCCAGTGACGGGTCCGGATGCTTCACCAGTTGGGCGCATCAAATTTCTAAAGCTTATGTGATGCGCGTAACGAAGGGTTGGCAACGCCGCAGATTTAGGTCGCGGCCATTGGGGTTGCTGTTGCAATCGCGATAAGGGCGAGCAAACGCAAAAGTCATTCGCGCGGACATCCAGTGCGGGCCAAAGCCACGCAGTGGGATTCCGTGTGGGTTGAGGTGTCGTTAAGAGTCGAAGTGTCTTGCAATGGTTGGCGGCGCGAGCCGCGGGTTGAGTGGTAAAAAACAAAGGTTAGCGAAAAGGCTTATCATGAGAAATGGACAGAAGCGCATGCGCGGGCGTGGCGGGCACCGCAAAAGTCAGAACCCGATGACACGGGTTTATGAGTTGAACGGTCCCGATGTGAAGATCCGCGGTACTGCCTCGCACATTGCGGAAAAATATATTCAACTTGCTCGCGACTCGCAGAGTTCCGGCGATCCGGTTGCCGCCGAAAATTATTATCAGCACGCCGAACATTATTTCCGCCTGATCGCCGCCGCGCAGGAGCAGTTCCGTCAGCAGAACCCGTATTACAACCAGCAGCAACAGCCGCAGTCGGGCTCGCAACAGAACGGCGACGACAATTTCGACGGCGACGACGACGAGGCTCAGCCCTTCATGGGCCAGAACGAGCCGAGCTTCGTGCCGCGCGAAAGCCAGCCGCAGCCCTATCTCCCGCCGAACGCGCAGCCGTTTCCGCCGCGCGACCAGCAACGTGCACAACAGCAGCCACCGCAGCAGCAGCCGCAGCCGGGTGGACAGGACCTCGGCGGTTTGCCCGCTTTCATCACCGGTGGCGGCAACCAGCCGCAACCGGCAGCCGGCGGCAACCAGCCGCAACCAGCGGCCGGTGGCAACGGCCACGATCAAGGCGAACGCAATCAGGACCGCTATGGCGGCGGCTATCGCCGGCGGCGGCGTCATCGCAGCGGCAGCGGATTCCGGTCCGACCGTCCGGACATTGCCGGCAACCAGCAAGGCGCCAGCGAAGATGGCGGCGAGGAGCCGCAGCCGCCGAGCGAATAATTCTTTCGGTTCGTTAGCCGCCCGGTGACGGCGCCAGCGCCGGCTCGAGCGCGGGCACCAGCCGACGTTTGACGCGTTGCGCGGGGATCGGCCGGTAGACTTGCTTCACCGCTTCCACCAGATGCACGCCGGCAAACGGCGCCGAGATGGTGGCACCCGTGCGTTCCCAAGCGACTGCCGAGCGCAAGAACCAGCCGCGCGCGACCGGCGGCACATAGAGCGCTTCGCTCCAGCCGGTCGGCGTGAACCAGGTCTCGCGCAGGAGCTGGTTGATCTGCGAGCGCGAATAAGGCCGCCCGTGACCGAACGGCGTCGTATCCAGGCGCGCCCAGACGCCGCGCCGGTTCGGCACCACCACCATCAGCCGCCCGCCAGAAGCGAGCACCCGCCACACCTCGCGCAGCAGCGCGCTCGGGTCGTGGTTCATTTCCAGAACATGCACCAGCAAGATGCGGTCGACCGCGTTGTCGGGCAGCGGGAGCTCGTTCTCGTCGACCAGCGCCGCGAGCGCAGGCCGCAAGGTCGGCCATTTCATCACACCCTGCGCGGCCGGCATGAAGGCAAGGCAGCGCTCGGCCTCCTCGCGAAACAGGCCGAGATAGGGCGTCGCGTAGCCGATCCCGAGCACGCGCTGGCCGGAGGTGTCGCGCCAGAGCGCGCGTATGCCGCGCGCAATGAAGCGGCGGGCCACGATACCCAGCGTCTGGCCGTAAAAATTGCGCAGGTCGACGACGTCAATGGACATTGAGAGCGATCAGCCCCGGCGAAATCGAATGCGTCCCTAACATATTCGAGGCGCGCGATCTTTCAAAAAAACCTGTGCGCGTCCCCGATCGAGTCGAGGACATGCTTTTCTGGGTCGCGCGCTGCGGCAAAATTACCATCAAATACCCTGCAAAACGTACTCGCTTCGGAACCGTCTGACGTGCCAGACACTCTGTCAGCGTGCTACGGTTAATAAAACGACCGACAAGGAAGACGTCATGCCCGCCGAGACCCGCCTGTTCAAATGCCTGAGCGACAATTACGGGGTGCTGCTGCACGACCCCGATACCGGTGCCACCGTCTCGATCGACGCGCCGGAAGCCGCGCCCGTGGAAGAGGCGCTGAAACAAACCGGCTGGAAGCTGACCGACATCCTGGTGACCCATCACCACCACGACCACACCGGCGGCATCGCGGAGCTCAAGAAGAAATACAAATGCCGCGTGGTCGGCCCGGCTAAAGGCAAAGACATTCCCGGCGTGGACGAAACCGTGAGCGAAGGCGACGAGGTCAAGGTCGGCAATCTCACCGCCAAGGTCATCGAGACGCCGGGCCACACGCTCGACCACATTTCGTATTGGTTTCCCAAGGACCACATCGCCTTTGTCGGCGATACGCTGTTCTCGATCGGCTGCGGCCGTGTGATCGAAGGCAATGCCGAGATGATGTGGCGCTCGCTGAAGAAGCTGCGCGACCTGCCCAACGAAACGCAGATTTATTGCGGCCACGAATACACCAAGGCGAACGTCAAATTCGCGCTCACGATCGACGCCGACAACCCGGTGCTGGAGGCGCGCGCCGCGCAAGTCGATCAGCTCATTGCGGAAGGCGCGCCGACCATTCCCGTGACAATCGGCGACGAGAAACTCGCCAATCCGTTCCTGCGCGCCGACGTTCCCGATCTCGCGGTCGACATCGGCATGGCGGGCAAGCCGGCGGCGGAGGTATTTGGGGAGATCAGGGGGCGCAAGGACCGGTTCTGACCCGAAGGAATCGGGTCGCCGCCATCTGCGCGGCGAACTATGCAGGCGGCCTCATGATCAGGAGTCCACCATGCAAGCATCGGAAATCTCCCACCATCATCGCGTCATTGAGCCGTCGATCCTCTATTTTGGAACGCCGGTCGTGCTTATTGGCACGAGCAACGAAGACGGCACACTCAACCTTGCGCCTATGTCGTCGGCCTGGTGGCTGGGATGGCGCTGCATGCTCGGCCTCGCGCGGTCGTCGAAGACGACGCAAAACATCATACGCACCCACGAATGCGTGCTGAATCTGCCGTCGCACGACATGGTCGCCGCGGTCAATCGCCTTGCACGCACGACCGGCACCGACCCGATTCCAAGCGGCAAGCTGTCGCGCGGTTACCGGTACGAAAAGGATAAGTTCGCCACCGCGCGCCTGACGCCCGCCGCGGGTGAACTGGTCGCCGCACCGCGCGCCATCGAATGCCCGCTGCAACTGGAAGCTCGAGTCGAATCCGTGCATGAGCTGGCAGCCGGCGACGACCACTGGGCCGGGCGAACGTTCGCCATCGAAGTGAAGATCGTTCGCATCCATGCCGAAGGTTCGATCCTGATGGCGGGCGCACCAAACCGGATCGATCCCGACAAATGGCGACCGCTGATCATGAGCTTTCAGCAGTTTTACGGTCTTACGCCCGGCAAGCTGCACCATTCGACGCTCGGTGAGATTCCCGAGCAGAGCTACCAGCCGCTCGGCGCACGCATGGGATGAGATTTTCCGTAGGCTCTGCTATGGACGAAGCAGCAAGAAAAGCCGCCGGTCTACCCACATGACTGAGAAGCTCACCGCCGCCGACGTCATCTTCAAGCTCGCGCTCAAGCCGCATCCGGAAGGCGGCCATTATCGCGAGACCTTTCGCGACACGCACACGATCGGTGGCCGTGCCGCTTCGACCGCCATTCTGTTTCTGCTTGCGCGCGGCGAGCGATCGCATTGGCACCGCATCGACGCGGTCGAGGTCTGGCACTATTACGCCGGCGCGCCGCTGAAGCTCGAAATCGTCGACGGCAGCACGGAAGAAATCATCCGGCTCGGCGGCGACATCCATGCCGATGAAGTCCCGCAAGTGACGGTACCGGCGCGCGCCTGGCAGGCGGCCGAAACCTTCGGCGACTGGACATTGGTCGGCTGCACGGTGGCGCCAGGCTTCGACTTCGAAGGCTTCGAACTCGCACCGCATGGCTGGTCGCCGCGTCCGCGCTGAACGTGTAAGATCGGTCCAAAGCACGGTCGGGAGAAACGGCATGATTTCGATCTCCAACGGCGGCGACAATGTCTACGTCGGCAAAACGCCCTCCGATCTGTTGGCGGCCGGCACCGTCGATGGCGTGGCGATCCTGCAACGCGCCAACGGGCAATGGACGATCAAGACCCACGCCCTGCGCGGCGGCAATTTCAGCGCGGTAACGCAAGCAAGCGATGGCACTTTGTTCGCCGCCTCGCACGGCATGGGTGTCGCGCGCAGCACCGACCAAGGCGAGAGCTGGACCTGGGTCAACAAGGGGCTCGATCATTTCGACTTGTGGTCGGCGCGCGCCGGCAAATTGATGGGCAAGGACGTCGTCTGCGTCGGCGCCCTGCCCGCGCATCTCTACATCAGCGAGGACAACGGCGAAAGCTGGCGCGAATTGCCCGCCATGCGCAAGGTGCCGAGCGTATCGCAATGGTGTTTCCCGCCGGCGCCGCGCATCGGCCACGTCAAGGACATCGTGTTCGACGGCGACGCGTTGATGGTCGGTATCGAGATCGGCGCATTGCTGGTTTCGCACGATCTTGGCGCGAGCTTTGCCGAACTGCCGATCGATCCCAACCCCGTCGAACGCGACATCCATCGTATCCTGCTGCACAAAGATCGGCCCAACCGCCTCATCGTCGCCAACGGCATCGTCGGCGTCATGACCAGCGAAGACCGGGGGCAGACCTGGGCCAAGAACCCGATGTTGAAGGGCGCGGAATATCCCGATCCAATCGCGATCCATCCGCACAATCCGGATATGATTTTCTTGACCGGCGGCGATGGCTGGCCGCCACACTGGTACAAGCGCGGCCGCGGCCGCGGCAAGATCCTGCGCAGCCGCGACGCCGGCAAGAGCTGGGAGCGTCTGCTCGGCGGACTGCCGGACGGGCAGCGCGCGGTGTTCGGCGGGCTCACGATCGAAGCCTGGGACGGCGGCAGCGCGCTCTATGCCGCCGACACCGACGGACAGGTGTTCGAAAGCCGCGACAACGGCGATCACTGGACCATCATCGCCGACGTGCCGCCGGTGTCCAAAGGCGAGTTTTACCGCGCGCTGGTGCGCGAACGGCCCAAGCTCGCCAGCGTCGACGATATGGCGTTCAGCAAGGCGGCGACGGAACGGCTCGGCGCCGTTCCAATGTGACGCAAGACGCATCTTCGGCGGGCGCCTGTGCTGTGCAGTTTATAGGCGCGGTTGCATCTGCAATGGGAGAGTCCGATGTCGAACGCTATCGGCCGCAGCAGCAATTTGGACAATGATGGGCCGATCGCTAATCGGACGGGGCAGTATTTAGTTTATTTTGCGGCTGAACGAACCTTGATGGCATGGATACGCGCCGCCCTCGGTCTGATGGCATTGGGGTTTGTCATCGACAGATTCGGCCTTGTCGTGCGCACTATGACGCCACACGTCGACAAGTTCATTCAGCCTTCTACATTTTCTTTCCTGGCGGGAGCGGGCCTGGTGGTCGCCGGAGCGCTTATGGCCGTAGTCGCCGCGGTGCGATATGCGCACTTTTTGCGGCGTTATCGGCAGACGGGAGATACCGACCCGGGCTATGGCCTCGAGCCCGCAATATTTTTTACGGTGGTCGTCGGCTTGGCTGGAGCGATTGTCGCCGGCTATTTGATGATCGTGGCGCCTTGACGTCGGGTGCGATAACGGACCGCAACGGCGCTTATTCTCATAAGCCGTCGCCACAGGGTGTCGCTGCGCTTATCGTCAAACGCGGGCGCTTAAGCGTCCTTGCTTAGACGAAATATTGCCCGCCATTAGCCGTCAGCGTCGAGCCGGTGATCAGGCCGGCATCGTCGCTCGCCAGGAACACCACGCAGCGCGCGATCTCCTCCGGCTCGCCCAGACGGCCGATCGGGATCTGCGACAGGATGTTCTTTTCCAGCACGTCCTTCGGCACCGCCTGCACCATTTCGGTGTTGATGTAGCCGGGACAGATCGCATTCACCGTGATGCCGGCGCGCGCGCCTTCCTGCGCCAGCGCCTTGGTGAAGCCGAGCTCGCCGGCCTTGGCTGCGGAATAATTGGCCTGGCCCATCTGGCCTTTCTGCCCGTTGATCGAGGAGATATTGACCACGCGGCCGAACTTGCGCTCGCGCATGCCTTCCCAGACCTGGCGCGTCATGTTGAACAGCGAGCCGAGATTGGTGTCGATCACCGCCGTCCATTGCTCGGGCTTCATGCGATGGAACATGGTGTCGCGCGTGATGCCGGCATTGTTGACTAGGACTTCGATAGGTCCGACCGCGGCTTCGACTGACTTCACGCCGTCCGCACAAGCCTCAAAGGACGATACGTCCCACTTGAACACAGCGATGTCCGTTTCGGCCTTGAATTTCTGCGCCGCCTCGTCATTGCCGTGATAGACGGCGGCGACATTGTAGCCGGCCGTTTTCATCGCCTTGCTGATGGCAGCTCCAATGCCACGAGTTCCGCCCGTGACCAATGCAACGCGAGCCATTTCGTCCCCTCCAGAATTTTCTATACGCCATGCCCGGTCTTATGCCGGGCATCATCGTCATGTTCGTGACACCATAAAGACGTGCATGGGATACGCAACTCAAGCTCGCCCGCGCTGCAAAAACAAATGCACCTCATGTCGGATATACCCAACATGAGGCGACAAGTCCGGCCATGCGCTAAATCAAATGTCGTTTTTTTGCGCTGCAGCGATCAGTGCTCGACGCGCGGCCTCAGCCGCGCTCCACGCACATTATTAGAGGTGCGTGTTCGCTATCGCTCAACGCACATGGCAATGCCCATGCCGCCGCCGATGCAGAGCGTGGCGAGGCCCTTCTTGGCGTCGCGTTTCTGCATTTCGTAGAGCAGCGTGATCAGCACGCGGGTGCCGGAAGCGCCGATCGGATGCCCAATGGCGATGGCGCCGCCATTGACGTTGACCTTCGCGGTGTCCCAGCCGAGGTCCTTGTTGACGGCGCAGGCTTGTGCGGCGAAGGCTTCGTTGGCCTCGATCAAATCGAGGTCGTCCTTCTTCCAGCCGGCCTTCTTGAGCGCCGCTCGCGAAGCCGGAATTGGGCCCGTGCCCATGATCGACGGATCGACGCCGGCCTGCGCCCAGGACACGATGCGCGCGAGCGGTGTCTTGCCGAGCTTGGCGGCTTCCGACGCCCTCATCAGCACCACGGCGCCCGCGCCGTCGTTGATGCCGGAGGCGCTGCCGGCGGTGACGGTGCCTTCCTTGTCGAAGGCCGGTCGCAGCTTCTGCAACGCTTCGAGCGTGGTGCCGTGCTTGGGATATTCGTCGGCATCGACGATCGTTTCGCCCTTGCGCGTCTTGATCGTGACCGGCGTGATCTCATCCTTGAACTTGCCGGCTTTCTGCGCGGCTTCGGCCTTCTGCTGCGAGGCCAGCGCAAATTCGTCCTGCATCTGGCGGGTGATCTGCCACTGCTTGGCGACGTTCTCCGCCGTATTGCCCATGTGATAGCCGTTGAAGGCGTCCCAGAGGCCGTCCTTGATCATGGTGTCGATCATTTTGAAGTCGCCCATCTTCACGCCGGTGCGCAGATGCTGGGCATGCGGGGCCATGCTCATGGATTCCTGGCCGCCGGCGACGACGATATCGGCGTCGCCATTGGCGATTTGCTGGAAGCCGAGCGCCACCGTGCGCAAGCCCGAACCGCAGAGCTGATTCACGCCCCAGGCAGGGCTCTCGACCGGGATGCCGGCGGCAATGGAAGCCTGGCGCGCCGGGTTCTGCCCCTGGCCGGCGGTCAGGATCTGGCCCATGATGACCTCGTTGACCTGCTTCGGCTCGACGCCGGCCCGTTCCATGGCGGCCTGGATGGCCGCTTTGCCGAGCTCATGCGCCGGAAGATTGGCAAATGCCCCGTTGAAGGCGCCGACCGGGGTGCGGGCGGCACTGACTATGACGATATCGTCTGCCATCGGGAAAACTCCTATGCGATCGGTGGGGGCAGCTTGTGCGGTTTGGCGGTGCCGCATCCTCAAGGCCTCGCAGGACCCTGTCAATAACGGCCGCCCGTGATGATACGCCCGAGAATTGGGCCTTTTTCGACCCTGGCGCAAGGGCTCCCGCAGCGCAAAGCTGGCCTGCCGCGCCGCGATAAAAGGGTGGCTTGGCCTTGCCGAAAATGGCTATGCTTAGTCTATGGGCAGGGGACACGTGTGAACGACATGGCAGAAGCAAAAGAGCCGGTCACAATCAAAAAATACGCCAACCGGCGGCTCTACAATACAGGCACGTCAACTTACGTCACCTTGGAAGACTTGGCCGCCATGGTCAAAGCGGGCGAGGACTTCGTCGTCTACGACGCCAAGTCGGGCGAGGACATCACGCGTTCGGTGCTGGCACAGATCATTTTCGAGCAGGAAAACAAGGAAGGCCAAAGCTTGCTGCCGATCACGTTCTTGCGGCAGCTCATCCGCTTCTACGGCGACAGCATGCAGATGCTGGTGCCGCGCTATCTCGAACAATCGATGCAGTCGTTCACCGGCCAGCAGGACAAGTTCCGCGAGCAGATGGCGCACGCGTTCGGTGTACGCGGTTTCGCGCCGATGGAAGAGCAGGTGCGGCGTAACATGGAAATGTTCGAGAAGACGTTTGCCATGTTCGCGCCGTTTGCGCGCGGCCAGGCCAAAGCCGGTGAAGAGAAGTCCGAGGGTTCGGCGAACGAGATGGACAACCTCAAGCGCCAGCTCGACGAAATGCAGAAGCGGCTGGACAAGCTAGGCGGCGGGAAAGACTAAAGCTTCAAGCGCGCACCGCGCGGTCCGTGATCGCCCAGGGCCGCTCGGCGGCGGCAAGCCCGATCAGCGCGCCTTGCAGGAAATCAACGCCCCATTCCGACAACATGGCGGCCGTTTCTTCGTTCTGCACCCATTCGGCGACAGTCTGGAGTCCGAGCCGCCGCGACAAATCAATCAGCGTATGCACGAAGGCGCGGTCGTCGGCCGATTTCATCATATTATGGACGAAGGCGCCGTCGATCTTGACGATGTCCACGCCAAGCTTGCGCAGGTTGCGGAACGAGGTATGGCCGGCTCCGAAATCGTCGATGGCGATACGGCAACCGAGATCCTTGACGCGGGTAACGAAGCCGCGCGCGTCATCGACGTCCTGTATCGCCGCGGTTTCAGTGATCTCGACGATCAGCCGCTCCGCCGCGCTCTTGTGCGCCCGCAGCAGCGCGCCAAGCCCCGCCCACCAATCGGGATCGACGGTCGAGGCCGGCGAGACATTGACGCTGGCGCGAAGGCCGGGGTTCGCCGCAAGCTCATTGACCACGAGTTCGAGCACGCGATGGTCGAGCATCCGCACCAGACCGATACGCTCGGCTACCGGAATGATATCGTTGGCGTGGGCGATGCCGCCATCCGGGCGATAAACGCGTATCAGACATTCGTAGAACGCGACCTTTCGGCTTTTCGCCTCGACCACCGGCTCGTAGGCGAGCACGATACGCCGCTCGTTGAGTGCGGAGATGATTTCGTCGGTGGCGCGCACGCTTTCCCGCCGCAGGTTCTCGCGCTCCACGTTCGGCCGGTAGGCGATGAACGAGCCGGTACGCCTGGCCCGCGCGGCATGCAGTGCATCGAGGGCGCGTGTGAAAGCTTCGGGCACGCTGCGCGCGTGGCGCGGCGCCACCACGCCGCCGATCGTTACCGTCGCCGCCACCGATCCTGCTGCCGTCGTGAGCGGCTCGTCGCGCACTGAGGCCAATAGCCGGTCCGCCGTAACAATCAATTCGTCCGCGTTGCAACTCGTCAGGATGACGCCGAACTTGTTGCCGGAGAAGCGGCCGAGATGATCCTTTGAGCGCAGGCGCGCACGAAGGCGACGCGCAACCAGCGCGATCACCTGCTCGGCCACGTCGAAGCCGTAAGCTTCGTTGAGCCGGCCGAGATGGTCGATGGAAACCAGCAAGAACGCGCAGCTCGTTCGAAAACGCAACGCATCTTCGAGTGTGGCGCCGAGCACCTCGATCAATTGCGCGCGGTTGAGCTCTCCGGTGAGCGGATCGTGATTGGCAAGCATGATCAGTTCGCGCTCACGCTCATGCCGTTGGTCGATGGCGCGCACCACGCCATGCGCGCGCGCAGGCTTGCCGTCGGGCCCGGCGAACCAGCGGCCGGTATCCTCGACCCACATCTTCTCGCCGGGCACGCGCTTGAAGGCGTATTGCACCTGATAGGGAACACCCTCGCCCGTATCGCTCTTGCCGGAATGGAATACCGCATCGCGCCGGGCTTGGCCTTCGGCGGCATCGGTGCGCATGGCATAGCCACGACCGCTGTCGATCCGCTCCAAATCGTTAATGCCGAAGACGGCGGCGGCGTTATCGCTCCAGATCATCGCGTCAGTATCGAGCCGCCATTCGTAGGCGGCTTCACCGACCGACCGAAGAATATCAGCGGTGTCCGGTCCGCCGGCTGCTTTGTCAAAACGGATCACGCTCGCCCCTTTTTGGGAACCCGACGCCGCGCGGCAGCGTTGAACGGCTAAAGCAATTCGCGCTCAACCTACGGACAATCCTTAAATAATTCGAAAAAGGACCTGGACGATCGGCGACCTCCGGCGAGCGGCACATTGCTTGCCACGTACAAGACGGACAAGGGCCCCTTGTCCCGAATTGGCACAATGAGTGTTGCGATGCGTGTTGGTGAGCTCAGTCAAGCAGCGTCCGATCGCTCCGCTCTGGCGGAAGGCCATGCCACGCCGGAGCCGAGCGAATGCCGTGCCCTAGTCGCGCTCTCTTCTGCGGAGGAGCCCCTACGACTGGCGACGCGCCACCAGCAGGCGCCGTTTCTTGCGCAATTGCTGGCGGCAAAGCACCACCATCCACAGGCCCGCGCCCGCCGGCGCGCCGAGCCTGGCGAAGCGGTTGCCGCTTATCGGGCGGCGGCGGCGCTGGCCCGCCGGTAATTTTGTGTCCCGGGCGCTGCGCAGCGCGACAGCAGTGCGCTGCACACCCGGGACCGCAACAAACTCAGATTTTAAGACGGCCCCGGCTCTGCGGTGCACAATGCGTCAGTACCCCAGTGCGCAGCCATCCTTACGCGGCTCCGAGCCGCCGATCAGCACACCGCGCTCCCAGTCGATCTTGATCGTCTGCGCTCCGCCCCAGGGCGTCGGCGCCATCACCACATTGTGCCTGCGCTGCTTCAGCCCTTCGATAGTGGCGGGCCTGGTGCCGTGTTCGACGACGGTCATCTCGTCCTCGAAGAAGAAACGTGGGCAATCGATGGCCTCCTGCACGTCCATACCGTAGTCGCGCATATTGGTGACGATCTGCACGTGACCCATCGGCTGGTAATCGGCGCCCATGACGCCGAAGCTCATGTCGCAACGACCGTCCTTCATCGCCATTGCCGGAATGATGGTGTGCATCGGCCGCTTTGACGGCCCGAAGACGTTGGGGTGACCGGCTTCAAGCGTGAAACAGGAGCCACGGTTGTTGAGCAGGATGCCCGATTTTTCGGTGCAGATGCCGGCGCCAAAGCTGGAATAAAGCGAATTGATGAAGGAGCAGGCCATGCGATCGCGATCGACCACGGTGAGATAGATCGTATCGCTGCCTGGTGTCGGATGCGGCGGCAGCTTGGCGCGCTTCTTTGGGTCGATCTTGCTCGCGAGTTTTTTAGCAAAACCCTTGTCAAGCAAATCGGCCGCGGTAACGCGCATATGAGCCGGATCGGCGATGTGCGTGTCGCGCATGGCAAAGGCAAGCCGCGCCGCCTCCAGAACGAGATGAAAGCGCTCAGGGCCGTAAGGGTCGAGCGCGGCGAGATCGAAATTCTCCAGGATGTTGAGCATCACCAACGCGGTGATGCCCTGCCCGTTGGGCGGGATTTCGAAAAGATCGAGCCCGCGATAATGCGTCGAAATCGGCTCGACCGCATCGCCGCGGTGCGCAGCGAGATCCTTCGCGGTGAGAAACGAGCCGCGCGCGGCGACCGTTGCCGCAATATCGTCGGCGATCTCGCCTTCGTAGAACGCACGCGCGCCATTAGCGGCAAGTGTCTTCAGCGTTTGCGCGAGCGCGGGAAAGCGCACCACATCGCCTTCTTTTGGCGCCTTGCCGTCGAACAGATAATGCCTGGCCGCACCGGGATCGGCCTTGAGCTTGGCGATAAATCGCTCCCAGTCCCAGGCGACGCGCGGCGCCACCGGGAAGCCGCCTTCGGCATAATGAATCGCCGGCTGCAAGACGCGATCGAGACCGAAGCGGCCATGCTCTTTGAGGATCGCTTCCCAAGCCTCCAGCGAACCCGGCACGGTGACCGCGTGCACGGAGGTGGAACCGATCTCTTCCAGGCCGTTGGCGCGCAACGCTTCATCCGATGCATTGGCGCTCGCGCGCCCGCAACCGTTGTAGCCCCACACCGGTTTGCCGGGCTGCGCGATCAGCGTGAAGCAATCGCCGGCGATGCCCGTCATATGCGGTTCGACCACGCAGAGCGTGGCGCAGGCCGCCACCGCCGCGTCGGCCGCGTTGCCGCCGGCGCGCAGCACGTCGATGGCCGCAAGCGTCGCCAGCGGATGCGAGGTTGCCGCCATGCCTTCGCAGGCAATGACGGGCGAGCGGCCGGGCAATTGGAAATCGCGGCTCATTTTGAGTCACGCATGATCTTGTCCGAAAACCGGTCCCCACTTTTCGGGATCATGCGCCATGAGTCACGCATGATCTTGTCCGAAAACCGGTCCCCACTTTTCGGGATCATGCACCATGAAGTCTCGCATGATCTTGTCCGAAAACTGGTTCCCACTTTTCGGGATCATGCGCCATAAGTCTCGCATGATCTTGTCCGAAAACTGGTTTCCACTTTTCGGGATCATGTGCCGACGCGCTTCACTCAGGAGATGTGGTTGATGCCTTCGACCGTGAGGTCGCGCTGCGCGGACCGCAACGTCACGGCAAAACCGCCGAGCACGTCGATAAAGCTCAAAGTAAGCAGCAGGAAGAAGGTCGACGTCGAGGCCTGCGGCACCAGCAGGAACTCGACCAGCATGCCGAGAAACAGGATCAGCGACAATCCGTGATCGATCACCGTGCGCATGCCGATGCGGGTCGATTTCAGCATTTCACCGAACAGCAGCAGGATACCGAAGGCGATCAGAAGATCGCTCGCCGTCATCGTCCATTCGGCGTTGGACATCATGTGCACGGTGGTGATCGTGCCGCCCCAGGTCACCCCCGGCATCAGGAAGACGATGATGTTGTAGATCGCGAACGGAATCAGCAGCAGGGGAAAGCCGACCAGAAACATGACAAGCTTTCCCCGGACGTCAGGCTTCGGTCTTGGGCTTCAGAACCTGGCGGCCCCTGTACATGCCCGTCTTCAGGTCGATGTGGTGCGGACGGCGCAGTTCGCCGGAATCCTTGTCCTCGACATAGGCCGGGCGCTTGAGCGCATCCGCCGAGCGGCGCATGCCGCGGCGCGACGGCGAGGTTTTTCGTTTCGGCACAGCCATGGGGGTCGGAGCTCCTCAAAAACGTAAAGATGTCGGTTAATTGCGGCGGCTTATAGAGGATGGCCCCGCCCAAGGCTAGTGCCCGCTTTCCGAAATTCGTGATACAGGCAGCACCCACTTGGACGAATTTCGGAAAGCGAAGGGCACTAGCAAACTTATGATTCTAGTGCCGCTTTTCGATTTGAAGTTCCTGATTGAGCTTGCGGCAGGTGGTGCAGGAACTTCAAATCGGCGGCACTAGGGGGTCTTAGCGCAGGCAGGCGGTCGTGGCCGCGCCAGCGCGGCGGGCGCGGGCGACATAGAGGCCGCCGAGCCGGCGCAATCCCGCTCCCGGACGGTGCGCATTGCGCCTGGCCGGGTTCGGCAGCACCGCCGCCAGCAGCGCCGCCTGATAGCGGGACAGGCTGCGCGCCGATCTGCCGAAGGCGTAGCGGCTGCCGGCTTCGACGCCGAATTGGCCGGCCGGGCCCCATTCGGCGATGTTGAGGTAGATCTCAAGGATGCGCTTTTTCGACAGCACCAGGTCGATCCAGAGCGCGAGCGGAAATTCCAGCGCCTTGCGCAGATAGCTGCGCCCCTGCCAGAGAAACAGGTTTTTCGCCACTTGCTGGGTAATCGTGGAGCCGCCGCGCATGTCGCCCAGATCGTCGGCCTCGGCGAAGGCGTTGCGCAGCTCGGTGAAATCGACGCCGTAATGCTCGCAGAAGCGGCCATCTTCGGCGATGATCACCGCCCGAGCGAGGTTGGAAGATATGTGTGACAGCGGCACGAAAGTCCGATGCACCGGCTCGCCTGTGATCCAACGCCACAGCATTACGGTTGAGACCGGCCGGCCGAAGCCATAAAGCGGCGTCAGCACGTATGGCAAAATCAACAGCACCAGCGCGACAAGGAGCACCACGCGTAAAACCTGGGCGGCCCTCGGCAGCCGCAGATTGCCGAATGCGGAGACTCAATTTCCGGCGCCGTCCCCGCTTTGCCGATCGTTCCATATAGCCCATCCTAACCCATCCGGACGTCCGATTGCGGCGGGTGCGGCACTAAAGTTAAATGGCAAGGTGAATGCGGGTTCCGCCGAAACGGCATAGTTGCAGCCGCAAACGCTGCTGATTGTCGGTGACACCAATGCCCAGCCCATCCTCGGAACGCAAACTGCCAGCGCCGCGCATGCCGCTGCGGCTGGTGCGCCTGCATTTTCATCTGTTGCTGTCCATTGCGATCGGCGGCGCCGTCACAATCGCCGTGGCCGCGACGGACTTGCGCCTGCCAACCCGCCTGCTCGCTGGCTGGGACGTCGGCGTTGTCTGTTATTTGGTGTTGACGCTCTGGGTGATGGGCCATGCGTCCATCAATGAAATTCGCCGGCGCGCCAGCATGCAGGATGAAGGCGCTTTCGTGCTGCCCTTGCTCATGGCAGGGGCGGCCATCGCGAGTTTGATCGCGGTCGTCGCCGAACTGGGCAATGCGACCTCAGGTGCGGCTTGGGACAAGCTCGCGCTCGGCATGGGCACGGTGGTGTTGTCCTGGCTGTTCATGCATACCATCTTTGCCTTGCACTACGCGCACGAATATTACGGAGAACGCCGCGATTCGCGTATTGGTGGTCTCGATTTTCCCGACAAACAGAAGCCCGACTATTGGGATTTCCTCTATTTCTCCTTCGTCATCGCCATGACTTCGCAAGTGTCAGACGTTCAGATCACCAGTAAGGTCATCCGCCGCGTGGTCAATCTTCATGGCGTGCTGTCGTTTTTCTTCAATCTGGCGATCCTCGCGCTGACCGTGAACATGGTCTCCAACCTTATCAAGCCGGGTTGACACCGCCATGACCGCGGTCATGCAGACGCTGTTGTTCATGCTGGCAGTGCTGGCCGCGGTCGCGATCGCCGCCAGGCGGCTCAACATTGCGCCGTCGATCCTGCTGGTCGTTGCGGGCATCGCCATGGCGTTCGTTCCCGGTCTGCCGAGGGTGGAGCTCGCGCCGGAAGTGGTGTTGCTGGTGATGCTGCCGCCGCTCATTTATTCGGCCGGCGTCGCCATGAGCTGGCGCGATTTCCGCTTCAACCTGCGGCCGATCAGTTTGCTCGCCTTCGGCTGCGTCGTGTTTACCGCCAGCGCGGTGGCGGCCGCCGCGCATTATCTCCTCATGTTCGATTGGGCGACCGGCTTCGTGCTCGGCGCCATCATCGCGCCGCCCGACGTGGTGGCGCCTTTGTCGATCGCGCGGCGGCTTGGTCTTCCGCGCCGGCTGGTGGTGGTGCTGGAAGGCGAAGGGCTCGCCAACGACGCGACCGCGCTCATTCTCTATCGCTTCGCGGTTGCGGCGGTCGCCACCAGCACTTTTTCTCCGCCGGAAGCGGCCGGCACATTCGCGGCAATCGTCGTCGGCGAGATCATCTGGGGCATTGTCGTCGGCTGGCTCAGTCTGCGTTTGCGGCAATGGTCGCACGATCCGCGCGTGGAAATCACGCTATCGCTGATGACGCCTTATCTCGCCTTCTGGGCGCCGGCGCATCTCGGCGGCTCGGGCGTTTTGGCGACGGTGGCCTGCGGGCTCTATGTGAGCTGGAACGGCCCGCTGTTGATTTCCTCGGCGACGCGCCTGCAAGGCGTCTTCTTCTGGGACCTGATCGTCTATCTGATCGAGGGCATGGTGTTCCTCGTCACCGGGTTGCAAGCGCGCACGCTTATCGACAACGGACATCCCTTCACGATCCCCGATCTGTTGATCGCGACCGCGATAACGACGGCGATCGCCATCGTCGCGCGCTTCGTCTGGGTGTTTCCGGCGACCTATCTGCCGCGCTGGCTGATCCCGAGCGTACGCCGGACCGATCCTTCGCCGCCGTGGCAGTTGCCGTTCTTTATATCATTTACCGGCGTGCGCGGCGCGGTATCGCTCGCCGCGGCCTTGGGCATTCCTTACGCGCTCGATAACGGGCAGCCGTTTCCGCACCGTGAATTGATCCTGTTCGTCACCTTCGGCGTCATCATCGTCACGCTCATCGGGCAAGGCTCGCTGCTGCCGTTGACAGTGCGCTGGCTCGGTCTGAGCCGGGTCGGCACCGAGGAGCACGTGAGCGAGATTCAGGCCGAGCTCGCCGCCCGGCAGGCGGCGCTTGCGGAAGTGACCAAGCGGCTGGACAAGGCCATCGCCGACCATGAGTTGCCCGACGAAGCGGTCAGGCACTTGCGGACCCGCAATGAGTTGCGCGAACAAATCTTGCCGAGCAATCTGGAAGACAGCCTCGACCGGACACGGCAGACCGCCGCGGTGAAGCGCGAACTGATCGCGGCCGAGCGCGAATTTATTTTTCAATTGCTGCGCGACGGCAAGATCACCGACGAAGCGCGCCGCCGGATCGAGTACGAGCTCGATCTGGAGGAGGCTTCACTCGCCAATCGCGGCAGCGACGGCGGCGGGTGGATTTAGTTTCAGGAGGAATGCGTAGCAGATTTGATGTCCGCTTTTCGTAGAAAAAGCGGACGTCAAAGTGAATGATCTTCACTACTGTTTAGAGCCAGAAGTGGACATCGTACTTGCAGAGAAAAGAAGGACCGCCAACTGCGGCGGTCTCTCTAAAATCCGATCTAGTGTCTGATCAGGATGCGAGCTTCCGTTTTCTTTTGCTGCGCCAGCCGAGCAGACCTAACGCGCCGAGACCAGTGGCAAAGAGGGGGAGTGCAGCCGGGAGTGGTGTCGTCGAGTTAACAGACGTAACGGCGAATGTTCCGCTGGTGAAACGAGCCGACGGATCACACGCAGTAGTTGAACTAGGACCGTCGCAATAAGAAATATATGCTCCACTATTCCAATATATATTTATATCATCGCCGTTCGCGAGGCTGAAAGAAATTCCGTTAAAGCTCAACACAGGCGAACTGGTCGGGTACAATTCATTGTCGTTCGGAATACCATTAGGTGGCGGGGGAAATGCGCCAGGCGCCAATAAAGTCGTTATTGAAGCGCCCAAAAAGCTGCCGGAAATGCTGTTCACAATTTCACATCCAACACCGCAATTGGTGCCGGTGATCAGCGTACCTGAATAAAGTGTTGGCCCTCCCTCCGACCAAGTCCAATTATATGTCGATGCAAACGATGCCGATGCGGAAATAGTGGTGATGATTGCGCTCACGATTGCGACAGACACGCCTCTCGCAACTTTGCGAACCACGAGAGAATTCCCCGAAAAGTACGCCGCGAGCGATATAAGATACGAATTTCTCCTTTGCGCCGGCCTGCCCCTGCGGCGGCGAACCATAACGCCAAGGCCGCAGAGGCCGAGGATCATCATGGTCCACGTCGGAGGCAAAGGCACAGGAGCGATGCTGAGCGAATCAAGCCGAGCATAAAAGCCATTACCATCGTTTTCCAACTTGATGACTCGAACTGGGAATAGGCTGAGATCAAATGGAGTCGCTGACGGCGTGAGAGTAGTGATCACGCTTCCCATTGCTAAATAGGCGACCCCGAATACCAAGGCGGAATAATTGCCAAACGTATAGCCAAACGTAAAACCGTCGTCTCCTTCGATGCCAGAATTTGAATAGATGTTGAGCACGGTGGGATCAGGGTGAATGCCGCCATTGGTTATGACGGCAGGTCCGATTCTCATGTAGGATATGATGTCTTCGTAGACGGCAGACTGCGTAGTCGAGTCGGAACGGAGATTTGCGGACGTTGCGTTCTCGTTGAACGTAATGATGCCCGTGATCAAATCGCCAATTTGTGCGCCGGCTCCATAATAGCCGGGCGCGGTCCCATCGCCGATCCTTGAGTCAACATGCCCTGAGAAAACCCAGGTCACCGCCCTAGCGGTATTTGAAGTCGACGCCAGTGTGATGGCGGCAAGAAACAACGCGATGGAAATACGCATACACTTCTGTCCGTGCATGGCTCACGCTTCGTCCCACGAATGTGCCACTGGAACGAATTTTGCCGGACCGGCCGTCCAGGTTCTTGGACTCCCGCGCACTGCCACTAATATGCAGAGTGCGCAAAATGCGAATTCCGCACTGTGCGCAATTCAATTCGGTCACGGCATCTTTCGGCTACCGAGCACCGCTTGGCTGTGTCGCCGAAGTGTGGTCTCGGCGAGTTTAGCGCCCCCGCAATGTCCGCTTCGGGTCTTGGTCGTGTAAAAACGCTTTGGGATCAGAAGCGCAGATTCTGGCCTCAGACTTGGGGCCTTTTTCCGGGTCCGACTATGCCCTCATCGCTGCCATAAGTGGCTGGATGCCGACGATATTGATGACGCGCGTCAGATTGTAGGCCAGCACGTGCAGCGCCATCTCGGTGGCGACCTTCGGAAGACGCTTCATCAGGAAGTGCGTTGCTCCCATCCTCATCTTCAGCGTACCGAATGGATGTTCGACCGTCTCACGGCGCTGGCGCATGGCCTGCGGATTGTTATCGAGACGCCTTTGCACGGCCTCTAGCACGTCCTCATGCTCCCAGCGCGTGATGCGTCGTTGCGCGCCGGTCGTGCAGCGATGCTTGATTGCACAGTGACGACATGCATTCGTCCAATAACGCCGCAACTTCTGCCCGTTCTCCTCGTTGGTGTAATAGTACTTCAGCTTTTCGCCAGCCGGACAGCGATAGGCATCCTCGTCGCTGAGATAAACGAAGTCCTGTTTGCCGAAGCGACCCCTCGCCTCAATCCCCGATGTCATCGGCTTTGGAAGCGTTACGGTGATTCCGGCCTTGTCACACGCGAGGATTTCCTCGCCGCTGAAGTAGCCGCGATCCGCAACGGCTTCGAGTTTGTTAACGCCGAGCACTTCCTTCGCCTGTGAGGCGACGTTTGCGAGTTGGGCCCGATCCGAGCCGCTATTCGTCACCTCGTGCGTGACGATCAGGTGATGTTTCGTATCGACGGCGACCTGCACATTGTAGCCGACCACGCCGGACCCGCGCCCGCTGGTCGCCATCGAGCGGCTGTCGGGATCGGTGAGCGAGATTTGCTGATCGAGTGACGCCAGCATCAGCTTTTCCATCGCCGCCAGGCGCCGCATCTCGCTTTCGAGCTTGACCAGCTTCTCCTTTAGATGTGCCGTCTTCGCTGCCAGCGCTTCGGATGGTTCCTGCAAGTCAGCCGTGTCGAGCTGCGCAAGATACCGCGCCACGCTCTCCTCCAGTTGCACGCGCCGACGCTCTACTTTCCCGCGCGTGAAGTTCCTGTCCCGGTTGTTCACCGCCTTGAACTTGCTGCCATCAATGGCAACGCTGGCTGTCGCCAGTAGGCCCATTGTGCGGCAGAGCTCGACGAAGCGCGCGCACACCTTGCGGATCGCAGGGCCATTGTCCTTGCGGAAGTCGGCAATCGTCTTGTGGTCGGGGGCCAGCCGGCCTGTCAGCCACAAGACCTCGACATTGCGACCGGCCTCACGCTCAAGCCGGCGGCTCGATTGGACCCGATTGAGATAGCCGTAAATGTACAGCTTCAGCAGCCCCGCGGGATGATATGAAGGTCGGCCAGTTGCCTCAGGAGCGACCCCATCAAATCCCAGCTCGGAAAGATCAAGCTCATCAACAAAAATATCAACCGCCCGAACCGGGTTGTTCTCGTCGATCCAGTCTTCCAGGCATTCAGGAAACAGCGTCCTCTGCCCGCGATCCATGCCTTCAACGAAGCGCTTCATCCGATCCTCCCGCAAATCGCGCGAGAATCTTATCCCGAGAATCAAACCCAGAGATGCGTTTTCACACAGCCAGGGTCATAAGCGGAAGTAAAGACCCTCCACTTTAACGTCCACTCTTCAACCGAAAGCGGTTATTAGCCACGAGGAAACCGACGATGGACGCGGCCGAAAGCAGCAAAAATTTCTATGCCAACCTGCCGGTGTTTTCCGAATTCACGCAGGTCACGGACGAGGCGCGCTTTCAGCCGCTGCCGGATGACTGGGTGGTCGGCTCGGCCGATATCGTGCAATCGACCAAGGCGATCGCCGAAAACCGCTACAAGGCCGTGAACATGGCGGGCGCGGCCGTGATCGTCGCCATCACCAATGCGCTCAAGGGCCGCGATTTCCCCTTCGTGTTCGGCGGCGACGGCGCGAGTTTCGCGGTGTCGGCCGCGGATGCGGACAAAGCACGGCAGGCGCTCGCCGAAACCGCCACCTGGGTGAAGGAAGACCTCGATCTCACCTTGCGCGTTGGCCTGGTGCCGGTCGCCGACATCCGCGCGCAGGGACACGAGGTGCGCGTGGCCCGCTTCGCGCCGTCGCCGAACGTCGCCATCGCGATGTTTTCCGGCGGCGGGCTCGCCTTTACCGACGCCGCCATGAAGCGCGGCGAGATTGCCGTTGCGCCGGCGCCGCCGGGCGCGCATCCCGATCTGTCAGGCCTGTCCTGCCGCTACGAGCTGATCCCATCACAGCGCGGGCAGGTGCTGTCGCTGGTGGTGACGCCGGGGCCGCAGGGCACGCCCGAGAGTTTCCGCGCGGTCGTCGCCGCGATCACCGCTATCGTCGAGAAGTCGCCGGATGCGTCGCGGCCCATTCCCGGCCAGGGCCTCAAGTTCAAATGGCCGCCGCAGGGCGTCGATCTTGAAGCGCGCGCATCACGGCGGGCCGGCGAGTCAATTGCCAGACGCAAAGTCAAGGTGCTGGCGCAAACTTTTCTTTATTTCCTGATTCTGTATTTCAGGCTGCGGGTCGGCCGCTTCAGTCCTGACAAATACGAACACGAGCTGATCGAAAATTCCGACTTCCGCAAATTCGACGATGTCCTCCGAATGGTGCTGGACTGCACGCCGGAACTAGCGGCCGAGATCGAGGGCAGTCTCGAAAAGGCGGCGGCCAACGGCATCGTGCGCTACGGCACCCACAAGCAGGACGCCGCGATGATGACCTGCTTCACGCCGAACGCGGCCAACCCGAACCACGTGCATTTCATCGACGGCGCCGACGGCGGTTATGCGCTGGCGGCGAGCGTGATGAAGGCAACGCTTTAATTATTTTATTGTGCCGGCACGAAGGTCACGTGCACGAACTTCGAGGCATCGATGTCCTTGCGCTTCATCTTCTCGCCGGCCGCCGCGGGCGGAACCGTGATGCGCACCGCGTCGGCCGCAAGCCATTCGATCTTCGGCAAATTCGCTCGTTCCGCCGGCGCTGCGCAAGGCGCGGCATAGACCTGATAGGTCTTGTCGCTTTCCGCGAAGCTGTCGGGATAGACGGAGAGATAGATCGCGATGGTGTCGAAGCAGAACGGCTTGTCGCCGCCGCGCGAAAGCGACACGCGCACCGCCTTGTATTTGCCGTCGGGCGAGGCCACAGCGGTAAAAGTCTTATCGGCCTTGTCGACGGATTCGTTGATGGCGATCGACACCGCCGCGATTGCCGCGACGACCAGAAAGAACCCGACCAGAAAGACCTTGCTCTTCACTCAGCCGCCGTGCGCGCGCCGGTGCCGAAGCGGCGTTCGATGTAGCCGATCACCATCTGCTTGAAGTCGGCGCTCAGCGTCGGGCCGCGCAAGGTGGCCGCCTTCTTGCCGTCGATGAACACAGGCGCCGTGGGTTGCTCGCCGGTGCCAGGCAGCGAAATGCCGATGTCGGCATGCTTGGATTCACCCGGGCCGTTGACGATGCAGCCCATCACCGCGACGTTGAGCGTCTCGACGCCCGGATAACGCGTCTTCCACGCGGGCATCGAGTCGCGAATGAAGCCCTGGATATCCTGAGCCAGTTCCTGGAACGTGGTCGAGGTGGTGCGCCCGCAGCCTGGACAGGCGGCGACCAGCGGCACGAAGGTGCGCAGACCCATGGTCTGCAACAATTCCTGCGCCACCTGCACTTCGCGCGTGCGGTCACCACCCGGCTCGGGCGTCAGCGAAATGCGGATGGTGTCGCCGATGCCCTGCTGCAGCAGCACACCCATGGCCGCCGACGATGCGACGATGCCCTTGGTGCCCATGCCGGCTTCGGTCAGACCGAGATGCAGCGCGTAGTCGGAACGGGAAGCCAGGATGTCATAGACCGAGATCAGGTCCTGCACGGCGGACACTTTCGCCGACAGGATGATGCGATTCTTCGGCAGGCCGATCTCTTCCGCGCGCGCAGCCGACAGCAATGCCGACTGCACCATCGCTTCGTGCGTGACCGCGCGCGCTTCAAGCGGCTCAGCCGCGCGCGAGTTCTCGTCCATCAGCTTGGTCAACAATTCCTGATCGAGCGAGCCCCAATTGACGCCGATGCGCACCGGCTTGTCGTACTTGAGCGCCATCTCGACGATCTGCGTGAACTGCGGGTCGCGCTTGTTCTTGAAGCCGACATTGCCGGGATTGATGCGGTATTTATCGAGCGCCTCGGCGCAGCCCGGATGATCGGCGAGCAGCTTGTGGCCGATGTAATGGAAGTCGCCGACGATGGGCGCGGTCACGCCCATTTTCAACAGCCGCTCCTTGATGTGCGGCACGGCGGCCGCCGCCTCGTCGCGGTCGACCGTGATGCGCACCAGCTCGGAACCGGCGCGGGCCAGCGCCGCCACCTGCCGCACCGTGCCCTCGACATCGGCGGTGTCGGTATTGGTCATCGACTGCACGACGATCGGGTGGCCGCCACCGACCAGCACGCCGCCAACGTCAACCGCGACCGTTTTGTGACGCATTTTCAAGCTCATCAGCCGTTTCTGCCACACCGAAGTGACAGACAAATATGGTGGGGTCAATGCGGGCGCCAGCGTCGAATTTCGTGCCGCCAGAAGAGCTTATTTTGCGCGATTCACCAAGACCAGGCCGGCCGCCACCATCGCCACCGCCGCCGCGAAAGCCGGCGTCAGTGGCTCGTCCAAGACGAAATGGCCGGCCGCAACGCCGAACAACGGCGTCAGGAAGGTAAAGGCCGACAGCCGGTTGGCGGAATAGCGCGTAACCAGCGCGTACCAGATCACGAAGGTGACGCTGACGACCCAGATCGTCTGATAGGCGAGCGAGCCGATCGCAATTGCCGAGGGCAAATGCGTGATGCGATCGCCGGCAATCCAGGCTCCGATCGCCAACACGGGAGCCGACACGACAAGCTGATAGAGCATCAGTTTCTCGGCGCGGACGTTCGCCAAGACCGTGGTCTTGGTGAGCAGAGTGGTCGTGGCCCAAAACAGCGCACCAAATACAAGCATGATGTCGCCGATCGCCTGGCGCGGATTGAGCGCCGGCGTCGGCAGGCCGAAGGCGAGCAACATGCCGCCGAAGGCGAGAGCCAAGCCCAGCCACTGCATTGCACTAAAACGATCGACCGGAAGGACAATACGAGCGCCGAGCACGACGAAGAACGGCGCTAAATAAAGAAAAAGCACCGCGCGCGTGGCCGTCGTGTACGCGAGGCCCTGATAAATCACTGTGAACTCGGCGCTGAACAACAAGCCCAATACGATGCCGACGGCCAGCGAACCGTCGCGCGCGAACAGCCGCACGCCCCGCGCCCAACACCAGGCGCCGACGACGAGCGTCCCGCCAAAGGAACGGATGGCGGCTTGCGTGAGCGGCGGGATGTCGTGGATGGCGAGTTTGGTTGCGACCTGGTTGAAGCCCCAGGACAAACACAAGATCACCACCACCATAGCCGCCACCGCGTCGAGCGGCCGAGTGGTGTGGTGATGAATGGCGGTGGTTGTGGTCATGAGAAGATTCCGGCGCGTGCTTTTATCGCGCCACGGTGAGTGATGCCACCTCAGCGATCATGCGCAGAGCGTGACCCGCGCAAGACAAATGAAGGGTCATTTACAATGCGCGCAAATGCCGGAAATCTCGATCACGGGCGTCTTCGGCGTGAAGCCGGCGGCACGCGAGGCCGACTTGATGGCGTCGGCAACGGCGGCGCCGGCGGCCTCGCCGACCGCGCCGCATTTCTCGCAGATCAGGAACACCACGGGATCGCCGCTCACATGATTATGCACGCAGGCGATAAAGGCATTTCGGCTTTCTATCCGATGCACGAACCCCTGCTCGCGCAAAAAATCGAGCGCGCGATAGATGGTAATCGGCGCCACCCTGGCGCCTTGTCCGGACAGCCGGTCGATCAGTTCATAGGCGCCGAGCGGGGCGTGGCTTTCGAGCAATGCCTCCAGCACGCGGCGGCGCATTGGGGTGAGCCGCTCGTGGCGCTCGGCGCAAATCGCCTCGGCATGAGCGATCGCATCGCTCGCGCAACGGTCGTGGTCGTGCCCAGGTTCGGGAAACGTGGTGCTTAGATTTACGTTTTTGGCCAAGCCCTTTGCCTTTCAGAGTGCCAGTCTAACCCGAACGTCTTCCACTCGCGAAAGCCGACATCCTCCCTATATATTGCATTGCAACAAGAATGGGAGCAGGTTCCCGTCCTTATTTCCAGGCCATTCCGGTCCAAGCCATTCCGGCCGTTTGGCTGTAGAGAACGAGGAAAGCGATGCTGAAAGGCAAGACCGCACTGGTGACCGGCTCCACTTCGGGCATCGGGCTGGCGATCGCTCAAGCGCTCGCCAAAGACGGCGCCAATGTGATGCTCAATGGCTTCGGCGACAAGGCGGCCATAGAGAAGGTGCGCGCCGGCCTCGAGAATGACTACGGCATCAAGGCGCTCTATTCGGCGGCCGACATGGCGAAGCCGGCCGAAATCGCCGCCATGGTGGCGGAAACGGAAAAGGCGTTCGGCTCGCTTGATGTGCTGGTCAACAATGCCGGCATCCAGCACGTCGCCAACATCGAGGACTTCCCCATCGAGAAGTGGGACGCGGTCATCGCCATCAATCTCACCTCGTCTTTCCACACGATCCGCGCCGCCGCGCCCGGTATGAAGAAGCGCAAATGGGGCCGCATCATCAACATCGCCTCGGCGCACGGCCTGGTCGCGAGTGTGCAAAAGGTCGCCTACGTGTCGGCCAAGCACGGCCTGGTCGGCATGACCAAAGTGGTGGCGATGGAAGCGGCGAACGACGGCATCACCTGCAACGCCATCTGCCCAGGCTGGGTGCTGACGCCGCTGGTGGCGCAGCAGATCGAGGCGCGCGCAAAGGCCACGGGCCAAAGCTTCGACGAAGCCAAGCGCGCGTTGGTGGCCGAGAAACAGCCGATGCTCGAATACACTTTGCCGGAAAATATCGGCGCGCTCGCGGTGTTTCTGGCGAGCGACGCGGCGGCCACCATCACCGGCTCGGCCTACTCCATCGACGGCGGCTGGACCGCGCAGTAACCGAATGATCGAATTTCTCTCGCGCGCCTTCGGGGGAGACAAGCCGGGCCGACCGAAAGGCCGCAAGCGCATCAATCTGGCGCTGCAGGGCGGCGGCACGCATGGCGCCTTCACCTGGGGCGTGCTCGATCATCTCTTGGAAGACGGACGTCTCGCCGTCGAGGGCATCTCCGGCACGTCGGCCGGCGCGGTCAACGCGGTCATGCTGGCGGACGGCCTGCGGCGCGGCGGCGCGGAGGAAGCACGCAAACGCCTGTCCGATTTCTGGCGCGCGGCAAGCCTCGGCGGCGACCTGCCGCCACTGCAGCGCGCGGTGGCGAACCGGTTGTTTTCACTGTTGCCGTCTGCGGATTCGCCGACGCTCGACTGGCTCACCGCCTGGTCGCGCTATCTGTCGCCCTACGACCTCAACCCGCTCAACATCAACCCGCTGAAGGACCTGGTCGAGCGCTTCGTCGACTTCGAAGGCCTGCGCGCAGACAAAAGGCCCATTTTCATCGCCGCCACCAATGTGCAGACCGGGCGCCTGCATATTTTCCCGCATGAGAAGATTTCCGCCGAAGCGGTGATGGCGTCTGCCTGCCTGCCGGCCGTGTTCCAGGCCGTGGAAATCGACGGCGCGCACTACTGGGACGGTGGCTATGTCGGCAATCCGGTCATCTACCCGTTCTTCCGCTCGACCGAGAGCGAGGACATCCTGATCGTGCAGATCAATCCGCTCGTTCGCCGCAAGGTGCCGACCTCGACGCGCGAGATCATGGCGCGCGTCAACGAGATTACCTTCAATGCGCCGCTAATGGCGGAATTGCGCGCGATTGAATTCGTCAACCGCCAGATCGACGCCGGCCGCTTGCCGCGCGGCACCGGCGCGGGTGAATACCGCCGCATCAACGTGCACCGCATCGTGCTCGAGGGCCTGGGCGAACGGTTCTCGAGCGCCAGCAAACTTCGCAACGATTACGACTCGTTTCAGCTGCTGCGTAAGCTTGGACAGCGCTCGGCACGGCGCTTTCTCGACGCGCATTACGCCGATATCGGCGCGCGGAGCAGCATCGATCTCAACGCCGAGGTTTATGCCGAGCGGGGGTAGCGTATAGAATCCCGCCATGACCGAACTGTCCGCCGAGATCGGCAACACGCGCCTCGACATCGTCGTCGCCGACATCACCACGCTCGACGTGGGCGCCATCGTGAATGCAGCCAACCGCACGCTGCTCGGCGGCGGCGGGGTCGATGGCGCCATCCACCGCGCCGCCGGACCGGAATTGCTGGCCGAATGCGAAACGCTGGGCGGCTGCGAGACTGGATCGGCCAAGATCACGCGCGGCTACCGGCTGAAAGCGCGCCACGTCATTCACGCCGTCGGGCCGGTCTGGAGCGGCGGAGGCAAGAACGAAGACGGGCTGCTGGCGGGCTGCTATCGCAGCGCGCTCGATTTGGCGGCGGAGAACGCGCTTGCCTCGATCGCCTATCCGGCAATTTCAACCGGCATCTACCGCTTTCCCGCCGAACTGGCGGCGCGCATTGCGGTCGGCACCGTCACCTCCGAAATCGCCGCCCGCCCGCGCGGGATCGAACGCGTGGTGTTCTGCTGTTTCGCGCCGGAGAGCGCCGAGCACCACAAAACCGCCTTCGCGGAATTGGGATTGGTGTAGCCGCTTCTCACCTCTCACGGCTTGCGGGGAGAGGGGTTAAACCCTCGGCTCCACGTCCAGCCGGGCGATCCAGTCCTCCAGGTTCGGCTTCGCCGCCGGATAAAGCTTCATCACTTCCGGATCGTGACCCGGCACCATGTGCTGACGCGAAGAGGCGAGCTTCAACAGCGTCTTGTAACCTTCCAGCGTGTCGCCGACGCTGTAGGTGATCGGAAACACGCGGCCCTCATCAATATGGGAGTAGAGGTGGCAGCAGTCCGACGCCACCACGACATAGCCGCGCTGCGTCTTCACCCGCACGCATTGCAGGCCTTTCGAATGACCGCCGATCTTGTGCACGGTGATGCCGGGCGCCAGTTCCTCGACGCCGTCGTGGAACTCGACACGATACGCGTAGACTTTACGCAGCATGGCATGCACGTCGTTTTCATCGAACGGGATGCGCAATGTCTGGTGACACATGCAGCGGCCGGTGCAATAGGCCATCTCGGTGTCCTGGATGTGGTAGCGCGCATTGGGAAACATGTCGTAATTGCCGGCATGATCCCAATGCATGTGCGTAGCGATGACGTGATCGACCTTGTCGGGTTCAATATCGAGCGCCTTCAGGCCTTCATCCACCGGATGGATAATCTTGCGGCCGCGTTCTTTCGCCGCTTTCTCGTCAAAGCCGGTGTCGCATACAAATATGCCGTGCGGCCCCTTGATGACCCAGACGTAATAGGCAATCGACGCCATCTCGTCGTGCGGATCGCCGAAGATATAGTTTTCCGAACGCATGCGCGCGTGTTCGGCGTAGCGGACGGCATAGACTTCGTGAATATCGTCGCTCATGACGCTTTCCCCACGGTGACGCCGGCGCGTTTCTCGATCGGCTGAATGACGGTGGTGAAATCCTTGTCGCCGCCGATTTCCGAATTGGCAGTCTCCCAGGCGCCCAGCACCGCGGTCATCACTTCGTCCGGCACGCCGAGTGCGCGCGCCTCGGCAACGCAGAGCCGCACGTCTTTCAGCATCAGCGCGGTGGCAAAGCCGAGATTAAACAGGCGCGGGATGATCGCCTTGGGAAACTTGTCGCTTGAAGCGGTATTGCGGCCGGTGCCGTGATTGATCACGTCTACCATGACGGACGGATCGAGACCCGCTTTTACGCCCATCACCACCGCTTCCGAGGTCGCGGCCATGGCGGTGGCGGAGAGGAAATTGTTGGCGAGTTTCATGGTCTGCCCCATACCGGGCTTGTGACCGACGACGAAGACCTTGCCGAACACCGAAAGCGCGTCCTTCACCGCGTCGATGTCGGCTTGCGGACCCGACACCATAACCGCGAGCGTCCCCTTCACCGCGCCGCCGACGCCGCCGGACACCGGTGAATCGATCTGCACGATGTCGCGCTTGGCGAGGCCGGCGGCAATCGTCTGCGCCATGCGGGCGCCGGTGGTCGAGAGATCGATGAAGCGCTTGATGCGCTTGCCCTTAAGCAAGCCGCCCTCACCAACCGCGACCTTGGCGACGATCTGCGGCTCGGGAAGGCTCGCCATCACGGTTTCCACGCGGTCGGCGATATCCTGTGGCGACGCGGCGATTTGCGCGCCGAGCGCGATCAAAGGCGCCACCGCGTCGTTGCGGGTGTCGTAGACGACGAGTTTGTGGCCGGCCTCGATCAGCCGCCGCGCCATCGGCGCGCCCATATTGCCCAGCCCGATGAAACCGATGTCCATTTGCGTTCCGTCCCTTGCGGTCGTCATTGCAGTGTTCTTGGCGCGCGACTTTGCCCGATGCGCGCGTCGGCTGCCACCGATCTCTCCTTCGTCATTCCGGGACGGCGTGCAACGCCGGGCCCGGAATCCATAGCCCCGGCAGGGCATTTGGATTCCCGGCTCGCCCATCGCCTCCCTCCAGGCGTCGCCAAGCGCGCCGGAATGACAGCTCAGCCAAAAGACTTATTGAAGTTATTATAAGGGTGCTTATTATAACGACACTTCTTAAAGGACTGACCGATGCCAACGGTTCCGATCACGCGCGAAATCGCTATAAATATCATGGACGTAGCCCGCATGCTGAAAACCTACGCGGACCAGCGGGCGCGCCAGTTCGGCATCTCCCGCGCCCAGTGGGTCGTGCTGATGCGGCTCCACCGCTCGGAGGGCCTCAACCAATCCGAGTTCGCCGAGATCCTCGACCTGCAGCCGATTTCTCTGACCCGCCTGCTCGATCGTCTCGCCGAAAACGGACTGATCGAGCGCCGGCCTGATCCGAACGACCGCCGCGCGAACCGGCTCTATCTCACCCCGGCCGCGCTTCCGCTCATCGAACAACTCACCGGACTCGGCAACGAGATGATGGACGAGGTGCTCGCCGGACTCGACAAGACGGCTTACGAGCGCCTGCTCACCGATCTTTTGCACATCAAAGAAAACCTGCGCGGCGCCATCGCCGCGCGCCAAACAACAACCGAACATCAGACAGTCAAAGTCGAAGCATAAAGTTGATGCATCATGAGTGAGAAGAACTTGAAAATCGTTCCGCCGCCCGAGGCGAAAATGCAGCCGGGCAGCGAAAAGACGGCCGGCGAGAAGGCGCCGACGCAGCGCTTCGGCCGCAAGCGCCTACGCACGCTCCTTCTGGTCATTTTGCCGCTGATCGCTGTCGTCGGCGGCGGCGCCATCTATCTGACCGGCGGGCGCTATATCTCCACCGACAACGCCTATGTCGGCGCGCAGAAGGTGCTGATCACCCCGGACATTGCCGGCAAGATCACGCACGTCGCCGTGCGCGAAGGCGAGCACGTCAAGCCGGGCGACGAGCTGTTCACGCTCGATCCCGTGCCTTACCGGCTCGCGCTTGCCTCCGCGCAAGGCAAACTTGACGCGGCCAAGGTTTCTTACGACAAGCTGACAACCACGCTCGGCTCACTCACCACTTTGGTCGATCTCGCCGAAAAGAATGTGGCGCTGAAGCAGCGCGACCTCGACCGCAAAACAAAACTGGTCGAAAGCCACGCCGGCTCGCAAGCCGACGTCGACACCTCCGCGGCCGCGATGGTGACGGCAAAATTGCAGGCGCAATTTGCCAAGCAGCAACTGCAGACGACGCTTAGTCAATTGCTCGGCAATCCCAAGCTGCCGCTCGCCGAATTCCCGGAATATGCGCAAGCGAAAGCCGTGCTCGACGACGCCAAGCGCAATCTCGACCACACCATCGTGCGCGCGCCGATCTCTGGGACTGCGACGCAAGTCGACAACATTCAGATCGGCCGTTTCATCCCCGCGGGCACGCCGGTGTTGAGCGTGATCGACGACCAGAACCCCTGGGTCGACGCCAATCCGAAGGAAACAGAAATCGCCTATTTGCGTGTCGGCCAGAAGGCGACACTCGATGTCGATTCCTTTCCCGATCACACCTTCACCGGGACGGTGGTGGCGGTGAGCCCCGGCACCGGCGCGCAGTTCTCGATCCTGCCGCCGCAAAACGCGACCGGAAACTGGGTGAAGGTCGTCCAGCGCGTGCCCGTACGCATCGCCTTCGACAAGGACGAGGACACGCGTCTCTTGCGCGCCGGCATGAGCGTGAATGTCGCAATCGACACGCACCACAGCCGGATGCCGTTCTTTACGGCGCAGGCGAAGGAGCCGGTAAAACCGGCGAAGTAAGCTCGAAGAAAGTCAGCGCATGATCCCGAAAAGTGGGAACCGGTTTTCCGAATAAATCATGCGCAAGGATATACGATGAATCCGACGCATTTTGCATCGATGTCGCCGAAGCTGCGGCGCACGCTGATCACGATGTGCGCCATGACGGCGACCATCATGCAGGCACTCGACACAACAATCGCCAACGTGGCGCTTCCCTACATGCAGGGTTCGCTGTCGGCCTCGCTCGACCAGATCAACTGGGTGCTCACCTCCTATATCGTCGCCGCCGCCATCATGACGGCGCCGATCGGCTGGCTTGCCGACCGCTTCGGCCGCAAGAAGCTGTTCATCATCTGCGTCGCCGGATTCACGTTTGCCTCCCTGCTCTGCGCGCTGGCGCAGAACATCGAGCAGATCGTGCTGTTCCGTCTCTTGCAGGGCATGGCGGGCGCGGCGCTGGTGCCGCTGTCGCAATCGGTTCTGCTCGACGCCTACACGCTCGAGGAGCGCGGCTCCGCCATGGCGATCTGGGGCATCGGCGTGATGCTCGGGCCCATCATGGGCCCGACACTCGGCGCCTGGCTCACCGACAATTACTCCTGGCACTGGGTGTTCCTGATCAACCTGCCCATCGGGCTCTTCACCGTCATCGGCATGGTGCTGTTCATGGAAGAGACCCACCGCCACGAGCACCTGCGCTTCGATTGGTTCGGCTTCATCGCACTCGCCATCGGCATCGGCTCGCTGCAACTGATGCTCGATCGCGGCGAACAGGTCGGCTGGTTCGGCGCCAATGAAATCTGGATCGAGGCGATCGTTTCGGTCGCCGGCTTCTATTACTTCTTTGCCCATTCGCTGACGACGCCGGAACCGTTCGTCAACTTCGCCATGTTCAAGGACCGCAATTTCGTGTCCGGCTGCGCCTTCATGGGCGTCATCGGCGTGGTGCTGTTCGGCACCATGGCGCTGATCACGCCGTTCATGCAGACGCTGCTCGATTATCCGATCCAGACCGCGGGCTTCCTGCTCGGCTCGCGCGGCATCGGCACGCTGCTCACCATGATGGCGGCACCGCGGCTGATGCGGCTGGTTGAGACGCGCTACCTGATCCTCGCCGGACTTTTGCTCTGCGCCGGCACGCTCTATCAAATGACCGGCTTCAACTTCGACACGACGCAGCGCACCATTGTCATTATCAGCGTCATTCAGGGCGTCGGCCTCGGTCTGCTGTTCGTGCCGATCACCACCGCGGCGTTCCTCACGCTGCCCGGCAACTTGCGCAACGGCGGCACGGCGATGCTGACGCTGATCCGCAACATCGGGTCTTCGGTCGGTATTTCGCTGGTGATCGCGCAACTGACCGACAAATCGATCGAGATGCATGCGCGTTTGGCCGAGCAGATAACGCCATTCAACGACGCACTGCAAATGCCGGACGTCGCGTCGCACCTCGACATGCACACTGACCTGGGCCGCGCGATGCTCAATGCCATCATCACCCGGCAGGCCACCATGCTCGGCTATATCAACGACTACAAATTACTGATGATCCTGACGCTGGCCGTCATCCCGCTCATCCTGATCATCAGCAAATCGAAGGGCAATGGCGCGGCCAAACCGGCCGAAGCGGTGATCGACTAGCCGCCGAACTCCTTGCGGATGAGCGCCGTGTGTTCGCCAAGTTTCAGGAATCGCGCCGTAGCTTCGCTCCTCGCCGGCACGCAGCGGTGCAGGCGCCGGTGTCGATACCGGGCCGGTGGGGGCGCCAACGGTGATGCGTCTCAAGTGCGGATGCGTCGACAACAGTATCGAATCGTTGACGCGCGCGAAGGCGATATCGGCGTCGGTGAGCTTCCGCATCAGCGCCTCGACGTCATATGAGGCGAATACCGCGGCCACCTTGCCGTCGGTCTCGGCGCGGTTTTCCACGCGCTGGGGATTGGTGGCGAACTTCTCATTCGTCCCGAGCGCCGGCTCGCCCAGCACCTTCTCCGCCAGCACGCGCCATTCGCGGTCGTTCTGGATGGCGATCAAAATGTCGGCGGCATCGCGGGTCTTGAACACGCCATAGGGCGCGATGGTGGCGTGTGCCAGGCCGATGCGCTTGAACGGCTGCCCGCCCTCGGCATGCAGCAGCGGCACCGTCATCCATTCCGCCATGGCGTCGAACATGGAAACGGAAATCTCCGCGCCTTCCCCGGTGCGGCCGCGCTTGATCAACGCTTCCAGGATCGCTTCGTAGGCGTTGAGGCCGGCGGCGATATCGACGATCGACACGCCGACGCGTGCCGGTCCTTCCGGACCGCCGGTGACGGAGGCAACGCCCGACTCCGCCTGGATCAACAGATCGTAGGCCTTGCGCTGCGCATAAGGCCCGCTCTCGCCATAGCCGGAAATCGAGCAGCAGATGAGCTCGGGATAGTTCGTGCGCAGGCGTTTGAAACCGAAGCCGAGCTTGGCGAGCGCGCCGGGCTTGAGATTTTGCACAAAGACATCGGCCTTGCCGAGCATCGCCTCGAGCAATGCCTTGTCGTCGTCCTTGGTGAGGTCGAGCACCACCGATTGCTTGCCGCGGTTGAGCCAGACGAAATTGGCGCTCTCGCCGTGCACGACGTGATCGTAGGCACGCGCGAAGTCGCCTTCCGGCCGCTCGACCTTGATCACGCGCGCGCCGGCGTCGGCGAGGCGGCAGGTGCATTGCGGCGCCGCCACCGCCTGCTCGACTGAGATGACGAGAAGACCTTCCAACGGAAGCGTCATGTCAATAAGAACGCGGCAGGCCGAGCACGTGCTCGGCGAGATAAGAGAGAATGAGATTGGTCGAAATCGGCGCCACCTGGTAGAGCCGCGTCTCGCGGAACTTGCGCTCGATGTCGTATTCCTCGGCGAAGCCGAAGCCGCCATGCGTCTGCACGCACATGTCGGCGGCAAACCACGAGGCGTCCGCCGCGATCAGCTTGGCCATGTTGGCTTCCGGCCCGATGTCGCCGCCCGCCTCGTATTTGCGCGCGGCGTCATGCACCATCAGCTCGGCCGCGCGCATCTGCGCATAGGCGCGCGCGATCGGGAACTGCACGCCCTGGTTCTGCCCGATCGGCCGATCGAACAGCACGCGCTCCTTGGCATAGCCCGTGGCCTTGTCGATGAACCATTTGGCGTCGCCCACGCATTCGGCCGCGATAAGAATGCGCTCGGCATTCATGCCGGAAAGAATATAACGAAAGCCCTTGCCCTCCTCGCCGATCAGGTTTTCCGCCGGCACGCGCAAATCGTCGAAGAAAATCTGCGTGGTGGAATGGTTCATCATGGTACGGATCGGCGTGATCGTCATGTTCGGCGCTTGCGCCAGCTGCATGTCGACCAGAAAGACGGATAGCCCGTCGGTCCGCTTCTTGACCTGCTCGCGCGGCGTCGTGCGCGCAAGCAACAGCATCAGGTCGGAATGTTCCGCGCGCGAGGTCCAGATCTTCTGTCCGTTGATGACATAATGATCGTTGCCTTCGCGCCGCGCCGTGGTGCGCAAAGCGAGCGTGTCGGTGCCCGAGGTCGGCTCGGTCACGCCGAAGGCTTGCAGCCGCAACTCGCCGCTTGCGATCTTCGGCAGATAGCGCTCCTTCTGCGCGTCGCTGCCATGACGCAGGATCGTGCCCATGATGTACATCTGCGCGTGGCAGGCACCGCCATTTCCGCCGGAGGCGTGAATTTCCTCCAGGATCGCGGCGGCCGCGCCGATGCCGAGCCCGCTGCCGCCATACGCTTCCGGAATGAGCGCGGCGAGATAGCCGGCTTCCGTCAGTGCCGCGACGAATTCCGTCGGATAGGCGCGTTCACGATCCAGCGCGCGCCAGTATTCGCCGGAAAACTTGGCGCAAAGCGCGCGTACACCCTCACGGATATCGGCGTGGTCGTCGTGCTGCGAAGTGCTTTTGCTCATGCGTTATCCGACAATCTCCGCGCAGCCATTGTTGATCGCCACGACGTCGCGTTCGACCACGCGGGCGCGAAAGCTTAGCACGGCGCCATTGCGCCAAATCTCTGTGCGGATGGTCTCGCCCGGAAAGACCGGCGCCGAAAAGCGCGCTTTCATCGCGGTCAGCCGCGCCGGATCGTAGCCGCAGACCGTCTTCAGCAAGGCGTGGCCGGCGACGCCAAACGTGGCAAGCCCATGCAGGATCGGCCGCGGGAAGCCGGCCGCCTTGGCAAATTCCGGTTCGGCATGCAGCGGATTGATGTCGCCGGAGAGACGATAGATGAGCGCCATTTCCGGCCGCGTCGGCAGATCGCAAGTGAGATCGGGCGCGCGCTCGGGGATCGGATGCGGCGCCGGCGCCTCGCGCTTTTTGCCGTCCTTGGGCCCGCCGAAACCGCCGTCGGCGCGGCAGAACGTTGTTTGCGTCAACGTTGCCAGCAACGCGCCGCTTTGCTTGTCGGTGATGTCGCGCTCGGAATAAACCAGCGCACCTTTGCCCTCGCCCTTGTCGACGACCTCGACGATGCGGGTCTGGCCGACCACAGTACCCTCGCCCTGCACTGGTTTGTGCAGCGTCAGGCCCTGCTCGCCGTGCACCACCTTGGTCCAGTTCACGCCGCTCGCCGGATTGCGCAGCCAGTACGGCGAATAGCCCTGCACCAGCGCGTAGGTCGGCAATACTTTGAGATTTTTCTCGTAGACGAAGGCAAGCTCGTCTTCGTTCATCGGGTCCTGGCCGAGCCCCAGACCGAGCGCATAGAGCATGCAGTCCTTGGGGCCATAGGTCTGCTCGACCGCCGGGATTTTGAGCGCGAGAAGTTTTTCGTAGACGATGGCCATCGGTCAGATGGGATCCCAGCTGAACACATCGCCGGAGCGTTCCAGCGGCGTGAACGATGCGCCGAACGCACCCTTGAACTGCTCATCGAGCGCTTCCGGCGTCCAGCCGTCGGAGCGGTGGATGACGCGGATCGGGCGCGGCTGGTTGAACAGGAAGATCTCGTTGTTGCGCACGGCGAAGACCTGCCCGGAAATGCCGTCGGCCTTGCCGGAGCCGAGATAGACGGCGAGCGGCGCGATCTTTTCCGGCGTCATTTGTGCAAGGCGTTCGACCCGTTTCTTTTCCGCCTCGGTCTGCGCGGGGATCGACTCGATCATGCGCGTGAAGGCAAAGGGCGCGATGCAGTTCGAGCGCACGCCGAAGCGCGCCATGTCGAGCGCAATGCCGCGCGACAGGCCCATGATGCCGAGCTTGGCGGCCATGTAATTGGCCTGGCCGAAATTGCCGATCAGCCCCGAAGTCGAGGTCATGTGCACGAAAGCGCCCGAGCCTTGCTCGCGGAACACGGCGGCACAGGCGCGGCTCATGTTGAACGAGCCGTGCAGATGCACGTCGATGACGTCGTTCCAGTCGGCGTGGCTCATCTTGTGAAAGATGACGTCGCGCAGGATACCGGCATTGTTGACCAGAATATCGACGCTGCCGAAGGCATCGAGCGCTGTCTTGACGATCGCTTCGGCGTTCTTCGGCTCGGTGATCGACAACGTGGATGCGACCGCCTTGCCGCCGGCCTTTTCGATCGCCGCCACCGCCTCTTGCGCGGGGCCCACATCGGTACCGGCGCCTTGCAGGCTGGCGCCGATATCGCAGACCACGACGCGCGCGCCTTGCTTTGCCAGCAACTCGGCGATGGCGCGGCCGATGCCCCGACCGGCCCCGGTGACGATGGCGGTTTTGCTTTCGACGATACCCGGCATTGACCCTCCATAAACTGCCGGGATGGTATAGCGAGAGCGTTCGTTTCTGTCATGGCCGGCCTTGACCCGACCATCTTGCTTGGGACGCGGTGCCTTTCTTATCGGTATCGCCGGCACAAGTCCGGCGTTGACGGGTCATCGTTTGAGGCCGGCTACTTCCCCCACACCTCTTCCGCGATCTCCACGATCATCCGCAGCTTTGCCCATTGCTCGTCTTCGGCCAGCGTGTTGCCTTCCTCGGTGGAGGCAAATCCGCACTGCGGCGACAAGCACAGCTGATCGAGCGAAATATATTTCGCCGCTTCGTCGATGCGCCGCCTGATGTCGTCTTTCGATTCGAGCCGCCCGGTCTTGGTGGTGACCAGGCCAAGCACGATCTGCCGATCCTTCGGCACCAGCTTGAGCGGCTCGAAGCCGCCGGCGCGGTCGCTGTCGTATTCCATGAAATATCCATGCACCTTGATGCGGTTGAACAGCACGTCCTGCTCGGCCTCGTAGCCGCCGGAACCCATGAAGGTGGACTTATAGTTGCCGCGGCACATGTGCATGGTGATGGTCATGTCGGACGGGATATCCGACATCGCGGTGTTGATGAGATCGCCGTACAGCGCGCCGAGCTTTTCCGGATCGTCGCCGCGATCCTTCATCTTCTGCCGGTAGCCCGGATCGCACAGCATGGCGATGAAAACCTCGTCGAGCTGCAGATAGCGGCAGCCGGCGTCGGCAAAGGCGCGCACCGCCTTTTTATAGGCCTGGCCGAGATCCTCGAACATCTTATCGAGATTGTCGTAACCGGCGATCGGCGGCTTCGCCGGCCTTCCGTAGAGCGCCGACGGCGACGGGATCGTGATCTTCGGCGTGCGCTTGGTGTGAGCCGCGACGAACTTGAAGTGCTCGATCATCGGATGACCTGAAAAGCCGATCTTGCCCGTGACCTTGACGCCTTCGTTGCGGGTATTGGTGGCGGCGAAGGCGACGCCCGACTCCATGATGTTCTTCTCGACGCCGTCGAGGCCCCAGAGGAAATCGAGATGCCACCAGGAGCGGCGAAATTCGCCGTCGGTGATCGACTGCAGGCCGACCTCTTCTTGGCTTTTGATGATGCGCTCGATCTCGCGGTCTTCGACGGCCTTGAGCGCCGCCGCGTCAATCTCACCTTTTTCTCGTTCGGCGCGCGCTTCCTTCAACGCGGCAGGCCTGAGCAAGCTGCCGACGTGGTCGGCACGGAACGGTGGTTTGGTGCGCTGTGTCATCGACCCCATACCTCCTCGGCCACCTCGACAATCATCTGTAGCTTTGCCCACTGCTCGTCCTCGGCCAGGATGTTGCCCTCTTCGGTCGAGGCGAAACCGCATTGCGGCGATAGGCAGAGCTGGTCGAGATCGATGAATTGCGCCGCCTGCTCGATGCGGTGCTTGATCTCGTCTTTCGATTCGAGCCGGCCGCTTTTCGAGGTGACGAGGCCAAGCACGATCGTCTTGCCTTTCGGCACAAAGCGCAGCGGCTCGAATCCGCCGGCGCGGTCGCTGTCGTATTCGAGAAAATAGCCATCGACGTTGATCGCATTGAACAGCATCTCCGCTACCGGCTCGTAGCCGCCAGAGGCCACAAAGGTCGACTGAAAATTGCCGCGGCACAGATGCATGGTGATCGCCATGTCGGACGGAATATCGGAGATCGCTGCGTTGATCATACCGGCATAAATCGCCGGCAACTGCTCGGGATCGTCGCCGCGGTTGGCCACCTGCGCGCGCAATTTCGGGTCGCACAAATAGGTGAAATTGACCTCGTCGAGCTGCAGATAGCGGCAGCCGGCATCGGCAAAGGCGCGCACGACCTGTGCGTAGGTCTGGCCGAGGTCGCGATAAAAATCGGCCATGTCGGGATAGATCGCTTGCGGGACCGCGTCGCGGCCGTAGCGGAAATGCAACGACGACGGCGACGGGATCGTCATCTTTGGCGTGACGCGCGTGTGATTTTTGACGAACATGAAATGCGCGAGCATCGGATGGGTGGCAAACGCGCCCAGCTTGCCCGTCACGCGCAGCATCATCGGCTTCGGGTTCTTGCCCTGGAAGCTGATCTTGCGTTCGCCGAGATAGGCTTCCACGCCGGGCAGGCGCCCAAGGAAATCGTAGTTCCAGAAGGCGCGGCGGAATTCGCCATCGGTCACCACCTTGAGGCCGATGTCTTCCTGGCGCCGGATGATCGTTTCGATCTCGCGGTCTTCCACGGCCGCGAGCGTGGCCGCGTCGATCTCGCCTCTTTCACGCTTGGCGCGCGCGTCTTTCAACGGACCGGTGCGCAGCAAACTGCCGACGTGATCGGCGCGGAAAGGGGGCGTGGCGCGTTGCGTCATACAATTGCCTCTCGATCGTCATGGCCGAGCTTGTCCCGGCTATCCCGGCAAGGGGCGCAGTGCCTATCTAATCGGGATCACAGGATCGCGCGCCGGAGCCCGTCATCGGGCCGGGCTTCGCGGCGATCCGTTGGACGCGGCCCGGCGATGACGGCCTTAAGTTTGGGGTGGCCTACTTCCCCCACACCTCTTCCGCGAGCTCCACGATCATGCGCAACTTGGCCCATTGCTCCTCTTCGGCCAGCACGTTGCCTTCTTCGGTCGAGGCAAAGCCGCATTGCGGCGACAGGCACAACTGCTCGAGCGCGACGAATTTGGTGGCTTCGTCGATGCGCCGCTTGATGTCGTCCTTCTGCTCCAGCCGCCCGCTCTTCGACGTGACCAAGCCGAGCACGATCTGCTTGTTGCCTTTGGGGAAAAACCGCAGCGGCTCGAAGCCGCCGGCGCGGTCGCTGTCATATTCGAGGAAATAGCCATCCAAATTCGTGTTGCCGAGCAACTGCTCGGCCACGAACTCGTAGCCGCCCGAGGCAATGAAGGTCGAGCGGAAATTGCCGCGGCAGGAATGCATGGTGATCGCCATGTCGGCGGGCTTTTCCTTGAGCACCTCGTTGGTCATGCGCGTATAGATCGGCGGCAGCTTGTCGGGATCGTCGCCACGCCCCTTTGACTGCTCGCGCTCGTTAGGATCGCAAATCATCGCCCAGGCGGTATCGTCGAGCTGTAGATAGCGGCAGCCGGCGTCGTAGAAAGCGCGGATCGCCTTGCGATAGGCGGCCGCGACATCGGCGAAAAACGCGTCCATATCTGGATAGGCATCCGTGCTGACCATCTTGCGGCCCTGCCGGAAGTGGAACGTGCTCGGTGCGGGAATCGTCATTTTCGCCGCGATACCGGGCGCGACCTTGCTCTTGAGAAACTTGAAATGTTCGATGTGCGGATGTCCGGCGAAATCGATCTTGCCGACGATCTTTATCGCCTCGGACTTGGTGTCGACGCCATGGAATTTGATCGGCGGCGCGCTGATCATTTCAACGCCCTTCAGATGTCTGAAAAAATCGAAATGCCACCAGGAGCGGCGTAGCTCGCCGTCGGTGGCAAGCTTGAGGCCGACCTCCTGCTGTTTCTGCACGGCCTTTTCGATCTCGGCGTCTTCCACGGCCTTCAGCGCGGCCGCGTCAATTTCGCCCTTGGCGTGCTTGGCACGCGCGTCCTTCAGCGGCGCGGTGCGCAACAAACTGCCGACGTGATCGGCGCGGAACGGTGGCGTCGTGCGTTGGGTCATCGTTCTCTCCCTATCGTCCGCTCGTCCCCGCGAGAGCGGGGACCCAGTTCTTTTTCCGGATTCCCACAGGAGCCTGCGTTCGGGCCAGCCGAAGGTTGGACCCGAGTGCGGGAACGAACGGCTTTTTACTTGCCCCAAATCTCGTCGGCGAGTTCCACCACCATGCGCAGCTTTGCCCACTGCTCGTCTTCGGCGAGCACGTTGCCTTCTTCGGTGGAGGCAAAGCCGCATTGCGGCGAGAGGCAAAGTTGGTCGAGGGCGACGAATTTGGTCGCTTCCTCGATGCGCTTCTTGATCTCGTCGCGCGGCTCGAGCCGCCCCTGCTTGGAAGTGATGAGGCCGAGCACCGCGATCTTGTTGCCCTTGGGCAGGAAGCGCAGCGGCTCGAAGCCGCCGGCACGGTCGGAGTCGTATTCCAGGAAGTAGCCGTCGTAATTCAATTTTGCGAACAAGGTCTCGGCGACCGGCTCGTAGCCGCCCGACGAAATCCAGGTCGAGCGGAAATTGCCGCGGCAGATGTGCGACGTGATCGTCATGTCTGCGGGTTTCGCTTCCAACGCCTTGTTGGTGCAAGCAGCGTAGGCCTCCTGGAGATGATCGACGTCGGCGCCGCGCTCGCGCGCCTTCTTCAATTCGACCTCCGAGCAGAGATAGGCCCAGGCGATGTCGTCGAGCTGCAAATAACGGCAGCCGGCGTCGTAGAACGCCTTGATCGCTTTCTGATAGGTGGTCGCCAGATCGTCGAAGATGGCGTCGCGATCGGAGTAGACGGCCTTGTTCACCGCATTCGCTTCGAGGCGGAAGTGCACCATCGCCGGCGATGGGATCGTCATCTTCGGCATGACCTTGGTGTGCGCCTTCAGGAACTTGAAATGTTCGATCATCGGGTGGGTCGAGAAATCGATCTTGCCGTTGATCTTGAGGACCAGCGGCCGCGTCTGCACGCCCTGGAACTGAATGCCGTGGTCGCTCTCGACGACGTCGATGCCGTCGAGATCGCCGAGGAAATCGAAATGCCACCACGAGCGGCGGAATTCACCGTCGGTGGCAAGCTTGAAACCGATCTCTTCCTGCTTCTGGATGATCTTGATGATCTCGGCGTCTTCGACCGCTTTCAACTGGTCGGCCGTGATCTCGCCCTTTTGGTGCTTGGCGCGCGCCTGCTTGACCGGCGCGGTGCGCAGAATACTGCCGACATGGTCGGCGCGGAAAGGCGGTTTGCTCCGTTGCGTCATCGTTTCCTCCGCAAAATGCCCGGCGCCTTCTAAGGGGCGGGCTTGCTTGTTTTGGCACGGTCTCAACGGCTTTTGAGATCGTGCGGCGTTTCAATGTGCCATAGCACGGCCGGCGCCATGCCGTCTCGCCGACGCTTCGCATGCGTAGCGTGCGGTTTCAACCGAGCCGCCAAAGGAAAAATAATGCGCGGAGATGTCGCCGAGCCCTTCGGCGGCGCTGAGCGTGTCGACGATGCGGTCGGGGCCGACATGACCGATCAAAGAGGCCGCGGCGCCCGATATCAGCCCGCGCAGCGAAGCGGCGACGCCGCAGCGCTTGGCGTAGCGCAAGAGCGCCGGCACGCTGGTCGGGCCGGCCATGCCGACCTTAATCGGCTGGTGGATGCCGCAAGCGCGCAACTGCTGGAGCCAGACGAGAATACGCTCGGGCGAAAACGAAAACTGGCTGACGAGGTGGGTGCGCAAGCCTTGCGCCGCGGCCGCGGCAAGCTTCTCGTCGAGGGCCGCCTCCAGACGGCCGGGCGGAATTTTCGGATGGCCCTCAGGATAAGCGCCGATGCCGATCTCTTCGATGCCGGCCTCGCGCAGCTTCGCCTTCTGGATGACCGCCAGCGCGTCGCTATAGGGACCTGGCGTTTCGGCCTCTCCGCCGATCACCAGAAGTTTGCGAACGTCGGCCTCGCCGCGCAAGCGGGCAAGCAGGTCCTGCAGATCCGCAACCGTGCGAATTCGCCGGGCGGCGATATGGATGACCGGTTCGAGATCGGCCTTGCGCAATGTCGTGGCGGCGCTCACCAGATCGTCCGGCGTCACCGTCGGCACCGCGGAGAAATAGACCGGTGTCGTCTTCGGTAAAATTTCGGCGAGCGCGGCGAGTTCGGCCGCGCCCGGCCGCGTGGCTTCGATAGAAAACCGTTGCGCGAAGTCGGCGGCGCTCATGAGTGAAACGCGCTCACTCGCGCCGGCGCGAGATCACGAAGCTCTCGTCGTAGAACCACAAGCCGCCGTGTTTTTGCAGGACATCGCGTGTGGCCTCGATATAACGACGATCGCTATTGACGTCCGACAGGCGGTCATCCTCGACCTGGGCGACGTAGATCGCCGCGTTCCAGGCGGCGAGCAGCGTGGAGGTGCCGATCGACGAACTGGCCGCGGATATTTCCGAAGGCAGCGTATGCATGACGTACTGGAACAGCGAACGCTGATCGGAATAGGCATTGAAGTTGAGATCGCGGCCGGCAGCGCCAAGCTCGTGTTTGACTTCTTTCAGCAGGTCGTGGCGGCTGTGCGCGAACGGATTGTCGTCCGGCCAGACCTTGTGAATGATCTCCATGCCCGGATCGTGCCCGTGGGAGTGGATCGCGATCATGCGTCCGCCCGGCCCGAGCGCCTTGGCCAGCGGCGTCAACACACGCTTGGCCTTGAATTCGAGCGAAGCGCGCGCGCGATAAGGCTGCGAGGCGATGACCAGATCGTAGTCGGCGACGGTGCCGCCGGGTTTTGGCACGATCTGATCGAGCAAGAATTTGTGGTCGGCGCGATAGAGCACCAGGATGACGGGCCGCTCGTAGACCGGGTTGCCGCTCTTCGGCGACACTTTCGCCTTCCAGCTTTCGCCGAGGAAAGGCTCGAGCGCGTTGATCTGCTCTTCGAAGGAATGCGCGGTGGTTCCCTCCATCGCGACTTCCTTCCAGACCAGGCTGGCGGCCGCCGACAAGGACTTCACCGCCAGCCAGGGCGCTTCCGCATAGGCAAGGTTGGTCAGCACCACCACAGAGGCGGGATGCTCGACGAAACGGTCCGCCATCTTCTGCAAAGTGAGACGGACATCTTCGAGGCTGATTTCCTTGCCGACGACATAGAACGGCGTGGTGGGGAAGCGGTCGTGCATGGTGCGCATCACGCGCGAGAGCACGGTGCCATCGCCGACGCCGGCGTCGAACACCCGCACGGCCGGCGGACGCGGATGGATATTGGCGAGTTCGAGGCCGACGCGGTTGGCGACCTCCCATTTCTCCGAGCAGGTGTTCACGAATAGAAGATATTTCTGCCGGTTGTCGAAGAAGCGGAAATTGCGCTGCGGATCGTCGCTTGGCTCGGACGTCGCAGGCATGGCCGGGACGGCCGACGCAGCCGATAGCGACATCGGCGTCGGCGCCGATGGCTCGAACAGCACGCGGCGGCGCGCAGGTGCGCCGTCGCCATTGCGCGTCATGAAGGCGCGGATGCGTTCCAATGTGTCGGTGGTGATGCGGCCGCCATTGCGCAGCCGGCTGGCGAGCTTGCCGTCGTTGACGGCACGACGGCCGAAAGTCGATTCAGCGAGGCCACGGGTGCGGCAATAGTCGCTGATCTCCTGCAGGATCTGTTCGTTCATCAGGCGCTCCCTCGGATCAAAGGCGTAGGGCTCTTGCAGGCCCTTTGCCGGGAGCAAGCGAACCAAGAACCTCTCAGTCCGTCAAATGAAAAAACGCATCGAAAAAAGATGGGCAGAGTGGGTGGGCAATAGATTAGTTGATTTTGCTATATAATTTTCGAGAAAAAATCGATCGTGGGCAAGAAAGTGGGCATTATGGTAGGGTATAGCCCACTTTTAGGCCAAACAACAACGATCAGTGGGCAACAGGCCCGGCGCTAGCGTCTTCAAATCTCGAAGAAAACCGTCTCGTTGGCGCCCTGCACGCGGATGTCGAAACGGTAGACGGGCTGACCGTTACGGCTCTCCTTGTGGGCAATGAGCGTGCCGCGGCGGTCGGCCGGCACCAGCGCCAGGATCGGATCGCTGTCGTTGGCCGCCTCATCGGAGAAATAGAGCCGGGTGTAAACCTGCCGCAGCATGCCGCGCGAATAGACGCAGACCACGATATGCGGCGCCTGCGTCTTGCCGTTCGGGCCCGGCACCGTGCCGGGCTTGATGGTGTCGAAGGAAAAGGCGCCGTCGGCATCGGTCGCCGTGCGGCCGAAGCCGGTGAACTGGGTGTTCGGCCGTGCGCGGCTATCGCGCGGGCTCGCGTAGCGCCCTTGCGCGTCCGCCTGCCAGATTTCGATCATGGCGTCGTTGATCTGGAGACCGTCTCCGTCGGTGACGCGGCCCTCGATGCGAATGCGCTCGCCGGTGGCGTCCGGCGTCACCAGATTGGCGCCGACGGTTTCCTTCCAGTCATAAGTCTTGCGATCGGGGCTCCACTGGCAGCGGCTCTGCGGCGCCAGACCATAGGCAAAATAGGGGCCGACCGTTTGCGAGGGCGTGATCTCAGACATTGATCGTCATTCCGATTCAAAGAGAGAAAATCGAGCCTGTCATGGCCGGGCTTGTCCCGGGGCATGACGACAGCAATGTGTTCGCGCGCATTCGATCATGCGCTAGTGCTTGTCCTCATCCAAAGGTGTCGCTTCGCGGCCGCGCAGCACGATGTCGAAGCGGAAGCAAAGCGCCCAATCGGGAATCGTGCTGTCCAGGTCAAAACTCGCGACCATGCGCGCGCGCGCCTTTTCGTCCGTCACGGAATTGAAGATCGGATCGAATGGGAACAGCGGGTCGCCGGGAAAGTACATCTGCGTCACCAGCCGCGACAGGAACGAGTGGCCGAACACCGAGAAGTGGATGTGGTTCGGCCGCCAGGCATTGTGGTGATTGCCCCACGGATAGGCGCCGGGCTTGATGGTGATGAAGCGGTAATAGCCTTTCTTGTCGGTGACCGTGCGGCCGGCTCCGGTGAAGTTTGGATCGAGCGGCGCGGGGTGCTGGTCGACCGTGTGCACGTAGCGGCCGCAGGCATTGGCCTGCCAGAGTTCGACCAGCGTGTCGGGTACCGGCCGCTTGTCCTCGTCGAGGACATGACCGTGCACGATGATGCGCTCGCCCAAGGGCTCGCCGGCATGCTGCTTGGTCAGGTCGGCGTCGCCCTCCTCGACCGCATTGTGGCCGTAGACCGGACCGGTCAATTCCGAGAGCGTATGCGGCACGAGCACAAGCGGCTGCGACGGCGAACGCTTAACCGTGCTGCGGTAGCCCGGGGACAGATGTTTTGGGAAAGCGCTCAGGCTTTCACGCGGATAAATCAGCGACATGCTCCGTCCTTCCCCTTACGAAATCCGTTCCAGCGCCAGCGATACGCCCTGCCCCACGCCGACGCACATCGTCGCCAGCGCCAACTTGCCATCGCGCTCGTGCAGTCCGTGCGCCGCCGTCAGCACCAAGCGCGCCCCCGACATGCCGAGCGGATGGCCGAGCGCGATCGCGCCGCCATGCGGATTGACGTGCTCGGCATCGTCGGCAAGTCCCAGTTGACGCAGGCACGCCAGCGACTGCGAGGCGAAGGCTTCGTTGATCTCGATCAGATCGTAGTCGGTGATTTTGTGGTCGAGCCGCGCCATCAATTTGCGGGTGGCCGGCACCGGCCCGATGCCCATGATGCGCGGCGGCACTGCCGCGGACGCCATGCCGAGGATACGTGCGCGCGGCGTTAACTTGTAGGCTTTCACCGCAGCTTCCGAGGCAATGATCAAGGCGGCGGCGCCGTCATTGACGCCGGACGCATTGCCGGCGGTGACGGTGCCGTCCTTGCGGAACGGCGTCTTTAGCTTGGCGAGCTGCTCGATCGAGGTCTCCGGGCGCGGATGCTCGTCGCGGTCGACCAGAATGGGACCGGCTTTGCCGCCGGGCGTCTCGACCGAAACGATCTCGGTGGTGAAGTAGCCGCGGGCTTCCGCCTCGCCCGCACGCTGCTGCGAGCGCAGCGCGAATTGGTCCTGATCGGCGCGGCTGACCTGGAACTCCTCCGCCACGTTCTCAGCCGTTTCCGGCATTGAATCGACGCCGTATTGCGCCTTCATCAGCGGATTGATGAAGCGCCAGCCGATCGTTGTGTCGTAGACCTCGACGCTACGCGAAAAAGCCGCTTCGCTCTTGCCCTGCACGAAGGGCGCGCGCGTCATCGATTCGACGCCGCCGGCGATGGCGAAATCCATCTCGCCGGCCTTGATCGCACGCGCGGCGGTGCCGACCGCTTCCATGCCGGAGGCACACAGGCGATTGAACGTCACGCCCGGCACGCTGTCGGGAAGTCCGGCGAGCAACAGCGCCATGCGGGCGACGTTGCGGTTGTCTTCGCCGGCCTGGTTGGCGCAGCCGAAATAGACCTCGTCGAGCTTTTCCCAGTCGACATGGGTATTGCGCGCCATCAGCGCCTTGATCGGCACGGCGGCGAGATCGTCGGCGCGCACCTTGGCGAGCGCACCGCCGTAACGCCCGATCGGGGTGCGGGCGGCGTCGCAGAGGAAGACTTCACGTTTTTTGTCGCTCATATGTTTCAAACCTTACGCGGCCGTTGCGCGCGCCGTGCGCGCGTGCAATTCACGCAGCACGTCGAGCTCTTTCTGTGTCGGCGCCGGCGTCTCATCGACCTTGGCCGCGAATTTCACCGGCCAGCCAGTCGCATCCTGAATCTGCTCGCGGCTGACGCCCGGATGGATGGAAACGACTGTCATTTCCTTCGTCTGTGGATCGGGCGCAAACAGCGCCAGATCAGTGATCAACTTGGTCGGGCCTTTGGTTTTCACGCCGAGTTTTTCGCGCGAGTCGCCGCCCGTGACGTGGCCGATCGAGGTCACGAAGTCGAGCGTGGCGACGAAGCCGCGCTTTGACTGCGCCATGATGATGAAGATTTCGCCGCAAGACGTGGCGATCTCCGGCGCGCCGCCGCCGCCGGGCAGACGCACTTTCGGCTTGTCGTAGGGGCCGACCACCGTTGTATTGAGGTTGGCGTATTTGTCGATCTGTGCGCCTCCGAGAAAACCGACCTTGATGCGGCCGCCCTGCAGCCAGTAGCGGAACATTTCCGGCACGGAGACGGTCGTGATTGCGGTCTCGCACAGTTCGCCGTCGCCGATCGACAACGGCAGCACGTTCGGCTTGGTGGCAAGCGTGCCGGATTCGTAGATCAGCGTGATGCCCGGCGCGTGCGTCAGCCGCGCGAGGTTCGCCGCCGCCGACGGCATGCCGATGCCGACGAAGCAGACATCGTCGTTCTTCAGCGCGCGCGCCGCCGCGATCGTCATCATCTCATTCGGCTTGTAATCGGCCATGATCGTTACTCCGCCGCCGCGCGGTGTGTACGCGCATGCTGGGCGAAGGCCTCCGGGCCCTTTTCCAGAACGTTGTCCTTCATCCAGGTAAGGAAGGTGTCGCGCTCACGCGCGATGCCGTCCCACTCCTTGTAGAAGCTGTTGTTGCGCGGGTAGTAGCCTTGCGCATAGGAGGGAAACGCGCCGCCCGGCACTTCCACCACGTAGCCCACCGTCCAGTACGGCAGGATGCAGGCATTCAGGCTGCGGTTCGCAGGCAACGCGTCGACGATTTCCTCGACCGTGATCACCGAGCGTTTGGCGGCAAGCACCGCCTCCTTCTGCACGCCAAGCACGCCTTCAAGCATGACATTACCGGCCTTATCTGCGCGCTGGGCGTGGATCACCGCCACATCGGGCCGGTGCGCCGGCACCGCGGCCAACCGCTCGCCGGTGAACGGACAGGTGATGTGCTTGATGTTGGCATTCACCTTCGGCAAGTCGCCGCCGATATAGCCGCGGAAAATTGCGCACGGCAGGCCGGCGGCGCCGGCTTCGTAAGCGTTGGCCATGGCGGCATGCGAATGTTCTTCGATTGCGAGCTGGTGCGGCCAGCCGTTCTCGACCGCATCGCGGAACCGGTGCAGCGAGCCGACGCCCGGATTGCCGCCCCAGGAGAAGACGAGCTTGTCGGCGCAGCCCATGCCGATGAGCTGGTCGTACACAAGATCCGGCGTCATGCGGATCAGCGTCAGACGTTTCCGCTTCTGCCGGATGATCTCGTGGCCGGCGGCGTGCGGAATGAGATGCGTGAAGCCTTCCACCGCGACGGTGTCGCCGTCGCGGACGGTGGCCTCGATGGCCTCGGCAAGTGAGGAAATACGCGCCATTTGGGCTTATCCCGGTTGCGGTTCGTATTTACGGCTGCCCACCGGCAGGGTCAAATGGCGAATAATCAAACGTTGGGGACCCAACCGATGCCATCCTTGTTGAGTGATCAGCCTATTTTCATCGTCGACGCGGAACTCGACACCATCATGAACCTGGGGCCGACGCCCTATGGCGAGCGGCGCATCATCAATATCCTGGGCGGCACCGTGGCCGGGCCGAAGCTCAACGGCCGCATCCTTCCGGGCGGCGCCGACTGGCAGTTCATCCGTGCCGACGGGGCAGCCGACATTCAGGCGCGCTACACAATCGAAACCGATGCCGGTGCGCGCATTTTGGTGAGCAGCGAAGGGCTGCGCCACGGCCCGCCGGAGGTGATCGCGGCGCTGGCGCGCGGCGAAGCCGTCGATCCGTCGCTTTATTACTTCCGCACGCTGATGCGGTTCGAGACCTCCGACCGCGCGCTCGACTGGCTCAATCGCATCCTGGCGCTGGCACGCGGCGAACGCCGCGCGCGCAGCGTCCGGCTCGCCGTCTATGAAGTGTTGTAGCCGGCGCCCTTGACGCCACGGCGACGAGCCGCCAACGATTTCGCCACGCTCTCAGGAGAAAAACGACAATGGACATCAAGGGACAGGCGGCCATCGTCACCGGCGGCGGATCGGGTTTGGGCGCCGCCACGGCGCGCACCTTGGCCGCGGCCGGCGCCAAGGTCACGGTCGTCGACATTAACGACAAGGCCGCCGCCGACGTCGCCATCGACATTAACGGGCTGGCGATCAAATGCGACGTGTCCGACGCCGACGCCGCCGAAGCCGCCGTCAAAAAGGCGGCGGCCGACCACGGCCCGGCGCGCATTCTGGTCAATTGCGCGGGCGTCGGTCCCGCCAAACGCATTGTTGGCCGCGACGGCCCGATGCCGCTGGCGGACTTCGAACGCGTCATCCGCATCAACCTGATCGGCACCTTCAACATGATGCGGCTCGCGGCCGCCGCTATGCAGGCGGCGCCCCCGATGCCCGACGGCGAGCGCGGCGTTATCGTCTCGACCGCCTCGGTCGCCGCTTTCGAGGGCCAGATCGGACAGTCCGCCTATTCTGCGTCGAAAGGTGGCGTCGCCGCGCTGACCTTGCCGGCGGCGCGCGAATTCGCTCAGTTCGGCATTCGCGTGCTGGCGATCGCGCCCGGCATCTTCGGCACGCCGATGCTGCAGGCGCTGCCGCAAGACGTGCAGGATTCGCTCGGCGCCTCGGTGCCGTTCCCGAAACGGCTGGGCAATCCGAGCGAGTATGCGGCGCTGGTGCTGCATTGCATTCACAACGGCTATCTCAACGGCGAGGTGATCCGCCTCGACGGCGCGCTGCGCATGGCGCCGCGGTGACGCGCGGTTCCGAGTTAATCATCGAGCTTTACGAGCGGCATGCCGGGGCCTTCAACGCACAGCGTGTTCGGTCACTCTTTGAAAAAGCCTGGCTCGACCGTTTCGCTGCCTTGGTCGCCACCACCGGCGACATTCTCGATATCGGCTGCGGGATGGCCGAGCCAATCGCGCGCTATCTTATCGAATCTGGATTTTTGCTGACCGGCGTCGATTCCGCTCCGGCCATGATCGCGCTATGCCGCGAGCGATTTCCCGATCACACCTGGCATATCGCCGACATGCGCCGCTTGGCCTTGGGAAGAACCTTCGACGGCATTCTTGCGTTCGACAGTTTCTTTCATCTGTCTCCGGACGATCAGCGCAACATGTTTGCGGTCTTCCGCAATCATGCCGCGCCGGACGCACCGCTTATGTTCACCAGCGGACCCGCTTATGGCGAAGCGATTGGCTGCTTCGAAGGCGAGCTGCTCTATCATGCAAGCCTGTCGCCGGAAGAATATCGCGTCTTGCTAAATTCTCACGGCTTCACGATCGTCGATCATGTCGTTGAAGATCCGGCCTGCGACAAACGTACCGTCTGGCTGGCGCGCCGCGACAAAGATCGTTAAGACGTTGTCCATGACATTCGCCAATTCCCGCACCGTGCGCATCGAATGGGGCGATTGCGACGCCGCCGGCATCATCTTTTATCCGCGTTATTTCGAAATCTTCGATGCTTCCACCGCCGCGCTGTTCGAGCGTGCCCTCGGCATCACCAAATATCAGATGTTCAAGACGCTGCCCTTTTCCGGCTTTCCGCTGGTGAAGACGAATGCGCGCTTTCTCAGGCCCACGCGCTTCGGCGACGACGTCATAGTCGATTCCACGATCAAGTTCGGCCGCTCCAGCTTCGAAATCACGCACAGCCTGAGCCTTAAGGGTGACGTTTGCGCCGAATGCACCGAGATGCGTGTCTGGACGTTGCGCGATGAAGCAACCGGCGCGCTCAAAGCGCATCCGGTGCCGGAAGACGTGCTGACCAAGTTTCGTTGAGCTTATTCAAACCCCGCAGCGAGCCTTTTCAATACCGCTAAAAAGCGCGCGCGGTCAGAGCGGCCGATGATGCGGTCGAGATTGCGCTCATGCGTGCGCGCGCAACGCGTCAAGGTATAGAGCGTCTTGATGCCGGCCGCGGTCAGGCTCAACCGCCAGGCACGGCGGTCGTGGCGCTCTCGTTTGCGTTCGACCAGACCGCGCCGCACAAGGTCTTCGATCACCGGCGTGATGCTCGATTTATCGCGCCCGCTCGCCTGGCTGAGCTCGGTCTGGCTGATGCCCGGATTTCGGCCGATAATCGTCAATGTGGCAAAGCGGCCCGGGCTCTCGCCGATCTCCTTGGACAGGCGCGAGAAGGCCTGGAAGGTCGCTTCCTGCGCCATACGCAGATTGAAGCCGATCCACCGGTCCAGCGGCCCGAATTTGATTGCTTTCGGGACCGTTTCGCCGTTCTTGGCGCGCCGGCGCGGAGGCTTTCGCTCGCTCACGTTCGCTTCCCCGATCCCGCCGGTCGTCGATTCGCCGGCCGATTAGTTTGGCTTCAAACCAACTTTACAATTCCAATATTATGCGGCTCAATTGCTCAAAACACTGTGATCGCCATCACATAACCAAGGGAGGAATCCATGAAATCCCGTTTTGCCGGGTGTATCTATGCCGCCGCCTTTGCCGCGCTTCTCTGCGGCGCGACCGGCGCGTCGGCGCAGGAAAAGACGTTTGATCTGAAAATCTCTCACTGGGTGCCGCCGTCCCACCCGTTGCAGAAGGCGTTGGAGGAATGGGGCGCGTCTGTCGAGAAGGATTCCGGCGGCACCATCCACTACAAAGTCTATCCCTCGCAGCAACTCGGCAAGGCCTTCGACCATTACGATATGGCGCGCGACGGCATCGCCGACATGACCTACATCAACCCCGGCTACACGCCCGGCCGTTTCCCCGTCATCGCCGCCGGCGAGCTGCCGTTCCTGATGTCGAACGGCAAGGGCGGGACGGTCGCGCTCGACAAATGGTACCGCAACTACGCCGCCAAGGAGATGAAGGACGTCAAGTTCTGTCTCGCCTTCGTGCACGATCCGGGCGCGCTACATTTGGTCAGCAAGAAAGTCACGGTGCCGGGAGACATCAAGGGCATGAAGATCCGCCCGGCGCAGGGCACCATTGCCCGCTTCGTGACGCAGCTCGGCGGCACCAATGTGCAGGCCTCGGCGCCGCAAGTGCGAGACGTCTTGTCCAAGGGCGTGGCTGAAGGCGTCACCTTCCCGTGGGGCTCGATCGTGCTGTTCGGCATCGACAAAGTGACCAAGTACCATATGGAGTTGCCGTTCTACACGACGACCTTCGCGCTGGTGTTCAACAAGGCGAAATACGACGCCATGTCGGCCAAACAGAAGAAGGTGATCGACGACCACTGCACCAGCGAGTGGGCGCTCAAGATTGCCGGCCCCTGGGCCGACTTCGAGCATAACGGTATCGCCAAGATCAAGGCCGAACCCGGACATGAGGTCTACACGCTCACGCCCGCGCAGGTCGCCGAATGGCGCAAGGCGGCCGCTCCGCTCGAAGCCAAATGGGCCGCGGACGCCAAGAAAGCCGGCGTCGATCCCGCTAAGGCGATCGCCGAACTGCGGGCCGACTTGAAGAAAGAGAACGCGGCCTACTGATGGACGACGCAGCGAGGGGACGCAGTCCCGTCGACAAGTTCATCGACCTGATCGAGGTGACGGCGGCGGGGTTCCTCGCCGTCGTCACCTTGCTCACTTTCGTATCGGTGATCCTGCGCTACTTCTTTTCCTGGGGCATCCCCGACGCCTACGACGTCACCAGCCTGATGCTCGGTATCCTGATCTTCTGGGGCATGGCGGTGGCGAGCTATCGCGGCGACCACATCACGGTCGACTTGTTGTGGGGCGCGATGCCGCCAATCGTGCAACGGGTCATGGATGTGTTTGCGGCGCTGGTCACACTCGTCGGCATGCTCGTCTTCACCTGGATGTTCGCCGAGAAGGTGATCAACATCCGTGCCGCCCATACCGGCACGTTCGACCTGCGCCAGCCGGTCTGGATTTATTACTTCGTCGCCTGGCTCGGCCTCGCCTCCGCGGTGCTGCTGCTGTTGTTGCGCACGCTGCGGCTGGTGATCGCGCCCGACAAGCTGGCGCGGCGCGAAGCGCATACCGGGGAATGAGCGCATGATCCCGAAAAGCGAGTCCCGGTTTTCGGGCAAGATCATGCGCAAACGAAATTAGCCATGAGCGCCAACGCCGTCGCCTTCACCGGATTTGCCTCACTGTTCGCGCTGATGATGCTGCGCGTGCCGGTCGGCATCGCCATGGGCACAGTCGGCGTGCTCGGCTTCGGCTACATGATCGGCGACATCGCGCCGGCCCTGAAGATCCTGTCGCAGTCGCCGATCCGCACCGCCACCGACGCGGAATTCGCCGTCATCCCGTTGTTCCTGCTGATGGGCGCCTTTGCGTCCGCGTCCGGCATGAGCCGCGAATTATTCCGCGCCTCCAATACGTTTCTCGGCCACCTGCGCGGGGGCTTGGGCGTCGCCACCATCGCGGCCTGCGGCGGCTTTGCCGCCATTTGCGGCTCCTCGGTCGCCACCGCCGCCACCTTTTCCAAAGTCGCCTATCCGGAGATGCGGCGGTTCGGCTATCCGCAGAGTTTCTCGACCGGTGTGATCGCCGCCGGAGGCTCGCTCGGCATCATGATTCCGCCTTCCACCGTGTTCGCGGTCTATGGCCTCATCACCGAGCAGGACATCGGCAAATTGTTCATTGCCGGCATCGTCCCGGGCATCATCGCGGTGGCCATGTACATCGCCACCATCAACATCATTTCCTGGGTGCGCCCGGGTTTTCTGCCGAAGACACCGCGCCATAGCTGGCAAGAGCGCCTCGACGCCGTGCGCGACATCTGGGCGGTGGTGTTGTTGTTTATCTTCGTCATCGGCGGCCTTTACGCGGGAATGTTTACCGCCACAGAGGCCGCGGGGATGGGCGCGGCCGGCGCCTTCATCATCTCGGTGGCGCGACGCAAGCTTTCGCGCGCTGACTTCTGGCGCTGCCTGATCGAATCGTTGCGCACCACAGCTGCCGTGTTCACGATTTTGATCGGCGCGCTGATCTTCGGCTATTTCCTGACCATTACCCAGGTGCCGCAGAAGCTGACCACGTTCCTCACGGGATTGGGCATCGGCCCCTACGGCGTGCTCATCATCATCATGCTGATGTATCTGCTGCTCGGCTGCATCATGGACGCCATGGCCATGATCATTCTCACCGTGCCAATCGTTTTCCCGGTGATCACCGCACTTGGATTCGATCCGATCTGGTTCGGTGTCATCGTGGTGATGACGGTCGAACTTGGGCTCATCCATCCGCCGGTGGGCATGAACGTGTTCGTGATCAAGAGCGTGATCCGCGAGGTCAAGCTCTCGACCGTGTTTATCGGCGTCATGCCCTTCGTGCTGACCGATATTCTGAGGCTTGCGATCCTGATAGCCTTTCCAATTCTGGCGACGTGGCTGCCCTCGCATATGTGAGGTCGAATTCGAAACCGCAAACAAGCAAGGGAGTACGTGATATGTGGAAGGCTGCACTGACGATCTCCGCTACATTGCTGCTGACAGCGGTGCCAGCCTTCGCCGGCAATACGCCGCAGGAAGAGGCCAACAAGAAGACGGTGATTGAGCTCTACGAAAAAGGCATCAACCAGAAAGATTTCGAAGCGGCCGCCAAGTATTTCGGGCCCAAATATACCCAACACAATCCGCGCGCCGCCGACGGCGCGGAAGGCTTCAAGGCCTTCATCAATTTCCTGAAAGCGAAGCTGCCGCAATACCACAGTGAGATCAAAAAGGTTTTCGCCGACGGCGATTACGTCATCCTGCATGTTCACAACGTGCCGGCTCCGGGGCAGCGCGGCGCCGCCATCATCGATATTTTCCGGCTGGAAAACGGCAAGGTCGTCGAGCACTGGGACGTGCGCCAGGAGATCCCCGAGAAATCCGCCAATAACAACACGATGTTCTGACCGTTATACACGTACGCTGCCGCCATAGCCTAAACTTGCCCGGACGGTAGCGGAGCGTGATATAATCGTTGGAGGCCAAACCATTGGCCGGAGACCGCGATGGAACGCTCGTTCAAAAAGGAAGTGCAGGCGCTGAAGCTCGGTGACGGCGAGACTTTCCGCGGCGAAGGCATCCTCGCGGTCACCAAGGCGCTGCTGCAATCGGGCGTCTCTTACGTCGGCGGCTACCAAGGCGCGCCGGTCTCCCACCTGCTCGACGTGCTGGTCGACGCCGAAGACATCATGAGCGAGCTCGGCGTTCATCTCGAGACTTGCGCCAATGAAGCATCCGCCGCTGCCATGCTCGGCGCCTCGATCAACTATCCCTTACGCGGCGCGGTGACCTGGAAGTCGATCGTCGGCACCAATGTCGCGGCCGATGCGTTGTCCAACCTCGCCTCGCCCGGTGTCACCGGCGGCGCGATGATCATCATCGGCGAGGACTACGGCGAAGGCGCCAGCGTCATCCAGGAGCGCTCCTATGCCTATGCACTGAAGTCCTCGATGTGGCTGCTCGATCCGCGCCCCGACCTGCCGACCATCGTGCGCATCGTGGAAAAAGGTTTCGAACTCTCGGAAGCTAGCCACGCCCCGGTGATGCTGGAATTGCGCATCCGTGCTTGTCATGCCACCGGCGAATTCACCGCCAAGACCAACCGCAAGGGTATCGTCTCCGGCCTCGACAAATTGTCCGGGCCTCCGCGTTTCAACTACGCGCGGCTCGCGCATCCGCCGGTGACCTTCAGCCAGGAAAAACTTAAAGTCGAAGAGCGGCTGCCGGCGGCACGCGCGTTCATTACTGGTCACCGGCTCAACGAAGTGATCAAAGGCGACGCAAGCGACGTCGGCATCGTCGTCATGGGCGGGTTGACCAACGGCGTGCTGCGTGCGCTCGAACGTATCGGGCTCGCCGATGTGTTCGGCGCCTCGCGCATTCCGCTGCTGGTCCTCAACGTGGTCTATCCGCTGGTGCCGGAGGAAATCCGCGAGTTCTGCGCCGGCAAATCCGCGGTGCTGGTCGTCGAGGAAGGCAACCCCGCCTATATCGAGGACGCGATCAATGTCGAACTGCGCCATGCCGACATGCAGACGCGCGTCTACGGCAAGGGCCCGCTGCCGCAAGCCGGCGAATATTCGTCAGACGTCCTGCTCGAAGGGCTTGCCGCGTTTCTGCAGGCGGCCCGGCCGAACGGCCTCGACGCCGACGCGATGGCGCAAGCTGCGCGTTCCTTGGTTGCGCACAAGCCGAAGGCCGCCGCCGCGCTCACTTTGCCGCCGCGCCCGCCATCCTTTTGCACCGGCTGTCCCGAGCGCCCGGTCTTTGCCGCCATCAAGCTGATGCAGCGCGAGCTCGGCCCCACACATATCTCAACCGACATCGGCTGCCACTCGTTTGCGACCTTCGCACCATTCTCGCTCGGCAATTCCATCCTCGGCTACGGCATGTCGCTCGCCAGCGCGGCGGGAGTGACGCCGAACATGCAGAAGCGTCCAATCGCGATCATGGGCGACGGCGGCTTCTGGCATAACGGCCTGATCACCGGCGTCGCTTCCAATCTGTTCAACAAAGGCGACGGCGTGCTGATCGTGATGCAGAACGGCTACGCCTCCGCCACCGGCCAGCAATACATCCCCTCGAGCGTGGCAAACCGCGACGGTTCGACGCCCGGCATGAGCATCGAGCAGACCCTGCGGACCATGGGCGTAAAATGGCTGCATACGGTGCGCAGCTACAGTGTCGAGGTGATGACCAAGACGCTGAAGGACGCGATGAAGACCGCCGAACGCGGGCTGAAGGTGATCGTCGCCGACGGTGAATGCCAGTTGGCGCGCCAGCGCCGCATCCGCGCCGAAGACGCCAAAAAACTCAAGCAGGGTAAGCGCGTCGTGCGCGAACGCTACGGCGTCGACGACGAGATCTGCACCGGCGATCACTCCTGTATCCGCCTGTCCGGCTGTCCCTCGCTGACGGTGAAGCCTTCGCCCGATCCGTTGCGCGACGATCCGGTGGCGACGGTGATCGAATTCTTGCGTCGGCTGCGGCTTGTGCGGCGAGGTCGCGCATGCGGCCGTGCTGTGCCCGTCGTTCTACCGCGCCGAGATCGTGCGCAACGCGGGTTTGCGCGAACGGCTGGCGTTCGGCTTGCGCAAGATGGTGATCCGCTGGTTCGGCGGCGATATTGCGCCGGCGCGCCCAAAGTCGGAAGAAGTCGAAAAAACAGAAGTCGCAATGATCGCGACGCCGGCGCGCGAGCAACGCAATCAAGTGGCGGCGAGTTCCGCGGCGCCCGTGAAAATCCTCATTGCCGCGCTCGGCGGCGAAGGCGGCGGCGTGCTCACCAACTGGATCGTATCGGCGGCATCGGAGGCCGGCTTCCCGGTGCAAAGCACGTCCATTCCCGGCGTCGCCCAACGCACCGGCGCCACCACTTACTACATCGAGATTCTTCCGGTACACGTGGGCCTGCTCGGCAACAAGCGCCCGGTACTGGCGTTGACGCCGGGCGTCGGCGATATCGACGTGGCGGTGGCCAGCGAACTGATGGAGGCCGGCCGCACCGTTGCCGGCGGCTTCGTCACGCCCGAGCGCACGCATGTCATCGCCTCGACAGGACGCTTCTATGCGATGGACGAGAAGATCGCCATGGGTGACGGCCGCTTCGACCAGGGCACGCTCACCAAGACCATCAAGCAGCACGCGCACGATGCGCTGCTCATCGACATGGCCGCGCTCGCGCGCGAGAGCGGCTCGATCATCAACGCGGTGATGCTGGGCGCCATCGCCGGCAGCGGCCGGCTGCCACTGTCGGTCGCGCAACTCGAAGCCGCCATCGAGGCCGACGGCAAATCGGTCGACGCCAACATGCGCGGCTTCCACGCCGGGCTCGAGGCCGCGCGCGCGAAGGCCGAGACTGTGTCCGCAGCCAGCGCCAAGCACTATGCGCCGGCGACGCGGCAATCGCTCGAGCACCATGTCGCCTGGACGTTTCCGGCGCTGGCGCAGCCATTCGCCGGCGAAGGCGTGCGCCGCCTCGTTCCCTACCAGAACGTCAAATATGCGCAGCTTTATCTGAAGCGGCTAAAGCCGGTGCTCGACGCCGACGCCGCGGCCAACGCGCACGGCCGCCTCCTGAAAGAAGCCGCGCGCCATCTCGCTGTACGCATGTCGTATGAAGACATCGTGCGGGTGGCGCGGGCCAAGATCGAGCCCGCGCGTCTGCGGCGCATCGCGCGCGAAGAACTGGGCGTCGGCAAGGAACCGTTCCACGTGCGCGAATTCCTCAAGCCCGGCATCGAGGAAATGACGCAGCTTTTGCCGCCATTCGTGACGCGGCCGATTCTGTGGCTGGCGCGCAAACGCGGCTGGCTCGGCCGCGTCTATTTCCCGATGCAGATCGAAACCACCTCGATCGGCGGCTATCTGCGTCTTCTGTTCCTTGCCAAGTTACGCTGGCTGCGCCCTTACGGCTACCGCTACAAACAAGAGCAGAAACAAATCGATGAATGGCTCAAGCTGATCGTGGACGCAGCGCCGCGCTCGATCGACTTCGCCGTCGAGATCGCCGAATGCGCACGGCTGATCAAAGGCTATGGCGACACCCATGCGCGCGGGCTTGCCAATTACGCGCTGATCGAACAGCGCATCATCCGCCCGGCACTGGCGGACGAGATGCCGCTTGAGCGCGCCGGCGATGCGGTCGCGAGCGCGCGCGCCGCGGCCCTGGTCGATCCGGACGGCGAAAGTCTCGCCAAGTGCCTCTTGGCGATCGAGAACCAGGCTAATCTCGCGATCGCGGCGGAGTGACAGCGCCCCGCGTTGTCAGGCCACCCCCCGGTCGGATAAGACTAACGCCAACAAGAACAAAGTGACCGCAGGAAACAATCAAGGGGCGAAATATGGCCGTGACACCCACCGGACAACGGCCGACCATTGCCGCCGAGGCGTTTTTGCGCGCGCTTGCCGATCACGGCACAGACTACTTCTTCTGCAATCCCGGCACCGACTTCCCGCCCATCGTTGAAGCCTTCAGCCGCGCCAAAAAGACCAACGCCAAGGTTCCGAAACCGGTCCTGGTGCCGCACGAAAATCTCGCGGTCGCCATGGCGCACGGCGCCTATCTCATGACCGGGCATCCGCAGGCGGCGATGGTGCATGTCAATGTCGGCACCGGCAACACGCTCAACAACCTCACCAACGCTTCGCGCGACCGCATCCCGCTCATTCTCGCCGCCGGCCGCACGCCGATCACCGAAAAGGGATCGTTCGGCTCGCGCTCGCGGCCGATCCACTGGGCGCAGGAAATGTTCGACCAGGCCGGTATGGTGCGCGAGATGGTGAAATGGGATTACGAATTGCGTAACGCCGGACAGACCGGCGACATGGTGGCGCGCGCCGTCGAAGTGGCGATGGCGCATCCGCGCGGGCCCGTTTATCTCGTGCTGCCGCGTGAGCCGTTGTCCGCAGCCGTGCCGGAGCCGCTCGGGCCCGCCAAGCCGCGTCCGCAGGCGGCCGCCGCATATCCCGATCCGAAAGCGGTCGCCACGCTCGCCGACTGGATCGCGCAGGCCGAGCGCCCGCTCATTATCGCGGCAACGCTGCCGGCGGACGCCGTGCCGGTGCTCGGCCATCTCGCCGAGCGCTGCGCGATCCCCGTCATCACCCACAATCCGCGCAGTGTCTGTCTGCCCTCGAGTCATCACATGCATTTCGGCTTCGAACCGGGCGCGCTGCTCACCGATGCCGATCTCGTCATCGTGCTCGACTCAGACGTGCCGTGGATTCCGCATTTGCAGCATCCGCCGGCCGGCTGCCATGTCGCGCACATTGGCGCCGACCCCTTCTTCGTGCGCTATCCGATGCGCTCCTTTCCGAGCGATCTCGCCATCCAGGCCGGCGTGGTCGAAACGCTGAAGGCGCTCGATCAGGCGGTCGAGACGCGCCTGCAAATGGCGGAAGCGCGCATCGCCGCGCGCCGCGCGCGGCTGACCGAGCGCATGCGCAACCGCCGCACGCAACTCGCCAAGGATTCCGCGCCCGGTCCGACCATTTCGCCGGAATATCTCTCGCGCGCCATCGGCGAAGCGGTCGGCGAGGAGGCGATCATCTTCAATGAATATCCGCTGCGCGCCGACCACTGCGTGCGCGAGTTGCCGGGCACGCTGTTCGCTGTCGGCCCCGCCGGCGGTCTCGGCTGGGGCCTCGGCGCGGCGCTCGGCGCCAAACTCGCCGCGCCCGACAAATTGATCGTCGCGACGCTGGGCGACGGCGCCTACATGTTCAGCAATCCGATGGTCGGGCACTGGGTCGCCGGCAAATACGACCTGCCGATCCTGGCCGTCGTGTTCAACAATGCGCGCTATGGCGCGGTACGCAAGGCGACGTTGTCGATGTTCAAAGACGCCGCCGCCGGCGAGAACGACGGGCGTTATCTCGCCGATCTCGACCCGGCGCCGCCATACGACGAGCTTGCCCGCGCGCAAGGCGCCTATGCCGAGCGCGTGGAAAAGCCCGCCGACCTGCCCGACGCGCTCGCGCGTGCGCGCGAAGCGGTCACCGGCGGCCGGCAAGCGCTGCTCAACGTCATCACGCCTTATTGAGTCACACCCGCGAAGTCCGGAGGACGCGTCCATGCGTATCGATGCCTACACCCATTTCATTCCGCAGAAATTCTTCGACACGCTGGTGGAAAGCGGGCTGCCCGGCATCGGCAAACGCATGCGCGAAATCCCCTGCATTCACGATCTCGACGCGCGCAAAGCGGTCGTCGACACGTTTCCCGACTACGCGCAAATCCTGTCGCATGGCATGCCGCCGCTCGAAGTGCTGGCGAAAGGCCAACAGGTCGCCGAATACGCCAAGGCGATCAATGACGGCTTTGCCGACATCTGCGCGAGGAACGCGGACCACTTTCCCGGCTGGGTCGCGCAAGGCGCGCTCGGCGCGCCGGACGTCGGCCTTGCCGAGAGCGAACGCGCGATCAAGAACGGCGCGCTCGGCGTGCAGATCTACACCAACGTCGCCGGCAAACCGCTCGACCTGCCCGAATACGAGCCGTTCTTCGCGTTGATGGAAAAGCTCGACAAGCCGATCTGGCTGCATCCGGCGCGGGCGGCCAATTTCCCCGACTACCTCTCCGAAGAAAAATCGAGATACGAAATCTGGTGGGCCTTCGGCTGGTCCTATGAGACGGCTGCCGCGATGGCACGCATCGTCTTCTCGAAAATTCTGGACAAGTACCCGAAGCTGAAGATCATCACCCACCATTTCGGCGGCATCGTGCCGATGGTGGAAGGCCGCATCGGTCCCGGCTGGGACCAGCTCGGCGCGCGCACCTCCGATGAAGACCTCGGCGCGCTTTTGAAAAGCCTGAAAAAGCGGCCGATCGATTACTTCAAGCACGACTTCTACGCCGATACCGCGACCTTCACCTCGGAAGGCGGCATGCATCTCGGTCTGTCGTTCTACGATCTCGACAAGATCGTGTTCGCCTCCGACTGCCCGTTCGATCCGGAGAAAGGCACGATGTATACGCGCGAGACGCTGCGCATCATCGAAGGTCTCGACATGCCCAAAGCCGACAAAGAGAAAATCTGGCACGGCAATCTGGAGCGCATCACCGGCACCAAGTTGGTGAAGTAGCGGTCAATGAGCGAACGCCGTCCCGTCGTCATTGCCGGCGCCGGCCCTACCGGCCTGATGTGCGCGCTGGCTCTGCAGCGGCAGGCCATCCCGTTCGTCCTGTTCGAGGCGGAGCCGGACCTGACGCACGATCTGCGCGCGGGCTCGTTTCACCCGCCGACGCTCGACATGATGGCGCCTTATGGCATTACGGAGCGCATGCTGGAGACCGGCATCAAGGTCCGCACCTGGCAATTCCGCAACAAGCCGGGCGACATGATCGCCGAGTTCGATCTTAACTTGTTGGCTGACGTCACGCCGCATCCCTACCGGCTGCATCTGGAGCAGCACAAACTGAACTCCGATCCAGCTCGGCATTTTGCGCAAGAACGGCGCGGCCGAAATCCATTTCAGCCATCAGGTCACCGGCTTCACGCAAGATTCCGACAGCGTGACGGTTGAGGTCGAGAGCGGTGGCGAGACACGCACCATCGAAGCCTCCTGGTTGATCGGGGCCGACGGCGGCCGCAGCGTCGTGCGCAAAGGTCTCGGTGTCGCGTTCGAGGGCTTTACCTGGCCGGAAATCTTCGTCGTCGTCAGCACGCCCTACGACTTCGGCGCCAAGGGTTTTGCGCGCAACACCTACATCGCCGACCCGGTCGAATTCGGCGCCATGTTCAAAGTGCCGGACGACGGACCGCCCGGACTGTGGCGGATCGCTTACCCTGCCAACCCCGACGAAAGCGACGAAGCGCTGCTCGCGCCCGAGCGCGTGGAAACCGCCATGCAGGGCTTCAACGCCAAGCCGGAACCATACGAAATCCGCTACAAGAGCACCTACCGCGTGCACCAGCGCGTGGCGGCAAGCTTTCGCGCCGGCCGTGTGCTGCTCGCCGGCGATGCCGCCCATCTCAACAATCCGCTCGGCGGTTTCGGGCTCAACAGCGGCATCCACGACGCCGTCAATCTCTGCGACAAGCTCGGCCGCTACTGGCGCGGTGAAGATCGCGAAGACCTGCTCGACCTTTATTCGCGCCAGCGTCGCGCCGCCACCGTCGAGCAGGTGCAGGCGATGTCGATCCGCAACAAGCGCATGATGGAAGAGCGCGACCCATCGGTGCAGCGCGAGCGCCTGGCTGAAATGATCGCGCTTGCTTCCGACCCCGCGCGCGCCAAACAGCATCTGCTCAACACGTCGATGATCGCGGGACTCAAGCGCAGCCTCGACGTTGCCTAGTCGTCATGGCCGGGCTTGTCCCGGCCATGACGACTTCTTGCAATAAAGGCGTGGATGCCCGGCACAAGGCCGGGCATGACACGCGATTTGTCGGTGCAAGCGACCCACAATTCGCGCTACCTTCCCTGCATGCCCGTCACGAAACCCGTTGGTCTGTCCGAGCCCGACACGCCGCCGTCGAGCGATGACCGCGTCGCGCCCGCAGCGTCCGGCGAAGCCGGGCGGGTCACCCCGATGATGGAGCAGTATATCGAGATCAAGGCTGCCAATCCGGGCAGTCTGTTGTTCTACCGGATGGGCGACTTCTACGAACTGTTCTTCGAGGACGCGGAAGTCGCCTCGCGCGGCCTCGGCATCGTGCTGACCAAGCGCGGCAAGCACCAAGGCGTCGATATTCCGATGTGCGGCGTGCCGGTCGAACGCGCCGACGAATATCTGCATCGCCTGATCGCGCTCGGTCATCGCGTGGCGGTGTGCGAGCAGCTTGAGGACCCGGCGGAAGCGAAAAAGCGCGGGCCGAAAAGTGTGGTGCGCCGCGACGTGGTGCGGCTGGTCACGCCCGGCACGCTCACCGAAGACACTTTGCTCGACGCCCGCCGCAACAATTATCTTTTGTCTGTCGCGCGCGCGCGGCTGTCTTCCGTCGATGAAGAGGCGCAGTTTGCGCTGGCCTGGATCGATATTTCCACCGGCGAATTCCGCATCACCGAAGCGAACCACGGCGCACTCGCCGCCGAGATCGCGCGGCTGGAGCCGGGCGAAATCATCGTGTCCGATGCGTTGTTCGGCGACAGCGGTCTCGCACCTTTCTGGCGCGCGCTGCCGGCGGTCACGCCGCTCACCCGCGACGTGTTCGACGCCGCCACCGCCGAACGCCGCCTGACATCGTTCTTTGCGGTCGCCACCAGCGAAGCCTTCGGTGCACTCACAAGACTGGAGCTGACCGCCGCCGCGGCCTGCGTGACCTATGTCGAGCGCACGCAGCTCGGCAAACGCCCGCCGCTGTCGCCGCCTGTACGTGAATCGGCCGGCGCGACTATGGCGATCGACCTGGCCACCCGCGGCAATCTCGAACTGATGCGCACGCTGTCCGGCGAGCGCAAAGGCTCGCTGCTCGACGCGACCGACCGTACCGTCACCGCCGCCGGCTCACGGCTTCTCGCCCAAAGACTGTCGGCGCCGCTCACCGATCCGGACGCGATCAATGCACGTCTCGATGCGGTCGGCGCCTTTGTCGACGATGTCGCAACACGCGCCGACACCCGCTCGCGCCTTGCGGCGGCGCCCGATCTCGCCCGCGCTCTCGCCCGTCTGGCCGTCGGCCGCGGCGGCCCGCGCGATCTCGCCGCCATTCGCGACGGCATCAACGCCGCCGCCGATCTCGCCCGCGCGTTGGCTGCGCTGAAGGATACGCCTGTCGAGATTGCGCAAGCCTTGCATGCCGCGCAGCGTCCGGACGGCATGTTGGCCGCCGAACTGTCCGCTGCGCTGGCCGCAGAACTCCCCGCCTTCAAGCGCGATGGCGGCTTCGTGCGTGAAGGCTACGACGCCGCGCTCGACGAAGTCCGCTCCTTGCGCGATGAATCGCGCCGCGTCATCGCCGCTTTGCAGGCGCGCTACGCCGACGACACCGGTGTGCGCGCGCTTAAGGTACGTCACAACAACGTGCTCGGCTATTTCGTCGAAGTGACCGCCCAGCACGGCGACAAATTGATGAGCGCTCCGCTCAACGCCACCTTCATTCACCGCCAGACGCTCGCCGGCCAGGTGCGCTTCACCACCACCGAGCTGGGCGAACTGGAAGCCAAAATTTCCAACGCCGCCGAGCGCGCGCTCGGGCTGGAGTTCGACATTTTCGAGCGTCTCGCCGCGCGCACGATCGCCGAAACCGAAGCGATCAAGGCCTGCGCCGACGCGCTCAGCATGCTCGACGTGGCGAGCGGCCTCGCGCATTTGGCCGCCGAGCGCGACTACGCCCGCCCGCAGGTCGACGATTCACTCTCCTTCGTCATCGAGGGCGGACGCCACGTCGTGGTCGAGCAGGCCTTGGCGCGCGACGGCACGCCGTTCGTCGCCAACGGCTGCGAACTCTCTCCTCCCCAAGGTGAGCAAGCTGGCCGCATCTGGCTCATCACCGGCCCCAACATGGCCGGCAAATCCACCTTCCTGCGCCAGAACGCGCTGATCGCCATCCTCGCGCAGATGGGCGCCTTCGTGCCGGCCAAAAGCGCGTGCATCGGCGTGGTCGATCGCCTGTTCTCGCGCGTCGGCGCCGCCGACGATCTGGCGCGCGGACGCTCGACCTTCATGGTCGAGATGGTGGAGACCGCCGCCATCCTCAATCAGGCCGGCAGCCGCGCGCTGGTCATTTTGGACGAAATCGGCCGCGGCACCGCCACCTTCGACGGCCTCTCGATTGCGTGGGCGACGGTCGAACACCTGCACGACGTCAATCAGTGCCGCGCGCTGTTTGCGACGCACTTCCACGAACTGACCGCGCTCTCCGCGCGCCTTGGCCGTCTGCACAACGCGACGGTGCGCGTGAAGGAATGGCAGGGCGAAGTCGTGTTTCTCCATGAAGTTGTTGCCGGCGCCGCCGACCGCTCCTACGGCATTCAGGTGGCGAAGCTCGCAGGATTGCCGACAACCGTCATCGAGCGCGCCAAGCTCGTGCTCGCCCAGCTCGAGCAGGAAGACCGCGCCGCGCCCAAGGGCTTCGAGGATCTGCCGCTGTTTGCCGCCGGTGCGGCGCAGCATGACGCGCCCGCGCCAGACGACGCCGCCGATCGCCTGCTGTCCGCGCTCGCTGCGCTCAATCCCGACGACCTGTCGCCGCGCGAGGCCATGGAGGCACTGTACAGCCTGAAAGCAAAGCTTGCGCAGACCGGCGAAGACTGACGTGTGATCCAGCCAGGCATTCGGCTAGGATTGCTTCCGAGGAAACACCATGATGAATGTCGCCGAACGGAAGCAAGCAACGGCGCCAGCGGACGCGCAAGACTGGCTGTCGCGCTTCGAAGCGGCCCTGCAGGCGCAGGATGCGCGCGCCGCCGCCCGCTTGTTTTCCGAGGACGGACTTTGGCGCGACCTGCTCGCTTTCACCTGGACCATCGAAACCATGGCCGGGCGCGCGGCGATTCGAGCGCGTTTGTACGAGACGCTCGCGCGCAGCAACGCCAGAGACCTCCGCATTCCCCCGACTCGCACGCCGCCGCGTTGGGTTACGCGCGCAGGACGCGAGTGCATTGAAGCGCTGTTCGATTTCGATACCGCCTTCGGCCCCGCCAACGGCGTCGTGCGGCTGGTGCGCGACGGCGAGGCTTTACGCGCCTGGACGCTGAACACAAACCTGCACGAATTGCGCGGTCACGAGGAAGAGTTCAGGCGCCGCGCGCCGCCGGATTCGACGCGCGATTTCGGCGCCGAAAACTGGCTCGACCGGCTTGAGCGGCAGCGCTCCTTCGCCGGCCGCGATCCCACCGTGCTGGTCATCGGCGGCGGCCAGGCCGGCCTGTCGATCGCGGCGCGGTTACACCAGCTCGGCGTCGATACTTTGATCGTCGACCGGCATCCGCGCGTCGGCGACAACTGGCGCAAGCGTTATCATTCGCTGACGCTGCACAACGAGGTGTTCGTCAATCACCTGCCCTATTTGCCGTTCCCGCCGACGTTTCCGGTCTACATCCCGAAGGACAAGCTGGCGAACTGGTTCGAGGATTACGTCGACGCGCTCGAGCTGAACTACTGGCCCGACACCACCTTCGTGGGCGGCAGCTATGACGAAGCGGGCAAGCGCTGGTCGGTAACGCTCAAGCGCGGCGACGGATCGACGCGCACCATGCACCCACGCCACATCATTTTCGCCACCGGCGTCTCCAGCATTCCGAAAGTTCCCGATCTGCCGGGACTGAAGGATTTCGCAGGCCCGGTCGTGCATTCCGGCGACTTCGCCGACGCCGCACATTGGAAGGATCGCAAGGTGCTGGTGCTCGGCACCGGTACCAGCGGCCATGACGTCGCCCAGGAACTGCACGCCCAGGGCGCCGACGTCACCCTCATCCAGCGCAGCAATACTTACGTCGTCAGCCTGAAGGAAGCGCAGAGCGTTTATTCCATCTACACCGAGGGCATTCCTTTCGACGACTGCGACCTGCTCGCCACCTCGTTTCCCTATCCAACGCTGCAACGCGCCTATCAGCTCTCTACCGCCAAGAGCAAAATGGTCGACCGCGAGCTCATCCAGGCGTTGGAACAAGCGGGCTTCAAAATCTGGTACGGCGAGGACGAGACCGGCTTCCAGATGATGTATCTGCGACATGGCGGCGGCTATTATTTCAACGTCGGCTGCTCGGAATTGATCGTCTCCGGCGCAGTCAAGCTCATGCACTTTGCCGACATCGAGACCTTCGTTTCGCAAGGCGCGCGCCTGAAGGACGGCAGCATCGTGCCCGCGGACCTTCTGGTGCTGGCGACCGGCTACAAGAACCAGCAGGACGCGGTGCGGCTTTATCTCGGCGAGACAATCGCCGACAAGATCGGCCCGGTCTGGGGCTTCGACGACGGCGGCGAATTGCGCAACATGTGGCGGCGCACCGCGCAGGAAGGCCTGTGGTTCACCGCCGGCAGCCTCGCGCAATGCCGCATCTTCTCGCGTTACCTGGCGCTGCAGATCAAGGCGCTGGAGGAAGGGCTGATCGCGTAAACCTAGACCGGCTGTCGCCACCATTTGCGCGCGAGCCACAACAATGCGTTCCAGCCGATGCCGATCGACAGACCGATGGCGTAGGACCACCACACCCCGATCGGCTCGGCGAGAAAATGCACGGCGAGCAAACTCAATCCAAGGCCGATCAGCGGCGCCTGCACATGCGCGGCGACACTCGCCGCCGCCGGCCCGCCGATGCGCGGATGCAGGATGACGAAGAACGAGCCCATTGCCACCGGAAAGAAAGCGAACAGGCCGGAGAGAAACGAGCCGATCGAATAGCTCGCCGCCGTCACCACGATTACGCAGAGCGTGACCACGCCAGTGCGCCACGCCAAATCCGCGCTGGTGAGATGAACGCGCTTGATCGCACCGGCGACGCGAAATCGGCTGCCGCTAAGAATAGCCAGCGGAAAGACGATCGCGTTGAGCAACGTCGCGCTCGCCGGCGTCCAATCGACAAAACGCGTCAGATAGGCGATGACGAACCAAACCGCATAGGCGCCGGTCAGGCTGACAAGCAGTGAATGCCGCTGCGCCAGCGCCGCATAAGAGAGCGCAAAGACCGCCACCACGACGTTCGACACCAGAGCGCCGACCGCACTCTGCGCGATGAAGGCTGGCGTATGCTCCCACGCCAGAATCATCATGGCGGCGCCGCCCGCCGTCGGCAGCGAGGCGATCAGCGAGCCAACGAAAGGACCAGAGCGCTCAACCACGACCGAGGCGGCGACCGTGATGCTCGCGGTCAGCGCAATCTTCAACAACAGGCCGACAAGAAAAATCGTCATGGCTTACACAGGCAATCCCTGACGGCGCGCGAGAAACACGCTCATGCCCCAGCCTGCGGAGGTCGCCAGCGCTAGCGTCAGGCCGATTGCTGCGCCGAGCGGCACGGCAGTGAAATGCAGGACGATACAGGCGAACGCAAAACCGACCAGACCGGTGACGGCATTGGCCATCACCGCAGCGGTCGGCGGGCCGCCGACGCGGCGATGCAGGATCAAAATGACGCTGATCAAAATGATGGGAAACACCGCCAGGATGCCGCTGCCGGCGGGGCCGATGCGGAAGCTCAAACTCACCGTGACACCGACCAGCAACGCGACCAAGGCCGCGCGCAATGCCAGATCGTACCAATACGTGCGCACCGGCGGAATGCGTACGTGGCGCAAGGGCCGCGCCAGCGCGATGCAGACGCCGAGCACGACGACGTTGGTGAGCACGGCGCTCAGCAGCGTCCAATTCACTTCGTGCACGCCCCAGGCCAGCACGACCCACAGCAACAGCGATAACGACAGGCTGAGCGTGAGCGAGCGCTTCTGCGCCAACAGCGCATAAACGAGCGCGAAGACGACGTTGACGCAATTGATGGCGAGGCTGTTGATCGCGCTTTGCCCGATGAAGGCCGCGCCGTGGTCGAGTGCGAGGAACACATAGACCGGCCCGGCACCGAGCGGCAGCGTCGCGACCAGCCCGCCGATGAGCGGTCCCGCGCGTTCGGCCGCCACCGTCGCCGCCACCACGAAGGCGGCAGTCACGGCCATTTTCACGATGAGAGAAAGCACGTAGAAGAGGTCGGGGGACATTTTCTGTTCTCCCTCTCCCCGCAAGCGGGGAGAGGTGAGAACACGGCTACACCCGCGCCAGCGTCACGTCCACCGGGGGGCCGCTCTTGATGGTCTGATACACCACGCAATAGCGCTCGGTCAGCTTGAGCAGCTGATCGAGCTTGTCTTGGGTCGCGTCGGTCTCGAGATCGAAGCGCAAACGAATCTCGCGGAAGCCGACCGGGGCATCCTTGGCAACGCCGAGCGTGCCGCGGAAGTCGAGATCGCCTTCCGCCGACACATGACCCGCACGCAACGGAACATCGAGCGCGGTCGCCACTGCCTTCAACGTCACGCCGGCGCAGGCGACCAGCGCCTCCAGCAACATGTCGCCGGAACACAGTTCCATTCCCGAGCCGCCGGTTGCCGGATGCAAGCCCGCGGCGGCAAGCGCGCGACCAGTTTCGAGTTTGCAGGCGATGTTGCTGTCGTCGAGCGTGCCTTTCGCTTTCAAAGTCACGACCGCGGCGTTCGGGTCGTCCTTGTAGCGCTGCTTGATTGGCGCCTGCATGGCGCGCAGTTCATTACCGTCCATCTGCGTCTCCGTCTGAGCAATTATTGCGGGGCGCGTGCCTAGCACGCGAATTCGAATCCCCGCGATAACAACTGCGTGTCCGCGATTTGATCAGGCCGGCGTCAGCACCACCCGGCCGACGATCTTGCCGGCGCGCAATTCGCCCATCACCGCGTTGACGTCCTCGAGCGGGCGCGTCGCAACCGGCACATCGGGCAGACCGGTGCGGCGCACGAGCTCCATCAGCTCGGTGATCTCCGGCACACTGCCGACATAAGAGCCCTGAATGGTGAGCGCGCGCATCGGGATCGGCGGCAGCGAGACGGTGAGATCGCCGCCATACAAACCGACGATGACGTATTTGCCGCCCTTGGTCAGGCTGTCATAGCCAAGCCGTGCGGATTGCGAGGATCCAACAAGGTCGATGACGGCAAAGGCGCCGCCGTTGGTGAGGGCCTTGATCTGATCGACGGCATCCGCCGCATTGGCGTCGATCACCGCCGCGGCGCCCGCTTTCTTGGCGACGTCGCGTTTGGTCGCGTCAATATCGACGACGATCGCCGAGTGCCCGCCCATCTTCTTGTGCAAGGCGAGACACATGAGCCCGAGCCCGCCGGCGCCGATGATGACGGTCGGTTCGCGCGTCAGCGTCGGCACTTTCTTCAGCGCGCCGAACGTCGTCGCGCCCGAACAGGCAAGCGGCGCCACGCGCTCGGCCGGCATATCGCCGATGTCGAACAGATAGCGCGGATGCGGCACCATCATATGCGTGGCATAGCCGCCATTCGAAAACACGCCGAGGCTGCGCATGGCGGTGCAGAGATTGTCCTCGTTGCGTTGGCAGGCCGGGCAGTTTCCGCAGCCGATCCACGGGTCCGCCAGCATGCGCTGACCGATTTTGACGCCTTTCGCGTCCGGCCCGACCGCCACCACCTCGCCGACGTTCTCGTGGCCGAGCGTCACCGGCAGCTTCATGCCGCGATCCTCGAGGCTCATTTTGTTGCCGCCGCCAAGATCGAAATACCCGTCGGCCAGATGCAGGTCGCTATGGCAGACGCCGGCGGCCAGCACCTTGAGCAGCACCTCGGTTCCCTTGGGCTCCGGCGTCGGCGCTTCGTTGCATTGCAGCGGCTGGCCGCAAACACAGACCTGGAACATGCGCATGGTCTCACTCCCCCTGACTTTTAGGCGGCGACAATATCGTGGCCTTGGCCAGTCGGCCACCGGTCGATTGGATGCCGATTTGCTAGGCAAAACCGCCGCAAATTCTCAAAAATGCCCGGCCGCACAATTATCTTGAGTGGAGGACGGTGACTTCCCGCCCCGCCTCCGCTATCCGGTTCGCCCCATGGCCTCTCTCGCCGTCGAAACCACAGGGGCGCGCGCCGCGTCCGACCTTGCCACCCGCTCGGCGGGCGACCTGATCGATTCCCGCGCCATCGCCGCCGATCTGGAAAAGCTCGCCAAGGAGCACGCCGGCAACGACCGCGAGATGCGCACGGCGCTGGCGCAACGCCTGAAAGCCGCGCTCGTCGCCGGCCGCGCCAAGGCCGAGAAATTATTGCTCAAAGACCGTCATGGCCGCCGCTGCGCCGAACGCATCTGCCGGATGGAAGACGAGATCATCCGCATCCTGTTCGAGTTCTCGCGCAAGCACCTCTACCCTTCGGACAACCCGTCTGAAGCCGAGCATATGGCAGTCGTCGCCACCGGCGGCTACGGCCGCGGACTGCAGGCGCCCGGCTCCGACATCGATCTGTTGTTCGTGCTTCCCTACAAGCAGACCGCGTGGGGCGAGTTGATCGCGGAAGCCATCCTCTATTGCCTGTGGGACACCGGGCTGAAAGTCGGCCACGCCACCCGCTCGGTCGACGAATGCATCCGCCAGTCCAAGGCGGACATGACCATCCGCACCGCCATTCTCGAAGCGCGCTTCCTGCTCGGCGACCGCGCGCTGTATGACGAGTTGGTCACCCGCTTCGACAACGAAGTCGTGCGCAACACCGCCCAGCAATTCGTCGCCGCCAAGCTCACCGAACGCGAAGAGCGCCACCGCCGCGCCGGCCAGTCGCGCTATCTGGTCGAGCCCAACGTCAAGGATGGCAAGGGCGGCTTGCGCGACCTGCACACGCTGTTCTGGATCGCGAAATACGTCTTCCGCGTGCGCGACGCCGACGAGCTGGTCAAGCGCGGGGTGTTCGACAAACAAGAATACCATCTGTTCCGCCGCTGCGAGGCCTTCCTCTGGTCGGTGCGCTGTCACATGCACTTCATCACCGGCCGCCCCGAAGAGCGGCTGTCCTTCGACATGCAGCGCGAGATCGCCGTGCGGCTCGGCTACACCGCACATCCAGGCATGAAGGACGTCGAGCGCTTCATGAAGCACTACTTCCTGATCGCCAAGGACGTCGGCGACTTGACCGCCATCCTGTGCGCGGAACTGGAAGACAGCCACGCCAAGAGCATACCGGTCCTAAGCCGCATGATGGCGCGCTTTCGTCCGGTGCGCCGCCGCACCCTTGGCGAGAAGGAGGAATTCGTCGTCGAGAACAACCGCATCACGGTGGCGAACGGCAGCGTGTTCCGCCGCGATCCGGTCAACCTGGTCCGCATCTTTTATCTCGCGCAGAAGCATAATCTAGCGCTGCATCCCGACGCCATGCGCGCGATCACGCGCTCGCTCAAGCTGGTCGACGGCAAGCTGCGCGCCAACGAGGAAGCCAACGAACTCTTCCTCGACATCCTCACCTCCAAGAACGATCCCGAAACCGTGCTGCGGCGCATGAACGAATCCGGCGTGCTCGGCAAGTTCGTGCGCGCCTTCGGCAAGATCGTCTCCATGATGCAGTTCAACATGTATCATCACTATACGGTGGACGAGCATCTGTTGCGCTGCATCGGCATCCTGCAGGAGATCGAGCAAGGTCACGCACAGGACGCCCCGCTCGCGCACGAACTGATGCAGAAGATCCTGCCGGCGCACCGCAAGGTGATCTATGTCACGCTGTTCCTGCACGACGTCGCCAAAGGCCGGCCTGAGGACCACTCCATCGCCGGCGCGCGCGTCGCCAAGCGCATCTGTCCGCGCCTCGGCTTCACCAGCGCCGAGACCGACCTCGTCGCCTGGCTGATCACCAATCACCTGGTGATGTCGAGCGTTGCGCAATCGCGCGATCTGTCCGACCGCAAGACGATCGAAAATTTCGCCGCCATCGTGCAGTCGGCCGAACGGCTGAAGCTGCTCACCATCCTCACTACCGCCGACATCAAGGGCGTCGGCCCCGGCGTCTGGAACGGCTGGAAGGCGCAACTCATCCGCACGCTTTATTTCGAGACCGAGCCGGTGGTCACCGGCGGCTTCTCGGAGGTCAACCGCGCCCAGCGCGTCGCCATGGCGCAGAGCGAATTCCGCGACAGCCTGAAGGACTGGCCGCCCGAAGAAATCGAAAGCTACATCGCCAAGCACTATCCGGCCTACTGGCTCAAGGTCGATCTGCCGCACAAGTTGCAGCACGCGCGCTTCGTGCGCGAAGCCGAAGGCTCGGAAAAGAACCTGGCGACCACGGTTGCCTTCGATGTCGAGCGCGCGGTGACCGAACTCACCGTGCTCGCGCCCGACCATCCCTGGCTTTTGTCGATCATCGCCGGCGCCTGCGCCATGGCCGGCGCCAACATCGTCGACGCCCAGATCTACACCACAACCGACGGGCGCGCGCTCGACACCATCTCGCTCACCCGCGCGTTCGAGCGCGAGGAGGACGAGCAGCGCCGCGCCGGCCGCATCGCGGACTCGATCGAAAAGGCATTGCGCGGCGAATTGCGGCTGCCCGACGCGGTTGGAAAACGCGGCCCCGCAAAAGGCCGCATCAGAGCCTTCGCACTCGAGCCGACCTGCACCATCAACAACCAGTGGTCCCACCGCTACACCATGGTGGAGATCACCGGTCTCGACCGCACCGGCCTGCTCTACGAGCTCACCGCCACGCTGTCCAAACTCAATCTCAACATTGCCTCCGCGCACGTCGCCACCTTCGGCGAACGCGTGGTCGACGTCTTCTATGTCACCGACCTGATGGGCGCGCAGATCACCTCGCCGACGCGGCAAGCCGCCGTCAAGCGCGCACTCATTGCGCTGTTCAAGAAGGGCGACGGCAACGGTAAGGCGGCCAAGCGCGAATAACCCTGTGCAGGGTCATTCCTCGTCCAGCGCCCGCCGTAAGCGGCGGACGACGACGCCGCGGGCGCGGTCGTCGGCCGCCGCTTCTACCGCGTCGTTGATGTCGAGGACCAGCTTCGACATCTCGTTGTGCCAGTCGAGATTGACCACCGCTTCGGGAGCCAGCCTACGCCGGCGCGCGCCGTCGATCGGCGTCGGCGCTGGCGTGGTCAGCTCATAGACGTCGTCGAGCAGCGGCGTGAACACTTTCGCCGCCGGCACCGTGCGTTCGGCGATGCGCTCGGCCAGGCCGGTGAGCGCCGGCTCCTCGCCGTGCACCAGGAACACGCCGCGCGCGATGGGCCGTCGCGACGCGATCCAGCGCGCAAGCTCCGGCCCGTCGGCGTGACCGGAATATTCGTCAAGCCGGCGGATGCGCGCCTTCACCTTTACCGCCTCGCCCATGATCGTCACCGCCTTGGCGCCGTCGACGAGAAAACGGCCGAGAGTGCCCTGCGCCTGGAAGCCGACCAGCAGCACGGTGGCCTTGGTATGCCAGAGCCAGCGCTTGAGATGGTGACGGATGCGGCCGGCATCACACATGCCGCTCGCCGCGATGATAATGTGAAAGCCGGTGAGCTTGGCAATAGCTTTGCTCTCCTCCACCGTCTCGGTCGCGCGCAAATGTGGCGACGACAACAGCCGCTCGACATCGACGTCCGACTCGAGACTCTCCGTGTGCTGCCGGAACACGTCCGTGACGCGGATGGCAAGCGGTGAATCGAGAAAGATCGGAGCGGGCGGAATTTCGCCGCGCTCCATCAGATCGACCAGGTCGACGATCAGCTCCTGCGTGCGTTCGACCGCGAAGGCAGGGATCAGCAGCGCGCCGTCGTGCTCCCGCGCCTTGCGCACCTCCTCGGCGAGCCGCTCGCGCCGCGATTCACGCGTGACCGGCGGACGGTCCTCGTCGCCGTAGGTCGATTCGCACAGCACGTAATCGAGCCCGGCCGGCGCTTCCGGGTCGGGCTGCAGCAGCTTGGCATCGGGCCCGAGGTCGCCCGAGGCCAAGACGCGCAGCGGCTTGCCGCCCTCGCCTTCACCGGCAAATTCCACTTCGATCGACGCCGAGCCGAGCAGATGGCCGGCGTTCCAGTAACGCGCGCGCACGCCGGACATGACCGTGAGCCACGTTTCGTACTCCACCGGACGAAAGGCATCGAGCGCTGCGGCTGCGTCGCGCTGCGTATAAATAGGCGTCACCAGCGGCCGCCCGCGCGCGGCATTGCGCCGGTTGAGCATCATGACTTCCGACTCCTGGATGCTGCCGGCGTCGGGCAACATGAACGTGCACAGGTCGATGGTGCCGCGCGTCGCGAAAATCAGCCCCTCGAAGCCGCCGCGCGTCAGCTTCGGAAGGAGACCGCTGTGATCGATATGCGCGTGCGTGAGCAGCACGCATTTGATGTCGGCCGGATCGAACGGGAACTTGCCGTAGTTCAACTCCTTCAGCGTCTTGGAGCCCTGGAACAGGCCGCAATCGATGAGCAGCTTGCCGGCCGGCGCCTCGAACAGATAACAGGAGCCGGTCACTGTGCGGGCCGCCCCGCAAAATTGCAACGTCACGCTCACAACAACTCCCGACGCAAAGCTTCGGCTAAAAGAGGCGCGAGCGCGACCGCATTGGTCGGGTGCGGCACGCTGTCGGTTGATTTGACCGAGCGGATGCCGGTCGCAAACAGCTTGCCGATCAGCTCGGGCGCAAACAGCGCATGCGTAACAATTGCATCAATGGTGCCGGCTCCGGCGGCGTGCAGCGCTTGCGCGCAGGCCATCAGCGTCGCTCCCGACGACACAATGTCGTCGACCAGCAGCGCCGGCCGCCCGTGGAATACGGAGGGATCGGCATAGGACATTTCGACGGAATTGTCGCCGCGCCGCGTCTTGCGCGCCACCGCGTAAGAAGTCCCGAGGCGGGCGGCAAGTTCGCCGACCCAGGGACGCGATTCTTCGTCAGGCCCGACGATGACAGTTGTTGGATCGAGACCGCCAGCGCGCAAGGTGTCGGCAATCGCCGGCATGGCGGATAAGTCCTCGGCCTCGATACCGGGAAAGACTTCGTCGATGGTTTTGGTACGATGCAAATGCGCGTCAAACGTAATCACGCGATCGAACGCGCCGGCCAAGAGATGCCCGATCGCCTTCTGGCTGATCGCCTCGCCCTCATGAAAGGCCTTGTCCTGCCGCATGTAGCAGAGATAGGGCGCGACCAGCACCAAGCGCATGGCGCCGCCGCGGCGCAACGCTTCACTCGCAAACAACAGCGCCACTAGCTTTTCGTTTGGCTTGTCGAGCGAGGCGAACACGATCGTCGTCTGCTCCACCGGCGCCACGGTCACGCGCAGTTCTTCGTCGGGGAAACGATGCACTGCGATTGGCTGGCAGGGAAGACCCAGATGCTCCGCCAAACGCTGCGCCGCCTCCGCCGATGCGGGCAGGTATTGCAGAGCGGCGGTGCTCAAATCTTCACCCCATCGGCCGCGATCGCATAGCCCGCATCGAATTTCGCGCCCGCCAGCGCGAGAGCGAACTCCGCCTCGTCGAACGCATAAATACGATAAAGCGGTTCGCCCTCTTCCACCGGGTCGCCGATCTTCTTGAACACCTTGATGCCGGCGCCCTTGTCGATCGGCGCGCCGGCGGTACGCGCCAAGCGATTGAGCCGCAGGCAATCGATCGCCTCGACGACGCCGTCGCGCGGCGCCGGCACGTCCGCGGTCAGTGACCCGAGATCGGTGCTGCAGCCGGACGGCCCCTGCGCCTCGATAATCTTGCGCATCTGTTTCAGCGCCGCGCCGCTGTCGAGCAACTCCTTGGCGCGCGCATAGCCGGTTCCGCCACGCAATTCGGGGTCATACTCCAGAAGATGCGCGGCAAGCCGCAGCGACTTCTCGCGCAGGTCGCGCGGCGCAGTGGAATCGATCTGCAACACCGCCATCACATCCTGCGCTTCCAGCACCGGACCGATACCAGCCCCAATGGGTTGGCGGCCGTCGGTCGTCACCACCTCGACCGCAATGCCGAAATGATCGCCGACGAATTCGAACAATTTGCGCAGACGCATCGCTTCCATGGCGTTGGTGAGCTTGGCGGCCGGACCGACCGGAAGATCGATGAGCAAATGGGTCGATCCGGCGGCGAGCTTCTTCGACATGATCGAGGCCACCATCTGCTCGCGCGTATCGATGGCGAGCGGCCGCTCCACAGAAATGAGTATGTCGTCAGCCGGCGACAGATTGACGTGGCCGCCCCAGACCAGACATCCGTGGCAGCCGGTTACCACGTCCTTCATTTCATCGACGCCGAGATCAACGCGCGCCAGAACTTCCATGGTGTCGGCGGTGCCTGCCGGCGAGGTAATCGCGCGCGACGACGTCTTCGGGATCATCAAGCCGTGCGCGGCGACGATCGGCACCACGACCATCGAGGTGCGGTTGCCGGGAATGCCGCCGATGCAATGCTTGTCGACGACGATTTTGCGGTCCCATTTGAGCTGCGTGCCAGCATCCGCCATGGCGCGTGCAAGCGCCAGCAATTCGCCGCTGGTCATGAAGCTCGCCGAGCCGAGCAGGAAGGCCGCGATCTCCATGTCGGAATAGCGGTAGTGTACGACGTCGTCGATAATGGCGCTGATCTCGGCGGCGCTGAGCGCGTGTCCCTGGATCTTGGAGCGCACATAGTCGAGGCTTTGCGGCGGCGTCGCCGGCGTCACGCCGACGAGGCTGCCGACAGGCTCGGCGAAGCGGTGGAAAGCGGGTTCGGCGAGACCGATCTCGTCCGCGCCCACCACGCCGTCGTCGGTGAGCAGTGCGGTCGCCAGCAGCGTTTTGGAGTTGCAGCGCAGCTCGACGCGCGAGAAGCCGCGAAACACCTCCGGACGCAGCGCCTTGGAGCGGCGCGAAATCACGACGACGTTTTCGCGGCCCGTGTCGAGATTGATGCGGCGAATCTTGAGCAGCGGGCGCGGCGAATTGGCGGGCATCAGGCAAAGACCGGTTGATCGGAAAACGTAGCCGGTAAGGATATGCCGCGGTTGATCTGAATCATGATTTAATATCCACCGTCGCCCGATGCCCTGTCGCCAGCGTGGCCAATTCCGCGGGGTCGTCGGGCGCTTGATGGCCGCGCCAGACCACATGCAAATCCGGCCGCAACAGCAACAGATCGTGGCCGTAGAGATCACGCACGCGCTCTTCGGAAATGTCCAGCACCGCAAAGGGTGCGCCAAGCGAGCCAAAGGCGCGCGCGAGCGCCGTGGCATCGGGCGGGTTCTTGCCCAGCCGCAGCAGCGTGTAGCCGTCGCCGACGTGGTCATGCAGCGCGGACCCGTCGCCGAGCCACAGATGCGGTAGCCGCGCACCCGGCCAGGTCGTCGGCACATAGCACATGAATTCATCCGGCGGACCCTCGCCTGCTTCCGGCCAGATGAGCGGTGAATTCCGGTAGCGATAGCCCAGTTCGGCGCCGATCATCTCGTTGCTCTTGCGCTGCTCGACGTTGGCGATGCGCGAAAGATTGGCGCGGGTTGCGGCGCCTTCCGGCGTACGGTCGCGAATATTCGGCCGCCAGGCCGCGCGCCAGGCGCGCCGGCCGCGCGAGGCAAAGCGCGAGGCGGCAACGTTGCGCTCGCCGATTTGGCGGCGCTCGATTTCGTAAGATTGCAGCAGCGCCGGCCCGCCCCAGCCCTGCAAGGTCGCGGCGATTTTCCAGGAAAGATCAATGGCGTCGCCGACGCCGCTGTTCATGCCGAGCCCGCCGGTCGGGATCACCAGATGAACGGCGTCGCCGGCCATAAAAACACGGCCGCCGCGGTAAAAGTCGGCCAGCAGCAAATTCTGTTTCCACTGCCCGACATAAAGCATCTCGTAATCGACCGGCATGGCGACGGTGCGCTCGAACATCGTCGCCATTTCGGCGTCGCTGTCGACCACCGAATGCAAGGTGAAATGGCGGGTCGAATCCTGCACAATCAGGAAGGTCGAGCGCTCGTCGGCGACGTGATAGTGCCGGCCCTTGCCGATCGGAATGCGCTCGTAGAGATCATCGCAGCGGTAAAGCGCCTGGCGCAGCTGCATGATATTGGCGTCGCCCGAAAGCTTGATGCCGAGCTGGCGGCGCACGCCGCTCGATCCGCCGTCGCAGCCGACCAGATAATCGCCGCTGAGCGCCTCGACCGTATTGCCACGCCTGACCTTGGCGCGCACGCCGCCTGCATCTTGCTCAAACGAGAGAAATTCGCAGCCGTAGCGCACATCGACGCTCGGCAATGCTTCCGCAATCTCCTTCAACAACGGCTCGAGCGTGTATTGCGAGATAAGCTGATAGGGCTCGAGCGGCATGCTGATGTCGCGGCAGGCAGCAATGTCCGCCTCTGCTTGCACTACCGACGGAAACGGAAGGTGCAAGAGCGGCGGCTCGGCCAGCGAGGTGATTATGAAAACGTCCATTGGCGCTGCGCGCGGCAAGCCGGCAGCGCGGACCTGTTTGGCGATGCCAAGCCGGCGATAGATCTCCATGGTGCGGGCGTTGCACCGCTCCATCTTGGGCAGGAATTGCGGCGCGTCTTTCTGCTCGATGAGGATGCAGCGCACACCGCGCTTGCCAAGTGCGATGGCGAGCGTGAGACCCACCGGCCCCGCGCCAACGATGAGAACCTGGCTGTGCAAGCGATGACGTCCCCGGCGTAGGAATTTGATAACCCAAACTAGCACGCCGCCCCGAAAGGCGAAGCGGCCGACGTGCGGCGCGCCGCATCTTAACGAGCTCTTAAACCGCGCTCCGTAGCGTCTTTGTGGACGGTCGGCAGCCCCTTGCTGCAATCCCAGTATCTAATGAGTAGCCGCGATGGCGCAGGGCAAAAAAGGTGGGGGTGCCCGCCGCGAGCCGAAATTTGACTTCGCCATGGCGCCGCGCGTGTCGGCGCCAGATCCCGGAGAGCGCAGGCAACCCAACCGGCGGCGCGGGAAGCGCCGCAAGAAGCGCGATCGCCGCCACTCACTCATCGGACGCTGTCTGTATTGGAGCGTGGTGGCCTGCCTGTGGCTGGTCATCGGCGGCATCGCCTCGCTCGCCTGGACGGGCGCTCACCTGCCGCCAATCCAGTCGCTGGAGATTCCGAAGCGGCCGCCCTCGATCAAAATCGTCGACCTGCGCGGCGAGCCGCTCACCGTCCGCGGCAATATGGGCGGCGGCACGATCACGCTGAACCAATTGCCGAGCTACGTGCCGAAGGCCTTCGTCGCCATCGAGGACCGGCGCTTCTACGACCATTTTGGCGTCGATCCTTTCGGCATTGCGCGCGCCGCGCTCGCCAACATTATACACCGGGGCGTGAGCCAGGGCGGCTCTACGATCACGCAGCAACTCGCGAAAAATCTCTTTTTGACTCAGGAGCGCACGTTCCAGCGCAAGATGCAGGAGGTACTGCTGGCGCTGTGGCTTGAGCGCAAATTCTCCAAAACGCAGATCCTCGAGCTTTATCTGAACCGTGTTTATTTCGGCGCCGGCGCCTACGGCATCGAGCAGGCCGCGCAGCGCTATTTCGGAAAGCCCGCCGGACAGTTGACGCTTGCAGAAGCCGCGATGCTCGCGGGCATCGTGCGCGCACCGTCGCGGCTTGCGCCGACACGCAACTTTGCAGGCGCCGAGCGTCGCGCCCAAACCGTGCTCAAGGTGATGACCGATCTCAACTTCATCGGGCCCGCCAACGAACGTATGGCGCTTGCCAATCCGCCGAAGATCGTCGAGCAGTCCGGCAATGGCGCGATCAATTACGTCGCCGATTGGGTGATGGACACGCTCAACGACGTCATCGGCCACGTCGACGAAGATATCGTGGTGACGACGACGATCGACGGCGGCCTGCAGAAGAACGCAGAACAAATTCTTGAAGACGAATTGTCGAAGAAAGGCACCAAGTTCAAGGTCAGCCAGGGCGCGCTCGTTGCCATGACGCCGGCCGGCGCGGTGCGCGCCATGGTCGGCGGCCGCAACTATGCGCAAAGCCAGTATAACCGCGCCGTCGCCGCCAAGCGTCAACCGGGCTCGGCGTTCAAGCCTTTCGTCTATTTGACCGCACTCGAAGGTGGCTTGACGCCCGACACGGTGCGCGAAGACAAGCCAATCAAGATCAGGGGCTGGCAGCCGGAAAATTACGGCCGGGAATATTTCGGTCCGGTGACGCTGACGCAAGCGCTGGCGAAGTCGCTCAATACTGTCTCCGTAAGACTGACCATGGAGTTCGGGCCGCAAGCCGTGATCCGCACCGCGCACCGCCTCGGTATCGCATCGCATCTTGAGCCCAATGCCTCAATCGCGCTCGGCACCTCGGAAGTCTCCCTGCTCGAACTGGTGAGCGCCTATGCGCCCTTCGCCAATGGCGGTTTCGCCGATGCACCACACGTGATCGAGCGCATTTCCGGCGCCAAAGGCCGTCTGCTCTACGCGCGCACCAATCGTCCGCGCGCTCGCATTGTCGATGCGCGTTACGTCGGCGCCATGAACGACATGATGCAGCAGACCTTGGCGATCGGCACCGCGCGTCACGCGACCTTCAAGGGCTGGCCGGCCGCCGGCAAAACCGGCACATCCCAGGACTTCCGCGACGCCTGGTTCGTCGGCTACACCACCGATCTCGTCACTGGCGTCTGGCTCGGCAACGACGATGGCACGCCGACCAAACACGTCACCGGTGGCGGCATGCCGGTGGAAATCTGGAGCGCATTCATGGAAGGCGCCCACCGTGGCGTGCCGGTCGCCATGCTTCCCGGCACCGGCGGCGGCTTGCTGTCCGGCGTGTTCGGCACGGCTTCGAGCGCGCGCGCGACCGACGGATCGGCGCCGCGGCCGCCCGCCGCCCTCGGCGAAGCCCCGCAGCCGGCGCGCAGCGCCGGCGGCGGCCTCGACAACTGGCTGCTCAATACGTTTTTCAGCCGCCGCTGAACCTAGTGCTTGGCGAGACGACCGCGCACGCCGCGCGTTGCCGCCCATAACGCAAGCGTCGCGCAGCCGGCCAGGGCAACGCCCGCGGCCAGCGGCCAAGCCGAATCGCCGAGCAGCAAGCCAACAATCGCGCCGAATGCCGCCGCCAGACATTGCTGGACGAAGCCGAGCAAAGACGAGGCCGCACCCGCGCGCTCGGGAAATGGCGTCAACGCCCCGGCAAACGATTGCGGCAGAACCATGCCCATGCCGGCGAGATAAACCGCCATCAATAGCACCAGCGCGATGACGGAATTCACACCGAGCAACACGTCGATCAGCATGCCGACGCCGCCGATCGCCATGACCACGCTGCCGACGCCGATCAGGCCGTCGATGCCGATCCGGCGCACCAGGCGCGCCGCGATCGTCGATCCCGTCAGATAACCACCCGAGGCGAGCGCGAAGACAAAACCGAATGCAGCGGGCGAAAGCCCATAGAGACTTTGCAAGGCGAAGGACGCGCCGGAAATCCATGCAAACAATCCCGCGTAGCACATGGTGGCAAGCCCGACATAAGCGAGATAAGCCCCACTGCCGGCGACGATGCGATAGGACCGCACGATCGAGCCGATCGAGACCGGCTCGGCGGCACGTTGTGTCAATGTTTCCGGCAGCCGCAGCCAGACTACAGCAATACCCAGAAGCGCGACCGCAACGAGAACGAGGAACACTGCGCGCCAGCCGAAACCGGTCTGCACGATGCCGCCGACGATCGGCGCGAGCACGGGGGCAAGCGCCATCACCGCCGCGATCAGCGACAATTCGCGGCCGGCTCGGCTGCCAGAGTAAAGATCGCGCACCATGGCGCGCGCCAAAACGATTCCGCCGCAGCCGCCGAGCGCCTGAAACGCGCGCGCCACGATCAGCATTTGGATCGATACCGACAGCGCGCAAGCGAGACTAGCGGCGCAGTAAAGCGTAATCGCGCCAAGCACCACCGGTTTGCGGCCATGCCGGTCGGACACCGGACCGTAGATGATCTGCCCGATGGCGAAACCGATCAGATAAGCGGAGATGGTGAGCTGCGTTTGCGCGGTCGAGGCGTCGAGCGATCGCGCAATATCCGGCAACGACGGCAGATACATATCCGTGGTGAGCGGCCCGATCGCGCTCAGGGCGGCCAGCAAGGCGGTGAGCGCGAACGTGCCGGGACGGAGCATGAAAAGGTTCCAAAGAGATGCCGGCACGAGAGCCCGTGCTCGGGCCGGCGAAGCCGGGCCCGCGTGCCGGGCGATGTGGGGGTGTTATCGCAGCGGCTACCGCAACGCTAGCGCCGCTCGTGCGCGAGCCCGTACCGATGGAGATTGCTGCCATGCACGTCGAGCCAAGTCTTGGCGCGCGTGACGTCCGGGCAGATGCGCTCGACCAGCCGCCAGAACCGGCGCGAATGGTTCATCTCGACGAGATGCGCGACCTCATGCGCCGCCAGATAATCGAGGACGTATGGCGGCGCCAAAATCAATCGCCAGGAATAAGACAGCACGCCGGTGGTCGAGCACGAGCCCCAGCGGCTCGACTGATCGCGCACCGATACGCGAGAAACCCGCACGCCGAGCTTTTCGGCGGCGCGCCGGCTGGCCGCTTCCAGATCGTTTCTGGCTTCGCGTTTGAGGAAATCGCGAACCCTTCGCGCGATATGCGGCACCTCGCCGGCAACGCAGAGGCAAGGCCCTTCGCTGTCGGTTTCGATCCAGGCCGTGCCGCGCGCACCGGCGCGGTGCACGATGCGGTGGTCGACGCCGCGCACCGGCAACAGCATGTCGTGCGCGAAGGGCGCTGGCGCCGGCAGCCGGGTCAGCCGCGCCGCGATCCAGCCGCCGTGCTTTTCGGCGAAGGCGCGCGCCTCCTTCAGGCTGCCGCGCGGCGGCATGGTGAGCACGACCTCGCGGGTGGCGGAATGGATGCGCAGCGTATAGCGGCGCGCCTGGCGGTGGCGGCGCACGCGCACCAGGTAGGCTTCGCGCTCGAAGACGATATTGATCGCCGACGGTTCACTCTGCCGGCGATAAAGCAAGGCGCGCAACGGCATGGAAGTCATCCAACCCGGCTCAGGCCGGGAAAGTGTGCCACAACTGGAAAGGGACGCAATCTCGGACTTTGAACCGCCCGCCATGACCGCGGCGGCGAGCGCGCGCCCCGAATCGGTGACGGCAAAGACTAGCGCCAAACGATTAATGACACTATTCGGCGGCGGCCTTGCCGCGCGCCACGGCGCCGGCCGGCTTGCGGCCAAAATTGTGCGACAGCACGAAATCGGAAATACGCGGCGCGATCTCGGCGCGGAAGCGCGAACCGTTGAACACGCCGTAGTGCCCGACCGCCGGCTGGACGTAGTGCGTCTTGCTATCATCGGGAATGTTGGAACAGAGCGCAAGCGCGGCTTCGGTCTGCCCGACGCTGGAAATATCGTCGTGCTCGCCTTCGACCGTCATCAGCGCGACGCGGGTAATCGCCGACGGATCGATACTGCGGCCGCGATGAGTCAACTCGCCTTTCGGCAGCGCGTGACGGATGAACACGGCGTCGACGGTCTGCAGATAGAACTCGGCGGTGAGATCCATGACCGCGAGATATTCGTCATAGAACTCGCGGTGCTTCTGCGCCGAGTTGCCGTCGCTCTTGACCAGATGCATGAATAGGTTGCGGTGCGCCTCGAGGTGGCGGTCGAGGTTCATGCTCATGAAGCCGTGCAATTGGAGAAAGCCTGGATAGACGTCGCGCATCACGCCGGGATGCGGGAACGGCACCTTGGTGATGACGTTATTGCGGAACCAGTTGATACCGCGCGTCGCGGCGAGCGAGTTGACGCTGTTGGGATTGACGCGGGTGTCGATCGGCCCGCCCATCAGCACCATGGAGTGCGGCACGTAGGGGTCGTCGTCCTCCTCCATCAACGCCACCGCCGCCAGTACCGGCACCGACGGCTGACAGACCGCAATCACATGCGCGTCGCCGCCGAGAAAATGCAGCATGGAAATGATGTAGTCGACGTAATCGTCGAGGTCGAAACGGCCCTCGCCGACCGGCACCATGCGCGCGTCAACCCATTCGGTGACGTAAACGTCGTGATTGGGCAGAAAGGTCTCGACGGTTCCGCGCAGCAACGTTGCATAGTGGCCCGACATCGGCGCCACGATCAGCAATTTCGGCTGCGGCCGACGCGGCGCGCGCGCGAAGGCGCGCTCGAAATGCAAGAGCCGGCAAAACGGCCGGTGCCAAATGCACTTGATATTGACCGGGATGTGTTCGCCACCGACGGTCGTGTCATCGATTCGCCATTCCGGCTGTTGATAGCGGCGCGTCGAGCGTTCGAACAATTCCATCGCCGCCGCCATCGACTTGCCATAGGCGGTGTGCGCAAGCGGGTTGACCGGATTCTTGAAGAACAGGCGCGTGGCGTCGGCAAATGCGCGCGATGGATTGAGCGCGGCGTGGCCCATTTCGTAGTACCAATACATGGGCGTCGCCAGCAAACGCCCACCGTCGCCGGGCAGCGTTGCCGCGCCGTCGAATTCTCCGATCGCCATTGACTCTGTCCCCGGCCCTTCTTTCAGCGCGGAAGACTGTCGTTTTTCTGTCATGTGGTCAATCGTACAGATAAGGTCTTGGCAGCAGGTTTACAACGCAAAGAAACATGCAACTGGTCGAAAGTATTACGCTTTTCGGCTTACTCGCCAGTCTGCAAGAGACTGCCCTGCACCCGCGCGCTCTGCAGAAGCTTCATGAAGGCAAAGCTCGCTGCCGCAAACAGCAGCACATTGAACGCGAAAGCCTGCAGCATCAGATCGCCGCGGAAGACATGATCGATGATCAGTGCGCGCATGCCTTCGAACACGTAGGTCGGCGGTAAGCACCAGGCGATGTGTTGCAGCCAATGCGGCAGCACCGCCACCGGGTAGTAGACACAGGTAAGCGGCAGGAACAGGAACATGATGGTCCACGCCATGGACTCGGCGCCGAGCCCGTTCCGCAACAAGAGACCGGCGACGAAGATGCCGACCGCCCAACTGGTCAACAACAGATTGGCGAAGAAGGCAGCGAGCGCCAAGCCCAGCGACCAGAGATTGAAGCCGAAAAAAGCAATAGCCAGAAGCGACACCGGCACCATGCCGATCATCAGCCGCACCACGCTCATGATCATCAGCGCCGAGATGAGCTCCACTGGCCGCAGCGGCGACATCATAATATTGGCGAGGTTGTGCGAATACATTTCCTCAAGGAAAGAAATGGAAAAGCCGAGCTGACCGCGGAACAGAATGTCCCACAGCAAAACCGCGCCGATGAACACGCCGCCCGCTTGGGCGAAGAAACCGCCGTGCTGCGCCACATAGAGCTGCAGAAAGCCCCACATCAGCATCTGCACGGTCGGCCAGTAAATGAGATCGAGGATGCGCGGCCAGGACGAGCGCAGCAGATACCAGTAGCGCCGCACCATGGCGCTGACCCGGTTGGGCGAATAGTCGTAGGCCGAATAAGCGCGCATTAATTCCTCACCGTTCGTCCCCGCGAAAGCGGGGACCCAGGGCTGCACCCGCGGCGTCGTCAGCAGAGGTTGGAGTCCCGCCTCCGCGGGAATGAACGGCGTATGGGGCCGCGCACAAGAAACAATGCACTGTCATTTCGTCATCTCGCGCTGCCGGCCGCGCCCGCGCGCGACATCAAGAAAGACATCCTCCAACGTCTCGCGGCCGTAGCGGGCGAGCAGGCGTGATGGCGTATCGTCGTCCTCGATGCACCCGCGCTTCATGATGATGACGCGTTCGCACAGGCGCTCGACTTCGTTCATATTGTGGGAGGCGAGCAAAACCGTCGCACGGTGGGTGCGCGTGTAGCGATCGAGGTGCGAGCGCACCCAGTCGGCGGTGTCGGGATCGAGCGAGGCGGTTGGCTCGTCGAGCAGCAGCACTTCCGGATTGTTGAGCAGTGCCTTGGCGAGCGACACGCGCGTCTTTTGCCCAGCCGATAATTTGCCGTTGGGCCGGTCGATAAATTCGGTGAGATCGAGATCGGCGGCCAATTCGGCAATGCGCGTTTCGATGGCCTCGACGCCGTAAAGTTGCGCAAACACCGACAAGTTCTGGCGCACCGTGAGCCGCGTCGGCATATCGACATAGGGGCTTTCGAAATTCATCCGGTGCAGCACGCGGTAACGCTCATCCGGCATCTGCGCGCCCAGCACGGTGAGGCGGCCCGAGGTGGGCGTCACCAGGCCCATGATCATCGCAATGGTCGTGGTCTTGCCGGCGCCGTTGCCGCCGAGCAGGCCGGTGATCGACCCGGGCGCAAGCTGAAACGAGATGCCATCCACCGCCGCCACGTTTTTATAACGCTTGACGAGGGCCTCAACGCTGATGGCGCTTTGATTGCTGACGTCCATGACCGGGGAGATGTGCCGCTCAGAACCCGGAAGCGCAAGCCCCGCAGATGCTGTCGCCTGTTTGTCCAGTCCGGCCATAGTATTAGACTAGTGCCATGACCGCGCTCGGCCTTGCCCAGAACCATCCGCGCCGCAATGTGCGGCTCGACACGCTGGTGCGGCTGCGTTGGCTCACGGTCATCGGGCAAACCACGGCCGTGCTGGTGGTCTATTTCGGGCTCGATTTCGAGTTGCCGGTCTATGCCTGCCTCGCGGTCATCGCCCTTTCCGGCGCGCTCAACGTCGCGCTGCGCCTGCGCTTTCACATGACGCAGCGGCTGGAGCCCGACCGCGCCGCCTGGCTGCTCGCCTTCGATATCGCGGAATTGGCGGTGTTGATGTTCTTGACCGGCGGCCTGCAAAATCCGTTCGCCTTCCTGTTCCTTGGGCCGGTGCTGTTATCGGCGACCGCGCTGCCGCCGCGCTTCACCGTCATGCTGGGCACCTTCGCCGTTTCCTGCGCCACCGTCTTGGTGTTCGTGCATTTTCCGCTGCCCTGGGACAGTGACGATCCGTTGCGGCTGCCGCCGATCTACATGATGGGGGTATGGCTCTCGATCCTGCTCGCTATCGGATTCATCGGCGTCTACGCTTGGCAGATCACGGAAGAATCGCGCCAGCTCGCCGATGCGCTTGCCGCCACCGAATTGGTGCTGGCGCGCGAGCAGCATCTGTCGCAGCTCGACGGCCTTGCCGCCGCCGCCGCGCACGAGCTCGGCACGCCGCTATCGACCATCTCCGTCATCGCCAAGGAACTGGAAAACGCGATTCGCGCCGATGCGCCGCATGGCGACGATGTGCGCCTGTTACGCGAGCAGGCGACGCGTTGCCGGGACATCTTGGCCAAACTCACTGAATTGTCGTCAGGCGGTGAGCCGTTCGATCGTATGCCGCTGACTTCGCTGATCGAGGAAGTCGTCGCGCCGCATCGCAATTTCGGCGTAGCCATCGACGTAGCATTGCCGCCCGAGCGCGGTGGTGAACCGGTCGCCGCCCGCAATCCGGCCATCCTCTACGGTTTCGGCAACCTGTTGGAAAATGCCGTCGACTTCGCGCATGAGCGCGTGGAGGTCGACGCGAGATGGAACCAGGACGCGCTCGAAGTCACGATTGCCGACGACGGCCCCGGCTTTGCACCCGAGATCATGGCTCGCATTGGCGAACCTTACGTGACCAGCCGTCGCCGCAACCGGCGCGAGGACGATGAACTGCCGACAGGCTTGGGGCTCGGCTTTTTCATCGCCAAGACGCTGCTCGAACGATCGGGCGCGACGCTCAGCTTCGAAAATCGCGCTGCGCCGGGACGCGGAGCGATTGTGCACATGCGCTGGAATCGCGAGGATTTCGAACGCCCGTTAACCTTCGCGGCGGCTTGAGATTATCCGCCATGATTATTATCTTATCTTAATGATGAGCGCGAAAAGCGGAGGTGGTGAAGCATGGATGTCGCGATGAGCGAACCCGTAACACAAGCGGTGCCGATCCCGAGTGAACGATCGCTGCTAATCGTGGAAGATGATCGCTCGTTCCTACAACGCCTCGCCAAGGCGCTCGAACAGCGCGGCTTTTCCGTCACCACCGCCGAGTCGGTGGCGGACGGATTAATGCAGGTGGAAACCGCAGCGCCCGCCTTCGCTATCGTCGACATGCGGCTCGGCGATGGCAACGGCCTCGACGTGATCTCCGCGCTCAAACGCCGCCGCCCCGATGCGCGCGGCATTATCCTCACCGGCTATGGCAACATCGCCACCGCGGTGAACGCCGTGAAGCTCGGCGCGGTCGATTATCTTGCCAAACCGGTCGATGCCGACGACGTCGTCGCCGCGTTGCTGGCGATAGATGCCCGCAAGATCGAGCCGCCGGAAAACCCCATGTCGGCCGATCGCGTGCGCTGGGAACACATCCAGCGCATATACGAATTGTGCGGGCGCAACGTGTCGGAGACCGCGCGCCGGCTCAACATGCACCGCCGCACCTTGCAGCGGATTTTGGCCAAGAGGGCGCCGCGGTAGCTCACGACAAATTAATTGCCGTCATTTTGGGCTCGCGGCCTTAGGCCGCGCCCCGGAATGACAATCAGGAAACATCCCCATAAGGCCCGTTCGGGTCTGCCAGCGACTGCAAGCGCAGCGCGGCCGCGCGCGCGAACAACAGCATCATCGCCTTGCGCGTCGCCGCCGGTAGCTTGTGCTCCGGCGCCTCGCAGTGGAATTGCGCGCCGTAGGCATCAGCAACAATAAGCCCGGTGTCGGGCGGGAAAATCTCGCTCGGCACCTCGACCGTGGTGGCGAAAAACAGCCGGTCGCAATGGGCCCGGTAGTCCTGCCATTTGTTGTCGGCGCGGAAATCGGCGACCGACGATTTGACCTCGACGATCCAGATCGTGCCGCCCGCATCGAGCGCCACCAGGTCGGCGCGCCTTCCCGACGGCAGCGGCAATTCGCTCACCACGCAGAAGCCATGCGCGTGCAGCAGCCGCGCGGCGCCGCGCGCCACCGCCAGCGCGGTGTCGGATTGGCGCCCGTCAACGGGCATTTGCAGCGGTGCAGCCGATTGCAGAGCCATCACTCACCCTCTGCGGCGATCATAGCTTATTTCCGGCGCGCTCGGGGAAGGCTTGCGCCAGCGCCGCGCGGTTGGCGGCGATTACGCCGCGTTCGGTGATCAGCCCAGTCACGAGCCGCGCCGGTGTCACGTCGAAGGCGTAATTCGCCACGGCCGTTCCGTCGGGAACGATCTGTACCGTTTCGATGCGACCGTCTTTGGTCTTGCCGGTCATCATCGCGACTTCGTCGGGCGCGCGCTGCTCGATCGGAATTTCGGTTAAACCGTCGCTCAACGTGAAATCGATGGTCGGCGACGGCAGACCGACATAAAACGGCACACCGTTGTCGTACGCGGCCAGCGCCTTCAAGTAGGTGCCGATCTTGTTGCAGACATCGCCCTGGGCGGTGACGCGGTCGGTGCCGACGATCACGATATCGACCATGCCATGCTGCATCAGATGGCCGCCCGTGTTGTCGGGAATCACGGTGTGCGGCACGCCGTGCTGGCCGAGTTCCCAGGCGGTCAGCGAAGCGCCCTGATTGCGCGGGCGGGTCTCATCGGCGAACACATGCACCGCAACGCCTTCGTCGTGCGCGGTATAGACCGGCGCCAGCGCGGTGCCGACATCGACCGTCGCCAGCCAACCGGCGTTGCAATGGGTGAGCACGTTGACCGGCTTGCCATTTTTCCTGGCCGCAATGTCTTCGATCAGCTTGCAGCCGTGGCGGCCGAGAGCCTGGTTGTTGGCGACGTCCTCGTCGGCGATTTCGCCGGCGCGGGCAAGAGCGGCGGTCGCGCGTTCGCTGCGCGGCCGATTGCGCACCGCTGCGGCCATCTCATCGAGCGCCCATTTGAGGTTGATGGCGGTCGGCCGCGTCGCCAAAAGCGTGACGCAGGCGCGCTCGAGATTTTCGTCGGACGCATCTTCTCGCAGCGCTAACCAGACGCCGTAGGCCGCCGTCGCGCCAATCAGCGGTGCGCCGCGAACCTGCATGCCGGCGATGGCGTGCGCGGCATCGGCGAGCGTCTCGAGCGTCAGCGTGACGAAGCGGTGTGGCAGTTGCGTTTGGTCGATGATGCCGACGTTTTCGGGGTCGCTTTGCAACCAGATCGTGCGGGTGGATTTGCCGTTGACCTTCATGACGCAAGAGATAGCGGTGTTTGCCAGGAACGGAAAGACGCGTGTCTCACTCGCTTCTCCGCTCTCCTTGTGGAAGAGGGCGGCTCGCGCGGAGGGAATCCGAGCGCGAGCCGGGTGAAAGGTGTTAAATTTCCTGGATACCGACCCCTTACCCGGCCGCTCGCTTTGCTCACGTCCACTCTCTCCCGCAAGGGGAGAGGGTCGCGCCTTGCCCGCAGCGCTTCGATGCGCCACTCTCACGCACCTGCTGGAAGACTTCCATGACCATCGACTACGAAAAAGAATATGACAACCGGGGACGCGTCCCCGAGCATCCCGAAATCTTCGCGCGCTGGGTGCGTGAAGCGGAAAGCTACCGGCAAAGCGCGGCGGATGCCGAAATCGGCATTTCCTACGGCCCCTCGCCGCGCCAGACCATCGACTTGTTCCCGGCCGACGACGAAGGCGCATTGACGCCACTTGCCGTGTTCGTTCACGGCGGCTGGTGGCGCTCACTCGAGCCATCATCGTTTAGTCAGATGGCGAAAGGGCCGAACGCCAACGGCGTCACCGTCGCGGTGATCGGCTACGACCTGTGTCCGCAGGTGACGATCGCAACCATCATCGAGGAGACGCGCGCCGCGCTGTTAAGGCTGTGGCGCAATCGACACCGGCGCATGATGGTCTACGGCCATTCCGCCGGCGGACATCTTGCCGCTTGCATGGCGGCGACCGACTTCAAGGCGCTCGCGGGCGACGCGCCGGCCGATCTCGTACCCGCAGCTTATTCGATTTCCGGCGTGTTCGATCTTTCCCCGCTGCTGCACATCTCGATCAACCAAGACCTCAAGCTCGACGAAAAATCGGCGCACGACTGCTCGCCGCTGACCTGGCGCGTGCCGGCGGGACGGTCGCTCGATGCCGTTGTCGGCGCTTTGGAATCGAGCGAGTTCCTGCGCCAGAGCCGCATTATCGTGGACACATGGCGGCAGGAAACGGTGGATACACGTTTCGAGGTTGTGGCCGGTACCAATCATTTCACGGTCGTCGACGCGCTCACGCAGCCCGACAGCGCGATGACCAAACGCGTGGTGGAACTCGCCGCGCAAGTCGCCGCAATGACGCTCTGATCGGCCGTCTCTCGCGGCGAGAGGGCTTTTAGAAAAACGCCTGAATGCCGGTCTGCGCGCGCCCGAGGATGAGCGCATGAATGTCGTGCGTGCCCTCGTAGGTATTGACCGTCTCCAGGTTCGCGAGCACACGCATCACGTGATATTCTTCGGATATGCCGTTGCCACCGTGCATGTCGCGGGCCAGCCGCGCAATATCGAGCGCCTTGCCGCAATTGTTGCGCTTCATCAGTGAAATCGACGGCGGCGCGGCGGCGGCTGCCTCGATCATGCGGCCGAGCCGAAGCGCGCCCTGCAAACCGAGCGCGATTTCCGTCTGCATGTCGGCGAGTTTCTTCTGCACGAGTTGATTGGCGGCGAGCGGACGGCCGAACTGTTTGCGGTCGAGCACGTATTGGCGCGCCTGGCGCCAGCAGAATTCGGCCGCGCCCATGGCGCCCCAGGCAATGCCGAAGCGCGCATTGTTGAGACAGCCGAACGGACCGCCGAGACCCTTGGCATTCGGCAGTAGATTTTCTTCCGGCACCACGCAATCGGCGAGCACGATCTCGCCGGTGATGGACGTGCGCAACGAGAGCTTGCCTTCGATCTTGGGCGTGGAGAAACCTTGCGCGCCGCGTTCGACCAGAAAGCCGCGGATGACGCCGTCGAGCTTCGCCCACACGACGGCGACATGCGCGACCGGCGCGTTGGAGATCCAGGTCTTGGCGCCGTTGAGCTTGTAGCCGCCGGAAACTTTTTCCGCGCGCGTCACCATCGAGCCGGGATCGGAGCCGTGGTCGGGTTCGGTGAGGCCGAAGCAGCCGATCATCTCGCCCGAGGCGAGCTTGGGTAGAAATTTGCGCCGCTGCGCTTCGCTGCCATAGGCGTAGATCGGGTGCATCACCAGCGAGGACTGCACCGACATGGTGGAGCGATAGCCGCTATCGACGCGCTCAAGCTCACGCGCGATCAGTCCGTAGGACACATAGCCGAGCCCGGCGCCGCCATACTCTTCTGGAATGGTCGGACCGAGCAGGCCGAGCTTGCCCATTTCGGGGATCAGATCGGAATCGTATTTCTCTTCGCGATAGGCCTCGATCACGCGCGGCATCAAGTAGTCCTGCGCGAAACCGTGCGCGGAATCGCGCACCATGCGCTCTTCTTCCGAAAGCTCAGCTTCGAGCCCGAGCGGATCCTGCCAGTCGAAGGCGGTGTCTTTCAATATGGCGGGCTTGGCGTCGCGCTTTTCGGCGGCTTGCGACATGGAGTTCCTCCTGGGGGCAACAGGTTTGCGGTCATTATAGACTTTTTCGGGACGTGTCATCGGGCGGGATCGGCAGGCCGCCGGCAAACAAAAACCCCGCCGGCAAGCGGCGGGGTTTTGGATAAAACGGAACGCGTCAAACGACGCGAAGCGTCAGATCGCCATCTTCAGGTCCTTGGCGGCGCGGAAGGCGACCTTCCGGGAGGCCTTGATCTTGATCGGCTCGCCGGTCGCGGGATTGCGGCCCATGCGGGCGGCGCGCTTGCGCACCTGCAAAATGCCGAGACCGGCGATCTTCACCCGCTCACCCTTTTTCAGGTGCTTGGTAATCATCGCGATAAGGTCCTCCAGCATTTCCTGGCCTTGCTTTTTGGTGAGCTGATGCTGCTCGGCAAGCGCGGCGGACAGTTGCCGCGAGGTGACGGGTTTGGATGCGGCTGGCTTCGCTGCTGCCATGAAAAATTCTCCCTTAGCGCGCCCTGTGCGCGGATACTCAGCACTAAGAGATTCGCGTGGCCGCGCAAGGCACTACGGTACCCCGAAACGGGCTTAATCACAGAAAAGCTTGCGTTTGGCGGCTTTCCGCGCCTGGTTTCCGCATTTGGCTACCGGCGTTGCCGGTCAGGCCGCGTTGGTCTATGTGAGGATTTCAGTGCGCCCGTAGCTCAGCTGGATAGAGCGTTGCCCTCCGAAGGCAAAGGTCAGAGGTTCGAATCCCCTCGGGCGCGCCAGTTTTTCTGCACGTTCGCCAGCTTGCGCCGCCGCTCAGCCGGCCTTCGGCAGGTCGTCGACCACCGGGATGCGCCGCGGCTCCGGCACATAATAATCGCCGAGCTTCACCATCGGCCGCGGCTTCGCAATTATCGACAACAGCCGGTCGCCGAGCGCCTTCGGCGAAGTCGGCTTGAGCAGGAATTCGTGAGCGCCGCCGCGCAGGGCGGCCATCACCGTCGAGCGCTGGCCGCGATTGGTGAGCATGATGATCGGCAAATTGGGCCGCGGAAAGACGCCGGGCGAGCGCACGATGCGCATCACCTCCATGCCGTTGAGCACCGGCATGTCCCAGTCGAGCAGCATGACGTCCGGATCGCAGGTGCGGATCGCTTCCAGCGCCGCCAGCCCGTCGGCGGCTTCGACCACCGACTTGGCGCCGAGATTCATCAGCATGGTGCGAGTGAGCCGGCGCATATAAAAATTGCTGTCGACCAGCAGGATGTTGAGACCCTGGATCTGTTCCTCGAGCTGCTTGTTGGACGGCGACAAGGACATGAGCACGGAGCGGACTAATCTCACCTTCGGAAACTCCACGCTAGGGTCAAGACGCTGCGATAGTCTGAAGTGTTGCCCGTCAATTTTTCGCAAACACGAAAGGCCTTTGCGCCCAAATGCCAGGAAACTCAGCGCAAGCGGCGTTAAAGTGTATCGCTAACGAAAGGTAAAATTCGCCGATGCTTATGAAGGAACCCGGTCCCGACCATCCGATCACGATCGAAAAGTCGGGAAAGCGCGTGCGCGTGACCTTCGCCGGCACGGTGATCGCCGACACCAGCGCCGCACTCACGCTGATGGAGGCGAGCTATCCGCCGGCTTATTACATTCCGCGCGCCGACGCCGACATGAGCGCGCTTGAGAAAACCGCGCACCACTCGCATTGCCCCTACAAGGGCGAGGCCAGCTATTTCACGATCCATGCCGGCGGCCGCACGGCGGACAACGCGGTGTGGAGCTACGAGCAGCCCTACCCGGCAATGACCGCAATCAAGGATCACCTGGCCTTCTATCCGAACCGGGTCGACGCCATCGAAGAAGGTTAAGCGCTCCCTCCGTTCATTCCTGTCCCCGTCTGCGTGGGGACGGGAACGAACGAATCGTGCCGCAACGGTTTGGCAAGGCTGTCGTGGCAAGCTTGGCGCCCATGAGCGAAACAACGAGCCACCCCGCGCGCCGCAAGTTCGACTGGACACTTGTGCTCTTCGGCCTCGCGCTCGCCGGTGGCGGCTTCTATTTGACATTGGTGGGCTTCGGCGCGATGGCGCCGCCAAGCAAACAGCACGGGCCGAATTGGCTGGCAGTCGCCGCAGGGCTCGTGTTCTTCGCGCCCGGCGTGTCGCTCTTGATGCGCGCCTGGCTGCGTATGCCCGACGATCAGGCCGATCTGCCGCCTGACGCCCCATTCGTTGCGGTGGCGATCCAGTGGCTGACGGCGCTCATCGTGATGATCGGGCTTGCCAGTATCGCGACCTGGGTTGCCTTCGGCGCCGGAACGCGCGAATTCGCCATGTCGGCGCCGGTGCCACACACGTGGACGGAAATCATCGGCCGCACCATGTTCGGTTTCGGCGCGGTCGTCACCTGGCTGATGGCCGCGCTGACGGGCTATGCCGGCGTGATGAAAATGCTTGGAAAGAAGCCCTAAATAACGTGCTAGTGCGAGATCCCGAAAAGTGGGAACCGGTTTTCGGAAAAGATTATGCGCAAACAAAATGCTAGAGCAGCACATTGATTCAGTCTGAACGGATTGTGCTCTAGTGCAGCCGCGGCGCGCGCAGGAATTTGGCGCGATCGGATGAATTGACCGCCACGTCGAACGTCACGCCATCGCGATACAGTGTCAACGGCACTTCGACACCGGCGTCACCCAGCGACCAGACCTTGCGGTAGAGTTGCGTAAGCGTCGTCACGTTCTCGCCGGCAACAGATATGACGACGTCGCCGGTTTTGAGCTCCGCGCGTGCGGCCGGCCCCTTTGGCGCGATACCGACGATCACAATTTTATCCTCGATTTCGGTCGAATAGAGGCCAAGCCACGGCCGCGCCGGTTTGTTGACGCGACCGAACTTGCGCAGATCGGACAGGACCGGCTTCAACAGATCGATCGGTACGATCATGTTGAGATGCTCGTCTTGGCCTTCGCGCATACGTTCGACCTGGAGCGAACCGATGCCGATCAATTCGCCGGACGGCGCGATCAAAGCGGTGCCGCCCCAGTTGGGATGCGCGGGATAGGTAAAGATCGCCTCCTCCAGTACATATTCCCAATAGCCGGAGAATTCCTGCTTGGCGGCGATACGACCAGCAAGCGAGCGGGTGCGCCCGCCGGCGCCGCCGACCACCACGCGCTCACCGATGTCGACCGCATCCGCCGAGCCGACCGGAAGCGCCGGCAGATCGAGGCGCTCGAGCGCCTGCACCAGGCCGAAACCGGTCTCGCTATCGACACCGAGCGCGTGACCCGGCGCCACACGGCCGTCGCCGTAGTGCAGCCAGACCGTTTCGGCTTCGGTGATCAGATAACCGATGGTGAGAATGAGACCATCCTCGATCAGCACGCCGTTGCCAGCGCGCTCGACGCCCAACGTGTCGGCGGTAAAAGCGTCGGAGGAAATGAGGGAGTGCAACCCGACCACCGAGGTGAGCGTGCGCTCGAGATCGTATGCATAGTCTTCCGCTCGCGGCTGCGCAGACGGCGGAACCTTCCATTCGAGCAACGAGGCCATCGGCGCACTCCTCTTCCCAGTCCTCCGCCATCATACGCGGATCGTTTCTCCACTGTCATCCTGGGCGAGCGAGACCCGCGATCCGGTACGCTGTGTGCTCTTTATGGACTGCGGGCTGCAGGGTCGCCGCTTTCGCGGGGACGACAGGTTTGCACTTCGCGCCGTCCCGGAATGACGTGATATAGGAATGCGCATGATCCCTCTCTCGGTCCTTGACCTCTCTCCGGTATGCGAAGGCTCCAGCGCCGCCCAAGCGCTGCACAACACGCTCGACCTCGCACGCTTGGCCGACAGCCTCGGCTACAAGCGCTACTGGGTCGCCGAACATCACAATCTGCCGTCGATCGCGTCATCCGCGCCCGAAATCATGATTGGGCAGATTGCCGCGGTGACCCAGCATATGCACATCGGCTCCGGCGGCATCATGCTGCCCAATCACGCGCCGCTGATGGTGGCCGAGCGCTTCAAGGTGCTGGAAGCGCTCTATCCCGGCCGCATCGACCTGGGTCTTGGCCGCGCGCCCGGCACCGACCCGGCGACCTCCTACATGCTGCGCCGGCGCCAGGGAATCAGCGAAGAGGACGACTTTCTCGAGCGCTTTCAGGAACTGATGCTCTTGGAAAACCATGGTTTTCCCGAAGGACATCCGTTCGCGAAAGTGCGCGCGATGCCGTCGGAGGTGAAACTGCCGCCGATCTTTCTGCTCGGCTCGTCGGATTATTCGGCACGGCTTGCCGGCCAGATCGGAGCAGCCTTTGCATTCGCCCATCACTTCGCCAATTTCGACGCGGTGGAAGCGATGCGGCTTTATCGCGACAATTTCCGTCCCTCGCCCGCGCACGAAAAGCCTTATGCCATTCTCGCGACGCACGTGGTCTGCGCCGACACCGACCAGGAAGCCGAGCGGCTGGCAACCACGGTCGAGCTGAATTTCGTGCGCCGCGCCAAGGGCGAATATCTACCGCTCTCCTCACCGGAGGACGCGGCGGCTTACGATTACGCGCCGGTCGACAGAGCGCGCATCGCGCAGAACCGCAGCCGCTTGACGGTCGGCTCTGCCGTCACGGTAAAGGCGCGGCTCGAACCGTTGATCGCGGCCACGCAAGCGGACGAGCTGATGGTCACCTCGATGATCTATGACCATGCGGCGCGCAAACATTCCTACGCGCTGCTGGCCAAGATATTCATCGAGTTCGGCCGGGTAGTTGCGCCCGTCCTTACCGTGTTAGAAAACCGCCGGGCACAAGTCCGGCGATTGATCCATTTCAATTGCCAATAAACGGGAGACTTCCATGGGCCAGCAATTCACGCTCACCACCACCGACAAGCACTCGCTCGGCGCCTACCGCGCCGATCCGCAAGGCAAGCCGAAGGGCGGCCTGGTCGTGGTGCAGGAGATTTTCGGCGTCAACCACCACATCCGCGCCATGTGCGACCGCTTTGCGGCCATCGGCTACGCCGCCATCGCGCCGGCGGTGTTCGATCGCTTCGTGCGCGACTTCGAATGCGGCTACACGCCGGACGAGATCGCGCATGCGAGGAGCTACCTGGGCAATCTCAACTGGGACCACATGGTGGCCGACATGGCGGCGGCGGTGGAGCAGCTTAAAGGTGTCGGGCCGGTCGGCGTGGTCGGCTATTGCATGGGCGGCACCGCGGCCTTCCTGGCGGCCTGCCGCATTCCCGGCCTGTCAGCGGCGGTCGCCTATTACGGCGGCATGATCGGTAAATTCGCCGACGAGAAGCCGAAATGTCCGCTGCAAATGCATTTCGGCGAGAAGGACGAAGGCATCCCGATGGCGACCGTCGAGGAGATCAAGAAGAAGCAGCCGCAGGCGGAGACTTATGTCTATCCGAACGCCGCGCACGGCTTCTCCTGCGACGAACGCGCCAGCTACAACAAGGAAGCCACCGATCTTGCCTGGACGCGCACGCAGGAATTTTTGACGAAGCATATGAAATAGCGAAGCGTCATAGTTTGGCGTTCATCTCCGCCACGTCATGCCCGGCCTTGTGCCGGGCATCCACATCTTAACGGCCACGCATAGCCCAAAAACGTGAATGGCCGGGACAAGCCCGGCTATGACGATCGAGAGGCAATTGCAATTGGTGGCTAGAACCACCGCTCCTGGACGACAACGGTGTCGCCGGGCCGCATCTGATAGTTGAGCGGCACGCTGACTTTGTATTGCTGTCCGTCCGCGTTGCGGGAAAGCTCGACCGTGCGCTTGGCCGCGCGCGGCGTAAAACCGCCGGCGACCGCGACGGCATTCTCTACCGTCATGTTTGGCACATACGCATACTGGCCGGGCGTGGTGACCTCACCGAGGATGAAAAACGGCCGATAGGTATCGATCGACACCGTCACGTGCGGTTCGCGGATATAGCCCCGCTTCAGGCGCGCAACGATGGTGCGGGCAAGATGTTGTGTGGTGACGCCGCGCGCGTGCACAGTGCCGGCGAGCGGCAGCGTGATGTTGCCACCGGCATCGACCAGATAGGTGCCGCTGATGCCCTCCTGCCCGAACACAACGATGCGCAGCTTGTCGCCGGAATCGAGCGTATAGGCTTGCGGCGTGTTGTAGGTCGACGCGGCATAGGCGTCTTGCGCGGCGACATAAGGACCGCCAGCCGGCTGCGGCGTGTGATACTGCGGCGCCTGAACTTGCGCCGCATAGGATTGCTGCTGAGCCTCCAGCGCCGGCGCCTGATACTGCGCGACGTAAGAGTCCTGTGGCGCCGGCTGCGCATATTGCGCCTGCGCGGAGCGGTGGTGTGAATTGAACAGACCGCGGCCGCCACTCGCTTCTTGTTGCGGCTGCGCGTAGGCCGGCTGCATCGGCTGCGAGTATTCCTGCTGCGCGGCCTGCGGCGATCCATAAAGCGCGCGAGCATCGGCTTGCGCATCGCTTTGTGACGCCGGCGCCGGTTGATAGGTGCCGGCATCGGAGGCTTGACTGATCGCCAGGCCACGCCCGGCACCGGCCACGTAATAAGGTGAATCGTGACGCAAACAGCCGGCCGCGGCCAGCGCGACCAGGACGGGAACCAAAATTCGAGTAACCCGCATGAACTGCGAATCCGGGCCGGTGGCGGAAAAGTACGGCCCGATTAACGCTTTATATGGTTAATAAATCCTCTCCGACGCGCCGCGAGGGCGGCACTTGCGTCCCCTCCCCCTGAAAGGGGGAGGGTCAGGGAGGGGGTCATTCGGAGACGGCGATCACCCCGCCAGCCCGCCTCCCGGTGGGCGATTTTTCCCCTTTCAGGGGGGCAGGAAGAGCGCTTACGCCGTTGCGAGCTTTGCGCCCGTGCCGATCGGACAGGACACGCCGGTGCCGCCGAGCCCGCAATAGCCGAACGGGTTCTTGGCCAGGTACTGCTGATGATAGTCCTCGGCGAAATAGAACTCGCCGGCGTCGCGGATTTCGGTCGTGACGGCCTTGTAGCCCTTCTTCTTCAGTTCGGCCTCATACATCGCCTTCGAGGCCTCGGCGGCCTTCTTCTGCTCCGGGCCGAAAGTGTAGATACCGGAGCGGTACTGCGTGCCGACGTCGTTGCCCTGGCGCATGCCCTGCGTCGGATCGTGGTTTTCCCAGAAGGTCTTGAGCAGCGTCTCGTAGGACATCTTCTTGGGTTCGTAGACCACCAGAACCACCTCGTTGTGGCCGGTGCGGCCGGAGCAGATCTCCTCATAGGTCGGATTAGGCGTCGTGCCCCCGGCGTAACCGACCGCGGTCACGAAAACACCTTCGCCCAGTTCCCAGAACTTGCGCTCCGCGCCCCAGAAGCAGCCGAGGCCGAACAGCGCCATTTCGCTGCCCTCCGGATAGGGACCCTTGAGCGGATGATGATTGACGAAGTGCTCAGCCGCGGTGGGAAGCGGCTGGTTGCGGCCGGGCAAGGCCTCGCCCGGCTTCGGCATCTCGATTTTCCGGAAGCCAAACATGATTGGTTCTCCTGCAATGGATGGCAGGAATATAGGTGCGGATAAGCCTAGCTGAAACGGCGGTCCCGATCACGTCTCGGACAGGCGGGAACACAAGGGGTTCACGAACCCTCGACTGCCGTGACGGCGTCGAACTACGGCCTCGCGTAGCCGATCAGCGGCTTCTTTTTTCGGCCGACCAGCACACAAAGAACGCCGAGAATGCCGATGACGGCCCAGCTCGGCGCCGCCAGCAGTGTGAGCATCAACGGATCCCAGAGCACGCCATTGGCATAAGCCTGAATTTGCGGCTTCATCTCCGCCAGACTGTTGGCGTTGATCAGCTCCCACAGCGACTGCACGCTGGTGAAATAGAGGTTGTTGGCGGCGATCGACTTGGTGCCGTCGTAGATCAGCAGGATAAAGGCCGCGGCCAGGCACAGCACGCCGATGAAGCGAAACAGGAAGCGGATCATGGTCTTTCGGTCTTCGGGAGCATTGCTGGCGCACCGTTACCCCGCTCGGCGTTTTGGTTCAACCTCGCCGGCGGAGTTGCATGGCTTGCCTTGAGCAGGCGTAGCCGGTTCCGCTAGGGTCGCCGCACCGGACAGCCCGGTTGTGCCAATGGAGTAACAATGCTCGAAAAGCCCCCCAACCGGACCCGGCCGACCTTTACCGACCAGGAAGCCCTGCAATTTCATAGCCGCGGCCGACCCGGCAAGCTCGAAGTCGTCGCCACCAAACCGATGGCGACCCAGCGCGATCTGTCGCTGGCCTATTCGCCGGGCGTGGCGGTGCCGGTGCTCGCCATCGCCGAGGATCCGAGCCGCGCCTACGACTACACCGTGAAGGGCAATTTCGTCGCCGTCATCACCAACGGCACCGCCATCCTGGGGCTGGGCAATCGCGGCGCGCTGGCCGCCAAGCCGGTGATGGAAGGCAAGGCGGTGCTGTTCAAGCGCTTCGCCGACATCGATTCCATCGACCTTGAAGTGTCGTCCGAGGACCCGGACGAGATCATCAATTGCGTCAAGCTGCTCGGCCAAGGCTGGGGCGGCATCAATCTGGAAGACATCAAGGCGCCGGAATGCTTCGTGATCGAGCAGCGCCTGCGCGAACTGATGGACATCCCGGTGTTCCATGATGACCAGCACGGCACCGCCATCATCGCCGCCGCCGGCCTGATCAACGCGCTGCACCTGACCGGCCGCGAGATCAAGGACACCAAGGTCGTATGCAACGGCGCGGGCGCCGCCGGCATTGCCTGCCTGGAACTGTTGCAGGCGATCGGTTTCCGTCCCGAAAATCTCGTACTCTGCGACACCAAGGGCGTCATTTATCAAGGCCGCACCGAAGGCATGAACCAGTGGAAGTCGGCGCATGCGGCGAAAACATCCGCGCGCACACTGGCCGACGCTTTCAAAGGCGCCGACGTCGCTTTCGGACTGTCGGTGAAAGGCGCCTTCACGCCGGACATGGTGAAGTCGATGGCCGACAAGCCGATCATCTTCGCCATGGCCAATCCGGACGCCGAAATCACGCCGGAGGAGGTCGCCGCCGTGCGCGACGACGCCATCATGGCGACAGGGCGCTCGGACTATCCCAATCAGATCAACAACGTTCTCGGCTTTCCCTATATCTTCCGCGGCGCGCTCGATGTCCGCGCCTCCGCCATCAACATGGAAATGAAGATCGCCGCCGCCTACGCGCTTGCCGAGCTGGCGCGCGAGGACGTGCCGGACGAAGTGGCCTCCGCCTATGGCGCGCGGCCGAAATTCGGGCCCGACTACATCATTCCGGTGCCGTTCGATCCGCGGCTCATCTCTCATGTGCCGCCAGCCGTGGCGAAAGCCGCCATGGACACCGGCGTCGCCCGCAAACCAATCGTCGACATGGACGGCTATCGCGAGCAGTTGCGATCGCGCCGCGACCCAATCGCCGGCACGCTGACGCAAGTGTTCAACCGGCTGCGCCGCCAGCCCAAGCAAGTGGTCTTCGCCGAAGGCGAGGAAGAGCAGGTGATCCGCGCGGCGGCTAGCTTCGTCGAACAGGGGCTCGGCACCGCGCTGCTGGTCGGGCGCGAAGACCGCGTGCGCGCCACCGCGCAGGAGGTCGGCATCGAACTCGGCGAAGGCATCGAGATCATCAATGCCGCCATGTCGACGCGCAACCAGAGCTACATGAACTATCTCTATGAGCGCCTGCAGCGGCACGGCTATTTGGTGCGCGACTGCCAGCGGCTGGTGAACACCGACCGCAACCATTTCGCCGCCTGCATGGTAGCGCTTGGCGACGCCGACGCCATGGTGACGGGCGTGACGCGCAATTTCTCGGTCGCGCTGGAAGACGTGCGCCGCGTGATCGACCCCAAGCCCGGACATCGCGTCATCGGCGTCTCTTTGGTGGTGACGCGCGCGCGCACTGTGGTGGTCGCCGATACCGCGGTGACGGAAATGCCGGACGCCGAAGAGCTTGCCGACATCGCGGTGGAAGCAGCCGGCGTCGCGCGCCGGCTCGGCTACGAGCCGCGGCTTGCGATGCTCGCCTTCTCCACTTTTGGCCATCCGCCCGGCGAACGTTCGGAGCGAGTGATCGAGGCGGTGAAGATCCTCGACCACAGGCGCGTCGATTTCGAATACGACGGCGAGATGGCCGCCGACGTGGCGCTCAATCCCGAATTGATGGCGCCCTACCCGTTCTGCCGCCTGTCGGGCCCAGCCAACGTCTTGGTGATGCCGGCGTTCCATTCGGCCTCGATCGCGACCAAGATGCTGCAGGAACTCGGCGGCGCCACCGTGATCGGGCCACTTCTTGTCGGGCTCGACCGGCCGGTGCAGATCGTCAATCTCGGCGCCAAGGACAACCAGCTCGTCAACATGGCGGCGCTGGCGGCCTATAATGTCAGCGGGTGACTTTTAATTCGTCATGGACGGGCTTGTCCCGGCCATGACGGCGGAAAGCGTGGAGGACGATTGTGAGCAAGAAGCTGTCCGGCGTCATCGCCGCCGTCGCGACCCCGATCGACGACAAGGGCACACCCGATCTTGCCCGCGCGATGACACTCGCCCGCTTTCTGCTCGATACCGGCTGCGACGGGCTCAACGTGCTTGGCACCACCGGCGAGGCGACCTCGTTTTCGCGCCAAGAGCGCATGGCGGTGATGAGCGCCTACAAGACGGAGAAGATGCCGCTCGACCGACTAATGGTCGGTACCGGCGCTGCCGCCGTCGCCGACGCCGTCGCGCTCACGCGCCACGCCGCAGATCTCGGCTTTGCCGGCGCGCTGGTCTTGCCGCCATTCTATTACAAAGGCGTGCCGGACGATGGACTCGCCGCCTATATCGATGCGCTGGTCGAGGCGACGGCGGACAAACCGATCCCAATCTACCTTTACCATTTCCCGGCCATGTCCGGATTGCCGTGGCATGTCGCGCTGATCCGTCGGCTTCTCGACGCACATCCCTCGCGCATCGTGGGCTTGAAGGATTTGTCGGGCGACATGGACTATGCGCGCGCGGCGGCGGCGATTTCGAAGGATTTCGCGGTGTTCCCGTCAACGGAAGCCGCGCTGCTTGAGGCGCGCAGCGGCACATTTGCCGGCTGCATCTCCGCCACCGCCAATTGCAACGCCGATTTGTGCGGGCGCGCTTGGAACGAGGGGGATTCCGCGGCGCTTGAGACGGCCGTGGCCATCCGCGAGCTGTTCGACGGCAAGCCGCTCGTGTCCGGCGTCAAATCCCTGCTCGCACATATTCACGGCGATCAGGCCCTGGCGCGCGTCAAACCGCCGTTGGCGGCCTTCTCCGCTGCCGATCGGGCCACCGTCATCGCTGGTTACGATGCGGCGCGGTCCAAGCGGGTCGCGTGAGGCGTCATCATCCTTGGCGTTGACGCCCGCGCCTGCTCTCACTATAAGCCTCCGACTTCGGCGACTGCTCTGCGCCGCCGGACTATTTCTTTTCAAATCAGGTCGCTTATGTCGGAATAGTCCGCATTAGCGCCACGTTAGGCGAGATTCTGATGGCTAATACCAAGTCCGCCCGCAAGGCCACGCGCCAGATTGCGCGGCGCACCGAAATCAACAAAACGCGTCGTTCAACCATGCGCGGTTCGGTGCGCAAGGTCGAGGAAGCGATCACTTCCGGCGACCGCACGGCGGCCACAACCGCTCTCAAGGCGGCGGAGCCGGTCATCATGCGTGCGGCGCAGCGCGGCGTCATGCACAAGCGCAATGCCAGCCGCAAAGTGTCGCGCCTGGCGCAGCGGATCGCCAAGCTCGGCAAGTAAAGCGACTGGCGACGGTGCGGGCTCGTGCGCACGCGCGGTTAGATTCTTCTTGTAAAGAGACCAAATTGGGTTGACCGTTGGTGCGTTGCGCGCGCACCGCGTCAAGACGTAATAAAAACGTCATTACCACGTCAGAAATTTTTGCTCGCCGCGATTTTGCGCGACAACTGACAACGTTATGCCTGAAACTTTCGATGGTTCGCCGCTTTCTGCACACAGGCTACCTTCCTCAATCGCGCAAAAATTCAAACGCAGCGCTAACAACTTAAGCTCAATACACGTCCAAGGACCCCGGAATGCCTGTGCCACGGGCGTAAACCAGTGCGGGACCGATTATTTTATTTTACCACCGATACGGCTTTGCCTTGCCGTCACATCCTGGAAAAACAACGCGACTCATCAAGGCGTTGCCCGGTAACTCTGACGTGCTGGTGCCAGTAGACTTGCAAATAGCAACCATGCCGCAGCGGCGGTTTGCGCGAAATTCATTGCCGACCGCTATCGCTCGTGTATTTTCGAAAAGCGTTCGGAATTCACCGGGCGGCAGCAAAAAAAGAGTTCAGTGCTCGCTCATCAACGGATGGGAACGGTTATCATTTGCCCAAAGCAGATGTTGTCATTCGTTCGGTGTGACGGGCGCGGCTGGTTTTGAACTTTCGTCTTCCGTGGGGGTGAGAAAAAATCTCATCAATTGGTCGCGCAGAACGATGCGCAAATTGGAGCGCCAGCCGAAGGGCGGGCGATGATCCGACAGAAGCTGTAAGTTTACGAGGGGGCTATGATGAGAGGAGCGGGACCAGTGATCACAACCGGCGCAAATGTCGAGACACCGTCCAGTGCGGGTAAGACCCACGACCTTGCTCCTCCTATCGCCAATTGCGCGGTTCGTTCATTTGTTTTTTCTCTCAATATCGACGCGTCAGCGTTGACGACCGGAGTTCGAGGCGCCACCCCGCCGCCAGAGGGCTAAAGGCGCAACCCGCTCGATCCTTCGGTCTTGCGCCGCCGGCCTTGTGAGGCCCCCGCGGCCAGTATTCCCGACGGCATCATCGAGTTAGTGACGTTGCGTTCCGTTCCCGGCGCGTCGACGGCGAGAAGCGTCGTCAGGCCGAGCAACCCGAGTCCGTTTCAACCTTTTTCGAAAAGAGAAAAAAGAAAATGTCCAACGCGGATCAGGATAGCTGGTCACGGGTCAAGGAGCGCCTCCGTGTCGAAGTCGGCGACGATGTCTATTCGAGCTGGTTTGCGCGCATGGACCTGGAATTGAACGAGGACGGCACCGTGCGCCTGTCGGTGCCGACCCGCTTTCTCAAAAGCTGGATTTAATCGCACTACGCCGAACGCGTGCTCGCCTGCTGGCAGGCGGCGAACGCCAAGGTCGTGCGTATCGAACTGATCGTGCGCTCGGCGGTGTTGCGCTCGGCGGTGGCGAAACCGAAAACCGATCTGGAAGCCGCAGCCAACAACGGCCGGCTGTCCGGCGGGGTCGGCAGCGGCCGCCCGATGGTGGCCGGCGATCCCGGCGTGCATGAAGCGCTCGGCGGCTCGCCGCTCGATGGCCGGTTGACCTTCGCGTCATTCGTGGTCGGCCGCTCCAATACGCTGGCCCAAGCTGCCGCCAAGCAGGTCGCGGTCGCCAAACGCGGCGACGCGGTCATGTTCAATCCGCTCTACATCCATGCCGGCGTGGGCTTGGGCAAGACGCATTTGCTGCAGGCCATCACTTGGGCCGGCAACGCGACCGGCGAGCGCAAGGTGCTCTATCTCACCGCCGAGAAGTTCATGTACGGCTTCGTCTCGGCGCTGCGCACGCAGACCGCGCTCGCCTTCAAGGAAGCGCTGCGCGGCATCGGCGTCTTGGTGATCGACGACCTGCAGTTCCTGCAGGGCAAGTCGACGCAGGCCGAGTTTTGCCACACGCTCAACGCACTCATCGATGCCGGCCGCCAAGTGATCATCGCCTCCGACCGGCCGCCATCGGACCTCGAAAGCCTTGACGATCGCGTGCGCTCGCGGCTGGCCGGCGGGCTGGTGGTCGAAATGGGTCCACTCGGCGAAGAGCTGCGTTTCGAGATTTTGAAAGCGCGCGTGCAGGCTGCGCGCTCACACCATCCGAGCTTCGATGTGCCGTTGCCGGTGCTCAGCTATATCGCCAAGACCGTCACCCACAACGGCCGCGATCTGGAAGGCGCGCTCAACCGCCTGCTCGCGCACAATAAGCTGACCGGCCACGCCGTCACCTTGGAAATGGCCGAACGCGAAGTGCGTGACCTGATCCGTCCGCAGGAGCCGAAGCGGGTCAAGATCGAGGACATCCAGCGGGTGGTGGCGCGGCAATATAACGTGAGCCGCTCCGACCTTCTGTCCTCGCGGCGCACCGCCAATGTCGTGCGCCCGCGCCAGGTGGCGATGTATCTGGCCAAGTCCCTGACACTGCGCTCACTGCCGGAGATCGGACGCCGGTTCGGCGGCCGCGACCACACAACGGTCCTCCATGCGGTGCGCAAGATCGAGGGCCTGGTCGGCAACGACATGGCGCTGGCGGAGGAAATCGAGATCCTCAAGAGGCAGTTGCAGGAATAACGATAGTCCCGCTCGTCCCCGCGGAAGCGCGGGGAAGGACCGTCGGCCGCTTCCGGTCCTCTGCGCCGTGGCGCACCGGAAAAGCCCCTTACCCGCCTGCCTGCGCTCGCGCTTGGCGGGCGACCTCCCCCCGCATGCGGGGAGAGGTGGAAGAGGCCCTGTGGACGCATGGCGTCCGGAAAGCCCGTCAGGCTTGCGATTTTCACGCTAACACGCCACCTTTGCTCCCCGGTCTCGCGTCCCGCGAGACTGGCTTGCCGTCGCGCCCGGTCTTGATAATTCCCCATTGCGAAGGGCGCCGAAGCGGGTTTCTCCATGAAAGTGACAGTCGAGCGTGCAGAACTGTTGAAATCGCTGGGCCACGTCCATCGCGTGGTGGAGCGGCGCAACACCATTCCGATCTTGGCCAATGTGCTGATCAAGGCCGACAAGGGCTCGCTCAGCCTGAAAGCCACCGACCTCGACCTGGAAGTCACCGACTCGATCACCGCGGAAGTCGCGCCCGGCGGCGCCACCACCGTGCCGGCGCACATGTTCTACGACATCGTGCGCAAGCTGCCCGAAGGCGCACAGATCGTCATCGAAGGCACCGGCGACCGCTCCGTGCTGACCATCCGCGCCGGCCGCTCGCGCTTTACACTGCAAACGCTGCCGGAGAGCGATTTTCCTGATCTCGCCGCCGGCGAGATGAGCCATTCTTTCAAACTGGCGGCGGCCGACCTCAAGCGGTTGATCGACAAGACCCAGTTCGCCATTTCAACGGAAGAGACGCGCTATTATTTGAACGGCATCTACCTGCACGCGGCCGGTTCCGCGAAAGCCGCAACCTTGCGCGCCGTGGCGACCGATGGGCATCGGCTGGCGCAATGCGAGCTGTCGCTGCCGGAGGGCGCGGCCGGCATGCCCGGCATCATCGTGCCGCGCAAAACGGTGGGCGAGGTGCAGCGGCTGATCGAGGCAGCCGACGGCGAGATTGCAGTCGAACTGTCGGCGGGCAAGATCCGCTTCACCATCGGCAACATCGTGCTCACCTCCAAGCTGATCGACGGCACTTTCCCCGACTATGGCCGTGTCATTCCGGCCAACAACGACAAGCTCTTGACCGTCGACAAGAAGGATTTCGAGGCCGCCGTCGACCGCGTCTCCACCGTGTCGAGCGAGCGCGGCCGCGCGGTCAAGCTATCGATCACGGCTGGGCGGCTGGTCCTGTCGGTGACCAATCCGGATTCAGGCAGCGCCACCGAAGAGCTCGAGGTCGACTACGACGCCGATCCGCTCGATATTGGGTTCAACTCGCGCTATCTGCTCGATATTGCGGCCCAGATCGAGGGCGAGGTGGCGCAACTCAAGCTCGCCGATCCCGGTTCACCGACACTGATCCAGGACAAGGACGCCAAGGGCGCGCTGTATGTCTTGATGCCGATGCGGGTGTGATAGCCTCTCGGCCGGCTTGGGTACCCCTCCCCTTGCGGGAGAGAGTGGCGAGCGAAAGAAGATATCTTCGTGCCCGGCCCTGTGCCGGGCATCCACGTCTTTAGGTTCGGCAGCAGGCAAGACGTGGATGGCGTCGGAAGTCGGGCTCGCCCGACTTCCGCATTAAAGATGCTGCGCAAGTCGGGTAGACCCGACTTCCGCTGACAAGCCCGGCCATGACAAGTAAAACGCAGATCCATGTCCGCCGCCTTCCTCCGCCGCCTCTCGCTGACGAACTTCCGCAGCTATCACGCCGCGCAAGTTTCGCTTGAGCACGCCGGGCCCGTCGTGCTGACGGGGGCGAACGGCGCCGGCAAGACCAACTTGATCGAGGCCATCTCGCTGTTGGCGCCGGGACGGGGCTTGCGCCGCGCCACGCTCGAAGAATTCGCCTTCTCGGAAGGCGACGGAAGCTGGGCGGTCTCTGCGGACATCGAAGGCATGCTCGGTCTGGCGACGCTCGGCACCGGCATCGACGCGCCCGCAGGCGAGGACGCAGCGCCGACGCGGCAATACCGCATCGACCGCGAGCGGGTCGGCTCGGCGGCGGCCTTTGCCGATCATCTGCGCGTCGTGTGGCTGACGCCGGCGATGGACCGCTTGTTCAACGGCCCGGCGTCCGAACGCCGCCGCTTTCTCGACCGCCTAGTGTTGGCGGTCGATGCATCCCATTCCAGCCGCGTCGCCGCACTCGAGCGTTCCTTGCGCTCACGCAACCGGCTCTTGGAAGACACCCGCAGCGATCCGCACTGGCTCGACGCCGTCGAACGCGAGACCGCCGAGGTGGCCGTGGCCGTGGCGGCCGCGCGCGCGGAAACCGTGACGCGGCTTTCCTCCGCCTTGACCGCTGCGCGCGAGACCGCACCGGAGTTTCCTCGCGCGGAGCTATCGCTCGCCGGCTGGATGGAACAGATGCTGCCTCAACACAGCGCGACCGCCATCGAAGACCGCTACCGCGCGCTGCTTAAGGACAACCGCGCACGCGATGCTGCCGCCGGCCGCACGCTCGACGGCCCGCATCTCTCCGATCTCAAAGTCGCGCACGCAAATAAAAACGTGCCGGCGGAAGATGCCTCCACCGGCGAACAGAAAGCGCTGCTGATCCGGTTGGTGCTCGCCCATGCCGGCCTGATCAAGGACATGACCGGTTTAGCACCCGTCTTGTTGCTGGACGAAGTGGTCGCGCATCTCGATCCAGTGCGGCGCGCTTCGCTTTATGATGCCTTGAGCGGCCTCGGCGCGCAGGTCTTTATGACCGGCGCCGATCCCGCCGCATTCGGCGACGTCATGCGGCGCGCGCAAGTGTTCGAAGTGCGCAGTGGAACCGTGACGCCGCAGGCTTGAGTTCCCTCGGCGCTCTCACAAAGGCGCGATACGCCAGGAACCATCTCCAGCGAAACCGCTTTAATTTCAAGCAAGATGAAACGGATGCCGGGACCGCTATGGCGAACGCGAAGAAACGATTGAAGCAGGACTTGCAGGAAGCGCTCCATCGGATGCGGGCGGAACTTGAGCGCGTTGAAATCCTGGTCGCCGCACTCGGCGCCTTCGCCAGGCCGATTCCGGACTACAAAGCGAAGTTTCATCATCCAGGCCCCGGAAATAACGATCTCGACCGGTTCGAACTCGGGCCCGACCGGCCCGCCGCTTTAAGAATTCGCTCACCAAACTGCCGACGATTTTAGCGATCGCGGCAACGGGAATTCGATGACGGCTCGATAGAATGCCCTAGGTTTTGTCGACGGATTCCACATCATGATACCCCGCAAAGCGGCGCGGAAAGCTAGCGGGCAACCTCAAGCTCGGCCGCAATCGGCCGGCACGGCGGATCTTGCCGGCGCGCTGGGCGTGCTCGACGCGCGTCGACGCGACACGCTGCTCGAAGCGATGGCCGTCAGCGCGCGCGAGTTGTTGCGCGCGACCGACCTGAAAATATCGCTGCCGAAGGTCGCCGAGCGTATCGGGATTGCGACCGGCGTCGATCGCACGCACATTTTTCTGATCGACGCCTCGGATAACGAAGGCAACATTCTCGCACACTATTTCTGGACGACGCCCGGAGCTGTGACGCCCGCGGATTTCCAAAATCCGCTTCTGCCGCTTGCCAAAGCCGGGCTCAAATCCTGGATTCCGCGGCTGAAAGCCGGCGAGGTCATCGCCGGCCATGTGCGCAATTTCGACCCGGACGTCCGCGCCTTGATGGAACGCGGTGGCGTCAAGTCCGCGCTTTCGGTGCCTGTGTTTGCCGACGGCCGCTGGCTTGGATTGATCGGCTTTGATGAATGCCGCAACGAACGTGACTGGTCACAGGCCGAGATCGACACCATCGAAATTGCGGCGGAACTGATCGGCGCGGCCATCGCCCGCACCTCGCACCTGAAAAGCCTCGCCGACGCCAACCGCATCATCGAGAGCAGCCCGACCATTCTTTACCGTCTCTCCCCCGACCCGCCGTTCGCGCTCAACTACGTGTCGCGCAACGTGAGCCGCTACGGGTTCGACCCTGATGCATTGATCGCTCACCCAGATCGCTGGTTGTCGCTCATCGACTCGGCCGATCGTCCCACAATGATGGCCAATATCGCCCTGCTGATCGAAGGGAAGACCGACCGCGTTCAGCACGATTTCCGTCTTCGCAAACCCGATGGCACGGTTTTCTGGTTCGACAGCGAAGGCTACGCCCTGCGCGACCCTACCGGAAAACTCACCGGCATCGAGGGCATCCTCACCGACATTACCGACCGCAAGGACGCGGAGGAAAAAATTGCGACGCTGGCGCGCACCGACTCGCTGACCGGGCTCGCCAACCGCGCGGCCTTTCTTGATCGCCTGGACCTCGCATTCGCTCGCGCCAGACGCGTCATGACACAATTCGCCGTCCACTACATCGACCTCGACCATTTCAAGGACGTCAACGATACGCTCGGCCATCCGATGGGCGACCGGCTGCTCCAGCTCGTCGCCGGGCGACTAAAGCGCTGTCTGCGCGAGACCGACATGGTCGCCCGTTTTGGCGGCGACGAATTTGCCGTCCTGCAGGACGATGTTTGCGACCCCGGCAGCATCGAGAGACTGGCGGACAAGATCGGCGATACCGTCTCGCAGCCCTATCAGCTCGGTTCCAACCAGATCTCGACGAGCGCGAGTATCGGCGTCGTCCCCTATAGCTGCGACATCGCCAACACCGACGCCATGATGATGAAGGCCGATCTTGCGCTCTACCGGGCCAAAAACGAAGGACGCAACCGGATTCGCTTCCATGTATCCGCACTCGATGACGAAACGCGCGAGCGCATGATCATCAGTGAAGACCTGCGCCATGCGGTCGAGCGCGGCGAACTCGAACTGTTCTATCAGCAACAGGTCGAGCTCGCGTCCGGCGCGATTGTCGGGCTGGAAGCGTTGATCCGCTGGAACCACCCGCGCCGCGGCTTGCTGCTGCCGACCGAGTTCATTCCGATCGCGGAAACCTCGGGCAGTATCGTCGGAATCGGCGAATGGGTGATCTCGCAGGCCTGCCGGCAGATCAGGGATTGGAGCGAAGACGGCATTGCGCCGCCAATTGTGGCGATCAATTTGTCGGGCGCACAGTTCAAACTCGCATCGCACATGGACCGTATCATCATGGGCAGCCTCGACCGCTACAGCGTCGCGCCCGGCAAGCTGGAGGTCGAACTGACCGAAACGGTTTTGATCGAGACCGCGCAACGTCATGGCGAGGTCTTCCGGCGGCTCAAGCAGGCCGGCGTCCGCTTCGCCATCGACGACTTCGGCACCGGGTATTCGTCGCTCGACTATTTGCGCTCCTTCCGCCTTGACCGCATCAAAATCGACCGGCGTTTCATCGAGAATGTCGCCACCTGCGCAGACGACGCCGCGATCGTGCGTGCGACCATCGGGCTCGCGGCAGAACTCGGCATCGAGGTGCTGGCGGAAGGCGTCGAGACAGCGGCACAGCGCGAATTTCTGATCGCGGCCGGCTGCAAGTTTGCGCAAGGCTTCTTCTTCGGACGGCCGATGGCGGCCGTGGCCACGGCCGACTGCCTGCGCCGCGACCGCGAATTGACGGCGGCCTAAACTCGCCAAATCGAGCCTATTTTGAGCCCCGAAAAATGCCGCAAAAGTGGTGATTTTTCGGAACTCCCACGGCAAAAAAATATCGTAATTTCATATATTTATGAGCAATCACTTTGCTCTGTACGACACCCTTTTTTCGTGTCACACAAATCACCATATCCGACTCAATTCCCTATCCGTTTGAAGGTGCCGCCGATGGCTGAACCGGCCCGCGATCTCCCGTCCAATGCCGAATACGGCGCTGAATCGATCAAGGTCCTCAAGGGCCTCGATGCGGTGCGCAAGCGGCCGGGCATGTATATCGGCGATACCGACGACGGCTCCGGCCTCCATCACATGGTCTACGAGGCCGTCGACAACGCCATCGACGAGGCGCTCGCCGGCTACGCGACCGAAGTGACGGTCACGCTCAACCCGGACGGCTCCTGCACCGTGACCGACAACGGGCGCGGCATTCCGACCGACATCCATAAGGGCGAAGGCATTTCGGCGGCCGAGGTCATCATGACCCAGCTCCATGCCGGCGGAAAATTCGACCAGAATTCCTACAAAGTGTCGGGCGGCCTGCACGGCGTCGGCGTCTCGGTGGTCAACGCGCTCTCCACCTGGCTCAAGCTGACCATCTTCCGCGACGGCAAGGAGCATTTCGTCGAGTTTCATGACGGCGTCGCGCAGGCGCCGCTGAAGGTCGTGGGCGACGCGCAGGGTAAGCGCGGCACGGAAGTCAGCTTCCTGCCGAGCCCGAAGACCTTCACCATGACCGAGTTCGATTTCGCCACACTCGAGCACCGCCTGCGTGAGCTGGCGTTCTTGAATTCCGGCGTTTCCATCGTGCTCTCCGATATGCGTCACGCCGTCGAGAAGCGCGAGGAGATGCAGTACGAGGGTGGCGTCGAAGCCTTCGTCAAGTTTCTCGACCGCAACAAGACGCCATTGATCCCCAACCCGGTCATGATCAAGGCTGAGCGAGAGGGCATCACGGTCGAGTGTGCGCTGTGGTGGAACGACGGTTATCACGAGAGCGTGCTCTGCTTCACCAACAACATCCCGCAGCGCGACGGCGGCACCCATCTCGCCGGTTTCCGCGGCGCGCTTACGCGCCAGATCACCCAATATGCCGAGACGCTCGGAACGTCGAAAAAGGAGAAGGTGGCGCTTACCGGCGACGACTGCCGCGAAGGCCTTACTTCGGTGCTGTCGGTGAAAGTGCCGGACCCGAAATTCTCCTCGCAGACCAAGGATAAGCTGGTCTCCTCGGAAGTGCGGCCGGTGGTCGAAAACGTTATCAACCAGGCTTTGCAAGACTGGTTCGAGATCCACCCGCAGGAAGCCCGTACCATCGTCGGCAAGGTGGTGGAAGCGGCCGCCGCGCGCGAGGCCGCCCGCAAAGCGCGCGATCTGACGCGGCGTAAAGGCGCGCTCGACGTCTCGTCATTGCCCGGCAAGCTCGCCGACTGCCAGGAGCGCGATCCGGCCAAATCCGAGTTGTTCATCGTCGAGGGTGACTCGGCCGGCGGCTCCGCCAAGCAGGGACGCAACCGTGAGTTCCAGGCGGTGCTACCGCTGCGCGGCAAGATCCTCAACGTGGAGCGCGCGCGCTTCGACAAGATGCTCGGAAGCCAGGAAATCGGCACGCTGATCACCGCGCTCGGCACCGGCATAGGGCGCGACGAGTTCAACCCCGATAAACTGCGCTACCACAAGATTATCATCATGACCGACGCCGACGTCGACGGCAGCCATATCCGCACACTGCTGCTGACGTTTTTCTTCCGGCAAATGCCAGCGCTGATCGAGCGCGGCCATCTCTACATCGCGCAACCGCCGCTCTACAAGGTCGCGCGCGGCAGGTCTGAGCGGTACCTCAAGGACGAGCGCGCGCTCGAGGATTTTCTGATTGCGGCCGGGATTGAGGAAGCGGTGCTGCGGCTGTCCAGCGGTGAAGAACTCGCCGGCGCCGACTTGCACAAGCTGGTCGAGGATTCACGCACCATCCGCGGCCTGTTGGGCGGGCTGCACAGCCGCTATAACCGCGCGGTCATCGAGCAGGCCTCGATTGCCGGCGTGCTGCGGCCGGAAGTGACCGGCGACCCGAAGACCGCGGCCGCCGCCGCCGACTACATTGCCAAGCGCATGGACGCGCTGGCGGAGGAAACCGAACGCGGCTGGACCGGCACCTTCGACGATGATGGTTTTCATTTCGAGCGCACCGTTCGCGGCGTCAAGGAGGTCGCTATCATCGACCAGGCCCTGCTCGGCTCCGCCGATGCCCGCAAGCTCGACGAATTCGCCCCGGCGCTGCAGCAGACCTTCCCGCGCCCGACACCGCCCGCGGTACTGCGGCGCAAGGACGAAGAAATCTCGATCCACGGGCCGGTCGGCCTGTTCGAGGCGCTGACCGATGCCGGGCGCAAAGGCATCACCATGCAGCGCTACAAGGGCCTCGGCGAGATGAACCCCGAGCAGCTTTGGGAGACCACGCTCGACACCAACGTGCGCTCGCTGCTGCAGGTGAAAGTCAAGGAAGGGGAGGAAGTCGACAACGTGTTCGCCGAACTGATGGGCGAACTGGTCGAGCCCCGCCGGCTGTTCATCCAAAACAACGCGCTGGCCGCGAGCGTCGACGTCTAGACGCCGACGCCGCGAATTAACCTCGGCGCCTCAGCCGCACCTCACCAGCAATCTGTCTTGACGCCCCAGACCCAGAAGGACTTGCCCGCGCGTAGCGGCACCTGCTGCCAATGGCAGCGCGCCTGCGCGTAGTCGGCGACGGTGGTGTAGAAATCGTGCTCGGTCTGGCGGACCACGCGGCGGCGCTCGGTTGACGGATAGATGGTGACGTAACGGCCGGTCGGAATGCCGTAGATCGAATAGGCGCCGGGCAGCGAATGCACAATGCGCGACGGCGGAGCTTCGACGACAACGCCGCGGGTGCAGCAACCGCCGGCGCGATAGCCGCCGGAATAGTAGTAGTCGCCGGCCTTGGCCGGACCGACCAGCGCGGCAAAGGCCAGCGCGCAGAACGTGGCAAAAGCGAAACGCATGAGCGAAGTCTCCCGTGACAGGGCAGGCGTCCGCAATTCGGACGCGTCTATCGGCAAGCGGGATTTTTGCAGAAAGTTCCGTGGCGCGGGGAAACGCCTGCAGCGGTGGTTAATAGTGTCGGTAAACGCGGCGCGGCCCGAAACGCCGCACGCAGCTCAAGCCCACGGCGCGGGCGTGCCTTTGGCGCCACGCGTGCGCGGATCGCGTAGGCCCCAGCGGCCGGTGTCGACGCGCGCTAAAAAATCGCTAACCACGACGTTGAACAAATCGGGCTCCTCCAGGTTCACGACGTGGCCGGTCTTCGGCAGCACGGCCAGGCCCGAGGCGGGAAGAGTATTTTTCAGAAACAGAGACGGCTCGATGCAGCGCTCGTCCTCGTCGCCGACGACGATCAAGGCGGGGATGCTGAGTTTGCCGATGCCGGCGGCGAAGTCGTAGAGCGAGGGCCGCGCGCCCTGAAAGCCGCGCGAGGTGTTGGCGGAGCCGATCGCGTCGTGCTCGGCAAGGCGCGCGGTAAACTCCGCAAAGCCACGCGGATCCTTGAGCATGAAAGGCAAGCGGCTCGGCCCCATACCATAGCCTTTGGCGACGGCGGCGGAGCCTTCGCGTTCGTATTGGTCGCCCAATTCGCGTGAGTGTTTGTGGAAGTCGGCCGTGTACCAGCGTTCCGAGCCCGCCCCTGTGGCGGCAAGCACCATCGAGCGCACGCGCGCCGGATGATTGAGTGCGACCTGCAAGGACGTATAGCCGCCCATCGACAGGCCGATGAAATGCGCCGCCTCGATTTTCAAGTGATCGAGTACCGCCACCGCGTCGCGCATGACGTGAAGATGGCTATAGGCATCCTTGTCCGCCGGCACGTCGGACGGCGTATAGCCGCGTGCGGAATACGTGATGCAGCGATAGCGCTTGCCGAATTCGCGCATTTGCGGCTCCCAGCCGCGATAGTCGGAAGCGAATTCGTGCACGAACAGGATCGGCGTGCCAAATTCCTTTTTTTGCCCCACTTCTTCGTAGTAGAGCTTCACATTGTCGGCGGTGGTGGCGTAAGGCATTTTCGCTTTCGTCCCGGTACGAGCGTCAGAACAGATCGAAATATTCGCGCTGCTCCCACGGTGTGACGGCATCGCTCGGCCTGCCCTGTTCCTTGCGGAATCGTTCGAGCTCGGCCTGCTTGATGTGGGCGTAGTAGTTCACAAAGCCGGCGCCGAAGCCATTGCGGAACACCTCGTCGCTACGCAGCGCGATCAAAGCTTCGTCCATGTCCTTCGGCAACAGCGCCGCCGCCATTTCGTAGGGCGCGTCGGCGGATGGCCCCGGATCGAGCCGGCGCGCAATCCCGTCGAGGCCCGCGTAAATCTGCGAGGCCATGTAGAGATAAGGATTGGCGGCGGGCTCGCCGACACGATTTTCCAGATGCGTGGACGGATCGCCCGGTTGCCCCAATACGCGCACCATCACGCCGCGATTGTCGCGTGCCCAGATGGCGCGGTCGGGCGCCAGCGAATAGGACTTGTAGCGTTTGAAGCCGTTGACCGTCGGCGTCGTGAACACGGTTGCCGCGCGCGCATGCGCCAACAAACCGGCGAGATAATAGCGTCCCAGGGTCGACAGCCCGTCCGGATCGGCGAAGGCGTTGCGCGTGCCCTTCTGTTCGACCAGCGACTGATGCAGATGCCAGCCGCTCGACATCACGTTGGGCAACGCCGGCCGGCACATGAAGCTTGCGAGATAACCGTTGCGGCGCGCAATCTGTTTGGCGGCCGAGCGGAACAGCACCATGGTGTCGGCCGCTTCAAGGCCCGATTGTGTGCGGAATGTGAACTCGACCTGGCTCGGGCCGAGCTCAACCTCGACCGAATGCAGCGGCAGCCCAAGCGCCTCCACCCCGCGCCGGATGAGCGCGACCGCCGGGTCGAGCATGTCGAAGCGCGACTCGGTCAGATATTGATAGCCTTGCGTGAGCAGGCTGACCTCGGGCGGCGCCGGCGGCCAGGTGGCGTCCTCCGGCGCAAGACGCGGATTCTCGATCTTCAGGAGATGGAATTCGATCTCGAGGCCGGCGCAATAATCAAAGCCCGCCTTGGCAAGGCTCGACAGCGCTTCGCGCAGGCGCGCCCTTGTGGCAAACGGTACCGTATGGCCGTTACCGAAATAGATATCGCAAAGCAGCCAGCCGGTCTTTTCCGCCCAGGGCAGAATGCGAAAGGTGGATGGATCGGCCACCATCACGAAGTCGGCGGCGCCTTGCATTTCCTCCATGGCGAAACCGCCGCCGGGTGTGAACACCGGAAACACCGTCTTGTGCGCGGTGTCCTTGGCCAGCAGCGTCGTCGTCATGCTGACGCCCGCGCGCATGGCGGCGGCCGCTTCGGACGCGAGCAGGGTCTTGCCGCGCAGCACGCCGTGCTGATCGGGAAAGGAAAAGCGCACCAGTTCGAGCTTGTGCACCTTGATCGCGCGCTCGACCTCGCCGGCAAGGCGGCGTTGTTCGTCGCTCCACAGGTTGTGGCGGTCGACGAATGAAGGGGCGGCAGCGCCGCGCCGGCGGGAAGGCGTTGTGCTTTTGGCCACCGGTCAGTACCGGAATAACCGCTTAAACAATCCGGTGCCTCGCATTTTCAAACATATCCCCCGCGACAACAACAGCTAGTGCCCATTCGCCCAGCGCGTTGCCTTGCGCTTGCTCGCTTCTGTCTTCTGCCAATAGCCCTGCCAGTCGTCCGTCGGACCGATGCCGTCGACCGCTGCGGGTCCGGTGATGGACGCCGCTTGCAACTCGTCGAGCACCATGACCGGGCGCTCGCCTTTGCCCGCCTGCTCGATCGACTGACGCAACAGACGCCGATAAGCGATGATCGCCTTGTCCGAGGTGCCGAGGTGTTCCTCGGTGCGGTCCTGGATCGCGCCCATCGATTCGCAAGCCCACTGGTCGTGCACGTTGATGTCGGCGCCCATGCCCGTATAGGTCTCGTGCTCCTGTTCGTGCGGATCGTAGCCCCAGTCGTTGTCCTTGTTGCGGTTCGGGATGTAGTCCGGCAGTTGATAGAGTTGCAGCCGCTGGCGGCGCATTTCATCCTTGTTCACCGGCTCGCCGAAAGAAGTGAAGATCGCGTACCAGTAGTGCTTCTCGTCGTCGACCGGCACGTGCCATTGCGTGATGGTCATCTCGCGGCTCATCGGGATGATGAAGGCGTTGGGGAACACCAGATTGGTGACGCGCACATGCGTGCTCTTGTCGCTGATCTGGCGCAGCGTCACCAGCCGGAAGCCGAATTCGGTCGGCTCGACCTCGATGCGCGGAATCGGGAACTCGCGCATGATCTGCGACATCGGCATGTCGGAATCGCGCGTGATATCGCGGAATACCTTGCCGTAGCTTTTGGTCGGATCGTCGTCTTGGAAGAACCGGTGCAGGAACGAGGTGTGCACCGGGTCGACGCCCACTTCGAGCGATTGCAGCCAGTTGCAGTCGATCAGGCCCTTGAAGGCGAAGGTGTGACTGTCGGGCGCAACGAAGCAATCGAAGTGCGGAAATGCCGGCGGCTCGCCAGGACCCATATAGGTGAACAGGATGCCGCTCTTCTCCACCACCGGATAGGACACGTGCTTGAGGTTGGCGCAGAGGTTGCTGTCGGCAGGCTCGGCCGGCGTCTCCAGGCACTTGCCGTCGACGTCGAACACCCAGCCGTGGAAGGCGCAGCGCAAGCCGCCGCCTTCGAGACGGCCCTTGGAGAGATCGGTGCCGCGATGCGGGCAGTGGCGGCCGATCAGCCCGTAGCGACCCTGCTCGTTCTTGAAGATCACCAGGTTTTCACCGAACAGCCGCACCGGTTTGATCGGACGGTTGCCGGAGAGTTCGTCGACCAAAGCGGCCGGGTGCCAGTAACGACGCATCAAAGAACCGGCGGGCGTGCCGGGTCCGGTCCGGGTGATGAGATCGTTCTGCTCCGCGCTCAGCATGGTCGGACACTCCTTCAATTCAAATATCACCGCGGCGGCGGCCGAGACCAGTGTTCGTTGACCGAACAGATGTTCGGAATTAGATTAAATCGCAGTTTCGTCCACACGCCAAGACCGCGGGCCCGTCATGCCGCGCATCAAACGATCGGTCACCGACGCGCCCGCGACCGGCGCTGCCGGCCCGGAATTTCTCGAGGCGCTCGCGCGCGCTCTGCATGTGATCGAGGCGTTCGGCCGTGACCGGCGTCCGCTGACGCTGAGCGACATCGCGCGGCTTGTCGATCTGCCGCGCGCTTCGGTGCGGCGTACGCTCCACACCCTGGTCAGCCTCGGCTACGCCGAGGTCGACGATCGCCTCTTTCGTCTGACACCACGCATCCTGTCGCTGGCAGGCGCCTATCTCTCCTCGAACGCGGTGTCGCACATTGTGCAGCCGGCGCTCGAGCGTTTGAGCGACACCATCAAGGAGGGATGCTCGGCGGCAGTGCTCGACGGCGACGAGATCACCATGATCGCACATGCCTCGCCAAACCGTATCCTGCCGGTGAGCGCGCAGATCGGACTTCGGTTACCGGCTGTATCGACCTCGCTCGGCCGCGTGCTGCTGGCGGCGCTCGACGACCGGCAACTCGACGCCGTGCTCGCGCGCAGCAAGCCGCAAAAGCTTACCCCTGCAACCGTCACCGACAAGACCGCGTTGCGCCGCGCCATCATCAAGGCGCGCGCCGACGGCTTCTCGCTGGTCGATCAGGAGGCGGAACCAGGTTTTCGCTCGATTTCGGTGCCGCTGAGGCGGCGCGACGGCAAGGCGATCGCCGCCCTCAACATCGGCGCCCATAGCGAACGGCGGCCGCTCGATGCGATGCGCAAGTTATTCCTGCCGAAACTACAAGCACTCGCCACCGATTTACAGCAGCAGCTGATTTAGCTTCGGCACACACGCTTCAACGTGACGCATGTTCCTTTCAGAGCGTCCAATCGGCGCGTCGATAAATCGTTTGTGTTTATACATTTAGCGCGAAACGTCCTCGCGGATTTCAACCCAACAAGGTTGACGCAAGCCCGAAAGACACAACAAGATGGGAAATAATCCGTGCGTGGGGAACGACGCGGATCAACGAAAACAAAGACCCGAAAAGCTTCGGTTCCAGGGAGGAAACCTATGCTCAAACGCCGTTTCATCTTGCGAAATATTTGTGTCGCCCTCGCCTTGGTGGCACTGCCGGCCGGCGTCCAAGCGCAGCAGGCGATCAAGCTCACCATGATCGACGGCTACCCGCCCAAGGCGCTGTGGGTGAAGGTGCTGATCGATTACTACATGCCGGAGGTCAACAAGCGCCTCGCCGCCGACGGCAACAAGTACAAGATCGACTGGCAGCAGGCTTTCAGCGGACAGATCGCCAAACCGCGCGGCGTGATGGACGCCATCAAGAACAAGCTCGGCGACATCGGCGTGGTCACCACCGTGTTCCACTCCTCGAAGCTGCCGCTCAACAACCTGCCTTACTACACGCCGTTCGTCAGCCGCGATCCGATCCTGGTCAGCAAGGTGATGGACGATCTGGCCGACAAATTCCCGTCTTTCCAGAAGCAGTTCGACGACCAAAACCAGATCCTGCTGACCAACTATTCGTCGATCGATAACTACGGCATCTTCACCAAGAAGAAGATCGAGAAGATGGACCAGGTCAACGGCCTCAAGCTCAACGCGGCCGGTCCGAACGCGCTCTACATCAAATCGCTCGGCGGCGTCGGCGTGCTGGGAAGTCTTCTGACATACGCCAATCAGATCAAGACCGGCGTGACCGACGGCTGCATCATCTGGCCGGAAGCGACCATCACCTTCAAGATCGCGGAAGTGGCGCCGCACTATCTCGAAACCGACTTCGGCACCGGGGTCAACAAGTCGCTCACCATCAACAAGGAGGTCTGGAACGGCCTGCCCGATCAGGTGAAAAAGGTTTTGAAGGCCACCGCGCGCGATTATCGCGACCAGGTCGCCAAAGCGACGATCGCCAAGGCTGCCGTCTCGATGAAGAAATTCAAGGCGATGGGCGGCACCGTCGTCACGCTGACGAAGGACCAGCAGAAGAAGTGGGCGCAGAAGATGCCCAATATCGCGCAAAACCTCGCCAAGGACGTCGAGAAGAAGCAGGGCTACCCAGCCACGAAAATTCTATCCGCCTACATGGACGCCATGCGCGCGGGCGGCGCGCACCCGGCGCGCGACTGGGACAAGAACTAGACCTGAACATTCGCACGACGGCTTCGCGGTCGCGGCCTGAAAGGGCCGCGGCCGCGCGAGCCTGACAAGCCTCCGGAGCCATCCCGCGTGAGTTCGGAATTACAAACCCACCCGACGGTGGCGCCGACCTGGTTCGACCGTGCCGTGGCATTTCTCAACGCGTTCGGCTCGTTCTGGGTGCTGTGCATCGTCCTCTTGATCTGTACGGATTCCTTCGGCCGCAGCTTCTTCAACAGGCCTTTCGACGGGGTCAACGAGATCGTCGCCGTGTCGATGGCCTTCGTCGTTTTTTGCCAACTCGGCGACACCATCCGTCTCGACAAGCTCACGCGCTCCGACAGTTATCTCCCGCGTCTGCAGGCGAGCCGCTCGATCATCGCGCGGGTGATCGTGTGCGGTTTCGACGTGCTCGGTGCGATCATCATGATAGCAATCATCGTCGGCACCGTCCCGCTGCTGATCGAGTTGATCGAGCGCGGCTATTACGTCGGCGAGCAGGGCATCTTCACGTTCCCCGACTGGCCGGTCAAAGCGATGGTCGTTTTCGGCAGCTTCGTCGCTACGCTCTGCTTCGGCGTGCGCGCGGTGGCCCACTGGCGCGCCTCAAGCCGCCGCAACGACGTCTGACGCCGCCCATGGAACCCTTCTCCATCGGCCTCCTGTCGCTCGTCGCGATCGTGCTACTGATCTACAGCGGCTGCTACGTCGCCATCACCCTCAGCCTGGTGTCGTTCGTCGGCGTTTGGTTCATCAAGAACGACCCGACCATCGCCATGCGCATGATGACGCTCTCGGTCACCGAGACCATCCGGCACTACGACTACGCCAGCATTCCCACTTTCGTGATGATGGGGATGATCGTCGGCAAGTCCGGATTCGGCTCCGACATCTATCAGGTCGCCAACCAGTTGTTCCGCCGCCTGCGCGGCGGCTTGGGCATTGCCACCGTCGTCGCCAACGCCGCCTTTGCCGCCGTCACCGGCTCCTCGATCGCGGCGGCCTCCGTGTTCACGCGCGTGTCGGTGCCGGAAATGATCCGCTTCAACTATTCGAAGCGCTTCGCCGTCGGCGTGGTGGCGGGCTCGTCCGTGCTCGGCATGATCATCCCGCCCAGCGTGATGATGATCATTTACGCCTTCATCGCCGAGCAGTCGGTCGGCGACATGTTCCTCGCCGGCGTGGTGCCCGGCCTCTTGCTGTCGGTCGCCTTCATCACATCGATCACGCTGATGACCGTGGTGGCGCCGCGCTTCATCGGCGAGGGCGCTTTTGTCGCGCCCATGGACGAAAGCGAGTTGATGTCGGTCGGCGAGATGGCGGTCAAGCTCGCGCCAATTGTCTTTCTGATCGTGCTGGTTCTGGGCGGCATCTATACCGGCTATTTCGATGCCGCCGAAGCGGGCGCCATCGGCGCGTTTTTCGCGTTCATTCTGGCCGTGCTGCGCCGGCGTATCGGCTGGCGGAAATTCGCCGAAGTGCTGATCGATACCGGGCATATCACCGCGAACATTCTGTTCCTGATCATCTCGGCGTCGATGTATTCGCGCATGCTCGGAATTGCCGGCCTGCCCTTCATGCTCAGCCAGTGGCTCGACAGCATCAATGTCGGCTTCGGCGTGACCATGGTGCTCTATGTGCTGCTGCTGCTGTTTCTCGGCACCATCATCGACACCGGCTCGATCATCCTGGTCTGCGTGCCGCTGTTCCTGCACGCGGTCGATAACATGGGATTGAGCCTGGTGTGGTTCGGCTTGATCACCGTGGTCGGCGCCGAGATCGGGCTGTTGACGCCGCCGTTCGGGCTATCGTGTTTCGTCATCAAGACGGCGATCGACCGCAAGGATATCACGCTCAACGATATTTTCTTAGGTGCGGCGCCGTTCGCGCTCGTGATGCTCATGGTGCTGATCGTGCTGATTGCGTTTCCCGAACTCACGCTCGTCCTGGTGCAATAACGCAAAACGGCCGTCGCAGCGGAAAACGGTCCTGCGCTCAGCTCGGATGGCGCGTTGCCCAGCCGGCGTCCATACGGCGGCGCCAGGCGGTTTGCCGCAAGCCGAGCATGCGGTGCGCCGCGGTCTTGGCCTCGGCGCGGCTGGCCGCCGCGCAGGTGCGATATTCGAGTTCTGCGACGTGCGGCACCAAGGGCTGACGGCGGAACAGCCGGGCAAAGGTGCTCACCCCGCCGTCTAGCTTCAGTTCCGACAAGGCCTGCGCCACGTTACCGGCCGGTCCAAAGGCGATCACCCGGCCGGACGAAGCATGCCGCACCTCGTAGACGCCCGGCCCGATCGGGGCCTCGACATTGTCGCCGCTTTCCACGTCCGGGAAGCGCTTCCAGCCGCTCCAAGTCTGTACCATTTTACGAAAAACCTCTTCAAACGCCCGCAATAACGCCTTCAGGAACGCAACAACTACCTATCGGTTCCCGCCGGTCAATCCGTTTGTTAACAAATATTTCGACCTCCTAACCCGAGCGAGATCACCGCCCGGCGGGCCTGGTCCTTCATCCCCCCGGCAAAACCAGCACTTTTGGCTTTGTGGGCAGGGTGGTTTTCGACACCACGATCGAGGGAATTTCGGCGATTTCCACATCCCATTCCTGCCGCACGCGCGCCAGGAAGCGGTCGAGCGTAAAGGTGCTGAAATAATGCATGGGGATCATCAGCGGCGCTTTCAGCGCATGCAGCACCTCGACCATGCCATCGAGGTCGAGCGTGTAGGAGCCGTCGACCGGCACCATCACTACGTCGACGCGGCCGATCTCATTGAGTTGCGCTTGCGTCAGCGTGTGGTGCAAATGGCCGAGATGGGCGATGCACAGATTGGCGATCTCGAAAATGAAAATCGAATTGCCGTGGCGCTCGGTGCCGCCGTCGAAAGTGCGGATGTTGGTCGGCACGTTGCGCACCCGCACGTCCTTGTAGGTCATGTCGATGCGCGCCGGCTTCTCGTCGCCCGCCCAGCCGCGCAGCACGTTCTTGATGGCCGGATCTGGATTATCGGTGTAGTGGCTCGAATGCGCGTGGTTCATCGTCGCAATGTCGGGCAGCACCGGCGGCCGCACAAAATCATTGTAGTCGGTGGCAATGCGCACGAGTTGCGGGCTCTCGATCAGGAAGGTCGAGTGCCCGATAAAGGTTAAACGCACTTGATCGAATTTGAGCGCGGCGAGTTGAAATTTCGCGGGCGCTTGAATGAAAGGCGCGCGATTGGCAACCAGACCGGGACAGGACTTGATCATTTCCGGCTTTGGCGGAACGGCGGGTGCTGCCCCTTGCGCATGCGCGGACGCGGCTAGACCCAATGCTAGTCCCAGGCCCGGACCGAAGACCGCCGTCGCTGCCAGCACGCTTTGCAGAACCGTGCGCATGTCCAAAACCGCCACCGAGTGGGCGACATGGAATCTGGCACGGTTGGGGCGCCCACGCCAATGGCTTTGCGTGCATGACACGGCCAAAAAAAACGGCGCCCGAATGGGCGCCACAGTTTCAGCCAATATCAATGCGGATCAGAACTGCTCAAAAAAGGTGCGGTCGCGCCGTGCGACGATTATTCCTTTCGGCGTCGCTACATACCAGCGCCCGTCCCGGCGCTTGACCTCCTGAACCGGCCCGAGGCCGGGCAGCGGCGCGCCCCGTTGCACCAGATAGATGTCACCGCGGCTTTGCACGAAGATCTCGCCGTCACGAACGAAACGAATGAACCAGCTGCGCACCACCGGCCGGCGCGCCGCGGCGGCGATAATGGGTCGCGCCGGCGGCATAGGGGCCGCAACGATTTGCGGCGGTGCCGTAATCGAGCCGGTGATCTCGGGCGGCGCGCTGTCGATGCGCTCGGTCAGCTTGGCCATCTCGCCATGCAACGATGTCTTCGCCGCGGCAAGATTCGTCTTCAGCGCCGAGATGTCCTTGCCAAAACTCGAAACGTCTTTGCCGAGCGACGCGATCGTATGTTGCAGCTTTGCACGCTCCGCCTCATGCGCGGCAATCGCATGCTGCAGCTTTGCGCGCTCCGCCTTCTGCGCGGCGAGTTCGATGGCAGGCTTTTTCTGATCGGCCAGACCGAGGCCGGTCAGCAGGCCCGCGAAGGTGCCGAGCCCGGTCGCGATGAGGACCGTCGCCGCCATGAGCGCATTGCGTCGATGGCTCGGTCTGAATAGAGGAGTTGAGCGCCGCGGGCCCTCTTGCGGCTTGAACACGATGATCTCGGTCGGCGCGCGCGCCAGCTCGCTCTCGTCCGCGCCTTCTTCCGCCGGCGACAAGGGCGGCGATTCGATTTCCGGCAACGCCTTGCTTGACGATTTTGCCGGCGTCTCGCCAGCCGTCTTTCCGCTGTCCTTGGCCATGGCCCGCTCCGCGAAGGAACCGTTCACGGAGCGGTAACCATGTTTGGTTACCAATCGGTTACCGAGGCAAAGCTCACACCGGCAGGCCGCTTTCCGCGGCCAGCGCCTTGAGCGAAACGGCGGGCCGCGCGCCCATGTGCTGGATCACCTCGGAGGCCGCCAGCCCGCCGAGTCGCGCCGCGGTACGATGATCCTGCCCGCGCGCAAGCCCCACCAGGAAGCCCGCCGCGAACAGATCGCCGGCGCCGGTAACGTCCATCACCTGTTCGACCGGCACGGCGTTGACCGCCTCCATGCCCTCGCGCGAGATGACCATGCAGCCCTTTTCGCTGCGCGTGACGACAGCCAAGGCCGCGTCCTGCTGCAAGGCGCGCGCGCCGGTGTCGAAGTCGGCGGTTTCGTAGAGGCTGTGCAGTTCGTGCTCGTTGGCGAACACGATATCGACCGTGCCCTTTTTGAGGAGATCGAGAAATTCCGAACGATAGCGGTCGACGCAAAATGAATCCGACAGCGTCAGCGCGACCTGCCTTCCCGCCTTGTGCGCGATGTCGGCGGCCTTCACGAACGCTTCCTTCGCCTGCGGCGGATCCCACAGATAGCCCTCGAGGTAAGTGACGGCCGCGCTTGCAATCGCCGCCTCGTCGATGTCATTGGGCGCCAGTCCCTGCGCGGCGCCGAGAAAAGTGTTCATGGTGCGCTCTCCGTCCGGCGTGACCATGATGTAGCATCGCGCGGTCGAGGGGCCTTCCTTGCCCGGCTTGACGTCGAAGGCCACGTGCGCGGCACGAATGTCGTGCGCGAAAGTGCGGCCGAGTTCGTCGTCCTTGACCTTGCCGACAAAAGCCGCGCGCCCTCCGAACGAAGCGACGCCGACAATGGTGTTGGCAGCCGAGCCGCCGGAGCTTTCCGTCGCCGGGCCCATGGCATCGTAGATCGCGGCGGCGCGCGCCTCGTCGATCAGCATCATGCCGCCCTTCTGCATACCCTGCGCCACCAGAAAATCGTCCTCGGCGCGGGCAATCACATCGACAATGGCGTTGCCGATACCGAGCACGTCGTAGCGGAGTTGGGCCATGAGCAAACCTCGTTGTTATAGGGCGGCGCACTATAACGAGTGAGAAACGTGAGGCAATGTGCGGCGCACGTGATTCGTCATGGCCGGACTGAGCCCGGCCGTGACATAAACGGTGGGGCGGAGGCCCACGCGGAATGTCACTGGCGCGCGATATCACCACCGTTGGCGGCGGGACCTTACTGTCGCGCCTGCTCGCCTATGCGCGCGATGCCGGCATCGCTGCGTTGTTGGGAACAGGCCCGTTTTCGGAAGCCTTTTTCGCGATCCTGCAGCTCGTCAACTTCTTCCGCCGGCTGTTGGCGGAAGGCGCGCTCAACAGCGCCTTCGTCCCGCTCTGGCTTCGGCTGGCTGCGGCGGAAGACGGCGCCGCCAACGCCAACCGTTTCACCGTGCGCACCTTGGTCACGCTCGGCTGCTTTACCGGCGTCATTGCGCTTGCGGTGGTGGCGTTCGCGCACCCGATCGTCGCGGTGATCGTGCACGGCTTCGAACCCGGCCAGCAGCAACTCGCCGCGCTCTATCTGGTACTGGCCGCACCTTACGTCATGCTCGCAGGATTGGTCGCGGTGATGGCGGCAGCCCTCAACGCCGAGCACCGCGTCATCGCCGTCACAGTAAGCACCGTGACGTTCAATCTGGTGCTGGTCGGCGTTCTGACATTGCTCATGGTTCGCGGCAACGTGCCGCCGATCTCGATCGGCGTCTGGCTGGCAACCGCCATCGTCGGTGCCGGTCTTTTTCAGTTACTGATTATCGGCATCGCTTGGCTGGTGAGCGGGCGCCGTTTCCTGCGCATCAGGCAACGCGCGCGCGACCCGAGCGCCGCATTTTACAAGCGCGCGCTGCCCGGCCTGATCGCCGCCGGCATTCCGCAACTCAAGCTGATCGCAGCCACCGCGCTGGTCTCATCGTCTCCCGCGGCGGTGTCATGGCTTTATTACGCCAACCGTCTCTACGAATTGCCGCTCGGCGTCGTCTCCATCGCGATCGCCGCGGTAATCGTGCCGCGCATCGCCGCCGGCCTGCATACCGGCGACCGCGTCGCTTCCAAGCAGGCCCAGTCGCGCGCCTATGAAATCGCGCTCGGGCTGGCGCTTCCGGCGGCAACCGGCTTTGCGTTGTTGGCGCCGCAAATCACCGGCGGCCTGTTCGAGCACGGCGCCTTCAGTACAAGCGACACCGAAGCGGTCGCCGTCGCTTTGATTGCGATCTGCTCAGGATTGCCCGGCCATGTGCTGGAAAAAGTGTTCGGTGCGGTGTCCTTTGCCAACGAAGACACCACGACACCGATGATCGCCGCGCTCACCGGACTTGCCGCCGCGGTCGCCGGTGGAGTGCTGCTGTTTCCGCCTTTCGGTTATATCGGCGTTGCCGCAGCCATTGCCGGCTCCGGCTGGGTCGGCGCCCTGTTGCTTGGCATCGTGATCAGCCGGCGCGGCTGGGTCGCGCTCGACGATCGTGGCGCGCGCAACCTGCCGCGCATTGCGGGCGCCACCGCGATCATGGGCGTCGCGGTTGCCGCCGGCCATTATGCCATGACTGCGCTGGTGCCGGCCTTGCCGGAATCGGCGTTCGGACGGCTGGTGTTGCTCTTCATCCTGGTCATATTGGGCATGTTGATTTACGGCGCGGCGATCGACCGGCTCGGAGTCGCCAAAATCCGCGGGCTGATCGCGGCAATCCGCGGCAATAGCTGACTTATAGCCCTTGCCCAAGGCCGGTCCGGCGTGGCATGGGGTCGCCCGGCAATTCACGAAACACAAGGCGAGGCAATGGCGTTCAAGGAGCGCGTATTTTCCGGCGTGCAGCCGACCGGCAATCTGCACCTCGGCAATTATCTCGGCGCCATCACCAAGTTCGTCGCGCTGCAGGAACGTTATGACTGCATATATTGCGTGGTCGACATGCATGCAATCACGGTGTGGCAGGACCCAACCGAATTGCCGCGCGCCACGCGCGAGGTGACGGCGGCGTTCCTGGCCTGCGGCATCGATCCCAAGAAGCACATTATCTTCAACCAGAGCCAGGTCGCCGAGCATGCCGAGCTCGCCTGGGTGTTCAACTGCGTGGCGCGCATGGGCTGGCTCAACCGCATGACGCAGTTCAAGGAGAAGGCCGGCAAGGATCGCGAGAACGTCTCCGTCGGACTGTATGTATATCCCAACCTGATGGCGGCCGACATTCTGGTCTATCGCGCAACGCACGTGCCTGTGGGCGAAGACCAGAAGCAACACCTCGAGCTGTCACGCGACATCGCGCAGAAGTTCAACAACGATTTCAGCGCGTCGATCCACGGCCACGGCTACGGCGATGCGTTCTTCCCGCTGCCGGAGCCGATCATCCAGGGCCCGGCGACACGTGTGATGAGCCTGCGCGACGGCACCAAGAAAATGTCGAAGTCGGAGCCATCCGACTATTCGCGTATCAATCTCACCGACGACGCCGATACCATCGCGCAAAAAATCAAGAAGGCTAAAACCGATCCGCAGCCCTTGCCGGACGACGGCAAGGAACTGGCCGCGCGCCCGGAGGCCGACAACCTGGTCGGCATCTACGCCGCGCTGCAAGGCGTAAGCAAAGACCTGGTTCTCAACGAGTTCGGCGGCGGGCAGTTCTCCACCTTCAAGACCGCGCTGGCCGATCTCGCCGTCGCCAAGCTCGGACCGATCGGCGCCGAAATGAAAAGAATGGTGCAGGATCCGGTCTATATCGACGAGATTCTCGCCGACGGCTCGCAGCGTGCGCAAGTCCTGGCCGCCGATACCATGAAGGCTGTCAAGGACATTGTCGGTTTCGTGCGCCGTTAAAAAACATTTAGCGGTCGCGATTTGTCCGCGGTGTCACATTCTCGTTCGAGACGCTTGTCGGCGCCGCCGCCGCTGTGCAACCATCCGCCGCTTGTGAGTCTGTTGCTACGCAAACGTTCGATCGAGGGCTGAGCCGTCATGAGCACCAAGCGCCGCAGCTACGAAAAAGGCCACAAACGAAAATATCTTGTGGTCATCGACGACACGCCGGAATGCGAGCGCGCCGTCTATTGGGCGGCCAAGCGCGCCGGCCGCACCAAGTCGCAATTGGTTATGCTGCGCGTAGTCGAAACCAGCGAACGCAATCAGCAGTGGCTCGGCGTCGCCGACATCATGCAGGCCGAGGAGATGGAGGCCGCAAACAAGGAACTCGACAAATATGCCGCGCGCGCCGACAAGATCGCCAAGGTAAAGCCCGAGCGCGTCATCCGCGAAGGCGAGACCGCGGAAGAAGTCATCAAGCTGATCGACGAGGATCGGGATATCGGCATCCTGGTGCTCGCCGCCGACAGCGGCAAGGAAGGGCCGGGGCCCTTGGTCGCCAGCATCTGCAAAACCGCCGGCACTTTCCCGATTCCGGTCGCCATCGTGCCGGGCCACCTCAAGGACGACGAACTCGAAGCGATGGCGTGAGCGGCGCGAGGCCGGTTTTGCGCGGCGGAAGCATCGTTTCCGGCGCGGTTGACCTTAGCCCGCGCAAGCGCCATTTAATTAAGACAGTTCAACTCACCCGCGGGCCTTGAACCCGTAAGGAGAGCCAAAATGTTCATTCAGACGGAAGCCACCCCCAATCCGGCGACCTTGAAGTTCCTGCCCGGGCAGGCCGTGCTGGGTTCCGGCACCCTCGACATGCCGAGCAAGGAGGCCGCCACGCAGTCGCCGCTCGCGCAGCGCTTGTTCGAGATACCGAACGTCGGCGGCGTGTTTTTCGGCTCCGATTTCATTTCGGTGACCAAGACCGAAGGCGAGTGGCAGCAGATCAAGCCGGCCATCCTCGGCGCCATCATGGAGCACTTCATGTCGGGCGCGCCGCTCGTTGCCAGCGAGGCCGGCGAAGGTGAAGACGATGTGTTCTTCGACGAGAAGGACGCCGACACCGTCGCCACCATCAAAGACCTGATCGAAACCCGCGTGCGGCCGGCGGTGGCCAGTGATGGCGGAGACATCACCTTCAAGGGCTACAAGGAAGGTGTCGTCTACCTGCATATGAAGGGCGCCTGCGCGGGCTGCCCCTCCTCCACCGCGACGCTGCAGCACGGCATCCAGAACCTTCTGCACCACTTCGTTCCGGACGTTACCGAAGTGCGGCCGGTGTAAGCCGCCCTGCCCCGCGCGCCAACATCGAATATGCCCGATGTTGGCCATCAAACGCGCGCGAGGCGGCGAAAGCCGACTTGCAATGGGGCATCCAGTATTCTCGGCGCATGAGCTATAAATAACCGTCAGCGTCGCCCCCTTTCGCGGGCGATGAGGGCTGCGGGTCAAACCATGCGCGTGCTTGCCATCGATACGGCTCTCGAGGCCTGCTCTGCCGCGGTGCTCGACACCGAGCGCGCAGCGATCGTCGCGCATGAATCGCTCACGATGGCGCGCGGTCATGCGGAAGCCTTGATGCCGCTGGTCAAGCGGGTGATGGAGCAAGCAGCGCTTGTCTTTTCCGATATCGACCGCATCGCGGTGACGACCGGGCCCGGCAGCTTCACCGGCTTGCGCGTCGGACTCGCCGCCGCGCGCGGTCTCGGTCTTGCAGCGGCGAGACCGGTCGTCGGTCTGACGACGCTCGCCGCGTTTGCTGCGCCGTTGATCGCGGCCGACGACAGTCTGCCCGTTGTGGCGACGGTCGATGCGCGGCACGAACACGTCTATCTGCAAGTGTTCGGACCGCGCGGGCGCACCATCGTGCCGCCACGCATTGCATCTTTGCGTGAAGCGCTGCGGGTCTCGGCAACCGGCGCGCCGCGCATCGTCGGCACCGCGGCGAACATTCTGGCCGCGGCCTGGCCTGGCGGCGAACGCGCGCCGAGCGCAGTCGAACAGCTCGGTGCACCCGACATCGACTGGGTGGCGCGACTCGGTGCTGCGGCCGATGAGGCAACGACACCGCCCAAACCGCTTTATCTGCGCGCGCCAGCCGCACAGCCGCAGGACGCGAGCCAACTGGCGCGACGCTGATGGGTTTCTTCGACCGGTTGTTTTCGCGCGGCGAAGCGAGGCTCAGCGAAGCCTCGAGCCGCGACGCCACGGCGATCTCCGCCCTGCACGAGGCTTCATTCCGGCGCGGCTGGAGCGAAGAGGAAGTCGGAGCGCTGCTCACCGACCGTCACATGTTCGCGCATCGCGCAATGGCGCGCGGCGCGCTCGTCGGCTTCATCATGTCGCGGCTGGTCGAAGACGAAGCGGAGATTCTTTCGGTCGCGGTCGCCGCCCGCCAGCAAGGACGCGGCCTTGCCGGCCGGCTGCTCACGCTGCACCTGCGCCGGTTGGCTGGGCTTGGCGCGCGTGCAGTGTTTCTGGAAGTCGACGAGCACAATACCGCGGCGATCAGGCTCTACGAGCGCGCCGGCTTTCGCGAAGTCTCCCGCCGCCCCAACTATTATGCCGGCGGCGGCGCCAAGGCGGCCGACGCGCTGATCTTGCGGCGGGATCTCGCGTGAACCCCGTATTGGACACATGCGCGACACGCTCATTATGATATGACCGCCTCGGACGAGAGATTCGACAACGATGGGCACCGCACCTGACAAGACCAACATGGGCGAGATAGAGGCGCTGTGCGCGGCCAAGGGTATGCGCATGACCGAGCAGCGCCGCACCATCGCGCGCGTGCTGGCGGCGTCCGACGACCATCCCGACGTCGAAGAGCTTTACCGCCGCTGCATCAAAGTCGACGACCGCATCTCGATCTCCACCGTTTACCGCACGGTGCGCCTGTTCGAGGACGCCGGCATCATCGCGCGCCACGATTTCCGCGAGGGCCGTGCACGCTACGAAACCAACCCGGAAGCACATCACGATCATCTCATCAATTTGCGCAACGGCGAAGTCATTGAATTCCAGTCGGAAGAGATCGAGCGCTTGCAGGCGGAGATCGCGCGCAAGCTTGGCTACAAGCTCGTCGATCACCGGCTCGAGCTCTACGCGGTGCCGCTCAAGGACGACAAGAGCGGGCACTAGCGCAAGATGGTCCGCGCACTTCTGATCGGCATTTTCTTTTTTGTCATGACGCCGGTCCTGATCTCGCTGCAATGGCTGCTCGGCAAGCTCGGGCTTCCCGGCTGGGGCTTTATCGCCTGCAATTATTACCGCGCGCTGAGCACGCTGCTGCGCATCAAAGTGCGCGTCAATGGCGAGCCGGTACGCGGACGCGCCGTGCTGTTCGTTTCCAATCACATCTCCTGGGTCGACATTGTGGTCATCGGTTCGATCCAGCCGGTCGCCTTTGTCGCCAAGAGCGAAGTGCGCAAGTGGCCGCTGGTCGGCATCACAGCGCAGATACAACGCACGGTCTTCGTCGACCGCACGCGCCGCCATCAGGCCGCCGACGCCATCAGCGAAATCGTCAAGCGGCTCGCTTCCGGCACCTCGGTCGTGCTGTTCGCGGAAGGCACCTCCAGCGACGGCAACCGCGTGCTGCCGTTCCGCTCGGCGCTGGTCGGCGCCATCAAGCACGCCGCCGACCACGGCGGCGGCGGCGCCGAGATCCTCATCCAGCCGATGTCGATCTGCTACACCGGCCAGCACGGCATCCCCATGGGCCGGCAGCACCGCCCACTGGTCGCTTGGTATGGCGACCTCGATTTTCTGCCGCACATCCGTAACCTGATCACCCGCGGGGCGGTCGACGCGGTGGTGAGTTACGGCGACCCAGTGCCCGCCCACAGCGCCGCCGACCGCAAGAAGATGACGCAGGCGCTCGAGACCACGGTGCGGACGATTACCGCTGCCACCTTGCGCGGGCGACCGACGCTACCCCAGGCGGCCGAATAAGGAACCGCTTTGCGCGAACAAGCGCGCCGGGCCACCAAAATATTCCGGCATCGTCTTAAAACATTAACAAAATCAATTATATGGAGGAACAGGACAAACGCAGCCGTGACGGTTAGATTAGCCAGACCGGTTCGCAAATTGAGCGGCGATTCTCGAGCGGAATGACCAGACCCCGCAAAGTCCACGTGAAAAGCTTCGGCTGCCAGATGAACGTCTACGATTCCCATCGTATGGCGGACACGCTGGCGCCGGCCGGCTACGGCGAGACGGCCAGCCCTGAGGATGCCGACCTCATCATCCTCAACACCTGCCACATTCGCGAAAAGGCGGTCGAGAAGGTCTATTCCGAAGTCGGCCGTTTGCGCGAACTGAAAGAGGCCGCCGCCGCGCAAGGGCGCAATGTGATGATCGCGGTCGCCGGCTGCGTCGCCCAGGCCGAAGGCGAAGAGATCATCCGCCGCGCGGCAAGCGTCGACCTGGTGGTCGGCTCGCAGAACTATCACCGCCTGCCCGAGCTGATCGCGCGCGCCGGCAACGGCGCCAAGGTGGTCGATACCGAATTCCCGGTCGAGGACAAGTTTGCAGCCTTGGCGGCGCCGCAACGCGAGGCCACGCGCCGACGCGGCATTTCCAGTTTCGTCACCGTGCAGGAAGGCTGCGACAAGTTCTGCACCTTCTGCGTGGTGCCCTATACGCGCGGCGCGGAAATCTCTCGGCCCGTTGCGCAGATCGTTGCCGAGGTGGAACGCCTGGCAGACGGAGGCGTGCGCGAAGTCACGCTGATCGGACAGAACGTCAACGCCTATCATGGGCCAGGCGACGGCGGCGAAACCTCGACGCTCGGCAAGTTATTGCGGCGGCTCAGCGGCGTGCCCGGCATCGTTCGTCTGCGCTACACCACCAGCCATCCGAACGACATGGACGACGATCTGATTTCTGCCCACGCCGAGCTTGCTGCGCTGATGCCTTACGTGCACCTGCCGGTACAGTCCGGCTCCGACCGCATTCTCGCCGCGATGAACCGCAAGCATACGCGCGAGGGCTACTTGAAAGTGATCGCGCATATGCGCGCCGCCCGCCCCGATCTCGCCTTCTCGTCGGACTTCATCGTCGGCTTTCCCGGCGAAACGGAGCAAGACTTCCGCGACACGCTTGCGCTGATCGACGAGGTCGGTTTCGCCGGCGCCTACTCCTTCATGTATTCGCCCCGGCCCGGCACGCCGGCCGCCGACATGGGTGGCCAGAATCCGCCGGAGGAAAAATCCGAGCGCCTGCAGCGTCTGCAGGCCGCCATCACGCGCCACCAGCGCGCCTTCAACGCACAATTTGCCGGCCGCGAACTTGACGTGCTCCTGGAAAAACCCGGCCGGTACGATGGCCAACTGGTCGGTAAATCCCCATATCTGCAGGCGGTGCAGGTGATGGCGCCGCAAGAGCTGATCGGCCAGATCGCGTGCGTCAGCGTCACCGAGGTCGGCAGCAACAGCCTGTTCGGCGCTCTCACGCGTGAAACGCGAGCGCCGGAACTCGCCGCAGCAGGAGCTTGAGCAACAACTTGCGCACGACCGATCCCGTGATCCCGTCCGCCGCCGCTTCGGAAGAAACGGCCACCACCCAAATCGTGCTCGCGTTCGAGGACAACCGGCTGGCCTCCATCTTGTTCGGCCAGTACGGGCAGAATCTCGCTCTGGTCGAACGCCGTCTCGGTGTCGTCGCAGAGCAGCGCGGCAATCACGTCACGCTCGAAGGCTCGCGGGCGGGGTGCGAGCAAGCGCGCCGGGTGCTGGAGGGGCTGTACGAACAACTCAAGCGCGGGCGCGATCTTTCACAAGGCGATGTCGATGGCGCCATCCGCCAGGCGATCGCGCAAGGCTCGCTGTTCGATTACGCGCCGGACAGCACGCGGCCCGCGTTCGAAGAGATCAACCTGCGCAAGCGCCCGGTGCGCGCGCGCACAGCCGCGCAAGACGCTTACATTCGCGCGCTCAAACGTCATTCGCTTGTGTTCGGCGCCGGCCCCGCCGGTACCGGCAAAACCTGGATCGCAGTCGCGCACGCCGTGCAATTGTTCGAGCGCAAGGAAGTCGACCGCATCATCCTGTCGCGGCCGGCGGTGGAAGCGGGCGAACGACTCGGATTTCTGCCCGGCGATCTGCGCGAGAAGGTCGACCCCTATTTGCGCCCCGTTTACGACGCGCTCTACGATCTGATGGACGCGCGCATCGTCGAGCGCGCGATGCAATCCGGAGAAATCGAAATCGCGCCACTTGCCTTCATGCGCGGGCGCACGCTGTCGAATGCGGCGGTCATTCTCGACGAAGCGCAGAATGCATCCTCCATGCAGATGAAGATGTTTCTCACCCGTCTCGGCGAGAACAGCCGCATGGTCGTCACCGGCGATCCGAGCCAGGTCGACCTGCCGCCCGGGCAAACCTCGGGGCTCGCCGAAGCGGTCAAGCTGCTCGCCGGTATCGAGGGCGTCGGCCACGTCGCCTTCACGCACGAGGACGTCATCCGCCACGAACTGGTGGCACGCATCGTCGCCGCCTACGACCGCGCGGATCCACGCGAGGACAGGAAATGAGCTGGTCACCGCAACGGCGCATGGCGACGCTCGCCGTCGACGTGCAGATCAAATCTGCGCTGTGGGATACCGAGCCGGAGGCCGAACGGACCGTGCGTGACGCGATCGCGGCAGCCGCGGCGCTTGCGCCGGCCGACGGAGAAATCAGCGTGCTGCTGACCGACGATGCGGCCGTGCGCACGCTCAATTGCGACTTCCGAAAGATCGACAAGCCGACCAACGTACTGTCGTTCCCGGCCGCCAAGCCAGTCAACAAGGCCGGCGGCGCGTTGCTCGGAGACATCGCCATCGCCTACGAGACGCTCGCGTGCGAAGCCGCCGCCGAGCACAAATTGTTCAAGCATCATCTCGCCCACTTGGCCGTGCATGGCTTTCTGCACCTCATGGGTTACGATCACGAGACTGATTCTCAAGCCGAGGTGATGGAGGGGCTCGAACGCGCGGCGCTCGCGCGGCTTTCCATCACCGATCCCTACCGCGCACATGAACCGGGCAATGCCTGACCGCGATGCCTGACAGCGACCCTTCAAGTTCCACCGGTTCCTACGAGCCGCGCAATCTACCGGTTCCGGTTCCACAGAAGCGGGGCAACGGCGAAAGCTTGTTCGCACGCATGATGCGCGTGCTATTCGGCTGGAAGCCGAGCACGATCCGCGCCGACCTGAAGGACGTGCTCGACGCCATGACGCCCGGCGAATCCGGTTTCTCGCCGGAAGAGAGCCGGATGCTGAAAAACATCCTGGGGCTCCACGAAACGCGGGTCGGAGACGTGATGGTACCGCGCGCCGACATCATCGCCGTGCAGCAAGACATCACGCTCGGCGACTTGATGCGCACCTTCGAAGGCGCCGGCCATTCGCGCCTGGTCGTCTACAACGACACACTCGACGATCCGATCGGCATGGCGCACATCCGCGACCTGATCGCGTTCATGACGGCGCGTGCCACCGTCGATGCCGAGAAGAACGCCAAGCGCAAGAAGCCGCTTCCCGCCAATCTCGATCTGAAAGCGATCAACCTCGGCATGCCGCTGTCGTCTGCGCAATTCGTGCGCGAGATTTTGTTCGTGCCGCCGTCGATGCGGGCCATCGACCTGCTCGCACGCATGCAGGCGACCCGCATTCACCTCGCGCTGGTGATCGACGAATACGGCGGCACCGACGGGCTTTGCTCGATCGAGGACATCGTCGAGCAGATCGTCGGCGAGATCGCCGACGAGCACGACGAAGACGAATTGCCGGACGTCGTGCGCCAGCCCGACGGCACTTACATCGCCGACGCGCGCGCTCCTCTGGAGGATTTGGCTGCGATCGTCGGTGCCGATTTCGACGTCGGCGATGCCGCCGAAGAAGTCGACACGCTGGGCGGCTATCTCGTGACCCGCGCCGGCCGCCTGCCGGTGCGCGGCGAAATCATCCCCGGCCCCGGTTTGTTCGAATTCGAGGTGCTCGATGCCGATCCGCGCCGCGTCAAGCGCATCCGCATCACGCGGCTGAAGGAACGTCGCGAAGCGGCGCGCGAGCAGCGCAAGCGCGGCGAGCCTGACGCGGTGCTGGCCGGCACCACGCCACCGGCACTGGCGCCCGAGGACGCCGCCCCACCGAACGACGATGGCCGGCATCCCGCCGGCAATTCCGCCGAACCGCGCCGCCAGTGACCGCCATCACGCGCCTTGCCCACTCAATCGTGCTCGCGTCCGGTTGGACGCGGGCGGGTTTCGCCTTTCTGGCCGGCGTCATTTCCGTGCTGGCGCTGCCGCCGATCAACGCCTGGCCGATTCTCTTTCTCACTTTTCCGGTGCTGATCTGGCTGGTGGACGGCTCAGCCGCCGGCCGCTTGAGCGGCGCCTGGCGCGCCGCCGGCGCCGGCTGGTGTTTCGGTTTTGGCTATTTCGTCGCCGGTCTTTACTGGACCGGCAACGCCTTGCTGGTCGACGCCAAGACCTTTGGCTGGTTTTTGCCGTTGGCGGTCGCCGGTCTGCCGGCGGTGCTGGCCATCTATTGCGCCGTCGCCTTGTTCGTCGCGCGGTTGATCTGGGTGCGCGGCGTCGAGCGCATCCTTGTGCTAGCGGTCGCGCTGACCGCGACCGAATGGCTGCGCGGCCATTTGTTCTCCGGTTTCCCGTGGAACACGTTTGGCTACGCGCTGACCGAGCCGCTCGCGCTGGCGCAAGGGATCTCGCTCGTCGGCATATGGGGATACACGTTTCTTGCCGTCGCGATTTTTTCAAGCCCGGCGGTGATGGCCGACGACCGCGCCGATACGCGCCATCGCCTGCGGCTGCCGTTCATCGCGTTTGTCGTTCTCGCTGCACTTGCCTCATTTGGCGTGGTGCGACTGCGCATGCATCCAACCGTTTACGTCAACGACGTGAAGCTGCGCATCATGCAGCCCAACCTGCCGCAGGACGACAAGTTCAACTACACGGCGAGGGATCGGGTGATGGCGCGCTATCTCGCTCTATCGGGCCGCTCCACCGGCCCGCAATCGAAAGGTGTTCACGACGTCACCCACCTGATCTGGCCGGAATCAGCATTTCCGTTTTTTCTCACGCGCGAACCGAGCGCGCTGGCGCAGATCACCAAGCTGATCAAACCGGGCACCGTCTTGATCACCGGCGCCGTACGCGCATCGTCGGCGAGCGACGCCCGGCATATTCGCGCCTACAACTCGATCTACATCTTCGATCCGGACGGATCGATCGGCGGCATCTACGACAAGGTGCATCTGGTGCCGTTCGGCGAATACCTGCCGTTCGAACCGCTGCTCGAAAAACTCGGCTTGCAAAACCTCACCAAGGAGACGGGCGGGTTCCAGTCCGGCGACCGCCGGCGCGCGATGGACGTCCATGGCGCGCCCAAGATGCTACCGTTAATCTGCTATGAGGCGATCTTTCCGGGCGAAGCTGTCCCGCAAGGCGAACGTCCGGGCTGGCTGGTCAATTTGACCAATGACGGCTGGTTCGGCATCAGCCTCGGCCCTTACCAGCATTTCCAGCAGGCGCGCATGCTCACAATCGCTGAAGGCTTGCCGCTGGTACGCGCGGCCAACACTGGAATTTCGGCGGTGATCGATCCAGTGGGCCGGATCGTCAAGTCGCTACCTCTCGGGACCGAAGGCATACTCGACGCGCGCCTGCCGCAAGCGATTGCGCCAACTCTTTACGTTCGCTTTGGCGACGACGCTTTGGTTGGCTTTCTGCTGCTGAGCGTGCTTGCAGCCATACGGCGCAGATTGCATCCATAGATTGCGTAGGGTGAAACCATTGGCTGCGCGGTTGTTTTTTGTATCCAAATGCGACGATGCAAACAACGTTGAAAAATAGAGGTAATTTTCACTCTTCTTTGAGGGTGCGTATCGATAAATGAGAAATCACGGATTGCCTAAACGCCGTCAAATGTGACATTACGACCGTCGATGGAGGCATAGGAGATATTTATGGCGAAGAAGGCACCCAATCCGATCGACAAGCACGTCGGTTCGCGCGTGCGTATGCGTCGGATGATGCTGAGCATGAGCCAAGAAAAATTAGGCGATGCGTTGGGACTGACGTTTCAGCAAGTGCAGAAATACGAAAAAGGCACCAACCGCATCGGCGCCAGCCGCCTCCAGCAGATCTCGCAAATTCTGCAAGTTCCGGTCTCGTTTTTCTTTGATGGCGCGCCGAATGTGGGCGGCCACAACCCCAGTGGCATGAGCGAAGCGCCCTCGCCCGCTTACGTCTCGGACTTTCTCGCCACCTCCGATGGTTTGTCGCTGACCAAGGCATTCATGCGCATAAAGAACAACAAATTACGTCGGCGCATCGTCGATCTGGTGGAACAAATCGCCGGAGAGTTCTTGAGTTCTTCGCCCGTCCGGCCCACGCCGGCTGCAACTTCTGCCCACCACAACCCCACATCTTGACCTCGTCAGTCTGCACTGCAAGAAACGCCTCGACCGATAAACGGCGCGGCTTTCGAACAATCGCGCGGGGAGGAGCAATCCGTGGCACACACCAATTTTCTGTTCACGAGCGAGTCGGTGTCCGAAGGACATCCCGACAAAGTATGCGACCAAATTTCCGATGCGGTGCTCGATGCGTTTCTTGAAAACGACATCAAGCTCGGCATTTCCGATGACAGCGCGGTCAACACGCGTCTCGGCTGCGAAACGCTGACCACCACCAACAAGATCGTCATCGCCGGCGAAGGCCGCGGGCAGTCGCCGCTCTTCGAAAAGCACGGCGACAAGACGGTGGTAAACCGCGAGCTGATCTCCAAGATCGCGCGCGGCGTCGTCAACGACATCGGCTACGACCAGGACGGCTTCTCCGATTACGGCGCCGACGTCGAAGTGTTGCTGCACGGCCAGTCGCCTGACATCGCCATGGGTGTCGACGCTAAGAAGAAAAAGAGCGGCGAAGAAGAAGGCGCTGGCGACCAGGGCATGATGTTCGGCTTCGCCTGCACCGAGAGCGAAGTCTACGAGAAGAACTCGTTCATGCCGGCGCCGATTTATTTCGCACACAAGATCCTTAAAGTTCTCGCCGACAAGCGTCACTCCGGCCAACTCGCCGATCTGCAGCCCGACTCCAAGAGCCAGGTGACCGTGAAATACGTCGACGGCAAGCCGGTCGGCTGCACCAAGGTCGTCGTCTCGACCCAGCACAACGAGAAGAGCCGCAACGGCAAGAAGTACACGCCCGGAATGGTCAAGGACCTGATCGAACAGTCGGTCACCTCGGCGCTACCGAAAGGCTGGATGCCGGCACGCCCATCCGACTTCCTGGTCAACCCGACCGGCAATTTCGTCGTCGGCGGCCCCGACGGCGATTGCGGCCTCACCGGCCGCAAGATCATCGTCGACACTTACGGCGGCTACGCGCCGCATGGCGGCGGCGCATTCTCCGGCAAGGACCCGACCAAAGTCGATCGCTCGGCGGCTTACGCCACGCGCTATCTCGCCAAAAACGTGGTCGCTTCCGGCGTCGCCGAGCGTTGCACTATCCAGGTTGCTTACGCGATCGGCGTTGCCGACCCGATGTCGGTGCTGGTCGACCTGCACGGCACCGGCCAGGTCGATGAGAAAAAGCTCGAGAAGATCCTGCCCCAGCTGTTCCGCCTGACGCCGACCAACATCCGCCGCACGCTCAAGCTCAACCGGCCGATCTACCGGCGCACTGCCGCCTACGGCCATTTCGGCCGTGCACCGGAAAAGGACGGCGGCTTCTCCTGGGAGAAGACCGACCTCGCCGCAGCAATCCGCAGTGCGGTGAAGTAGCGTCCGCGGCGTTACAAGACCCAACGTATCGCAACGGCAACTGAAATTTGTGCCCCGCTTCGGCGGGGCACATTTCGCTTTAGCGCCGCCGCTCGTCTCAGCACTTCTATGCGGCACACCTCCGCTGGAACCGCGACTTAGTTGTAGACAACACCAAATACTGCTTTTGGGATTACAACCCTAGGCGGTCGGTGCAGTGCACCTAAAGTTATGGATGGCAGACGTGCCGGCGTGATCCGAGTGATTTGCCGCAGCCGGCCGCAAAATGCCCAATACTTGACTAAAGTATTGATAATTAATGTAATTTATAATCTGTGGCACCGAAGCCGCAGCCAAAAAGTCCTGTTATTTCAGCGTTTCCCGGCTTGACTCCGAATTAAGGAACTAGATACCATTCAATGTGGCTTTAAGTGTCCCCGGAGGGGATGGCGTCATGAATAAATTTCTTAGTGTTATCGCCGCCGTTGCGGCGGTGACGTGGATGTCAGTTGCTCCCGCGAACGCACTGACGTGCGGCGCGGGCTGTTATGGCGTAATTGGAAGTCCATTCAGCGGCGGCAGTGGCAATGGCGCTTTCGGCGATATTGCGGTAACGGCCGCGGCTTTTACTGATCAGTTTGCGTTTGAACTGCAGGCGCCGCCGAGTTCTTACAACTCCGTCACGAACTCGATCACCGTTAACAACGACGTGATAACGGGACTGACGCTGTCGATCTTTTCGTGCACGGATGTCACCTGCGGTACGTCGAGCCTCGTGGCTTCGACGAGCACGACCTCTACCGATGGCTCCGGCAATCAAACGATTACGCTCGCTGCGAACTCTCTGGGTATCGGGTTCTACTTCATTCAAGTGGACGGCGCTGGCGTGACGTTCGCAAATCCGAATTCTAAGTCCTCCGGCTACTCGGGTACGATCGCTGTTTCGGGCGTCCCGTTGCCGGGCGCGTTGCCGCTGTTCGTCTCCGGTCTTGGCGCTCTCGGCTTCGCCGGCTTGCGCAAACGCAAGAAGGCAAAACTCGCCGCCTGACGCACGCGACGATTTAAAGCCACTCAAAGCCTCGCATCCGAAAGGATGCGGGGTTTTTGCTTTTGCGTGAGCCACCGGATTGCACCTTATGCGCCGCCGAGCTGCGATAGCTGTGCCGTGGCGAGTCTTTGAGAGACGGCGACAGCCTTGTTAGGCGCGCTCTGCGCCGCACGAAGCCAGCCTTGTCGCGGCCATCCGGGTCTTCGATAGTCCGCGATCGCAAGCGCTGGATGTTCCGGTACATCGCGGACATGGCAATTGATGAACGTCGACTCAAAAGAGCCATCGCAGCGCGCCTTCTTCGGCCGGCGCAAAGGCCATCCGCTGAAACCGCGGCAGGCCGCGCTGTTCCAGACGCTGCTGCCGCGCTTGTCGATTGATACCGGCAAGCCCGCACCCGCCGACCTGCGCGCGCTCTTTTCAGAGAGGCCCGACGAGGCGCGGCTCGAAATCGGCTTCGGCGGCGCCGAGCACCTGATCGCGCAAGCCAAAGACAATCCGCGCGTCGGCTTTATCGGTTCGGATGCCTTCATAAACGGCGTCGCCAAGGCGCTCACGGCAATCGACGACAACAAGCTCGTCAATATCCGTCTGCATCACGGCGACGCCAGCGAATTGCTCGACTGGCTGCCCGCGGCAGGCCTCGCCCGCATCGATCTGCTTTACCCGGACCCGTGGCCGAAGCGGCGGCACTGGAAACGGCGCTTCATCCAGGATGAGACGCTTGCGCGACTCGCACGCATCCTCCGGCCCGGCGGCGAACTGCGCTTTGCCACCGATATTCCCGATTACGCTGTGTACGCGTTGATGCGCGTGCTGCGCTCGCCGGATTTCGAATGGACGGCGGAAGGCGCCTCCGACTGGCGCAAGCCTTGGGCTTGCTTTACCGGCACGCGCTATGAGGCGAAGGCCAAGCGCGAAGGCCGCACACCCGCTTATTTTATTTTTCGCCGCAAATAACGCCGCTATTCGTCGACGGTCTCTCCGCCGGTGCCTTGCCGCACCTGCCAGAAGCGCACCACGCGCTTGGCGGTGGCCGGCGTCAGCCGTTCGAAGTTCTCGTAAGCAGCTTCCAGCGTCAGGCTCGACGGCTTCGGGCCCGGCCGCGCATTGATCACATCGCGCACCGTCGTCCAACCGAAGCCGGCCGCCCGCGCCAGGATCAACACAGGGTCGGCACGCTCACCGCTCATCAGCCGGTCCACGACTTCGACCGGCACTGCGCAAAGAGTTGCGAGCGCAGCGATTGTCTCCTCATATTTGCCGCCGCGGGCAAACTCGGAGATATCGGCTTCGGTCAGCTTGCGCTCTCGGTGCAGCGCGCGCACCGCGGCAAGCGCGGCGGTGTAGTTGCGCGGCGCGGCTTTGACAGCGACTTCCTCGGCAACCTTCGCCAGGATGCGCCGGATTTCGAGCTGCGTGTCGGGCTTGGCCTGCGCCAGCAGACGCTTCTGCACCACGTCGGTTGCCTGTATCAGCAACTGGCGGAACAGGCGCGGCGGAATATCGGTGCGCAGGCCTACTTTCTCGGCCAGCACATTGTCCTGTTCGGCGCGTTTGACCAGCGCACCGAAGGCTTCTTCCGAGAGCTGTGCCTTGTGATTGGTGGCAATCGAGCGCGCCACCTCACGGTCGCCGCGCTTCACAAGAATGTCGGAGAGCGCTTCGCTCAAGCCCGCGCGCGCGGACAGCGCCAGCAGATGCGCCTGGCCCTTGGTCTCGGCGATGTGACGCAGATCGGGGTCGGCGAGATTGCCCTGCTGCAACACCGGTCCGGCGACCGCGATGTCATCGTTCTCGGCCAGCGTCTTGACCACGCCGGCGGGCGCGTTGGAAATCGGCGCCAGCCGCCGCGCGAGTTCGGCGAGCGCCTTGGCTTCGATTTCCTCGATCAGGCAGCCAATGACGTCATCGAAGAGGGCGACGTGCTGGTTGCTGAAGTGGACCGCGCCGTCGAGGAACAGGCCGGTGATGCGACGCAACGTCTCGGCGCGCTTGGCGGCCGAACCATGCTGGACGACGTCTTCCAATTCTGGAAGCAAAGAGGCGGGCACAGACATCACACAACCTGCAGAAACGGCCTGAAAATTCTGCCGCGATGGGCGTTTTACGCAAATTTAAGGTAAGATTCTGAAGGAAGGGTTATCTGCACGCGGGCTCTCCACCCTTGCAACAGGCGGAAAAGCCGCTATATTCCGGCCTGTAATTCATACACCCTCATAACCGGATGGTTTTGAGAGTGGGTCCCCCCGGGCCCGCTCTTTTTTGTTACTAAAATGGCTGCAAGCCACGACCTCGACATGCCGGCAGCGCCCGCCGCCCAAACAGAGCCCGAACCGCGACTGATTGCGGAACCCGGCCTGTCGGCGCGGATTGCGAGCGTGGCGGAGCCGTTGATCGAACAGCTCGGCTACCGGCTGGTACGCGTGAAAGTGTCGGGCGCCGATGGCTGCACGGTGCAGGTCATGGCCGAGCGCCCGGACGGCACGATGTCGGTGGAAGACTGTGAAGCCGTCTCGCGCGCTTTGTCGCCGGTGCTGGACGTCGCCGACCTGATCGACCGCGCCTACCGGCTGGAGATTTCCTCGCCCGGCATCGACCGGCCGTTGGTGCGCAAGTCCGACTTCGAACGCTATGCCGGCCATCTTGCCAAGATCGAGATGGAGGTACCGGTTGCGGGCCGCAAACGCTTCCGCGGCCTGCTCGGCGGCGCCGAAGGCACGGCCGCGCGTCTGACGCGCGACGATGCCGCTGAGGGTGAGGAAGCGGAAATTCTGCTTCCGATTGAAGACATGAGCGAAGCCAAATTGGTGCTCACCGACGAACTGGTGACGTTGGCGTTACGGCGGGAAAAGGCCGCCAAGCGCGAGGCCAAGGAGGCGAAGAGACAAGAACGACAACACCGAAGGCATCACCCCGGCCAGACCGGACATGCCGCTAACCGAGGAGACTGAGCTATGGCTGTCAGCGCCAACAGGCTCGAACTGCTGCAAATCGCCGATGCGGTCGCGCGCGAAAAGTCGATCGACCGCGGCATCGTGATTACAGCGATGGAAGACGCCATCGCCAAGGCCGCACGCTCGCGCTACGGCGCCGAGACCGATGTGCACGCCGAGATCGAGCCGAAAACCGGCGAACTCAAGCTGATGCGCCACATGCTGGTGGTCGACGCCGTCGAAAATTCCTCGAACCAGATCACGCTGGAAGATGCGCGCAAGCGCCACCCCGCGGCACAAGTGGGCGACACCATCGCCGATCCGCTGCCGCCGCTCGAATACGGCCGTATCGCCGCGCAGTCGGCCAAGCAGGTGATCGTGCAGAAGGTGCGCGAAGCGGAACGTGACAGGCAATACGCCGAGTACAAGGATCGCATCGGCGACATCGTCAACGGCATCGTCAAGCGCGTCGAATACGGCAACGTGGTCGTCGATCTCGGCCGCGGCGAAGCGATCGTACGCCGCGATGAGTTGCTGCCGCGCGAAGTGTTCCGCAATGGCGACCGCATCCGCGCCTATATCTACGACGTGCGCCGCGAGCCGCGCGGACCGCAGATTTTCCTGTCGCGCACGCATCCGCAGTTCACTTCGAAACTGTTCGCGCAGGAAGTGCCGGAAATCTACGACGGCATCGTCGAGGTGAAGGCGGTCGCCCGCGATCCCGGCTCGCGCGCAAAGATCGCGGTGATCTCGCGCGATTCGTCCGTCGATCCGGTCGGCGCCTGCGTCGGCATGCGCGGCTCACGCGTGCAGGCGGTGGTGAACGAATTGCAGGGCGAGAAGATCGACATCATTCCGTGGTCGCCGGACATCGCCACTTTCGTGGTGAACGCGCTGGCGCCAGCGGAAGTCGCCAAGGTCGTGCTTGACGAAGATAAGGAACGTATCGAGGTGGTGGTGCCCGACCAGCAATTGTCGCTCGCCATCGGCCGGCGCGGGCAGAATGTGCGGCTTGCTTCGCAGCTCACCGGCTGGGACATCGACATTTTGACGGAGCAGGAAGAATCGGAACGCCGCCACGCCGAGTTCGAAAATCGCACCAAGGTCTTTGTCGAGGCGCTCAATCTCGACGAGGTGGTCGGACAGTTGCTGGCCTCGGAGGGCTTCGACTCGATCGAAGAACTGGCGCTGGTCGACGAAAAGGAAATCGCCTCGATCGAGGGTTTCGACGACGACACCGCGCGCGAGCTGCAGGAGCGCGCGCGTGAGTATATCGAGCAGCAGGAAGCCGAGCTCGACGCCAAGCGCACCGAGCTGGGTGTCGCCGACGAGCTGAAAGAAATGCCCGGCGTCACCACCAAGATGCTGGTCGCCCTCGGCGAGAACGACGTAAAGACGATCGAGGATCTCGCCGGCTGCGCCACCGATGATCTGACCGGCTGGACCGAGCGCAAGGACGGCGAAACCAAGCACGAGCCCGGCTTCCTCGATGGCTGCGACATTTCGCGTGAAGACGCCGAAGCCATGATCATGCAGGCCCGGCTGAAAGCTGGCTGGGTGACCGAGGCCGAGCTTGCGCCGCCACCGGCTGAAGATGCCCCGGTCGAGGCGGGCGAAGCGCAACCGAGCGCATGACGCCGAAAATTGAAAGCCGGTTTTCGGAAAAGATCGTACGCTATTTGAAAATGGCTTAAAGGATAAGGACACCGACACCGCAGATGCTGGCGACGATACAGGACAGCGAACTCGACCGCGGCACGACCAGCGTCGCGCCCGGCACGGAGCGGCAGTGTGCGCTTACGCGCGCGCTCAAGCCCGTCGACGAACTGATCCGCTTCGTCGTCGGCCCAGGCGGCGAGGTCGTCCCCGACGTCAAGCGTAAGCTGCCGGGCCGCGGACTGTGGATCACCGGAACGCGTCCGGCGGTCGCCGAAGCGATCAAGCGCAACGTGTTTGCCCGCGGCTTCAAGCGTGATGTGCGCGCGGCAGCCGATCTGGCAGCAACGGTTGACCGCCTGCTCGAAAACGCGGCGCTCGATGCGATGGCAATCGCCGGCAAGGCTGGGCTCGTGGCCAGCGGCTCGGCCAAGGTCGAAGCCGCGCTGCGCGATGGTAATGTCCTGGCGCTGATCCACGCCAGTGACGCCGCCGATGACGGTACGCGCAAGCTCAATGCGGCCTTGCAGCGCAATATTGAGCCCAATGCGCGTGAAATGGCGATTGTCGACTTGTTTTCGGGTGGGCAATTGGATTTGGCATTGAACCGCCCAAATGTGGTACATGCAGCCCTGCTTGCCGGGCCTGGAGGCGAGACCTTTCTCGCCCGCGCCAAGCGCCTGCAAAGCTTTCGGAATTCGCCCGCGACGGCGCCGGCGGACGGCGCACGAGGACACCTGACGGCATGAGTGAGACGAAGAACCCTGGCGAAAAGAAACTCAGTGTCGGCGGCGGCAAGCTGACGCTCAAGCCGCGCACGGAGACGGGCGTCGTGCGCCAGAGCTTCAGCCATGGCCGCAGCAAACAGGTCGTGGTCGAGAAGGTGAAGCGCCGCACCATCGGCGCGGCGCCCGAAGCCAAGGCTGCCGAGCCTGCGCCGGTCGAAGCGCCGAAGCGGCCTGCTGCCGCGCCGAGAAGCAGTGCCACTCCAGCTACGGCGGAAGCGCCGAAGTCGTCCGGTGTCGTGCTGCGCACGCTGACCGAGGAAGAGCGCAACGCGCGCGCCCATGCACTTGCCGACTCCCGCCTGCGCGAGGCTGAAGAACGCAAGATCGCCCAGGAAGAAGCCGAGCTGCGCGCCAAGCGCGAAACGCACGAGCGCGCCGAACGCGATGCGGCCGAAGCGCGCAAGCACGAGGAAGATGAGCGCCGCAAGCACGAAGAGGAAAGCAAGCGCAAGGCCGACGAAGTTGCCAAGAAGCGTTTCGGCGAGGAAGAAGCCAAACGCACCGGGCCAACGGCCCGTCCGGCCCTCGAAGCCGAGGAAGAAGAGGCCCCGCGCGCGCGCCGCCCGGGTCGTCCGGCCGTCGCCCCCCGCCCGACGCCGCGCGTCGGCGCCGAGAAACAACGCGGCCGCCTCACGCTGGTGACCGCACTGCGTGCCGATGAAGTGCGCGAGCGCTCCGTCGCCTCGTTCCGCCGCCGCACGCAACGGCTCAAAGGACATGCTTCCAACGAGCCGAAAGAAAAGCTGATCCGCGAAGTCATCATCCCGGATGTCATCACCATTCAGGAACTCGCCAACCGCATGTCGGAACGCGCCGTCGACGTCATCCGCCTGCTCATGAAACAGGGGCAGATGGCGACCATCAACGATACGCTCGACGCCGATACCGCCCAGCTCATCGCCGAGGAACTCGGTCACACGGTGCGCCGCGTTTCGGAATCCGACGTCGAGGAAGGCCTGTTCGATGCCGCCGACGATCCGGCGGACCTGGTGCCGCGCGCGCCGGTGGTCACCGTCATGGGCCACGTCGATCACGGCAAGACTTCGCTGCTCGATGCCATCCGTTCCGCTGAAGTGGCCGCGGGCGAGGCCGGCGGCATTACGCAACACATCGGTGCCTATCAAGTCACGGCGCCGTCGGGCGCACGCATCACCTTCATCGACACGCCGGGCCACGCCGCCTTCACCGCCATGCGCGCGCGCGGCGCCAAGGTCACCGACGTCGTCGTGCTGGTGGTGGCCGCCGATGACGGCGTCATGCCGCAGACGATCGAAGCAATTCATCACGCCAAGGCGGCCAAGGTGCCGATGATCGTCGCCATCAACAAGATCGACAAATCAGATTCCAATCCCGACCGCGTGCGTACCGACCTGTTGCAACACGAGGTGCAGGTGGAATCGATGGGCGGCGAAGTGGTCGATGTTGAAGTATCCGCCACGCAAAAGACCAATATCGACAAGCTTCTGGAAATGATCGGCCTGCAGGCCGAAATTCTCGATCTCAAGTCCAACCCCAAGCGCGCCGCCGAAGGCACCGTGATCGAAGCCAAGCTCGACCGCGGCCGCGGGCCGGTGGCGACCGTGCTGGTGCAGCGGGGCACGCTCAAGACCGGCGATATCGTGGTGGCCGGCGCCGAATGGGGCCGCGTGCGCGCGCTCATCTCCGACGTTGGCGGGACAGTGCAGAGCGCGGGCCCCTCGACCCCGGTCGAGGTGCTCGGCTTCTCCGGCACACCCGATGCCGGCGATCGCCTGGCGGTGGTTGAAAACGAGGCCCGCGCGCGCGAGGTCACTGACTACCGCGCCCGCCAGAAGCGCGAGAAGACGGCGGCGCGCGCCACCGGCATGCGCGGCTCGCTCGAGCAGATGATGGCGCAGGCCAAGACCACCGGCCGCAAGGAATTTCCGCTGGTGGTGAAAGCCGACGTGCAAGGTTCGCTCGAAGCCATCATCGGCGCCCTCGAAAAACTCGGCACCGAGGAAGTCGCCGCGCGCGTGCTGCACGCCGGCGTCGGCGGCATCTCGGAATCGGATGTGACATTGGCCGAGGCGTCGGGCGTTCCGATCATCGCCTTCAACGTGCGCGCCAATAAGGAAGCGCGCGAGTCGGCCGAACGCGCCGGCATCGAAATTCGCTATTACAACATCATCTACGACCTGGTCGACGACGTGAAGAAGGCCATGTCCGGCCTGCTCGAACCGACGCTGCGCGAAACCATGCTGGGCAACGCGCAGATCCTCGAGGTCTTCAAGGTGTCCAAGGTCGGCAACGTGGCCGGCTGCAAGGTCACCGACGGCACCGTGGAGCGCGGCGCCAATGTGCGGCTGATCCGCGACAACGTCGTCGTGCACGAGGGCAAGCTCAGCCAGCTCAAACGCTTCAAGGATGACGTGCGCGAAGTGGGCGCCGGCATGGAATGCGGCATGGCCTTCGAGAACTACCAGGACATGCGGCAAGGCGACGTGATCGAATGTTACCGGGTGGAGACGATTCAACGCTCGCTGTGAGTCCAAGTCTCAGGCAAGCGCGAAACAGTCCACTCAAACACCAACCCTGCCATGCCCCGCAAACGCGGGGCATCCAGTAGCCCCAGCAAGTGCCGTGGTTACTGGATCGTCCGCTTTCGCGGGCGATGACAGCAGAGATTTTTATAATGGCACGCCACAAACAGAAGCACCGCGACTCTTCACCCGGCGGATCGCAGCGCCAGTTGCGCGTCGGCGAACTGGTGCGCCACGCGATGGCTGAGATGCTCACGCGCGGCGACGTGCACGATCCCGTTATCGAGGGTCATCTCATCACGATCCCTGAAGTGCGCATGACCGCCGATCTGCGGCTCGCCACTATCTACGTAATGCCGATGGGCGGACGCGACGCCGAGGCCGTGGTAGCGGCGTTCGAGCGGCACAAGAAATTCCTGCGCACCGAGATCGCCCACCGCATCAATCTGAAATTCGCACCCGACATCCGCTTCCGCGTCGACGAGCGCTTCGAGGAAGCCGAACGCATCGACAAGCTGCTGCATTCGCCGGATGTGGCGCGCGACTTGAACAAAGACGAGAAAGGCGACGAGTGAACCAACACGAACTCGACCACCCTCCGACGCTCGAGATGGATCCTACGCATCCTCCTCGGGAAGCGGGCGGGAGGCGCCCAAAGGGCAAACAATTCCGGCGCGACAAGCGCGACGTGCACGGCTGGATCATCCTCGACAAGCCGGTCGGCATGACCTCGACCCATGCCGTCAGCATCATCAAGCGCCTGACCAAAGCCAAACGCGCCGGCCACGCCGGCACGCTCGATCCGCTCGCCTCCGGCGCGCTACCGGTCGCGCTCGGCGAAGCAACCAAAACCGTGCCCTTCGTCATGGACGGGCGCAAGCTCTACCGCTTCACGGTTGCCTGGGGCGAGGAACGCGACACCGACGACGCCGAAGGCCGGGTGATCGAGACCAGCGACGAGCGCCCGACACCGGACGCCGTCCGCGCCTTGTTGCCCACCTTTACCGGCACGATCGAGCAGGTGCCGCCGCGCTATTCGGCCATCAAGATCGAGGGCGAGCGGGCCTACGACCTCGCCCGCGAGGGCGAGACGGTGGAACTCAAGCCCCGGCCGGTTGAGATCGCCCGTCTGGAGCTCACCGCCACCCCCGACGCCGACCATGCCGTCTTGGAGGCCGAATGCGGTAAGGGCACCTATGTGCGCTCGCTTGCCCGCGATATGGGCCGGAAACTCGGCTGTTTTGGCCATGTCAGCGCGCTGCGGCGGGTCGCGGTCGGGTCCTTTGGCGAAGAAACCATGATTTTGCTGGAAGAATTGGAGGCCCTGTGCCATAGAGCCGCGGCCGGCGAGGCCAACCTCGCCGACGCCATTCTGCCCGTCGAGACCGCGCTGGACGACATCCCGGCGCTGGCCGTCAGCCGGGCAGACGCGGCAAGGCTGCAAAGAGGCCAAGCCGTCATTTTGCGTGGAAGGGACGCCCCCGTTTTCCGTGGGCCGGTCTATGTCACGGTCGCGGGCCAACTGCTGGCCCTCGCCGAAATGGACCACGGCGAAATCGTTCCCAGACGCGTGTTCAATCTCGCCGGGCTGACAGGCAGCCGCGGCGTACAGAAAGGATGACCGATGTCGATTAGTGCCGGCCGCAAGGCCGAAGTAATCAAGACGTATGGCAAGAAGTCCGGTGACACCGGGTCGCCGGAAGTGCAGGTCGCGATCCTGTCCGAGCGGATCAGCAACCTCACCGAGCATTTCAAGACTCACGGCAAGGACAATCATTCACGGCGCGGCCTGCTCAAGCTGGTCAGCCAGCGCCGGCAGTTGCTCGACTATCTGCGTCGCAGCAACGAGGCGAGCTACAAGGATTTGATCGAGAAGCTCGGCATCCGCCGATGATTTTTAACCCGCGCAGGGCATTGAGCTTCGCGCGGTTGAACGAGGCGCATTGCAAGGTGCAACGCGCCGATTTGGACCGGCGGCGAGGTCGTTGCCGGTGATACGGGCAAGGTTCCGATAAGGATCGGCCTTGGGCCCAGGCAAGGTTCGAAACGCCATGGCAGGATCGCAAGACGCTGCTGCTTTTTGCTTCGCGGCAAAACGCGCCAGCGCCTCGCCGTCTTGCTCATGGCTTTCGGAGCGCGCCGAAAAGCATGAGAGAGACAGACGACAATGTTCGATATCCATCGTGTTGAACTCGATTGGGGTGGACGCAAGCTAACACTCGAAACCGGCCGCATGGCGCGTCAAGCCGACGGCGCCGTACTTGCCACCTACGGTGAGACCACCGTCCTCGCCACCGCCGTTGCAGCTAAAAGCCCGCGCGAAGGCGTCGACTTCCTGCCGCTGACGGTCGACTACCAGGAAAAATTCTACGCCGCGGGCCGCATTCCCGGCGGTTATTTCAAGCGTGAAGGTCGCCCGACCGAAAAGGAAACGCTGGTCTCCCGCCTGATCGACCGTCCGATCCGGCCGCTGTTCGCCGACGGCTGGCGTTGCGAAACGCAAATCATTGTCACCACGCTGTCGCACGATCTGGAGAACGATCCCGACATTCTGGCGCTGGTTGCCTCCTCGGCGGCTTTGACGCTGTCGGGCGCGCCTTTCATGGGCCCGATCGGCGCCGCGCGCGTCGGCTTCGTCAATGGCGAATACGTCCTCAACCCGCAGCTCGATGAGATGGCCGAGAGCCAGCTCGACCTCGTCGTCGCCGGCACCAACGACGCCGTTCTTATGGTGGAGTCGGAAGCCAAGGAGCTGTCCGAGGACGTCATGCTGGGCGCGGTGATGTTCGGTCACCGGCATTTCCAGCCGGTGATCGAGGCCATCATCAAGCTCGCTGAAAAAGCGGCCAAGGAGCCGCGCGATCACGAGATCGCCGACAATTCCGCGCTCGAGAAGGAAATGCTCGGCATCGTCGAGAAAGAGTTGCGCGCGGCCTACGCGATCCCTGCCAAGCAGGAGCGCCAGAATGCCGTTGCCGCCGCCAAGGCGAAGGTGATTGAGCATTATTTCCCGGGCGGTGCCGACAATCCGACCTACACCAAGCTCGGCATTGCCGGCGTGTTCAAAGAGCTCGAAGCCAAGATCGTGCGCTGGAACGTGCTCGACACCAAAAAGCGCATCGACGGCCGCGATCTCTCGACCGTGCGGCCGATCGTCGCCGAAGCGGGCGTGCTGCCGCGCGCCCATGGCTCGGCGCTGTTTACCCGCGGTGAAACCCAGGCGCTGGTCGTGGCGACCCTCGGCACCGCCGAGGACGAGCAGTACATCGACGCATTGCAGGGCACCTACAAGGAATCCTTCCTGCTACACTACAACTTCCCGCCCTACTCGGTCGGCGAAACCGGCCGCATGGGCGGCACCAAGCGCCGCGAAATCGGTCACGGCAAACTCGCCTGGCGCGCCATTCATCCGCTTCTGCCGAAGGCGGAGGAATTTCCCTACACCATCCGCCTGGTGTCGGAGATCACGGAGTCGAACGGCTCATCGTCGATGGCGACCGTGTGCGGCTCATCGCTCGCGCTCATGGACGCCGGTGTACCCTTGAAGCGGCCGACCGCCGGCATCGCCATGGGCCTGATCCTGGAAGGCGAGCGCTTCGCGGTGCTTTCCGACATCCTCGGCGACGAGGACCATCTCGGCGACATGGACTTCAAGGTCGCCGGCACCGACAACGGCATCACTTCGCTGCAGATGGACATCAAGATCGCCGGCATCACCGAGGAGATCATGAAGGTCGCCTTGGGGCAGGCAAAAGACGGCCGTCTGCACATCCTTGGCGAAATGGCCAAGGCCTTGACCGCCGCGCGCGCCGAGCTTGGCGAGCACGCCCCGCGTATCGAGATGTTCAAGATCCCGACCGACAAGATCCGTGAAGTGATCGGCACCGGCGGCAAGGTGATCCGCGAGATCGTCGAGAAGACCGGCGCCAAGATCAACATCGAGGACGACGGCTCGGTGAAGGTCGCCTCGGCCAATGGCGAGTCGATCAAGGCGGCGATCAACTGGATCAAGTCGATCGCCTCCGATCCGGAAGTCGGCCACATTTATGAGGGCACTGTCGTCAAGGTGATGGACTTCGGCGCCTTCGTGAACTTCTTCGGCGCCAAGGACGGCCTCGTCCACATCAGCCAACTCGCCGCGAACCGCGTCAACAAGACCTCGGACGTGGTCAAGGAAGGCGACAAGGTGAAGGTCAAGCTGCTGGGCATGGACGAGCGCGGCAAAGTGCGGCTGTCGATGAAGGCAGTCGACCAGGCCACCGGCGAGGACCTGGAAGCCAAGCAGAGGCCCGAACGCGAGCCGCAGGCCGCTGCCGGCGGCGACGCGGCGGAGTAGGCGCCGCCGATCCGCACAGTCCGGGGAAAAATTCAAAAGGCGGCCCGAGAGGCCGCCTTTTTTGTTTAATCTCAATCACTTATGCGCAATCCGCCGAAATCCGCGTTTTTGTGATGCCCGTCACAGCGCGGGCTGCCCCCCTGCCTATGATGCCTTCAAGCGTTGTTGACCCACGACGCGATTTGACCCACCCGCACCCCTCCCCCGGGGGGTGCGGCCCCACCCAACCTCCAAAGACTTCCTTTGCGGCCCCCCACGGGCCGCTTTTTTTTGGCCCGCGCAACCGCAGCCGCAGCCGCAGCCGAATTGAACCCATTTTGTGACATCGGCGACAGAACGTGAAGGACCCCGGTCCCAATCAAATCGTTAAAAGGAGCCTGCCGGCTCCAGCGTCAATCCGGGGAACCGGCAAGAATAAAGGAGTGCGTCATGACCACCACCATCACCAGCGCGGTCACGGTGTTCTTCATTATCGTCGGTGTGTGGGCGGCCGATCTGGTCTGTTACCACCCCAAAACGGACCTGGACCCGCTTTCACCGATCAGCCTTACGACCGACTGGAACTAGCCCAAAAACGCCGGAAAACCGATGATTGCGCCGGCCTTGCCGGCCGCCACCGCGCGGCCGGCACAAACGGGTTTGCCAGACGCCATTTCTGCTAAATTACCCCCATCGGGCGCGCCAAACCACGCGCGCTTCGCGGAGGAGACTATGGCGATACCCGTCAATCTGCTGACGGACCTGCCCGACCGGCTGTCGATCGGCCTCATGGCCAGTGCGACGCCGCGCCATCTTTCGCCCGACGAGGTGCTGTTTCTCGCTGACGACCCCGGCGATGGCTTCTACCGGGTCGACGAAGGCTTGCTCAAGGTCAGCATCGCCTCGCCCACCGGCGCCGAGCGCATCCTTGCCATTCTCGGCCCCGGTTCGATTGTCGGCGATCTGGCGATCATTGACGGCAAGCCGCGGTCGGCGACGGTGACGGCCCTGCGCGATTGCAAGCTGCGGTTTGTCAGCCGCAGCTCTTTCGAAACCTTCGCCGGCAAAAATCCGGAAATCTACAAATATCTCACGGAGCTGCTGTCCGCGCGGCTGCGCGACACGGACAAAATGATCGCGGCGGGAAGTTTCCTGCCGCTGAAGGGGCGCGTGGCGCGCGCGCTCCTCGATCTCGCCCACGCCTTTGGCAACAATGTCGGCGGCGGCCGCATCGTGATCCGGCAGAAAGTGAGCCAGGGCGAGCTCGCCGCCATGGCCGGCATCGCGCGTGAAAACGTCAGCCGCATCATGAACGAATGGATGCGGGTAAAAACCGTCACGCGACTGTCGGGCTATTACTGCCTGGAAGACCCGGCCAAGCTCGAGCGCGAAAGCAGCGTGTGAGCCGGCGCGCGCACTGCCTCCACGACGATCGCACCTAGCGCCGCGAAATCCTTCTTGCGCGGCGAGGTGCGCCGCCACGCAAGCCCGATTGTGCGCGCCGGTTCCGGCTCGGTGAAGCGTTTCAGCTTCACGCGCCTATCGCGCACCTCGACCTCGACGGCGACCTCCGGCACCAGCGTGACGCCATAGCCGTTCGCCACCATCTGCATCACGGTGCTGAGCGAAGTGGCACCGAGGCCGGCGGGTGCGTCGTGGCGCGGCGCCGCGCAGAAGGCGAGCGCCTGGTCGCGCAGGCAATGGCCTTCTTCCAGAAGGATCAGCCGGCTCAAATCGACATCCTCGGCCCCGACACGCTCGTGCGCCGGGCTCGGATCGCCGACCGGCAAGGCAAGCAGAAAGCGGTCGTCGAACAGCGGCAAGGTTTCGACGTCACCGCCCTCGGCCGGCAACGCCAGCAATACGCAATCGAGTTCACCGCGGCTGAGTTCTTCGAGCAGTATTTTAGTTTGGGTCTCGCGCACCTCCAGCCGCAATTGCGGATGGGCCTGCTGCAGCCGCGGCAACACCTGCGGCAGAATGTAAGGCGCAAGCGTCGGAATAACGCCGAGCTTGAGCCGTCCGCTGAGCAGATCGCGGTGGCGGGCGAAATCGACAAGGTCGCGGGTGGCCGCAAGGATATGTTCGGCGCGGGCGGCGACCTCGCGGCCGAGCTCGGTGAATGCGACGTCGCCCGGCCGCCGCTCGACCAGCGCGGCGCCAATCTCGCGCTCGAGTTCCCGCACCTGCATGGACAAAGCCGGTTGGGTCACCGCGCAGTCCTCCGCCGCCCGCCCAAAATGCCGATGGCGGGCGAGCGAATCCAAATAACGCAACTGCCGCAAAGTGATCACGTCAATAAGATAAACTTATCGTAAGCCCCAATCAATACGATTAGACCTTATCGTTGACTTGGAACAAGTAGGGGTCACGCCTTTCCTGCTAATGGTGGGGGCCTATCAGACGAAACAACCGCAAATGCCGAGGTGCCCGATGGCCAAGCGTCCGACCCGCACGATGAGCGTCAGCGTGACGCCCGCGGCTTCGCGCTGACGTTCGACAGCGAGCAAGGTAACCGCGATTTCGTCACAAACGACTCCGAGACGTCATCATCGTCTCCTACGGATTCACTCGAAGAAAATTACAGAACGCGATCGGAGAGAAACATGGACGCAAAAACTGACAAGAACGCGGGCCAGTGCCCCTTCATGCACCACACGACCGTTGGCGTTCAGTCCAACCGGGACTGGTGGCCGAACCAACTGAATCTAAAGATGCTCCACCGCAACTCGTCGCTGTCCAACCCCATGGGCGCGGCGTTCAACTACGCGAAGGAGTTCAAGAAGCTCGACCTGAAGGCTCTGAAGCAGGACCTCACCGCGCTGATGACGAATTCGCAGGAGTGGTGGCCGGCGGATTTCGGCCACTACGGCCCGCTCTTTATCCGCATGGCCTGGCACAGCGCCGGCACCTACCGCATCGGCGACGGCCGCGGCGGCGGCGGGCAAGGTCAGCAGCGCTTTGCGCCGCTCAACAGTTGGCCGGACAACGTGAACCTCGACAAGGCGCGCCGGCTGCTGTGGCCGATCAAGCAAAAATACGGCGACAAGATCTCCTGGGCCGACCTGATGATCCTTGCGGGCAACGTCGCGCTCGAGTCGATGGGCTTTAAGACCTTCGGCTTTGCCGGCGGTCGCGCCGATGTGTGGGAACCTGACGAAGACACCTACTGGGGCGCCGAAGACTCCTGGCTTGGCGACAAACGCTATTCGGGCGACCGGGATCTCGAGAACCCGCTCGCCGCCGTGCAGATGGGTCTGATCTACGTGAACCCGGAAGGCCCGAACGGCAACCCGGATCCGATCGCTGCCGCCAAAGACATCCGCGAGACCTTTGCGCGCATGGCCATGAATGACGAGGAAACTGTCGCGCTCATCGCCGGCGGACACACGTTCGGCAAGACGCATGGCGCCGGCGATGCAGCGCTGGTCGGCCCCGAACCGGAAGCCGCCGGCCTCGAACTGCAAGGCCTCGGCTGGAAGTGCAGCTTCGGCAGCGGCATGGGCGACGACACCATCGGCGGCGGCCCGGAAGTGACCTGGACCACGACGCCGACGAAGTGGAGCAATAACTTCTTCTGGAACCTGTTCGGCTACGAATGGGAACTGGAGAAGAGCCCGGCCGGCGTCCAGCAATGGGTGGCGAAGGGCGCCCCGGAAACCATCCCGTATGCGCAGGACAAGACCAAACGTCGCAAGCCGACCATGCTGACCACCGACCTCTCGTTGCGGTTCGATCCGGCTTACGAAAAGATATCGCGGCGCTTCTACGAGAACCCGGACGAGTTCGCGGACGCCTTTGCCCGCGCGTGGTTCAAGCTGACCCATCGCGACATGGGTCCCAAGTCGCGGTATCTGGGCCCGGAAGTTCCGGCCGAAGATCTGATCTGGCAGGACCCGGTTCCCGCCGCCGATCACAAGCTGATCGACGCCAAGGACATCGCGGACCTCAAGGCCAAGATCCTCGCGTCGGGATTGTCGATCCCCGAACTGGTCTCGACCGCCTGGGCTTCGGCGGCAAGCTTCCGCGGCTCCGACAAGCGCGGCGGCGCCAACGGCGCGCGCATCCGACTCGCGCCGCAGAAAGACTGGGAGGCCAACCAGCCTGCCCAACTGGCCAAGGTGCTCAAGACGCTCGAAGGCACCCAGAAGGCGTTCAACGACGGTGCGTCCGGCGGCAAAAAGGTGTCGCTGGCCGACCTGATCGTGCTGGGCGGTTGCGCCGCCATCGAGAAGGCCGCGAAGGCTGCCGGATCCAATGTGGAGGTTCCCTTCGCACCGGGCCGCACCGACGCGACGCAGGAGCAGACCGACGTCGACTCCTTCGTCCCGCTCGAACCGTATGCGGACGGGTTCCGCAACTATCAGAAGGCCAAATACGCCGTAACGCCTGAGGAACTGCTGATCGACAAGGCACAATTGCTGACGCTGACCGCACCTGAGATGACGGTGCTGATCGGCGGCATGCGTGTCCTCGGTGCCAACCACGGGCAGTCCAAGCACGGCGTCTTTACCGCCCGGCCGGAGACGCTCACCAACGACTTCTTCGTCAACTTGCTCGACATGGGCAACACGTGGAAGGCGACGTCGGCGGACGAAGACGTGTTCGAAGTGCGGGATCGCAAGAGCGGCAAAACGAAGTGGACCGCCTCCCGTGTCGACCTCGCCTTCGGGTCGAACTCGCAGCTGCGCGCACTCGCAGAAGTCTATGGTCAGAGCGACGCGCAGCAGAAGTTCGTGACCGACTTTGTGGCGGCTTGGACCAAGGTGATGAATGCCGACCGCTTCGATCTGGCCTGATTTCGGCTCAAACGGTCGAACAAGACAAAAGACGCCAGCGAAAACTGAAACGGCCGGGGCGAACCCCGGCCGCTTTTTTTTAGCGCGAAACGCAAATCGCTTCAGCGCTCATTGACCGCATAGCGGACACGTGGGCTTGCCGTTCGCACGCGCGGTCCGCGCAAGCTCGGCGCCATGCCGCGTCACTACGACGAGACGATCGATATCGCCTTTAAGATAAGCCTGCAGAAAGGCCGAATAATTCTTGAACGAAACACAACCATTTGAATCGCCGCTTGGCCCAAGCATATAAGTGTGCGCCAGCATGCCGTCGCGGCCGAACATCTTGTCATCGTCGACGGGCGTCATACGAATGGCCCGAACGCCATGAAACAAGCGCTCGCGCAAACTTAGGTCATATATATTCGGCGGCGTCGGTCCGCGATCCTTCAGCCCAACATAGCGGGGATTGTCACGCCAGTTGCCGAGACCGGAATGCGCTTCCAGCGTTTTGCCGTTCGGCAGATAGACCACGCGCGCCGAAATGTCATAGACCGCCGTGCGGTTGTCGGGAGCTGGGGCTTCCCGCGCATTTGCGACCTGCTCGCCACTCTCTTGTGCCGGCGGAGGCGCCGGCGGGATTGCCGCGATCTGCTTTTCAGCCGTTCGCAAGTGCGCCAGCTTCGGCGGCATGGCGAGCGGGAGTGGCGTCGTTTTCGCCCGCTTGGCTTTGTGTTCGGCGACGCGTGTCGGCCGGACGGCATCGGCGACGGATAGCGGGAACACGACGATGTCGGCCGGACCGGGCCGCTTCGCCGTAACAACGGTCATAGGTACCAGCGCGATTCGCCGCAGCCCGAAATTTCCGCGCGCCGGGTCGCCATGCTTTGCAGTCGACAATGTCGACAGCGACCACCCGATCGCCAGCGCAACGGCGATACCGGTCGTCGTGACCGCCGCGCTTCCAAGAAGCAGATGACGGACAAGCCGCGAGCCGACCCTGCCTACCGAGGTGACAGGGCGGTCACGAGACGTGACATCGCCAAACGACGCAGTGACCGCCATAACTCACGCGACTCGTACAATTTCGTTTAAATTGCAGCGAGCGCAGAATGGAACACGCAAGGTTAAGCGGTTGTAAATAAGCGACAAATGGAACCCGGGCGGGCACAAAAAAACGGCCGAGGCGATGCCCCGGCCGTTTTCATTTCTGTCATTCCGGGTTGGGGGACTTCGTCCACGCTCCGGAATGAAGGTCAAGACCCGCCGTTCTCCACCTTGCCGCCCGCCTCTTTCAGAGCATCGGGCTGCGGCATGGCGATGACGTTGTAGCCACTATCGACGAAATGGATTTCGCCGGTGACGCCGGTGGACAGGTCCGACAGCAGATAAAGCCCGGCGCCGCCCAGTTCCTCCAGCGTCACGCCGCGACCGAGTGGCGAATATTTCTGCTGGAAAGCGAACATGTAGCGCGCATCGGAAATGCCGGCGCCGGCGAGCGTGCGGATAGGCCCGGCGGAAATTGCATTGACGCGGATTTTCTGATGGCCGAAGTCGACCGCGAGATAGCGCACGGAAGCCTCCAGCGCCGCTTTCGCCGCGCCCATGACGTTGTAGTTCGGCATGGCGCGGTCGCCGCCGTTATAGGTGAGCGTCACCATGGCGCCGCCATCCGGCATCAGCGCGGCCGCGCGCTTGGCGGCCTCGGTGAAGGCGTAGCAGGAAATCACCATGGTGCGGACGAAGTTCTCGCGCGTCGAATCGGCGTAGCGGCCCTTCAGCTCGTCCTTGTTGGAGAAAGCGACGGCGTGCACGAGAAAATCGAGCTTTCCCCACTGCTGCTTGAGCGTGTCGAACACCGCATCGACCGTGGCGATGTCTTCGACGTCACAGGGCATGATGATCTTGGCGCCGACCGATTCCGCCAACGGCTTGACCCGCTTAGCCAGCGCGTCGCCCTGGTAGGTGAAGGCGAGCTCGGCGCCGTGTTTGGCCAGCGTCTGTGCGATGCCCCAAGCGATGGAATGGTCGTTGGCGACCCCCATCACCAACCCGCGTTTGCCCTGCATCAGGCCTGTGCGTGGAGCGTCCTGCTCAGCCAGCATGAGAGTTGGCTTTCGTGGAACGAAGGGAAGGCTTGAAGGCGAGAATGGCTTGCTCGTCAGCGGTCCCCCGTCGAATCGCGGAAATCGCCATGAATCCGATTATGACGCCGAGACGACCATTGAATGACGGGATTAACACCCTCATGGATCGCGCGGCGATCATGCGTCCAGCCGCTTGAACACCACCGACGCGTTGGTGCCGCCGAAACCGAAAGAGTTCGACAACACCGCGCCGATCTTCACGTTGTCCTTGCGCTCGCGCGCGATCGGCATGTCCGCGAAGGCGGGATCGAGGGTCTCGATATTGGCGCTCTCGCAGATGAAGCCGTTCTGCATCATCAGCAGCGAATAGATCGCCTCCTGCGCGCCGGCCGCGCCGAGCGAATGGCCGGTGAGTGACTTGGTCGCCGCAATCGCAGGCGCCTTGGCGCCGAACACCTCGCGGATCGCCTCGATCTCCTTGAGATCGCCGACCGGCGTCGCGGTGGCATGCGGGTTGATGTAGTCGATCGGCGCCTTGCAGGTCGCGAGCGCCATCTGCATGCAGCGCATCGCGCCTTCGCCCGACGGCGCCACCATGTCGAAGCCGTCGGAGGTCGCGCCGTAGCCGGCGACTTCCGCATAGATCTTGGCGCCGCGCGCTTTGGCGTGCTCGAGCTCTTCCAACACCAGCACGCCGGCGCCGCCGGCGATGACGAAGCCGTCGCGGTCGGCGTCGTAGGCGCGCGAAGCTTTCTCCGGCGTGTCGTTGAACTTGGACGACATCGCGCCCATAGCGTCGAACAGAACCGACAACGTCCAGTCGAGCTCTTCGCAGCCGCCGGCAAAGATCATGTCCTGCTTGCCCCACTGGATGAGTTCGGCGGCGTTGCCGATGCAGTGGTTGGAGGTCGCGCATGCCGACGAGATCGAATAGTTAACGCCCTTTATTTTGAACCAAGTGGCAAGCGTCGCCGACGCCGTCGACGACATTGCTTTCGGCACGGCGAAGGGACCGACGCGCTTGGGTCCTTTCTCGCGCGTGATGTCGGCGGCATCGACAATCGCTCGAGCGGAAGGACCGCCCGAACCCATCACGATGCCGGTACGCTCGTTGGAAATGTCGCTTTCCTCGACACCGGAATCGCGGATTGCCTGCTCCATGGCAACGTGATTCCAGGCTGCGCCAGCGCCGAGAAAGCGCATGGCGCGGCGATCGACAGACTCCGCCGGATCAAGGCTCGGTGCACCCTGCACCTGACAGCGAAAACCGAGTTTGACGTAGTCTTCGGCGCGGCTGATGCCGGACTTCGCCTCGCGCAAACTCGCCAGCACTTCCTGCGTGTTGTTTCCGATCGATGAGACGATGCCCATCCCGGTGACGACGACCCGCCGCATGTCGCTCCTCACTCAGTAACCCGTGTCATTGTGATTGGCCCACAGATGGACCGTTTGAAGCAATCGCACAAGAGGCGATCAGCCGGCGCTCAGGCGCCGCCAGATTGCAAGGCATCTTCCTGCTTGAACAGGCCAACCTTGAGATCGAGCGCCTTGTAGATGACGTTGCCATCCGCCGAAAGCCAGCCATCGGCAATGCCGAGCACCAGCTTCGAGCGCATCACGCGCTTGAAGTCGATACCGTAGATAACTTTCTTCACCGTCGGCAGCACCTGTCCTGAAAATTTCACCTCGCCCATGCCGAGCGCGCGGCCGCGGCCGGGGGCGCCCAGCCAGCCGAGGAAAAAGCCCACCATCTGCCAGAGCGCATCGAGGCCGAGGCAGCCCGGCATGACCGGATCGCCCTTGAAATGACAAAGGAAGAACCAGAGGTCCGGCCGGATATCGAGTTCGGCGCGGACCATGCCCTTGCCGTGCTCGCCGCCTTGTTCGGATATCTCGGTGATCCGGTCGAACATCAACATGGGCGGCAGCGGCAATTGGGCATTTCCAGCCCCAAAAAGCTCGCCGCGGCCGCAGGCCAGCAAGTCCTCATAGCCGAAGCTTTGGCGCCGCTGTTCCATCGCCGTCAGTTCCCCCCGCGGCCAATACCCGCATGAAACTCGTAACATACCGTCCTTCGCCCGGCCAAGACGGCAACAAAGACGGCAACATAGATGGCAACCGCCGGCCCTGCAGGCAACCGCAGCATGACGCCGTCCGGCCGCGACAATTTGGCAAAAAAGCCCGATTCCGGCGATACTGGTTGTTGCGAAGCAGTTGCATCTAGGCTGCCAGACGTATATGTTACAAATGAAACGGGTTTATCAGCCGGCCTTTTCGGCGGGCGAAAGAGGCGTACAGCGATGAACCAATTGCGTCCGATGTTGCCGGCAAAGCCCGCCGCGCCTGGCTCCGAAATGACCGGTTGCCCTTGGCACGACGTGAAGTCGATGCTGCGACAGGTGGGCTTACGGCCAACGCGCCAGCGCATGGCGCTCGGCTGGCTCTTGTTCGGCAAAGGTGACCGCCACCTCACCGCTGAAGCCCTTTACGAAGAAGCCACCCGCGCCAAGGTGCCGGTGTCGCTCGCCACCATCTATAATACGCTGCACCAGTTCACCGACGTCGGTCTGCTGCGCCAGGTCCCGGTTGACGGCTCCAAGGCCTATTTCGACACCAACGCATCGGCCCATCACCACTTCTTCGTCGAGGGTGAAGACGAACTGCTCGACATCCCGAACGCCGAAGTTCTGGTCGGCAAGACACCGACGCCGCCGGACGGCTATGAGATCGCGCGCGTCGACGTGGTCGTGCGGCTGCGGCGCAAGGCGTAAAGCCGAAGTAGCGTGTCTTGCCCGGCAAGAGCGGGGCATCCGGTAATCACTGAAATTCCGAAGGATACGGAATCGTCCGCTTTCGCGGACGATGACGGCGTGGAGTCTTAATCGACCTTCTCGTTCGGATAAGCACCCCAGAGACGGTCCTGCCGAATCCAGCCGGCGAAGTCCTTGCCGGCGAATTCGCACCACAGGCCATTGCAGGATTTGAGCGCGCCGAGCACACCGGCCTGCAATCGCGCCACCACCGCCGATTCAACGTCCGCGGCCTCGTAGAGCGGGACCAGTTCGTCCTTCAGCGTCGGCACTACCACGGCCGTACGCTTGCCCGACAGGAGCGAATGGTAGACCCAGCCTTCCGCGCCCTCCCAGTCGCGGATGCGCCGCCAGTTCTCGAATTCGGCGGTGATCTCCACCGGCATACCGGCGCGCGTATAGACCCAGCGCACCTCCTGGTCCCGGTTGGGCCCAGTGCGGACATTGACGCGGTCGGCTTTGAGGCTGACGAAGCGCGGCACCGGCAGACCGCTGACCGAGCCGGTGGCGATGGGCGCGGCCTCGCGGGCGGCCGCCGGCTGACCGGCGGCTAAAGGACCGGCCGGGAAAACAGCCATGGTCAGAGCCAGAGCGGCATTTCCCAGAATGCCCCGCAACAGCCTCCCAATGCTTTGTGTTGTCACGGCCATCTGCTAGGAAAATGAACGGATTAACGCCCCTCACGCGTGAAATCGCAGTGTGGGCGAGCACGGTTAAAGAGGGCTGAATCGGCGCTCAAAAACGGCGGCATGGGCCGGATGCCGCGTTTTGAACGACCGCGGTTGAGGAGCCATGCCGAAGACCAAGAAGCCGCTGGTCGTCGTGACCCGTAAGCTGCCCGACAAGGTCGAGCTGCGCATGCGGGAACTTTTCGACGTGCGTCTCAACACCGACGACCGGCCGATGACGCATGCCGAGTTGCAAGAGGCGGCCAGGACCGCCGACGTGCTGGTGCCCACCGTCACCGACCGCATCGATGCCTCCGTCATCTCCAAATCGGGCGAGCAACTCAAGCTGATCGCCAATTTCGGCAATGGCGTCGACAACATCGACGTCGCCACCGCCGTTCAACGCGGTATCACGGTGACCAACACGCCGGGCGTTTTGACCGAAGACACCGCCGACATGACCATGGCGCTGATCCTCGCCGTCCCGCGCCGGCTGGTGGAAGGCGCTGGCGTTCTGACGTCGGACAAGGATTGGACCGGCTGGTCGCCGACCTGGATGCTCGGCCACCGCATCTGGGGCAAACGGCTCGGCATCATCGGCATGGGACGGATCGGCCAGGCGGTGGCGCGGCGCGCGCGCGCCTTCGGCTTGCAGATCCACTATCACAACCGCCGCCGCGTTGCGCCGCGCATCGAGGAGGAACTCGACGCGACATACTGGGAAAGTCCCGACCAGATGCTTGCCCGCATGGACATCGTCTCGGTCAACTGCCCGCACACGCCGGCGACCTATCACCTGCTGTCGGCGCGGCGGCTGAAAATGCTGCGGCCGGAAGCCTATATCGTCAACACCTCGCGCGGCGAGGTGATCGACGAGAACGCGCTGGCGCGAATGATCGAAGCGGGCGAGATCGCCGGCGCCGGCCTCGACGTGTTCGAGCACGAGCCGGCGGTCAACCCGAAGCTGGTCAAGCTCGCCAAGGCCGGCAAGGTGCTGCTGTTGCCGCACATGGGCTCGGCCACCGTCGAAGGCCGCGTCGACATGGGCGAGAAGGTCATCATCAACATCAAGACCTTCATGGACGGACATCGGCCGCCGGACCGGGTCCTTCCTTCGATGCTTTGATACGCTGGGCGCTACGCTCACTCTATCGTCATTCCGGGGCGCGGCCGCTAGGCCGTGAGCCCGGAATCCATACTCCGCAGCGCCGGGATTATGGATTCCGGGTTCGCTCACTTCGGTCGCGCCCCGGAATGACAGCTACTGATGCCCCGACAAATCCCGGATCGTCGGCTTTTCGCCACTCAGCGGATTTTCCGGATCCCACCCATAATTGAACGTCTCGAAGCGCATCGAGCGCGCGTCCACCATCAGCAAACGTCCAACCAGGCCTTCGCCAAAACCGACGATCTCGCGGATCACCTCAAGCGCCATCAACGAGCCGAGCACGCCAGGCAGCGCGCCGAGAATGCCGGCCTCCGCGCAGGCCGGCACCGTGCCCGCCGGTGGCGGCTCCGGGAAAAGACAGCGATAGGTCGGATTGGGTTTGCCGTCGGCGCCTTTCTCGTGCGCGCGAATGGAGGTGAGCGAGCCATCGAAGGTGTGCAGCATGGCGGTGACCAGCGGTTTCTTCGCGAAGTAACAGGCGTCGGAGACGAGATAACGGGTGGCGAAATTGTCGGAGCCGTCGGCAATCAAATCATAACGCGACAAGAGATCGAGCGCGTTGCTCGCATCGATCCGCATCATGTGCGTTTCCACCGCGACATGTGGATTGAGCCGCGCAATCACGGCTTCGGCGCCGTCGACCTTGCGCTTGCCGATATCGTCGGTGCCGTAGATCACCTGCCGCTGCAGATTCGACAGCGACACGTCATCGTCGTCGACGATGCCGAGCGCGCCGACGCCGGCGGCTGCGAGATAAAGCAGCACCGGCGCGCCCAAGCCGCCGGCGCCGACCACCAGCACGCGCGCGGCTTTCAGCTTGGCCTGGCCGGGGCCGCCTACTTCACGCAGGACAATGTGGCGCGCGTAGCGTTCGAGTTCGGACTTGTCGAGCATGGTTAAAGGGTACGGCGAAAACAGCATTGCGGCCAGAGGCTTGGTGCTTTGCACAGGCTGCCTTGCGCGCCTTCGCCGCCTTGCGCGTCATCAGTGATGGGCTATGGTGGCGGCAACAGGGTCAAAGCGCGCTCAAACGCATGCGTTGGGGTTTCATTCTGCTGGTGTTCGCCGCACTGGTCGGCGCCGATCCGGCGCTGGCGCAGAGGCGCGCGCCCGACGTCGCGCCCTACCCGACGGAAACCACCGTCAAACACCGGGCGCCGCGCACGGCAAATAAGCCGCAAGCGACGTCGTCATGGTTTCATTGGAATACCCAGGCGACCACCAACAAGTCGGCGCCGGTCAGACAGCGTGCCGCCAGTCCGAGCGTTACCAAGCCGCCCGTCGTCAAGCCACCAGCGAAGCAGGCGGAAGCCAAGCCTGCGCCCATCCCTCTGCCGACGCCGGCGCCGCGCGCCAAGATCGCTAGTCTCGCACCTACAAAACCAAAGTCAGAAAAAATAAAAGCTGACGTAAAAAAGGCCGCGCCTGCGAAGGCCCAGCCGGCGAAAGCGGAGCCGAAAAAGAGCGAACCGGCCAAAGTCGCCGTGGCGACACCCGAAGGAAAATCTGAGACTGCCAAGCCCGACACAGACGCGCTCGCCGGCATCTCTGCCAGCGACCGGCTGAAGATCGAGCAGCAACTGTTCTGGTCGGGGGATTTTACCGGTTCGGTCAATGGCGACGACCCGATGGAGGCCGCCATCAAGCGCTTCCAGAAGCGCAACAAGTCGAAAATCACCGGCGTGCTCACCAGCGAACAGCGCGCCGAGATCATCGCCGCCGCCGACCGTCATGCGCAGGAATTTGGTTGGCGTGTCGTGGTCGATCCCGCGACAGGCGTGCGTGTCGGCCTGCCGACCAAGCTGGTGCCGGACGCGCACGAGGCCGAACACGGAACGCGCTGGTCGTCGCCGCACGGCGCGGTGCAGGTCGAAACCTTCCGCGTCAAGAACGCCAAGCTCGCCAGCATCTACGAACAAGAAAGGAAAAAGCCGCACCGCAATATCGAGCGCGCCAAGCTCGACGACGACGGCTTTTTTATCAGCGGCATGCAGGGGCTGAAGTATTTCTCGGTGCGCGCCAAGGCGCGCGACGGGGAAGTGCGCGGCTTCACGCTGCTCTACGACCAGATGATGGAAGGCATCGTCGCGCCGGTGGCGGTGGCGATGGCGAGCGCGTTTTCGCCCTTCCCCGAGCGACCGCTGCCGTTCGCCGCGTTGTCGAAGAAAGTCGAATACGGCACCGGGCTCATCGTCAGCCGAGAGGGCCACATCGTGACCGCGCGCCGCATGGTGCAAGGATGCGAAGTGATCGTCGCCGGCGGCCTCGGCAATATCGATCGCATCGCCGAAGACCCCGCGCACGGGCTAGCGCTACTGCGCGTCTACGGCGCCGCCAAGCTGCCGGCGCTGGCGCTCGGCGGCGATACGCCTAAAAAAGGCAATTTGCCAGGCGACATCACGCTCATCGGCATTCCCGACCCGAAAGACCAAGGCGGCGGCGGCAAAATGCTGACTGAGGTCAAGGCGCGGCTTTTAAACGACCTCGCCATCGACTTGCGCCAGCCGGTGCCGATGGCGGGCTTGTCCGGCGCCGCCGCGCTCGACGGCCAAGGCCGCTTCCTCGGCGTGATGGAAACGCGCAATTTCGTGCTGGCGAGCGCGGATCCAAGCCTACCGCCTGTGCGGCTGGTGACGGCCAAGTCGATCCGCGATTTCCTTGAGCAGCATCATGTCGCCGCCAACGGCGGCAGCGCCGACGCACGCAAGGCGGCGGTGCGCATTATTTGCGTGCGGAAATAACGCGGCGACGCTTGGACTTCGTTTGGATTACGCTTGAATCGTATAGCGCGTGACGCCGTCCTTGTTGCGCACCCACCAATAATCCTGCTCGGCTTCGTAACCGGCGTCCGGCCGGAGCCATTGCGTCAATTTATCCAGATACCGAACCGCCTCGTTGCGCTGCGCAAAAGCGCAGGGAGTCATTGCCGTGCCGGAAACGTCGCCTTGCTCATCGAGCTTGCGCCCGCAGATCCTGAACATCCGTCCCTCCAACGCATGTGCCGGCCTGATCGTTCGCTTAGGATCACCGGCAGGGCGTTAAGAAAGCGTTGTTCACCTGTTTTTCCACACCGGCTTGCGCTTTTCGATGAAGGCTTTCATGCCTTCCTTCTGATCTTCGGTGGCAAACAACGCATGAAAAGTGCGCCGCTCGAAGATCACGCCCTCCGCCAGGCTCGACTCGAAGGCGCGGCTGACCGCTTCCTTCGCCGCCAGCACCGAGGGTAACGACATGGTGGCGATGGTGTTGGCGACCTTCAGTGCCTCCTCCATTAATCTGTCCGCCGGCACCACGCGCGCAACAAGCCCGGACGCTTCCGCTTCGGCGGCATCCATCATGCGGCCGGTGAGGATCAGCTCCATCGCCTTGGCCTTGCCAACCGCGCGGGTCAGGCGTTGCGTGCCGCCGATGCCGGGGATGACACCGAGCTTGATCTCGGGCTGACCGAATTTCGCATTGTCGGCGGCGATGATGAGGTCGCATTGCATGGCAAGCTCGCAGCCGCCGCCGAGCGCAAAGCCCGCCACTGCCGCGACGATCGGTTTACGCGCGCGTGAGGCGCGGTCCCAGGTGCCGGCGAAATTGCCGAGATAGGCCTCGATGAAGGTCTTGTCCGCCATCTCCTTGATGTCGGCGCCGGCGGCGAAGGCCTTCTCGTTGCCCGTGATCAACATGCAGCCGATGGCGTCGTCGGCTTCGAATGCGTCGATCGCTAAAGACAATTCCGCCTTCAGCGCCGCGTTGAGAGCATTGAGCGCCTGCGGCCGGTTGAGACGGATGATGCCGACGCGGCCTTGTGTTTCGGTGACGATGTTTTGGTAGGTCATGACGCTCTCCGGCAATGTCGTCTGCGTTTGGCCTAGCCGACCGTCGCGCGCGCGGCAATAGGCGTGGTCTTCGATCGCTGGTCACGCCGTCTGAAATCCCGATGTGTCGCGATCTATTCGACAGCGGCGCATGGCTGCGCGCGCGTGGACGAAATCCGTGGAATGTGCAGCGACCTGCACACAGGCTTGAAGCCGATACGGGCATAGCAACGATTTGAATAGGGATTGCGTAAATCCGTATAGAGGCAGACGGCATTTTTCCCTTCTGCATATAATTTCTCAACCACGGTTGCGGTAACAGATCCGGCATAGCCCCTGCCGCGCAGGCTCGGCGGCGTATAGACCCCGTTGACCGCAGCCGTGCTCTTCAAACGGCGGGCGATGCCGGCCATCGAAACCGGCCGGTCATCATCAATCCAGAACCAATGGCGCGCTTCGGTAACCGTCTTCCGGAGTTCTTCGATCGAAGGCCGCGGATCGTGCGGAACAGCTTCTTGGATAAACGCCGCTATCCATTCCGCAAACAGCGCAATATCGTCATTCGTCACTTGCCGGGCATGTCCCGATACGCCGGGAAATTGCGGTTGCGCGCTGATCGCGTGAATCTGCTGCGGGATGGCTTCATCGAATTCCAGACCGAGTTCAATAGCGCGATCGGAAAACCACCGCGCGGTCAGCTCCGGACCGACAACACCGGGATAATCGAGATCTGAAGCCAACTCGGCCAGTTTTTTACATTGGCCCTTGTCGAGTTCGCCGATCACAATCGGGCGACGGCCGGTTTTCACAGCACATTGGCCCGGCGCGCCGATGGTCCAATACTTGAAATCGTCCGGACGGACTCGGGCTGCGTATGTGAGGATCGTAACGATAAGGTTATGCTTCACCTCGTCGCGCTCGAGAGCTGGCGTATGCAGCACGACGAATTCATCCAGCGTCATCGGATTGCCTTGGACACTTGAGCGCCACCACCAAAGACCTATTTCTGGCACGAAGGACAATAGAACGTCGAGCGCCCGTTTTGCACGATGCGTTTGATCTTGCCCTTGCAATGCGGGCACGGCGCGCCCTCGCGATCATAGACCCGGAAATTGTGCTGGAAGTCGCCGAGTGAGCCGTCGGCGCGGCGGTGGTCGCGCAAGGAGGAGCCGCCAGCCTTGATGGCGTCGTGCAGCGTCGCCTTTATGGCCTCGACCAGCGCCACCGCACGCGCATTAGGTTTTCCATTGCGGTCGGCGATTGTTGAAGCACGCCGTTTCGGTGACAGCCGCGCGCGGAACAACGCCTCGCAGACATAGATGTTGCCGAGACCGGCGACCACGCGCTGGTCGGAGAGCGCCGCCTTTAGCGAGGTCTTCTTTCCGGCGCAGGCTTTGGCCAACATCGCCGCATCGAATTCATTGCCCAAAGGTTCGGGCCCGAGATTGCGCAGCGATGGCTCCTGCTCGAGCCTGGCGCGCGGTACGATCTTCATGGAGCCGAAGCGGCGCGGATCGTTGAATGTGACGGTCGCGCCATTGCCCATGTGAAACACCACATGGTCGTGCGACTTGCTCTTCGACTTCTCGTGGTAATAGACGCCCGGTTTGCTGTCCTTGCCGAGCCGCAGCGAGCCCGACATGCCGAGATGCATCAGCAGCACGTCTCCGGAGGACAGATCGGCGAGCAGATACTTGGCGCGGCGGCCGAGGCCCTCCACTGTCTGACCCTGCAGCCGCTTCTCGAAATCCTTGGCGATCGGCCAGCGCAGCCGGCGGTCGCGCACCTCCACCTTGGCGATGCGCTGCCCCTCCATGGCGGGCGCAAGCCCCATCCGCACCGTCTCGACTTCGGGGAGTTCGGGCATGGTTAACGCTCTTTGCGCTCTCACATAGCGCCGCACGGCCGCTCGCGCTATGGTCCTGCCCACAAAGGGAAAACGGGCAAAAACCAGAATGAGCGCGGGCGACGAGACCCATTTCGGCAACGAGACGGTGCCGCTGACCGAAAAGCAGGCGCGCGTCGACGACGTGTTCCATTCGGTCGCCCGCCGCTACGACCTGATGAACGACCTGATGTCCGGCGGCCTGCACCGGGCCTGGAAGGACGCGCTCGTCACCGCGAGTCAACCCGCCCAAAGGCGATAAATCCTTCGCGCTGCTCGATCTCGCCGGCGGCACCGGCGACATCGCCATCCGCGTGGCGCAAGCCGGCGGCGCCGGCACCCGCGTCACCGTCTGCGACATCAATGCCGACATGCTCACGGTCGGCGCCGAGCGCGCAATCGACCGCGGCTTCGACGACCGCATCAGTTTTGAGCGCGGCAACGCCGAAGAGCTCGACTACGCGGACGCGAGCTTCGATTGCGTCTGCATCGCCTTCGGTATCCGCAATGTGCCGCGCATCGATCACGCGCTCTCGGAAGCCTTTCGCGTGCTCAGGCTCGGCGGTCATTTTCTCTGTCTGGAGTTTTCCTCCGTCGACGTGCCGGGCTTGCAGGAAATCTACAACCTCTATTCCTTCAACGTGATCCCTCGCGTCGGTCAGGCGGTGACCGGCGACCGCGCGGCCTATCAATATCTCGTCGAATCGATCCGCAAGTTTCCCAAGCCCAAGGCATTCGCCGGCATGATCGAAGAAGCGGGCTTGCGCCGCGTGACCTTCACACCAATGACCGGCGGCGTGGTGGCGCTGCATTCCGGCTGGAAGCTGTGATCGGCGGTCTTACCCATCTCATTCGGCTTTCGCGCGCCGGCTTCGTGTTTGCGCGCGAGGGCGTGCTGTCGCTCGTCGACACGCGGCCTTTGCCGCTGCCGGCGAGAACGGCGGTGGCGCTCGGCCGGTTGATCGAGCGGCGAGGTGCGCGCAGCAACCGGTCGCGCCTTGCCGCGGCACTCACGCGGCTCGGCCCCACATATGTCAAGCTCGGCCAGTTCCTCGCCACCCGCCCCGACGTCGTCGGCAACGAAATCGCACACGATCTCGAAAGCCTGCAGGACAAGATGGCGCCATTTCCGCAAGCCGCGGCGGAAGCGGTGGTCGCGTCCGCCTTCGCCAAGCCGCTCAACGACCTCTATGCCAGCTTCGGTCCCGCGGTTGCCGCTGCCTCGATCGCGCAGGTCCATCGCGCCGAAGTCGAGACACCGGATGGCCGCAAGCCGGTCGCGGTGAAGATTATCCGCCCCGGCATCGAACGCCGTTTCAAGTCCGACCTCGACGCTTTCTTCTACGTCGCGCGCAAGGCGGAGGATGTTTCGCGCGAAGCGCAGCGGCTACGCATGGTCGCAGCGGTGGCGACGCTCGCGCGCTCGGTGGCGATCGAAATGGATTTCCGCCTCGAGGCCGCAGCGCTCTCCGAGATGGCGGAGAACACCAAGGACGACAAACAGTTCCGCGTGCCGGCGGTCGACTGGGACCGCACCGTGCGCGAAGTGCTGACGCTCGAATGGATCGACGGCACGCCGCTCAACGACCGCGAAGCGCTCGCCGCCAAAGGTTTCGACCTGCCCGCGCTCGGCCGCACGGTGATTCAGAGCTTCCTGCGCCACGCCCTGCGCGACGGCTTTTTCCACGCCGACATGCATCCCGGCAACCTGTTCATCGACGATGCCGGCAGACTGGTCGCGGTCGATTTCGGCATCATGGGCCGGCTCGGGCCCAAGGAGCGCCGCTTCCTGGCCGAAATCCTGTTCGGCTTCATCACCCGCGACTACATGCGCACGGCGCAGGTGCATTTCGACGCCGGCTACGTGCCACGGCATCACTCGGTCGAAAGCTTCGCGCAGGCGATCCGCGCCATCGGCGAGCCGATCCACAACCGCACCGCCGAAGACATCTCGATGGCGAAGCTGTTGACGCTGCTGTTCGAGGTCACCGGCCTGTTCGACATGCGCACGCGGCCGGAGCTGCTTCTGTTGCAGAAAACCATGGTGGTGGTCGAAGGCGTCGCGCGCTCGCTCGATCCCAAGCTCGACATGTGGAAAACCGCCGACCCGGTGGTGCGCGAATGGATCGCGCGCAATCTCGGCCCCATCGGCCGCTTGGAAGACGTGGCGGAAGGCGCCAGTGACGTCGGCCGCTTCCTCGGTCAGGTGCCGGGCCTGCTCACGCGCGCGGGCGCGATGTTCGACCAGCTCGACGAGATCACCCGCGACGGACTGGTGCTGTCGCCCGACACGGTTGACGCCATCGGCAAGGCGGAAGCCCGCCGCAACCGCTGGATGACCGGCGCGTTGTGGGTGATTGCGGCGCTGCTGCTATGGATTGTGTGGAAACTGGTGTGAGAGTTTTTCTTTTGACATTCCGGGACGGCGCAAAGCGCCGGAGCCGGAATCCATAACCCCGGTCTGTGATTATGTATTCCGGGTTCGCGGCCTTCGGGCGCGCCCCGGAATGACCAGATCAGAAGTTCTTTCTCACCCCTGCGCCGCATAAGCCCGCTCGATCGACGCCAAATCGAACTTCTTCATTTTCATAAAGGCGCTCATCACCCGCGCGGCGGCGGCGCGGTCCGGGCCGGTCAAAATGTCACCCATAAAGTCGGGCGCTACCTGCCACGACAGGCCGAATTTGTCCTTCAACCAGCCGCACGGTCCTTCCTGACCGCCACCGGCGGTCAGCGCGGTCCAGTAATAATCGATCTCATCTTGCGTCTTGCAGTGGACCTGAAACGAAATCGCCTCGTCGAACTTGAACTGCGGCCCGGCGTTGAGCGCGAGGAATGGCATGCCTTCGAGCTCGAACTCGACCGTCAGGACCGAACCAGGCGCTTTGCCGTGAGCTTCCTGGCCCACATCAGGATAGTAACTGATGCGGCCGAACTGCGAGTTCTTGAACACCGAGCAATAAAATTTAGCCGCATCCTCCGCTTGCGTGTCGAACCACAGGCAGGGTGTGATTTTCTGTTTGGCGAGACTCATGGCGCATCCCTTATTTTGCTTCAGCGAGATAGGCTTCGAGCTGATCCAAGGTGCCGGTCCAACCGTTGGTCATACTGACCCGCGACTGCTCGCTGTTGAAAGTCTCCTGCTCTTCTGGCGTTGCTTCATTAGGCGACCAATGGACGGTGAACTTGGTTTTGTCGCCTGGCATGTCTTCGAAAATAAAGATCGAAAGCATATGCATCGGCCAGTTCGGCGCCATGGGATGGCGTGTGACGCCGCCGTCTTCGTCGGAAAACGAATTGAGGAACACGATCCGATCCTGCGGCGTGATTTCGCGGTAGGCCATCTTGCCCCACATGATCTCGCCACTGGGCGGCTGCATGGCGTAGTGGAACGTGCCCCCAACGCGCAAATCGACGGTCGCTTTGGCGATCTTGACGCCTTTCGGCCCCCACCACTGTTTCAAGCGCTCGACCTGAGTAAAGCAGCGCCACACCAGGTCGCGCGGCGCATCGAACACACGCGAGATGACGAAATCCTTCGATTCAGTCTTGGTGGACTGATCCGACATCAAACACTCTCCATCCGTAGGCGGGGTTTGGGTTCCATGGGGAACATATGGAAGTACGGCTCGGCCTCCTTGAGCGCCCGCCGGTAAGACGGGCGCGACATCAAGCGGCCGAAATAGGCCATCAAGTTCGACATCGTGCCGTCAATCGGCATGACGCAATTGGCGTAGAAGAGCGCGGGCGATGCGGCGCAATCGACGAGACCGTAATCATCGCCCATCGCCCAGGTCTTTCCCTTCATCAATTCGTCGATCATGACGTAGGATTTTTGCACCATCGCCTTTGCCTGCTCAACACCGAAGGTATCCCTCGCATCGGCGGGACGCAGATGATCGCCGACGATCTTTTGCATCTGAACGTGCACATAGAGATCGTAGAAGCGGTCCCACATCCGCGTCTGCCAGACGAGATCGGCGTCAGCCGGCACGAGCTTTGTCGGCCCCGGGTAGTGTGCATCCAGATATTCGATGATGACGGTTGCCTCGGCCACCGTGCTTTTGCGCGCCTCGTCGCGCAGAACCGGGAATTTCGTGACTGGCCAAAGCGAGCTGAGTTCGGGCGCGCGATTCCGCGTTACCGAGATCGATGAACACCGGCTCGAACGCGACATCGTTTTCGTACAGGGCGATCAACGCCTTGTGACAGAAAGACGAGAGCGGATGGTAATAGAGCTTGAGCGACATCGTTCTTGTCCTATTTTCATTTCCTGCCTTGAGGCGACCGCGCTCACAACGGCCGGGCGACCGGATCAATTATTCCGCCACCAGCAGCATCCACTGCACGCCGAACTTGTCGGCCACCATGCCGAAGCGCGGCGAGAAGAACGTCTTAGTCAGCGGCATCGTCACCTGGCCGCCGTCGCTGAGCGCGCCGAACATGCGGTCGACCTCGGCAGCGTCCTTGACGCCGATCGAGAGTGCAAAGCCCTTGAAGTCCGGGTTGCCGGTGTTGCGGCCATCGGAAGCCATCGCCACCGTGTCGCCGATCTTGATCTGGCTGTGCATCACCTTGTCGGCATTGGTGGGCGTACACATGGATTTGTCGGGGCTGTCCTTCCAACGCATCAGCATTTGCACCTCGGCGCCGATCGCCTGCTTGTAGAATGCGATCGCCTCCTCGCAACGACCGTCGAAAAACAGATAGGGTTGAACCTGCACGTTGCTCTCCTCTTTGATTGATCGCCGGGCCGCTGCGCCTGAAGCGTCAAGGGGATAACGCCACGACGTGCCCGGCCGGAACATTGACAATTACGTTGATATCAACATATATACCTCATGTCAAAGGCGCGCGAATTGCCGTTCGAGGCGACGCCGGTCGTGCGCGATTGCTGCCTGTGCCTACATGCGCAACGGGCAGCGCGCGCGCTGGCGCGGCGCTTTGATGACGCCCTGCGGCCGCTCGATCTCACCAACGGGCAATTCTCGCTCTTGATGGCGCTCAACCGGCCGGCCCCACCCAAGCTCGGCAGCGTCGCCAATCTGCTGGCCATGGACCGCACCACGCTCACCGCGGCGCTTAAAGTCCTGGGACGCCGCAAGCTGGTGAAGATCGCGATCGACAAGGAAGATCGCCGCAGCCGGCTGCTGGCCATCACACCCGCCGGCCGCGCGCTGCTCAACAAGGCCTTTCCGATCTGGCAAAAGACGCACGCGGCGATCGAGGAGAAAGTGACGACTGTGAAACCCGACGCTCTGCGCGCGGCGTTGCGCGCGATGTCGTAAGTTCGAATGATTGCATTGATTGCAATGCAATCACTACTATGCTAAATATCTGTTACAGACAGGTATTTTGCCATGGCCTCCCTCACCGTCCGGCAGCTCGACGACAAGCTCAAGCGGCAATTGCGCCTGCGTGCGGCGCGCAATGGCCGCTCGGTGGAAGACGAGGTGCGCACCATCTTGCGCAGCGCCGCCGAGGCCGAGGGCGCCATGGAGACAACCCTGGTGGCCGCCGGCAGGACGCCCGCACAGCCGGCGCCCGCCGGCACCGCGCGGGTGCTGCTGATCATCGGCGGCGGCATCGCCGCCTACAAGTCGCTCGACCTCATCCGCCGGCTGAAGGAACGCGGCTTGGCCGTGCGCTGTATCTTGACCAAGGCAGCGCAGGAATTCGTCACCCCGCTCGCCGCCGGCGCCATCGCCGGCGAACGCGCGTTCACCGACCTGTTCGATCCCGCGCACGAGTTCGATGTCGGCCACATCAGGCTCGCGCGCGACGCCGATCTCGTCGTGGTGGCGCCGGCCACCGCCGACCTGATGGCCAAGCTCGCGCACGGCCACGCCAACGATCTCGCCACTGCGGTACTGCTTGCCACCGGCGCCAAGGTGCTGCTGGCGCCGGCAATGAACCCGCATATGTGGGCGAACAAGGCGACGCAGCGCAATCGCGCGCGGCTTGCCGCTGACGGCTTTTCTTTCATCGGCCCCAACGAAGGCGAGATGGCCGAGAAAGGCGAGCGCGGGCTTGGCCGTATGGCCGAGCCGCTGGAAATCGCGGATGCCGCCGGAAAATTGCTCGCACGCGCGGGCGGTCAACAGCTCAAAGGCGTGCGCATGCTAGTCACCTCCGGCCCGACGCACGAGCCGATCGATCCCGTGCGCTACATCGCCAACCGCTCCTCCGGCAAACAGGGCCATGCGATCGCCGCTGCCGCAGCAGCGGCCGGCGCCGAAGTGACGCTGGTCAGCGGCCCGGTGACGCTTCCCGACCCGGTAGCAGTGAACACCGTGCATGTCGAAAGCGCGCGCGACATGCTCGCTGCCGCCGAGCGCGCGCTGCCGGTCGACGTCGCCATCTTCGCCGCCGCGGTCGCCGACTGGCGCGTCGCCAATGCCGGTGAGCAAAAGATCAAGAAGGAGCCCGGCAAAACCACGCCGGAGTTGTCGCTGGTGGAGAACCCCGACATTCTTTCTACCATCGCGCATTTGAAAGCCAAGCGCCCGAAGCTGGTGGTCGGCTTTGCCGCCGAGACCGAAAACGTCGCCGCCAATGCCAAAGCGAAACTCGCCAAGAAAGGCTGCGACTGGATCCTCGCCAATGACGTGTCGCCGGCGACCGGCATCATGGGCGGCGACGAGAATACGATTCAGTTGGTCAGCGCCAGTGGCGTCGAGGCCTGGCCGCCGCAGTCGAAGGACGCCGTCGCGGCCATGCTGGTCGCGCGTATCGCCAACGAATTGAAGGACAGCAAGTCGTGACAACTGTCCAGGTCATGCAGCTTGCCCACGGCAACGATCTGCCGCTGCCCGCCTATCAGAGCGAGCACGCCGCCGGCCTCGATCTGCTTGCAGCCGTGCCGGCCGACACACCGCTGACGCTCGCGCCTGGCAGCCGCGCCCTGGTGCCGACCGGCATCGCGATCGCGCTGCCTGCGGATCACGAGGCGCAGGTGCGGCCGCGGTCCGGCCTCGCCGCCCAACACGGCGTCACCGTGCTCAACGCGCCCGGCACCGTCGACGCCGATTATCGCGGCGAGATCAAAGTGCTGCTCATCAACCTCGGCAGCGAAACGGTCGTCATCAGCCGTGGCATGCGCATTGCCCAACTGGTGATCGCACCGGTTGCACACGCGCGCTTGCGCGAGGTGCCATCGCTCGACGATACCAAACGCGGGAAGGGCGGTTTTGGGTCGACCGGAAGTTGATAGAGACAAATAGCCGTTTTCCAGTAGACGGATAGGAGACCGTAGCTTATTACCACAGGATCGTTGCCGTTGTGACTGGTTTCGATTCATGCCGTTGGTCTCCCGTAAGGGCATTCTCGCCATCGCTGCTGTGATCGATGTCGCGGTCAACGCGCAAGGCCGTCCGATCTCCGCCAAGGTCCTCGCCTCCCGCCACAAGCTGCCGCCGCGTCATCTCGAGCCGGTCTTGCAAGCTTTGGTGCGCGACGGCATTCTCAAAGGCATCCGCGGTCCGCATGGCGGCTACGCACTCGGGCGGGAGCGCCGGCGCATCAACGCCGAAGAGATCCTGCGCGCCGCCGGCAGCGCCGAAGAGACTGACGACCCGATGTCGGCGTCCACGATCGTTTCCAACGTGGTGCGGCCCGTTCTCACCGAGGTCGAGCGTGGTTTTGCCGCAGCCCTTGCCGCCATTACCGTCGATGACATGGTGCACCGCGCCGAAACGCTGAAATAGCGCGCCGACGGCGCGACTTAGCGCATCCGTTCATGGTCTGGACTCTTTCGGCCGGAGTCCTCGAGGGGTTACAGTCGCCCGATTCGTGGCCGGTGTGGCGGACATCGGCTTCGCATTCCTGGGGCAATCCTTGATGCCGGAGACGATCCGGACGGCGAACGGGAGGCTGCGTTCTCGTCCGCGGCGGGGCGGATTCCTCGGCTGCGCGCTGATCGCATCTTTGCTTGAAAGCACATCGGCGCGAGCCGAGACCGGCGGCTGGCTCGATGCGATTCACGCAGCCGCCAATACGCTCGGACGCCAGGACATCGCCACGCTCGCAATCTCTGTCGGCCTGTTGTCGTTCACCGCGCTGGCCGCGTTCGTCATGATGCGCACCCGCCGGCATGCGGAGCGGGTGCAGACGGTCGCGGTCGACGACAAGGCCGCGCTCAACGCCGAGATCGATCGTCTGAAGGCGCTGCTTCTGGCGGAGCCGCAGGTGCTGGTCGACTGGCCCGCCGGCAGTGAACAACCCGAAATCGTCGGCGACACCACGATTTTCGTCGGCGACGCCTCCCCTGAACGCATCTTAACCTTCGGCACCTGGCTGGAGCCGCAGGCCGCACAACAGATGGAGCGCGCGCTCGATACCCTGCGTAATGACGGCCGCGGCTTCGAGATGACGCTGACCACAACGACCGGCCAGCCGGTCGAGGTGGAAGGCCGCGCCGTAGCGGGTCGCGCGGTCTTGCGTTTGCGCGACATCAGCGGCCTCGAACGCGATCTTGCCGAACTCATGGCCCGCCACGACCGCTTGATGGGCGACGTCGACACCATGCGCGGCGTGCTCGATGCCTTGCCGGCGCCGGTCTGGGCGCGCGGACATGACGGCCGGCTGATCTTCGTCAACGCCGCCTACGCGCACGCCGTTGAAGCCGAAGACGCCGCTTCCGCGGTGGCGCGCGAACTCGAACTGCTCGACGGCGAAGAACGCGCCAAGCTCAGCGCGACGCGCAAGGCAGGTGAACCGTTCGCGGGCCGGCTGCCGGCCATCATCGCCGGTCAGCGCCGCATCTTCGACGTCGTCGAGGCGTTGAACGGCGCCGGCAGCGCCGGCATGGCGATCGACCGCACCGAAGCCGAAACCATGCGCGCCGAGCTCAACCGCATGATCGAGGCGCACCGCCGCGTGCTTGACCAACTCGCCACCGGCGTCGCCATCTTCAACGTCGACCGCAAGCTCACCTTCTTCAATACCGCTTTCCGCTCGCTGTTCGACCTCGACGCAGGCTTCCTCGACCAGACGCCGACCGATTCCGCCGTGCTCGACAAGTTGCGCGCCGCCCGCAAACTGCCGGAGGAGCAGGATTTCCGGCAATGGAAGCAGCAGCTCTACGAAGCCTACAGCGTACTCGAATCGCGCGAGCACATGTGGCACCTGCCCGACGGGCGCACCTTGCGCGTCGTGACCACGCCCAATCCGGAGGGCGGCGTCACCTACCTTTACGACGACGTCACCGAAGGCCTCGAACTGCACCGCCGCTACGACGCGCTGATCAAGGTGCAAAGCGAAACGCTCGACCATCTCGCCGAAGCGGTCGCGGTGTTCGGCTCGGACGGCCGCGCGCGGCTGCACAACCCGGCTTTCCAGCGGATGTGGAAACTTTCGCCTGAGGCGCTCGACCAGCATCCGCATGTCGAGCAGGTAACGGCCTGGTGCCAGGCGCAGCACGACGACGGCACGCTATGGCGAACCTTGCGCGTCGCGGTGACGGCGATCGACAACCGCGAACCGGTCACCGCGCGCATCGAGCGCCGCGACGGCGCCATGATCGACATGGCAACCATGCCGCTGCCCGACGGCGCCACCCTCGTCACCTTCCAGGACGTCACCGACACCTTCAATGTCGAGCGCGCCTTGCGCGAGCGTAACGAGGCGCTGGTGGCCGCAGACGCGATCAAGCTCGACTTCGTGCACCACGTTTCTTACGAATTACGCTCGCCGCTCACCAACATCATCGGCTTCGCCAATCTCCTGGGCGATTCGAATTTCGGTCCGCTCTCCGACAAGCAGCGCGAATATCTCGATTATATCACCGTCTCGACCAATGCGCTGCTCGCGCTCATCAACAACATCCTCGATCTTGCCACCATCGACGCCGGCGCCATGACGCTGAACCTGACGCAGGTCGACATCCACGCCAGCATGGAGGCGGCGGCCGAGGGCGTGCAGGATCGTCTGGTCAAGGACAACATCAGTCTGGAAATCAACGCCGCCCCCGGCATCGGTGGCTTCACCGCCGACGAGCGACGGCTGCGTCAGATTTTGTTCAATCTGCTCTCCAATGCGGTCGGCTTTTCACCGGCCGGCAGCACCGTCACGCTCAGCGCCGAACGCAAAGCCGGAGTTGTTGAATTTACTGTCGTCGACCACGGGCCGGGCATTCCGCCCGAGCAGAGGGATAAAGTGTTCGATCTGTTCGAGACCGACTCGATGGGCTCGCACCACCGCGGCACAGGGCTCGGCCTCTCGCTGGTGCGGTCTTTCGTGCAATTGCACGGCGGCAGCGTGACGATCAATTCCACGCCCGGTCAGGGCACCATCGTCACCTGCACCTTCCCGGCCGAACAGGCCGCCAAGCAGACGGCGGCATAAGCCGCAACACGCCATTTTTTCTTTCGCTTTCATCTTCAAAATACCCGGCAAGCAAGCGTAAACTCCGGGTGCAGATCCGGGGGATGTTTAGACAATCGCAGCGCGGTATTCCTCGCGGCGATAGCCGACAGGATAGAACTGAAATGAAAAGTTCGCCATTTCGCCGCGACGTCGCGTCAACGGTTGCTTTGCTTGTCTTGCTGTCGGCCGTCGCAGCGAACGCCGCCGACAACAAGAGCGTCATGGCCAAGGCACGTGATGCTTATTATGCGCTGGATGCGCGCGGCTTCCATGGCTTCGAATGCAAAGTCAAACCGAATTGGGAAATCGCACTGCGCGACACCTTCAAGACGAATCCGGCCAATGCAAAAGCCACGCTGAAAATTCTAAATCAACTTGAGTTTGCCGTCGCTCTCGGACCGAACGGCCCTGCCAAGGTCACGCACAATTCCCTCAAAGCCGCAAACGACAAGCAGGCCAGCGGCTTGAATAAAATTTATGGCGGCATCGAGCGGACACTCGTCGGCTTCTTCAGCACCTGGTCTCTGTTCGTCAGGGGTTCGCCGCTGCCGGCGCCGGACGGCACCTACGAACTGAACGAGCGCAATGGAAGCTGGCACCTCACCTACAAAGAAGGGACCGCAGACGTCACCACCGAAATGGAAAAGGATTTCGCCATTCGTGAGCTGAAGGTGACCATCGGCGAATTTTTCAGCGCGATCCGGCCGCAATTCGCCCACACGCGCGGAGGATTCTTGTTGACGGCGTACCGGGGTGACACCCGCGAGACCGCTCAAGGAACCGTCACGCAAGTGGATGTCCGCGTCACCTACCGAGAGGTGAACGGTTTTCAGGTGCCGGCGCAAATGGCGATGACCGGATCGGCAAACGGGACAACGGTCGCTTCCGAGCTCAATTTTTCGGACTGCAAGGCCGCCAAGAACTAGCGATCGGCGAGGCCTGTGGCGGCCACGGGGACGGCCGCGCCGGCTCATTGTACGTTCCAGCTGACCGTGGCCGACTGCCATCCGCAGCGTCTATAACGGCAGGACGTAACCTGCGGATGATTCGATGTTCCTTTCCACCTCGCGCAGCTTCAGCTTCTCGGCGGAGCTTCCCAACGAAGCCGCGACACACCGGCTGATGACGGACGTGGCCGCGCTGATCGAGCCCGGCGATCTGATCACGCTGTCGGGCGATCTCGGCGCGGGCAAGACGACCTTTGCCCGCGCGCTGATCCGCTATTTCGCGGACGATCCATCGATCGAAGTGCCGAGCCCATCCTTCACACTGACGCAGACCTATGACCTTCCGCGTTTCACGCTGGTGCACGCCGATCTTTACCGGTTGTCGGGCCCGGCCGAGCTCGCCGAACTTGGCTTCGAGGACGAACCGGAAGGCGCGGTGACACTTCTGGAATGGCCCGATCGCGCCGCCGGCCTTCTGCCGGCGGACCGGCTCGACATCGCGCTCACATTGTCGCCGCAACAGGGCGAGACCTTTCGCAATGCGCGCCTTACCGGCTATGGCAGCTTTGCGCCGCGCGCCGAGCGCATCCTCGCCATCCGGAAATTTCTCGACGCCAATGGATACGGACAAGCGGCACGCCGGCGTGTGCAGGGCGATGCCTCGACCCGCTCCTACGAACAGCTCACCCGCGACGGCGCTACTTATTTCCTGATGAACGCGCCGAAACGACCGGACGGACCGCCGGTGCGCGACGGCAAGCCTTACAGCGCCATCGCGCATCTTGCCGAGGACGTGACGCCCTTCATCGCGCTGGCGCTCGGCTTGCGCGCGCGTGGTTTCTCGGCGCCGGCGATCTTTGCCACCGACCGCGCCGCCGGCCTGCTGGTGATCGAAGATCTCGGCGACGACCTCGTGGTCGGCGGCGCGCCGCCGGAGCCGATCGAGGAGCGCTACCGCGCCGCTGTCGAATTGCTTTCCGATCTGCATCGCGAACAGTTGCCCGACACGCTGCCGGTCGAGGACGACGTCGAGTACCGGCTGCCGCATTACGACGTGGACGCCTTGTTGATCGAGGCCGAACTGCTGCTCGACTGGTATCTGCCCAAGCTCGAGGCCACGGTGTCCGACGCCGAGCGCGCGCGCTACCTCGGACTGTGGGAGAATGCGCTGGCGCCGGTTTTGGAGGCGCCGGCCACCTGGGTGTTGCGCGACTACCATTCGCCCAATCTGCTATGGCTGCCGGAGCGCAAGGGCGTTTCGCGCATCGGACTGCTCGATTTCCAGGATGCCGTGCTCGGTCATCCCGCTTACGATCTCGCCTCGCTGTTGCAGGATGCCCGCGTCGACGTGCCGGAGATGATGGAGATCGCGCTGCTGTCGCACTACACAAGGAGGCGATTGAAGGAGCCTGGCTTCGATGCGCCCGACTTCGCGCGCGCCTATGCCACGCTCGCCGCCCAACGTGCCTCCAAGATCCTCGGCATCTTCGCCCGGCTCGACGCCCGCGACGGCAAGCCGCAATATTTGCGTCATCTGCCGCGGGTATGGGCTTATCTCAAACGCGCGCTCGCGCATCCGGCGCTGGCGCCACTCGCCGCCTGGTATCGCAGCAACGTGCCGGCACTGAAATCCTGACCATGCCGCAAATCCCGCGCAACGCCATGGTGCTCGCCGCTGGGCTCGGCACCCGCATGCGCCCGCTCACCGATAAAATCCCTAAGCCGCTGGTCAAGGTGGCCGGCAAGCCGCTGCTCGATCATGTGCTCGATCGGCTCGCTGCGGCGGACGTCGCGCGCGCCGTGGTCAACGTACATTATCTGGCCGAGCAGATCATCGCACATCTGAAAGCCCGCGCGCGGCCGAAGATCACCATTTCCGACGAGCGCGGCCTGCTGCTCGGCACCGGCGGCGGCGTGATGAAGGCGCTGCCCGAATTGGGCGACGCGCCGTTCTTTCACATCAACAGCGACACCATCTGGATCGACGGCGTCACGCCGAACCTGACGCGCCTCGCCGACGCCTTCGATGCCGCCGCTATGGACGCGCTGCTGCTGCTCGCGCCCGCCGCCGGCAGCATCGGCTATAGCGGGCTTGGCGATTTTCTCATGACGGGCGATGGCCGCCTGCAGAAGCGCTCCGAACGCGAGATCGCGCCCTTCGTCTATGCCGGCGCCGCGATCCTTTCGCCCGCGCTGTTTACGGACGCGCCCAGTGGCGAATTTCCGCTCACGCTGCTGTTAGCGCGCGCGGCGTCCGCCGGCCGCTTGCACGGCTTGCGGCTCGAAGGCCTGTGGATGCATGTCGGCACGCCGGAAGCCATTGCGCAAGCGGAAGCGGCGATCACATCGAGCGCCGACTAGCGCGCCGCGTCTCACCCGCACCCGATTCAGAGTATGCTGCGCGCATGCCGGCGACTCAGGCCAATGTCTTCACCATCCCCGCTTCGGCGCCGTTCCTGCGCACGCTGTTGACGGCGTTGCGCGCCGGCACACTGGTGCCCGGCTTTCCGGCAAATGACGACCCGCTCGAGCTCGCGCGTTTGACGCTCTACCTGCCGACGCGGCGCGCCTGCCGCCTCGCGCGCGAGGTCTTCCTCGACACGCTCGACGGCGATGCCGCCATCCTGCCGCGCATCGTCGCGCTCGGCGATCTCGACGAAGACGAAATCGCCTTTGCCGAGGCCGCCACCGCCGGGCTTGCCGAAGACGCGCTGCATTTGCCGCCGGCCTTCGGCGCGCTCGAACGCCGGCTGACCTTGGCCGAGATCGTCTCGAAATGGGCCGATGCCATCACGCCGTCGACCGGCGCGCCGCTCATCGCCAACACGCCGGAGGCCGCGGTTGCGCTCGCCGACGCGCTGGCGCGGCTGATGGACGACATGATCACGCGGCAGGTGGACTGGACAAAACTCGACGCGCTGGTGCCGGACGACCTCGACCGCTATTGGCAGCAATCGCTCGCCTTCCTGCAATTCATCTATCCGCGCTGGCGCGCCATCCTCGCCGAAAACAAGGCCATCGAGGCGGCCGAGCGCCGCGACAAACTCATCGAAGCCGAAGCCAGGCGGCTCAAAAACTCGAACGCGCCCGTGATCGCCGCCGGCTCCACCGGCTCGATGCCGGCGACCGCCAAGCTGCTCGCCACCATTGCGTCGCTGCCGCACGGCGCCGTGGTGCTGCCCGGCCTCGACACCCATCTCGACGACGAGTCATGGGCGCTGATCGCCGGCAATGGCAAAGACACCTCTCACGAAGACTTGCCCGCCGCCGGCCACGCACAGTTTTCCATGCAGGCTCTGCTCGACCGCATCGGCATCAAACGCGCGGACGTGAGCGAGCTTGCTGCGCCCGCACCGCGAAGTCGCGACGTGCTGGTGTCGGAAGCCTTGCGGCCTGCCTCCACCACCGAGCGCTGGCAGGCGGAACGCGCAAAGCCTGACTTCGAGCGGTCCGTCGACGAGGCCCTGGCCACGCTCAGCCTGATCGAAGCGGCGAACGCCGAGGAAGAAGCGCTCGCCATCGCCATCGCGCTACGTGAGACGCTGGAGACAGCGGGCAAGACCGCAGCCTTGGTCACGCCCGACCGCGCGCTCGGCCGCCGCGTCGCCGCTTCGCTCGAACGCTGGAAGGTTCCGGTCGACGATTCCGCCGGCGTTTCGCTCTCTGACACGCAAGCCGGCGTGTTCGCGCGGCTTGCCGCCGAAGCCGCCCTCGGCGGGCTCGAACCAGTGACGCTGCTGGCGCTGCTGAAGCACCCCCTGTTTCGGCTGTCGCCCGGCAGGCACGGCAACAAGGACGCAATCGCCACGATCGAGCATGCGGCCTTGCGCGGGCCGCGTCCGCGTTCCGGCAGCGACGGCCTCGACCGCGCCTTTGCCACGTTCCGGCTCAATCGCGACCAGATGCACCGTCATGACACGCGTTGGCTGATCGACGACGATCGCCTCGATATCGCCGCTGAAATGATCACGCGCCTCGGTGCCGCGCTGGCTCCGCTGGAGGAAATCAAAAAAGACCACTCGCTTGCCGACTTCGCCGGCCGCCACCGCGAAGTGATAGTCGCGCTGAGCACGGACGCAAGCGGCGCGGTTGCCGCCTTTGGCGATTTTGACGGCACGGCGCTTGAACGCGCGATCGACGATCTTATCGACAGCCCGGCCGCCGCCGTCATCGCCGTCGCGCGCAAAGACTACGCCGACCTGTTCCAGGCCGCGCTCGGCGACCGCGTGGTGCGCCGTCCCGAATTGCGTGACGTGCGCGTGCACATCTACGGCCCGCTGGAAGCGCGCCTGCAAGACATGGATCGCGTCGTGCTTGGCGGCCTCAACGAGGGCACCTGGCCGCCGGACACCCGCAGCGATCCCTGGCTGTCGCGGCCGATGCGGCGCGCGCTCGGCCTCGATCCGCCGGAACGGCGCATCGGCCTTGCCGCCCACGACTTCGCGCAGGCGCTCGGCGCACCCGAGGTCATTCTCGCGCGCGCGGCCAAAGTTGCCGGCGCGCCCACCGTCGCCTCGCGTTTCGTGCAGCGGCTGGCCGCGGTCGCCGGTGAGGCACGCTGGCAAGAGGTCGTCGCGCGTGGCGAAAAATACATGGCCTATGCCCGCGCGCTCGATGCGCCGGCCGAAGTCAAACACGCCGACCGCCCCGCGCCCAAACCACCGCGCGCGGCGCGGCCGCGCCAGCTCTCGGTCACGGCCATCGAGGACTGGCTGCGCGATCCCTACTCGATCTACGCCAAATACATTCTCAAGCTGCACCCGCTCGACGCGGTCGACACCCCGCCCGGCGCGCGCGACCGCGGCACGATCATTCACGGCGCCATCGGCGACTACACCGCGCTTTCTGCAACGGCGCTGCCGGCCGATCCGCTGAAAGAATTGCTCACGCTCGGCGAGCGGCATTTCGCGCCGCTTGCCGACTATCCGGAAGCGCGCGCTTTCTGGTGGCCGCGCTACGAGCGTATCGCGCGCTGGTTCGCAAGCTGGGACATGGATCGCCGCGCCGGCCTCGCCGCGTTGCATGCGGAGATCAAAGGCGAACTGAGTTTCCCGGCCGGGACGCGCACATTCACGCTCACCGGCATCGCCGACCGCATCGAACTGCGCGCAGACGGCAGCTTCGCCATCATCGACTACAAGACCGGACAGGCCCGCACCGAAAAGCAGGTGCGTACTGGGCTCGCGCCGCAACTGACGCTGGAAGCCGCGATCCTGCGCGAAGGCGGTTTTAAGCCGATCGCCAAAGGCTCGGTGGCCGAAATTACGTATGTGACACTGAAAGGCGGCGAGCCGCCCGGAAAAACGGAAACGATTTCGTTCAAGGATGGCACGCCCGATAGCCAAGCCGATCGCGCACTCGCCAAGCTGAAGGACCTGGCAACGACCTTCGAGAACGAGAGCACCGCCTATCTCTCGCTCGTTCATCCGATGTGGAAGACGCATTACGGCGACTACGACCACCTCGCGCGCGTAAAGGAATGGTCGCTCACCGGCGGCATTGATGAGGGGGGCGGGGAGTGACCGCTTTGGCGCTGTCGCGCATTCCGGTTCACCTCTCCCATAGGGAGAGGTCGGATTGCGAAGCAATCCGGGTGAGGGGTTATGGTCTAACGAGAATCTCGGAACCCCCTCACCCCAACCCTCTCCCCAAAGGGGAGACGGAGCGCGCCCGTTTCGCGGCGAGGTCATTACCATGACCACCGCGCGCAAAATTCCCGACGCCGTGCGCGACGTGCAGGTCGACGCCGCCAATCCCGACGTGTCGGTTTTCGTCTCGGCCAATGCCGGCTCCGGCAAGACTCACGTTCTCGCCCAGCGCGTCATCAACCTGCTGTTGCGCGGCGTCGATCCGGCCAAGATTCTCTGCATCACCTTCACCAAGGCCGCCGCTGCCAACATGGCGAACCGCGTGTTCGAAACGCTCGCCGGCTGGACCGCGCTCGACGACGATAAGCTCGACGAGCAGATCAGGCTTTCGACCAAAAAGCGGCCCGATGCGGCGCAGCGCGCATGCGCGCGCCGCCTTTTTGCGTCGGCGCTTGAGACGCCGGGCGGCCTGAAAGTACAGACCATCCACGCCTTCTGCTCGCGGCTGCTGCATCAGTTTCCGTTCGAGGCCAATGTGGCCGCCCGCTTCACCGTGCTGGACGAGGCCGCCACCAGGCAATTGCTCGAGCGCCTCACGCTCGGCGTGCTGCTGGAGGCGAGCGCCAATCCCGGCAGCGCGCTCGGCCAGGCACTCGCCACGGCCATTGTGGTCGCCGCCGACCAGACCTTCAAAGAGGTCATCAACGAAGCCATCGGCCAGCGCGATGCCATACAAAGCTGGATCGAACGCGCCGGCGGCGTCGACCGCGCGATGGCCGAGCTGGCGCAGAGTTTTAATCTCGCGCCGGACGACAATCTGGACAAAGTCGAGCATGACTTTTTCGCCGGCTCGTTCATCCCCGAAGCGGACTGGCCGGCGATCATCGAGGTCTTTCAAGCGGGCTCGGCCAACGACCAGAAGCAGGCAGCCGCGTTTGAAGCCGTGGGCGCGGCGACCGGCCGAGACCGCATCGACCGCTATTTGAAGATCTTCTGCACCGCCGATTTGACACCGCGCAAAAGTCTCATCACCAAGAAGCTCGCTGACCGGCATCCCGATTGGCTTGCGCGGCTCACCGACGAGCAGGATCGCGTTTGTGCCCTGCTCGCGCGCAAACGCGCACTCGAGGTCTGCGCGCGCACGCGCGCGCTCGTCACCATCGCCAAGGCTGTGATCGACCGTTACCGGGCCGAGAAGGACCGGCGCGGCCTGCTCGACTATGACGACTTGATCGACAAGACATTGCCGTTGTTGTCGGACGGCGCCGCCTCCTGGGTGCACTACAAGCTCGACCTCGGCATCGACCACATGCTGATCGACGAGGCGCAGGACACGAGCCCCAAGCAATGGGAGATCATCCGCCTGCTCGCCGGCGAGTTCGCCTCCGGCGGCGCGCGGCCGGAGCTCAAGCGCACCATCTTCGCGGTCGGCGACGAGAAGCAGTCGATCTTTTCCTTCCAGGGCGCGGTGCCGGATGCCTTCGACGAGATGCGCCGCTATTTCGCCCGCCAGTTCGATACGCCGGAACTGGGCTGGCGCTATTTGCGCTTTCATCATTCGTTCCGCTCGGGCCAGGCGGTGCTCGGCTCGGTGGACCAGGTGTTCAAGGCGCCGGAGGTTTATCAAAGCGTCACCACCGATGTCGTCGGCATCCCCGAACACCTGACGCTGCCGGAAGCGGCGCGCGGGCTGGTCGAACTGTGGCCGCTGATCGAGCCCGCCGAAAAGAAGGATATCGAAGGCTGGGATGCGCCCTTCGATACCGTCAGCGAACAGAGCCCGCGCGTGCTTCTGGCGCAAAAAATCGCGCGCCATGTGAAGCAATGGATGGAAAACGGGCTCAGCCCCGGCGAGGTGCTGGTGCTGGTGCGTCAGCGCGGGCAATTGTTCGAAGCGATCATCCGCGCCCTCAAGGACGCGGAGGTGCCGGTGGCCGGCGCCGACCGGCTGGTGCTGACCGGACACATCGCGGTGATGGACCTGATGGCGCTCGCCGATTGCCTGCTGCTGGAAGGCGACGATCTGGCGCTGGCGAGCGTGCTCAAGAGTCCGCTGTTCGGGATCACCGAAGAGCAATTGTTCGAGCTTGCCTGGAACCGCAAGGGTTCGCTGCGCGCAAGTCTGCGGAACAAGAAAGACGACGCGTTGTTCGGTGCGGTCGAAGCCGAGCTTGCGCATCTTGCCGACACCGCGCGCAGGCTTTCGCCTTTTATGTTCTTTGCCGACGTGCTGGGTCCGCGTCACGGCCGCAAGAAGCTGCTTGCCCGGCTGGGTCCGGAAGCCAACGACGCGCTCGATGAATTCCTCAATCTCGCGCTCGATTACGAGGCGCGCGAGACACCCTCGCTGCAAGGCTTTCTCGCCTGGCTGCGCGCGGCACAGAGCGAAGTGAAACGCGACATGGAGCTCGCGCGCGACGAAGTGCGCGTCATGACCGTGCACGGCGCCAAGGGGCTCGAGGCCGGGACCGTCATCCTCGCCGACACCACGACCGACCCGAAAGGATCGCATCCGCCGCGGCTGCTCGGACTCGGCAACAACGCGTTGGTGTGGGCGACGCGCAAGCAGGACGACACCGAGACGATGGATGCCGCGCGGCAGACCACGCAGAATGCCGCGCGCGATGAATACCGGCGGCTTTTGTACGTCGCCATGACGCGCGCCAAAGAGCGCCTGGTGATCTGCGGCGCCAAGGGCGACAGGGCTATTCCCGACGGCTGCTGGTATCGACTGGTCGACGACGCTCTGCGTGGCGACTGTGTTGCGGAGGCGGCCGACGTCGGCGAAGGCGAGGTGCTGCGCTATCGCAAGGGCGAAATGCCGCCTGCGCCGGCTGAAAAGAAGACGGCGCGGCCTCCGGAAAAAACCGCCCTCCCCGCTTGGCTCGCGCGCAACGCCTCCGTTGAGACGCCGGCGCTGCGCACGGTCGCTCCGTCGAGCGCAGGCGACGATGAGGCATCACATGTTGCGGCATCGGCCGGCGCGAGCGCTGCGCGGCTGCGCGGGGTGCTGGCGCACCGGCTCTTGCAATCGCTGCCCGACATCGCGCCCGCGCGCCGCGCCAAATTGGCCGGGGATTACCTGGCGCGCGCCGGCGACACGCTCAAGCCCGAGGATCGCGCCGCGCTTGCGACCAAGGTGATGGCCGTGCTCGAGGACCCGCGCTTCCACGAGCTTTACGGACCGGGCAGCCGGGCCGAAGTGCCGGTCGTCGGTAAAGTGTCGATCGACGGGACGACATGGCGCGTTTCCGGCCAGGTCGACCGCCTCACTGTGACCCAAGACGCTGTGCTGATTGCCGATTTCAAGACGAACCGCGAACCGCCCCGGCGAATCGAGGACGTGCCCGACGCCTATGTGCGCCAGCTTGCGCTTTATCGGGCCGTGCTCGCCCAACTTTACCCCGGCAAAGCCATCCGCTGCGCCCTCGTCTGGACGGAAACCGCTGATTTAATGGAGCTTTCTGGCGAGGCGCTGGACGCCGCGTTGACGCGCATCACCCCCGCGTGACGGCGCCTTGACGCTGGTTAGACGCATTCATAGGTTCTGCAACTCCAGTCATGGCGCGTCTCGGCGCGCCCAACCACCACAAGAGGTATGTGCCATGGCCGTCGGCAAAACGTCGGACGCAAACTTTGAATTGGATGTGCTGAAATCGGCCGAGCCGGTGGTAGTCGATTTCTGGGCGGAGTGGTGCGGACCCTGCCGCATGATCGCGCCGGCGCTTGAGGAGATTGCCGAGCAGCTCGGCGACAAGGTCAAGATCGTCAAGCTCAACGTCGACGAAAACCCGAACATCGCCGCGAAATACGGGATCATGTCGATCCCGACGCTGATGATGTTCAAGAACGGCGAAATCGCCTCGCGCCAGGTCGGCGCCGCGCCCAAGCAGAAGCTGGCGCAGTGGATTGGCGGCGCGGTTTAAGCGGCCCGCAAAAACGTTTTCAACGGCCGGCCATCGCGCCGGCCGTTTTGTTTTCAATCCGGCAACGTACCGTTCTGCCGCAACGCCTCGCCGGCGAGATAAAGCGAGCCGGTGATGAGAACGCGCGGCGGCGGATCGAGATCGAGCTTGCGCGTGGCCTCCAGCGCTTCGGCAAGATTGTCGCGGCTGGTCGCCGGCAAGCCGATGCCGCGCGCGGCATCCGCCACCGCTTCGGCCGGCATGCCCTTCTCCGCATTCGGCACCGGCACTGCAATCATGCGGCGCGCGAGCCCGGTGAAATTGCGCAAGAACCCCGCGCAATCCTTGGTCGCCAACATCCCGACAACCAGCACCAGCGGCCGCGACACCCGCTCTTCGAGATCGGCGAGCGCGGCGGCAATGGCGCGGCCGCCTTCCGGATTGTGTCCGCCATCGACCCACAATTCGCTGTCGTCCGGCGCGAGCGCCGTCAGCGCGCCTTGCCCGAGCCGTTGCATACGCGCCGGCCAGTCGGCTTTGGCGATGCCGGCTTCAAAAGCGCCCGGCGTCAATTTGAGCGACGCGATCGCTCGCAATGTCGCGATCGCCAAGCCGGCATTTTCGAATTGATGGCGGCCGTAGAGTCTGGGCGGCGGCAGGTCGAGCAATCCGGCTTCGTCCTGATAGACGAGACGGCCGCGTTCCTCGGTCGCCGTCCAGTCCTCGCCGGCGATCTTCAGCGGCGCGCCTGCTCGCGCCGCCTGCCGCTCGATCACGGCAAGCGCATCGCGATGTTGCGCCGCGACGATGGCCGGTGCGCCACGCTTCAGAATGCCGGCCTTCTCGGCAGCAATCTTGTCCAGACTGTCGCCCAGAAAATCCGTGTGATCGATCGAGATCGGCGTGATCACGCTGGCAAGCGGATGCTCGATGACATTGGTGGCATCGAGCCGGCCACCGAGACCGACCTCCATCAGCAAGACATCGGCGGGATGGCGCGAGAACAGCAAGAGCCCGACGGCGGTGGTGATCTCGAACACCGTGATCGGCGCACCGCCATTGACATGCTCGCATTCGGTCAGCGTCGCCGCCAATTCCTCGTCGGACACCAATTTTCCGCTTCCCCAGGCACCAAGCCGGTAGCGCTCGTTGAAGCGCACCAGATGCGGTGACGAATAGACATGCACGCGATAGCCCGCTTCTTCCAGCATGGCGCGCAGGAAAGCGATCACAGATCCTTTGCCATTGGTGCCGGCGACATGAATGACCGGCGGCAATTTCGTCTCGGGATGACCGAGCGCCGACAGCAATCGCTCGATGCGATCGAGCGACAGATCGATGCGCTTGGGATGCAGCGCCGTCAATCGGGCGACGATGGAATTGATCGGGGTCATGGATTGATGCCAGTCGTGCTGGCGGGAGCGGGCATCACGTCGGTGCTTGTTCGCCAGCCTGTGCCGGAGGCGGCAGTTGTTCCGGTGGCGCGGGAAGCGCCGCGGCCATGGCGGCCGCCGGCGCCTTGGTCAGCAGCCGGCACAGGTCCGACAACGTCGCGCGCAGTTCGTGACGGTGTACCACCATGTCGACCATGCCGTGCTCGGCGAGATATTCGGCGCGCTGAAAGCCTTCCGGCAACTTTTCACGGATCGTCTGCTCGATCACGCGCGGGCCGGCAAAACCGATGAGCGCGCCGGGCTCGGCAATCTGCACGTCGCCGAGCATGGCGTATGAAGCCGTGACGCCGCCGGTCGTCGGATTGGTGAGCACGACTATGTAGGGTTTCTTCGCCTCGCGCAGCATTTGCACCGCGACGGTCGTGCGCGGCAATTGCATCAACGCAAGAATGCCTTCCTGCATGCGGGCGCCGCCGGACGCCGCGAACATGATGAACGGCGTCTGCCGCTGAACGGCGGCTTCCAGCCCTTTGACGACGGCCTCGCCGGCCGCCATGCCGAGCGAACCGCCCATGAAATCGAAATCCTGCACGCCGGCTGTCACCATCAGGCCGTCAAGACGGCCGATGCCGAGCTTTATGGCGTCGTTCAGGCCTGTCTTGGTGCGCGCGTCTCTGAGGCGATCGGCGTAGCGGCGTTCATCACGGAACTTGAGCGGATCGAGCGGCACATCGGGGACAGCAATCTCCTCGTATTCGCCGTTGTCGAACAAGCCCTTGAGCCGTGCCGATGCGCCAATGCGCATGTGATAGTTCGACGACGGAATGACGAACTGGTTGGCCTCGACGTCCTTGTAGAAGACGAGTTGGCCGGTCTCCGGACATTTGATCCAGAGATTTTCCGGCGTCTCGCGGCGCAGGAAGCTGCGAATTTTCGGCCGGACGACGTTGGAAATCCAGTTCATGCTCTGCCTATATAGGCCCGTTTTGATGGCATTATAACCCGCGTGCTTTCTCCTCTGTCATGCGCGGGCTTGACCCGCGCATCCCGCTTAGGAAGGCAAAACCGCGCGTTCCTTATCGAGATGGCCGGGACAAGCCCGGCCATGACAAGACAGCAATTTACTCCGCCGCAACGCGCCGCGCGCTGCGCACGCCTTCGGCCAATTGCGCGGCCAGATCGGCCACGGCCTGCACGGTGCCCACGCTTGCCTTGCCGTCCTTCAGGCTCGCACGCATCGCATCGATCAGCGCCGAGCCGACCACCACGCCGTCGGCGCCTTGCGCGATGGCGCGCGCGCTGTCGGCATTTTTCACGCCGAAACCGACCGCCACCGGCAGACCGGTGTGGCGCTTGATGCGCGCAACCGCTTCCGTGACTTTGGCGGTGTCGGGAGTGGCCGAGCCGGTGATGCCGGTGATTGAAACGTAATAGACGAAGCCCGATGTGTTTGTGAGCACGGTCGGCAGGCGTTTGTCATCGGTCGTCGGCGTGGCCAGCCGAATGAAGTTGAGCCCCGCCTTCAGCGCCGGCAGACACAGTTCCTCGTCTTCTTCCGGCGGCAGGTCGACAATGATGAGCCCATCGACGCCGGCTTCCTTGGCATCGACGAGAAATTTATCGACGCCGTAGATATAGATCGGATTGTAGTAGCCCATCAGCACGACGGGCGTCGCGTCGTCGCCTTTGCGGAACGCGCGCACCATCGCGAGTGTTTTCTTCAGCGTCTGCCCGGCTTTGAGCGCGCGCTGGCCCGCGGCCTGAATGGCAGGGCCATCGGCCATCGGATCGGTAAACGGCATGCCGAGTTCGATCAGGTCGGCGCCGGCTTTCGGCAGCGCTTTCGCGATTTCGAGCGAGGTCTCGCCGTCGGGATCGCCGGCCATGATGAACGTCACCAGCGCGGCGCGGCCTTCCGCCTTGAGTTCGGCGAAGCGTTTTTCGATGCGGGTGGTACTCATGCGGTGCGGCAAGCTCTGCTATACCTCTCCCCGTTGGGGAGAGGTCGGCTGCGAAGCAGCCGGGTGAGGGGGATGGAGCAATTTAGACAGCGTGGACGCAAGCTCCGCGCGACGCAAACCAGCGCCGAAGCACGCTTATGGCAAGCGCTACGCGGTCGCCGACTCGCTCGCTGGAAATTTCGGCGGCAACATCCGAACGATCGGTATGTAGTCGACTTCGTTACGATCGAAGGCAAACTGATCGTCGAGATCGATGGTGTCACCCATAACTCGCCAAGTGAAATCGCGCGCGATGCAGACCGTACAAAATTACTCGAAGCCTTTGGCTTCCATGTCGTGCGTGTTTCGAACGTCGATGTATATGACAACCTGAACGGCGTACTCGCTACGATTGACCAAACACTACGCCCCAACTGACGGCGCGGCCCCCTCACCCGCTCGCGTCGCTCGCGACCTCTCCCCGATGGGGAGAGGTGAAGAAAGGCCCATCTATTCATCGCTTCTTGCTCTCGAGAAACGCTTCCACGCTCGCCAGATCCTTGTCGCCGCGGCCGGAGAGGTTGACCACCATCAGGTGGTCCTTCGGTTTGGTAGGTGCGAGGTCGAACACTTTGGCGAGCGCATGTGCGGGCTCGAGCGCCGGGATGATACCTTCGAGCTTGCTGACCAGTTGGAATGCCGCCACCGCCTCGTCGTCGGTCGCCGAGAGGAACTGCACGCGGCCCATGTCGTTGAGCCAGGCATGCTCGGGGCCGATGCCGGGATAATCCAGACCGGCGGAAATCGAATGCGCTTCCTCGATCTGGCCGTCGTCGTCCATCAAGAGATAAGTGCGGTTGCCATGCAGCACGCCCGGCCGGCCGCCGGCGATCGAGGCCGCGTGCTTGCCGCTGTTCAGCCCAAGGCCGGCGGCCTCCACGCCGTAGATTTCGACATTGCGATCATCGAGAAACGGATGAAACAGCCCCATGGCGTTGGAGCCGCCGCCAATGCAGGCAATGAGCGAATCCGGCAGCCGCCCTTCGGCGGCCATAATCTGCTCGCGCGTCTCGCGCCCGATGATCGACTGGAAATCGCGCACCATGGCCGGGTAAGGGTGCGGGCCCGCCACCGTGCCGATGCAATAGAAGGTATCGGCGACATTGGTGACCCAGTCGCGCAATGCCTCGTTCATGGCGTCTTTCAACGTGTGCGAGCCGCTTTGCACCGGGCGCACCTCGGCGCCGAGGATATTCATGCGCAGCACGTTCGGCTTCTGCCGCTCGACGTCGACCGCGCCCATATAGACGATGCAGGGCAGGCCGAATTTCGCGCACAAAGTCGCGGTCGCGACGCCGTGCATGCCGGCACCGGTCTCGGCAATGATGCGCGTCTTGCCCATGCGCTTGGCCAGCATGATCTGGCCGAGCACGTTGTTCACCTTGTGCGCACCGGTGTGATTGAGCTCTTCGCGCTTGAAGTAGATCTTGGCGCCGCTCGCCGAATGTCCAGAGGCCGTCTTTCTTAAATGCTCCGTGAGGCGCTCGGCAAAATAGAGCGGCGACGGCCGTCCGACATAGGTCGCGAGATGACCGTCCATTTCCTTCTGAAAGGCCGGATCGGCCTTGGCCTCGTTGTAAGCGCGCTCGAGATCGAGGATCAGCGGCATCAGCGTCTCGGCGACGAAGCGGCCGCCATAGATGCCAAAATGTCCGCGCTCATCCGGCCCGGTGCGGTAGGAATTGGGTTGTTGAGCACTCATACGATCGATTCCTTGGGCAGATTGAGCGGCTCGGCCGCCGTGCGCGCGGCACGAATGAATTCGCGAATCCGACCAGAGTCTTTGACGCCGGGCGCGCTTTCCACGCCAGACGAAACGTCGACACCCGGCGCACGCGTGATCTGCAACGCCTCCGCTACATTGCCGGCATCGAGCCCGCCGGAGAGCATGAACGGCACGCCAGGCTTGATCCCCGCCAGCAGCGTCCAGTCGAACGACTTGCCCAAGCCGCCCGGCCGCGTCGCCTCTTTCGGCGCACGCGCATCGAAAATGAGTTGGTCGGACACTTGTGCATATTCGCGGACGGGCGACAGGTCGGCGCGTGTAGCGATCGGCAACGCCTTCATCACGGGCAAGTTAAAGCGGCTGCGCACCTGAACGACCCGATCCGGCGTCTCCTTACCGTGGAGCTGCAACATGTCGGGTTTGAGTGCATTGACGATGCCGAGCAGCGTCTCGTCGTTGGCGTCGACCGTGAGCGCGACCTTGCGGGCGCGGCCTTGAACGTGTTCGCCGAGCATGCGCGCCGCCCCCAGACCGAGATGACGCGGACTTGGCGTAAAGAACACGAAGCCGACCAGGTCGGCGCCGGATTCCAGCGCCGCATCAAGCGCTTCCGGGGTCTTGAGGCCGCAGATTTTGACCGTCAAAGGCATGGCCGGGTTCTAGCGCCTTCTCCCGGCCGCCGCAAAGCTCCCTGATTCAGGGCGTCGGCGGCGCGATTGCGGGTTGCGGCGCCGGCGCGGCCTGCGCCGGTGGCGGCGACACCGCATTGAAATGGCGGCGGAAGGCGGCCAGTTCCTCGTGCAATTCGCGCACGTCGGCCTCGAGCTTACGGGCGCTACGCCGCCACGGGCTCTGCCGTGCCCAAGCCGCCACGCCGCCGACGATGACGCCGACGATCAGCACGATGAAGATCAGCACGAACAGCGGCATCGGTGCGGAATAGGCCGGGTTCGTTGACGAGGTCGGGTCGAAGGATACCGTCACGATCTGCCGGTTTGCGACCGCAAAGGCGACGATGATGATCGCCAGCGGGATGAGGATCAGTGCGGTGACGATCTTGCGGACCATGGCCTTGCCTTTTGTGTCATGGCCGGGCTTGTCCCGGCCATCCACGCCTTCAAGAGCCTAGTCTCCAAGACGAGGATGCCCGGCACAAGCATCATACTCGGTCCGGTTAAACGTCGGACTCGAGTGCCGGGCATGGCGTCTCAGGAGCATCAGCAACGAGGCTACATGGCGTCCGGCTTGTTCAGACGCTCGCGCATTTCCTTGCCGGTTTTAAAGAAGGGAACCGACTTCTCGTCGACCGCGACATGGGCGCCAGTGCGCGGGTTGCGGCCAGTGCGGGCCGGCCGGTGCTTGACCGAGAAGGCGCCGAAGCCGCGCAGCTCGACGCGGTCGCCGCGGGACATGGCGGCCGTGATCTCACCGAGGATGGCGTTGACGATATTCTCGACATCGCGCTGGTAGAGATGCGGATTTTGTGCGGCGATACGCTGCACGAGTTCAGACTTGATCATGGCGCCGCCACACCCCTCAGTTGATACTGGAAGGGTGCCAAAGCGCTAACAGCCCGTCAAGATTGAGTCTTTCGACCGACTGCACTGCACCCCAGTTCTCGATGCGCTGCGACAGCGCCGACAGGCCGATCGCCTGGAACGTCCAGGACGCAAGATGCAGGAAAGACAGCTCGCTGAAGCGCGGCTGGAGCGAAATATTGCGTACCGGCGTGTTGGCGGGGACGTTTTTCTCCCTGGCGAGCCAGGTTCGCGCCGTCTGTTCGTTGCCCAGTTCGTCGACCAGTTTGAGGCCCACGCCCTGACGGCCGGTGAAAATGCGGCCATCGTCCACCGCCGCAAGCTGGGCATCGTCCATGTCGCGGCGCTCCTTCACCAAATTCTTGAACCAGGCGTAGGTGTCGACCACGACCGCCTCGATGGCGGCGCGCGCCGCCGGGCTGGTCGGCTCATAACCGTTGGGAGATGCTTTCAGCGGCGATGATTTGATCGATTCGACCGCGATCCCGAGAGTCTTCAGCGCGTTGGTGAAATTCGGGTATTGGAACAGCACGCCGATCGAGCCGACGAGCGATGTGTCGTGGGCGATGATGCGCTCGCTCGACAGCGCGGCGATGTATGCACCGGAAGCGGCGAGCCCGTCGACCACCACCACCATCGGCTTTTTGGCCTGAAGTGCACGCAGCGCATCATAGAGCTGCTGCGAACCAGCCGTGGTGCCGCCCGGGCTGTCGATGTGCACGATCACGGCGCGCGCCGACGACCGGGACAATTTGTCCAGCGCATCGACACGGTCGCGGTTGTCGCGGATCAGGCCCTGAATCTTGATACGCGCGACATAGGCGCCGGCCGGGAACAACTGCCGGCCGGGTATGAAGGCGAAGACGAGCCCCGCAATGGCCAGCACGGCGATCACGATGGCGCTGACGCGCCAGAACGTGAGCTTGCGCCGCATGCGGCGGCGATCGACGATGGCATCGGCATCGAGCGACATCGGAAGCGCTCCTTCAGATTTCTTGGTCGCGGCCCTGATCAATAAAGCCGATCCGCTTATTGGCGCGCTTTTTGGCACGGTCGTGTCAAAAAGAAAAACCCCCGCGGCCGGGGCCGCGGGGGTCTTTTGGCAGAAGCCAAGCCTTACTCCCCGGCTTTCTCTTCTGCTGTTTCTTCTGCTGCTTCTTCGGCTGTTTCTTCGGCTGCTTCTTCGGCTTTTTCCCCTTCGTCCCCACCGCCGGCACGCTGTTTGAGCGCCGCGCCCAGAATGTCGCCGAGCGAGGCACCGGAATCGGCATTGCCGTATTGCGCAATGGCTTCCTTCTCCTCGGCGACTTCCAGCGCCTTGATGGAGACGGCGACCTTGCGGGTCTTGCGGTCGAACTGGGTGACGCGGGCATCCACCTTCTGGCCGACGGCGAAGCGCTCGGGGCGCTGCTCACCGCGCTCACGCGCAAGATCCGAACGTTTGATGAAGGCGGTGAGTTCGGTGCCGACGATATTCACCTCGAGACCGCTGTCCTTCACTTCGGTGACCTCGCAGGTGACCACCGCGTTCTTCTTCAGCTCGCCGGCCGACTCCATCGGGTCGCCCGCGAGCTGCTTGATGCCGAGCGAGATGCGTTCCTTGTCGACATCGACGTCGAGCACCTGCGCCTTGACCATGTCGCCCTTCTTGTATTCCTCGATCACCTGCTCGCCCGGACGCTTCCAATCGAGATCAGACAGGTGAACCATGCCGTCGACATCGCCGTCGAGGCCGAGGAAGAGGCCGAACTCGGTCTTGTTCTTGACCTCGCCTTCGACCACCGAACCGGGCGGATACTTCTCGACAAAAAACTCCCACGGATTGCGCATGGTCTGCTTGAGGCCGAGCGAGATGCGGCGCTTGACCGGATCGACTTCGAGGATCTGCACTTCCACTTCCTGCGAGGTGGAGACGATCTTGCCGGGATGCACGTTCTTCTTGGTCCACGACATTTCGGAGACGTGGATCAAGCCCTCGATGCCAGGCTCGAGTTCGACGAAGGCGCCGTAGTCGGTGATGTTGGTGACGCGGCCCTTGAACTTGGCGCCGATCGGATACTTGGCCTCGATGCCCTGCCACGGATCGTCCAGCAACTGCTTCATGCCGAGCGAGATGCGGTGGGTCTCGTGGTTGATCTTGATGATCTTGACCTTGACCTGCTGGCCAATATTCAACACCTCGGTCGGATGATTGACGCGGCGCCAGGCGATGTCGGTGACATGCAGCAGGCCGTCGATGCCGCCGAGATCGACGAAGGCGCCGTAGTCGGTGATGTTCTTGACCACGCCGTCGATGACCTGACCTTCTTCGAGGTTCTGCACCAGCTCCTGGCGCTGCTCGGCGCGGGTCTCTTCCAGCACGGTGCGGCGAGAGACCACGATGTTGCCGCGACGGCGATCCATCTTCAGGATCTGGAATTGCTGCGGCGAATTCATCAGCGGGGTAACGTCGCGGATCGGACGGATGTCGACCTGCGAGCGTGGCAGGAAGGCCACGGCGCCGTCGAGATCGACGGTGAAGCCGCCCTTGACCTGATTGAAGATGACGCCCTGAACCTTCTGGCCGTCGTTGAAGGCCTTCTCCAGCTTGCCCCAGCTTTCCTCGCGCCGCGCCTTGTCGCGCGAGAGCACCGCCTCTCCCAGCGCGTTCTCCACGCGCTCGAGGTACACCTCGACCTCGTCGCCGACCTTGATCTCGGACTGCCGACCGGGCGCCGCGAATTCGCGCGTGGCCACACGGCCTTCGGTCTTCAGGCCGACGTCGATAACGGCCATGTCCTTTTCGATGCCGACGACCGTTCCCTTGATGACGGTGCCTTCCTGCAGGTTTCCGCTGCTGAAGGATTCGTCGAGCATCTTGGCGAAGTCTTCACGCGAGGGAGCTTGAGCTAAAGCGGTGGCCATAGAATCTCCTGTTTTGCTCGGAGCATGAACTTTCCGAAAATCGGTTCCCGTTCCCGATCAGGTCGAGGACAGGCTTTTTCGGGATCACGCTCTAAGCGGTGCGCCGGCGGGTTGGAAATGGCGTCCAAAAGCGCGGGCCAAAGCTCCCGCGGAGCTCTGGCGGCCCCCGGAATCCCGGATGGCCGGCGCTTAGACCGTGCTTTCGGACGATGGGTTCGGATCAGGCGCGCTAAACGCAGAGACTCGAGCGGGGCTCCTGTCCTCCAACATCGAGGGGCGGTCAGCCGCGCCCTCGGCCCGCTCGGGTAGCCTCGACGATGTCGATGGCGGCCCGGATGGCGGTGGATATATCCATATTGGTTGTATCGAGCAAGTGCGCATCCGGCGCCTGTTTCAGGGGGGCCGCAGCCCGGTTCCGGTCGCGCTCGTCGCGAGCCTGGATGTCGGCCAGCACGGCCTCCTCGCCGATCGCGAGACCGGCGCACAGGTATTCCTTAAAGCGGCGGTGGGCGCGCACTTCGGGGGTGGCGGTGACGAAGATTTTCGCGTCGGCAAACGGGCAGATGACGGTGCCGATATCGCGGCCGTCGAGCACCGCACCGGGGGCTTTGGCTGCAAAATCGCGCTGAAACGCCAGCAGCGCCGCGCGCACTTCGGGGATCGCAGAGACCACTGAGGCCGCCTCGCCCACATTGGGCCCCTTCAGCGCGGCCACGTCGAAACGCTCCGGGTCGAGCGCCTTGGCAGCAGCAACAGCAGCAACAGCATCGTCGGGCTGCTTGCCGGCGTCGCGCACGCTCTGTCCGACCGCGCGATAAAGCAGACCCGTGTCGAGATGACGCAGGCCGTAGTGCGCGGCGAGCTGCTTGGCGATCGTGCCCTTGCCGGAGGCCGCCGGCCCGTCGATGGCGATAATCATGAAAGATCGCACCCGAGCGTACGCATCGTCTCGACGAAACCGGGGAAGCTCGTGGCGATGAATGCCGAAGTCGTCGATGCGCACCGGGTTTTCGGCGGCAAGCCCCATCACCAGCGCCGACATGGCGATGCGGTGATCCATGTGCGTCACCACTTCGCCGCCACCCGCAACATTGCGCTGACCATGCACGATCATGTCGTCGCCTTCGATCTCGACCGTCACGCCGTTGGCGCGCAGCATGGCGGCGGTCGCTTCGAGGCGGTCGCTCTCTTTCACGCGCAATTCCTGCAAGCCCTTCATGCGCGTCGTGCCCTCAGCGAAAGACGCCGCCACCGCCAGGATCGGGTATTCGTCGATCATTGCCGGCGCGCGTTCGGCGGGCACCTCGACACCCTTGAGCGCCGAGGTGGTCACGCGCAGATCGGCGACTTCCTCGCCGCCATCATCACGCTTTTCCAGCGTCTCGATATTGGCTCCCATCTCGCGCAGGGTCGCATAGAGGCCGGTGCGCAGCGGGTTGGTCATCACCGCTTCCAGCACGAGATCGGACCCCGGAACGATCAGCGCCGCAACCAACGGAAATGCCGACGAGGACGGATCGGCCGGCACCACGACATTGGCGGGCGCAAGCTCGGGCTGGCCTTGCAGGGTGATGCGGCGGCCATGCTCGCCCACCGACTTGCTCGTGATCTTGGCGCCAAAATGCTTGAGCAGGCGCTCGGTATGGTCGCGGGTCGCCTGCGCCTCGATCACCGTGGTCTCGCCCGGCGCGGCAAGCCCGGCCAGCAACACCGCCGACTTGAGCTGCGCCGACGGCACCGGTGGTTCATAGACGATCGGGACGGAATCGCGCGCGCCCTGCAGCGTCAGCGGCAACCGCCCGCCCTCCGCGCACGCGATCACCCGCGCGCCCATACGCTGGAGCGGATCGAGCACGCGCTGCATCGGCCGCTTGCGCAAGGAGGCATCGCCGTCAAAGCTCGCTGTGATCGGACAGCCGGCGACAGCGCCGATCGCAAGCCGCACGCCGGTACCGGAATTGCCGAAATCGAGCGGACCCGACGGATGCGCGAATCCACCGACACCAACGCCGTGAATGCGCCAAACGCCGTCGTCGCCGCGCACGACCCGTGCCCCCAGCGCCCGCATGGCGTCGGCCGTGCGCAGCACGTCCTCCCCTTCCAGGAGGCCCGCCACCGTGCTCTCGCCCACCGTGAGCGCACTCAGAATCAGAGCCCGGTGTGAGATCGACTTGTCACCCGGCGCGCGGACGCGGCCCTGTACGGGGCCGCCACGGCGGGCGGTCAGCGGTGTCGAAACGGCGGTGTCCAAGGGCCTCTTCCTCGATATAAGCCGGGCCCTCCTACCATGCGGCCGCTCGGCCCGTCATCCGCGCGCCGGCGCGGCCTGAGGTGGGACTTTCTCGCTATTGACAGGGGCCGCGTGGCTCGCCAAGTGAAGCACCGATTTTGCCGTTTTTCCTGAGGAACCCGACCGTGGCGAAAGCTGATCTCGGTACCAAGCGCGTTTGCCCCGACACCGGGCGGAAATTTTATGACCTCAACAAGAACCCGGTGATCTCGCCCTACACGGGCAAAGTCGTCCCGATCGCCCCGACGCCGACGCGGTCGCGACCCGAGCCGGCAGCGGCGAAGTCCGCCCCTGCCGCCCCCGTCGCCGCGGAGACCGAGGTGGCCGCGCCGGAGACCGCTGACGTCGAACTCGTCTCGCTGGAAGACGCCGATACCGAGCAGCAGGGCAAGAAGAAGCCGGCGGCGGCGGACGCGGCGGACACCGAGGAGGAAGAAGAAGTCGCGATGGACGAAAGCATGGACGATGCCGCCTTTATCGAGGAAGAAGAGGAAGGCGACCCCGACGTGACCGATATCATCGGCGACGGCATCGAGAAAGAAGAGGAATCCTGATTCCGGAACCGGGACGACCCGTTTTCCGTGCGTTAAGGGGCCATAGCTCAGCTGGGAGAGCGCCTGCATGGCATGCAGGAGGTCGGCGGTTCGATCCCGCCTGGCTCCACCAACCTCCGCTCCGCGGAGGTTGCCCGTCGTAGCCCGAAGGGCGAAGACGCGCTAATTTTACTCGATGAAATATGTCTATCTTCTCGAAAGCATCAAGTTTCGGGGGGAGACGTGTATCGGCCTGGCCGACGATCTTCGTAAGCGCTTGGCCGCTCATAATGCCGGTCAATCAAAGCACACCAGCTAGTTCAAGCCGTGGCGGATGGTGACTTACATCTCTTTCTCCGACAAGGATAACGCTGCCGCCTTCGAGCACTACCTCAAGTCGTCCTCCGGTCGGGCCTTTGCCAAGAAGCGAGTTCGTTAGGCCTCGCAGCCTCTTCCGGGCGGCTTTTCATTTTCCCGGTTTTATTTGCACTTGCAAATATGGCCGTTTTTGCGCTTGCATGACGGCAAAAGTCACGAGGGAGAAACGCTATGCAAGGCAAGATCGCGCTCGAGGAGCACTTCGCCATCGAGGCGACGCTCGGCGATTTAAAAGTGTTCGGCTCGCACGTCTGGGACAGGCTTGGTCCGCGCCTCATCGACATTCAGGACATGCGGCTTGCCGAAATGGACAAGCACGGCATCGCCATGATGATCCTGTCGCTGAACGCACCGGCTGTGCAGGCGATCCATGACGTCAAGCGCGCCATCGCCGTCGCCAAAGAGGCCAACGACGTGCTCGCCGCTGAAGTGCGCAAGCGGCCGGATCGCTTCGCCGCATTCGCCGCATTGCCGATGCAGGACCCGGAAGCCGCGGCGGCGGAGCTGACGCGCTGCGTGAACGAGTTCGGTTTCGTCGGCGCCCTGGTCAACGGCTTTTCGCAAGTCGGCACACCGGACACCGCGATCTATTACGACCTGCCGCAATACCGTCCGTTCTGGCGCGCGGTCGAAGAACTCGACGTGCCCTTCTATCTGCATCCACGCAACCCGCTGCCGGGTTCGACGCGGTCTTACGAGGGGCACAACTGGCTGCTGGGCCCGAACTGGGCCTTCCACGCCGAGACGGCCGTGCACGCGCTGCGGCTGATCGGCTCAGGCCTGTTCGACGAATGCCCGAAACTGAAGATCGTGCTCGGTCACACCGGCGAAGGCATTCCGATCTATCTCTGGCGTATCGATGGCCGCAACGGCTGGATGGGCGCGCCGCACAACTATCCGGCCAAATACGGCGTCGGCCATTATTTCCGCAAGCATTTCTATCTGACCACGTCGGGCAACTACTCGACGCCGGCGCTGGTGAACGCCATCACCGAGATGGGCGACGATCGCGTGATGTTTTCAATCGACTGGCCGTTCGAAGCGGTAGACGAAGCCGCGAAATGGTTCGACAAGGCCGAGATCAGCGAGGCTGATCGCAAAAAAGTCGGCCGCGATAATGCAGTCAATTTGTTCAAGCTGAAGTTTTGAACTGCGGCGCGGGCTCCCGCAACGGGAGCCCGCAAAGCCGTCAGTGCTTTTTGGTGAGTTTCAGGAACGCCTTCTGCGCCCGCGACCAGATCGGTTCGTCGGAACCGTTACCCCAGGCAATCGGTCGATAGAACAGGTGCTCGCCTTCGCGCGCCAGCCTGTGCATTTCACCAACCCAGTTCGGATGCACATAGTTGGCGTGATAATGCGTCGCGGTTCCGACCGCCTGCACATAGACGACGCCGTCAAGCGTCTCCTGCGCGATGCGCTTGGCGCGCCGCCACTCGGGCCATTCGTTGACCACGTCGCGCTTGCCGTCGCAGGCAAAGGTGAACTGGCAGGCGAGGTGGCGGTTGGCGTTCTGATAGACCACGCCGCAAACGTCGCGCGGATAGACGCCGGAGAAGACGCGGTTGATCACCACCTGCGCCACCGCGACCTGGCCTTGGTAGGGTTGGTCGCGCGCTTCGAAATAGATTGCGTTGGCAAGACAGTGCTCGGCCTTGGCGCGCTTGGCGCCCTCGAGATGCAGCCGCTGTGCCGGTGACGGCGGCGGCGCACCGGGCGCAGGCGTCGGCAGAACTGAAATCGTCGCCGGCAAAGAGATGTGGATCTCCGGTGCTGTCGAAGCGCTCGGACCATAAGCCAGCGATTCCGGGTCGATGCTGGCAAGCTGCATCATGCCGCCGTCGGCCTTCTGCGCCGACTTTTCAGCCGCCATCCGCACGACAGCGGCCACTTCCGTCATCGCCGAAGCCGCCGCGATGTCGGCCAAGCTTGCCTTGGCTTGCGCCTGTTCTGCCGACGCCACGGCCTTGGTGGCCGCCGCGGCCTTGGCGCGCAGCGCGGGTCGCGGCAAGACCGCGATCGTGGCCGGCAGCGTCATGTGAATCTCGGGTGACGGCGCTTTGGCCGGGCCGTAAGCCGAGGCTTCCGGAGCGATGCTGGCGACCTTCACCGTGTCGGTCTCAGCCTTCGCCGCCGGTACGACGGCGCTGATCGTTTTCACCGGCGGGGCTACGCGCGCACGCGGCGCGGGCCGCGGCAGAACTGAAATCGTCGCAGGCAACGACGCGGCAATCTCGGTCGCCGGTGTCTTGATCACGCGCGGCAGGCTTTGCGGATCGATGCTGGCGACCTGGACGGGCTCGGGCTTGGCTTCAACTTTGGCTTCGGCGTTGGTTCCGGCGTTAACCGGTGCCGGCGAAGTCAGATCGGTTACGGTCGCCTTCGCCATTACAGGATCGAACGCCATGGCGACTTCGAGCGCGTTGAGATGACGCGCCTCCGCCAGTTCGGCAAGCGGCGATGTCTTGGTCTTTTCCGCGATACTTTTTGTGACAACCGGTGACGTCTTGGCTTTGGCCGCGACGCTTTTTGCGGCGATCGGCGCGACGACTGTCTTCTTGTTTTCCGAAACGGAGACCGTCGCGGACGCCGTCACCGCGATCTCGGCCGGCTTCGCTTTCGCCAGTTGCAAGTTTTCATTGCCGTGCGCGTAAGCGGTCGTGCTGCCGAGTGGTCGCGAACTCAACAAGTCATGGCCGCTGATCGCGAGTGCGATGACCGCCAAGGCGATGGCGCCGCGCCTTGCGCCGACGATAAATCGTTCTTCGAAAATATCGTACGGATCTTCGAATTCGATGCTGCCTGTCAGCAAATCACGCTCCCCCGATGTCGCCGCGAAATGTTTTCTTCGAGCGCGGCAATCTTATCGGGCGAAGATGCGGAACGGCCGTTTGTTAAGACTTTTTTGACCAAACAAGGCAAACACGCATGATTAATGTTAACCATGCGAACGCAGCGTTGATGCGGGGAAAATCGTTAACGCGCTCAATCGAGGCGATAGTGCTCAACCGCTGAGCGGTTCCACGTCAGACCGTTGCCCGCGCGCTCGGGAATGATTGCATGGCCGTCGGCGATGACGAGCGGATCCTGCAACAGCGCATCGGCCCAATCGACGTATTCGAGAAAGTGACAGGTTGGCGTGGCAGCCAACAGATGCGCGCTCACTTCCGGAAACAAGTGTGACGACATCGGGACACGGTTAACGGCGGCGATCTCTGCGGCTTGCCGCCACCCGCTAACGCCGCCGATACGCTCGAGATCGGGCATGACGTATTGCGGATGCGCGCGTTTGAGCGCGTCGGCCATGCCGGCGGGCAATGAAAAATTTTCGCCGATCTGAATCGGTGTCGTCAGTTCGCGCACGAGCTGCGCGCAGCCTGCGTAGTCGTCGTGCCGGATCGGCTCTTCCAGCCAATAGATATTTTCCGCATCGAGCGCTCGGCCACGATCGAGGGCGTCTTCGAGCGAGAGCACCTGGTTGTAGTCGACCATCAGCTTCGCATCGGCGCCGATGCGCTTGCGCACCGCCCGCACGGCGGCGATGTCGCGCTCGCGCGTCGGATAGCCGAGCCGCAGTTTCACTGCGGTAAAGCCGCGCGCGAGCAACGTCTCGGCTTCGGCGGCGAGCGCGCCTACGTCGTCCATCAACCCGAGGCCGCAGCTGTTATAGGCGGGAATCGGCCGCGGCTCGCCGCCCAGAAAGCGCACCAGCGGCAAGTCGGCGGCTTGCGCGAGCGCGTCCCAGCAGGCCGTGTCAAAGCCCGCCAACGCCATACGGACGATGCCTTGCACGCCGATGAGCGCGAAGCGACGCGCAAGTTTGGCCGACAACGCAGCGGGATCGACCGCCTCGCCTTTGGTGAGTTGCTCGACCTCACCGAGGATAGTGGCGATCGCACCTGCTGCCGCGCGCAGATAGCAAAACAGCCAGGTGCGGCCGGTAACCCCCTCTTCGGTCTCCACGTCGACCAAGAGCAAAGGCACCGCGCGCAATGCAGCCTGGCTGGTGCCAAGCACGAAATTGAGTGGAACCTCGACCGGCGTCGCGCGGATCGCCCGTATGGTGAGCCGCGGCATGATTGATGGGTTAGACATCGCCCCTCGCAAACGATGGCGGCCTCGTTGCCCCCAAACGCCGGTTTCCCCCTGTTCTTGAACCTTTAACCCGCGCCGCCCATATTAGGAACTGCCGAAGGGCAATCGCTTTTCGGACGCCAAAGTCGGATGTTTCCGACTTTGGCTAATCTCAAGAGTACCGAACTCGGGTAAACCCGCGTTCGGGGGGTGCCATCACGGACCCCGCGTCAAAGTCGCTTCCATGAGGACTTTGAGGACCCATGTCACGAGTTCCGTCCCTTTCCAGCCCGTTCCTTTTGGGCTTCGACGAAATTGAGCGCCTACTCGATCGCGTCGCCAAAGGCTCCGAAGGCTATCCGCCCTACAACATCGAGCGGCTAGCACGCGACGAGCAGAACCCGGAGCGGCTGCGCATCACGCTTGCCGTCGCCGGTTTCACCCGCGATCAGCTTGACGTTTGCGTCGAGGAGAACCAGTTGGTCATCCGCGGCCGTCAGCAGGACGACAAGAGCCGGCAGTACCTCCACCGCGGCATTGCCGCGCGCCAGTTCCAGCGTACCTTCGTGCTGGCCGACGGTATGGAAGTGCAGGGCGCCGACTTGCGGAACGGCTTGCTGTCGATCGATCTCATCCGCCCGCAATCGGAACGCATCGTCAAGACGATCTCGATCAACGCGAAAGAATAACGGACTCGTGAAAACAGGACTCGACCGCGTCAAGCGTTTATAGGAAAGGAGTCGAGGGCCAATGAGCAACAAAATGACCAACGACAAGTTCACTGAAGCAAACACCGCGCACCCTGCGATCACGCAGGAAGCGCTGGCGCAGCTCGGCGATGGGCAGCTCGCTTACGTCAAGACCGTTCGTTCCGAGGATGTCGCCCACATGTTCCCCGAGGCGCCCGAGATGCAGCCCGGCGTGACACTGTTTGCACTGCATGCCGCCGACGGCACGCCGATCATGCTGACCGACACCCGCGAGGCGGCGGTCGCCAACGCCTGGAGCCAGGAGCTCGAGACGGTCAGCCTGCATTGAGTGCGCGGTTCAAGCAAAACGCCCTCCTTCGTCATGGCCGGCCTTGTGCCGGCCATCTCGCTTAGGGACGTATCGCATTCTCGGAATTGGGATCGCCGGGACAAGCCGGGCGATGACGAAGGACAGGTTTTCGCAAAAAGAATTCGATTACGCCGCGCTCGACGCCGGCGGCACCGACAACACCGCGAAGAGCGCATCGGAGTCGCTCGGTTCACGCAGCTTGCGAGCGATTTCCGGATCGCGCAGCAGGCGCGCAACGCGCGCCAGGGCTTTGAGATGATCGGCGCCGGCGGATTCCGGTGCCAGCAGCAGGAAGACGAGATCGACCGGCTGTCCGTCGAGTGCTTCGAAATCGATCGGCTTTTCCAGCCGCGCGAACAGCCCGAACAAGCGACCGAGTTTCGGCAATTTGCCGTGCGGGATCGCCACGCCGTTTCCAACCGCCGTGGAGCCGAGCTTCTCGCGTTGCAGCAAGGTTTCCAGAATCGTGCGCGCGTTCTGTCCGGTCAACTCGGCCGCACGTGCGGCGAGTTCCTGAATCACCTTCTTTTTATTGTTCGCCTTGAGCGACGGAAGAATCGCATTCGGCGATACGAGATCGGTGAGCGTCATGGACGTGGCCAATGATCGATAAATGTAGCGCCGAGTTGATTGGGGGTGTTTGAGGTCGCGGACCATAGGAGCGGTCGCCGCCGCCGTCAATGGCCCGGGTTCGCCACGGCCTGCCGTATTTTATCGCACTATTCTAATACTTAACGGCCGCGCTGCGCCTGATGGCCTCTTCGGCGGCGTTTGTAACGACGCAAACGCTTTTCAATACGGATTGCGGCCTGATCGGCGCTCTCATAGGCATCGGCCGCCATGCCTTCGGCTTCAAGCAATGCGCCGGAGTCAAGATGCAGCACGCATTCGGTGCGAAATCCGAAGCCGTCTTTGCCAACGGTCGCATGTCCCGAATAGCCGCCGCGGACGTATTTCGATGCTGCTTCTTCGACGCGCCCGCTGATGCGTTCACGCAAGGCGAGACCGATGTTGATGTTTTTGCCCGATACGCGCAAAGGCATGATGCGCCTCCTGTTCGGCCCGGTTTTGTCGCCGCGCCATTACCCGCCCCGGCTAACGTTTCGAAGCTTAAAAACGTTGCGGCAAAGGTCAATGCGCGCGTATCCCGCTTCAGGATGCCGCAGCCTTCTCGCGCCGCCGCTGCACGGACGAGGGAATGCGCATGGCTTCGCGGTATTTAGCGACCGTCCGGCGCGCGATATCAACGCCATCTTCGCGCAACTTTTCCACAATGGTGTCGTCTGAAAGCACCTCGGCTGCGATTTCGTTGTCGATAAGCAGGCGGATGCGGTGGCGCACCGCCTCGGCCGAATGCGCCTCGCCGCCGTCGGCGGCGGCGATCGAAGACGTGAAGAAATACTTCAACTCGAAAATACCGCGCTCGGTCGCCATGTATTTGTTGGCGGTGACACGTGAGACGGTCGACTCGTGCATGCTGATGGCGTCGGCTACCGTCTTCAGATTCAGCGGGCGCAGATATTGCACGCCTCTAGCAAAGAAGGCGTCTTGCTGGCGCACGATCTCGCTCGAAACTTTAAGAATGGTCTTGGCGCGTTGATCGAGCGCGCGCACCAGCCAAGTCGCGGTCTGCAGACAATCGGCGAGATAGGCCTTGTCCTTGTCGTTGCGCGTGCCCTTCTGGACTTGCGTGTAGTAGCGCTGATTAATCAGGACTTTCGGCAATGTGTCCGAATTCAACTCCACCTGCCAGCTGCCGTCGGGCGCGGCGCGCACCAGCACATCCGGCACGATCGGCTGCACCATGGTGGAACCGAAGACGAGGCCCGGCTTTGGATTAAGGTTGCGGATCTCGGCGATCATGTCAGTCAGATCTTCGTCGTTGACGCCGCATAGGCGGCGCAAAGCGGCAAGATCGCGCTTGGCCAAAAGTTCGAGATGCGCGACCAAAGCCTGCATCGCCGGATCGAAGCGGTTGCGCTCCTTGAGCTGGATGGCGAGGCATTCGGTGAGATTGCGCGCGCAGATGCCGGGCGGATCGAAGGCTTGCAACACGCCGAGCACGGCTTCGACCTCGGCGAGCGGCGCGCCCAGTTTCTCCGCGACGGTTTCGAGATCGCCGGCGAGGTAACCTGCTTCATCCACCATATCGATCAGATAGCGTCCGATCATGCGTCGCGCCGGATCGGGAATGGCAAGCGCCATTTGCTCGGCGAGATGATCGGCAAGCGTTATCTCGGCTGAAACAAACGCTTCGAGATTGTAGCCATCGTCGGCGCTGCCCGCGCCTGCACCCGACCATTCCGAATAAGCCGGTGGCGGCGCATCGGCCGCTGCTGGCTTTCCCGCGCTATCGTCGGGGAAAACGTTTTCGAGCTCGGTGCCGAGACCTTCTTCCATCGAGCTGCGGCTGGTCTCCAATTCCTGCACATTCCATTCGGACGCGCCGCCACTGTCGCGGTCGCCATCGTCGGCGGACATTTCACCGGAGGAGGAATCGGAGCCGTCAGGCTCAGCGGCGGCGGCTGGCGTATCGTTCTCTTCGTTGCGCTCCAACAACGGATTGCGCTCAAGCTCGCCTTCTACATACGCCGCGAGGTCGAGGCTGGAGAGCTGCAACAGCTTGATGGCTTGCATCAGCTGCGGCGTCATCACCAACGCTTGGGTCTGACGAAACTCGAGCCTTTGTGACAATGCCATGCGGGTTTCCCGGCGGAAACTGGTCCGATTCTTGCTTCGGCTTCCTTATATCAGGGTCCGCGGCGCAGTGGTATGCGATTCCGCACTGCCGCATTGCACAAAAATTAGGCGAGGATAACCGGTGGATAAGTTCCGGGCGCCGCTGGCGGCCTAGAGCCGGAATTCCTCGCCCAGATAGAGCCGGCGGACGTCCGGGTTATTGACGATATCGTCGGCGCGGCCCTCCATGAGCACTTCGCCGGAATAGATGATGTAGGCGCGGTCGGTGAGCCCCAGAGTTTCGCGTACATTGTGGTCGGTGATCAAAACTCCAATCCCGCGATTGGTGAGGTGGCGCACCAGCGCCTGGATATCGCCCACCGCAATCGGATCGATGCCGGCGAACGGCTCGTCGAGCAGCATGTAGCTCGGCCGCGTGGCCAGCGCCCGCGCGATCTCGACCCTGCGCCGCTCGCCGCCGGAGAGCGCAATGGCCGGCGTCTTGCGCAGACGCGCGATATTGAACTCCTCGAGCAGGGCATTGAGGTCGGCCTCGCGGCGGCGCTTGTCCGGTTCCACCACTTCGAGGACGGCGCGCACATTGTCCTCCACGTTAAGCCCGCGGAAGATCGAGGCCTCCTGCGGCAGATAGCCGATGCCGAGCCGCGCGCGCTGGTACATTGGCAGCGCGGTGACATCGTATCCGTCGAGCTCGATGCGGCCGTGATCGGCTTTGATCAGACCGGTGATCATGTAGAACACCGTGGTCTTGCCGGCGCCGTTCGGCCCCAGCAGTCCGACGGCCTCGCCGCGGCGCACGTAGAGCGTGACGCCCTTCACCACCTTGCGGCCGCCGAAGCTTTTTTCCACGCCGTGAGCGGCGAGATAGGCATGACGTTGCGCCGGCCGGCTGTCGCCGTCGCGGCGGCGCTGGACCGCTTGCGGCTGGGCGTTGGCATTCGGCTGCCGTGCATTATGCGCCGGTGCTGCCGCCTGGCGCTGGCGCGCCTCGGCGGCCGTGAGCGGCCTGCGCGCCGCCGGCTGACGGCGCCGAAACATCGACAAGATGTTCACCGGGCTACCTCGCGGCGCATGGTCCGATCCAGACAACCGGCATATGGCGCTGCATGAGCCTTCTTACCCAAAACCGGTCCTCACCGTGCGGGAACATGCGGCCGCCGGGCAGCGCGACTTTAGCTGATTCCTCGAGCCGGAAACCGGTGCCCGCACGGGTTGGATAACGGATCAATGGATCGGAGCCATCTGCCGCGCCGGTGGCGCCTGCTGGGCCGGGCGCGGCGCGGTCGAAAAGCCGCCGCCGCTGCCGGTCTTCAGATCGGGGACGCCGCCACCGCTGGGGATGAACAGGCCCTGGACGCGGCCGGTGCCGTTCTTGCCCGACTCCACGCGCGACACGCCGCTGGTCAAATCCACCACCAGCCGGTCGCCGCGCAGCACGTTCTTGCCCTGCGTCATGGTGACTTTGCCGGTTAGCGTGACCGTGTTGGTCTTCATGTCGAAAATGCCGAGATTGCCGCTGGCGGTCTGCTCCTTCTGCGTCACAACGACGCCACCACGCGCCTCCAGCCGCTTGATGCGCTGTTCACCGCCGGGGCCGGGCTTTGCCGCCGTCATCATTTTGCTTTTGTCAGCGCCCAGGACCGGGCCGCCTTCATAAAAAACGACCAGCGACTTGCAGCGTAACTTGGTGTCGCCTTGCGTCACGCGCACATCGCCGCTGAAGGTTGCTTCCTTCTGCTTGTCGCGAACCTCGAGCGTCGTCGCCTCGATTTGCACAGGCTGATCGCGATTTTGCGAGAAACCTTGTAGCGCGTTGGGCGGCCCTTTCGATGTCTGCGCCAAAGCCGCGCCGGAAACGGCGACAAAGATGGCGAGCACAAGGGCTTTGCATGTGCACCGCACAGTCATTGCCCTCCGCTCTGCGCAGGCGCCGTGGCGTCATTTTTCGCTCCGCCGGCCGCGGCTTCGTTGAGCTTGAGCATCATGGAAACGCCGCCGTCGAAGCGCACGAGATCGCCGGATTCGACGATTTCCAGGCGGTTGGCGTTGAGCGTGCCCTGCAACATCTTCACTTGCACCGGTTTGTTGGACACGACATGGCCCTTGCGGATGTCGACCAACGCCTCGCTGAGATGGCCGGCATAGCCGTTGGACGAGCTGAGATCGATACTTCGGTCGAGCTTCAGCGTTTCCGCCTTGCTGTTGTAAACGCCGGTCGCCGCCGTCATCTGCAAAGTGCTGTCGTTCTGCATCTGCACCTTGGCGCGGATGTTGTGCAGCTCGACCAGATCCGGCTTGGTAAGATCCTGTGACGCTGCGTCAGCCGAGACTTCATAGCCGCGGGAGTCGCGCGTGTACCCGGACAGATGCGGCTTCTCCATGGTGATCTTGGTGCCGGATACCACCAGGTCGCCGATATTGATCGGCAACCTGGCCAGCATGCGCAGCGGATTGAAATAGGTCAGCAGGAAGACGACGACGACCGCCAGCACAATCACGATCGGAATCGCGATGCGCAAGCCGCGCACCAGACGGCTGTGACGGCGGGCCGTACGAAAGGCACGATCGGTGTCGCCGCGGCCCATAGTCCAATAGGCGCGCGCGGTCTGCGGATCAGTTCGGGCCGTGACGAGACGGTTCATGCCACCATGGGCCAGCGTTGCGGAAACCATTGTTGTTCGCGGCGAAACATGCCGACGGAATATGGCTCATCGGCGGCAAAAGGCCGCCATCAGCCCCGCTCATGAACCAATAAAGCCAGAAACTCAAGCACTTACATAGAGTGCGAAAAGATGTCTTCGCCCGCCCAGCCGGCAAGATCGAGCCGCACCCGTTCGGGCAGGAAGGCAAAGCACGCCACCGCCAGTTCGCTACGCCCTTCGCGCGCCAGCATGGCGTCGAGCTTCTCCTTCAGCTTATGCAGGTGCAGCACGTCGGTAGCCGCGTAAGAAACCTGGGCATCGGTGAGTTCATCGGCGCCCCAGTCGGACGACTGCTGCTGCTTCGACAGATCGACGCCGAGCAGTTCGCGCGCCAGATCCTTCAATCCATGTCTGTCGGTGTAGGTGCGGGCGAGGCGCGAGGCGATCTTGGTGCAATAGACCGGCCCGGCCATGACACCGAAAGCCTCGGCGAGGACGCCGAGATCGAAGCGGCCGTAGTGAAAAATCTTGAGGATGGCGGGATCGGCGAGCAGCCGCTCGATATTGGGCGCCTTCTTCTGTCCGGCCGCAATTTGCACCACGTCGGCGGAACCGTCGCCGGGCGACAATTGCACCACGCAGAGACGATCGCGATCGGGGTCGAGCCCCATGGTCTCGGTGTCGATCGCCACCGCACCGCCCTTGTAGGCCGACAGGTCCGGCAGATCGCCGCGGTGCAGGCGGATGGTCATTCAGCGCCCCAAGTCAATCAGTGTGCAAAGTCAATCGCGGTCCAAAGTCAATCGCGCATGACCTTTGTCCGAAAGCCGTTAATTTTCGGAAATCATGCGCCGGGATGAGATGGTGCCCAGGAGAGGACTCGAACCTCCACGGTGTTACCCGCTAGTACCTGAAACTAGTGCGTCTACCAATTCCGCCACCTGGGCTCGTGGCGACTAGGTATTGAGCCGCTTTCGCCTTGTCAATTGAAGCAGGCTGTACAGAAGCCGGCCGATCCTGTAATGGCCAGAACGCCGGTTTCCTCAGCCTTTAAGCGCCTGTCATGACCGCCCGCAGCAACAACGATACGCTGATTACCATCTATGGCGGCTCGGGTTTTCTCGGCCGCCACGTGGTGCGAGCGCTCGCCCAGCGCGACTATCGCATCCGCGTGGCTGTGCGGCGGCCGGAACTCGCCGGCCATTTGCAGCCGCTCGGCAAGGTCGGCCAGATCCACGCCGTGCAGGCCAATATCCGCGATGCCGCGTCCGTCGAGGCGGCGGCGCGCGGCGCGCATGTGCTGATCGACCTGGTCGGCATCCTGTTCGAGCACGGCCGGCAGCGCTTCAACACGGTTCACGCGGTCGGCGCCGAGCAAGTGGCGCTTGCCGCCAACGCGCACGGCGCGCGCATGATCTATGTATCGGCCATCGGCGTCGACGAAAAATCGTCGAGCGCGTATGCGCGCTCGAAGGCTGCTGCCGAAAAGCTCGTGCTGTCGGCGCAGCCTTCGGCGATCATCATGCGGCCGTCGATCCTGTTCGGGCCCGAGGACGATTTCTTCAACCGCTTCGCGGCGCTCGCGCGCATGTCGCCGGCGCTACCGCTGATCGGCGGCGGCAAAACCTTGTTCCAGCCGGTGTTCGTCGGCGACGTCGCGACCGCGATCGCCGAGGCGGTCGAAGGCAATGCGCGCCCCGGCACCATCTACGAGCTCGGCGGCCCCGAAGTGCGCAGCTTTGCGGACTTGATGCGTTATGTGCTTGCCACCATCGAACGCAAAAGGCTGCTGGTCCCGATCCCGTTTTTCCTTGCCAAGCTGAAAGCCTTTTTTCTGCAATTGATGCCGACGCCATTGCTCACGCCCGACCAGGTCGAGTTGTTGCGCACGGACAACGTGGTGTCGCAAGAGGCGGTCGCGGAGCGGCGCACGCTGCAAAGCTTCGGCATCGAGCCGGAGCCGATCGAGGCAATCGTGCCGAGCTATCTGTGGCGCTTCCGCAAGACCGGCCAGTTCCGCAATCGGACGGCGTAATCGCTCGCGCGGCGAGCCTCTTACCAAAAATAAATTGCGTAGATGCCGAAGGTGCCGAGCAGAATGCGCCACCAGGCAAACAGCGCAAAGGTGTGACGCTGCACGTAGCGCAGGAACGTCTTCACCACGATCCAGCCGAAGATGAACGAGAAGACGAAGCCGACGGCGATAACCGTGAGGCCGCCGTCGAGCGCAAGGTCGTTGCGGCTCTTGTAGAGCTCATAGGCGAAGGCGCCGACCATGGTCGGCATGGCAAGCCAGAACGAAAACTCCGCGGCCGAGCGGCGATCGGCTCCGAACAACATGGCGCCGACAATGGTCGCGCCGGCGCGCGAGACGCCGGGGATCATCGACAGGCACTGAATGACGCCGATGCCGAAATACATCGGCAGCGTAAACGCGGTCGACTTGTGATAGCGCGGCTTCAGATTCAGCCGGTCGACAGCTAGCAGGATAAACCCGCCGACGATGAGCGATATGCAAACGACGCGAACGTCGAACAGGTAGGTCTTGATGATGCCGTAGAACAAGGCGCCAAGCACCGCCGCCGGCAGAAAAGCGAGCAGCACGCCGATGACGAAGCGCGCCGCTTCCCAGTCCGTGAACATGTGCTTCGCCAGCGACCACAACCGCCCAAAATAAATCGTGAGCAGCGCGAGAATGGCGCCGAGTTGAATGAGGACGGCGAAGGTCTTGCCGAAATCATTGCCGCCCCAGCCGAGCGCCTGTTCCATCAGCAGCAGATGACCGGTCGACGAAACGGGGAGGTACTCGGTTAGCCCCTCGACCAAGCCGAGGACGGCCGCCTTGATCAGGTCGAGATGGCCGGCCGTGATACCGGCAGCCGCCGTCGCAGTGATGACGAGATTCATAGGTTGAGTTCCAGGCGGGAAGCGCGAGAGGCGCTTTTCGCGCAACCCGGCCCTGGGGGCAACGAAAAAGGCGGGGCGCTCAACAAGTTGCTCGGCCTGTGTGACTTTCTATAGTGCTCGCCTTCGATTCCAGCCCGCCCGGCGATGTCCGCCGCAATTCACCGGAACACAATGCTGTCGCTTCTGCACCATCCGCTCTGCCCCCGCTCCCGCTATGTCCGCCTTATTCTGGGCGAGTACGGCATCGAGGTCCGTCTGGTCGAAGAACGGAGCTGGGAGCGGCGCGAGGAGTTCCTGCTGGTCAATCCCGCCGGCGAGACACCGGTGCTGATCACCGACGGCGTGCCGGCGGTGCCGGGCGCCTCCATCATCGCCGAATATATCGAGGAAACCGAAGGCGCAGTGCGCGGCATCAACAGCCTGTTGCCGAAGGAGCCGCGCGAGCGGGTGGAAGTGCGGCGGCTGGCCGACTGGTACAACGACAAGTTCTACGAGGAGGTCAGCGGGCCCCTGGTGAAGGAGCGCGAGTTCAAACGCCACATGACGGCGGAACAAGGCGGCGGCCCGCCCGATACCGTCGTGCTGCGCGCCGCGCGCCACAATATCCGCTATCATCTGGCCTATCTTGGCTGGCTGGCGCGCTCGCGCGACTGGCTGGCCGGCGAGCGGCTCACGCTCGCGGATCTGGCCGCCGCGGCGCATCTATCGGTGGCCGACTATTTGGGCGAAGTGCCGTGGAACGAAGACGACGCAGCCAAACATTGGTACGCGCGGCTGAAGTCGCGGCCGGCGTTCCGTCCGATTCTCGCCGACACGCTGGCCGGTCTGCCGCCGTCGAAAAGCTACGCCGACCTGGACTTCTGAACGCCGCCGACATCAAGGCCAGGCTCGCCGCGCAGGCGCGCGCCTGCGGCTTCGATGCCGTCGGCGTGACGTCATCGGACGCGGTGCCGCAAGCCAAAGAAAGGTTCGAGCGTTTCCTCGCCGACGGTGCGCACGGCGATATGACGTGGCTGGAAGCAACCGCCGCGCGGCGCGGCTCGCCGCGTGCGCTGTGGCCGGAGGTGAAGTCCATCGTCATGTTGGGCATGAACTATGGACCCGATAGCGATCCGCTGGCGATTCTGCGTGAGAGCACGCGCGGCGCCGTCTCTGTTTACGCACAGGGCGACGACTATCACGACCTCATTAAGTCGCGCCTCAAGCAGCTGGCGCGCTGGCTCACCGAGAATGCCGGCGGTGACGTCAAGGTATTTGTCGACACCGCCGCCGTGATGGAAAAGCCGCTCGCCGCCGGAGCCGGTCTCGGCTGGCAGGGCAAGCACACGAACTTGGTCTCTCGCCAATTCGGCTCCTGGCTGTTTCTTGGCGCGATCTTCACGACGCTCGAACTGCCGGCCGACAAAGCCGAAACGGATTCCTGCGGAAGCTGCCGCGCCTGTCTCGATGTCTGTCCGACCGCGGCGTTTCCCGAGCCCTACCGGCTCGATGCGCGGCGTTGCATTTCCTATCTCACCATCGAGCACAAGGGCCCAATCCCGCGCGATCTGCGCGCCGCCATGGGCAACCGCATCTACGGCTGCGACGATTGTCTCGCCGTCTGCCCGTGGAACAAGTTTGCGGTCAAAGGCCGCGAGGCCAAGCTCGCCGCGCGCGACACATTACGAGCGCCGGCGCTCGCCGACCTCGCGCGGCTCGACGACGCGCAATTCCGCGCGCTGTTTGCCAAGACCGCGATCAAGCGAACCGGCCGCGATCGATTCGTGCGCAACGCGTTGACTGCGATCGGCAACTCGGGCGACGCGTCGCTCGCGCCGGAGGCTGAGCGGTTGCTCGGCGATGCCTCGCCCTTGGTGCGCGGTGCGGCGGTGTGGGCGCTGTCCCGGCTGATGCCGCGCAGCAAACTTGCAACGCTAAAGAAGCCAGACCGCGATCCGTCCGTACAAGACGAGTGGCGCGCGGCGCTTTCCTAGAGCGCGACATCTTAAAATGAGACTGGTGAGGCGGGCTCTCTCCCTTTTAGCGAAACCATATCGCGATAACCAGCAAGGGGTCGTGACCAGTGCGAGAAGTTGGTGTTAGACGGCAGGCGTCTCTCGTTCACCATTATTCTTACTTATGCGCGGGTCTCCTGGTGGGACACGTCCGCGCGATACCGTCTTTCCGACCGCATACCGGATTCGGCGTGTACCCAAATTGCCACAATTTGTGGGAAAACGCTCGACGTTCGGCTGACTATCTTGCCGTCCTTATGTACGGTACTCGTTGATTTGGGGGCGGGCTATGCGCGTTTTATCGATTGCGGCGGTCGCCGCCGTTTCGGCCATTGCATTCGCTCAGTATGCGTCGGCGGCACCGCCACCGATCTTATACAGCTGGACCGGTTTCTACGCCGGCGGGAACATTGGCTACGGTTGGGGCAGTGGCCAGACCGACACAGCCGGTAGCGGTTCGACGATAGCGTTCCCCGGCGTACTTCCAATAACAAATAACTTTGCGTTTGGTGGCGACCACAAGTCAGCGTTCGACGGGGTCGTCGGCGGTGGTCAGATCGGATACAATTATCAGTACGATGAAAGATGGGTGTTGGGCTTCGAGGTGGACTTCCAAGGTTCGGCCCAACGAGGGAGCAATGCGTTTGCCGACTCGATTGCCGGGCCACTTTGCGACACGGCTGCACCGGGTCCCACTTGCACAGCCACCTCGCCGCTCAACGGCACTGCGGTTACCGGATATGAAGCCAAAATTGATTGGTTTGGAACGGTCCGCGGTCGTCTTGGGTGGCTGGCGACTGATCAAACCCTTCTCTATGTGACTGGTGGCTTGGCCTATGGTCACGTCAGCGTTTCCGGCAATCTCAATGTGTCGGCGGCAGACACTGCCATTGGCTCCACATTTGGGCCGAGTACGAGCGCATTTAGCGCATCAAAAACCAAAATCGGCTTTGCGGTCGGTGGCGGAATAGAGGGAAAATTTGCAGGCTGGCTTCCGCCGAGCTGGACTTGGAAAGTGGAATACCTCTATGTCGACCTTGGGTCGCTCGATACCTCGACGTCCTTCGCTGCAATCTCAAACACCCCCGCCGGCTATACACCCCTCGCTGGCACAATGACGACTCACACACGCCTCACTGACAATATCGTGCGCGTCGGCTTCAACTATCAATTTGGGCATTGATCGTAGCCAAAGACGAATGGCTCGTTTCTGCATGTGACCATTTGCAGAAATTTGATTTTCCTCTGTCGATGTCTGCTTATGGGCCGATAGCGAATATCATTCGCACACCATCAGATGTCCGCTTTCGAGGGTAACGCGAACCTATCACTCAATTGCTTTTCCCCGCGTTCGCGGGGACGACGGCATGGCCCTAAAACTCCTTGACCGCCGCGATCAGCCGCGCGATGTCCTCCGGGCGCGACAGCCGGTGGTCGCCATCCTTGATCAGTGTGAGCACCACATCGTCGCGGGCAAAGCGCGCGACCAATTCCTGCGCGTGTTGCCACGGCACGTCGGGATCCTGCACGCCTTGCAATATGTGCACCGGGCAGCCGGTCTCGATCATGCCGCCTAGCAAGAGATGCTTGCGTCCGTCCTCGATCAAACCCTTGGTGATCGGATAGGGCTCCTCGCCGTATGCAGACGGCCGCAGCCAGGAGCCCTTTTCCTCGATCTCCTGCTTGATGCCGTCGGGAAACTTCTTCCACATCAGCTCCTCGGTGAAATCGGGCGCCGGTGCGATCAGCACCATGCCGGCGAGCGGCGCCGCATCCTTCGTGCCGGCAAGCCGACGCGCCAGCAGCAGCGCAATCCAGCCGCCCATCGACGACCCCACCACCACTTGCGGGCCTTTGGCGAAATGGCGGTAGACGGCGACGCTGTCTTCCAGCCAGCGGCCGATGGTGCCCTCGCGGAAGTCGCCACCGGATTCGCCGTGGCCGGAATAATCGAAGCGCAGGCAGGCGCAGCCTTCTTTCGCCGCCCATTGATCGAGCGCCTCGGCCTTGGTGCCCTTCATGTCGGACTTGAAACCGCCGAGCCAGAACAAGCCGGGGCGCGAATTTGGCCCCAAACTTGGGCCCTTGCCCTCGCGCATGCGCACGGCGATGGTCCGCTTGGGCGGCGGCGATTCCACCGTCAGGGAGGTCAGGCGAAGCTCGCTCATGTGCGACTGGCTTGGGTACTGGCTTGGGCCGGGGATGGACGGATTGGCGTCTTCTTCTCGCCGCAAGCAAGCCTGCAACGCAAGGGGGCCGCGCTGACAATGAGCCCGGCCGCACATCCGCATTCGCTCGCCGGCGCCACCATCGTGCAAGTGGTGCCGAATTTGCGTGACAGCCCGAGCGGCAATGCCGCCGTCGATATCGCGCTGACGCTTCTGCATGCCGGCGCCCGCGCCATCGTCGCCGGTGACGACGGGCCTCTGGTCAGCGAGTTGCGAGCCTTCGGCGGGGAGTTCATCCACATGCCGAACGATACACTCAATCCTCTTCGCATCCGCAGCAACGCCAGCGCGCTGGCCAATTTGATCGCCGGCGAGCGCGTCGACATCGTACACGCGCAGAGCGCCGGCAGCGCCTGGAGCGCGCTGGCCGCCACCCACAAGCAACCGGTCTATCTCGTAACCTCGTTTCCTGACCGGCTGCCGGAACATTCCTGGATTGGCAACATGGCCCGCTCATCGCTGGCGCGCGGCGACCGCGTGATCGCGCCGTCGGCCTACGTTTCGCGCACGATGATCGAACGCTACAAACTGGCGCCTGACCGCATCAAGGTGATCCCGCGCGCGGTCGACACCGCGCGCTTCAGCCCCGCCGCGATCGACGCGGACCGCATCGCTCACCTGCGCCAGGTCTGGGCGGTGTTGCCGGAGACGCGGGTCGTGCTGGTGCCGGGGCGCATTGCGCCCTGGAACGGACAGATGAGCGTGATCGATGCCGCGCGCCTGATCGCCGGCGGCGGCGAACGCAATGTCGCGTTTGTGTTCGCGGGCGATGACCGCGTCGACCAGCGCTATACGCGCAACATGCACAGCCAAGCGCAACTGCACGGCATCGATACGCTTTGCCGCTTTGTCGGACATTGTGCCGACATGCCGGCGGCGATGGCTGCCGCCGACGTGGTGGTCGTGCCGTCACTCGAGCCGCCGCTGTCGGGGCGGATCGCGGCGGAAGCGCAGGCCCTGGGCCGGCCGCTGGTGACGACGAACGTGGGCGTGCTGCCTGAGAACCTGTTATGCCCGCCGCGTATGCCCGACGAATTGCGCACCGGCTGGCTGGTGCGGCCGGACGATGCCGGAGAGCTTGCGCGCGCGGTCTCCGCAGCGCTTTTTCTCGACGTCACCGCCTACGAAGCGCTGGGGGCGCGGGCGCGACAATTTGCCGAATTTATGTTTTCGCCTCAAAGCGTTGCCGAGGCCATCCGGGGGGTCTATACCTCATTGCTCGCGCGCGATGCGTGATGGCCATCACAGTTTCCGCGCGCATTTCATCATAGCCTCAACGTCGCCATGAGATTCCCGGGACCATAGCGTCTATGTCGAGCCTGCCCGCCATCGATATCGCGCAAGCCAAGCGCCGCAGTTTGCCCGAACGCCGGTTACGCAAGCCCGGCGCGGACGCGCTGACGGTGCTGATCGTGGCGCCCAGCCTCGAAGTCGGCGCCGCCGATGCCGGCGCAGTCGAATTGGTGCGCGCGCTCGCCGGGGCCGGCAACCGGGCGATTGTCGCCTCGCGGCCCGGCCGCCTGGTGGCGGACGTAACCGCCGCCGGCGGCGAGTTCGTGCCGCTCGATCTCGCCAGCAACAATCCACTTGTGATGCTGCGCAACACCGCCGTGCTCGTCCGTCTTGCGCGCGAGCGCAATTGCCACGCTCTTCATGCGCTCGGTCGCGCCGCCGCCTGGAGCGCATGGTTTGCCGCCAGGCTCGCGCACGTTCCCTTCATCACCAGTTGGTACAAGGGCTATCGCGAGCAGAACATCTTCAAGCACTTCTACAACGGTATCATGGCGCGCGGCGACCGCGTGGTGGCGTTGAGCGAACAGATCGCGCATCTCATCCACGACCGCTACGGCACGCCGTGGGAGCGCATCGCCGTCGTGCCGATGAGCGTCGATTGCGAACGCTTCGATCCGGCTGCGGTGTCGCGCGCGCGTACCGAGGCGATGCGGCTTGCCTGGGGCGTCGGACCCGAGACGAAGGTCATCCTGATCACCGGCCGCATCGTGCGCCGCAAAGGGCATCACGTGGTGGTGCGCGCCGCGAAGCGGCTGAAGGACATGGGGCTTAAAGATTTTCTTTGTGTGTTCGTCGGCGAGGATCGCGGCCGCACCCGCTACACCGGCGAACTCTGGGACCTGGTGCTGTCGACCGGAACCATGGACGTCATTCGCATGGCCGCGCCCATCGCCGACATGCCGGCGGTCTATGCCGTCGCCTCGGCCGTGGTTTCTGCCGCCATACAGCCGGAAGGTCTGCAACGCGCGATCCTGGAGGCCCAGGCAATGGCGCGCCCGGTGCTGGTCTCCGAGCTGGCCGCCGGTCCCGAAGTCGTGCTGACGGCACCGGCCGTGCCGGAAAGCCGCATCACCGGCCTGCGGTTCCAGGCCGGCGACGACGCCGCCCTGACGGCTGCACTGCTGCGGGTCTTTTCGATGCCCGAGCCGGTCAGCCGCGCCATCGGCACTCGCGGCCGCGAGTGGGTGCGCGGCCACTTCAATGCGGCGGTGGTCGCCGAGCAGACCTTGCGGCTTTACCACGAGGCAACCGGGCGCCATGACGCGATGCCGCCGTCCTCGGCGCAGGCCCAACAAATGTAGTCGATTTTGAACGTCTTGGCGGTCATTTCCCGCAATTCGCCCGTTAATAGGGCGGGAACCGCGTTGACTTATTCGCCGTTTCTACCAATCTTTCTCTAGCCGAGGGCAGGCATAAAGCCCCCGGCACAGGCGTAACAACAGAGGAGAGTATAGCCATTCGTCGTCCGATGAAGTCCGCGCTGCCCGTTCAGAAGGACGGCCCGCGCATCAACGAGGAGATCCGCTCCCGCGAGGTTCAGCTGATCGATAGTACCGGCGACAACAAAGGCGTCGTCGACTTCCAAACCGCCATGAGCATGGCGGAAGCGGCTGGGCTCGATCTGGTGGAGATTTCTCCCAATTCGACCCCGCCGGTCTGCAAGATCCTGGACTTTGGCAAATACAAATTCCAGGCGCAGAAGAAAGCGGCCGAGGCCCGCAAAAAACAGAAAGTCGTCGAGGTCAAGGAGATCAAGCTCCGGCCGATGATCGACGAGCACGATTACGACGTGAAGATGCGCTCGATGAAACGTTTCTTCGAGGAAGGCGACAAGGTCAAGATCACCTTGCGCTTCCGCGGCCGCGAAATGGCGCATCAAGAACTTGGCTATAAGTTACTCAATCGCGTGAAAGAGGACACAGCGCCGATCGCCAAGATCGAATCGGAGCCGCGCTTCGAAGGCCGCCAGATGGTGATGATGCTGGCGCCGCGCTAATCTCTTCTGAAAACAAACGCGCCGCCTGCAACAACAGGCGGCGCGTTTTGCATTCGGCGGCGTCTTATTTTTTCTGGCCGAGGTCGGCCTTGTTAAAAGCGCTGAACGGCGGTGTCGGCACCGTCGCACCAATCGCGATATAGGCGTAGCCCTTGTTCTGCCAGTATGCGAGCGCGTAAGGCCCCGCCGGAATCACGGTCACGAAGCCATCGAGGTCTTCCGGCTTGTAACCGAGCGCGGCCGCATCGTTACGGCAGATTTCGAAGCGCACGCCCTGCTTTGCAAAACTCGCCGCGCGATCGACGATCGTCTTGTATTTCGCATAGTTCTTCTTGGCCCACAGAACCACCTCGGGCCCGTGCGAAACGATGACGACCTTGATGGGATCGATCTCCTTCGGACCGAATTCGGAGGTCGCTTTCAGAAGCGCGTTGAGATTGTTGAGAACGACGCCAACGGCCTTGGGGTCCTGGAAATTGAAGTCCCAGACCACCTTGAGCTGCTTGACCTGATCGATATCGGCATAGCTTTCGAATTTCGCGGTGCCGTAGGGCTCCTGCGCTTGTGCCCGGGCGGCACCTGCGAGGGCCATACCGGCGACAAATACCATCGCAGCAGCGGCGAATACGCGTGACATGTTCAAGCTCCCCCTTTTTGAGACGCTTCCCGAATTGGGAATTGTCGAGGGAGTCTCGCGGGTCCTGCCGCGAGGCGCAATTCGCATTCGCGTTACTGTTTGTATGCGCGGCCGGGAACGCCGCGCGCCACCCGCTCGCCTTAGGAGGACGCGACGCGAGCCAATAGCGGCGACTGCTGCTCCGCGCGGGCGCGCCGCAGCGCGGCCGGACCGAAACTGCCAAGTACATTGGCGCCGACCGGCCACAGCTTGTTGGCGCCGCTGACCACGCTCACCAGCTTCTGGATCGGTTGACGTTCGATCTCCTCGGGCGGACGCGAGAGGAACAGATTGGCGTGATAGAGGCCGTCGGTTTCGAGACCTTCGGAATCGAGGCCGCGCGCTTCAACCGCGCGGATCGCGGCTTCCATTTCCTCGCGGTTGGCAAAGCGGCGCTGCACGAAACTCGCGCCTTCATAAGGCTCGGTGACGATGCCGTAGTCGTTGAGCGTGCGTTCGATGGCGTCGAATGGGAACATGCGCAGCACGAATGACGCCACCCATGGCGCGCGCCCGCGCCGGCTCGCCTTCAACACACGCTCGAACGTCTTTGACGTCACGTAGCCGACGCAACCGGTCGAAACGATGATGTCGACGTCCGCGAGATCGGCGGCCTCGTCAGGCGTCAGGTCGCGGTTCTCCAGATCGATGGCGAGGCCGCGGTCGAGCAGCCCGCATTTCTCCCCGTAGCGGATGGCGTTCTCGGAAATGTCGAGGCCTATCACCCGCACGCCCTCATGCTTGGGCCAGGAGCGGTAGAAATGGCGGTCGAGCTCAAGCACCTCGTCGCTGCTCAGTCCTTGCAGCGTCGGCGCGGTATAGCGTTGGCGCAGCGCCTCGTAGTCGAGCGCGTACTTCATGAGCGCGCCATTGATGGCATAGGAGCAGCCGAGGTCGAGTACGGTGACCGGCTCGTCCTGCAACTCCTGGCGCGCCCGGATCAACTGATTGAAGATCGGCTGCGCAAGATGCGGAATAATATAGTCAAGCTGGCCTAAGTATTTAAAATAATTCCTAGGATCACGCGATGTATATAAATCGGAGAAGTCCATCTTTGCTTGATTTATTTTAGTAAAGCTAATCGGTTTATTCATAGCGAATACATCGCCTCCCCGCATAAAATGGGCGCTCCGAGACCGGATTTGTTGTCTGTTCAGTTTATATAATTCAAAGCGGTCATGATCGCAACCCGCGAAGACTTGTTAAGTGGGCGCCAAACGCCCCTATACCGGGCGTTCACCGGCCATTTGGGGCCGATCCCGCGCCGACACGGATCGCGGCGCCGGGCGTGCGCCGTCAGTTGTCAATCCCAAATCCGTCTGCCATAACGCCGCCTCTCGCCGCCCGGCTAACAAGGGCTGCCGTGGCGGCGACTTAAGCTCAATTCCGAGCACCCCGCTCCAGACACGCGTCCTGCGAGCACATGACCGGCCGTGCGGGCTTGCCCGCTAACTGCGCCGATGAGGAGAGCAAAATGCCCAAGATGAAGACCAAGTCGGGCGCTAAAAAGCGCTTCAAGATTACCGGCACTGGCAAGGTGAAATACCAACAGTCCGGCAAACGCCACGGCATGATCAAGCGGACCACCAAGACCATCCGCGAGCATCGCGGCACCGCGGTGCTGTTCAAGACCGACGGCGACACCATCAAGAAATACTGGCTGCCGAACGGCTGAGCCGGATTTCCCCGTCGCCCCATTCCGTTTGCCTAGACTGATAGGAGATTTCCCATGGCCCGCGTTAAACGTGGCGTCACCGCCCACGCCAAGCACAAGAAAGTCTACAAGGCCGCCAAGGGCTATTACGGCCGGCGCAAGAACACCATCCGCGTCGCCAAGCAGGCGGTCGAGAAAGCCAACCAATATGCCTTCCGCGACCGCAAGCGGCGAAAGCGCACCTTCCGCGCTCTCTGGATCCAGCGCCTGAACGCCGCGGTGCGGCCGTTTGGTCTGAACTACTCGAAGTTCATCGACGGGCTGGCCAAGGCCGGTGTTGAAGTCGACCGCAAGGTGCTGTCGGATCTCGCCATCCACGAGCCGGCAGCCTTCCAGGCGATCGTGGAAAAGGCCAAGGCGGCATTGCCGGCTCCGGCGGAAGCTCCGGCGCAAGCCTGACGCCGATTGCGAGGGTTAACGCGCAGGCGCCTTGCCGAACTTATGCGCATAGTCTTGCGCAAGCTCGGCACGACAGCCGGCCGCGATCGCGCGAGACAAGGTGCCTTCGTCTTCCTTTTGCTCGTCGTTGCAGCGTTTGATTTCGCCTTCGTAGGTCTGCCGCTGCTTGGCGCTGAGTTTTTTCAGGAAGTCCGCCTGGCACCTCTCGGTCACGATCTGGCCGAGAATGACATCGCCAGTACCCCCGGCGTTGCAGTTTCCAAATTGCTCCATCGCCTTGTCGCAGGTCGGCGCCTTGCGGAGCAACGCCCCGCGGGCCTCAAAATCAAGCTTCTGACAGTCCGCGGCGGCATCGGGCCGGGTCAGCACCAGGGTGACGAAACAGACCAAAATCATGCGAACAAGCATCGCAAATTCCTTGTCTGGCCCGATGATCCAACTGTCTCACGGCGGGTCGGACCTGTCACCCGAGGGGCTTGACCTGATCGGTGCCGGACGGCCACAACCAGCCGCAATTTGCGGAGCCTTAAATGAGCGATGTTAGCGCGCTTGAGAGCGAGATTACGGCAGCCGTCGACGCCGCCAAGGACGAAGCGGCGCTGGAAGCGTTACGCGTGGCCGCCCTTGGAAAAAGTGGTTCGGTGTCGGCGCTGTTGAAGACGCTCGGCGCCATGACGCCGGACGAGCGCAAGGTGCAGGGGCCCGCCATCAATGGACTGAAAGAGCGTGTCACCGCCGCCATCGCCGCCCGCAAGGACGCGCTCTCCGCCGCCGCGCTCGATGCCCGCCTCAATACCGAAACCGTCGACGTCACCTTGCCGGTGCGTGAGCCGCCGGCGGAAACCGGCCGCGTGCATCCGATCACGCAGGTGATCGACGAGCTCACCGCCATCTTCGCCGACATGGGATTCGCGGTGGCGGAAGGTCCCGACATCGAGACCGACGACTACAACTTCACCAAGCTGAACTTTCCGGAAGGCCATCCGGCCCGGGACATGCACGACACCTTCTATTTCCCACAGAAGGAAGACGGCTCGCGCCTGTTGCTGCGCACGCACACCTCGCCGGTGCAGGTGCGCACGATGCTGAGCCAACAGCCGCCGCTCCGCGTCATCTGCCCGGGCCGCACCTATCGCTCCGACTCAGACCAGACGCACACGCCCATGTTCCACCAGGTCGAAGGCCTGGTGATCGACAAGGGCTCGCATCTCGGCCACCTGAAATGGATCCTCGAGGAATTCTTCAAAGCGTTCTTCGAGGTCGATCATCTCAATATGCGGTTTCGGCCGTCGTTCTTTCCCTTCACCGAGCCTTCGCTGGAAGTCGATGTCCAGTGCCGGCGCGACAAAGGCGAGATCCGCTTTGGCGAAGGCGAGGATTGGATGGAAATCCTCGGCTGCGGCATGGTGCATCCGAACGTCTTGCGCAACTGCGGCCTCGACCCGGACGAGTATCAGGGCTTTGCCTGGGGCATGGGGATCGACCGCATCGCCATGCTGAAATACGGCATGCACGACCTGCGCGCCTTCTTCGAGGCCGACGTGCGCTGGCTGAATCATTACGGCTTCCGGCCGCTCGACTTCCCGACGCTGGCCGGAGGGTTGAGCGCGTGACTTCTGCGGAGAGCAACGCCATGGCTTGGTGGTTCGATCGTCCTTTGCTCAAAGCGCTGACCCTCGGTTGGGACGATTCGGCGCTCAACAAATATTTCGAGCACATTCGCAGCGAGCAGGAGAAAATACCGGAATCCATCATGACGTCGATGCAGAACATCGACGCCAAGGTCACCGCCCTGCTCACGCACGTTTCCATGATGATTGCCGCGCTCGGACTCGTCGGACCCGTGGTCGCGAATACCCATTTCGAAGAGGGAATCATCCTCGTTGAGATCGCGGTTTATCTCCTGCTTGCCATCGGCTGCTTGCGCTGCCTCAACTTGTTCAATCTTCGCCGGTCGCATGGCAAAGCGGCTAACCTGAGCACCGAATTGCATCACGAGATACTCTTGCGGCGCGAGCTTTACATTCTGTGCGTCCGCGCAACGACCTTCATCACCATTTGTCTCCTCATCTCGCTGCCCGCGATGTATTTCTGGTAACGGTCGATGAAATTCACCCTACCCTGGCTGAAAGACCATCTCGATAGGTTACCGTTACCCGCCTTCTTCGAGGCCGACGTGCACTGCTCAATCACTACGGATTCCGTCCGCTCGATTTCCCGACGCTTGCTAGGGGACTGAGCACATGAGCTGGCTCAACACTTTAATTGGCAAGTTTGATGCACGGTTATTGTTAGTCTTTCCAAAGGAAGACCTGGAGCAAAGATATCGAGAATTTAACAAAGAGGATTCTTCTGACACCTATACTCGGGCTGTATACGAAGCGTCAGATTCAGTTGACACTAAGGCCGCTGCAGTTTTGCAGCATGTTTCTATCATGACAGCGGTGGCGGGTTTGTTATTTTCACAAGCTAGAGGATTTTTCAAATGGCTTTTTGCGATTGAAATGCTGATTTATGTACTTCTAGCACTGCTTTGCTTGCGTCTTTTTATGAGTCAACATCACGACCCACGTTTCAATGACGGTCAGAACGTAACAACAAAAGAAGCTACTTTGGAACTGACAGCGAAGCTTACCTTTGTAATTTCGATTGTGCTCGTGGCATCAGTTATTGTTGAGCTAGTAGTCCAATGAAATTCACCCTACCCTGGCTGAAAGACCATCTCGACACCGACGTTTCGCTTGCCGAGATCGTCGACAAGCTCACCATGATCGGACTCGAAGTGGAGAACGTCGAGGACAAGGCGGCGCTGCTTGCGCCCTTCGTCATCGCCAATGTCATCTCGGCCGAGAAACATCCCAACGCGGATCGTCTCAGGGTCTGCATGGTCGACATCGGCCCTGCCGGCGACGGCAAGCCGATCCAGGTCGTGTGCGGCGCACCCAATGCGCGTGCCGGCATGAAGGGCGTGTTCTCGGCGCCCGGCACGTTCATTCCCGGCAAGAACATGACCCTGGAGGTCGGCAAGATCCGCGGCGTGGAAAGCCGCGGCATGCTGTGCTCGGAAGCCGAACTGCTTATCTCCGACGACCACGACGGCATCATGGACCTGCCGGCCGACGCGCCGGTCGGCCAACCTTACGTCGACTGGGCGGGCGCCGCCGAACCGGTGATCGAGATCAACCTCACGCCCAACCGGCCGGACTGCACCGGCGTCAATGGCATCGCGCGCGACCTCGGCGCCGCCACCATCGGCACCTACAAGGACAACGCGCCGAAGCCGGTGAAGGGCAGTTTCCCCTGCCCTGTCAAAGTGACGATCGCGGACGCCGAACTGTGCCCGGCCTTTGGTCTCAGGCTGGTGCGTGGCGTCAAGAACGGCCCCTCGCCCGATTGGCTGCAAAAGCGTCTAGTGGCCATCGGCCTGCGCCCGATCAACGCGTTGGTCGACATCACCAACTTCATCACTTTCGACCGCGGCCGCCCGCTGCACGTGTTCGACGCCGCCAAGGTTAGCGGCAATCTCACCGTGCGCCGCGCCAACAACGGCGAAACGTTGCTGGCGCTCGACGGCCGTACCTACACGCTCGACGACAGCATTTGCGTCATCGCCGACGAAAAAGCCGTGGAATCGCTCTCCGGCATCATGGGCGGCGAGGAATCGGGCTGCGACGAGAACACCACCGACGTGCTGATCGAGTCGGCGCTGTGGAACGAGCTCAACATCGCGCAGACGGGACGCAAGCTCGGCATCAACACCGATGCGCGCTACCGCTTCGAGCGCGGCGTCGATCCTAACTTCATGATCCCCGGCTTGGAGCTCGCTACGCAGTTGGTGCTCGATTTCTGCGGGGGCGAGGCGTCTGAGATCATTGTCGCCGGCGATCCGACGCCGAAAGAAACAATCATCGACTTCCCCTTGAGCGAAGTGCCGCGCCTCACCGGACTGAAGCTTCCTCTGACCGAAGCGCGCCGCGTGCTGGAGAAGCTCGGCTTCTTCACCGCAGGACAAGGCGAGCGCGTCAAGGTGGCGGTGCCATCGTGGCGGCCGGACGTGCACGGCAAGGCCGACATTGTCGAGGAAGTGGTGCGTATCGTCGGCGTCGACCGCGTGCCGTCGACCGCTTTTCCGCGCGGGGACCAGGCGCGTAAACCTGTCTTGACGCCGATCCAGAACCGCACCCGCAAAGCCAAACGCGCGCTCGCCGCCCGCGGCCTCACCGAGGCTGTGACCTGGTCCTTCGTCTCCAAGCGCGAAGCGGAATTGTTCGGCGGCGGAAGCGCGGCGCTGGCGCTCGCCAATCCGATCGCGGCTGAACTTTCCGATATGCGTCCCAGTCTCATTCCCGGACTGATGATGGCGGCACAGAAAAATGCCGACCGCGGTTTCGCCGACGTCGCCCTGTTCGAGGTCGGCCAGGTATTCAAAGGCGACAGACCGGAAGACCAGTTCACCGCGGCTACCGGCCTGCGCCGCGCGCTCGCCAAGCCCGACGGCATCGGCCGCCACTGGGCGAGCGCCAACAAGCCGGTCGACGCTTTCGACGCCAAGGCGGACGCTTTCGCCGTGCTCGCGGCCGCCGGCGCGCCGATGCAGGCGCTGCAAGTGGTGCCGGGCGGACCCGCCTGGTTTCACCCGGGGCGCAGCGGCACCATCCAGATGGGGCCAAAGAATGTGATCGGCACCTTCGGCGAATTGCATCCGCGCGCACTGGCCGCGCTTAAGGCCGAGGGCCCGCTGGTCGGCTTCGAGGTGATGCTGGAGCAGATCCCTGAACCGAAGGCGAAGCCGACACGCGCCAAGCCGCAACTGGAATTGTCGCCGTTCCAGCCGGTCGAACGTGATTTCGCCTTCGTCGTCGACGCCGGCGTGAAGGCCGCCGACATGGTGCGCGCGGCGCAAAGCGTCGATAAAAAGCTGATCATTAATGTCAGCGTTTTTGACGTCTATGAAGGCAAAGGCATCGATCCCGGCAAGAAGTCGGTCGCCATCTCTGTCACGCTGCAGCCGCGCGACAAGACCATGACGGATGAGGAAATCGACGCCCTCGCCGCCAAGATCGTCGCCGAGGTCGCGAAGCGGACGGGTGGCGTGTTGCGGGCTTAAGCCGCCACCAAATCCGCAAACGCAAAGCCGTCGCGCTCCACCGTCTCGCCGACGCGCACCGGGATATTCTTCGACAGCATCGGCCCGGCCGACACGAATGAATGGAATTCGCCGTTCTCGCCACAAGGATCAATCTCCGCCGGCAGGGCATCGAGCAACGCGAAATCGAAGCGGTGGCCGGCGAATGAAGCTGGCAATTTCTTCAGATCGACCACGGCGAGATGGGCTTCCACGCCGGCTTCGATCATTTCGCGTGCAAGCGCTGTGGTCGGCTTCAGCCAGAGCGGAAACACCGGCGTGATGCCGGTGCCGGCGAGCTGCCTTTCGCGATAGGCGCGGATATCCTCCAGGAACAGGTCGCCGAAAATGATGTGGGTCACACCCCGCGTCTTGGCGTCGGCAATCGCCGCCGCCATTACCCGCTCGTAGACCTCGTTCGGGCATGGATAGGGAATGCGCACGATGACCGGCGCAAGTCCTGCCGCCGCGATCTGCGCCATCAGCAAGTCTTCGCGCACGCCATGCATGCTCACGCGCGCAAAACTGTCGGTCACCGTGGTGAGTGCACCGACAATGTCGTAGTCGCCGCTTTTATGCGCCTCATAAAGCGCCCAGGCGCTGTCCTTGCCGCTCGACCAGGCGATCAGGGCTTTCGGGCGCGTATTCATCGGTTACCGCTTACGCCTGCGCCGGCGGCTGCTGCTGCGCGGTTTGGGCTCGCGGCGGGCGGGCTGCTTTGGCTCCGGCTTCTTTAGAAGACCCATCTGGCCGAGTGCGGCAAGCGCCGCCCGCTCGCCCGATTCCCAGGCGCCGGCGACCGTGCCCCATTTGGTCTCGTGGATCGCCTCGCCGGCGAGCCAAATGCGCGGCCCGATCGACTCGCGCAAATAACGGCGTGCATCCGAATTGCCGGGTGTCGCCGCCGACATGGCGCCGAGCACCCAAGGCTCCTCATTCCAGCGCGTGGCATGCGCGCGCTCGATCCAGTTCTTGACGCCTGAGCCGAACAGCGAAGTGAGCCAAGTGTGTGCGAAATCGATCATTGCCGGCTCGCCAAGTTTCGACAATTCACGGCCGAGATCGCCGGCAAGCTCGACAAGATGAAGGTCCGTGCCGGACACGCGCCCGAGCAGCGCCGCCGTGCGCGGACCGGAGGCTTGCTCGAACACCAGATCGTCGCGCTGCAGATCGAGCGGATTGCCCGGCATCCACAAGCCCACATGATCGAGACTGCCGAGCGAGAGATTGGTCGCCGCCTCGATCACGCGCCGGGAGATCTCCGGCTTGAATTCGATTTTCCCTGCGGCCAGCACATTGGTCGACGCGGTGATAATGACCGTGCGCGCGCGCAGGCGGTCCGTGCCGGCATAGATATCGACGCCGTAGCGGTCCCAATTGATCTTCTTTACGGGAGTGGAGTGCCGCACCCGGAGCCCGGCGGCTAGTTTGGCGAGTAACGTACCGTAACCTTCGCGGCAGAACATGGCGACATCGCGCACGCCCGCATGCGCAAGATCGGTGGCGGAGACGCCGCTGAGCGGCTTGCCGCAAAGATAGGGTCCAAGTGCGAACTCGACCGTCCACTGCCAGTTGCCGAGATCGGGCGGCAGCGCGCGCGCTGCCGCGATGTCGGTCTTGCCACGGCCGGCGTCGTCGATCGCGCGATGCGCGCGCACCAGACTGCTGAGGAAATTTTCAAGCTCGGAATCGCGCGCATTGCGTGGGCCCACGCGCACCGTCTGCCCGCGCGGCGCGGGATAGAGGTCGAGACCCGTAGCCGGCGCCAGCGCCGTGAGTGGATTGCCGCCGCCGGTGTGAATCCAGTGCGCGCCGAGATCGAAGGGCACGCCGAACAGCGCCGTATCGGTAACGCAGCGCCCGCCGATGCGGTTGCTCGCCTCGAACACCGCGACCCGCGCCTTGCCGGCGCGGCAGCGGCGCGCGGCGGCGATGCCGGCGGCGCCGGCGCCGACGATCGCGATATCGAAATCGTAATCCTCCGCGCGGGCGCGGACGGCGGGCGCCGCCAGCGCAGCAGCGGAGCCGGCGAGGAAAGAGCGGCGGCTAAGCCTTGGCATGGTATCCGAATGATTGTTGTGCGCCGCCACATTGCACGATGCCAAGCGGCCTCGCAAATTTTATGGCTAACATTCGGTAACCTGCGTCCGCGGCCAATGAACCAAATTGCAATCTGTCTTCCTTAAATTTTGCTGCAGACGAGGCGCGGAAACAACGCGCCGGGCGGGACGAAGCGTCGCAGCGGCGCTTTCGAGGATGACGCCAAGGAACTGGCGGTATGGGCTTCGTGGTCGACGGCGTCGGGCGCCTGATAGCCCGCTATCTGGAAAAGCCGGCGGAAGGCTACGAACCCTATACGCCAACCAGCCCCGATTTGTTGCGCGCGACCTTGCGACCCGGCGATGTGCTGCTGGTCGAAGGCAACAATCACATTTCCGGTGTCATCAAATACCTCACGCAATCCACATGGTCTCATGCCGCGCTCTATGTCGGACCGGTCGGCGACCGCGTCGATGAAAACGGCGAGCCGCTGGTGCTGGTGGAAGCCAATATCGGCCAAGGCGTCGTTGCAATCCCATTGTCGAAATATACCCGGTTTCATACGCGCATCTGCCGGCCCGCAGGGCTGACGGACGACGACCGCACCCGCGTGTGCGCTTACGCCGCCGAGCGCATCGGCTTCGATTACGACCTGAAGAACATCATCGACCTGATGCGCTATCTACTTCCGCTGCCGGTGCCGCAGCGCTGGCGCCGGCGCATGATCGCGCTCGGCTCCGGCCATCCGACCCGCATCATCTGCTCGGCGCTGATCGCGCAGGCGTTCGAGTCGGTGCGTTTTCCGATCCTGCCCAAGGTGACTGTGGCCGAAAGCGAATCTGCGCGCGAGGAGATCCTCGAAATCCGCCATTCTTCGCTTTACGCACCGCGCGACTTCGATATTTCGCCCTATTTCGAGATAATCAAGCCGACTCTCCTCAAAGGCTTCGATTACAAGGCGATGGCCTGGGCCGACGTGACGGCGCCCAATGCCGACGAGCCGGTGGCGCAGATGCCTCTCGCCGCCTCATCCTGAGGAGCGCTCGAAGGGCGCGGCGCGAAGGATGGGGGAGTTTGTCATCGGGCCGCGCTTCGCGCTGACCCGCTGGCCCGGCTCCTCACCACGAGGCTGAGATTGCTCTTGCCCTGGTCGTCCGGCGGACCTACCTGTTCCCCGCCATGTTCGACGCCACCGCCAAAACGCTCGCGCAGATGCTGACACCGACCTTGCGCCACGTGCTGTTGAAGGCCGTGGGGCTTGCCCTGCTGTTGATCGTCATCGTCGGCGCCATCCTGCAACGCATCTTGGCGTCGCTCGCCGACCAGGGTGCCAACTGGGCCGAACAGACCTCGGGCTTTGCCCCGCATGCGGCCTGGTCGGCGCTGGCCTGGGTGCTGTCGTTTGCGGCAGGCCTCGGCATTCTCACCGGCGCGCTGTTCCTGATGCCGACCATTGCCGCCCTCGTCGGCAGCTTCTTCGTCGACGAAACCGCGGAGGCCGTCGAGCGCGAATATTACCCGGCGGAACCGCTCGGGCGCGCGCTGCCGCTCTTCCGCGCCATGATCGAGGGCATCAAGATCGCCCTTTTGTCGCTGCTGGTCTATTTCTGCGCCTTGCCGTTTATTTTGTTCGCCGGCCTCGGCGTGATCATTTTATTTCTTGCCAATTCCTACCTGCTCGGCCGTGAATATTTCGAGCTTGCCGCCATGCGCTTTCGCCCGCCGTTCGAAGCCAAGGCGATGCGCAAGGCCAACAGCATCTATGTGTTCGTCGCCGGCATGGTGATCGCCGTGTTCGTGTCGATTCCCGTGATCAACCTGGCGACGCCGGTCTTCGCCATGGCCTTCATGGTGCACATCCACAAGCGCATGAGCGACAAGCGCGCGGAACTGGTCGAGACGGCGCGGTAGAGCAATCTTCAACGCTGTCATGGCCGGGCTTGACCCGGCCATCCCGATCGTGGACGCACGGCTCCTGCCCACCGGAACGAGATCGCCGGCACAAGGCCGGCGATGACAACCGCATAGGCTTTGCCGCTAACCCTTCCTCCTGAGATCAATTACCCGCTTCGCCTTGCCGAGCGAGCGCTCGACCGTGCCCGGCTTGACCATGCGCACCTCCGCGGTGACGCCGATCTGCGCCTTGATGTGGTGCACAAGATCGTGCTCGCAGGCGGCGAACACGCCGTCATCGGTATCAGGGCGCGACTCCACCACCACGGTGATTTCGTCGAGCCGCTCGCTGCGGCGCAATTCAATGACGAAATGCGGCGCCAGGCGCTCGTCCTTGAGCAGGATTTCCTCGATCTGGCTCGGAAATACATTGACGCCGCGCACGATCATCATGTCATCGGAGCGTCCGGTCACCTTTTCCATGCGCCGCATGGACCGCGCGGTGCCCGGCAACAGACGTGAAAGATCGCGCGTGCGATAGCGCACGATCGGCAACGCTTCCTTGCTGAGCGTCGTGAAGACCAACTCACCCACTTCTCCGTCCGGCAGCACCTTGCCGGTCGCCGGATCGATGGTCTCAGGATAGAAGTGATCCTCCCAGATGTGCGGACCGTCCTTGCTCTCGATGCATTCGCAGGCCACGCCCGGCCCGACAATCTCGGACAGGCCGTAATTGTCGATGGCGTGCAGGTCGAACGCCGCCTCGATCTCCTCGCGCATGGCATTGGTCCATGGCTCGGCGCCGCACATCGCAATCTTGAGCGAGCACGCGCGCGGATCGATCCCCTTGGCATGGAATTCATCGAGAATGGCGAGCAGGTAGCTCGGCGTCACGAAAATCACGTCCGGCTTGAAATCGGCGATCAACTGCACCTGCCGTTCGGTCATGCCGCCGGAGACCGGCACGACCGTCATGCCGAGCTTCTCGGCGCCATAGTGAAAGCCGATGCCGCCGGTGAACAGACCGTAACCATAGGAGTTCTGCACCAGCATGCCGGGCCGGCAGCCGGCCGCGCGCATACTGCGCGCCATTAGGCCGGCCCATGTCTCGAGGTCGCGCCGGCTGTAGCCGACGACGGTCGGCTTACCGGTTGTGCCGGAGGACGCGTGGATGCGGATCACCTCTTCGCGCGGAATGGCGAACATGCCGAAGGGATAATGCGCGCGCAGGTCGGCCTTGCTGGTGAAGGGAAACTTGTGCAGATCGGCGAGCGATTTCAGATCGTCGGGATGAACGCCCGCCTTGTCGAATGTCTCCTTGTAGTGTGCGACGTTCTTGTAGGCGTGCGCGAGCGTCCATTTCAGCCGCTCGAGCTGGAGCGCGGCGATCTCGTCGCGCGAGGCGCGCTCGATCGGCTCAACCCCCTCGCCGCGCGGCGCGAGATTGATGCCCTTGAGGTGAAGTCCCGGCATATCGGCACCAATCAGATTTTCCGCTGCGCGGCGTTCCAGTGTTTTTCCAGATTGGCGATCAGCGCCGGCGAAAAATGGCAATAGGCCTGCTCTCTGGCATAGACCGCCATGTAACGGCGGAAGGTATCGAGCGGCTCCTCGCCGACGCGGAAAGCGCGGCGGTTGCTCGCCGCGCTCACCACGCCCGATGACGTGAAGTCGTCGCAGACCTTCATCGTTATCGCCTCGACTTCGCCCGGCGGCACGACGAGGTCGCAGACCATGCGCCCTTCCGGGGATTCGCAGTCGAGGCGCTTGCCCATCATGATCGCCTGGCGGGCGATGCGCGGACCGACGAAGCGCGGAAAGCGCAAATTGGCCGCGCCCGGAATGATGCCTTCCTTGCGCGCCGGCAGCGTCATGTAGGCGTCGGAGCCCGCCACCACGTAATCCATGACGAGGAGGTACTGGCAGCCACCACCAATGGCAAAAGTGTCGAGCTGCGCCACCCACGGCTTTTCATGCGTGCCACCGATCATTTCGTCGGGACCACGCCCGCCGAGCGGAGCGATGCCGCGCAGCATCTTGTTGACAATGCCCATATCGCGCGTGACGTACCAGAGATAGGGGATCTTGCCGCGATAGATATGAGTGAGATTGATACCGCTGCAGAAGACGTTGCGGCCTTTGTATTTCGGATGCTCGACCACGCCGCCGCGCAGCACGCAGATTTCGCTCATCGGATCGAAGATGGCGATATCGGTGGCGGTCTCGGTATCGGCGAGCGTGTCATCATCCTCGGCGTTCAGAAATCGTGGATTCTGAATGGTAACGATGGCCGTCTTGCCTTTGCGTTCGACGCGCGCCGGGCCGAAATCGATCACGCCGTTCGTGGCGAACTCGGACATGCGTTCGATCGATTCCATTTTCGGACGCAGCATCGCGTGACACAGATGCATGCCGCAGTCGGCGTTGGCGAGGACATGGGCGAGAAAAATTCCCTGATCGACCTCGATGCCGTCCTTCTCGGACTGCATCAATTCGGCTTCGGCATCGACCTGTTTGCGCGCCGGCGTCAGCCCCGGCACCAGCCTGGCCGCGTCGTAGCTGAGCTCTTCGACACGAACGAAGTTCGTGCAGTTCTTGGTCAGCTTGCGGTAGACGGAGACAGCGTGATGAGTCAGAAATTGTTCGCGGCTCTCGCGGCAACGAAACAAAATAATGTCGGCCGCGAGCTGTTGCGCCACCGTGCGCCGCGGTTTTTTCGGCAGCTTGGCCAGAAAGCCCGCGCCTTCGCGCCAGAATTTTACGCCGAGCGCCGTGTCGCGCTTCAAGTTGCCGGTAAACGTCGTTCCCTTCATCCATGCCGCGCCGGACTTCGGCGATAGTCCGGCATTGCCGAAAGTCACTTTCGGATCGCTTCGATCGACAGCTTTGCGCTTTTCTGCGCTCGCCGAGCCTTCCATACGCTCACTCCCTCAACATTTATTTTTCTGGGACCGCTTTTCCACGCAAGTGGAGCGTCCATGCAGGATTAGCCAATGGTGGACTGGTCTGGCAACCGTGCCGCCGGGTTATTGCGGAATTCGACGGACGCAGCCCTCAAACGCCTGCCAATCAGCGTCCCAGGCCGGAACCCCTACCGGAACCCCTGCCGCCCCCTCTGCCGCCCCCGCCGCCGGACCTCTTCGCCACCGCACGACAGGCGCGCCAATACCGAGAGCTAGAGGCGCTGCACAGAGATCGGCACGCGCTGGTCGAACCATTCTGGCAGGCCGCGCGCAACTGAAGATGTCGAGTGCTGCCCGGCACGATTGAGATCGTACGATTCTCCTTGGCAGGCTTTTCCCTGATGGCAACGCATTCGTCGCCTTCGCGTCGCGTTCCCTTGCCGCAGACGAGCGGGCAGACCCGCTTGTTTATCGCGCGAACGGCGTCGAGCGTGTCAATACTGACTGTTTTCACGTCGAGCTTTGTGCCAGCATGTTTATTGAATTCGGTCAGCGCTTCGCGCCCATGGTCATCCCAAACGCCGTTGACCGAACCGGGATCGCAACCGACCTGCTGCAGGTGAATTTTCACCAGCCGGACAACGTCGGAAGAATCAAGCTGAGGCTTGCTGCTGTTCGCATCGGCCGAAGGGACGCTCAGCGTTGCCATCTTCATATGGGCTTCGCGCGTGGCGCGTTCCTTTTGCAGGCTGATGATCGCCTCCTGCGCCGCTATTTCGGCAGCCTGCTTTGCCGCTTTCGCGGCGGCAGCTTCGCGCCGGGCATTTTCCACTTCGGCCTGTGCTGCTTTCGCTTCGGCTTCGCGTTTGGCTTTTTCCGCTGCGGCTTCTTTGCGCGCTTTTTCTGCCGCCGCGCGCGCCTGCTTGGTTTCGGCGGCACTGCGCGCCCGTGCCACGGCGGCCACTTTGACAGCTTCGTCCCGCGCCGCCTGTTCGGATGCTTTGCGGGCCGCTTCGGCCTCCGCTTCCCTGCGCGCCTGCTCGGCGGCGGCAGCTTCGGCGCGCTGTTGCGCACGCTCCTGCGCGACGATCTTGCCACGTTGTGCGCGCGCAAGATCGGCCATGTAGCCTTGCGGATAGGCGTTAAGGAACGACGCCCAGGCCTCCTTTGTCCCGACGCGTTCGGCCGCTTCGTAGTTTCGTCTCTGCTCGGCCAGCGGATCGGGCTTCGGCTGCGTGGCCGCCGCCTTCGGCGCACCGCCGAAATAGAAATCGCCCTTGATTGGAGAGACCGAGAGCCACGGCTGCTGCTCGCCGCCGGTTGTCTTCGCAACCTGGAGGCCGACTTCGTTGAAGGTGCGGAAAATATCGAGCCCAGGTTTGCGAATGGTTTTTGTCAGGGCTTCGGTGAAAGGGCTATGATCGTTGTCACCATCGGAGGCAACGTTGCCCGGTTGCGTCGCGAACGAAATCAGCGTGCCCTCCGGCGCCTGCATCTGTGCGAGGCCGGACGAGACCGCGCGCAGCCGGCTCACGCGGAACGGATTGTTGCGGCAGGCATCCAAGATCACCAGGTTGAGACGCGCACCCGCGCTGTCCAACACGCGTAACACCAGATTGGCGTCGAACATCTGGAAGTTGACGTCGGATTCCTTGGTCGGATTGGCGCCGACCGGCACGAGATAATTCACGCCATGCACCTGTACGCCGTGGCCTGCATAATAAAACAGCGCGACGTCGGCCCCTTGCGCGGCATTGCCAAAATCCTGCACCGCGCGATCGAACTGCTGCTTGTCGAGATTGAGCTGCGCGCCGCCGTTCACGATCGTGAAGCCGAGATCGCTTAACGTTTTCGCCATCAGCTTCGCGTCGCGCTCCGGATTCGGCAGCGGTGTGACATAGCGGTAGTCGGAATTGCCGACGATAAGGGCGACGCGCGCTCCGGCATGCGCCGCATCGGCGCCAAGGGTGGCGAGCGCGCCGCAAGCAATCGCAAAAATAATACCCAGCACTCTGGCAATTGCGGTCATGGTTTCGTGAACCGTCCTCAGATCACTGTTTTCTCGGGCCATTGGCACAAATCCGCGATAATGCAGACCTCGCACCGCGGCTTGCGCGCCACGCAAGTGTAGCGCCCATGCAGAATAAGCCAATGGTGGGCGTGGCGCTTGTATTGGTCCGGCACCACGCGCTCGAGTATCTGCTCCACCTCGAAGGGTGTCTTGCCGGGCGCGAGCCCCGTGCGGTTGCCGACGCGAAAAATATGGGTATCGACCGCAATGGTCGGCTCGCCAAAAGCGATGTTCAACACGACATTGGCGGTCTTGCGGCCGACGCCGGGCAGCGTTTCCAGCGCCTCGCGCGAGCGCGGCACCTGGCCGCCGTGGTCGGCCACCAGCCGCCGCGACAACTCGACCACGTTTTTCGCCTTGGTGCGGAACAGCCCGATGGTCTTGATCAGATCGCGCACCTTGTCCTCGCCGAGCATGACCATTTTTTCCGGCGTGTCGGCGGCGGCGAAAAGTGCCGGCGTGGCCTTGTTGACGCCAGCGTCGGTCGCCTGCGCCGACAGCACCACCGCCACCAGCAACGTGAACGGGTTACTGTGCTTGAGTTCGCCCTTCGGTTCCGGATTGGCGGCCTGGAGGCGGCGGAACGCCTCCTCGATCTGCGCATTAGTCCATGGTTTCGTGGTCGAAGGCTTCGCCGCGCCAGGACCGGCATCGGCCTTGGCCCGCTGGCGCGTCCCTTTGGCTTTCGGTGTCCTGGGTTTGGGCGTCGATTTCGACGCCGGTTTGCGGGCTGCCGGTTTCTTTTTCGCGGCCTTGTTCGCAATCTTGCGGGAGAGCTTTTTCGCCATGATTTCGGGTATAGTGACGTTGATGAATACCGACAACGCCAACGATCTTGAACCCACGATCTTTTCGGCCGTGATCACGCCGCACCGTTCGCTCGGCCGGACCGGCTTCTGGATCCTGATCGGCGCCTATGGCGCGGTCAGCTTCATCGCCGGCATCGCCTTTCTCATCATGGGTGCCTGGCCGGTGTTCGGCTTTTTCGGGCTCGACGTGCTGCTCCTGTACTGGGCCTTCAAGCTCAACTATCGCCACGCCGCCGCTTACGAGGAAGTCTCGGTGACGCCAACCGCGCTCACGGTGCGCAAAGTCAGCCATCGCGGCAAAGTGCGCGAATGGGTACTCAACCCGCTCTGGGTCAAGCTCGACAAGGCGGTGCACGAGGAATTCGGCATCGAACGCCTGTTCTTGGTCGCGCGCGGCAAGGAACTGGCGATCGCCAGCTTCCTCGGCCCCGACGAGAAGGCGAGTTTCGCCAAGGCGCTCGGCAACGCCATCGCCGAAGCCAAGCGTGGGGTGACGCGCACGATTATTAGCTAGCCAGAAATCGGGTGGTCTCGTCGGGAGTTCCACTCTAGATAGCGGTCATGACCATGACCCAGGCAACCATGACCGAAGCCGAAACGGCCCTGTCCGACCGCTTTACGCTCTCGCCTTTGTCGACGGCGGCAGCGGACTACGACGTGGTGCGCCGCGCCATCGCCCACATCCGCGGCAACTGGCGCTCGCAGCCCGAGATCGACAACATCGCCCATGCCGCCGGCGTCAACGCCACGGATTTGCACCATCTTTTCCGCCGCTGGTGCGGGCTGACGCCGAAAGCCTTCCTGCAGGCGCTCACCCTCAACCACGCACGCGAATTGTTGCGCTCGTCGGCAAGCGTGCTCGATACCGCTTACGAGGTCGGGCTGTCCGGCCCCGGCCGCTTGCACGATCTCTTCGTTACGCATGAAGCGATGTCGCCCGGCGAATGGAAGGCGGGCGGTGAAGGCCTCACCATCACTTACGGCTTTCACCCTTGCCCGTTCGGCACCGCGCTGGTGATGACGACGCCGCGCGGTCTGGCCGGACTTGCGATGGCCGATGCCGGCAAGGAGCGCGCGGCATTGCGCGACATGAAAACGCGCTGGCCGAAGGCGAAATACGTGGAAGACTTTGCCGCCACCGCGCCGACCGCGCGCCGCATTTTCGATGCCGACTTGTGGAAGCCGGACCAGCCCTTGCGCGTCGTGCTCATCGGCACCGATTTCGAAGTGCGCGTGTGGGAAAAGCTGCTCGACATCCCGATGGGCAGGCTCACCACCTATTCCGATTTGGCCGCACGCGCCGGCGCGCCGAAAGCCGCACGCGCGGTCGGCGCCGCCGTCGGCAAGAATCCGATCAGTTTCGTGGTGCCCTGCCATCGCGTCATCGGCAAAAGCGGCGAGCTCACCGGCTATCACTGGGGCCTGACGCGCAAGCGCGCGATCCTCGGCTGGGAAGCGGGAATGGTGGCGGCGTAATTCGCGCCAACAATACGGTCTCCGTCAGAACTTTAGCCTATGCCGATATGCGCTTTGGTTCGACCGCAAACGGGCTGAGCCCGAGCCATGACTGCATTTTGTCCGCGATGTCTTTGTCGCCGGTGAGTACGACCTTCTCACTTTCTTTCTTGACGGTCGTGAGCCCCATCCAGATCGCCGTCATGGTGCGCAGGTCGGTCGAGACATAAAGATTGACATCGAAGCCGGGATCGGACCAGCAAAGATCCACCTCGCCATGCGGCTCGACAACCAGCCACCAGGATCGTTTCGATACCGGTAGGTCATGGTACATAAACTGTATCACCGTGCGCCGCTTTGGTAGCGGCGTCGGATTCAGGTTTCGCCGCATATCCCACATCAGCAATGATGGATCGAGATTCTTGAGCGATCGCCGCGCCTCGACCCATTTCTGGCCCCAAAAGCCCATCGCCTCGACAATGGGGCCGAGGTCTTTGCCTGACGCGGTCATATGATATTCGAACACGCCTTTTTCCGATTTGAGCTTTCTCCGCTCGATGATACCGGCGGCTTCAAGCTCCTTAAGACGCTGCGATAAAAGCGTCGGGGACATTTTTGGCACGCCGCGACGCAGATCGTTAAAACGCGTTGATCCCGCGACCAGTTCGCGCAGCAGCACCATGGTCCAGCGCGTGCAAAGCACCTCGGCGGCCATCGCGACGGGACAAAACTGCTTGTATCCAGGTTGCGTCATTTGTCGCCTTTCCAATGAACTGCAGCTAAACCATAGCGAGCAAACCGCCATGCAACCAGTACAGACTCTGTACCGGCCAGGTCCAGTTCCTGGACTGGCGCGTCCCTGCGCATTCTTGTCAAGCCACGGTCAGGGCATCGGATAGATAACCCGGCGCCAATTCAACGTTGGAGTTAAAGCAATGACGGCTTATGTGATCGCGGACATCAAGGTAACGGACGACAAATGGGTGCCGGCCTACGCGGCATCGGTACACGAACTCGTCCACAAGCACGGCGGCAAGTACCTGTCGCGTAGCGGGAACGTGAAGACGCTGGAGGGCAACCCTCTGGATACCAGCCTTATCGCAATCATGGCGTTTCCGTCGTCGAAAGCAGCGGAAGCTTTCGTCAGCGATCCTAACTACGCGCCTTACGTCGCGGCCCGGCGAAATGGCAGTGAAAGCCGCTTCCAGTTGATCGACGATACCGATCTGGCCGGAACGATTTCTTATCTGCCCAAAGCATGAAGAACAGGCCGAAGTCGCGCCGGGGCGAGTTGTCCCCCGGCGCGATACCGTCCGAACTCGCAGCCGATTACAGCGCTTGCGTCTTACTCGTTACGATCTGACTTTAGTTGCGTACTATTTTACGCCGCCAAATCCAGCTTCGACGCCACCGTTGAATTGGCGTTGAGCCGGTAGATCATCGGCACGCCGGTGGCGATATTCAATTTGGTGATGCTTTCCGGCGTATGCCTGTCGAGCACCATCACAAGTGCCCGCAAAGAGTTGCCGTGCGCCGACACCAACACGCGCTCGCCGCGCAACACACACGGCAAAATCTCGGCGATGTAATAAGGCAGCACCCGCGCGGCGGTATCGCGCAAACTTTCGCCACCGGGCGGCGCGGTGTCGTAGGAGCGCCGCCAGATGTGCACCTGCTCCTCGCCCCATTTCTTGCGCGCGTCGTCCTTGTTCAGGCCCGACAGATCGCCGTAGTCGCGCTCGTTCAGCGCCAGGTTTTTCGTCACCGGGATGCCGGTCTGGCCGAGTTCCTCCAGCATCAGATCGAGCGTGCGCTGCGCACGCTTGAGCGCCGAGGTGAAGGCGACGTCGAACGTCAGGCCTTGCGCCTTGAGCTTGCGGCCGGCTTCGCGCGCTTCCCTGACGCCCTGCTCGGTCAGGTCGACGTCGCGCCAGCCTGTAAACAGGTTCTTCTTGTTCCAGTCGCTTTCACCGTGGCGAACGAGCACAAGCAGGCGGTCGGACATCCTCGAAACCTTTCGTTTGTTGCTCCGCATATACTCTTGGATTTCCGGCAATTCCAGTCGGCGCGCGTTTCGTGGCAGAATGACAGCCTTGCGAGGGAGCCCTTATGGCCGGACCAGACGGAATCGAGGCCTTGTGGCCGACGATTTTTCTGCGGCGCACATTGCCGAGCGCCGCCGCAGCAAACCAGGCGCTGGCAGCCTATGTGCTCGAACTCGACCAAACCCAAGCCGACATGACCACCGACTACCTTGGCGGCAACCTGCTGGTGCACGAGCACCCGGCTATCGCCTGGCTGCGCGACTGCATCAATCGCACGGTCGCCGACTATTTTCGCTCGCTCAACATGCGCTTTCAGATCGACTGGACCGTGCACGGCTGGGCCAACGTCAACCGTTTGGGCGACTACCACGACCCCCATAACCATCCACATTGCTACCTGTCGGGCACCTATTACGTGCAGGTGCCGACCGATCGCGCGCCCTTGCAATCGCGCAAGGACGTGCGCCCCGGCGCCATTACCTTCTACGATCCGCGCGGGCCGGCGGTGAACATGGGTGCGATCCGCGGCGATCCTTACGTCGAGCCGGAGCATACGGTGCAGCCGACGCCGGGCGAGATTCTATTATGGCCGGCGTTCCTGATGCATTTCGTGCATCCAAACCTGAGCGAGACACCGCGCATCTCGATCAGCTTTAACGTGATGCTGAAATGGTCGGATGAATACGTGCCAAGGCAAGATTGAGGCTTACGTGTCCTTTGCGAATTCCGAATTTGGAACGGCCCCCGATAAGCGGCGCACCACGATGTGCTGCGCCGCGTCCGGAGCACAAAACGTTAGAAATCCGCCAGCCCCAGCACGTCCATCATCGAATAGAGGCCCGGCGGCTGGTGGCGCGCCCATAGCGCTGCGTGAAGCGCACCGCGCGCAAAGATCATCCGGTCTTCTGCTTTATGGGACAGTTCGAGCCGTTCGGCGGGACCGGCGAATATGACATGATGCTCGCCGACCACGGTGCCGCCGCGCAGCGTGGCGAAGCCGATGTCGCCGGCGTTGCGCGCACCGGTATGGCCGTCACGGCTTCGCACCGAATGCTTTTCGAGATCGATACCACGGCCGTCCGCCGCCGCGCGCCCGAGCATCAACGCCGTGCCCGACGGCGCATCGACCTTCTTGTTGTGATGCATCTCCAGGATTTCGATGTCGAAGGCGCTGTCGAGCGTCTTGGCGACGCGCCTGGTCAGCGCCGCCAAGAGATTAACGCCGAGGCTCATATTGCCCGACTTGACGATCACCGCCGACGCGGCCGCGTCCTTGATCCGGGCCTCATCGCTGCCGCTCAAGCCCGTCGTGCCGACGATGTGGACCTTGCCGGCTTTGGCCGCGAGCGCGGCAAGTGTCACCGTCGCCGCAGGCACGGTGAAGTCGACGATGCCGTCGGCCTGCTCGATCAGCGCGCCGGCATCGCTCGTCAACGCCACACCGTTCGCGCCGAGACCGGCGAGTGTGCCGGCATCGCCGCCGAGCAGCGGCGATTGTACGCCTTCCAGCGCGCCGACCAGCACGCAATTCGTGTCGTCGGCAATTGCCTTGATCAGCGTGCGCCCCATGCGCCCGCCGGCTCCCGCCACGATCAATCGCATCTCGGCCATCATCAAACTCCCGCGATCTCGGCGCGGTATAGCGCGACGCCCGGAAAACGCCTAGGGCTGCGGCCCGTCATAGCCTTCCAGCACGACGATATCGCCGGCGGAGACGGGCTCGCGCAGCTTCTTGGCCTCTTGGTATTCGGTTGAATTGTAGCAGTCGAGCGCGGCCTGATAGCTCGGAAATTCGATCACCACAACGCGCGCGCGGAAATTACCCTCGACCTGCTCGCGCTTGCCGCCGCGGGTGAGGAATCTCGCACCGAACTTGCCAAGCGGCGCCGCATTAGCGGCGACGTATTTCTTGTAGCCATCCATATCGTCGACATCGACCGCTGCGACCCAATAGCCCTTGGCCATTTCTTCCCCCTTTATTGTCCTGCGTTTTCGATTTCCGCGACGATCGCGTCGGCCGCTCTTTTGGGATCGGCTGCTTCCAGCACCGGGCGGCCGACCACCAGATAATCAGCGCCGGCTTCGATGGCCTGCGAGGGCGTCATGACGCGTTTCTGGTCGCCAGTCGCGCTGCCCGCCGGGCGGATGCCGGGCGTCACCAACACCATGCCGGGACCGGCGATGTCGCGTAATTGCGGCACCTCTTCCGCCGAGCACACCAGCCCGTCGACGCCAATGTCGCGCGCCTGCCCTGCCCGCGCAGCCACCAGTTCGCCGACGCTCATCTCATAACCGGCGGCGGCAAGATCGCTGTCGTCGTAGGAAGTGAGCACGGTGACCGCCAAAATGCGCAAGGTCGACCCGCGTTTGCCCTCCACCGCCGCCTTCATGGTCTGCGGGAAAGCGTGCACGGTCAGGAATGTCGCGCCCATCTGCGCGACGCTTTGCACCGCCTTTTCCACCGTATTGCCGATATCGTGCAGCTTGAGATCGAGAAACACCTGCTTGCCGGCGGCGATCAGCCCGGCGGCGAATGGCAAGCCACCGGCGAAGGCGAGTTGATAGCCGATCTTATAGAACAAGACCGACTCGCCGAGGCGCGTCACCACCTTCTCGGCGCCCTCGACCGACGGCACATCGAGCGCAACGATCAATCTCTCGCGGGCGTCAAGCGGCAAGCCTCGTCTCCTCACATCATCAAGCGCGCCATGTCGACCAGCCGTTTCAGCTCGTCGCGGAACATATTGGCGAGACCGGTGTCGGCGATGTTGTCCATGTCGTCGAAGGCATGCATCGCGTTCGGGATCGCCACCTGTTCGGGGATCACTAACGCGCCGCAACCCATTTCGAGGATCTGCCGCAGCGCGGCGAGCGAGCGCATGCCGCCCGCGCGCCCGGGCGAGACCGAAGCAATGGCGAAGACGCGGTTCTTGAATGCGATATAGGTCGGATCGCTTCGTTCGCGCACGCGCGAGACCCAATCGATGGCGTTCTTCAGGATCGGCGTGACGGAGGCCGAATATTCCGGGCTGGCAATGAAAACGCCGTGGTGCGCCATGATCATGCGCTTGAGTGCCAGCGCGTTGGCCGGCTGGCCGTCGCGCGCATCGAAGTCGGCGTCGTAGAGCGGCAACTCATAGTCGGCGAGGGAAATGCGCGTCACATCGGCGTCGAGCAAGGTCAGTTCCTTGGCCGCCAGCGCCGCCAACCGCACATTATGCGAGCCGGTGCGGATCGAGCCGGGAATGGCGAGGATTTTCGGATTCATCGGCGGCTCCGCGCCGATGTCGGGCATGCCCGATATCGGCAATCAAACGCTGGTGCGCGCCTTGAATATCATGCAAAGCCACCCCCGTCATTTGCACACCCTTCCGCTGTCATCGCCGGGCTTGTCCCGGCGATCCCGCTTAAGTGGGCACAATGCGTCCCTAAGCGAGATGGCAACGCAACTCGGGCATACCCGAGTTGCGTATAAAAACGCGCCGGAAGTCGGCTATAGCCGACTTCTGATGACAAGCCCGGCCATGACGATGCTCAAGTTTTGCGAAAGGTCGCGCGCCTAAACGCCGCGATAGACCCAAACCCGCGCCGGCGGCACGTTTCTCCAGATCAGCTCGGAGGCTTCTGCCTTGATGCCGGAAAGATCCTTCGGAATTGGCGTCACCATCGCATAGGTGAATTGCACGAAGGGCGCGCCCGGCGCGATCAGCGCCATGGCGTCGGAGATGAGCCGCAGCCGCGTGCGCACCGGCTTGGTCACCAGCGGCAAGCTGGAGACGATGGCCGCGGCAGGCTCCTTCACGAAAGAGCCGAGCAGCCGGCGCAGCCGGTAGGCGTCGCCCTGGACGACTGTTGCCGCCGGGTAGCGCGTGCGCAGCAGGCGGCAGAAGTCCGGATTGAATTCGACCATGATGAGCCGCGCCGGGTCGACACCGTGTGCGACCAGCGCTTCGGTAACGGCACCGGTGCCGGGGCCGAGCTCGATTACGGGCGCGGTCGAATGGACATCGACATAGCGGGCCATGGCGCGCGCCAGGGCCTTGCTCGACGGCATCACGGCGCCGGTCGACAGCGGCTTTTCGATCCACGAGCGGATGAATTGCATCTCGTCATCGAGACGGAGGGGCTTTTTAGCGACCCGGACGAGAGAATGCGGAGGCATGCTGTGTTCACGCGTGCAAACGGCGCGCCAAACCTGCCCGCCTCTTAATAATCGGTATAGCGCAGCGAACGGGGGGTCAAGATGGGTCAGTCGGGATGGCTGCCGCGACCGCCGAGGCCGTCGAGAAACTCCTTGACGCGGCTCAAAAACCCTGAGGACTCCGGCTGGGTTGTCTCTGAGGACAACTTGTCGAATTCCGCCAACAACTCGCGCTGCCGTTTGGTGAGGCTCTGCGGCGTCTCTACCATCACTTGAACGTACATATCGCCCAGTTGTTTCGACCGCAGCACCGGCATGCCTTTGCTCGACAGGCGGAAGCGGCGTCCGGTCTGGGTGCCAGCCGGCACTTTCACGCGTACTTTGCTGCCGTCGATAGCCGGCACTTCGAAATCGCCGCCCAAAGCGGCCGAAACCATCGAAATCGGCACGCGGCAATGCAAATCGGCGCCGTCGCGCTGGAAAAATTCGTGCGGCTCAATCGACAGGAAAATATAGAGATCGCCCGCCGGACCGCCGCGCAATCCTGCCTCGCCTTCGCCGGCAAGCCTGATGCGGGTGCCGTCCTCGACGCCGGCAGGGATATTCACCGACAGCATGCGCTCGCGCATGACGCGGCCCGCGCCCGAACAGCTCGAACAGGGATCGTCGATTACCTGGCCGCGGCCCTGGCAAGCGGGACAGGTGCGCTCGAGCGTGAAGAAGCCTTGTGCATGCCGGATTTTGCCGGCGCCGCCGCAAGTCGAGCAGGATTTCGGTTTGGTGCCGGCTTTGGCGCCGGTGCCTGAGCAGACCTCACAGGTAACCGAAGTCGGGATACGGATCTGTGCGGTCTTGCCGGAAAACGCCTCGTCGAGGTCGATTTCCATGTTGTAGCGCAGGTCGGAGCCGCGCTCGCGGCCGGAGGCGCGCCCGCGCGCCGTGCCCATGCCGAAAATGCCTTCGAAAATGTCGGCAAAGGTCGAGCCGAAATCGGCGTTGAACCCGTGCATCCCGCCCGCGCCGCCTTGCTCGAAGGCGGCGTGGCCGAAGCGGTCGTAGGCGGCGCGCTTGTCGCCGTCTTTGAGGACGTCATAGGCCTCGTTGATTTCCTTGAACTTGTGCTCGCATTCGGTGTCGCCGGGATTGCGGTCCGGGTGATGCTGCATCGCAAGCTTGCGGAACGCCGCCTTCAGCTCGATCTCGCTGCTGGTGCGCGTGACACCCAGGACTTCGTAGTAGTCGCGCTTGGACATTCCCCCGCCCTCAGCTCGGAACGCCGTTTGCCGAAAACAGGCACCCCCGGGCACTACCCGGGGATGACGTCATTGCTAACGGCCTTTCGCGCATGGCTTTACGCCCCGCGTCAGGCGGACTTCTTGCCGTTCTCGTCGTCGTCGACTTCGGTGAACTCGGCGTCGACAACGTCTTCCTTCTGACCGTCGGCACCGGTCGTGCTCTCACTGGTGTCGGCGCCTTCACCGGCTTCCTGGCTCTGCTTGTACATGGCTTCGCCAAGTTTCATCGAGGCCTGCGCCAGCGTGTTGGTCTTCTGCTGGATCGCGTCGGCGTCATCGCCTTTCAGCGCTTCTTTCAGATCGGCCATGGCGTTCTCGATGGCACTGCGCTCGGCATCGCCGACCTTGGAGCCGTGCTCGGAGAGCGCCTTCTCGGTCGAGTGGACCAGCGCCTCGGCGTGGTTCTTGGCTTCCACCGCCGCCTTGCGCTTCTTGTCTTCCTCGGCGTGCGCTTCCGCGTCCTTGACCATCTTCTCGATGTCGCCTTCGGACAGACCGCCGGAGGCCTGGATGCGGATCTGCTGCTCCTTGCCGGTCGCCTTGTCCTTGGCGTTGACGTTGACGATGCCGTTGGCGTCGATGTCGAAAGCAACCTCGATCTGCGGCACGCCGCGCGGCGCCGGCGGGATTCCGACCAGGTCGAACTGGCCGAGGATCTTGTTGTCGGCCGCCATCTCGCGCTCGCCCTGGAAGACCCGGATCGTCACCGCGTTCTGATTGTCGTCGGCGGTCGAGAAGACCTGGCTCTTCTTGGTCGGGATGGTGGTGTTGCGGTCGATGATGCGGGTGAACACGCCGCCCAGCGTCTCGATGCCGAGCGAAAGCGGGGTCACGTCGAGCAGCAGCACATCCTTGACGTCGCCGGCGAGCACACCGGCTTGAATGGCGGCGCCGATGGCGACCACCTCGTCCGGATTGACGCCTTTGTGCGGCTCCTTGCCGAAGAACTGCTTCACGACGTCCTGCACCTTCGGCATGCGGGTCATGCCGCCGACTAAGACGACCTCGTTGATCTCGCCCGCCGAGATGCCGGCGTCTTTCAACGCCTTGCGGCACGGCTCGACCGTCTTCTGGATGAGTTCGTCGACCAGCGCCTCGAACTTGGCGCGGGTGAGTTTCATGGTCAGATGCTTGGGACCCGAGGCGTCCGCCGTGATGAACGGCAGGTTAATCTCGGTCTGCGTCGTCGACGACAGCTCGATCTTCGCCTTCTCGGCGGCTTCCTTAAGCCGCTGCAGCGCGAGCTTGTCCTTGCGCAGGTCGATGCCCTGCTCCTTCTGGAACTCGTCGGCGAGATAGCTGACCAGACGCATGTCGAAGTCTTCGCCACCCAGGAAGGTGTCGCCGTTGGTGGACTTCACCTCGAACACGCCGTCGCCGATCTCGAGGATCGACACGTCGAAGGTGCCGCCACCGAGGTCATAGACCGCGATGGTGCCGCCCTTCTGCTTGTCGAGCCCGTAGGCGAGCGCGGCCGCCGTCGGCTCGTTGATGATGCGCAGGACTTCGAGGCCCGCGATCTTGCCGGCGTCTTTGGTGGCCTGGCGCTGGGCGTCGTTGAAGTAGGCGGGAACGGTGATGACGGCCTGCTCGACCTTCTGACCGAGATAGGCTTCCGCCGTTTCTTTCATCTTTTGCAGGATGAAGGCGGAGATCTGCGAGGGCGAATAGGTCTTGCCTTCCTCCTCGACCCAGGCGTCGCCGTTGGAGGCCTTGGAAATCTTGTAGGGGACGAGCTTCTTGTCCTTTTCCACCATCGGGTCGTCATAACGCCGACCGATCAGGCGCTTGACCGCGAAGATGGTCTTTTCCGGATTGGTGACCGCCTGGCGCTTGGCCGGCTGGCCGACGAGACGCTCGCCGTCGTCCGTGAAGGCGACGATCGAAGGCGTGGTGCGCATGCCTTCGGCGTTCTCGATAACTTTGGGATTCGTGCCTTCCATGACGGCAACGCACGAATTGGTGGTGCCGAGGTCGATGCCGATGACCTTGCCCATGGTTGTTCCTCTCAAATTGCGGCAGGCCGGCCGGGCCTCTCGTGCCCCGAAGGGACACTCTTGCCCTCAAGGCCTCTTGGCGCCCGATTGGGACGTCGGCGGCTCATCCGCGACGCCCTTGATCCAGCCCCCTGGATACTCGATTCACCGCATTTTTGCGGCTTAGCGCTCATATAGGAGGGGCGTGTTGCCCTGCAAGAGGCCGCTTTCGACGGCGCTATCGGCAGAGGTGGGCTAGCCGCCCGGATCGCGGCTGAGGACATCGAATTCGCCCACGGCACCGACCTTGCGGTAGGCGATCATTTGCTCGGCGAGCGGCGCATAAGCAGCGATCCAGGCCGGCCAATCAACCTTCTGCCGGTGATCGACCAGAATGACGTCCGGCTGGCCACGGGCGATATCTTCGGCGAGCATCGCCCGGTCGCGATCGGCATAAGCCTTGAGTTTCGCCAGCGTGTGCGGATCGAGCGTCTCTTTCAGACCTCGAGACCAGACATTTCCGGAAACCCACAGGGACGGGACGCGACCAACCCATGATCCATCGACGGCGCGGGTGAGCGGGAAACCGACGGACAGGTCGATCGACAGTGCCAAGATTTTCGGACGCGGCTTGATCGCGCGCACCGTTTGCGCCAGCGCCGAGAGGTCGAGCGAGAGATTGAACCACGCGAACGACCCTCCCAGGATCAGGCCGGCGGCGAGCGCGAGCGCCATCCGTTTTTGCCGCTCGCCGGACGCCGGGGAGGATTCCGGGCGCCAGTGTTCGAAGAAAACGAGCATGAATGCGATCATCGTCAGAGCGAGCATCGGATAGGACTGATAAGGCCAGCCTTTGGCCTGAACGTAGAATGCGATCGCAAAGCCGAACGTCGCTGCCGGCAGCAAGCAGAAAGGCGGCGCAAATATCGATCGGCGCTTGAACAACGCGATCACGAGCCAAGCGCCGATGAGCAGGACCGTCGCGCCCTCGCTGACGATGTTCCAAAGCGAAAGTTTGGCCGGCACATAAATGTCCAGCACCAGCGGCGTCACATCTCTGATGAATTCCGGGAACGCGATCAGCACCGCGGCGGAATAGGCGGCCAACAGACCGGCAGCGATCCAATTTTCCAGCGCGAAAATCGGCCGCCAGGAGCGGACGGAATAGGCTGCCATTGCCGCCGTGCAGACAATCGGCGCCACGAAAAACGGCTTGATGATCGCGACGAACCCGCCGCAAAGAGCGGCGACGATGACCATCCAAAGCTCGGGCCGGTCGCCAGTGGCGCGCACGGCCGCGAGCGCAAGCAAGGGAAGAAACGCGATGAGCACAATGTGTTCGCGTTCACCGAATGTGTGCGCGGGCAAGATCAGAAGCACGGCCGCCGCCGCCGCCAGTTCCCAGCCGCCGCCGAGCAAGATGCCGGCTCGCGATAAGATGCGGCACGACAGCCACAGGCTCAGGCCCGCGGCCAGGAATACCAGCGCATCGACAAACAGTTCAGCCGGCAATCCCGACCATCGGCCGAGGATCGCCGGAACCATATAGAGATAGACCGTGGCAGGCGGGTTGACCTCGATCAGGTCAACATAAAGACGCTGTCCGTCGAGCACCTTGTCCGCCAGCGTGAGATCCCAACTCACGTCGGAATTCGGAACCACGATGTGCCGCAGCACAATTGCCACGAGAACAATAACGGCCAGCGGCAACCAGCGCGGCAAAGTCAGCGGGCCGGCTGAGGAGGCAAGCGTCCGCAACGTCATGCCGACGCCCTGCCGCGCACGCGTCTGCGTGACGACACCCGCGAAGCGTCCGATTCGCGCGCTGCAACCGGCTCAAATCCAATTCGTTGGTCGACGATATAGAGAGGACGCCGCTTCACCTCGGCATGAATGCGCCCGATGTAGAGGCCCATCACTCCGCTCACCAGGAGATTGATGCCGGAGAGGAACGAGACGACGACGACGATCGAGGTCCAGCCGGCAACGACTTCGTTCACCAGAAAGCGTTCAACGGCATAAGCGCCAACGCACAGTGCAAAGACGGATACCGCAAGGCCGAGCCAGATTGCAGCCTTCAACGGCGCATCCGAGAATCCGATCACGCCATTAACGGCCAGACGCACCATTTTCCAAAAAGGGTATTTGGTCTCGCCGGCGACACGCGCCGGCCGATCAAATTCGACCGCGGTCTGGCGGAAACCGAGCCAGGCGAACATGCCTCGGACGAAGCGGTCCTGCTCCGGCATCTGACGAAATGCGTCCAGCACGCGGCGATCGATCAGGCGGAAATCACCGACATCCTCAGGAATATCGACCGAAGACATCCGGTTGAGCAGCCTGTAAAACGCGGCCGCCGTCCAGCGTTTGAAAGTCCCTTCTCCCTCACGCGAACGCCGCCGGGCGTAGACGACGTCGTAGCCCTCCTTCCAGCGCGCAATCATCTCCTGCACGATTTCCGGCGGGTCTTGCAGATCGCCGTCCATCACGATCACGGCCTGACCGCTGGCGGCGTCCATGCCTGCCGTGATCGCGATCTGGTGGCCGAAATTGCGGGTCAAGCCGATATAGCGATAGCGGCGATTGTCCTTCGCGCGCGCACGCAGGAAGATCGAGCCCGAATCCGTGCTGCCGTCGTCGACGAGAATGGCTTCAGCCGGACCGTCGAGCGCATCCATGAGCGCGTCGAGCCGCTTCAACAGAATAGGCAGCACCGCCTCTTCGTTGTAGATGGGAACGACGATGCTGTAGCGCACATTGCCGCCGCGAGGAGATGCCATGGCGAGCCTCAAGCCGCTTGTTTGCTATGAAACTAACGATGCGGCATTAACAAGCTGTTTCCTGAGGCCGGACGTCGAATCTGGCGTCTAAAATTAAAGCCAAAATCAACCGTCACGTCGGCCCGACCTTTAAAACCGACCTGGCTAAGGATGACCATGCTCCGAACGATTTTCGCTACGGCTATCGCCGTCACACTGCTTGGCGCCCTTGCGCTCGCCGACGACGCCCGGGCGCAGGCGGTGTTCCCGCCGGGCTCGCGAATCGGCCTGGTGCCGGCAGGCGACCTCGTCGTGGCGAAGAAATTTCCCGGCTTTGAGGATGCCGGCCGCAATGTGATCGTTACATTGCTCGATGTCCCGGCGCCGGCCTACCAGGCATTCGAGAAATCGGCGTTCGCCGACAACTCCAAGACCTTGAAGACGGAGAAGCGCGAGTTATTCGCGTTCGCGGGCGGCATCGGCTTTCTCTTGACCGGCCGTGAGAACGTCAAGGGCACCGACTATCGAAGCTGGTACCTGCTCGCCAACACCACCGACAAGAAAGCCGGTCAGATCGCGGCCCTCGTCGGCGTGCGCGTCCCGGAGGAAGCACACTCGATTTATACGGACGAGAAGGTGCGCGAGATGCTCGCCACCGTGCGGTTTCGCATGCCCCCGATGGATGAATTGGTCCGCCTGCTGCCGTTCAAGGTTACGAATATGGCGGGCTTCCGTCCGGCCAAGGTCGCGCCGCAGGGCGCAATGATCTTGATCGACGGACCGGGCGGCAACCTCACCAAGTACACTTACGTGATCGTGTCGGTCGGCCGCGGCGCACCAACCCAGTCCGATTCCCGTCCGTTATTTGCCCGCAACCTGCTTGAGCGAACGCCTCTGCCCGATCTTGCCATCACCTCGGCCGAGGCGATGCGCATCAACGGCGCGCAGGGCTACGAAATCCGCGCCAAAGCAAAAGCCGCCGACGGCAAACCGCTCGCGCTCGTACAATGGCTGCAATTCGCAAGCGGCAATGGCTTCCTGCGTATGGTCGGCGTCGTCGACCAGGACACTTGGGACGAGGTGTTTCCGCGCTTCCGCGCCCTGCGCGACAGCATCGAATTCCGCTGAACGCCGATCAGAACGTGAATATCGTGCGTATGCCGCCAAAAAAGGCATGGCCGAGCGTCAATGTCGGATCGTCCGGATTTTGCCCGCCGTTCGGACGCACAATGTATTGCAGATCGGGCTGCACGACCCACCACGGCGCAATCTGCAAGGCGTAATTCAGCTCGAACACGATTTCTTCACTGCGGACGGCATAGGGCGGACCGTTGAAGACGATGTTGTCCTGGTCGAACGCGATCGCCGCGCTGCTGATCTTGGCGTAAGCGACGCCAAACGTGAGCGTGTCGTCGGCGCGGCCGGGCAATAATCCTTTGATGCCGACGCCGCCATCCACGTAGTAGGAGATCAAGTTGCGGTCCGTCGGCGAACCACCGCCGCGCAGGAACAGGTTCACGCTGCTCGCCGCCCCGCGCCAGATCATTTGATCGGCGACGCCATAGATGCCCCAATTACCGCGGTGGAAAAGCGGATCCGGCCCCACCGGATCGGCGAGTGAAACCACCGCGCCGGTGGCGGGATCGACACCGTAGTGCTGATCGGCGTACTCGGCCGTCGCGTACCAACCGCCGATCTTGTAGGTACCCGGCAGCCCGATCGCCTGCTTGCCTTGGTTCACGTTGAACTGGATTTCTCCCATCCAGAGCGCGCCGCCATAAAAGCTGAACGTGGTGCCGTGCGGATTGCAGCGCTGCGGATCGTCGTTGCAATCCTTTCCGGCCGGATCGCCTGAGAACACGCCCGCGAGGATCGTGACGTCAGGCGTCGGCATGATCTTCACGCGCGCGCCGGGCGTCGCCAGCGGATAAGCCGGGCCGCCATTGGTGATGTTGGCGGCCAGGTTGTCGCCCCAACCGAAGGTGCCGTTGATCAGCCCGCCGGCTGTTTCGCTGGTGAAGAATTCGCCGTCGGCGGCGAGCTGTCCGACGCGAACCGAAAACATCGGGCCAAAAGCCTGCTCGTACCAGAGGGTGAACAGCCGCAGCGTGTGATAGGCGTCGATATTGCTCGGATCGGAAATGCTACCCACGCGTTCGGCCACATCGTAGCCGCCGTTGTTAATGTCAAAGACGGTGACGTGGGTGGTGGCGCCGGTCCAGCCCATCAGTTTTTCGAGGTTGGTATCGATCGACAGTTCGGCGCGGCCTTCATAGCTCGGCCGTTGATACAGGCCACCGGAGAAAACATCGAAGAACTCGCCGATGTATTGCAGCGTGATGTCGATGCCGCGATCTTTCAGAGCGGTACGCGCGCCGCCCCAATCGCCGGTAAGCGTTTCCTGTTCCCAGATCGATTTCGGCGTCGGCGGCGTCTTGTCCTCCGCCTGCGCCTCGGCACCACCGAGCGCTGCCGTCAAAGCGGCAACCGATACCGTCCAGCCAAAAACCCCGCTACCCCTACGCCCCCGCATTCCTATAACTCCCAAGTAAATGTAATGTTATAACATTTCTTTTACCCGAGTACAGCCGCTATTTCGCCAGTTCGGCGAGACGACGCAGCGCCGCGAAATGTGCGGCCCGCACCGCTGGATTAAACAGCGACCAGGCCTCGGCCTGCTTGAGCGCCATGCCAACACCTGCCTCCTGGGCACGATAGTCCGCATAAGCACGTGCAGCCGCCTCGAATTTGCCGGCCTCCACCATCATCGCAATGCGCCTGAGCGTCAGCACCATGTCGCGCGCCGCGCCATGCGCCTTCAGGCGCTCGGCAACGCCGCCATGCACGCTCGTATCTTTGAGCGAGGGAAAGTTTTCGCCGAGCTCGCGCCACTCGTTGCCGACCGATTCAACCGCCAGTGCGATCACGTTCTTGTTGCGCGCGGGAATGGCGGTGTCCAGCACGCTGGCAAAATCGGAAATTTCGTCGAGCTCCAACTGCACCGAGTTGCGGGTGACCGGCTCGTCGGCGTCGCCGACCGCGTCGAGATAGGCGACGAGGTCGGCCTTTTGTCTGACGCTCAGGCCGAGATCGTAGTGGCGGTCGAAATAGTCAACCACCTGATCGTATGTATCGTAACGCCCGTCGTGGAAATAGGGCGCGTTGAGATTGGCATTGATCAGCGTCTTGGTCTTGAACCAGCCGCCGGTGCCGATGTCGTGCATCTGATGATCGACAAAAACACCGTCCGGCTTGTGGCAGCCCCCGCAGCTCATGGCGGCATCGTGCCGGAACGGCTTGTTGAACAACACTTCGCCGCGGCGCGCGGCAGCGGACGCCTTGTCCGTCAGCTTGCCGCCGGTGCCGAGTTTGCGATTGGGCAGAAACGAAATCTCGCGCACATAGGTAACCAGCGCATCCAGCACCTCGCCGGACGGTTCAGCCCCGGCGAACTCGTTGACGACGACGTTGCGGATGAAATCGCGCAGCGACGCGAAACGGCCGTCGTGTCCATATGGCGCAAGATATTTGGCGCCACGCAGGCTGGGCGGCGTCACCGGATCGAACACGCCGTTGTTCGCCTTCGGATTGAACAGCGCGCCGGTGACGTCGAAGGTGCCGGGTTGGCGCGACAGGCCGGGCACGAACAGCTTGGCATTGTTGCTGCCCGCCTGATGGCAGGTGTCGCAGCTCATCTGGGCATCACGCGCGACCCCGCCGAAGATTGCCGGCGAGGAAAACAGCATGTCGCCAAGATTGAACAGGTAGGAACGCTTGCCACCGGCGGCTTCGAAATTGAATAGCTCGGTCGGCCGGTCGAGCTGCTCCTCGTTCAGTTCGGTCCCGTCCGGCAGCGGTGCGTCCTTGCTGACGACCGGCGTAGCCGTGACTGGATGCGACGCGACGATCAGCAGACAGGCGCCTGCCGCCAGCCATACACCCGGTTTGCGCGTGCCCATCATCGTGATTCCCTATTTCTTCTCTTCGTCTTCGTCGCCGACCTTGAACGTTTTCAGCCCCAGCTTGGGCGCGGCGCTTTGCAGAAGCACCGCCAGCTCTTCGCCGGCGATGTGCGTGGCTTTCACGTTGAGGCTCTTGATATCGCTGACCTTTACCAAGCCTTCGAGCTTCTCGATGCGGTCGTGGATGATCTTGGCGATCTCGGGATCGGCTTTCTTCAGCGTGTCCCCAAACACCAGCTTGTAGGCCGCCTCGATGCCTTCGACGTTTTCCTGCATGTCGACGATCGAGGTGCCGGCATATGGCGACTCGCCGCCTTTCGACTTCTCTTCGCCGACTTCGTAGGCGAGATTGGCGGTGCCGCTGAGCAGCCGCTGCGGCGTGAACGTGAAGCTCTTGGCGCTCACGCGCTTCTGGAACTTGGAAAGATTGGCGACCAGGTCATCGACCGGCTGTTGCAGGCCACCGAGCTTGCCCGCGAACAACGGAGCCTCGATCGCGTGAAAGCCAGACTTGGCGTCGGGCCAGGGATCGACGACTTTATCGATGTCGTCGAAATACTCGCCGGTCACCGGCTCCATCGCTTCCCAGCCTTTGCGCGATTCGATCCAGGCCGCTTGCGCCGCCTTGACGTCACCGGCTTTCACCGCCGCCTGCAGTTTCTGCGCGCCAGCGATCGCCTTGCCGATGTGCTCGACGACATACGCCTTGAATTGAGTTGTGCCTTCCGTCATCGACGCGGCTTGTGCGCGGTCCGCCGCGACGAATGCGAATGCGAGCAGCGCACAACCGAGCGCGCCTGTACGGAACGTTGATGTCGTGATCGCCATGTCTTCCTCCGCGCGGATGAAATCTCGCCGCCAAAATTGACCGCGCCGGCGCCGGCGTCAAGCAAAATATCATGCAATATCAATAACTTATAACGACTCCAAAGTAGCGCGCAAAGCTTCAAATTATTCCAATGAAGAGGCTCGCTCTAAGCCGCTGGCCACGTTCGCGTTCGCACGCGCACAGCTATGCGCTATCGCAAGCGCGATCAGTATCGGATTTATGACAATTAAAACCGGAACGCCGCTCAGGCTGTGGTGTCGGGATTGTCGTTGGCGGGCGCCTGCCCCTTCGCCGCCTTGGCGACGGCGACCAGCGCCGGACGCAGCACGCGTTCGCCGATCATGTAACCGGCCTGGATGACCTGCGCGACATGGCCGGGCGGCACATCCGTGGTTTCCATTTCGAACATTGCTTGCTGCACGTTGGGATCGAACTTTTCGCCTTGCGGCGAAAACTTTTTCACGCCGTTCTTTTCGAGCGCCTTGAGCAATTCGCGTTCGGTGAGTTCGACGCCTTCGATCAGCGACTTCACTTTCGCGTCGCCCTGCTCGCGCAGTTCAGAGCCGGTCGCTTCGAGCGCGCGATGCATGTTGTCGGCCACCTGCAATACTTCGCGCGCGAAACTCGCAATGCCGTAGAGCCGCGCATCGGACACCTCGCGCTCGGTCCGCTTGCGCAGGTTCTCCATTTCCGCGAGCGTGCGCAGAAGCTTGTCCTTGTATTCGCCGGCCTCGCGCTTGGCCTCGCTCACCGGATCGTCTTGCTCCGGCGCGCCTTGTCCTTCGCCATTATTTTGCTGGCTATTCTCGGTCTCGGCCACAGCGTCCTCGCTTTGGCGGGCGGTTGGGTCCGTCATCGTGCTCAACCCATTGAAAATGATATTGATCGGATACCGGGCATATCAGGGCTCCGGCTGTAAAAATCAAGCATTTATCCGGACAGGAGCTTTCCCACCACCCGGGCGGTATAATCGACCATGGGAATGACCCGGGCGTAGTTGAGCCGCGTCGGCCCGATCACCCCGATCACCCCGACAATGCTGCCTTTGTTGTCACGGTAGGGCGCGATGATGGTGGAGGAGCCGGACAGCGAAAAGAGCTTGTTTTCCGAGCCGATGAAGATGCGCACGCCCTCGGCGCGCTCGGCACGGCCGAGCAGGTCGATCACCCCGCGCTTGGCCTCCAGCGCGTCGAACAGCGAGCGCACCCGTTCGAGATCTTCGAGCGCGTGCAGATCCTCCAATAAATTGGCATGGCCGCGCACGATGAGCTGGCGGTCCTCCATTTCGCCGCCCGACCAGCTCGCCAGCCCCGCGGCGATGATCTTCTGCGTCAGTTGATCAAACGCAGCCTGGCCCTCCTGCAAGGCGGTCTCGATTTCGTGGCGCAGCTCGGCGAGCGTCTTGCCGCGGATACGGGCGTTGAGAAAATTGCCGGCTTCGACCAGCGCCGAGGTCGGCAGCCCAGCCGGCACGTTGAGCACACGGTTTTCCACCTGGCCGTCTTCCGCCACCAGCACGGCGAGCGCGCGCTCGGGCTCGAGCCGCACGAACTCGATGTGCTTGAGCCTCACATTGGTTTTGGCGGTGAGCACGATGCCGGCCGAGCGGGTGAGGCCCGACAGCATCTGCGAGGCTTCGGTCAGGATCGTTTCCAGCGATTTACCGGCGCCCGAACCGGCCACCTGCGCTTCGATGGCGCGGCGGTCGCTTTCGGTCAGGTCGCCGATTTCCATCAGCGCGTCGACGAAGAAGCGCAAGCCCAGTTCCGTCGGCAGCCGGCCGGCCGAGGTATGCGGCGCAAAGATGAGACCGAGCTGTTCCAGATCCGACATCACGTTGCGTACGGAGGCCGGCGACAGCGGGATCGGCAGAATGCGGGAGAGATTGCGCGAACCCACCGGTTCTCCGGTCGCCAGATAGCTTTCCACGATCGAGCGGAAAATCTCCCGCGAGCGCTCATTGAGCGCCGCCAGGCTCACTTGTGTCGCGCCGATCGGGACGTCGTGCGAGGCCAATGTCTAACTCCTTCAATCCCGACAACAATTGACCATTCGCCCCACCTTGTTCAAGCCGGGCATCCGGCTATGGTGAGCCCCCAACGACAAGCCGGGAGGACTTATGCGGCCAAGCGGGCGACAGGTCGACGAATTGCGCGGCGTTTCACTCGAGCGCGGCATCGTAAAATATGCCGAAGGCTCCTGTTTCGTGAAATTCGGCGACACCCACGTGCTGGCCACCGCCAGCCTGGAGGAGCGCCTGCCGCCCTGGCTGAAGGGCCAGGGGCGTGGTTGGGTCACCGCCGAATACGGCATGCTGCCGCGCGCCACCTCCGAGCGCACCCGCCGCGAGGCTTCTGTCGGCAAGCAGGGCGGCCGCACCGTCGAGATCCAGCGCCTGATCGGGCGCTCCTTGCGCTCCGTCATCAACCTGCCGGCGCTGGGCGAGCGGCAGATCACCGTCGATTGCGACGTCATCCAGGCCGATGGCGGCACGCGCACCGCCTCAATCACCGGCGCCTGGGTCGCGTTGTCCGATTGCCTGGCCTGGATGAAAACGCGCGACATGCTGAAGGGTGAGGTGTTGCGCGACCATATCGCGGCTGTGTCCTGCGGCGTTTACAAAAACACCGCCGTGCTCGACCTCGATTATGCGGAAGATTCCGAAGCCGAGACCGACGCCAATTTCGTCATGACCGGCAACGGTAACATCGTCGAGGTGCAGGCCACCGCCGAGAAGACGCCGTTCAGCGAGGATCAGTTCCTGGCGCTGTTGGCCTTGGCGCGCAAAGGCATCGGCAAACTGGTCGATCTGCAAAAGCTGGCGGTGGCGTGAACAGACAATTGACGTCACCCATCGTCATCGCCACCCACAATCCGGGCAAGCTCAAGGAAATGCGCGAGCTACTCGCGCCTCACGGGATCGAGGCGCAATCGGCCGGCGCGCTTGGTCTCGCGGAGCCGGATGAGACGGGCAAGACCTTCGCGGCCAATGCGCACATCAAGGCCATGGCCGCGGCGGAGGCCGCGGGCAAACCGGCTTTCGCCGACGACTCCGGTTTGGTGGTCGATGCGCTCGACGGCGAGCCCGGCATTCACTCCGCGCGCTGGGCCGGACTCGACAAGGATTTCCGCGGCGCCATGAACGAGATCCAGACGCTGCTGATTGGACGCGGCGCCAAGACACCGGAGCAACGGCGCGCGCATTTCATCGCCGCGCTGTGTCTCGCCTGGCCGGACGGCCACGTCGAGGAGTTCGAAGGCCGCGTCGATGGCGTCGTCACCTGGCCGCCGCGCGGCGATGCCGGTTTCGGCTACGACCCGTTGTTCCTGCCTGACGGTTTTGACCGCACCTTCGGCGAGATGAGCGCGCAGGAAAAGCACGGCCTGCCGCCGAAGGGCAAAGGCCTGTCGCACCGCGCCCGCGCCTTCGTGAAACTGGCGCAAGCGTGTTTGCGGCGCGTGTAAACGCACCTCTTGCAGCACGCGAGATCGTTACAATTTTAATGAATTATCTCCCGCCAGTGATACTTGCGCGCTGGCGGTGCAGGGGCGATGCGGCCTATGATGGTTAAAATGACATCAACCACGCCGTTCGCAGTTTACGTGCACTGGCCGTTCTGCCTCTCCAAGTGCCCCTACTGCGACTTCAACAGCCACGTCCGCCATGGCGGCATCGACGAAGCGCGTTTCGTGCGCGCCTTCGAAACCGAACTCGCCACGACGGCGGAACGCATCGGCGCGCGCACCGTGTCGAGTATTTTCTTCGGCGGCGGCACGCCGTCGCTGATGCAACCATCGTCGGTGCAGGCGATCCTCGACTCCGTCGCCAAACATTGGAGCGTCGCGCCCGACGTCGAAGTGACGCTGGAAGCCAACCCGACCAGCGTCGAAGCCACGCGCTTTCGCGGCTATCGCACAGCCGGCGTCAATCGCGTGTCGCTCGGCGTGCAGGCGCTCGACGATACCGCGTTGAAGGAACTCGGACGCCTGCACACGGCGCAGGAAGCGCTCGACGCGGTTGCGATCGCGCGCGCGAATTTCGAGCGCTATTCCTTCGACCTGATCTACGCGCGGCCGCGACAATCGCTCGATGCTTGGGAGACCGAACTCAAGCGCGCCATCGCCGAGGCCGCCGAACATCTTTCTCTCTACCAGCTCACCGTCGAGCCCGACACGCCCTTCGCCGGTCTCCACGCCGCCGGCAAGCTCGCCGTACCCGACGAAGACCTCGCGCGCGATCTCTACGATCTGACGCAAGCGGTTTGCGCGGACGCCGGCCTGCCGGCCTACGAGATTTCCAATCACGCGCGGCCGGGCGCGGAATGCCGGCACAATCTGGTTTACTGGCGCGGCCACGAATATGCCGGCGTCGGACCCGGCGCGCACGGCCGCCTCAACCTCGCCGGCAGGCGTCTGGCCACCGAAACCGAAAAGCGTCCCGAAAGCTGGCTGATGCGCGTGGAAGCGGCTGGGTCGGGGCTCATTGTCAACGAACCGCTCACGGCCGGCGAGACCGCTGACGAATATCTGCTGATGGGTTTGCGCCTCGCGGAGGGCATCGAGCCCGGACGGTTTCTCGCGCTCTCGGGCCGCGAAATCGATCCGGCGCGCATCGCCATCCTGCGCAGCGAGGGCGCGGTCGAGACCACCGCCGACGGCCGCCTGCGCGTAACGCAAAGCGGTTTTCCGCTGCTCGACGCGGTGGTCGCCGACCTCGCAGCTTAGCTTTATGCCCCCGTCCCGAACGAGCGCGGCGCCGGGCTCACCACCTGGCCGCCGGTCGGTCCGACGCGCAACACCGCCAGCCCGCGCTCGTTGATGCCTTCGGGGCGGAAGCGGAAAATGCCGTCGATGCCGGCAAAGCCCGACGGATTGGTCAGCACGGTTTGCGAGAAGCGCGCCTGCCCTTGCGTCTTCACCAGCGCCGCCACGAGCGCCACCGCGTCATAGGCAAGCGTCGCGGTGCGCACCGGGTCCTGTCCGTAGCGGCCGCGATACCGCGCCGAGAAACTGCGAAAGCCCGCCGTCTCCGGCGCAGCATAAAGTCCGCCCTGTAACAGCCGGTCGGAGAAGATGCGTGGGTCGTCCCACAACCCGGTGCCGAGCAATTGCAAACGCTTCAGATTGACACGATTGGCGGCCAGCGCCTGCACCACCTGCGGCACCGCATCGGCACTGCCTGGAATGAACACGCTGTCGATCTGTGTCGCCGCCTGCGCCACCCGGCTGACCGGAGCGGCAAGCCCGCTCGGATCGATCGGATACTTTTCCAGCACGACCACGCGGCCGCCGCGGCTCGGCACCTCCTGCTGGAACGCCGCCTGCACCACCGCGCCATAAGCGTTGTCCGGAATCAGCGCGGCGAAGGAACGGCGGCGGCGCGAAATGGCATAATTGACGATACGATTGACGTCGGTCTCCGGCAGGAAGCTCAAGAGATAGATGCCCTGCGCGGCCACGCTCGAATCGGTGGAGAACGCAATCACCGGAATGTTGCGCGGGCGAGCAACCTGCGCGACCGCGCGCACCGACTGGGCGAACAGCGGCCCGACAATGATCTCGGCGCCCTCGTTGATCGCCTGCTGCGCGCCGGTTTGCGCGGTCGCGGGCGAACCGGCGTCGTCTTTCACCAGAAGCTGGATGTTCGGGTTCTTGAACTCGGCGAGCGCCATCTCGGCGGCGTTCTTCATCGACAACGCCGCCACACCGGCATTGCCCTGCGCCGACAGCGGCAGGATCAAGGCGACGCGGACCTGGCCGCCACCGATGGCGGCCGATGGTTGCGTCTGCGGTTGTGGCGTGAACGGATTCTGGAAATTGCCGCCACCGAAATTGCCGACCTTGTCGCTGCTGCAACCGGACAGGAGCGCGGCGGCCGTAGCACCCAGCGCGGCGGTGACACTGCGCCGGCTGGGCATCGGCTGTTTTTTTTGTTCCGGCGGCGTCCCCGACATGGTCTCCCCACGCGACGAATTGAGATCGAGTTGTCAGTCTGATGACAAGCGGCGTTTTTATCCCATAAAAGTTAAAGCAATGAAAGGCCAAGGGAATTTGTCGCTGCATGACGCGGCTGCGCCGGCCATTTAGAGTGCCCGGCATGGCGAAGAAGAATATGGCCGAAGGCGACAAGAAACGCCGCTACGCGATCGGCGAAGTCGCGAGCGACGCGCCGAAACCGGCACCCGGCCTTTATCTGGTCGCCACACCGATCGGGAACTTACGCGACATCACCTTGCGCGCGCTTGACGTGCTCGCGGGCGCAGACGTTATCGCCTGCGAGGACAGCCGCGTTACCGCCAAGCTGCTCGAACGTTACGGCATCACCACACCGTTGACGCCCTATCACGAGCACAACGCCGCGCAGGCGCGGCCGAAGCTGCTCGCGCGCCTCGCCGAAGGCGCAGCGATTGCCCTGGTCTCGGATGCCGGCACACCGCTGATTTCCGATCCGGGTTACAAGCTGGTGCGTGCGGCGATCGAAGCCGGCCACACGATGACCGCGCTGCCGGGCGCTTCGTCCGCTCTTGCAGCACTCACCGTGTCCGGTCTGGCGACCGACCGTTTTTTCTTCGAGGGCTTTCTGCCGCCTAAGCAAAGTGCACGGCAGAAACGGATCGCGGCGCTGAAATCCATTCCCGCCACTTTGATACTGTTCGAGAGCGGGCCGCGTCTTGGCGCCACGCTTGCCGATCTGGCCGAAGGCTTGGGCTCGCGCGCGGCCACGGTCTGCCGCGAGCTTACCAAGCTGCATGAGGAAATCCGTCGCGGCGACCTCGCGGCACTCGCCCGCGATTACGCCACCGGCGGCGAGACCCGCGGCGAGATCGTCATTGTCGTGGCGCCGCCGCCGGAGCAAAGCGCCGATGCGGAAGATATCGACGAACTCTTGCGGCGCGCACTCATACGCGTCTCGCTGAAAGATGCCGTCGGTGAAGTCGCGCTGGCGACGGGCCACCCTCGGCGTGCGGTCTACCAGCGCGCGCTCGAATTGACGAAGGACAATGGCGATGGCGCGCCGTAGCAATCGGCCGACCGCCGCGCCGGTATCCGCGCCGCGATCTGAACGTCAAAAACGCGAAGCGCGCCCTGAAAAAATTGCCGCGTTCCGTCTCGGCATTTCGGCGGAAAGCCGCGCCGCGGCCTTTCTCATCGCCAAGGGTTTTCGCATTCTGGCGCGCCGCTGGAAGTCGCCGGCCGGCGAGATCGATATCGTCGCGCGCAGACGCTCCTTGCTGGTCTTCGTCGAGGTGAAAGCGCGCAACAGTCTCGATGAAGCGGCCGAATTGGTACTGCCACGTCAGCGCCAACGCATTGCGGCGGCGGCGGAAGTCTGGCTCGCCATGCGCCCGGACGACACGGTTCAAGATTTCCGTTTCGACGCGATCCTGGTGGCGCCGGGCAAACTGCCACGCCATATCCCGGCGGCGTTCGAGGCGAGCTAAACGTTACGCGCTCAGTCTTTCGAAGAATTGATCGACCTGGGAGCGAATACGCCCGGCCACGTGGCCGAGATCGTCGGCCACGTTCTTCACGGCGGCCGCGCTCGCGCGGGTATCTTCCGTTGCGCCGCCGACGAGGTTCACCTCATCGGCAGTTTCGACCGTGCGCTTGGCCGCGGTTTCGACGCTGCGGGCGATTTCCGCCGTCGCAGCGCCCTGCTCGGTCACCGCCGCCGCGATCGCGCCGCTGATGTCGCCGATTTCCCGGATGATCGTTTCGATCGACGCAATGGCTTCAATCGAACGTTGGGTCGCGCGCTGCATGCCGGCGATCTGCGCTGCGATCTCCTCTGTGGCGCGGCTGGTCTGCCCGGCCAGCGCCTTCACCTCGCCGGCGACCACGGCAAAGCCGCGACCGGCTTCGCCCGCCCGCGCCGCTTCGATGGTGGCGTTAAGCGCAAGCAGGTTGGTCTGTTCGGCAATGTCGGTGATCAGCTTGATCACGTCGCCGATGCGGCCGGCCGCTTCGTCGAGCTCTTTCACGGCGAGATTGGTGTGTTCGGCCTCGTTGACGGCCTTGGTGGCGATCGCGTTGGATTGCGCCACCTGGCGGTCGATCTCGTTAACCGACGCCGACAATTCGTCGGCGGCCGAGGCGATGTCGCGAACATTGCCGGAGGCTTCGCTTGATGCAGCGGCCGCGCGCGCTGTTTTCGCAGAAGCGTCGTCGGCGACGCCGGCGAGCTGACTCGAAGCCGCCAGCATCTGATCCGAAATACGGCCGAGTTCGGCGAGCGTTGCCTCTACTTCGGCAGAGAAATGCGCGATTTCATTCGACACTTGCGTCTGATTATCGCGCTGGGCTTCGGAATTGTCCGTGATCTGACGGCTGAGATCTTTGACATGCTGCATCGCCTGTTGGAACACGTCGATCGAACGCGCCAGCGCACCGATCTCGTCGCTGCGCTTACTGAAGGCGATCGTCGGCGCCTCGTCGCCGGCGGCGACCGCCTGCGTGATGCGGGTAATCTCGGTGATCGGCCTCACCACACTTCGCATGATGATGAGTGCACCAGCAATTGCCAGCAGCACCGCAACGCCGGACAGGACGCTGAGCAGCAGCGCGGTGTTGTCGATGCCGTCGTTGATCTGCCCGTAGAGTTGCCCCGCGCGTTCGACATATTGCTTGTCGAGGGCTTTTAGATCGCGCGTCAGCGTGTTGCGGAATTCGGCCGGAAAATTCTTTTCCGCCCAGCTGCGTGCGGCCTGCGGCCCGGATACGCTGGCGATGCGGGCAAGCTCCGGCGCGAAGTTTTGGAATGCCGACAGCCGGACGGAAAATTCGCTGAAAGACTTGGCGTCGTCCTTGCCGACACCGAGCTGCCATTGCGCCAGCACCTGGTCGATCATGTCATTGGACTTGCCGAGATCGGCGAGATACGGCGCCGCGGCTTTGATATCGGTCGACATGACGACACCGCGTGCCGCAGACTGGACCGCGTATATGAGGGCGTTGACGCGCTCGACGTTCAGGCTGCCGGCATTGGCGTCTTCGAACGATTTCGTCAGCGCGGCGTGCCGGTGCGCGTTGTGCACGGCCACCGCCGACAAGGCCACGGTCGTGGTGGCCATCAGAGCGAAGATGACATAGAGCTTGGCGGCAATCGAAAGCTTCGGCAGCGTCACGTCTGGCCCCTACATTGTCCAACGTCCCCACCGCGGATTATGCTGGTAAGATGTTAACGCTTTGTTTTCCTTAAGCCTCTTCCGTCCGACGAGAACGCCAAAGTCCATCAAGCGTCCATCACAAGAGCCCCTCATGAGTCTGAAAGTTGCCGTACAGATGGATCCGATCGAACGGATCAACATCAAGGGCGATTCCACCTTCGCCCTGCTTTTGGAAGCGCAGGCGCGCGGCCATGCGCTTTCCTATTACACGCCGAACCGGCTGGCCCTGCTCGACGGCCACGTCTTTGCGACCGTCGAGACATTGAGCGTGCGCGACGTCGCTGGCGACCACTTTACGCGCACCGACCCCCGCCGGGTGGAACTCACCGCCTTCGACGTGGTGCTGCTGCGCCAAGACCCGCCTTTCGATCTCTCCTACGTAACCACCACGCATCTGCTCGAGCGCATCCACCCGCGCACGCTGGTCGTCAACGATCCGGCGAATGTGCGCAACGCCCCGGAAAAGATTTTCGTCACCGAGTTTCCCGAATTAATGCCGCCGACGTTGATCACGCGCGACCTCGCCGAGATCAAGGCGTTCCGCGCCGAACACGGCGACATCGTCATGAAGCCGCTCTACGGCCACGGCGGCGGCGCGGTTTTCCGCATCACGCGCAACGATCTCAATTTCGGCTCGCTCTATGACATGTTCTTGGTCACCTTCCGCGAGCAATGGGTCGTGCAGAAGTTTCTGCCCGCAGTGAGCGAAGGCGACAAGCGCATCATCCTGGTCGACGGCGAATACGCCGGCGCCATCAACCGCATTCCGGCGGCCGACGACCTGCGCTCCAACATGGTGCGCGGCGGCTCGCCGGCGGCAACCGAGCTCACGAAACGCGAGCGCGAAATCTGCGAGGCGCTCGGACCTGCCTTGCGTCAGCGCGGGCTCCTGTTCGTCGGCATCGACGTGATCGGCGACTATATTACGGAAATCAACGTTACCTCTCCGACCGGCATCCGCGCGGTGAAGAACGTCGGCGGCCCCGACATCGCCAAGCTGATCTGGGACAAGATCGAAGAGATGCGGGCACGCGTGAAGAGATAGCTGCACGCCTGCTAGCGCGCGGGCTTGACACCTTCGCGTTTCAGCTTCGCAATCTCCGCCCGGATCGGTGCGAATGGCCCGTATTTATGCTGCTGCTCGCTGAAGTGATCGCCGTAAGGGCCGTAAGGCGCGTCGATCGGCTTATTTAGCAAGTCCGGAAAATCCTTCTCGAGCCCTGCTTTGTGCGGCCGCGGCTGCGAGAGAACGTAGGCCGCAAGGTCCCAGGCATCTTCCGCGCTCAGGCGCGGGTCGAAATAGTCGACGCCATGCGGCATGTTGAAGTGAATGAAGTTCGCGAAGTTGATCAGCCTGGCGAGCCCGGCGCCGTCGTTGAACGTGTCCTTGCCCCACAGCGGCGGCACTATATAGCCGAGATCGCTGGACGGAATGCTGTTGCGAATTCCCGAACCGTCGGTGTTGTGACAGGCAACGCATGAACGGACGTAAATCGGGCGTCCGCGTTTCGGGTCGGCGGCGCGGGCGAGTTCCGGCATCTTGCCGGTGCCGAGACCCGGAAGCGTCTCGCCCGGCTTAACACCCGAACTGAGAAACTTGATGTAGGCGACGATTGCCCGCATCGGCGGCGCGTCGTTTGGCATGGCGCGGCCGTTCATGCTGCGCGTCATGCACGAATTAATACGGTCCTCGATGCTGATCTCGTTGCCGGAGCGGCTGCTGTATTGCGGGAAGTCGCCCCACAGGCCGAACAGCGCGAGCCCGAATTTTTTCGTGCCGGCGCGCAGGTGACAGTTGGTGCAGGCGAGATTGTTGCCGGCGTAACGCTGCGACGCGTCCGGCACGTTCGGCCCGATATGCGCGTAAGTCGCGGTGATGAGATCGCGTCCGTCGCGCACCTGCAGCCCGTGCGCATCGTGCGGCAAGGTGCCGACCTCCGGCACGGTCCACACCGGCGCAGTTTGAGCATGAAGCGCGGAGCCCGATACGAGCAGCACCGCGCCGAAGGCGAAACGACGAAAACTGGTTTTCACGAGCATCCCTCACAATGCGCCGTGAATTATAGGCAAACCGTTTATGCCGAGATGACAATCCGACGCGGATAGCTGATATTCAGTGCGTCCGCGCCAGCGGCTCCGGCTCCCAGGCATTGGTCTGCGCCAGCCGCCGCCAGGCGCGCGGATGCCGCATCTCCCACAGCAATTCTTCCACCGCGCACCAGGCGTCCTCCGCCTCGGTCGCAGCCCGCCGCGCTTTTCTGAGCTCGGCGGCCATTTCCTTTGTGTCTGTCATGACCCGATCCCTTTACTTCGGTGCTTTCGAAAATTGTAGCCGAGTCGTTTTGTTCTGCAAATGTTCTTGCCGTTATCCCCAAGTTCCGCTACTCTTTTCAGTATCAGAATGGGGTAGCGGGGCATGGTCCAGCGCGTCGCGACGGTCGCTTTCGAGGGCATCGAGGCCCGCGGCGTCGACGTGCAGGTGCAGGTCGCACCCGGATTACCGGCCTTCACCATCGTCGGCCTCCCCGACAAGGCCGTCTCCGAAGCCAAGGAGCGCGTGCGCGCCGCTTTGATCGCCTCCGGCCTCGCGCTGCCGGCGCGGCGCATCACCATCAATCTGAATCCCGGCCCCCATGCGTCTATCGCCTAGGCGTTCGCAAACTTATGGAGGCCAATATGGCAACCAAAGTGAGCAGAAAGCTCGTCTATCCGGACTCGGACTTTGGTGAGTTCGTCACCGAGCGCCACGCCGACCTGCCGAAGGAAGGCAGCCATTACGTCCTGCGCCGAATCGGGCTGATGACGGCGATCGGCGCCATTCCGCAGGGTCCCACTATTCGGATTTTTTCTCTGTCTGGCCCAGCTTAGCGGCCAAATCTTGAATATCTTTCGGATTAGGGTCGGCTTTCGCCAGCTTGCGCAAGGCCGCTTCAAATTCTTCTTCGCTTAAGTCCGCACCTTTTTCGCGGGCCAATTCTCTGAATTTTTCAATCTGAGGTTTTTTAGTCATGGAACGATTTATTGAACCTTCTAAGCGCCATCGACTTTTTTTTGACGAAACGGGAATCGGACATTTGGCCATCGCTAAAAAGGATGCCAACCAACACGCCATCGCCGGCTTCACCGTCGGATTTTTTGCCAGCTGGATAGCGATTACTGCATCGGCATGATCTCATCGATGGGCGGCCGCGGGCGCTGCTGTGCGCCGGCGGCCATAGTTGAGTGCCGAGTGCGGTCGGATTGTGTTGTAGTGTCTTCGCCATTGCTCGATGACGACCTGTGCTTCTTTCAAGCTGTAGAAGATTTCACCGTTCAGCAGCTCATCGCGTAGTTTCCCGTTGAATAACTCGCAGTAGCCATTCTCCCAGGGGCTGCCGGGCTCGATGAACAGGGTTTTGGCGCCAACCTGCGCCAGCCGTTGCGCAAGGCCTTTGCGTCTGTCCGGCCGCTTGCGGGCCGGAAGTGCTTGGGCAAGCCGCGCTAAGCTGAGATCGACATTGTCTCGGCAGCGCTGTTGATCCAGCGCGCCACCCTGATGGCCAGGCATTCGCGGGTATGCTCGTCGATCACGTCATCAGCCGCAGCTTGCGGCCATCGTGGGTCTCGCCGCCACAAAGGCCTAGGACCAGCCCATATTGCGCCGCTCGGGCCGCCGCCGGATGCAGGATCCATCGTTGAGCCAGAGCCCGCCCCGTGGCCTTTGTTTCTTGGGCACTTTGAGCCCCTCGCGACGCCAGATCCGCTGTACCCGATCGCAGCCTACCTTCCACCCGGCTTCGCCCAGCAATGACTTGATCCGACGATAGCCGTATCGGCCGTACTGCGATGCCAACGCAATAATGGCCTGCGTCAGCGCGTCTTCATCAGCACGGACAATGGTGGTGTAACGCTGCGTTCCGCGCGGCTGACCCACAATCCGGCAGGCATGACGCTCCGAGAGACCATACTTCCCCCGAATGCGTTCAACCGCCTGCCGGCGCCGGTCGGGGCTTACAAGTTTCCCGAGGCAACGTCCTTGAGACTTGCTTCTCAAGCGACAGATCGGCAACAAGACGCTTCAGGCCGAATTCTCGCGTTCCAGGTCCTTCATCCGCTTCGCCTGCCATTTCAAGACCGCCGATTCCTTGCGCAGCGCTAATAACTCGCATCGATATCCCCGCATCCCGGCAGGCCACCGGTGTCGCGTTTCCCTGCGCCATCGAAACTTCAATCTGACGAAGCAGTGTCACAATCTGCTCCGCGCTGAACCTCTTTTTCGGCATAACCAAGCTCCTTTCCAAGACCATTTTCTCACAACGCTTGGTCTAAAAAAGCCCGCTCAGGTCATCGCCATGAATCCCTGCCGCTGCGGGCGCGCCTCCGATCCCGGCTTTGCCTGCAGGCGCGGGCCCAATGCGCGTTGTGCGGCCGAATACCAAACGCGGCTGTCGGGGCCATTGCTCGACCGTATCGACCTGCACATCGAGGTGCCGGCGGTCACCGCCGCCGATCTCATCCTGCCGCCACCGGCGGAAGGCTCGCGCGAAATTGCCGCCCGCGTGGCCCGTGCCCGCGACATCCAGGCCGAGCGTTATGCCGCATTATCCCAGCCGAACGTGCACACCAATGCGCAGGCTTCCGGCGCGATCCTGGAACAAGTGGCACAAGCCGACAGCGCCGGAATGACTTTGCTGCGCGATGCCGCCGACGCCATGCATCTGTCGGCGCGCGGATATCACCGGGTGCTGCGGGTAGCCCGCACCTTGGCCGATCTCGACGGGGCGGAAAAAGTCGGCCGCGTTCATCTGGCGGAAGCTCTGTCCTATCGCGCGCTTGCCGACGAAGTGCGGCGCGCCGCTTAAGCGGGCAGACCCCGCTACCGCGCGCTTAACGCATTCTTCACCACATCCACGCGCTGCGATTGCCGGCGCCGGCCTTCGGAATGAAATCGCAAGGTTCCCCGGCTGAAATAGCCTCCGGAAACCATGCGAGCAAACCCGTCATCTTCTCTCGTGCGCTTGAGGCGCAGCCGCGGGCGCAGCAAAGCGGCGCTGGTCCTGTTCGGCCGCGCCGTGATGACGACGCTCGCGCTGTTCACCGGCGCGCTCGGTTTTTTCACCGGCATCCGCCTGCAAGCCGGCAATTACGACCCGTCCACCTATGCCATGGGCACCGGCGCGTTCCTCGCCGCCGCTTGCACGGCGATTTCCTATTTGCTGGTGCGCCGACGCGCCATGATGAAAACGATGCGCGACCTGGAAGCGCGCGTCGAAACATTATCCGATGACGTCTGGGAGCTGCGCGAAGCCGAGGAACGCGTGCGCAGCCTGCTCGACGCACAAGGCGATCTGATCGTGCGCCGCAATGCGCAGGGCTTCGTCACCTTCGTCAACGACGCCTTCTGCACGCTCGCCGGCAAGAAGGCCGAAGAGCTGATCGGCCAGCGTAATGAACTTCCTGTGCTCGAAAAAGGTCCCGTCACCGTGCTCGCCGACGGCACCCGCGTGTACGACCAGAAGATCGCCTGCGGGAATGCAGCACGCTGGATCGCCTGGCGCGAAGTCGCGGTGCGCAGCGATAGCGGCAACGACGTGCAAGGCGTCGGCCGCGATGTCACCGACCGCGTCGACGTCGAGCACGCGCTCGAACAGGCGCGCGATCAGGCGGAGGCGGCAAGCCGCGCCAAGTCGCGCTTCCTCGCCATGGTCAGCCATGAGATCCGCACGCCACTCAACGGCATGCTTGGCATGTCCGAGTTGCTGCTCGACACACCGTTGACGCCCGAGCAGCGCACCTACGCCAAAGCCGCGAAGACCTCGGGCGAAACGCTGTTGTCGCTGATCGAAGAAGTGCTCGATTTCTCCAAGATCGAGGCCGGCCGGCTCGACCTCGAAACGCGCCCATTTGCGCTGGCGCCGATGATCGAGGACATCACCGAGCTGCTCGCCCCGCGCGCGCAGGCCAAGGGCATCGAGATCGCAAGCTTTGTCGACGAGCGCCTGCCGGCGCAGGTCACCGGCGATGTCGCGCGCCTGCGTCAAGTGCTGCTCAATCTCGCCGGCAACGCCATCAAGTTCACCGAGCGTGGCGGCGTCGCCGTCATCGTCGAGCCGGGCGAGCGCGTCGGCGACGTGCGTTTCGAAGTGCGCGACACCGGCATCGGTCTCAAGGCGGAAGATCAGGCTCGCATCTTCCGTGAATTCGAGCAGGCTGATGGATCCTCCACGCGCAAGTTCGGCGGCACGGGATTGGGGCTTTCCATCTCCAAGCGCATCGTAGAGCGCATGGAGGGCGATATCGGCGTCGACAGCGCGCCCGGCGCCGGCGCAACGTTCCGCTTCACCGTGCCGCTACCGCCCGCGCTGAGCGAAGATAACGAGAAAGTTTTTGTGTCGCCCGAACTCACCGGCCGCTCGATCATGATCGTCGCCGCAACCGAAATCGAAGCATCGCTTTTGGCGCGCCGCCTCGGCCGCTGGGGCGCGCGCACCTGCGCAGCGACCGACGAAGCGGTCGCGTTCGCGCTTCTGCCCGAGCGGCATTGGAACACGTTGTTGATCGACTATCCACTGGCGTCGGCATTCATCGCGCATGGCCCGCTCGACAAATTGAATGCGACCCACCGCATCGTTTTGATCCAGCCGACCGAACGGCACGAACTGCCGGCGCTGAAAGCGGCAGGCTTCACCGGCTATCTGGTCAAGCCGGTGCGTGCCGCCTCGCTCGCCGCGCGGCTTAACGACGACGACGACTTCGAGCATTCGCCGGTCGAGGTCGCTGCCGAAAGCGGCGCCAGCGCGCCGCTCAATGACGGCAAGGGACTTTCAGTCCTGGTCGCGGAAGACAACGAGATCAACGCGCTGCTTGCGCGCGCGCTGCTGACGCGGCTCGGACACCGCCCGACCATCGCCGCAAACGGGGAAGCCGCGGTTGAATCCTGGCTCGCCGCCCGCGCCGCCGGTGCGCCGTACGATCTCGTTTTGATGGACGTGCAGATGCCGGTGATGGACGGACTGGAAGCCGCCCGGCGCATCCGCGCCGCCGAAGGCGAAACGCAAAGCGCGCCGACCCGCATGCTGGCACTGACCGCCAACGCTTTTGCCGAAGACCGCGACGCTGCTCTGGCCGCCGGCATGAACGGCTTGCTGGTCAAGCCGCTTGACCCGGAACGTTTGCGGCAAGCCATCGAGACGGAACCCGGCGCGGCCACGCTTGCGGCCTAGCGTTCCCCGCATTGTCATAAATCGGTATTGGGCCCATGCTGTACGAGGGGCCGGCCCAACCGTTGAAATGATTCGCTGATCTTGAATCGCGGCCAAATCGAAAGATTTTTCGCGCCGAAAGGATCGGGATCCCCCATGTCGAACCCCAATATTCTCTTTCCCCCGCGCGGTTTGTTCGAACGTTTTCGCCCGCTGCCGCCCGGTCCCGGCGTCCCCGGTCTGATCTCGGCCCTTCAAGCCTATGGTGGACTGAAGGCCTGGGCCGCGCGCGCGCAACACCGGCCTTCACAAAGCCTCGGCCGCATCGGTTCGCTGGAAGTGCGGCTCGCGCAAAACGCAGCCGAAGTGCGGCAAGCGCAAAAGTTGCGCTTCCGCGTTTTCTATCAAGAAGGCGCGGCCATCCCCAACCCGGCGCGGCTGTTCGCGCGCCGCGATATCGACAGCTACGACACGATCTGCGATCACCTCTTGGTCATCGACCACGCGCGCCGCGACAATCCCGGCCTCAACAGCCGCCCGATGGTCGTCGGCACCTATCGGCTGTTACGCCAGCCGCTCGCGGAAGAATATGGCGGCTTCTACACCGCCGGCGAATTCGAGATCGGCTCGCTGCTCGCGCGCCATTCCAAACTGCAATTCCTCGAGCTCGGCCGCTCCTGCGTGCTGACGCCCTATCGCAACAAGCGCACGGTCGAGCTGTTATGGCACGGCATCTGGTCCTACGTTTTGCAGAATCGGCTCGACGTGATGATGGGCTGCGCCAGCCTCGAAGGCACCGATCCCAAGCGCCTCGCGCTGCCGCTCTCGTTCCTGCATCACTATGCGCGGGCGCCGGAAGAATGGCGCGGGCGCGCTCTCGACAAGCGCTATGTCGAGATGAACCGCATTTCGAAAGAAGCGATCGACCCGAAAGAGGCGCTGCGCCTGTTGCCGCCGCTGATCAAGGGCTATCTGCGGATCGGCGGCATGGTCGGCGACGGCGCCGTGGTCGACCACGAATTCGGCACCACAGACGTCATGGTTGTCCTGCCGGTGTCTTCGATCAAGCAGCGCTATCTCGAGCACTTCGATCTGAGCCGACGCGCAGCCTGATTATTCCGCACCTCCCGCAAAAGCGGGGATTCAGTTTTATTAGATGTCTGGAGTCCTGCGTGCGCGGAAATGAACGGGTGTGGGATGCAGCACTCACAACCGCCGCAGCGCCACTTCCTCGACCTGATGGCTCTCCACCTTCTTCAAAATGAGGTGGGCGCGCCGGCGCGTCGGCAAGATGTTTTCGTGCAGGTTGACCAAATTGATCCGCTTCCAGATCGACGACGCGGTCTTCACCGCTTCCTCATCTGACAAGCTTGAATAGCGATGGAAGTAGGACTTCGGATCGCGGAAGGCGGTCTCGCGCAGCGTGAGAAAACGATTGACGTACCAGTGCTTGAGCACTTCGTCCTCGGCATCGATATAGACCGAGAAATCGAAGAAGTCCGACACGAACGGAATAGCCTTGCCGTCCTTCGGCAGCCGCCCGGTCTGCAGAACGTTCAAGCCTTCGACGATGAGAATGTCCGGCCGGTCGATCTCGATCGACTGGTTGGGCACCACGTCGTAGATCAGATGCGAATATATCGGCGCGCGCGCCGGCCGGCGGCCCGCCTTCACGTCGGTCAGGAAGCGCAACAGCGCCGGCAGATCGTAGCTTTCCGGAAAGCCTTTCTTTTCCATCAGGCCTTCACGTTCGAGAATGGCGTTTGGATAGAGAAAGCCGTCGGTGGTAACGAGGTCGACCTTGGGCACGTTCGGCCAGCGCGCGAGCAAGGCCTGCAGCACGCGCGCTGTGGTCGACTTGCCGACCGCCACCGAGCCGGCGACGCCGATCACGAAAGGCATCTTCACGTCTTCGACGCCGAGGAAGCGGCTCTGCGCCAGGAACAGGCGCTGCGTCGCCGCCACGTACATCGACAACAGGCGCGACAGCGGCAGATAAATTTCTTCCACCTCTTCCATGTCGAGCCGGTCGTGCATCGAGCGCAGCTTCGCCACTTCGTCCGGCGTCAGCGTCATCGGCGCGTCTTCGCGCAACGCCGCCCATTCATTGCGCGTGAACGTGCGATAGGGTGAGAGGTTATCGTTGGTGCGCTGTTCCATCGGCTCGCCTAACTCAAGACATGATCAAGACTTGCGCGAAGCCTTTTCCGCATGGCCCGACTGCGCCGTGCGCTTCTCCAGCACGGCTTCGACATCGGCGAATGCCACCCCACGCGCCTTCAGCACGACGAGCAGATGATAAAGCAAATCGGCGGCTTCCGCGATCAACTGCTTGTTGTCATCTTGCAAGGCAGCCAGAACGGTTTCGATGGCCTCCTCGCCCATTTTCTTGGCGCATTGGGCAACGCCCTTGTCCAGGAGGGCGCGGGTGTAGGATTCCGCCGCGCTCGCCTTGGCGCGTGCGTTGATCAGCTTTTCGAGGTCGGCGAGGGTGAATTTGGTCATGCCGGTTCCTTTGGCGCGCCCGCCATAGCACGTCTACCCGCGCCCGTCATTGCAGGGCGCCTGGACCATTTCGCGCCATCGTTAAATCGTTAAGATGACGCCATGTCCGCGCCCCTCCTCGATTTCTGGTTCGATTTTGCCTCCACCTATTCCTACCTGGCGATCATGCGCATCCGGCCACGCGCCGCCGCGTGCAATGTTGCCGTGCGCTTGCGGCCGTTTCTGCTCGGGCCGATCTTCAAGGCACAAGGCTGGGACAGCTCGCCGTTCAAAATTTACGACGCCAAGGGCCGCTATATGTGGCGCGATCTCGAGCGCTTGTGCGCGGATTTAAATCTACCGTTCCACCGCTCCGACCCGTTCCCGCAGAACGGCCTGATGGCCGCGCGGCTTGCGCTCGCCGGCTTCGACGCCGGCTGGGGTGACGCTTTCTGTGAAAGCGTCTTCCGCGCCGAATTCGGCGAGGGCCGCAGGATCGACGACGCCGACACGCTGACGGCCATTCTGAAGAACCTCGGCGTCGATGCCGCGCAGGCATTTCAGGCGGCGCTTGCGGACGCCAACAAGGCCCGCTTGCGCACGCAAACTGAAGAGGCGCAGCGCCTCGGCCTGTTCGGTGCGCCGAGCTTTGTCACGCCGGACGGCGAATTGTTCTGGGGCAACGATCGGCTGGAAGATGCGCTCGCCTGGGCGCAGCGCACAAGTCGATCGTCTTAAGGATCGAGCCGCATCGGCAGACCGGCTTTCGCCATGTAGTCCTTGGCCTCCCGCACCGAATGCTCACCGAAATGGAAAATCGAGGCGGCGAGCACGGCGGTGGCGTGGCCGTCGCGAATGCCTTCGACCATGTGATCGAGCGTGCCGACGCCACCGGAGGCGATCACCGGCACCGGGATCGCATCGGCGATCGAACACGTGAGCGGAATGTCATAGCCCTTCTTTGTGCCGTCGCGATCCATCGAGGTCAGCAGGATTTCGCCGGCGCCGAGCGAAACCACCTCGCGCGCGTAATGCACGGCGTCGAGCCCGGTCGGCTTGCGTCCGCCATGCGTGAAGATTTCCCAGCGCTCGGGCTCTCTATCCTTTGAGACTTTCTTGGCGTCGATCGCCACCACGATGCACTGGTCGCCGAATTTCTCCGCTGCGTCCTTCACGAATTCGCGCCGCTCCACCGCCGCGGTGTTGATCGAGACCTTGTCGGCCCCGCAGGTCAGCAGCTTGCGGATGTCCTCGATGGTGCGCACGCCGCCGCCGACGGTGAGCGGCATGAAGCAGGCTTCCGCCGTGCGCGTGACAACGTCGTAAATCGTGTCGCGGTTTTCGTGGCTCGCCGTGATGTCGAGAAAGCAAAGCTCGTCGGCACCGGCGGCGTCATACGCGATGGCAGCCTCGACCGGATCGCCGGCGTCGCGCAGGTCGACGAAATTGACGCCCTTGACCACGCGGCCGTCTTTCACGTCGAGGCAGGGAATAACGCGCACTTTGAACATAACGGGCTTGTGTCTTCCATGTGAACTTCAGGCCGGCGAGTGTTAAGCTAACACGATCGGAATTTCCAGTTCGGACGACGAAGCCAATGTTGCACGTTCTTGCCCTGACTGGCGCCGCCCTGTGTGCGCTGGCGCTGGGCTTTACCGCACATCGCGCCAATATCTGCACCGTGCGGGCGATGGCCGAAATCATCAGCGCACGTTCCGCCTATATGCTGGCGAGCGTCGGCAAGTCGATACTTTGGGCGCTGCTCCTGATCGTGCCGATCGTTTGGCTGGTGCCATCGGCGATTTCCAGCGCCAGCGGCTGGGAACTGACCGCCACGGCGCTCATCGGCGGCTTTATTTTCGGCCTTGGCTCGACGATCAATGGCGGCTGCGCCTTCTCCACCATGACGCGGATGATGGACGGCGAACTGCGTATGGCGTTGTCGATTGCCGGTTTCGCGGTTGGCATTTTCGCCTTTGTCACCTTCGTCGATCTCAAATTGCTCGTGCCGCCGGCGCACGCGCCCGCAATGCTCGGCTCGATCATGTCGTATGCGTGGGTGCTGATTCTCGTTGTGCTCGCCTGGGCGCTCTACGAAATACGCCGCCTCTGGCGTAGCCGCCCCGCGGACGCGCCGCTGCATAAGCTCATTTTGGCGCCGCAGTACCAATTGTCGGCCGCCGCGCTGGTGATTGGCGCCGCCAGCACCGGCATCTTTCTCCTCGTCGGCGCGCCCGGTTACACGATTACGATGCAGAATTTCGTGCAAAGCACGGTCGGCACCAACATGCTGCCGTCGCCATTCCAGGGCATCATGATGCTCGCCGTGCTCGTCGGCATGCTTGTCTCTGCTTTGCAGCGCCGCAGCTTCCGGCTCGACTGGCGGCCGCAAGTGTCTTGGTTGCGTAATTTCCTTGGCGGCGCGTTGATGGGGCTTGGCACCGGCATGTTACCGGGCGGCAACGACGCGTTGCTGCTTTCGGGCTTGCCGAGCTTTTCACCGAATGCGCCACCGGCCTATATCGCGCTCTTGATCGGCGCCGGCATCGGCGTGTTGGTGATGAAGCTGGCCGGGATCAACACAAACATCACCTGCAAGAACGACATCTTCCGCAATAAACTGCAGCCGTCCGGCTCGATCGTCAGAGGCCACGTCCCGCAGCACGGATGAACTGCAACGCTTCCGCCGCGTCGAGCCGGCCGTCATAGAGCGCGCGGCCGGCGATAGCGCCTTCCAGCTTGGCGGCGCGCGGCTCCAGCATCGCCTTGATGTCGTCGATGGACGCCAGCCCGCCAGACGCGACGACCGGAATCGAGATCGCTTCGGCGAGCGCAATGGTTGCGTCCAGGTTCAGGCCTTTCAGCAATCCGTCGCGCGCAATGTCGGTATAGATAATGGCCGCTACGCCGACGTCCTCGAAACGTTTAGCGATCTCCAAAGCCGTCAACTCCGACGTTTCCGCCCAGCCTTGCACCGCCACCTTGCCGTCGCGCGCGTCGAGGCCAACCGCGATCTTGCCCGGATAATCGCGCGCCGCCTGTTTCACGAAAGGCGGATCGCGCACCGCTGCGGTGCCGATGATGACGCGGGTGACGCCCTTGTCGAGCCAGGCCTCCACCGTCGCGGTGTTGCGAATACCGCCGCCAAGCTGCACCGGAATGGCAATCGTTTCCAGAATGCGGTCGACCGCGGCGGCGTTCACCGGCTTGCCGGCAAAGGCGCCGTCGAGATCGACAATGTGCAGATATTCGAAGCCTTGGCGCTCGAAGGCACGCGCCTGCGCCGCCGGATCGCGATGGAAGATGGTCGCGCGCGCCATGTCGCCTTGCTCGAGGCGCACGGCGAGCCCTTCCTTCAAATCGATGGCGGGAAAGAGGATCATGTGTCGACTCTTTCATTCCGGGGCGCGGCCGTAAGGCCACGAACCCGGAATCCATAACCCCAGCGCTGCGGCGTATGGATTCCGGGCCCGCTCGCTTCGCTCAGGTCCCGGAATGACGAATGCTTGTTCACGGCTTCCATTTCAAAAAATTGGCAATCAGCGCCAGCCCCAGCCGCTGGCTTTTTTCCGGGTGAAATTGCGTGCCGACCATGTTGCCGCGGCCGACGATGGCCGTGAGCGGGCCGCCGTAATCGGCCTGCGCGACCAGATCGCCACGGTGCGAGGGCTTGAGCTCGTAGGAGTGCACAAAATATGCGTGCAGCCCGTCGGGCCCTAACGGGATCTCGCCAAGCAACGGATGCGGGCTGAGCATGTTGAGCGTGTTCCAGCCCATGTGCGGGATTTTCAGGCTCTTGTCGGAAGGCTCAATGCGATCGACCTCGCCGGCGATCCAGCCAAGCCCGGGCGTCACTTGATATTCGCGGCCGCGTTCCGCCATCAACTGCATGCCGACGCAAATGCCGAAGAACGGCCGGCCACGCTGCAGCACCGTTTCGTTCAGCGCCTCGACCATGCCGTCGATCGCGTCGAGCCCGCGCCGGCAATCGGCAAAGGCGCCGACGCCCGGCAACACCACGCGGTCGGCTTTTGCCACGGCAAGAGGATCGCTGGTGACTTCGATTGTCGCGCCCGAGCCGCCCTCGCGCGCGGCGCGCTCGAACGCCTTGGCCGCCGAATGCAGATTGCCCGAGCCGTAATCGACAATGGCGACGCTCATCGCTCTGGCCTCGGCTCTGGAAACAGACCGATGACGTCAGGGCCCGACGGCACGCCGGGCAACATCGGCTTCGACGGCAGCGGCGGGCGTACCTCGTCTTCGGGCGGCGGCGAATAGGGCGCCGCGCTCACCCACTTCGACCATTCGGAAAAAAAACGATGCTCGGCCGCTTCCTGATCGTCGCCGACGGCAAAGCCGAGCATCTGCCAGCCGCGCCGCTGCAACGTCCAGCGCCACAGCGTCGGCGCTTCAAAGCCAACGAGCAGCGCAATCAGCAAGCCGGAAACGACCTGTACGGTCGTCGGCACATGCAGAACCGTGAACACGACGCCAAGGACGCCGCTGAAGACGAGATAGAGCACCAGCACCAGCCACAGCCGGTGAAACAGAAACCACAGACCCGCCGCCAGGAATGCCCAGAAATAAAAGCCGTCGCGCACGAAGACGAACCCTTCCGGGTCGCCTGCACCCAGCTTTGGCGGTGGAGCGTGCACGGTATAGGTGGGCATCTTGGTTACGCCTCAAGACGACTGACTAAGCCACATAGTTCGGATGTCGTGCCCGCGGGGACGACCGCGGATTGTCACCCGCCGAGAGAGCCCTTGGTCGACGGCACTTCGTTTTTCGCGCGCTCGTCGATCGAAACCGCGGCCCGCAGCGCGCGCGCCAGCGCCTTGAAGCAGGACTCGGCGATGTGATGATCGTTGGTGCCGTACAACGTCTCCACGTGCAGCGTGATGCCGGAATTCATGGCGAAGGCCTGGAACCATTCCTGCACCAGCTCGGTGTCGAAGGCGCCAACTTTATCGCGCACGAACTCGGCCTTGAACACCAGAAACGGCCGCCCGGAAATGTCGAGCGCGACGCGCGTCAGCGCCTCGTCCATCGGCACATGCACATCGGCGTAACGGGTGATGCCCTTCATGTCGCCGAGCGCCTGCTTCACCGCCTGGCCGAGCGCGATGCCGACGTCTTCGGTGGTGTGGTGGTGGTCGATATGCAAGTCGCCCTTGGCCTTGACCGTGATGTCGCTGCGCGAGTGCCGCGCCAGCAGATCGAGCATGTGATCGAGGAAGCCGATGCCCGTTTCGACTTGCGATACGCCCGCGCCGTCAAGATCGATCGCGACCTCGACGTCGGTTTCCTTGGTCTTGCGTTTGACCGTGCCTTTGCGCATGCGCCTGCCTCGGCTGGGGCTGAATTCGCGCGCTTTTTATCAGGGGTTTGGCGGATTCGCCACCGCCGCCATGGCCGCGCTTGGCCCGCGCATGGCCCACGCTTGGCCCGTGCTTGGGTCGTGGGGAGGCCCGTCAGCGCCAACGGAGCGTCAAAGCCGCCCGCCAAGCCGCCGCCGTTCACCATTTGGGCACTTCATGTTTGGCGGACACCAAGGCTATGCTAGCCGACGATGGGGACCAGGGACGTGTCGGATCTCGTCGACGAGAAATATTATCAGGCGGTGTCGTCAAACAGCGTGGCCGAACGGCTGCTGGTGACGGCGCGCGACCGTATATATCGCGACTTCATGGCGCGCATGCGTCCCTCGCCGTCCGATCGCATTCTCGACGTCGGTGTGTCCGATGTCGTCAACGACGGCGCCAATGTTCTCGAACGCAGCTATCCGCATCGGCGCTCGATTACGGCTTGCGGGCTCGGCGAAGGCCGCACCTTTCAGCTGGCGTTTCCGGACGTCGATTATGTCCGCATCGCCCCGAACGAACGCCTGCCGTTCGACGACAACAGCTTCGCCGTCGCAACAGCAAATGCCGTGCTTGAACATGTCGGCAGCTTCGAGCAACAGAGCGAATTCGTGCGCGAGTTGTGTCGCGTGGCACAGCGTGTGTTCATCAGCGTTCCCAACCGCTTTTTCCCGGTCGAGCATCACACCGCTCTGCCGCTCGCGCATTACGGCGATGCGTCTTTCAAGCTGGCCTGCCGCGTGGCCGGCAAATCCGACTGGGCGGAGGAAAAGAACCTCATCCTTATGACACGCAAACGGCTATGGCGGCTGGCGGCGCCGATCGGACGCAGCACCGCGGTCGGCTATACCGGCCTGTTGCTCGGGCCGTTCTCGTCCAACCTGTATCTCGCTTTCCACTAGGCTTCGCCGCGGGCGAACCGCCGATTTGCAACGCCAGCCCCGTGCCCCTACATCAGGGCAACGCGAGGTTTATGTCATGTCGCCGACCGATTCTTCCGCAAACGCCGTTTGGCACGGCACCACGATTTTGACCGTCCGCAAGGGCGGCAGCGTGGTCATTGGCGGCGACGGCCAGGTCTCGATCGGCCAGACCGTCATCAAGGCCAACGCCAAGAAGGTGCGCCGTCTCGGCAAGGGAGACGTCATCGGCGGTTTTGCCGGCGCGACCGCCGACGCATTCACCTTGTTCGAGCGGCTGGAAGCCAAGCTCGAGCAGTATACGGGTCAACTCACCCGCGCCGCGGTCGAACTCGCCAAGGACTGGCGCACAGACCGTTATCTGCGCCGGCTCGAAGCCATGATGATCGTCGCCGACAAGGACGTCTCTCTTGTGTTGACCGGCACCGGCGACGTGCTCGAACCGGAAAACGGCGTCATCGGCATCGGTTCCGGCGGCAACTACGCGCTCGCGGCCGCGCGCGCCTTGCTCGATGGTCCGCTCGACGCCGAGCAAATCGTGAAGAAGTCGCTCGACGTCGCCGCCGAGATTTGCGTCTACACCAACCGCAACGTGACGATCGAGCAGATTAAAACGTGAGCGGGCGCTTGACGCTGCGCAACGGAATCCTGATCGCCGCGGCTTTGCTTGTCATGCAGGCCGCTGTCCTTTTGGCGATGGGGCGCGTTCCGATCTGCACCTGCGGCACGGTCAAGCTGTGGCACGGCGTCGTGCAAAGCGCGGAAAACTCCCAGCACATTTTCGACTGGTATTCGTTCTCCCACGTCATTCATGGCTTCATCTTCTATTGTCTGGCGTGGCTGATTTTCCCGCGCGCGCCGATCCTGTGGCGATTTGCCCTCGCCGTCGGTGTCGAGAGCGCCTGGGAAATCCTGGAGAATACCCCTTTCATCATCGAGCGTTACCGCGCCGGCACGATTTCGCTCAATTACTATGGTGACAGTGTCGTCAACTCGCTGTCCGACACGGTGGCGATGATTGCCGGCTTTGTGCTAGCCCACCGGCTTCCTATATCGGTGGTGGTCGCCTCGGCCGTCGCCATGGAATTGGCCGTTGGCTACTGGATTCACGATAATCTGGTGCTGAATATCCTGATGCTGATCTATCCAATCGACGCCGTCCGCGCCTGGCAGGCCGGCGTGTAAAGTACCAAAGCGGACACTATGACCGACTTCTCCCCCCGCGAAATCGTTTCCGAACTCGACCGCTACATCGTCGGCCAGAACGACGCCAAGCGCGCCGTCGCCATCGCCTTGCGCAACCGCTGGCGTCGCCTGCAGCTCGACGACAGGCTGCGCGAGGAAGTGCTGCCGAAGAACATCCTGATGATCGGCCCGACCGGCGTCGGCAAGACTGAGATTTCGCGCCGGCTGGCGCGGCTTGCCGGTGCGCCGTTCATGAAAGTGGAAGCCACCAAGTTCACCGAAGTCGGTTATGTCGGCCGCGACGTCGAGCAGATCGTGCGTGACCTCGTCGAAATTTCCATTTCGCTCACCCGCGAAAAGAAGCGCAAGGACGTGCAGGCGCGCGCCGAACTCGCCGCCGAAGAGCGCGTGCTCGACGCGCTGGTCGGCCCCGGCTCGGGCCCTTCGACGCGCGAAAGCTTCCGCAAGAAATTGCGTACCGGCGAGCTCAACGACAAGGAAATCGAGGTCGACGTGCAAGCCGGTTCCTCCGGAATGCCGATGTTCGATATCCCCGGCATGCCGGGCGCGCAGATGGGCGCCATCTCGATCGGCGACATTTTCGGCAAGCTCGGCGGCGGCCGCACCAAAACGCGCCGTCTCACAGTCGAAGAATCGCACACCATCCTGGTCACCGAGGAGAGCGACAAGCTGCTCGACACCGATCAGCTCACGCAGGAAGCAATCCGCACGGTCGAGCAGAACGGCATCGTCTTTCTCGATGAGATCGATAAAATCTGCGCGCGCGAGGGCCGCTACGGCGGCGACGTGTCGCGCGAAGGTGTGCAGCGCGATTTGCTGCCGCTGATCGAAGGCACCACCGTCAACACCAAGCATGGACCGGTGAAGACCGACCATATTCTCTTCATCGCCTCCGGCGCCTTCCACATTTCCAAGCCCTCCGACCTGCTGCCCGAATTGCAGGGCCGCTTGCCGATCCGCGTCGAGCTTTCGGCGCTGACGCGCGACGATTTCCGCCGCATCCTCACCGAACCGGAAGCCTCGCTGATCAAGCAATACGTGGCGCTAATGGCGACCGAAGGCGTCACGCTCGAGTTCACCGAGGATGCCATCGACGCGCTTGCCGACATTGCCGTGTCGGTGAATTCGGCGATCGAGAATATCGGTGCGCGCCGTTTGCAGACGGTGATGGAGCGCGTGCTCGACGAGATCTCATTTGCCGCGCCCGACCGCGCCGGCGAAACGGTGAAAGTCGACGCCGCCTTCGTTGAGAAGAACATCGGCGATCTCGCCAAGAACGCCGATCTGTCGCGCTTTATTCTCTAGAGCGAGTTTGTTTTGGCTGAACCAGCCACAGGCACGGCGTGCTCCCTCTCCCCGTTGGGGAGAGGGATGGGGTGAGGGGGATCGTGACTTTCGATAGGCTGCAACCCCTCACCCGGATCGCAGCCGAACTCGAGTGTACCCGAGTTCGGCCATCAAATAATTTGGTTGAAGTCGGATATATCCGACTTCAACTGCGATCCGACCTCTCCCCATGGGAGAGGTGAAGAGAGCGCGGGACAGCCCGATTCAATCTGAAACAAAAACGCTCTAGAGTCTGGTCCGCAGCGATAGAAACATTCGCTGTTCATTCCCGCGAACGCGAGAATCCGGGAATGACAGGCACGGCACCACGTGTGTGGCCCTGGGTCCCCGCTTTCGCGGGGACGAACGGCTCCCATTCGATTCAGATTAAATGGACCGGACTCTAAGCGGACTTACCTTGCGCGCCCTGGCTGCGACGGCTTCCGCCGTGCGCAGCCGATGCGGCCGGTTATTCCTTGATTGACCGTGTCGGGTCGGTGACCGCGAGCGGATCGGAGCCGGGAAAGGATTCGCGCAGGCCCTCTTCGAGATCGCTGTCGCGCCGCGCTTTCGACTTCACAGGTTTCGCGCGCGCAGGCTTACGGGCAAGTTTGCGCTTTACGCCGGTCTTTTTAGTTTTCCTGACTTTCGACTTTTTAGCTTTCGTCTTCTTCGCTTTCTTTTTCCTGGCCATGACCGCCGCCCCTATTTGTCGCGCATGCGCCTGATCTTCACATAAAGCGCGCCTTCACCGCCATGCGCGACATGTGCGTCTTCGAAACCGATTACATAGGCGCGAAATTCGGGCGTGCCCAACCATTGCGGCACCTGCCGCTTGAGCACGCCGCGCTCGCCGCCGTCGCGTGCGCCTTTGCCGGTGATCACCAACACCAGCCGCGCCTCGCGCGCGCTGGCCTTGCGCAGAAAGTGCAGCAGCGCCGCGTGCGCCTCGCTTTGGGTGAGGCCGTGCAGATCGAGGCGGCCGTCGATCGCTTCCTTGCCGCGGGCGACGCGCTGGCGCAGACGGCGGCCGAGCGGCATCAGCGTCGGCGGTGCCGGCGACGTCGTCACCGGCGGCGGCGCGCCCGGCCTCGTCGGCATCGGTGGTGCCGGATTGGAAATTGTTGGCGCATGCTCGGCATGCGGACCGCCGTCCGTCTCAGGTTGAGGCGCAGCGCTGCTGCGCAGCGGCGCGATGGCGCGGGTAAACGTGGTCCAGAGCACGCGTTCGTCCGGTGTGAGAAGGCGGCGCCGGCTGCTGTCGCGGGGGCGCATGGCGGCTCCGATTAAGGCCGCGGCTTCGGCATCGGCGCAGTGACGGTACCAGTGACGGCCGCTGCGGCGTCCTTGCCCTTGGCCATCGCCTCCTGAGTGGCGATCTGCTGCGGTCGCGGCTGCGGCATCGGGATTTGTGCGACCTCGTAGCTGTCGCGCACCGCCATATCCTTTGGCACCAGCATGACGAACTTGCCGAACTGTTTGATGCGGCCGGCGACGTGCGGCGCGTCCTTGCCGTGTCCAAAATAGATATCGGCGCGCGCGACGCCCTTGATGGCGGAGCCGGTGTCTTGCGCGACCATCAGGTGCTGGAATTTATCGACCGGCGCAATGCCCTTGATCGGAAATTTAGCGTCGATCCAGACCAACTCGCCATAGACGTGATGGCGGGGATCGACCGCGAGCGAACGCCACGGGGTGAGTTGGATTCCCTGCGCGCCGATGCATTCATCTTTCGGCCCGAGCTCGGTCTCGGAGAAGAACACGTAGGAACGGTTCTTCATGCGCAGCGCCTTGCCCTCTTCCGGGTTGTTCTCCATGTACTCGCGAATCTTGTCCATCGACATTTCTTCGGGCGTGAAGACGCCCTGGTCGATGAGGATACGCCCGACCGGCGTATAGTGCTTGCCGTTGCTGGCGACGTAATTGAGCCGCAGCAGTTCGCCGTCATGCAACTTGATGCGGGTCGAACCCTGGATCTGCGCGAAGAAAGCATCGACCGGATTCCTGATCCAGCAGATTTCCAGACCCTTGCCTTTTAGCGCGCCGTGCACGATGGCATGACGGTCGTATTGCGCGAACACTTTGCTGCGCTTGCCGACCAACCGTTTCGGGATGCGATAGAGCGGGACGTTGAACTCGTCGGTCTTGACGCGCGAGCCCGCGACTTCGGACTCGTAGTAGCCGGTATAGAAGCCGTCGGCGCCGGTGTAGAAACCGTAAGTGTGCGTGGCCGGATGGACGCGCACCGGCTTGAAATTGTCCTGGAAGAATTTGCGCGCCCGTGCCTTGTCGACGGGACCGGCGGCTGCGAGCGCGGTCGCTTTCATGCAGGCATTGTAAAGCCCGCTGAACATGGGCTTCGCTTTGCGCCGGGCCTTGCTGCCGTTCACGATTGCGCTGCAGCTTCCCATGAAGGCCTGGAAGGCGGTCGCCTGGTCGTCCTTCGCCCAGCCGTCGAGCTGAGCGAATGTCAGCGTCTCGGTCTTGGCGTGGCGGAATTGCAATGCGTGCGCCAACGCAGGCGACTTGGCCGGCACAGCTGCGATCAGACTTATGGAAAACGCAATACCGACGAAAACGCGAAAAGGCGATTGCGGCATGCCGTCATTGCCCTGCTTCGGTTGCAACGAGTTTCCAGTTGGGATCGCGCGAGGACGTGTCGCGTGCGAAGGTCCATACGTCGGTGACGTCGGTGACTTTCTCGGCATTGCCGTCGACGACGTTGCCGTTCTTGTCGCGCGTTGCCGATACCAGCTTGGACTGGAATCGGACGGTGAGCTGCGCGGTCTTGCCGCGCAGTTCGGCGTTGGCGATCTCTGCATTGTCGATCGACACGAAGCGATTCTCGACCGTCTCGCCGCGCTTCTCGCGGTCGGTGATGGCTGCTTCGAAACCTTCATAGACGTCGCGCGACAACAGACCCTTGAGCGCGCGCCGGTCGCCGTCGGCGTAGGCCGACACGATCATCTCGTAGGCGGCGCGCGCGCCGGTGAGAAAGTGCTTTGGATCGAAATCGCCATCGGCGGCGACGATGGCGTCGAGGCCAGCGGCAATTGGAGACCCTGCTTCCGCCACGCCTTTCCAGCGTTCGCCGGGGGCGACCGGTTCGGCCGGCTCCGCGGGCGTTTGTGCGGCGGCTTCGGTCGTGCGGTTCGGCAAGGCGACCACCTTTTCGGTTGCGGGCCGGGCTGGCTCACGCGCCGAATAGGGATCGTAGGGCGGCCGCTCGCGCCCGGTGCGCTGGCCAAGCACATTGCGCAACCGCAGGAAAATGAAGACCGCGAGCGCCAGAAAGATGATGGTGTAAATATCGAACACGTCTCGCATGCTTTCGGTAACCGTCTCGGAAGCTCTGCCACACGGCCCGGAGGGGCCGAAAAGCTGTAGCGGCCGGCGCGTCCGTTCTTATGTAAGGCGGCGGGCGCACCGATCCATAGGCCAGGCACCAGCGATTCGGCACATTTTCGGGCTCACTGGTAAACTCTAGACGATCACTGCCTTGCCGCCAACCGGGCGGCCTCAAGAGAAACACCGATGAATGTGGCAAAATCTCTGCTACTCGCCCTGCTAGCGCTACCGGTCATGGAACTGGCGGCGTTTATCGCCGTGTCGGCGGCGATCGGCGTGCTGCCCGCGCTGGCGCTTATCGCCATGGGCTCTTTTGCCGGCCTGCTGATCCTGCGCCACGCCGGCGGCAACCACATTGCCCGCGTCCGCGTCGCCTTGGACCAAGCCAGCTTCAGCGCGCTGGAGGCCGACGGCACCGGCGGCGTCACCTTGTTCGCAGGATTTCTCCTGTTAATTCCGGGATTTATCACGGACACGCTGGGACTGCTGCTGCTCGTCGTGCCGTTGCGCCGGGGCTTGAGCGCGGCGCTTCGACGCGGCAACGGCGCGGCGACCGACCGCGGTGATGGCGTGGTGGATCTCGCGCCCGAGCAGTGGCATAGGGTGCCCGATCCGGAATTACCCGGCCGGCGCGAAAAAGATCGCGAGCAAGGTTAATCCGACAGTCCTTGTTCCTGGCGACACCCCTGTGCTAGCCAACCGCCGCGCACGGCTGGGGACCGCCCCATGACACGCGGTCGAAAACGTCGTGCGCGACGGGAGATTTCATGACAACGACCAATGGGGGGCCCGGCGCGCCTCCGCCCCAGGACGGGCTGCCGCAACTCAATGTCGTGGCGCAATACATCAAGGATCTGTCGTTCGAGAATCCGAACGCGCCGCAATCGCTGGCGCCTCCTCAACAGCCGCAGATCAATATCCAGATCAATGTCGGCGCCGCGCCGCTTGAGGGCGGCGACACGGAAATCGTCCTCAAGATCGAAGGCAAGGCGGAAGCCGAGGGAAAGCTCATCTTCGACTTCGAATTGGCTTACGGCGGCATACTGCGTATCCGCAACGTGCCGCAGGATAGCTTGAACGCCGTGATCATGATCGAAGGTCCGCGCCTTCTGTTTCCGTTCGCGCGCGAGATCATCGCCAACACGGTGCGCAATGGCGGCTTCCCGCCGCTGATGCTCGACCCGGTCGATTTCGTCGCGCTCTACCGCCAGCGCATGAGCCAAATGCAGCCGGCCAATCAATCGGAGCCGCAAGCTTAGGTCGTCAAGCGCCGTCCGGCCGGTACTTCAGCCACAGCGCGTCCTCGCCGAGACTCGCGACGAACTTCGCATGCGCTTCGCGATCGGCGTTCGCCACCCTGGACGCAAGCGCGCTCGGGCGTTCGCGCACGCTGACCGCGCCGGCGCCCACGCGCTGCCGTCCGCCATTGTCGGCAAGTCCAAGCATGGCCTGACGCGCGCCGATCAATTCGACATAGACTTCCGCCAGAATTTCAGCATCGAGCAGCGCGCCGTGCTTTGTGCGGCGCGAATTGTCGATGCCGTAGCGAGCGCAAAGCGCATCGAGATTGTACGGCCCCGCCGAATGCTTGCGGCGCGCGAGCGTCAAGGTGTCGACCAAGCGTTCGCGCGCGATCGGCCCGCGGTCGATGCGCTTGAGTTCGGCGCAGAGAAAGCCGTGATCGAAACTCGCATTGTGAATGACCAGCGGCGCATCCTCGCCGATAAACGCGAGAAAGTCCTCCACCACATCGGCAAACAGCGGCTTGTCTTTCAGGAATTCGGCGGTCAGCCCGTGAATGTTGGCGGCCTCCGCCGGCATATCGCGTTCGGGATTGAGATAGACGTGAAACGTCGCGCCGGTCGGGATGCGGTTGAGCAGTTCGACGCAACCGAGCTCGACCAGCCGGTGGCCTTGGGCCGGATCGAGGCCGGTGGTCTCGGTATCGAGGACGATTTCGCGCATATTTCGAATCAATGCCGTTTGGCGGGCATCTTAGCCACTTGCGCGAGAATGTCGCGCACCTGCGCGCGCGCATGCTCAAGGCCTTGCCCGCTATCCACGATGAAATCGGCGCGTGCGCGTTTGTCGGCGTCCGGCATCTGCTTGCCGAGAATTGCCTGGAACTTCGCCTCCGTCATGCCCGGCCGCTCGAGGGCGCGCGCGTGCTGCACCTCGGCCGGCGCCGAGACGACCACAACTGCGTCGCAGCGTTTTTCCGCGACGGTCTCGAACAGCAACGGAATGTCGAGCACCGCGACGCTCGCGCCATTGCGTTCGCTTTCGGCCAGGAAGCGCTCTTCCGCCTTGCGCACCAATGGATGAACGATAGCCTCCAGTCGCTTGAGAGCCGCGGCGTCACCGAGCACGCGCCGGCCGAGTTTGTCGCGATCGACTTGGCCTGCGCTTGTCGTTCCCGGAAATGCCGCTTCGATCACGGCGACGGCCTCGCCTTCGTAGAGCCGGTGCACGGCGGCATCGGCATCGTGGACCGGCACGCCTTCCTCGGCGAACATCTTCGCCGTCGCGCTCTTTCCCATGGCGAGCGAGCCGGTGAGACCGAGGATGAACATCCGCACTACCCCGCGATGAATCCGCTTTGCCGCAAGAACGCCAGCAACGGCAACAGCTGCAAGCCGAGAATGGTGAAATAATCTCCCTCGACGCGCTCGAACAAATGAATGCCGATCCCCTCGAGCTGATAGCCGCCGACGCTTGCCAGCACATGATCGCCCATCATGTCGAGGTAGTCTTCGAGAAATGCATCGGAGAAATCCCGCATGGTCAGTCGCGCGTTGTCCACGTGTTCGAACAACACAGCGCCGTCGCGCACCAAGGCCAACGCCGAATGCAACGCATGGGTTTGCCCGCGCAAAGTCCGCAATTGCTCGACTGCTTCGGCGCGATCGACCGGCTTGTTGAACCGCTGGTTGCCCAGCGCCAGCATTTGATCGGCGCCCAGAACCAAGCGTCCGGGCACCGATCGGGCTATGCTTTGCGCTTTGGCGCGCGCCAGCAGCATCGCCGCCGCAACTGGATCGAATTCACCCTTGGCGCCGGCGAGCGCTTCCTCCGCGCGTTCGTCGATCGGAGCCGGCCTGATCTCGAAGCGCAGCCCCGCGGCCGCAAGAATCTTGCCGCGCACGTCGCTGCGCGAGGCGAGCACCAATGGCTGGGAATCGAGCCAGAGCGGCAACGTCACATCCCCGGCGCGCGGCGGCGGTCGGTCAACAAGCGCATCACCGCGGACGCCGTCTCCTCGATCGAGCGGCGCGTGACGTCGATCGAGGGCCAATTGTTCTTCGTGCACAGACGGCGCGAAAATGCGACCTCCTCGGCCACCGCCGTCTTGTCTATGTATTGATCGTCGTCACGATGCGCACGCAAACCGAGCAGACGGTTTTCGCGGATCTGCACGATGCGTTCGGGGCTTGCATACAGGCCGATTACCAATGGGCGCTTAAGCTTTTCGACTTGTGGCGCGAGCGGCACGCCGGGCACCAACGGCACGTTGCCGGTCTTGATGCCGCGATTGGCGAGATAGATCGAGGTCGGCGTCTTCGAGGTGCGCGAAACGCCGACCAACACCACATCGGCGTTTTCCAGCCCTTCGACGTGCTGGCCGTCGTCATGGATCATGCTGAAGTTGAGCGCGTCGATGCGCTGGAAGTATTCGGCATTGAGCACGTGCTGGGCGCCGGCGCGATGAATGGTTTCGGCGCCGAGATAGGATTGGAATAGCCGCAAGATCGGTCCCAGCACTGACATGCAGGGCAGACCGAGCTCCCGGCATTTTCCTTCCAGCGACTGGATCAGGTCCTCTTCCAAAAGCGTGTAGAGCACCAAGCCTGGCGCTTCCGAGATCTCGGCCAGCACATGGTCAAGCTGCTTCATCGAGCGCACCATCGGATAAAGATGCTCGACCGGTGCAACATTGGCGTATTGCGCCGCAGCAGCGCGCGCGACCGTGATCAGCGTTTCGCCGGTCGCGTCAGATACGAGATGCAGATGAAAATAGCCGGTGTCAGGCATCTGTATAACGCCGGAGCGTCCTGTGAACAGGACGGGAGAAGGCCATGCCTTTCAGTCCGAGGCAAGCCGGACGCTTCACGTTACGCCATGACGATCCACACCACTGCCTTCGGGAGAGCCATTGGCCGCCGGCAGGCAAGCTGAACCGACATGTGGATTAGGTGTTGGGGAAAGGCGGGGACAGAGTACGAAAAGGCCCACAAAACAGCTTGTATCGATGTGGATGAAAAGCACTCGAATAAAGTGGGATTCTGGACGGGCCCTTTCCAGCTGGTGGACAGACTGTTGATTGCGAGTCATGAGTCCAATCCACGCACCAATAAACACTACAAATAAATCTTATAGGGATTTATGGAAGAAGGTGTCCAAACCGCTGGCATGGGGACAAAGCCTCTGCTTCGCGTGCTGGAAGGCAAGCATGAAGCAATCCCCCCGATATGGATGATGCGTCAGGCGGGACGCTATCTGCCCGAATATCGCGAGGTGCGGGCAACGGCCGGTAGTTTTCTCGACCTGTGCTTCAACCCGGAACTGGCCGCGCAGGTCACGCTTCAGCCGGTGCAACGCTTCGGCTTCGATGCAGCGATTCTGTTTTCCGATATTCTGGTGGTGCCGCTCGTGCTTGGCCGGCGGGTCTGGTTCGTCGAAGGCGAAGGGCCGCGGCTTGAACCATTGAGCGATCCGCAAGATCTGTTGGCGCTGCGCTCGGACACGAATACGCATATCCTGCTGCCGATTTACGAGACTGTCGGCAACGTCAAGGCAGCATTGGGTGCGCAGACGGTGCTGATCGGTTTTTGCGGCGCGCCTTGGACGGTGGCGACCTACATGATCGCTGGCCGGGGAACACCGGACCAGGCGCCGGCAAAACAGATGGCGGCGAGAGAACCGCAGGCCTTCCAGCATTTGATCGATTGTCTGGTAGAGGCCTCGGTCGACTATCTCGCCAAGCAGCTCGAGGCTGGTGCCGAGGTTGTGCAAATTTTCGATAGCTGGGCGGGTTCGCTGGGGCCGGAAGAATTCGAGCGCTGGTCGGTGCAGCCGACCAAGCGGCTCGTCGCCAAACTTCGGGAAAAGAAACCAGGCGCGAAGGTGATCGGCTTTCCGCGCGGCGCCGGCGAGAACATTCCACGCTATGTCGAGGAGACAAAGGTTGACGCGGTCAGCCTCGGCAACGAGATCGACCGTAATTTCGCCCGCGCCGAAATCCAGAAACGCGTGCCGGTACAAGGCAATGTCGATCCGCAGGCTCTTCTCGAGGGTGGCGCCGCGCTCGACCGCGAAGTTGATGATGTCATGATTGCGTTCGGCGGAGGACCGTTCATCTTCAATCTCGGCCATGGCATTTTGCCGCAAACACCGATTGCGCATGTTGAGCGGATGCTCAAGCGCGTGCGGACTGGCCGATAATTTCTATTTTTTTCCCGGTTTAGGTCCGACTGATTTTTTCACTTCAGCCAAGGATGCTTGAGGCGTTGCGACAGATATACCGAACAGCCGCCATTCGTTGCCGACGTTCTCGAACAGCAAGTCGAAATTAATTTGCAACGGCCTTGTCGGGAAATAGCCGGTCAGACGTAGAAGACCGGTGTTTTCGAGGTGCGGGGGTGCCGTCAGTTTCGGGGCGGTGATTGCAACGGCGAATAAATCGAAATGTCGGCCGCGCAAATCGGAAAATATTTGCGCCAGATCGGCGGCGCTGTTTTTTGCCTGAAAACGCGGCGCGGCCAGATCGCGCAGGACGCTGTAGTTGCCTGAGCGATTGGCATCATTCAGCGTCAACAATGTCGAGCGGATCAGATAAAGCGCCTGGGCGAGTTTGACCGGCAGAGTGTTCTGTATTCTTGCTTTGGCGATCCTCGCGATCTGCGGCGGACTCGGCGGCGGCGTGGTCGTGGGCACTTCTTTCCAGAGTTCGTCAAACGGCGGTGCTGACGCTTCCTCGGCGCGAAGTTGCGTTGCCGTCACGGCAGCCAACAGCAGTGCAACAGCCAGGCGGAATGCTTGGTACTTAACTGTCGCCCTCATGACCCACCCGGCGGTTCAGAATTCGCCTTGCAGGCCGACGCGCACACCCTGCGCGTTGCCGCCGCCGTAAGCGTAGCCGGCGGTAAATGCCAGCGGCTCAGTTGTGTTGAGGCGATACGCGAGTGACGCCCCGGCCGCGCCCTCTCCCATGAACGCGGCGCCGTTGATTGCCCAGCTGGTGCGTCCCGGTCGCGATGGCATCGGCGCTGTCGTCAACGCCATGGCGGCGGCAATGCCTCGGCGCGCTTCGGTACGGTTTTCGGTGATCTCCGTCTGCATCGAAGCAAGCTGCGAATTGATCGCGCCGATGTCGCCGGTCGAAGCAATGCCTAAGCCGGCCAGCGAGGTGGTGGCCAGGTTGCCGGCGCTGTCGGACGTGACGATCTGCGTGGTTCCGCTCTGTGCGGCTTTGCTGGCCGCCGACGTGATACCGGCCATGGTGTAGGTGTTGCTCGCGGTGCCGAAGGCCTGCTGGTCGGCGCGTGTCGCTGCCGCGCCGTTGCCGATCGCCACCGAGTTCGAAAAATTCGCGCTCGTGCCGGTACCGATCGCAACGGCGTTTGCGCCCATGACCGAAGCGTTATTGCCGATGGCGACGGCATCGGTGGCATTGACCGTGTTGCCGTTACCGAGAACGGAGGAGCCGGCAGCGCTCGCGGTACTGGCGATCGTGTTGTTGGAGCCGATAACATTGATGTTGTCGCCCCAGACTGCGGTGCCGCCGCCGTTGACGCTGTTGTTGTCGCCGAGCACGAAGCTGCCGTTGCCGTTTACAGTGTTCGGATCGCCGATGGCGAAACTGCCGTTGCCGCTGACTACCTGCCCGGTGCCGAAGGCGCCACTGCTTACGCCGTAGACCGCATTGCTCGCGCCCACCACCGTGACGTTCGAGCCGGAGGCGATGTTGCTGTAGCCGATCGCCGTGCTGCGATCGCCGGCCGCAAGGCTGTCGTCGCCGAACGCCGAACTGGAGACGCCGGTTGCAGTCGAGCTGACCCCGAACGCCGATGCATTCCCGCCGGTTGCACTAGCGTCGGAGCCAACAGCGGTGTTCGCCGTGTTGTTGCCGTAGGCGTAGGCGTAGGCGCCGATGGCGACATTGCTACTTTCGAAGCCGGCCGCAACTGAATAATACCCGTTTGCAACGTTGCGGCTACCTTCGCCGTTTGAGCGGCTAAAAGTGCCGATGGCCGTGTTGAACGAGCTGTCGCCATGCGTGTCGGTGCCAAATCCGATAGCGATGTTGCCGGCATTGACGGATGGCGTTGATGCACCGGTGCCGCTCGCGTCGACGATGGCGCCGATGCCGATATTGCCCGAATATTCGCCGCTGGCGTTGACGATGACACCGAGGCCGACATTGTTCGAATTATCGCCGGTCGCATTGACGGTGTTGCCGCAGGCAACATCGGGCGCGCCTGCCGTCGAGTTGTAACCCGATTGTGCTCCGCTGCCATCGGGGCTGCCGCCACAGACGAATTGCGCGGCGGCCGGTGTGCTCGACACCGCCACCGCGACGGCAATTGATAGAGATGAGATTGAAAAGATAGCCAGTGTACGGACTATCCCGACGACGCTCTGTTTTCGGATACGCATTGCTGAACCTCGACTCGCCCCCGACAAGCCGCCACGGCTTTTTATACCGCATACTAAGCGGCCTGGTCTCTAGCTTGCCTTGTTCAAAAATCGTTTTGCGGCGGCCGGCGATGAATTGCTTGCGGTCTAGGCCGAGTCAGGAGTTATTGTCGGTGCGGCCCTGTCCCGAATTGGGACGTCATCGAAACGAGATCCAAAGTCGAGCTTATGTATCTCTGGATCAAAGCCTTCCACATCATCGCGGTCATCGCCTGGATGGCCGGCATGCTCTATCTGCCGCGGCTGTTCGTCTATCACGCCGCGGCCGAGGCCGGCTCCGCGCAGTCGGCAACCTTCAAGACCATGGAGCGCCGGCTGCTGCGCTTCATCATGACGCCGGCCATGATCGTGACCTGGCTGCTCGGCATCATGCTGGTGTTGCAGGGCCAGTTTCTCGGGTCCACCTGGTTCCACATCAAGATCGCGCTGGTGGTCGCCATGACGATCCTGCACGGCCTTTTCAGTCACTGGGTTAATGAATTCGACCTCGACCGCAACACGCGCTCGCCGAAATTCTATCGTATTGCCAATGAGATACCGACGATCATCCTGATTTTTATCGTCATTTTGGCGACCGTCAAACCGTTCGGCTGACGTGGCGAACTGCACAGGGCAAAGCCTGCGCCTCTTGCGCGAAACGCCGGCGCAACATATCTTGAGCGCATCCCACCGAACGCAGGCGGATGTTGTCGCGTTTCGGCTCCCAGCGTTCGGGGCCGGTCGCAACATCAGGTTCCGGGACACTTCCCAATAAGCCTCTCCAGACCTGCGGCCCCTACCTCTCTTAAGCCAGCGTCGGTTTTCCAATTTTCGAACACGCCGCCGGTCTATTTCCAAACAGGACTCCACCCGCATGCGGGAAATGAAACTCCAGGACCTCAAGTCCAAAGCACCTGCCGATCTTCTCTCCTTTGCCGAAGAGCACGAGGTCGAAAACGCCAGCACCATGCGCAAGCAGGAGCTGATGTTCGCCATCCTCAAGCAGCTCGCCACGCAGGAGATCGATATTATCGGCGAGGGCGTCGTCGAAGTGCTGCCCGATGGATTCGGGTTCTTGCGCTCACCGGAATCGAACTACCTGTCCGGCCCCGACGACATCTACGTCTCGCCTTCGCAGATCCGCCGCTTCGGTCTGCGTACCGGCGACACCGTCGAAGGCCATATCCGCTCGCCCAAGGAAGGCGAGCGCTACTTCGCGCTGCTCAAGGTCAACACGATCAATTTCGAGGACCCCGAGAAGGCGCGCCACAAGATCAATTTCGATAACCTGACGCCGCTTTATCCCGACCAGCGGCTGAAGATGGAATACGAGGATCCGACCAAGAAGGATCTCTCCGCCCGCGTCATCGACATCGTCTCCCCCATCGGCAAGGGCCAGCGCGCGCTGATCGTGTCGCCGCCGCGCACCGGCAAGACCGTGCTGTTGCAGAATATCGCGCACTCGATCACGGCGAACCACCCCGAGTGCTATCTGATCGTTCTACTGATCGACGAGCGGCCGGAAGAAGTCACCGACATGCAGCGTTCGGTCAAGGGCGAGGTCGTCTCCTCGACCTTCGACGAGCCGGCGTCCCGTCACGTCGCCGTCGCCGAAATGGTGATTGAGAAAGCCAAGCGTCTGGTCGAGCATGGCCGCGACGTCGTGATCCTGCTCGATTCCATTACGCGCCTCGGGCGAGCCTACAACACGGTCGTGCCCTCCTCGGGCAAGGTGCTCACCGGCGGCGTCGACGCCAACGCATTGCAGCGGCCCAAGCGCTTCTTCGGCGCCGCGCGCAATATCGAGGAAGGCGGTTCGCTCACCATCATTGCCACCGCGCTGATCGATACCGGCAGCCGCATGGACGAAGTGATTTTCGAAGAGTTCAAGGGCACCGGCAACTCAGAGTTGATCCTCGACCGCAAGGTCGCCGACAAGCGCACCTTTCCGGCCATCGACATCACGCGCTCCGGCACCCGCAAGGAAGAGCTGCTCACCGAGCCGGCGGTGCTCAAGAAGATGTATGTCCTGCGCCGCATCCTCAACCCGATGGGCACCATGGACGCCATCGACTTCCTGCTCGACAAGCTCCGCAACACCAAGTCCAACAGCGAGTTCTTCGAGTTCGATGAATACGTAATTCGATTCGAACCCCGGCTCCCCAAAACGTGCCGGTAACGCTAGACTGCTCGCAGCGGGGCCTCGGGAGCGACCATGAGTCTTGATATCGCTGCGCTTTTTGCCGAGCGGGGGGCCGAACGCTACGACCTGCATACGCACTATCTGAACGAACAGATGGTGCGCATGCTCAAAGCGATCGGCTTCGACCGCCGATACGTTCGCGGCAGCGGCCAGTACCTCTACGACGACGCCGGCACCCGTTATCTCGACCTGCTGAGCGGCTGGGGCGTGTTCGCGATCGGCCGCAATCATCCGGCTTTGCGCGACGCGCTGAAACAAATCCTCGACGGCGAATATCCCAACCTCGTCCAGATGGATGTGTCGGCCTTCGCTGGCGTGCTGGCGGAAAAACTGGTGGCGCGCGCGCCCTATCTGGAGAAGGCGTTCTTCGCCAATTCAGGTGCGGAATCGGTCGAAGCGGCCATCAAGTTTGCCCGCGGCGCCACTGGCCGCACCGGCATCGTGCATTGCGACCACGCCTTTCACGGGCTGACCTATGGCGCGCTGTCGGTCAACGGCGACGATGTTTTTCGGCGCGGCTTCGAGCCGTTGTTGCCGGATTGCGTCGAGATTCCCTTCGACGACCTCGACGCGCTCGAGAAGGCGTTGCACGGCGGAAACATCGCGGCTTTCATCGTCGAGCCGATCCAGGGCAAGGGCGTCACGGTTCCTTCCGACGACTATTTGCGCGGGGCGCTCGAATTGTGCCGCCGCCACGGCACGCTGCTGATTGCCGATGAAATCCAGGTCGGGATGGGACGCACGGGACGCTTTCTCGCCTGCGAGCACTGGGGCGTCGAGCCCGACATGGTACTGCTGGCGAAGGCGTTGTCGGGCGGCCATGTGCCGGTCGGCGCGGTGCTGATGCGCAAGTGGATCTTCAACAAGATCTTCGACCGCATGGACCGCGCCGTCGTGCACGGTTCCACGTTTTCAAAGAACGATCTTGCAATGGTGGCTGCGCTTGCCACGCTTGACGTGATTGAAAACGAACGGCTGATCGAGAATGCCGCGAAGCAAGGCGACCGGCTGCTCGGCGCGTTCGGGGAGATGATGCAGCGTCACGAGCTCGTCAAAGACGTGCGCGGCAAGGGCATGATCATCGGTGTCGAATTCGGCGCACCACGGTCGCTGAAACTGAAGGCATCCTGGAGCCTGCTAGAATCCGCGAGCAAGGGATTGTTCGGCCAGCTCATCGCGATCCCTTTGATGAAGGAGCACAACATCATCGCCCAGGTCGCCGGGCACGGCACCACCACGATCAAGCTTTTGCCGTCTTTGACCATCACGAATGCCGACTGCGACTGGATCGAAAGTGCGTTCGAAAGCGTTATTGCCGATGCGCATCGGGTTCCGGGTGCGGCTTGGTCGCTGGGAAAAACGCTGATCGAAAACGCGCTCCGCAGCCGCTCCGCGGGACGGCCGAGAGAGGGGGTGTCTTCGGCCGCCGAATAGAACCAGGACGAGTCGCGTGCAATATCGGATCGAAGGGTCGAAACCGAAAGCAGATCCGCCGCCGTCACAAATCGCCACGGTTGAGCTCGTCTCGCGCGAGGCACTTTTACGTTGCCGGCGCTGGAAAGAGTCCTTCGCGAGCGTGCGCAAGGATCATCGATTCTACGCGATCGTTGAAGACACGATCCAGCCGGAATTCGATTACCGGTATTTTCTCATCAAGGATGCGGGCGGTACGGTGCAGGACGTGCAGCCCTGTTTTCTGCTCGACCAGGATCTCCTTCAGGGCATCGGTCCCCGCTTCAAGCCGTTGATCGACGGCGTGCGCCGGATTTGGCCGCGCTTCATGCTGATGCGGACGCTGATGGTCGGCTGTTCCGCTGGCGAAGGCCATATCGATCGCAACGGTTCGGTCGGCGCCGAATGCATGGAAACTTTGGCGGCGGAGATTCTCTCGCATGCGAAGCGTGAAAAAGCGCCGCTTGTCGTCCTCAAGGAATTTCCGGCCCGTTATCGTCCGTTGCTCGACTGTTTCAAACGCCGCGGTTTCACTCGCGTTCCGAGCCTTCCGCTGACGCAGGTGAACATCGCTTTTGCGTCGTTTGAAGACTACATGATGCAGGTTCTGGGTGCGCGTTGGCGCAAGGGGCTACGCAGGAGTTTTCGCGAAGCCGAGGCTTCGGGGCGGATCACGATGAGCCCTGTCGACGATATCGACGCAGTGATTGACGATATTTATCCGTTGTATCTCGCAGTGTACGAACGCTCGCGCTTCAACTTTGAAAAGTTGACCAAGGAGTATTTCCGCCAGCTTGCGCAATCGATGCCCGACAAGGCGCGGTTCTTCGTGTGGCGGCGTGATGGACGAATTATTGCTTTCACGCTGGTCATGATTCAGGACCGCGATACGGTCTATGGAGAAAATCTCGGATTCGACTATGACGTCGCTCTGGAGATTCATCTCTATTACTACCTGTTGCGCGACATCATGACGTGGGCGATGGAGAACGGGTACCGCACGTTCAACACCGGCGGGCTGAGCTACACACTGAAACTGCACATGCGGGCTCGTTTGGTTCCCCTCGATCTTTACGTCCGTCACACAGACGCTACGCTCAACTGGCTTTTGCGTTGGGCCCTGCCGGTTTTGGCGCCGGTCCGCTACGAAAAAGCCCTGCGGAAATTTCCGAACCATGACGAGCTGTGGGCTTGATCGGTTCAGTTGCGGCGCGCGTTCCATCCATCAAAAATGAGACGATTGCTGATTTCGCGCTCGATGCTGTCGGTAAACCGATAGCCGGTTCGCGCAAGATAAGCTTCAACGTCGCGCCGGGCCTTGCGTTCGCGGGCGTCGAGGATGGTGGCGAAAAACCGGCGGAGGACGCCGCCACGCGGCGTAGCTTTGACCGCAGCGGCCTGGCGGCCGGGCGCGACAGTGCCTTGAAATTCGTGGGGGTGGGCTACATACGCCATGGTCGGTCTCCCATCGTTGCCGGCCCGTCCGAATTGAACAAGCCTCATTCGTGCGGTGGAAGATCGTCCCGTTTTCTCTGATTGACAAAGGATTTGCTCTCAGCTCATAGTTGAGTAAATCTCATGCGTCCGATGCCTCCATTGTCGGCCCTGCGCGCCTTCGAGGCGGTCGCGCGCCATTTGAGTTTCACGCAGGCCGCGCGCGAGCTCAACGTGACGGCCGGCGCGCTCAGCCATCAGATCCGGGGTCTGGAAGATTTTCTGGGCGTCAAGCTGTTCGAGCGCCGGGTGCGGTCGATCGCGTTGACGACGGCGGGCAAGCAGCTTTATCCGGGCTTGCAGACTGGCATTACCCATATTCGCGAAGCGGTCGAAAGTATCGATACGTCGCACGCCGCGCATGTGCTGGTGGTGAGTACGTCGCCTGGGTTGACGGCGAAATGGCTGGCGCCGCGACTCTATCGTTTTGGCGCCGCATATCCCGATGTCGATGTGCGCATTTCATCGACGGCGTCCAACGCGAATTTCGCGACCGACGGCATCGATCTCGCGATCCGCAATATGCCGGTTGATCCTGCGCCCGATCCTGCGCTCGAGATCGAGAAGCTGGTCGACATCAACTACATTCCGGTTTGCAGTCCGCGCCTTATCGAGAAATTCGACCCGGTCAAGGACGCGCACGCTCTGGCGCGGCTGCCTTTGATTCACGACGAGTCGCTTGCGGCGCGCGGCGCGAGTCCGAGCTGGGAAAAGTGGTTCAAAGCGACCGGTGTCGACGACGTCAATCTCAGACGTGGCCTTCACTTCAACAGCGCCGATCATGCGCTCGATGCCGCCGGCGAAGGCGCAGGCGTTCTGCTCTCGCACGATATTCTCGCCTACGAAGATTTGCGCAAGGGTCGGCTGGTCATACCTGTGAAGTTCGCGCTGCCGTCGGGCCGTACGTTTTCTTTGGTATGGGCGAAAGGTCGCAAACCTGCACCGGCGGCCGAAAGTTTCCGGCGCTGGATCAAGGAGGAGGCTGACGCTCTCGATTGGCGCGGGATCAGGAAGCGGCATGCGGTAGATCGACATGCGCGATCGCGAGTTGCGCCCAAACTTTGAGCGTGGTTGCCACTAATTCATGCGGGCATTGCTGCATCTGCGAAAGGATTTGGAAACCACATTCGGGCGATTTTGATTTCCGCACTTCAGTCGTCATGAGCCCGCAATGTCATCCCATCGCCGCTCTTTTTTCCCGCGCCCGGCGCTGTGGATTGCGATCCCCGTATTCGTCGTCAGCCTTGCCGTCGTTTTGATCGTGGACCTGGGAGCGCCGCTATGGGCGGTGCTCGCGGTTGGGATCGCCGGCGCGCTTGCCGTCGGTTCATTCGCGGAAGCCCGCCTCGCCGCAATTATCGCTTCGATCGGGAAGATTGCTGCCGGCGATCGCTATACGAGCCTGCCCGAGCTGATCGGCGATGGCGCCATCCAGGAATTTGGCGCCACCGCGGAGGCGATCCGCGGGGCCCTGCTTGCGGCCGATACGGTCGCCGTCGACGGCCAACGGCGGGAGACCGAGGCGCGCCTGCATCACGCCGGACGGCAGTTCTTCACCGGCGGTTTCCGGCGGGCAATCGACGAGGTTGTCAATGCCTTCACCAGCGCGGGCGAACGCATCCGCGGCACCGCCACCGCGCTTGCCGAAACCAACCGGGCGATGGCGCAGCAGGTGACCGAGTTCGTCCGATGCCGCAACGCAGGCGGTTGCCGACGTGGCCGGTGTTGCGGAGGCCGCCCGCGACGTGCAGGCGCTGGTGATCGACTCCGGCCGCCAGGTCGAGGAGACACGCGCCGCCACCCGCCGCACCGTGTCCGAGCTCGCCCGCGCCGACGAGACCATGCGCAACCTCGACGGCGCCGCCCACCGAATCGAGCAGGTCATCAAGCTGATCCAGACCATCGCGGGCCAGACCTCATTGCTCGCGCTCAACGCCTCCATCGAGGCCGCACGGGCGGGCGAGGCCGGCCGTGGTTTTGCCGTGGTGGCCGCCGAGGTGAAGCAACTGGCGCGCCTCACCGATCAGGCGACCAAGGATATCGGCGCGCAAGTCCAGGGCATCCAGGATGCGGTGCAGGAAACGGCGGACGCCATCGTCGCCGTCGACCACAGCGTTGCCGACATGGGCAAGGTCAACGAGACAATCGCGCAGTTGATGGAGCAGCAGGTCGAGCAGCTCGACGTCATCGGCACCGAGGCGATGAAGGTTGCTTCTGCCGTCAGCCAGACGTTGCCCGGTATCCGCGCAGTGGTGAGCGATGTGACCAGCGCCGGCGCTGCCGTGCTTTCCACCACCGACGACCTGATTGCGCGCGCGCAGAACCTGACGGCTTCGGTGACGCGTTATTTCTCCGATCTCGATCACGGCTCGATCAAGGTCGGTATCCTGCATTCACTGTCGGGCACGCTCACCACCAGCGAGCGGCCGTTGCAGCAGATGCTCGTGATGATGATCGAGAAGCTCAATCGCTCGGGCGGTCTGCTTGGCCGCCCGGTGGAAGCGGCGATCATGGACCCGCGCTCCGATACGCAAGCTTATGCCGCGCAGGCCGAAGCCTTGCTGCGCGATCATGAAGTGGCGGCAATTTTCGGCTGCTGGACCTCGGCGTCACGCAAGCAAGTTTTGCCCGTGCTCGAAGCCTATGACGGCCTTCTGTTCTATCCGAGCCAGTATGAAGGCGAAGAGCAATCGCCGCATGTCGTGTATACCGGCGCGACACCGGCGCAGCAGGCGTTGCCCGCGGTCGATTATCTGCTCAATCTTGGGCGTCGGCGCTTCTTCCTGCTCGGCACAGATTACATCTATCCGCACACGACCAACGCCATCATCCGCAACTATCTGGCGAGCCGTGGCGTCGGCGCCGAGTTGGTGGAAGAGCTCTACACGCCGTTCGGCGAAAAGGCGTGGAGCGAGACCGTGCTCGACATCCGCAAATTCGCCGGCCGCGACGGCGCCATCATCGCGACGCTGTCGGGCGACGCCAATGTGCACTTCTTCCGTGAGCGCGCGCGCCAAGGGCTCGATGCCGATATTCTGCCGGTGATGAGCTTGTCATTGGGTGAAACAGAATTACCCGCTTTGGCCGAGCGCAAGCTGATCGGCCACATGGTGTCGTGGAGCTATCTGTACACGCTTGATACACCCGAAAACCATGCGCTGACCGGTGCGTGGCGTGAGTTCACCGGCGATCCGAATGCCGTAACCAACGACCCGATGGAAGCAAGCTGGATCGGCTTTCATCTGTGGTGCGACGCCGTCACGGCCGCGGGGACGACCGAGCCGGCGGCGGTCAAGCGCGCGCTGGCGGGGCGCAAGCTGCGCGCACCGAGCGGCTTCGACGTCATGCTCGACGCCGGCAATCAGCATTTGCACAAGCCGGCGGTGATCGGCCGCTTCGACGCGCACAATGTCATCCAGCCGGTGTGGGTCAGCGATCACCTGATTGCACCGGAGCCGTGGAGTCGCTGGCTGCCAAAGAGCGGCGAGCGAGTTGCGCTGAAACAAGCGAGCTAACGATTGCTCGCGTAACCTTCGTCAACCGAAGGACGGATCGGGCAGACAGGTCACCGGCTTGCCGGCGTCTTTCTTGTCCGTGAGCGCCTGCTTGCAGTGCTGCACGCTGGTATAGCCGCAGCGCACCCTCGAGCCTTGCTTCTGGTGAAAGCCGCACCAGTCCTGCGCGCCCGCCGCGGTTGGCAACGTCATCGCACTCGCAATCGCCAAAATCCCCAAAAGTCTCGTCCACATCCGCATGGTTGTTTGCTCCGGTCGGCGCCCCCGGCGGATTGAATTTTTCTCCTTTGCGGAGGCGAGATCAAGCGCCGCGCATGGCGGCGATCGTCTGCGCGATATGCTCAGGACGCGTGACCGGCAGCGAGCAGCGTTCGCCGACGCAGATGAAGGCGGCGGCTCGTGTCACGCTATCCCGCGCGGCTTTGAGTTTGTCTTGCGCGGGATGCGAGGCCGGCAGATCGGCGGGGTTTGCTGCGCGCAACAAGATGCGGTCGAGATAGGGCAATTTCAGCGCGGCTTGCGTAAGGGCCTCGTCACCGCCGGTGACGACGATTTCGGCCGCACGTAGGCGCAGGTCGAGCGCGTTGAGCAGCGCCACATGGCCGAACAGGTTGCGGACTTGCGCCGAGGTGATGCCCTCGATCAGGCGGTCGGCTTTTTCGCGTAAGGCAACGTCGCCGGTAAGGGCGGCGAGGCGCACGAGGTTGGCCGCCGTCACGGCGTTCGGATTGGGCGTGGCATCGTCGGCGGTCGAATGCGGGCGCACCACCAGCCCTTCGGCGTCGTCGGCGGTCAGGAAATAGCCGCCGGTCTCGGGGTCGGCGTAGCGGGCGTCGAGCGTGCGCTGCCAGGACAGCGCCTGTTCGAGGAGCGGGCGCTCGCCGGTCGCCTCGTAGAGTGCAAGCGCGGCGTCGATCATGTTGGCGAAATCGGAGGCGAGCCCCGGGTAGAGCGTTTTGCCGCTGCGGAAGGAGTGGCCGAGGCGATTTTCTTGGGTCATCGCGCCGGCGATGAAATCGAAGGCCCGCCGGGCCATGTCGATCCAGGACGGTTCGCCGAGGATCAGACCCGCGCGCACCAAAGCGGCGATCATCAGGCCGTTCCAGTCGGCCAGCACCTTGTCGTCGAGCCCGGGCCTGATGCGTTTCTCTCGTTCTTTCAATAACTTACCGCGCAGCATGGAAAAGTATGCTGCACCTTTTTGCTGCGCAGCATCGGTCCCCGTATTGCGCGGTAAGTGCTTGAGGCGGTTGAGAATATTGTGTCCTTCGAAGTTTCCGCCCGCGCTCACGTCATATTCTTGAGCGAAATCAGCAGCATCGGTCCCGAGGACGGCTTCGATTGCGGCCAGCGACCAGACGTAGAACTTCCCCTCCTCCCCTTCGGAGTTGGCGTCGAGCGAGGCCGAGAAAGCCCCCTCTTTTGTCACCATTTCCCGGGTCAGCCAGCTCACCGTCTCCTGCGCCCGCTCCGCGAATAGCGGATTGCCGGAGCGCTGCCAGGCCAGCGCCAGGAGTTCGAGAAGCTGGGCATTGTCGTAGAGCATCTTCTCGAAATGCGGCACCAGCCACTGCTCGTCCACGGAGTAGCGCGAGAAGCCGCCGCCGAGATGGTCGTAAATGCCGCCCTCGCACATGTGCTCGAGCGTATGCTCGACGGTCTCGAAAAAGCGGACGTCGCCGCTGCGCAGGCCCGCCCGCCAGAGGAATTCGAGCATCGCGGGCTGTGGAAACTTGGGCGCGCCGCGCAATCCCCCGTGCACGGGATCGAACGCATTGCCGATCTGCGTGGCGGCGCCGTTGAGTTCTTCGATGCCGATCGTCACCTTGTCGGCTGGCCGCGCCTTCTGGGCCAACCGCGCCAGCAGCGCGTTGCGGTTCTGCTCGATCTTGTCGGGCTCCTCGCGGAACATCCGCGCCACCTCGCGCAGGACGTCGACGAAGGCCGGCCGGCCGAAGCGTGACGTTTTGGGAAAATACGTGCCGCCCCACACCGGCTCGCCCGCGGGCGTCAAAAACATGGTCAGCGGCCAGCCGCCCTGCTCGCCGAGCAGATGCAGCGCATTCATGTAGATCTGGTCGATGTCGGGGCGCTCTTCGCGATCGACTTTGATGTTGACGAACAACTCGTTCATCACCGCCGCGGTGGGCGCGTCCTCGAACGACTCATGCGCCATCACGTGGCACCAGTGGCAAGCGGCATAGCCGACGGACAGCAGGATCGGCTTGTTTTCGCGCTTGGCTCTCTCCAGCGCCTCCGGCCCCCATTGCCACCAATCGACCGGATTGTGCGCATGCTGCAGCAGATAAGGCGAGGACGCCTGCGCCAGGCGATTTTCATGGGCGGTTTGCGGTTCGGTCATGAGTTCGAGCCTAACGCGGATAAAGCGCTATTGAAAACCGTTGGCGGTTCGTCACTGTATTGGCTGTCGCACGTCGACGGACGAGAGCCCGGACGGCGCGGCTGGAGCGAGGCGACGATGGATGCGCAGAAGCAGCCGGACGACGAAGACGATCGCCGCGCCACGAACATTCTTCTTTTGATCGCAGGTATTGTCGTGGTCGGCGGCGGAATTTGGCTGGTCAACGCGATGGTCGATGCGAGAAAGACCCAGCAGTGTTTTGAGTTTGGCCGGCGCAATTGCAATCCGATCAGCGTGCCGGACCGGGCGAAGGACTGAAGCGGCTGCCCCGACCTAGGGCAGGATCGCAAAGGCCCTTGCCGGAAAGCCGAGACCGTCGCGCACCTTCGGCCAGCTCACGACGATGAGCGCACCGGTCGCCGGCACCTTATCGAGATTGGCCATCACCTCGATCTGATAGTGGCCGTGCTGCAGGATGTAGGTCTCCGAGTCCATCTTGTCGGTGGTGTCCGTATCCATCGCCTCATGGCCGGTCGCGGTCACGCCGCGCTGCTCGTAGAGAAATTTGATCGTTTCGAACGCCCAGGCGGGGAACGGCGCGCGCTTGAAGCGTTCCGGATTGCTGTCCCAGTCCTTGTACATGTCCGTGCGCAGCGCAACGAACGTGCCGCGGGGAACCTTGCCGTGCTTCTTCTCCCACGCCATCAGGTCGGCGACCGAAAAGGCATGATTGGGATCTTTTGCCAGATAGGGCGTGTCGTCGAGCACGATCAGCGGCAGGATCATCTGCTTGAGCGGAATCTTGTCCATGGTGATGCCGCCTTCGGCGAAATGCGCCGGCGGATCGACATGCGTGCCATATTGCCCGACCATGTTGTAGTAGGTGGTGTGAAAGCCGTCTTCTTTGATGGTGTAGGGCCGCTTGGTCTTCGGATCGTAGGCAGGCGTAAACACGGCCTGCCCGAAGCCGGACCACACCGGCGTGGTCGGACCGAAGCTGTGCGTGAGATCGACGAATGTCTTGCTTTCGATGATCTTGTAAGCGCGCATGAGATCGCTGTCCGTGCGCGCGTCGCTTGACGCGAGCGGCATGAGAAGCGCGAGCGATAAAGAGAACACAAAGGCCGGCAGACAATTACGGTTCATGGCGGTCCTCCCTCGATATGACTCTGAAAAGCGGAAGCGCGCTTTTCTCTGCCGTCGCGCGCCACCGCGCCGCAGCCTCCGATGATGTAGCCATTGCTGCCAGCCTAGCTCGTAACGCTTGCGGAGCGAAGAATGGCCTAAAGCGTTTTTGTTTCATATTGAATTGGGCTGTCCCGCAGGCTCTCTTCACCTCTCCCATGGGGAGAGGTCGGATCGCCATAAGCGCGTTCACGCGCGTCTTCGACGCGCTATGGCGATCCGGGTGAGGGGTTGTAGCCTATCGAAAGTCACGATCCCCCTCACCCCACCCCTCTCCCCGACGGGGAGAGGGCGCACGCCGTGCCTATGGCCGGTTCAACCAAAAACAAATTCGCTCTAGACGGGCTACAGTCAGCTTTCGCACGTGAGGCTGAACCGCTAGTGTCCTGCAGGACATGAGCAAACTTACGATTCTCGTGTGGTTCGGTCCAGAAATTCGCTTGAAAGGACCCGCCGCGACAATGAAGCGAATTTCTGAACCACCAAACTAGACTGGGACCGAGCTTGGAGCGAACGACAATGCCGAAGCTTCGGCCGGTGCTGATTTTTGTCGCCGCGATCGTGGGATTGGCGCTTGGCGCCGTCTCCGCATACGCCGCCGAAACCGTGACCATCGGTGGCTCTAAGGCGGTGCTGTTAAAGCCCGCCGCGCCGGCTGCGAGCGTGATCCTGATGCCCGGTGGCGATGGCCGCATCGAGGCCGGCCCTGGCGGCAGGATCGAACATCTCATCAACAATCAATTGGTCCGCACCCGCTCGGCTTACCTTGCCAAAGGGCTGGCCGTTCTTGTTGTCGACGCTGACGTGAATTTGGCGCAAGCCGTCGCATACATGGCCAAAATCAGGAAGCCGGTGATCGTGATCGGCACCAGCCGCGAAACGCTGCGGGCGGCGCGCGGCATTGCCGCGGGCGCGCGGCCCGATGCGCTGGTGTTGACGTCGGGCTTTATGACGCCCGCTTCCGGCGATGCGCGCCAAAACGTCGCCACGATTCTTGGGACGCCGGCGCAGCTGCCGAGGACCCTCGTGATCCATCACCGTCACGATGGCTGCAAATTTACCCGGCCCGCCGGCGTCGACCCCTTCATCAAATGGGCGGATGGCAAGGCGCGCGTGGCTTGGCTCGATGGCGGAACCAGTCGTGGCAATCCGTGCAAGGCCAAATCGCACCACGGCTTCGAAGGGCTCGATGCGAAAGTCGTTGCGTTGGCGGCCGCGTTCCGGTGAGCGGATAAACTAAACCCGCTCACTCCTTCCCCGTCGCGCGCCGCCAGACCGTGCGGTATACGCCCAACTCGGTAAAGCCGCCGTCGACCGGGAGGTCGATCCCGGTGAGATAACTCGCCTCGTCGCTGGCAAGAAACATTACCGCGCGTGCGACGTCTTCGGTGCTGGCCGCACGTTCGAGCGGCGTCACCGACACCATGGCGTTGACGAAACTCTCGGAGCCGGCGGTCATGTGCGTTTCCAGAATGCTGGGATGTACCGCGTTCACGCGAATATTGTGCTCGGCATATTCCATTGCCGCCGCCTTGGTGAGCCCGCGCAGGCCCCATTTCGCCGCGCTGTAAGCAGCAGCGAAATGGCCGTTGATCCCCGCGGTCGAGCCGATGTTGACGATCGATCCGCCGCCGGCCTCGCGCATCAAAGGCGCGCTCGCGCGAATGCCGAGGAAGCAACCGGTGAGATTGACGCCGATGATGCGGTCCCACTCCGCGCGCGTGGTGGTGGCGATGGTCGCGCCGCGCAAGGAAACGCCGGCATTGTTCACCAGCACATGCAGGCCGCCGAAATGTAAGCGCGCGAATGCCGTCACCTGGTCCCAGTCGCGCTCGTCGGCGACATCGAGCCTCTTGAACTCGCATTGTCCGCCGCTGTCGCGAATGCTTTTCGCGAGCGCTACACCCTCGTCTTCCACCACGTCCCCGACGATCACGCGGGCGCCGGCCTGCGCAAACAGTCGCGCTTCGCTCGCGCCCTGCCCGCGGCTGCCGCCGGTGATGAGAACGGTCTTGTCGTTGAACTGCGGTTGCACGGCTGTCTCCTCGAGCATCAAGTTAGTTTGACATGTCAGGCTGCAAATTGCTCAGGGGTTCGGCGCGCTCTCATCCGAGACGGATCGGGCGCGGCATCGCGTCACATGAAGTTGAATGGTGTGCGGTCCGCTGGGACGGGTAGCGTGTGCACCGGAGAGCCGGCGTGGAGCAAATGCTTGTGAAGCTGGAGTCGGTCATCACCTGCCCGCACTGCGGCACAGCCAGGTTGGAGCGGATGCCGACAGACGCCTGTCAGTTCTTTTATACGTGCGCCGGCTGCGGCGCACGCCTCAAGCCGAAGCCTGGCGATTGTTGCGTGTTCTGCTCCTACGGTTCGGTGCCCTGCCCGCCCGTTCAGGCACGACGCGACGGCGGTCCCAACTGCGGCTGCAGCTAGCCTACCGTCGCGACGATGGCGGCCAGAACTTTCAACGCGTCGGTTGTGCCGTCCGACTCGCCTTTCTCGAAATCCCACTCAGCCTGCCCCATCGTGTTGGTGACGTGGGCCAGGCACAGCACCGCTTTGTTGCGCGCCTGCGCAAACGCATAAAGCGCGGCCGCTTCCATTTCGACGGCAAGGACGCCTTTGGCCTGCGCAGCAGTGATGGCTTGCGCGGTCTCGCGGAATGGGGCGTCCGTGGTCCAACTCGCGCCGACCTGCACGTTCAGCCCTTCTTGTTTAAGGGCGTCGACGGCCTTGGCTACGAGCTCTGGGTCTGCGTCGGCGAACGCGGCCGCAGCGGCATAATGATAACTTGTGCCCTCGTCGCGCAGCGCCCGATCGATCACGACGAAATAGGGCGTTGGGCCCACGGCAACGATCTGGCCTGCCGATGTGAGACTGAGCAGAAAGCGGCAACCGCAGGCGAACAGTTCTTCTGCGATCAAAACCGCAAACGGCGCGCCGACCACGCAACCGATGATGCCGACGGTTTGTCCCGCCAGCGAGAAGGTAAAGAGTTCGGTGTGGTAGCAAGGCCAGGCGTCGAAGCGCGTTGCTTTGCCGGATTTGCGCAGAGCCCGCACGATGTCGCCGTCGGGGTCGAGAATGCAAACCGCCGGCACGTCTTTAACGGGCAAGCTTTTTTGCCGGCGCGCTTCGCGCAAGAGGGCGTCCGGTGTGAACACCGAAGCCGCCGCCGCTTTGTGATCGAGGATCGGCGCAGCGCCATCCTCGCGGTCGTCGTTGTCCATCATGGACAGGACAATAAGGCGGCAAAGCGCGATGCGCTACTTCTTGCTGCTGGCCGGGATCAACTCGGTGAGACGCGGTTCGAGGCCCTGCATTTTTCGGTCCGCCCAAAGTTCGAGATCGGCGACGGAAAACTTATCGAGAAACGGGTTGGCCTTGACGATCTGTTCGCGCTTGGTCTGCCCTGAAGCGTCGGCGGAAGCCATAACCTGCGCCGCATCGGCCTCTAGTTGAGCTGTCAGAATCGCGACGGCGCCGGCACCGCCGGCGAAGTGCGCGAGGTAAACGGTCGCGGGCGTTACCGGTAGTCCGCGGCGCGCCAGCATCGCCGCATGTCTTTTGGCAAATCGCCGCGTCATCTCGCGCGCGATATTTGCGTCCCCTCGCAGCGCCAGCACCTGCTCGCGGCTGTGCCCCTTGGCAAGATCGGGGCGGTAGGTGTGGATCATCTCCAGCCAGGTCGTGTCGAGAAACTGCGCCGGCCCGGTGGCGCTCGAGCGCTTGTTTTTTGCGGCGGCATTGTCGTTCGAACTCGGCGCTGATGATGCGCTCAACGACGGCATCGACGGCGGTGCGCCCGGTGCGCGGCCCGTTCAGCCAGGCGTCGAGGTTTGTGGCGGCGAACCAGCCCAAGGCGAATGTTCCAATGACCACTGTTGCGATCGCGGCCATGTCCGCGCGAGACCATCTGCGGCGCGCGCGCAATGTCGCGACAAAGGTGGTTTGACGACTCGCGATCGCCTGAATGTCCGGCGGCGAAACGGGTGGCTGTTCGATGTGGGCCACTTGGATGGCAGCCGGCGCGGCGGCGCCGGACAAAATTGCAAGCTGCTTGTCGATTTCCTTGAACAGACCGTTTCGCCGGTTGTCGAGCAGCGCAAGACCGGCGGTCGGGTCGACCTCGTCCCGCAAATCTCGGGCGCCCATGTCCCGCTCGTCGCTGGCTGCGCTGATGCCCATTGCGTTCATTACTTTGGGGTCCCGGCCGATCGCCATCCAATGTCGGATAAAGAGCTTAAGCTTCCGGCAACCTTGTCTCGGCCCCGTGGCGACAGCGTGGTCGCTTGGTGGCGGCCGTTTGGCTTGGCTAACGAAAGGGTAACGAGCATTGCATTCGAGGTCAGCGGCGGGGGGAATTTCCGGCGGCATAAACCCCAAGCCGGTTGCTTGCGCAGCTCGCCTCGAGATCGATTGCATGGCGGAAGTTTAAAGCGGAACGCTCTCCGGGCTTGGCCTTGACCTGAGGTGCCTGCGGCGCTTGCCTGCGCCACGATGCCTTCGGACCGCGACACCATCTACGCTCTCTCCTCTGGCCGGCCGCCGGTGGCGATCGCGGTGGTGCGTATATCGGGACCGCGCGCGGGCGAGGCGCTGAAAGCGCTGACGGGAAAGCTGCCGGAACCGCGCCAGGCTGCCTTCGCCCGTGTGCGCGATCCCCAAACGCAGGTGCCGATCGACGACTCGCTGGCGTTGTGGTTCCCCGGGCCGAAGAGCGAAACCGGCGAGGACACCGCCGAGCTGCAATTGCATGGCGGGCGGGCGGTGATCGCGGCCACCTTGGCTGCGCTGGGCAAGGTTGAGGGCTTGCGCCCGGCCGAGGCCGGCGAGTTCACCCGCCGCGCCTTCGAGAACGGCAAGCTCGATCTCACCGCGGTGGAAGGTCTTGCCGACTTGGTTGCGGCGGAGACCGAAGGCCAGCGCCGCCAGGCGCTGCGTCAGATGCAGGGCGCGCTCGCAAAGCGCGTCGAGGCGTGGCGCGATGAGCTCACGCGCGCGCTGGCGCTGGTCGAGGCGCGCATCGATTTTTCCGACGAAGCCGATGTGCCGGAGGATTTGCTCGCGCCCGCGCTTGCCATCGCGCGCACGCTCGAGGCGGAGATTGTTGCGGCGCTTGCCGATGGCCATCGTGGCGAGCGATTGCGCGAAGGAGTTGTGGTCGCGATTGCGGGGCCGCCGAACGCCGGCAAGTCCACATTGCTCAACCGTATCGCGCGGCGTGAAGCGGCGATCGTGTCGCCTTACGCCGGCACGACGCGCGACGTGATCGAGGTGCATCTCGATCTCGCCGGGCTGCCGGTGACGCTGCTCGACACGGCCGGCATTCGCGAAAGCGACGATCCCGTCGAAATGGAGGGCGTTCGGCGCGCGCGTGAACGCGCGGCGGCGGCCGACCTGGTGCTTTGGGTGATGGATGCGAATGCTGCATCTGCTGCTGCAGCATTGCCCGCAGCATCGGAACCGCCGGTTTGGGTTGTGCGGAATAAGATCGACCTTCTGGCGGGGCAACCAAGAAATGAATCTGAAGATCAGTCGGGTCCAAGAGCTGAAGTCGGATTAATTCCTACCAAGTCGTTAAAAGACATAGTGAATCGAAGGTTAACGGCGACCGTGGCAAGAAATGAATCTGAATTTTCTACTGAAAATTCGTTAAAAGATATTGTTAACAAAAGGTTAACAGACTCGTCGCCAAGAAATAATTCGAAATCCGATAGTAATGAACTGGTATTCGCGATTTCTGCCGCGACTGGCGAGGGTTTTGAGCCGCTTTTTGCGCGGCTGGGAGAATTTGCCGGGACCTTCCTCGCCGGCGCCGAGCCGGCTCTGGTCACGCGCGAACGTCACCGCCGCGCCCTGGAGGAGGCCCTAAGCGCGCTTCGGCGCGCGCTCTCGCCGGCGACCGCGGCCCGCGAGGATCTGCTGGCGGAGGAGCTGCGGCTCGCCGCCCGGGCGCTTGCTCGCCTCATCGGGCGCATCGACGTCGAGGACATTCTCGACGTGATCTTCCGCGACTTCTGCATCGGCAAGTAGCCTCTATCCGCCGCTGCGGGCGGCTAGGTCCTGCGGCCGTCGATTTCGGAGCAAAGCCGGGAATGACCGAATAGACCCTAATCGAAGACCGAGGAATCGCCCTAATAGTGGTAATTTACTACCGGTCAGGCCGATGTTTCACGTGAAACATCCCGGTCTCTCGCGATTTCTTTGACCCGCCGGCGAGCCTTCCGCTAAAAGCGCGCATGGAATCCTTCGACGTGATTGTGATTGGCGGCGGCCACGCCGGTTGTGAGGCCGCGGCTGCGAGTGCGCGTATGGGCGCCCGCACCGCATTGGTGACGCATCGTTTTGTCACGGTCGGCGCCATGTCCTGCAATCCCGCCATCGGAGGTCTCGGTAAGGGCCACCTAGTGCGGGAAGTCGATGCCCTCGACGGACTCATGGGCCGCGTCGCCGATGCCGGCGGCATCCAGTTTCGTGTGCTTAATCGCCGCAAAGGGCCGGCCGTGCGCGGTCCCCGCGCCCAGGCCGATCGCAAGCTCTACGCCCAAGCCATGCAGGCCGCGATTCGCGCCACGCCTAATCTCACCGTGATCGAAGCCGAAGCCGACGATCTGCTCATCGCCAATGGCCGTGTGCGTGGAATGAAACTCGCCGATGGCCGCGAACTTTCATGCGCTGCCGTCGTGCTGACGACCGGCACGTTTCTGCGCGGGCTCATCCATATCGGCGAACAGAAAATTCCCGCCGGCCGTGTTGGCGAAGCGCCGGCGATGGGCCTTTCGCACACGCTCGAAAGTGTTGGCTTCGCACTCGGACGTTTGAAAACCGGAACGCCGCCACGGCTCGACGGCCGCACCATCGACTGGTCGGCGTTGCAGATGCAGCCCGGCGACGATCCGCCCGAGCCGTTTTCGGTTTTGACGACACGCATTTCGAACCGCCAAATCGAATGCGCGATCACGCGCACGACACCGGCGACCCACGACATCATCCGCGCCAACGTGCATCGCTCGCCGATGTATTCCGGCCAGATCGAAAGCCGCGGTCCGCGTTATTGTCCGTCGATCGAAGACAAGATCGTCAAGTTCGGCGAGCGCGACGGCCATCAAATCTTTTTGGAGCCGGAGGGACTCGACGATCACACCGTTTATCCAAACGGCATTTCGACGTCGCTGCCGGAAGACGTGCAGCACGCTTTGGTCGCGACGATTCCCGGATTGGAGAAGGCGCATTTCGTTCGCCCCGGCTACGCCATCGAATACGACTTCGTCGATCCGCGCGAACTGCATCCGACTTTACAAACGAAACGTCTGCGCGGGCTTTTCCTGGCCGGCCAGATCAACGGCACGACTGGCTACGAAGAGGCTGCGGCACAGGGACTTCTTGCAGGTCTCAACGCGGCGGCGATGGCCGGAAACAGCGATGACATCGTGCTCGATCGCGCGCAGGCTTACATCGGCGTGATGATCGACGATCTCGTCACGCGCGGCGTATCCGAGCCTTATCGCATGTTCACCTCGCGCGCGGAATATCGCTTGCAGTTGCGCGCCGACAATGCGGATCAACGTTTGACCGGCAGAGGAATTGCGCTTGGCTGCATCGGCAGTGAGCGCGCGCAATTCCATGTGAAGAAAAGCGCCGCGTTGAACGACGCGCGTACATTCGCGAAATCGGTTTCGGTGTCGCCGAAAGAAGCCGAACGTTTTGGCGTGACGCTCAACAAAGACGGTCAGCGGCGCACCGCGTTCGAAATCTTGTCGTATCCGAATATCGGCATCGCGGATATCGCCCGCATCTGGCCGCGCTTTGGCGAACTCGATACCAAGATCGTCGCGCAGATCGAAATCGACGCGAAATACGATGTCTATCTTTCCCGCCAGGCTGCGGATGTCGCAGCGTATCGGCGCGATGAAAGCTTCGCGTTGCCCGACGATCTCGACTACGCGTCGCTGCCGGGGCTGTCGAACGAAGTGAAACAGAAATTGCTCGTTCATCGGCCGCGCACGATCGGTCATGCCAGCCGCATCGACGGCATGACGCCGGCGGCGCTGACATTGCTGGTTGCGCATGTGAGACGCGGCAAAAAGCCGGCCGCTAAAAGCGCGTGAGCAAACGCGGGCAGGGCGCGCTCGATCTCGCCGCCGACAAAGCGCACGCGTTCGCGCTCGTTCCTGTTTCACGTGAAACACAAAGGCGTCTCGAGGCGTTCGTCGATTTGCTGTTGCTCTGGCAGCGAACGACGAACCTCGTCGCGTCGTCGACGCTTCCTCGGCTCTGGACGCGGCATATCGCCGACTCGCTGCAGCTCCTGGCGCTCGCGCCCGACGCAAACGTGTGGGTCGACCTCGGATCGGGCGGCGGCTTCCCCGGTCTGGCGATTGCCTGCGCGCTCGCCGACAAGCCCGATACGATGGTGCACCTCGTTGAAAGCAATGGCAAAAAGGCCGCGTTTTTACGCGAAGCCGTGCGGCTGACGGGCGTGAGGGCGCGCGTGCACCAGGCGAGGGCAGACGATTTTGTGAAAACCTGTGCAGAACCGGTCGAAGCCGTGACCGCCCGGGCGCTCGCCCCATTGAAAACCCTGTGCGATCAGGCGTTTCCTTTGCTGGCGCGCGGCACCGTCGGCCTGTTCCTCAAGGGTCAAGATGTAGATGCCGAATTGACTGAGGCCGCTAAATATTGGAGCATTGAAGCTGCGACAATGCCCAGCAAGACCAGCCCGGAGGGTTGCATCGTCGTTATTCGTGGCCTTCATCGCCGCAAAAGCGTCGATGCACGGCCGTGATGACCGCCCCGATGACCCCGGTTTTGCTCCGAGCAGGACCGGTGAGAGCCAGATACCAGAACGGATCGTTTGAGCCAGGATCTTATGAACCATGACCGACACGCAGTCCGACGTCCCTGACGTCATCCCCTTCGGCAAATCGGCCGCCCGGCCCGACACCGGCCGTCCGCGCGTGCTGGCCATCGCCAACCAGAAGGGCGGCGTCGGCAAAACCACGACCGCCATCAATCTCGGCACCGCGCTGGCGGCGATCGGCGAGCATGTGCTGATCGTCGACCTCGATCCGCAGGGCAACGCCTCGACCGGCCTCGGCATCGACCGCAAGGCGCGCCGCACTTCGACCTACGATGTGCTCACCGGCGCTGCGCCGATGCGCGACTCCGTGTTGCAAACCGCGGTGCCGCAGCTCTTCATCGCGCCGTCGACGCTCGATCTCTCCGGCCTCGAACTGGAAATCGGCCAGCAGCGCGACCGCGCCTTCCGCCTGCGCAGCGCCGTCAACACGCTCAACGCCGGCGAGCGCGCACATGATTTCACTTACGTGCTGGTCGACTGCCCGCCGTCGCTCAACCTGCTCACCGTCAACGCGATGGCCGCCGCCGACTCGATCCTGGTGCCGCTGCAGTGTGAGTTCTTCGCGCTCGAAGGATTGTCGCAACTGCTCAAGACGGTCGAGCAGGTGAAGACCAGCCTCAATCCGAAGCTCACGATCCACGGCATCGTGCTCACCATGTACGACGCGCGCAACAATCTCTCCGGCCAGGTGGTGGCCGACGTGCGCGAGTTCATGGGATCGAAAGTCTACGACACCGTCATCCCGCGCAACGTTCGCATCTCGGAAGCGCCGTCCTACGGCAAGCCGGTGCTGGTCTACGATTTAAAGTGCGTCGGCAGCGAAGCGTATTTGCGTCTCGCCACCGAGATCATCCAACGCGAGAAACAATTGAAGGCGGGCTAGGCCGCTCCATTCGTCATCACCGGGCGTGTCCCGGTGATCCCGCTTAGGATCGCGCGTCCCTAAGCGAGTTGGCCGGGACAAGCCCGGCCATGACAATCGAGAAGAAACGGCAAATAAAAGAAGAGGCACAGCGTGGCGAGAGGTTCAGGAGCGGCGGCGATGGCGGATCAAAGGCGATTGGGACGCGGCCTGGCCGCACTGATCGGCGATGTCGGCGAGGAGAGTTCTCCCACCGATCAAGGCAGCCGCAAGCCGCGCCGTGCGCCCATCGAGAGCCTTGCACCCAATCCACGCAATCCGCGCCGCAACTTCACCGCCAGCGAACTTGAAGAGCTTGCCGCCTCGATCAAGGAGCGCGGCATTATTCAACCGATCGTTGTTCGACAAGTTGCGGAAGATAAAGACAGCTTCGAAATCATCGCCGGCGAGCGGCGATGGCGCGCGGCGCAGCGTGCCGGCCTGCACGAAGTGCCGATTGCAATTGTCGATGCCACGGACGCGCAGTCGCTCGAATTTGCCATCATCGAAAACGTGCAACGCGCCGACCTCAATCCCATAGAGGAAGCGGCCGGCTATGTCGCGCTGATGGAACAGTGCAATCATACGCAGGACGAGGTGGCGCAGATCATCGGCAAGAGCCGCCCTTACATTTCCAATATGGTGCGGCTGCTGAAGCTGCCCGAAGCCGTGAAGACGCAGGTGCGCGCAGGCAAGTTGTCCGCCGGTCACGCGCGGCTCTTGGTCGGCCACGCCAATGCGCAAGTGCTTGCCGAGATGGCGATCGACGAAGGCTACAGCGTGCGCCAACTCGAAGAGTGGGTGCGTGAGGAGGCAGGTAAGCCGGGCGACACAACCTTCGACGCCATACAAAAAAAGAGCGGCGCCGCGCCCGGCAAGGATGCCGACACGCGCGCGCTCGAGCGCCGCTTGTCGGATACCTTGGGACTCGACGTGTCGTTCGACCATCGCGGCGAGGGCGGCACGGTGCACATCCGATACAAGGACCTCGATCAACTCGACGCGATCCTGAAGAAACTGGAAGGCTGATCGGCGTCGGCGGCTGCCGGATGAATCGCAATCGCCCCGGTAAATATTTGTGCGAGGCCGCGCCGTGATTGATGTTCCAAAAGACGACGTTCGTAACAGCCGCGGTAAATGGGCCAAGCTCGCACTGATGACCGCAGCCGTGTCGGCGTGGCTCGTCTACGACATGGCGACCGCGACCGAATCCCCGTCGCCGTTGCTCGGCGTGCTGCAATATTTCCTGCTCGCTTGCGCGCTGTTCGCTCTCGTCGGATCGCTGATCAAGTTGGCCGCAGCCGAGTAGGGCGTCTCACGCTTTCTTGGCAAAAAAGCTGCACCAGCCGTTCGGGCTGATGTCGCCTTGCACCAACTGACAGGCTTTCGGCGGGCGGAAGAAGCGGCAGTCGGCGCATTGCTGACCGTTCTTGGGGGTGTCCTGATATTTCGCGATCGCTTTTTTGACCTTCGATTGCGCGCCGGCCGTATCGATCCCGGCCGTAAACGCGATGACGATGGCGGCGGCCGACAGAGAAGCCAGGGCGAAGAGCCGCCGGCGCGACAAAGCCGCAGCTCCCAGCGGCACATTTTGATCGGGTGAAATTTGATCGATGGGAAAAGTCACGCGTCCCTCCGTATTCGAGGTCGCCGCCGTCAATTCAACGCCAAGCGCGCGCCGCGGTTCCCTGTTCTTGCGAGCGACCCGGCTGGAACTCACCTGCCACCGCTGCTAGGGATCGGTCTGACACGCCGATGAAGCAAGGGAAGGATATGCTGCGCGTGTCAGACAGGCAGATTTAGCCACACCATCAGACAGAGGGGCGTAGCAATGGGAACGATCATTCGGACCACCACGGCCACCGGATTTGCCTTGGCCATCGTCTATTTGATGTCGGTCGGCCAGAGCGAGCCAGCCAACGCGCAAGGCGGCATCGTGTGCGACTATGGACCGAAAGACTACAAAGCCTGCTGCAAGCAATCCTATCGAAAGCACCCCGATTTGAGTGCGAGCAAGCGGGCGGACGACATCGATGCCTGCATGAACAAGAAGCCAAAACCCAAGGGGTAGACGGCGTTTTCGCTTCTTGTGAACCCACGCTAGAACCCGGCCGTCGGCCATTGCTCAGCAAATGGCCGACGCGCCGGATGCAATAAGGAGGACGCAACGGTGCCCGCTTCAATGCAAGGCGAAATGCAACCGACGATCTACCGCTTCAAGCTCGGAAGCTTCGAAGTCACGCCCATCATGGACAGCAAGGTGATCCGCGCGGGGCTGACGCCTTCGTACGGCGGCGAAGCGAATTCGGACGTCGTGAAAGCCTTGGCGAAAGCCAACCGCATCGATGCCGAGCGCTACGAGCATCCATTTACGCCGCTTCTCGTCAACACCGGCAAGGAGCTGGTGCTGTTCGATACCGGCAACGGTAGCTTGCGCGAGGAATACGAGCAGCTCAAAAACCGGCTGCCCGGCGGCAATCTGGTCGCGCGCATGAAAGAGGCCGGCTACAAGCCGGAGGATGTCGACGTCGTGGTGATCACACACGGCCATCCCGACCACATCGGCGGGCTGACCAAAGGCGGCCAGGTCGTGTTTCCCAATGCGCGCTACGTGTTCGGCGCGACCGACTTCGATTACTGGAACAAGGGCGAGAACATTCGCGAGGCACGCAAGCTCAACCGCGAGCTCTACGTAAAGATCGTGGTGCCGCTCGGCAACCGCGCCACCATGATCAAGCCCGGCGACGAGGTGGTGCCCGGCATTCGCGCGGTCGATGCTTTCGGGCATTCCGCCGGATTGCTTGCGTTCACGATCGAAAGTGAGGGCAAGCGCATGATCAACTGGGCCGACACCGCAGGCCATTATGTGGTGTCGTTGCAGCGGCCCAATCTGCATCTCGACGTCGACGACGACAAGGAAAAGGCCGCGGCCACCCGCAAGCGCATCTTCGACATGGTCAACAGTGAAGATCTTCTGGTGGCCGGCTTTCACATGCCGTTTCCGGGCCTTGGCTATGTGGAGAAGAGCAAGGATGCCTACCGCTGGGTGCCGCACGGCTATCAGATGAACTTGTGATTTCTGTCGCCGCGTTATCCCTCGGCCATCATCGCCGGGCTAGACCCGGCGATCCAAGAAGCATCTCAGCGAAGGCAAACTTTCGAAAGGCTTCCACGATTGGCATGGCTTAATGGATGCCCGGGTCAAGCCCGGGCATGACGCCGAATATTTTGCGTGCTCATGCCTGAGCTTTAATTTTCCCTTCGCCTTGCCGTCACCGCGATCGACAGCAGCGTGCGTTGCGCAATCGTTTCGGCGAGCGGTGCGTGACGGCGCGCCTCGAGCGAGGCTTCGGCCAGTTGGGCCATCGCGCGCAAGAGGCGCGGGCCCGACCAGGCCCGCAGCGCCGCACCGACCATGTCCTTGCGTGTGAAGTGAACGGGCGGCGCGCCGCGCTGCATGACAAAATCGACTGAGTCGCCGGCATCGATCGCGAGCCTCATCTTGTGCAGATTGGCGACGTGGCGGATCGCGGCCGAGATGATGGCCGCGGGGGAGGCGCCGCCGGCGCGCGCCTTGGCGAACTCGGTTTCCGCTTCGCGCGCGCGGCCGGCGAACGCGGCATCGAGCAGGCCGTCGAGCGCGAGCGCCGAAGCATCCGCCGTCACCGCCAGAACGTCGCCGAGCTCGACGCGTTCCTTGCCACGCGCATAAAGCGCGAGTTTCTGGACTTCATTGCGCGAGGCGAGACGGTCGCCGCCGATGAGCGACAGCAAGGCAGCGCGCGCATCGGGCGCGATGGTCAGGTTTGCCGCTTGCATTTCCTCGTCGATCAGGCGCGCGAGCCCGCGCTCGTTGTCGGCGTAGCAGGGAAGTGCGGCGGCCACCTTTGCCTTCTCGCACAAGGTGCGCAGGGCGGCGCTCTTTTTCAGGTCGCCGGCCTCGATGATGATGCGGCATTCGTGCGACGGCGCGGCGAGCACGCTCTCCACCGCGGTGGCGATGTTGCGGCTGCCGGCCTTGACCAGAACCGCGCGGCGCCCGCCGAACAGCGGCACGGTATGCGCTTCCTCGACGAGCCGCGAGGGATTGGCGGAAAGCTCTTCGCCTTCGAGGCGCACGAAAGCGAAGGGGTCTTGCGGATCGTCGACGCTCGCGCGCACCAGCGCATCGACACGTTCGCGTACCAGGCCGGCATCGGGGCCGAAAACCAGGACAATCGGCATGCCGGCGTCAGGATGCGCGATGAAGCGATCGACTTCGGATGCTTTGACGGCGGTCACGACCCCGCCACGAAATACGAAGCCAGGCGCGCTTGGATGTTTTGGGCAATCAGCTTGGCGGCGCGGTTTTCGGCGTCGCGCAATCCGCGCGCGCCGGCGAAACGCTGCTGCTGGCCCGGGATATCGTAGGATACGCGCGAAAACGTCTGGCCTTTCACGACCGGTTTATTGGTGCGCAGATCGACCAGCTCGTAGGTCGCGTCGATACCGTAGTTCTGGATGTCGGGACGCGCGGTGTTGATGTCGACGATTACCTGCAACTGCCGCGACGAAAGCTTGACAACCAGTCTGTGCGTCGGTGCGGTGGCAGCGCCGCCGCCGGTGAGGTCGTACATCAGCTGGTCGCGCACCACGACGCCGACGCGGGCGAGGCGCGTGCCCTTCGGCGAGTCGATTGGCGCGACCGCGACGCTGGCGAGCTTGTTGTTGAGGCCTGCCGTATGGACGACCGAGGAATCACCGTACATTGGCTGGAAACAGCCGGCGGTCAACGCGGCCAGCGCGCAAACGGCCAGAATACGGCGCAAAAGCAGGGTCCTAGGCAACCACATTCACAATCCTTTGCGGGACGACAATGACCTTTTTCGGGCTTTTGCCGTCCAGCGCCTTTTTTACCGCATCGAGCGCCAAAACGGCAGCCTCAATCGCCTCTTTTCCGGCATCCCGGGCGATGGTCACGTCCGCACGTTTTTTGCCGTTGATCTGGACCGGCAGCGTAATGGTGTTTTCGACCAGCAATTCGGGCTCGACCTGCGGCCAGGCTTCGGTCGAGACGAGGCTGCCGTGGCCGAGCGCCGCCCAGCATTCCTCGGCCAGATGCGGCATCATCGGATGAAACAGGCGCACCAGGATGTCGCCGGCTTCCCGCAGCGCCCAGGCAAAGTCCGGTGAGGGGGCGGTTTCGGCCGAGCCGATGGCGTCGGAGAGCGCGTTGGCACATTCGTAGATGTGGGCGACGCAGCGGTTGAAGCGCAGCTTCGCGATGTCGTCGGAGACGTTGGCAAGTGCGCGATGCGCGGCCTTGCGCACACTTAACGCTTGCGAACCGAACTCGGTGGGGCGGGCGGCCGGTCCGCTGATGTCGGAGATTTCTCCGACCAGCCGCCACAGCCGCTGCACAAACCGCCAGGCGCCCTGCACGCCTTCCTCGGTCCAGATCACGTCGCGGTCGGGCGGACTATCGGAGAGCATGAACCAGCGCGCGGTGTCGGCGCCGTAAGCGGCGATGATGTCGTCGGGGTCGACGGTGTTCTTTTTCGACTTCGACATCTTCTCGATCGCGCCGATTTCGATCGGCTCGCCGGTCGCGGTGAGCTTGGCCGTGCGTGTGTCGCCCGAATCTCCGATCTTGCCATCGATGGTGACTTTCGCCGGCTCCACCCAATCACCGTTCTTGGCGCGGTAGGTTTCGTGCACGACCATGCCTTGCGTGAACAGGCCGGCGAACGGTTCGTCGAGATCGACGTAGCCGCTACTTCTTCATGCCCCGCGTAAAGAAGCGCGAATAGAGCAGATGCAAAATCGCGTGCTCGATGCCGCCGATGTACTGGTCGACCGGCATCCAGGCATTCGCCACTTTGGGCGTGGTCGCCGCGTTCTCGTTCCACGGATCGGTGAAGCGGATGAAATACCAGGACGAGTCGACGAAGGTGTCCATGGTGTCGGTCTCGCGCCGCGCGGGTCCGCCGCACTGCGGACACGTCACGTTCTTCCACGTCGGATGGCGGTCGAGCGGATTGCCCGGTTTGTCGAACGACACGTCTTCCGGAAGCGTCACCGGCAAGTCCTTGTCCGGCACCGGCACCACGCCGCATTTGTCGCAGTGGATGATCGGGATCGGGCAGCCCCAATAGCGCTGGCGTGAAATGCCCCAGTCGCGCAGACGATAATTGACCTGGCGTTGCGCCACCGGACGATTGCCGCGCGTGTCTTTTTCCAGGCGCCTGGCGACGTCTTCTTTCGCCTCGGCAATCGTCATGCCGTCGAGGAAACGCGAATTGATCATCGTGCCCTCGCCGTCATAGGCGGCGGTGGTGATCACGAATGTCGCCGGGTCCTGATTGGGCGGACACACCACCGGCGTATTGCCGAGGCCGTATTTGTTGACGAAGTCCAGGTCGCGCTGATCGTGCGCCGGGCAGCCGAAGATGGCGCCGGTGCCGTAGTCCATGAGAATAAAGTTGGCGACATAGACCGGCAGCTTCCAGTTCGCATCGAAGGGATGCACCGCCTTGATGCCGGTGTCGAAGCCCATCTTCTCGGCGGTGTCGATCGCCTCTTGCGAGGTGCCCATGTGGTGGCACTGCTCGATGAATTTGGCGAGTTCCGGATTTTTCTTGGCGCACGCCGTCGCCAGCGGATGATCCGGCGAGATCGCCATGAACTTCGCGCCGAACAGAGTGTCGGGGCGCGTCGTGAAGATTTCCAGTTCGCTCTCGCGGTTCGGCGTCGTGTCGGGATCGAGCATGAAGCGGACAACCAAGCCTTCCGAGCGGCCTATCCAGTTCTTCTGCATCAGCTTCACTTTTTCCGGCCAGCGCTCGAGCGTGTCGAGCGCCTCCAGCAATTCCTGAGCATAGTCGGAAATCTTGAACACCCACTGGTGCAGGTCGCGCTGCTCGACCAGCGCGCCCGAGCGCCAGCCGCGGCCGTCAATCACCTGCTCGTTCGCGAGCACGGTCTGGTCGACCGGGTCCCAATTCACTTTGCGATATTCGCGCGCGACCAGCCCGGCTTTCTGAAAATCGAGAAACATCTTCTGCTGGTGCTTGTAGTAGGCGGGATCGCAGGTCGCGACCTCGCGCGCCCAGTCGAGCGACAGCCCCATCGACTGGAGCTGCTTCTTCATCGCGGCGATGTTCTCGTAGGTCCAGGTCTTGGGATGCACTTTGCCGGCGATGGCCGCGTTCTCCGCCGGCATGCCGAAGGCGTCCCAGCCCATCGGGTGCAGCACGGCGTTGCCCATGGCGCGCATATAACGGGCGACCACGTCGCCCATCGTGTAGTTGCGCACGTGGCCCATATGGATGCGCCCGGAAGGGTAGGGGAACATCTCGAGCACGTAATATTTTGGGCGCGGGTCGTCGTTGGCCGTGGCGAAGATGCCGCGCTCGGCCCACACCTGCTGCCAGCGGCGTTCCGCCTCACCGGCGTTGTAGCGCTCGTTTTTTCTCGATTCGGCCGTCATTTGCGGGTCTTTTAGGGTGGCAGGACGTGACATGGAAGGGGCCGGAGGGTCAACCGGCCCGATCCGTTGCGCCAGCGCAAAAAGTGCAACGGCAATATCGGGCAAAGGCTCTTAACGCCGCGAAAAGGACCCCATGACCGCGACACCGCAACCGACGAGCCAACCGGTGTTCCACACCAAGGACCTGACCAAGGTCTATGTCACCGGTGACATCGCGGTGGAGGCCTTGCGCGGCGTCGATTTCGAGGCCGGAGCCGGCGAGTTCGTCGTCATTCTCGGGCCGTCGGGCTCGGGCAAGTCGACCTTTCTCAACATCATCGGCGGGCTCGACCGCGCGACCTCCGGCGAGGTCTGGTTCACCGACCACGAACTGTCGCGCCTCGACGACCGCAATCTGACGCTTTACCGCCGCGACCATGTCGGCTTCGTGTTCCAATTCTACAACCTGGTGCCGAGCCTGACCGCGCGCGAGAACGTCTCCCTCGTCACCGAGATCGCGCGCGACCCCATGCGGCCGGAAGAAGCGCTTGAGATCGTCGGCCTGAAGGAGCGCATGAACCATTTTCCGGCGCAGTTGTCCGGCGGCGAGCAGCAGCGCGTCGCCATTGCACGCGCCATCGCCAAAAGGCCGCAGGTTCTGCTGTGCGACGAGCCGACCGGCGCGCTCGATTCGCACACCGGCATTCTGGTGCTGGAAGCGTTGATGCAAGTGAACGCGCAACTCGGCGCGACGACACTCATCATCACCCACAACGTGGCGATCCAGGACATCGCCCACCGCGTCGTGCATTTCGGCGATGGCCGCATCATTTCCACCAACGTGATCGCCGAGCGCAAGCCGGCGTCAGCCATCAGTTGGTGAAGTCATGAACGCGCTGCACCGAAAATTGTTGCGCGATCTGTTGCGGCTGTGGCCGCAGGCGCTTGCCATCGCTTTCGTGATGGCGGCCGGTGCGGCCACGCTCATCCTCGGCGTCGGCGCCTATCAGTCGCTGTCGGAGACGCGCGCCGCCTATTATGAGCGCAACCGCTTCGCCGACGTGTTCGCCGATCTGACCCGCGCGCCGAAAGTGTTCGAGGACGAGATCGCGAAAATTCCCGGTGTCGCCGCGGTTGAAACCCGTGTCGCCAAAATCGCTTTGCTCGATCTGCCGGACGTGGCCGAGCCCGCATCTGCCATGTTCGTGTCGATCCCGGATTACACCGAGCAGAAGCTCAACCTCTTGCATCTGCGCAGCGGCCGCTTGCCGCTACTGGGTGACGAGCACGAGGTCCTGGTCAGCGAACCGTTCGCGAAAGCGCACAAGTTCGGCATTGGCGCGCAGTTCGACGCTATTCTCAACGGCCGCAAGCGCACGCTGCGCGTGGTCGGCACGGCGCTGTCGCCGGAGTTCATCTATACGCTCGGTCCCGGTGACCTGATGCCCGACGACCGGCGCTTCGGCATCGTCTGGATGCGGGAAAAAGCGTTGGCCGCTGCTTTCGATCTGACCGGCGCGTTTTCCAGCGTCAATCTCAAATTGACGCGCTCCGCGTCCGAGCCGGAGGCGATCGAGCGTCTCGATGCGCTGCTCACCCGCTACGGCGGGTTGGGCGCGCATGGCCGGCGCGACCAAATTTCGCACGCCTTCCTCGATGCCGAGCTCAGGCAATTACAGGCGATGAGCCGCATCCTGCCGCCGGTGTTTCTGCTGGTCGCGGCTTTCCTGGTGAACATGACACTGTCGCGCTTGATCCTGCTGGAACGCGAGCAGATCGGGTTGTTGAAGGCGCTCGGCTACAGAAGCACGACCGTCGGTCTGCATTATCTGGAATTCGCACTGGCGATCGCCTGCGTCGGCATCGCGATCGGGCTTGTGCTGGGTACCTGGCTCGGTTTCGGCCTGACGCGGCTTTATGCCGAGTTCTACCGCTTTCCGTTCCTCGTCTTCCGCATCGATCCGGCGGTCTATGTGATCGCGGCCGGGGTCACGCTGGCTGCGGCGGCGGTCGGCGCGCTCAAGGCGGTGCGCGACGTCGTGAAGTTGCCACCGGCGGTGGCGATGTCGCCGCCGGCGCCGGTGATCTACAAGCGGTTTCTGCCGGATTGGTTTTATGCAACTCTCAAGCTTCCGCAGTCGCTGATCATGGTGGCGCGTCATCTCTTGCGCTGGCCGGTGCGTTCGGTGAGTAGCGTCATCGGCATCGCGCTCGCGGGCTCCGTTCTGGTGGGCTCGCTATGGGTGTTCGGCGCCACCGAATTCATGATCGACGTCACTTATCATCGCAGCGACCGGCAGGACGCGACCATCAGCTTCGCGCACGAGCGCTCCATGGCCGCGCTGTTCGATGCGCTGTCATTGCCCGGCGTGGTGGCGGCGGAGCCGTTTCGCGCCGTGCCGGTACGCATTCGCTACGGCCCGGTCGAGCGCCGCGTTACCATCACCGGCAAGCCAGCGAATAACGATTTGAGCCGCGTGCTGGGGCCCGGGCTCCAGCCGGTGCGGCTGCCGGAAAAGGGCATCGCACTCAGCGATGCGCTGGCGCGCATTCTCGGTGCCAGGATTGGTGACATTGTTGAAATCGAATTGCTCGAACGCAACCGCCGCGTCGTGCGGCTGCCGGTGACCGGGGTGATCGAGGGCTATCTCGGCATCAACGCCTACATGGCCTTGCCGGCGCTCAATGCCGTGATGCGCGAAGGCGACATGATCAGCGGCGTGCACCTGCTCATCGACACGAAACGTCAGGACGCGCTGTATCGAAAGCTCAAGGCGACGCCGGTCGCAAATTTCATCGCTCTGCAACGGGCCTCGTTGAAAAAATTTCGTGAGACGCTGGCGGAAAACCTGCTGTTCATGATCTCGGTTTACGTGTCGCTCGGCATGATCATCGCCTTCGGCGTCGTCTACAATTTCTCGCGCATCTCGTTGTCGGAGCAGGGGCGCGAGCTTGCCAGCTTGCGCGTGCTCGGTTTTCATAAAAGCGAGGTGTCGGCGATCCTGCTCAGCGAATTGGCGGTGCTGGTGCTGCTTGCGCAGCCGCTCGGCTGGCTGATTGGCTACGGTTTCGCCTGGGCCATGGTGCAGGGCTTCGACAGCGAGCTCTACCGGGTGCCGCTGGTGGTTGCGCGCTCGGTCTACGGCTGGGCCAGCGTGATCGTGCTTGCCGCCGCGCTCGTTTCCGGGCTTATCGTGCGCCGGCGCATCGACCATCTCGATCTCATCGAAGTGCTCAAGACGCGGGAGTAGATCGTGTTCGGCAAAGCCGTAAGGCGCAGCATCACCGTGGCTCTCGGTCTCGGCCTCCTCGCCCTGATCGCCTGGGCCTTGTGGCCGCAGCCGGTGCCGGTCGATCTCGGGACGGTCAGCCGGGGCGCGCTCGAGGTCACCGTCGAGGACGAAGGCATCACCCGCATTCACGATGTCTACACCGTGTCGTCGCCGATTCTCGGCAAGATGTTGCGCTCGCCGCGCGAGGTCGGCGACAAAGTGGTGGCCGACAAGACATTGATTGCCGAAATCGAGCCGGCCGCTCCGACCTTCCTCGACGTGCGCTCGCAGCGCGTCAACCAAGCCGCCGTGCAGGCGGCTCAGGCCGGCGTCGAACTGGCGGAAGCGCAGATCAAGCAGCACAAATCGCAACTTGAATTCGCCAAAGGCGATCTGCGCCGCGCGCAGGAGCTTGCCGTCAGCAAGACGATTTCCGCCCGCGCGCTGGACAAGGCAAAGCTCGATGTCGAACTCGGCGGAGACCGCCGTCGCCAGCGCAAAAGCGACTTTGGAGGTGCGCCGCCGCGAACTCGAAAGCGCGCGGGCGCGTCTGATGCAACCGGGCGAAATCGACGCCAGCGCACGCACCGCCGTCCAGGTGCGCGCGCCGATCGACGGCGTCGTGCTCAAGCTTATTGCGGAAAGCGAGCAGGTCGTGCCGCCAGGCGCCCCGCTCGTCGACATCGGCAACCCGAACGATTTGGAAATCGCCGTCGACTTTCTCTCGCGCGACGCCGTGCGCATCAAGCCGGGCCAGCCGGCGCGCATCGAGAGCTGGGGCGGCGACAAAGTCCTCAATGCCAAGGTCAAGCGCGTAGAGCCGACCGGTTTCACCAAAATCTCCGCGCTCGGCATCGAGGAGCAGCGGGTGAAAGTCATCCTCGAATTCACCGGCCCGCCGACAGAATGGCGCGAGCTCGGTCACGGTTATCGTGTCGTCGCGCGTGTCGTGGTGTGGCACAGCGACGACGTGCTGAAGGTGCCGCTCGGCGCCCTGTTCCGCCAGGGCAACGACTGGGCCGTGTTCGTGGCCACCGATGGCCGCGCGAAGCTGCGGTTGATCAAGATCGGCGAGCGCAACTTGCACAATGCCCGCGTGCTCGACGGTCTGAAAGACGGCGAGCGGGTGGTGCTGCATCCCAGCGACCGCGTGCATGACGGCGTGCGCATCGAGCCGCGGGAGTAGGCGGATTGAAACGGTCTGATCGGCCCCTACGTGCCGCTTCCGGATCTGAGCGCGTCATGCAGGGCGGCGACGAGCGTCTCGACTTGATAAGGCTTCTCGACGACAGGGGCGCGAGGGAAAGTCTGCGCCTGCGCATCGTCGACGTTCAAATCGCCGAGAAACACAAAAGGCGTGCCGTGGCTTCTCAGGGCCGAGGCCACGGCCATGCTGTCGTGGGGCGCTTCCCCTGTCTTGATGTCGAGCACGGCGATGTCGAACTGGACGCCACGGCTTAATGCCCCCACCGCGGCCGCGGCGGTGCCGAATCTTGCGACGACGGCGCCGGACGCCTCCAGGAGCCGCTGAATGTCGAGCGCAATCAGAAACTCGTCGTTGAGCACCAGGCAGTGCCGGCCGTTCAGGGACACCGGTGGGTTGGTCACAGCCCTTTTCCCCGGCGGGGTTTTGAAGCCATTGTGTCGCAATTCCGCTGAATCAAGAATTTCGGCATTCAAAAAGGTCGCAGAGGCAAGTATTTGACAATGTCGAGATGGCGAACGCATGAACCGCATAAACACCGCCGCAATAACCGAAGAATACCAAGTCTTTTGCATTCGCGGTTGAAGTCAGCGGGGGTATGGTGAACGGCATGACGGTTAATGCGACTTCCGGCCTCGACACCGTCCACGCGGAGATCGCGCGGGCCTGCAAGGACGCCGGGCGTGAGCTTGCCGAGGTGACCTTGGTGGCGGTGTCGAAGACGTTTCCACCCGAGGCCATTGAGCCGGTCATCGCCGCCGGCCAGCGCGTGTTCGGTGAGAACCGCGTGCAGGAGGCGAAAGCGAAATGGCCGCCGCTTACGCAAAAATATCCCGGCCTGGAGCTGCATCTGATTGGGCCGCTGCAGTCCAATAAAGCGAAAGAAGCGGTGGCGCTGTTCGAAGCCATCCATTCGGTCGACCGGCCCAGCCTGTGCGAAGCGCTCGCGAAAGAGATTGCGAAGCTAGGACGCTCGCCGCTGCTGTTTGTCGAGATCAATACCGGCGCCGAGCCGCAAAAAGCCGGCGTCATGCCGCAGGACGCCGATCGGTTCCTGCGCGACTGTCATGAAAAATATGGCTTGGAGATCTCCGGCCTGATGTGCATTCCGCCGTTCGAGGAGGCGCCGGGGCCGCATTTCGCGCTCACCGCCAAGATCGCCATGCGTAACGGCCTGAAGCTCTTGTCGATGGGGATGAGTGCGGATTTCACCACCGCAATCCAGCTCGGCGCCACGCATGTGCGCGTCGGCAGCGCGATCTTCGGGGCAAGAGATTAGTGGAGTGACAAACGTGACAAATGATCCAAGTCTTACTCGCTGGCAGGAGCGCTTTTCGGCACCGGGCTATTTGTTCGGCACCGAGCCAAATGCATTCGTCAAAGCCAGCGCGCATCTCCTGCGCAAGGGCGAGACGGCGCTCGCGGTCGCCGACGGCGAAGGCCGCAATGGCGTGTTTCTGGCGGAGCAAGGTCTCGACGTGCTGTCGATCGATTTCTCGCCGGCTGCACAAGAAAAAGTGCGCGCGCTCGCAAAGCAGCGCGATGTGAATTTGCGTGTCGAGCAGGTCGATATGCGTACATGGGCTTGGCCGGAAGAAGCTTTCGATGTGATTGCAGCCATTTTCATCCAATTCAGCACACCGGCCGAACGGGCGAAAGATTTTGCCGGCATCAAGCGCGCGCTCAAACCAGGCGGGCTTTTGTTGCTTGAAGGCTACCGGCCGAAACAGCTCGAATACAAAACCGGCGGTCCGCCGCAGGTGGAAAACCTTTATACGCGCGAACTATTGGAACAGGCGTTCGGCGATTTTTCCTCGCTCGATATTAGAGAATACGATGCCGACATCAACGAAGGCAGCGGCCACGGTGGATTGTCGGCGTTGATCGATCTGGTCGGCCGCAAGTAGCGCGCTGTTCGACGCTCTCAAATGCACAAGCCCCGCAAATGCGGGGCAAGGCAATTCAAGAGCGTTCGACTTATTTACCGAAACCGCGGCGGATAGCCTGGCGGGTTTGGCGGCGTGGAGTCTTGCGCCGCGCCTGGGTTGTAGACCGGCGGGCGGCTCGGTGGTGCCGGCGAGGCGCCGAGCGTGTGAGGATCGAGCGGCTTCTTCAACAAGCTCGCACGCAGTGCTTCGCCGCGCGCCGACGGCGGCGGCGGCGCCGGCATAACGGGAGCGGCCGGTTGCGCCGGCTGCAACGCCGGCGAGTTCTTGCGGCGAGCCGTAGTCGAGTATGTCCGCGTCGACCATGTGGCTGCTCATGCTGGACAGGCGCCAACGCTCGATTACCGACGAAATCAAATCGCGGTTCATATTGTTGCCGCCATCCGAGCGCGTGTCGCCGGAGGCTTCGCTGATCGGACGCAGCTCCGGAGGCAGCTCGGCGAAACGCATGCGTGTCGGCAGTGCGAGACCCGAGCCGAAGGTGAAGACTTCGCGCGTGCCAAGCGAGGGGATGAAGGTGAGCAGGTTCGCGGCGGCGTCCGACACGGCGGAACGAATGAGCTCCTGGTCGCGATCGTTGGCAAGCCGCATCACGAAGAGGGTGGAGCACTGCGAGATAATGGTCGGATCGATTTCGGCTGGCCGTTGCGTGACGAGGCCGAGGAACACGCCGTATTTACGGCCTTCCTTGGCGATGCGTGAAAGCGCGCGCTTGGTCGGGCCAAAACCGATCTGCTTGTCGGCGGGCGCGTAGCGGTGCGCTTCCTCACAGACGAACAGCAGGGGTGCGGCACCGTCGCTCCACAGACCGAAATCAAAGGCCATGCGGCAGAGCACCGACACCACCGAGTTCGACCACCTCGGCCGGGAAGCCGGCGAGCTGCATGATGGTCATCGGCTTACCGTCCGGCGGCAGCCGGAACAGATGGCCGATGGTTTCCGCCATCGTATCGCCGCCGATATTGGCGTTCTCGAACATGAAGGCGTAGCGCGGGTGATTGCGGAAGGTCTGCACGCGTCCGATCAGCTTGTGATAGACCATGCGCGAGTTGCGGTTTTCCAGCTTGCCCATGCGCTCGTCGAGCAGCGTGATCAGATCTTCAATTCGGTAGGGCACCGGCGTGTCGGCGGTGAAACCGACATCGCGCGGATCGCGGCGTTTGGTCAGCGGGCTGGCCGGCCCGCTGCGATATTGCAGATAGGCGGCTTTTGCGAGCGGAATGACTTCGGACAGGATCTCGATTTCCTCGTCGACACCGGGACGGCCGCCGAAAAAGACGTCGATCGTTTCCTCAAAATTGAACAGCCAGAACGGCAGGCGCAGGTTACGCGGGGTGAGCACCTGCGCCCTGTCGCCGAAACAGCGGCCGTATTCATTGTGCGGATCCACCAGGAAGATGCGCAGGTTCGGCCGCGTGTCGAGAATCTTCTGCAGGATGATGGCGACGCCGCTCGATTTGCCGACACCGGTGGCGCCGAGAATGGCGAAGTGGCGGCTGACCAGATTGTCGATATCGATGCTGACCGGGATATTCGGATTTTGCTGGAGGTCGCCGATGTGGGCGCGGTCGGCATCGGCCGCGCTGTAGACGAGGCGCAGAGCGCGCTCGGGCAGAAGCTGCGCGCCGTCGCCGATGTTGGGATATTCGGTGACGCCGCGCTGAAAGTGAGCCGCGCCGTTTTCAGCGCGGAGCTCGCCGATAAGATCGAGCCGCGCCGCCTTGCGATATTGGCTGGCGGCTCCGCTGCTCACGGGCTGTTCGCCAACTTCGGTGATCATGCCGATGATGATGGACTTGCCCATCACCAGGCCCATGTATTTGCCGACGGTCGGATTTTCACCCTCGGCGCGCGCGTTCAATTCGACGGTTGCCTGGGAACCGGAGACCTGCACCACACGGCCAATGAGGTCGTTCTGCTGCGGCATCGCTGTGCTTTGAGTGGCGCCAGTGTCCATTTTTGCCCCTGTCGCAAACGGGTTCTTATCGGGCGCTGCCGAAACGGCGCCGGATACCTCAAATACCAAAAGAGCGATGCCGTTATATTAACACCGCTAAAGTTGTGCGGGCGGGGCGTGGCTATGATTAACGATTGGTCGACGGCTGCAGTAACTTTTAATCAACCACGATTCGAGTCTGCGGCCCGAGGCGCGCCAACAGGCGGCGCAATGTGGAAAGACGCAGCCCGATGCAGCCGGCCGTCGGCGCAAAGCCCGGCCGTGCGGCATGGATGAAGACGGCGCTGCCGCGGCCGGCGATGCGCGGCCGCGTGTTGTGGTCGATCTCGATTATGAAATCGTACAAATCGTCGGCGCGGGCGAGGCGGTCGGCGGAGCTGCCGGGAGCGACATTGACCGGCCGGTTATAGTGCCGGTCGCGGGGATCTTCGCACCAGCCGTCCATCGTGCCGATGCGGCGCGCCGGCAGGGCGGTTGCCGGCCGCGGGTGGCGGTCGGCTCGCCACCACAGCCGCTTCAGCCGGAAGCGACCGCGCGGCGTCGCGCCGTCGCCCTCGTGCTTGTTGGCCTTGATGCCCCCGCGGCCGAGCGCCACGGGCAGCACGAAAGGCCCGGCCGTGAGCCAGCCCTGACAGGGGTTGCCCGCCCGTCGCCGGACCACGAGACGCGGCAGCGACGTTTTGCGGATGGTTTGCCGGCCTTTGGTCTGCATCGCCTTGCTATCAGATGCCGCTTGCCCTTCTTGCCCCGCATGGTCTACTTCGCGCAATAGTCGCGCGCCGGATGGCGCAAACTCGCGGAAAAAGGGCTTTTTTCGAGGAATGGCCAGCAAGCGTACAATTTTGATTGTCGACGACGATACCGAGCTGCGTGACGCCCTCGTCGAGCAATTGGCGTTGCACGAAGAATTCGACGCCATCGCCGTCGATTCCGGCACCAAGGCCGTGCAAACGGCCAAAGGCGGCCAGGTCGATCTGGTGATCATGGATGTCGGCTTGCCCGACGTCGACGGACGCGAGGCCGTGCGCATCCTGCGCAAAGCCGGCTTCAAGGCGCCGATCATCATGCTCACCGGGCACGATACCGATTCGGACACCATCCTGGGGCTGGAATCCGGCGCCAACGATTACGTGACCAAGCCGTTCCGCTTTGCCGTGCTGCTGGCACGCATCCGCGCCCAGCTCCGCCAGCATGAGGCGAGCGAGGACGCCGTCTTCGCCATCGGGCCCTATACGTTCCGGCCGAGCTCGAAAGTGCTGATGACGCCAAAAGGCGGCAAGGTGCGGCTGACCGAGAAGGAGACCGCCATCCTGCGCTATCTCTATCGCGCCGGGCAGAAACCGGTGTCGCGCGAGACGCTGCTGCAGGAAGTGTGGGGCTACAATTCCGGTGTCACCACGCACACGCTGGAAACGCACATCTACCGGCTGCGTCAGAAGGTCGAGAAGGACGCCGCGCAACCGGCGATCCTGGTGACGGAAGCCGGCGGTTACAAGCTGGTGCCGTGAACGCGACGCCGCGCAAAGCATTCCGTTTATTCCCGCGCGAAAAGGCGGGTCCGCGATGACCATCGAAGACGACATCGCTTTCTTTGAGTGCACGCCGACTTTGGCTGCGCTTGGCAAGCAGGCGTTGCGCGTGCTCGCGATCGGCGCCGAGACGCGCCAGCTGCAAAGCGGCGGAGTTTTGTTCTACGCCGGAGAACTGGTCGACGGCGCCTATATCGTGCAAACCGGTTCGCTGCTGATCGAACAGGGCGCCGGCGAGAAGTCCGGGTACTCGGTCGGCCCCGGCACGCTGTTGGCCGAGCTCGCATTGCTTACCGAGACAATCAGCCCGGTGACGGTGATCGCCCGCGAACCGACCGTGCTGATCCGCATTTCGCGCAATCTGTTCCGTAAGATGCTGGAAGGCTATCCGACTTCCGCCAAGCGCCTGCGCGATGCCATGGCCGTTCGGCTCGATGCCTGGTCGCGCGAACTGACCGTGGTGAAAGAGCAGCTCGATCCGCGAAAATAGTTTTTAAAGCTCCACCGTCGCCGTCACCGGAACGTGGTCGGATGGGCGCGCCGCGCCGCGATAGCTTTTGGCGACGTCGATCGCGGAGACGCGGTCGGCCAAAGCATCCGACGTCCAGACATGATCGAGTCGGCGGCCGCGATCCGACGTTTTCCAATTGCCCATCGCGCGGTAGCTCCACCACGTGTAGATTTTTTCCGGCTCGGGGGTAAGGACACGCATCGTATCGATCCAGTTGCCGGCAAGCCGCGCCGCATTGAGCTTTTCGCATTCGACCGGCGTGTGTGAGACCACCTTCAACATCTGTTTGTGACTCCACACATCGTGCTCGAGCGGTGCGACATTGAGATCGCCGACCAGGATCGCCCGTTGTGCCTTGCCTGGCCGCAAGTCGGCGTGGTCGCGCATCTCGTCGAGAAAGGCGAGCTTGTGCTCGAATTTCGGATTGATCTCGGGATCGGGCTCGTCGCCGCCGGCCGGCACGTAGAAATCATGCAACGCGATCGGATCTTTCAGGCCGGCGCGCTCGCCCAGCACGACGGAGATGTGGCGGCAATCGGTCTTGCCGCAGAAGTTCCGAAGGCCGACGCTGTCGAACGGCAGCCGCGAGACGATGGCGACGCCATGATAGCCCTTCTGTCCGTTGAGCGCGGCGTGCTCGTAGCCGAGCTGCTTGAAACGCTTGAGGGGAAATGCGTCGTCCGGGCATTTGGTCTCTTGCAGACACAAGACATCGGGCTGCGCATTGCGCAGGAACCGGGCGACCAGATTGATGCGCAGGCGGACCGAATTGATGTTCCAGGTCGAAATCTTCAGCGGCATCCGCCCAACATACTCATCTGTCATGCCCCGCGAAAGCAGGACATCCGGTATCCACAGTGCATTTAGTGATTACTGGATCGCCCGCTTGCGCGATGACGTCCGCTAGTTGTGATAATTCGTATAGTCGATGTGGAACGTGCCCGGGTCGGGCTTCTTGCTGGTGTCGAGATTATAAACCGCGACCGTGGTGTCGTAGCCCTGCGGATCGGTGACCGTCCACTGTTTGAGCTGCATGTCCTTGGCGTTGAACATGATCATCAGCCGGCTGGTTCCGACCAGGCCGTTCTTTTCCTCCACCACGACGGTGGCGTAGGTGTCGTCGGCGGATACCGACACAAGGCTGGTGTCGCGCGCGAGATCGACATGGTCGGCGAGCAGGAAGCGCAGCGGCGTCTGCGACAGCGGATAGTAGTCTTGCGTCGCAAGTTTGCGATCGCGCACCGCCACGGTCTGACCGTCGGCGACGATGTCGATCCGCGACGGCGGATCGTAGTCGAAGCGCACGCGCCCCGGCTTCTGGATAACGAAATTGCCCTGGCTGCGGCGGCCGTCCGGGCCGACCTGCACGAATTTGCCGGACAGAAGCTGCGTATTGGAGAGATAGGTGTTCACGCGCTGCAGAATTGTGCGCTGGTCGGCGCTGAGCGTGGCGCCGGCGGCGCCGCCGGTTTGGGTCTGGCCGAGCAGCGCAGCGAAAGGATTGGTGATCGGATTGGGCGGCTGGTTCTGTGCTGCCTGGGCCTGCGCGCGCGGCTTGGCCGGCGTGCCGACCGAACCGGTCACCGCCGGTTCCGCATGCGGCCGGGCAGGCGGCATCGGCACGCCCTGCGCCAGCGCGGAAAGAGACGGCAGGGCAGCAAACAAGGCGGCAATCGCCAGTGTCCGGCTGGTGGTTCGCGCCTTACGGTCTGCCATGAAGGTCTCCGCCTCGCGCCCCCGCGTGGCCATGCCTAGACTTAGGAACCGGCTGTGGCGATTTCGCGGCCTCGATTCCCCCGCTTAGCGGCGAACGCACCGATTCTCAATAGTCGAAGCCGGCGGCCCTACATCTCTTCCGGGATCAGAATCTCGCGTTTGCCGGCATGATTGGGCTGGCCGACGATGCCAGTCTCTTCCATCCGCTCCATGATGGTGGCGGCGCGGTTGTAGCCGATCTGCAGCCGGCGCTGGATGTAGGAGGTGGAGGCCTTGCGGTCGCGCTTGACGATGGCGACCGCCTGGCTGAAGAGATCGCCGCCCTCGGCCTGGCCCATGCCGGTCGAATCGAACAATGGCGTGTCTTCCTCCTCCTCGTCGCCGCCGGCGGTGACTTCTTCCAGATATTCCGGCTGGCCTTGCGACTTGAGATGTCGCACGACTTTTTCCACCTCGTCGTCGGAGACGAACGGTCCGTGCACGCGGCTGATGCGGCCGCCGCCGGCCATGTAAAGCATGTCGCCTTGGCCGAGCAGCTGCTCGGCGCCCATCTCGCCCAGAATGGTGCGGCTGTCGATCTTGGAGGTCACCTGGAACGAGATGCGGGTCGGGAAGTTCGCCTTGATCGTGCCGGTGATGACGTCGACCGAGGGACGCTGCGTCGCCAAAATGCAATGAATGCCGGCGGCACGCGCCATCTGCGCCAGGCGCTGAATGGCGCCTTCGATGTCCTTGCCGGCGACCATCATCAAGTCCGCCATCTCGTCGACGATGACCACGATGAAGGGCAGGGGATCGAGTTCGAGCTCCTCCTTTTCGTAGATCGCTTCGCCGCTTTCCTTGTCGTAGCCGGTGTGCACCGTGCGGGTGAGCTTCTCGCCCGTCGCCTTCGCTTCGGCGAGCCGCGCGTTGTAGCCTTCGATATTGCGCACGCCGAGCTTCGACATTTTCTTGTAGCGCTCCTCCATCTCGCGCACCGCCCATTTGAGGGCGACCACCGCCTTCTTCGGATCGGTGACCACGGGCGTCAGCAGATGGGGAATTCCGTCATAGACGGATAGTTCGAGCATCTTGGGATCGACCATGATCAGCCGGCATTGGTCGGGGCGCAGCCGGTAAACCAGCGACAAGATCATGGTGTTGATGGCGACCGACTTGCCGGACCCGGTGGTGCCGGCGATCAACAAATGCGGCATGCGCGACAGATCGACGATGACGCTTTCGCCGCCGATGGTCTTGCCGAGACAGAGCGGCAACTTGGCGGCGTGCTCGTTGTAGTCGCGGCCGTTGAGCAGTTCGCGCAAGTAGACTTTCTCTCGCGAAGGATTGGGGAGTTCGATGCCGATGGCGTTGCGGCCGGAGACGACGGCAACGCGCGCCGACACCGCGCTCATCGAGCGGGCGATATCGTCGGCAAGGCCGATGACGCGCGAGGACTTGATGCCGGGCGCCGGCTCGAGTTCGTAGAGCGTGACCACCGGGCCGGTGCGCGCATTGATGATTTCGCCGCGCACGCCGAAATCCTGCAGTACGGTTTCGAGCGCGGTGGCGTTGGCTTCGATCAGTTCCTTCGACAGCGTGGTGCGTTCGGTGGCGCGTGGCGCGGCCAGTAGATTGAGCGAGGGCAACGCAAAGCGGCCGCCTGCGCGGCGCGCCGGCCGGGATGCCGCGCGCCGGCGAGGCGTGGGCGTCTCTCCCTCGTCCTCATAGTCTTCGTCTTCGTAGTCGTCGTCAGGGGCAAGCCGCGGCGCAACGGCGCGGCCGACGCCGTCGAAGCGCGGCTCCACGCGCGCGCCGGACATCGCTGGCGCGGGACGGGGCGCGCGCGGCGCGCCGCGCACGAAACGCAGCAACCGCGCCTTCCAGCTCAAGAACGCGTGCGTGATGAAGCCAAGCCAGGCGGAGGCGCGATCCGCTTCGGAGTCCTCGTCGTCCTCCTCTTCGTCGTCCTCCGAAGGCGCATCTTCGGCCTCCGCGGGCAGGTAGCGCAGCCCGATCGCAATGGCCAATGTCGCGACAGTCGCGAGCGCCAGCACGGCAGAGACCAACACCAATACGAATCCAGGCATTGTCCCGCCGGTGAGCAGAGCCGGCACCTCGAGCAGCGCGTCTCCGGATACGCCACCCAGTCCGCTCGGCAGCGGCCATGCCTCGCTACGCGGCAGCGTGGAAGCGAATGCGGCGGCGAGCGATATCGTGAGCAAAAAGACCAAACCGCGCCACTTGGCGCCGAGCGGCCGGTGCGACAACAGCCGCCAGCCGATCAGCATCGGCGGCAGCAGCAGCAACACGCTGGCAAGCCCCAGGAGCTGCATCGCCAGGTCGGAGAATATGGCCCCGGGGAAGCCAAGCAGATTGTGGATCGCCTTTTGCGTGGCGTGGCTGAGGGAGGGGTCCTGAACCGACCAGGAGGAAAGCGCAATCGCGCCGAGCAGGGCGACCGTCAACAGCGCAAGGCCGAACAGTTCGCTGACGCGTCGCCTGAGTATGTCGCGGAGATGTTCCGAGACGAAGGCGACGATATCGAGACTGCGATCGGCTCCCCGCATGCTCATGCCTCTTGCTTGCGCACGATCTTTCCCGAAAACCGGTATCCAGCCCCCACCGGGGTCGATGACATGTTTTTCGGGATCATGCGCTTCTCCTTCACCCCAACAACGCCACCAGGCGATGCAATGCCTCGGCTGTCGTTTGCTTGTCTTGCACCATGGCGACGCGGACATAGTCCGCGCCCGGATTTGAGCCGTCGGCCTGATTGCGCGCGAGATAGCGTCCCGGCACCACGCGCACGCCTGCGTCCTGCCAAAGTCTTTTGGTCACGGCCTCGCTGCCGCCGAAGGCCGACACGTCGAGCCAGAGAAAAAAACCGCCATCGGGCCGTTCGTAGCCGTAGCGGCGGCCGACGATCTCGTCGGCGAGATCGAATTTTTCAGCGTAAAGCCTGCGGTTTTCTTCCACATGAGTCTCATCGCCATAGGCGGCGACGGCGACGTATTGCGCCGGCACCGGCACTTGTGGAGCGGCGACATTGCGCAGTTCGAGAAAGGCCGAGAGGAAATTCTTGTCGCCGGCGGCGAAGCCGACGCGCAGACCGGGCAAGTTGGATCGCTTCGACAGCGAATGGAACACCACGACATTGGTGAAGTCGGGCGCCGCGGCTTCCAGCATGCCGGCTGGCGCGGTCCTGGTGTAAATCTCGCTGTAACATTCGTCGGCGAACACCAGGAAACCGAAACGTTGCGCCAGCGCATGAAGCTTGGCGAGATAGGCGCGGTCGGCCACCGCGCCCTGCGGATTGGATGGCGAGGCGAGGTAGAAGGCGACGGTGCGCGCGAGAAGCGCGTCATCGAGCGCGTCGAGATCGGGCAGAAAGCCTGTGCGCTGCGTCGCCGGCAAATAAACCGGCTCGCAGCCGGCGGCGAGACTGCCGGCGGCGTAAGCGGCATAGAACGGATTGGGGATCAGCATGGCCGGCAAAATCCCGGACTTGCCGGCGCGCGCCGAAACCCAGCGCGTAGCGGCGATGGCGGCGAGAAATAGTCCCTCGCGCGTGCCGTTGAGCACCAAAACTTCCGAGTCCGGATCGACCGCGCGTGCAAGCGTGTAGCGACGGCCGAGCCATTGCGCGACGGCTTGGCGGAACGGCTCCATGCCCTTATTGGCCGGATAGCGGCCGAAGTCTTCGATGTGCGCGGCCAGCACCGGCCCGACAAAGGCGGGCACAGCGTGTTGCGGCTCGCCAACCGACAGATTGATCGGCGGCTTGCCGGGTGCGATGCCGGCGATCAGCTCGGTCAGCCGCACAAAAGGCGAGCGGGATTCGACTGCCGGAGCAGGGGATGATGCAGGTTCGCGCTGGGCGGTCATTGTCGACATGCGTTCGAGACGAGCGGGAGTGTCCGCGGCACAACGGTTTCGCCACATTAGAGAGGGCGAGGTTAAGACCCCGTTAACCAATGAAGGCTGCGACGTCTCTCATAAAATAAGAGAGGCCCCGGCCCATTGCTGGACCGGGGCCTCGACGGGAGGGACAGTGCCGGGTTTCCGCCCCTACCGCTAGCTTGTAGCCTTACGGAACGACTTCGCCATGCAGCGAGAGGTCGAGACCGTCGCGCTCCTGCTCTTCGGTGACGCGCAGGCCGATGATCATCTTGATGACGAACAGGATGATCAGCGTGGCGATGGCGTCGTAGATCAACGTGCCGAGGATGCCGTAGATCTGGATCACCACCTGATAGCCGTTGCCGTCGATCAGGCCGCTGCCGGCCGAGTTGATCGCCTTGCTGGCGAACACGCCGGTCAGCGTGGCGCCGATGATGCCGCCGACCGCGTGCACACCGAAGGCGTCGAGCGAGTCATCGTAGCCGAACATGTGCTTGAGGCTGGTGGCGCCCCAGTAGCAGCCGACGCCGGCGGCGGCACCGATGACCAGCGCACCGATCGGGTCGACATAGCCGGATGCCGGCGTGATGGCGACGAGGCCAGCGACTGCGCCCGAACAGATGCCGAGGATGGAGGGTTTACCCTTGAGCGCCCATTCCACGAACATCCAGGCGAGCGCCGCAGTGCCCGTCGCGATCTGGGTGACGGTCATCGCCATTCCGGCCAAGCCGTCGGCGGCCAATTCCGAACCGGCGTTGAAGCCGAACCAGCCGACCCACAGCATCGAAGCGCCGATCATGGTGAGTACCAGGTTGTGGGGCGCCATGTTCTCGTGGCCGTAGCCCTTGCGCGGGCCAAGCACGAGAGCGCACATCAGGCCGGCGACGCCTGCGTTGATGTGCACGACGGTGCCGCCGGCGAAGTCGAGCACGCCGAGGCCGCCAAGCCAGCCGCCACCCCAGACCCAGTGCGCGATCGGTGAATAGACGAACAGTGACCAAAGCACCATGAACCAGCACATCGCTGAAAATTTCATGCGGTCGGCAAACGCACCGGTGATCAGCGCCGGGGTGATGATGGCGAAGGTGAGTTGGAAGCACATGAATACCGACTCAGGGATGGTGCCGTGTAGCGAGCCGACACCCATGCCCATCAGCAGGATGCGCGAGCTACCGCCGAGATAGGCGTTGCCGTCGGTGAACGCCCAGCTATAGCCGATCACCATCCACAGCACGGTCACCAGGCAGGTGATGGCAAAGCTTTGCATCACCGTCGCCAGCACGTTCTTCTTTCGAACCATGCCGCCGTAGAAGAGCGCCAGGCCCGGGATGGTCATCAGCAGCACCAGCGCGGTTGAGGTGAGCATCCACGCGGTGTCGCCGCTATCGAGCTTGGGCGGCGGAGGCGCGGCCGCCGGTGCCGTGGTCTGCGCCAACGCTCCGTCGGCGAAGATCAGGCCAAGTGCGAGTGCGGCAAGCGCGATCAGCCCCGCACCGGAGAACTTTTTAAACGTCATGGTCTTGCTCCTGTCGGAAATGTTTGCGGTGGGGGACACTAGAGAGCCGCGGCGTCGGTTTCGCCGGTGCGGATGCGCACGGCATGGTCCAGGCCGAAGACGAAAATCTTTCCGTCGCCGATCTGTCCGGTTTTGGCTGCGCCGGAAATGGCGCTGACGACCTTGTCGACCTGGTCGGCCGCGACGGCCACCTCGATCTTGATTTTCGGCAGGAAGCTCACCGCATACTCAGCCCCACGGTAGATTTCCGTGTGCCCCTTTTGTCGCCCGTATCCTTTGACCTCGGTAACAGTCAGTCCTTGAACCCCGATGGAGGTCAGCGCGTCACGGACCTCGTCGAGTTTGAAAGGCTTGATAATGGCCATGACGATTTTCATGGATTCAATCCCCGCTTGAGCCCGTTTTGATCATTACGCAGTGCGGGCGGTTTCACTGAGCCTCTGTACCCGCAGAGCTTGTTTCGCAGGCATGGCCGTGAAAATGGAATCAAACCGCGTGCCAGTTCGCCGGCAGAGGGCTAATTAACTGATTCAATGAGTAAAAACGTATTCGAGGCGGGATCACCAGAATACCGCCGGACGCCATAGCTCAAACGCTAGTCAAGCACGGGGACGACTGCACAAAAATTAGACAGGCGTATTTTGGCTCGAACCTGCGTTTTTTCCCGTCTAGAGGTGCAAAGACTCGCCGTGCTGGCTGACGTCGAGGCCAGTCACCTCGTCTTCAGGCCTTACCCGCAGTGGCACCAACAAAGAGATCGCTTTGAGGATGACGAATGTGACCATTCCCGACCACAACGCCGTGACAACGACTCCGTAAAGTTGTGCCAACAGTTGGTGGGGATTGCCCTCGATCAGACCGCGTATACCCTCGGGCACTTCGGTGCTGGCTGACAGCGCACCGACCGCAAACACGCCGGCCAGCAATGTGCCGGTCAAACCGCCAATGCCATGTACGCCGAAGACGTCGAGCGAATCATCGTATCCGCATTTCATTTTCAGCCACGTGCACGCCCAGAAACAGACGGCGCCCGCGATTAGGCCGATGAGAACGGCCTCCATCGGCATTACGAAACCGGATGCCGGCGTGATGGTGCCAAGACCTGCGACGGCCCCGGATATCATGCCGAGCACTGAAGGTTTCCCGCGTGTCCACCACTCCAACACCATCCAGGTAAACGCACCTGTGCTTGCGGCAAGATGCGTGGCGACGATTGCCATCACTGCGCGCGAATTTGCGCCAAGCGCAGAACCTCCGTTGAAGCCGAACCAGCCGACCCATAACAAGCCGGTTCCGATGACTGCCAGTGTGAGATCGAAAGGTGCGAGGTTCTCGGTGCCATAGCCGCGCCGCGCGCCGAGGACATATGCAGCCACTAGACCAGCGACGCCCGCATTGAGATGCACGACGGCACCGCCGGCAAAATCGATCATTCCATAACTGCCGAGAAAGCCGCCACCCCATATCCAGTGTGCGAGTGGCACGTAGACGAGCAGCAGCCATAAGGCACAAAAAAGTAGATAGGCGGAAAAGCGAAGCCGATCAGCCACCGAGCCTGCGACCAGCGCTACCGTAATGATGGCGAAGGTCATCTGATAAATCATGAACAGGTTTTCGGGAATTGTCTTTGCCAATGGCGAGATGGAATCAATTGTGATGCCGAGCAGGAATGCGCGGTCGAGAGTTCCAATCACCGCTCCATCGCCGTTAAAGGCAAGAGTGTATCCGAAGAATGCCCATAGAATTGAAACCAGGAAAGTCGCCGCAAGGGACTGCGCCATGGTGGCGAGCACATTCTTTTTTCGCACCATGCCGGCATAAAAGAGCGCTAAACCCGGAATGGTCATCATCAATACCAATCCTGTAGCGCCGATCATCCAAGCCGTATCTGCGCCGTTGATCTTTCCGGCTTGTGCGAAAGCCGGTGATGTCGCAAGAAGCGTGGCCCACGCAACTGCTGCAACGATGCGCGTATGCGCCCATGCCATGACGTTTCCCCGTGAATAAATGTCAGAGCGCGCCGGTATCGGTTTCGCCCGTGCGGATACGCACCGCGTGTTCCAGCGGCGTGACGAAAATTTTTCCGTCCCCGATTTGGCCAGTTCTCGCCGCCGCCACGAGCGCTTCCATGACTTGATCGAGCTGTTCGCTGGCAACCGCGACTTCGATGCGTACTTTTGGCAAAAAATTGATCGCGTATTCGGCGCCGCGATAGATCTCCATATGCCCCTTTTGTCGTCCGTAGCCTTTGACTTCAGCGACGGTCATGCCGTGGATACCGATGCGCGTGAGTGCGTCGCGCACCTCGTCGAGCTTGAAGGGCTTGATGACGGCAACGATCATTTTCATGGATTGCTTCCCGACAACATGACGAAACCCGTCCGGGCGGCGGCCGGTACGGGTCATATGCATAAACTATCGCCAAGCAGCACAAAAATTAAGCGCTATAAAAGTTATGCTCACAAGCAATTGCTGTGATTATATGCGAATTAGGGCAATAATGCTGTCCTATCTGGTCGGCTGCGCCAAGCCGCGGCTTTCGATCACCTCACCCAGCTTCGCCCGCACCTGCTTTTTGGTCATGCCGGGCGCGATGCGCGGGTCGTAGAGCAGCGTGAGCAGCGAGCGGTCATAGGCGGTGAGGTAGCCGACCATGCGGTGCTGGTTGAGCGTGGTCCATGGATTGCGCTGGTCGTGGTTGGACAGGCCGAAGGCGTGCAACAGCTCGTGATAGGTGCAGTCGAGGAACACCGCCCTGCCCTTGTCGACGATGATGAAGGAGACCGAGCGCAGAATGTCGCCGTCGGTGCTCGACTTCACGCTGGTCATGCATTGCGGATCGGTGCGCTTGATGAAGGTGCGCGCCACCTCGGCGCCGAAGGCCGCGCGCAAGGCCGACTTGAAATCCTTCTCGTCGATCAGCCGCACTTCGAGATCGGCTGGGGGCTCGCTGACCCGGCTCAAATGCAGTTCGGGAACCGCGCGCGCATATTCATCGATGATGCGCGCCGCCGCGGCCGTACGGTCGATGCTGCCGCCTGGAATGATGCGCGCCCTGATCGGATGATCGAAGCGGCGGATGCCGCGCGGACGCGCGCCGATACGCAGGTCGGAGCCGAAGGCGAGCGCGAGAAAGCCGCGCTTCAGTTCGGCCGCGGTGAACTGCGTGTACTCGTCCGGCGCGCCGCGAAACGCGTGCGGCGGCGCCGGCCGCTTGCCGGCCGCCGCGAACGCCGCCGCTGTCATGGCGCCGCACATGGCGCTCCACATGGCGATCAGCGCGGCGAAAACGACGACCGGACGCTGCATGAAGTTATCGCGACGGCTCGCGCCGCTGCCGCACCAAACCTTCTTGTGCGACCGATGCAACGAGCGTCCCGTCACGGCTGAAAATCAGACCGCGGGAAAAACCGCGCGAGCCGTGCAGGTTCGGCGAATCCTGCGCATAGAGCAGCCAGTCGTCGGCGCGAAACGGCCGGTGCAGCCACAGCGCGTGATCGAGGCTGGCCGCCATGAAATCTTTTTCAAGCAGCGTGCGTCCGTGCGGCACCAGCGCGGCGTCGAGCAACATCATGTCGGAAGCGTAGGCCAGCACGCATTGGTGGATGGCGAGATCGTCGGGCAGCCGGTCGGTGGTGCGGATCCAGAGGTGAAAACGCCCGTCGGGATATTTCTTGCCGCGATAGCGGTCGAATTCAACCGGCCGCATCTCGATCGGGCGCTCGCGCTCGTAATAGCGCCGCACCGGATCGGGCATGGTCGGCAACATGGCTTTGCGCATTTCCGATTCGTTGGGCAGATTTTCCGGCGGCGGCACCTCCGGCATCTTGACTTGATGGTCGAGACCGGGCTCGTCGGTGTGAAACGACACCAACATGGAAAATATCGGGTGGCCATGCTGGCGCGCGGTGACGCGCCGGGTGGTGAAGCTCCTGCCGTCACGGATGCGGTCGACGTCGTAAATGATCGGCACTTCTGGATCGCCCGGCAGCAAAAAATAGGCGTGCATGGAATGCGGCGGCCGATCGGCATCGACGGTGCGCACGGCGGCGACCAGCGCCTGGCCGATCACCTGACCGCCGAACACGCGCTGCCAACCGGCTTGCGGCGAACGGCCACGAAACAAATTGATGTCGAGCGTCTCGAGATCGAGGATGTCGAGCAGCTCCTGGACGGCGGAGGACATGAAGGTCGGCACCTTTCGCAAGCGCCGCCACTGACGCCTGCGGGCGTTGTGGAGTCAAGCTGTGCCGGGTTGAAGCTGCCCCAAACAAAACGGGCGGCAAGAGGTCCTGCCGCCCGCACCACGACGCGCCGATTTTGGCGCCGATCTTGGCGCACTGATCGCTAGAGCGTGAAATAGATCACGGCCAGTACGACAATGGCGACGACGACCCAGATGAGAATCTGATTGCTGTCGCGGCCTTGGGATTGGGTTTCGGTTGTCATTGATCGCTTCTCCTTGGGTGAGATCGCAGGGCCGAATCCCCCAGACCGACCCTGATGTATTATACTTTAGTATAATAACATGATTCACTTTGGATTGCAGCAGGAACCGGTTGGGCAGTGCAGCAAGTGCCTGAATGGACTAGGATAGTGACCATGACAGCAGGCAAAGATGAGGAGCGTGCGGTGGTGATCGGCGGGGCCGGCTTCGCGGGCCTCGCTCTGGCGATCGCCCTGCGCCAGGCACTGGGCAAGACCTTCACCGTGACGATCGCCGATCCGGCGCTGCAGCATGAGCATTCGCGCGATCCGCGCGCCTCCGCCATCGCCGCGGCGGCAAAGCGTCTGTTCGACGCAATCGGCGTGTGGGCGGCGGTCGAGACACAGGTCCAACCGATCCTCGATATGGTCGTCACCGACTCGAAGCTCGAAGACGCGGTGCGGCCGACCTTTCTCACCTTCGGCGGCGAAGTGGAAGAAGGCGAGCCGTTCGCACACATGGTCGAGAACCGCTTGCTGGTCGACGCGCTGGTCGTGAAGGCAAAAGAGCTTGGCGTCGAGCTGCGCGCGACGGCGGTGAAAGGTTTTGAAAACTCGTCAAACGCCATCGAAGTGGCGCTCGCCGACGGCGCGGCAATTTCGGCGCGCCTTCTGGTCGGCGCCGACGGCGCGCGTTCCTTGATCCGCGACACCGCCGGCATTGTTTCGCACGGCTGGAATTACGGCCAGTCGGCGATCGTCTGCACCGTCGCGCATGAGCGCGATCACGAAGGCCGCGCCGAAGAAAATTTTCTTCCCGCCGGGCCGTTCGCGATCCTGCCGCTTACCGGCAAGCGTTCGTCAATCGTATGGACCGAGCGGACGCGCGAGGCCGAACGCATCGTCGCGCTGCCCGACGACGAATTCCACGATGAGCTGGAGCGGCGCTTCGGCTTGCATCTCGGCGATATCGAAGTGTCCGGCGCGCGGCGCGCTTTCCCGCTCGGCCTGTTCACCGCGCGCAGCTTTATCGCGGAGCGGCTTGCGCTGGTCGGCGACGCCGCCCACGTCATCCACCCGATCGCGGGCCAGGGCTTGAACATGGGCTTGCGCGATGTTGCCGCCCTTGCCGAAGCGATTGCGGACGCGGCACGGCTCGGGCTCGATATCGGTTCGGACGATGTGTTGCAGCGCTATCAGCGCTGGCGCCGCTTCGACACCGCCATGATGGGCGTCGCCACCGACAGCCTTAACCGGTTGTTCTCCAATCGCTCCGACGTGTTGCGGCTGGTGCGCGATGTCGGACTGGGAGTGGTCGAGCGCCTGCCGCAGCTCAAACGCATATTCATCCGCGAGGCGGCGGGCTTCACCGGCGACGTGCCGAAATTGTTGCGCGGCGAAACGTTGTAGGACGCGCCTCGATAATCCAACGAAGCGAAACAGGAGCGTGTCCGTGAGCAAGGAAATCGTCCAAGTCAGTCCGATCAGCGACATGCTTGTAAAAGCCAAGGTGCCTTTGTCTCCGGCGGTGAAGGCCAACGGCTTTGTCTTCGTCTCGGGCCTTCCGCCGCTCGACCGCAGGACTGGCGAGGTGGTGAAGGGTGACATCAGCGTGCAGACGGAACTGTCGCTCGAGAACGTCAAAACGGTCCTGGAAGCGGCCGGCTCGTCGCTCGAGAAAGTGGTGAAGGCGACGATCTACATCGCCAACGCCGCCTACTATCCGACCGTCAACGCCATCTATGCACGCTACTTCCCGCACGATCCGCCGGCGCGCACGTTCGTCGCCGTCGCCTCCTGGCCGTGGGAGTTCGACATCGAGATCGACTGCATCGCGCTTGCGTGATTTGGCCGGCGAACGGACGCAAGTTATCAGCTCAGCGGAATGCTGCCGACGTGCTCCTTGAAGGCCGGACGCGATGAGAGCGCGGCGTACCAGCGGTCGAGGTTGGGTGTCGCGGGCCGGTCGGGCACGAGCTGGACGTAGCGGTAGCACATGACGCCGACCGGAATGTCGCCGTAAGAGAAGCTATCGCCCGCCATGAATTTCGTTTTCGCCAGTTGCGCATCCATGATCTGCATGCAGGCGGTGGTTTTTTCCTGCGAGGTCTTGATCGCGGTCATGTCGCGCTTGTCTTCCGGTGTGCGAATGAGGCCCCAGAATGCGTGGAAGATCGCGGGGCCGACCACCGACAATTGCCAGTCCATCCATTGGCTGGCGAGCGCGCGCTGCTTTGGGCTTTTCGGTTCCAGCGCGCCGGCCATGTCATGCTTGCCGGCGAGATAACGCACGATCGAATTGCTCTCCCACAGCCGAAAGCCGTCTTCTTCTTCCAGCGTCGGGACGAGCCCATTGGGATTCATCGCGAGATAGGCTGGCTCCTTGTTCTTGCCGAACGAGCCGCCAACGTCGATGCGCTGGCATTCGAGCTTCAATTCGCTCACCGCCCACATCGCCTTTTGCACATTGGACGAAGTGTTGCGGCCCCAGATCTTGATCATGGTGGTTCTCTCCCTGGCGTTTGGCGCTTTCTGTATTCCGTCATGCCAGGCATTGTGCCGGGCATCCACGCCTTTCAAATAGCTGCAAAATCGCGGATGGCCGCGACAAGCCCGGCCATGACGACGGGTATGTTTCCATATCTTCTATTCAAGCCGGCGCGCTTCCTCCGGCAGCATGATCGGGATGCCGTCGCGGATCGGATAAGCGAGCTTGGCCTTGCGCGAAATCAGCTCCTGCTTGGCGGCGTCATATTCGAGCTGGCCCTTGGTCAAAGGGCACACCAGGATTTCGAGCAGCTTGGGATCGACCGTGTGGGCGGGCTGTTCGGGCAAGTCGGTTGGCATGGCTGGCTCCCGGCGAATTCGAGCGGGGTTATAGCACGGTCCGGATCACTGTCGTCTCGATTTGGAGAGGGCTGCGTGCCACAGACTTGATCGGCCTCATGCCGAGGAGCGTCGCGCAACCGACGCGTCTCGAACCATAGGCCGCCCCATTCTTCGAGATGCGCACCGCGTGCGCCCCTCAGGATGAGGCGGAGAGGCGCTGTCGCTTACGGCCATGGCCCATCGTGGGGATGGCGGAAAATGTTTACTGCAACTGCGGCTCGCCTTCGGTGTTCTTTTTGGCGAGCTCGATTTCGGTGATGGCGATCAGGATTTCGGCGCGGCTCTTCAAGTCGGGCGCTTCCAGCAGCGCCTGCTTTTCCGCCGTGCCGTAGGGCGACATCATCGACAGCGCGTTGACCAGCGCCTCGTTGGGCGCCTGCTCGATGCCGTCCCAATCGGCCTTGAGATCGTTGGCTTCGAGAAAGCCGCGCAACGTAGTGAGCAGAGCATCGCGATCGACCTTGTCTTCGCCTTTGCGCGCGACAAAGTCGTCGGCGAAAGGCGCGTAGGTGACGCGGCATTGGCGGTAGAGCGTCGCCACGTGCAGTTCCTCTTCGATGCGGAAGCGGGCGACGCCGGTGAGCTCGATCAGATAGCGGCCGTCGCCGCTCTCGGCGAGATGGGTGATGCGGCCAACGCAGCCGATCTTGAACAACGGCGGTTTCTTGCCGCCGTCGCCGTGTGCGGTATCGGGCTGGATCATGCCGATCAGGCGGTGGCCATCGCGCAGCGAGTTGTCGATCATGGCGAGGTAGCGCGGTTCGAAAATATTGAGCGGCATCTGCCCGCGCGGCAGCAGCAAAGCGCCCGGCAACGGAAATACCGGGATGACTTCGGGCATATCGATCGGCCCACGATATTGCGCGTTCATCGGCATGGCGTTTCGCTCCACACCACTTTGCGTGTCACGGCCCGCGTGTTTGTGGCCGAGGACAATCGGACTTACGAAAACAGAATCGAAGACAGCCGCTTGCGGCCTTCGACGGTCGCTTCGTCGGTCGGGCCCCAGGCCTCAAAGAATTGCACGAGTTGCTTGCGCGCGCCGTCTTCGTTCCAGGTACGATCGCGGCGCACGATCTCCAGCAGGTGGTTGACCGCGTCCGCACGTTGCCCGTTGGCATTGAGCGCCGTGGCGAGATCGAAACGCGCCTGATGATCGAGCGGGTTGGCTGCGACCTTGGCTTCGAGCTCGTCGAGCGGGCCAACCGATTTCGCCTGTTCGGCGACTTCGAGTGCGGCACGGGCGGCGGCGACCGCGGCTTCATTCGCTTTCGCTTCCGGCACCAGCGCGAGCGTCTGCTTGGCCTGTTCGAGCGCGCCGGTCTCGACATAGCAGCGCGCAAGGCCAGCCAGCGCGTGCACATTGCCGGCGTCTTGCGCCAGCAGTTGCGCATAGATCTCTGCGGCCGCGGCCGGATTGCCCTCGACCAGCGCGGCGTCGGCGGCTTCCAGCAAATTCTTGTCGGCGGCGGCAACCTTGCCCTTGGTCAGCCGTTCGAGGAAGGCCACGACCTGGCTTTCCGGCAGCGCGCCCATGAAGCCGTCGATGGGTTGCCCGTTGGAAAAGGCAATCACGGCGGGGATCGACTGGATGCCCATCTGACCGGGGATGGCCGGGTGTTCATCGATGTTCATCTTGACGAGCTTGACCTTGCCGTTGGCCGCCCGCACGACTTTTTCCAGAATAGGGGTGAGCTGCTTGCAGGGGCCGCACCAGGGCGCCCAGAAATCCACCAGCACCGGCTGCTGCTTGGACTCCTCGATCACGTCTTTCACGAAGGTTTGCGTGGTCGTGTCCCCGACCACCTCAGACACCGCCTCGGTCATTCCCCCGCCGTCTTGCAGCATATTTCCTCGCTCAAATTCTCAAGATTTCTTGCAGGATTAAATGGGTCATCCGGCCCGGTAATGCAATCGGGTCAGGCCCCACCGGCCCTGGCCAGGAAATCCGCGCAATCGGGGGCCGCGCTGCGGAAGATGTCCGCCTCTCAACAGCCTTCAAGCGAAGTGGGATGGGGACTGGGGTCCCCGTCCTTCACTATGCCAGACTACTTCAAGCTGTCTTGGTTCGCCGCTGTCTCGGCTCGTGGCTGTCCGGGCGAGCGATCATTTCCGCTTGTGGGGCACTTTGCGGGGCACTTTGGCGTAGGCCGAATGTCCCGGGTGCCATTGCCACGCGGCGGTCCGGTCGTCCAGGACCATCATGCCAGGGACAAGCTTTCCATTCGAGTCATAGTGATACGCGGGCCAATTGCCGGTACCGTAACTTCCCGAAACAATTTCCGCGGAAGCTGAAGAGGCGATACCGGCAACTGCGAGTGCCGTGATCGTCAAGACGGTCAATTTGCGGACCATAATACCAAACTCCTGTTCAAGGACCGCCCCTTGGGGCCGAGATGCGTACCAGTCCCCCAAGGTGCAATCGTGAAAGATGCACGGCTGTCCTCGGCCAATTGCAACGCTGCAGAAGCTCAGAAGTTCATCACGAGCTCGTTATCTCGTGCATCGCGCGGAGCTGAGCCGGTGTCGGTTTAGCGTGTCGTAACGGAAACCCGCTCGATCCGGGGCTCATGCCCGGTCGAGCGCAGGAATTTCAGCAGGTCTTCGCGTGAAATCGAAGTGGTCATGGTGTTGACCAGCGGGTGGCAGTTGATGGTGTCATGCTGCATCAGGGCGGCATCGAGCACCACGGTGACGCGGCCCTCCGTGTCGTTGATGGGCGCGAACGCCGTCACTGCGCCGGGTTCGACGCCCAGCACCTCGCGCAACAGGTCGGCCGCGCCGAAGGAAAAGCGGCCGGTCGCGCCCAATTGCCGGTGCAGGCCCTTGAGGTCGATCTCGGCGTCTTCCTCTGCCACCACCAGGTAAAGCTCATACTTCTTGTCGCGCAGGAACAGGTTCTTGGTGTGGCCACCGGTGATCTGACCGCGCAACGCCTGGCTCTGCTCGACCGTGAACAGCGGCGGGTGCTTGGTGGTCGTATGCTTGATACCGAGCGCATCGAGCGCGGCGAACAGTTGGTCGGGAGTCGTCGGCATGTGTCCGGTGATAATGGCTGACGGCGTCCAGTGACGCCATCGGCGGCTGCAATTCGGGTGAAACGTCACTTTTTTAGGCAGCATAGCGGGCGCTGCCAATGCCGCAGGAGCGCTGCTCTTCTTCCTCAACCGCCTGTTTTATTTTGCAAAATACGACCCGCGCGGCGTCGCATGCAAATGGCACAACGCTTGCGAGTCAGCGCATTGCATACAGTTTCCCGGGACCGCGGGCAGGGGTGCGCCGTTGCAGATTTCGATAGTTGCCGAACCGCAACCGATCAGTGTCGAGCCTTCGCGCACGGCGCTCGTCATCATCGACATGCAGCGCGACTTCCTGGAGCCGGGCGGCTTCGGCGAGACGCTCGGCAATGACGTCTCGCGTTTGCAAGCGGCGGTGAAGCCGTTGCAGGCGGTGCTGGCGGCGGCGCGCGAGGCCGGCATGTTGGTGATCCACACCCGCGAAGGCCACCGTCCCGATCTATCCGATGCGCCGCCGGCGAAAGTGGAACGCGGCGCGCCGTCCAAACGCATCGGCGACGCAGGCCCGATGGGACGTATTCTCATTCGCGGCGAGGAAGGCCACGACATCGTGGCCGCGCTTTATCCGATCGAAGGCGAACCGGTGATCGACAAGCCGGGCAAGGGCGCCTTCTACCAGACCGATCTTGAATTGATGCTGCGCAATTGCGCGATCGAGAACCTGTTGGTCGCCGGCGTCACCACCGAAGTCTGCGTCAACACGACCGTGCGCGAAGCCAACGACCGCGGCTATCGCTGCATCGTGCTGTCCGACTGTTGCGCATCGTATTTTCCGGAATTCCACGAGATGGGCCTGAAGATGATCAAGGCCCAGGGGGGAATTTTCGGCTGGGTCACGGATTCGAAAAACGCGCTCGCGGCGCTCGCGCGCGCGGATAAGGGGCTGAGCAGACGCAACGCGTAAGCGGGGAGGTGCGCATGAGCACATCGACGACCTTCAAACCGAAGATATGGACGCCGGGCGACTGGAACGCGTTTTTCGGTTTCGGCACCAATATTCTGGTCAACATGCTGGTGCTCACCGGCCTGTTGCGGTTCGTGCTGAAAATGCCGGACTCGCTTGTGTTCGGCCGCATCCTGCCTGCGCTCGGCCTGATGATGTGCCTGTCCACGTTCTACTATGCGTGGCTCGCCTATCGCCTCGCGCAAAAGACCGGACGCAGCGATGTGTGCGCCATGCCGTCGGGCGTGTCGGTGCCGCACATGTTCATCGTCACCTTCGTGATCATGCTGCCGATCGCGCTGACCACGAAAGATCCGATCAAGGGCTGGGAAGCGGGCTTGGTCTGGGTGTTCTTCCAGAGCTTCATTTTGATGATCGGCGGCTTCATCGCGCCGTACATTCGAAAAATCACGCCGCGCGCCGCTTTGCTCGGCACACTCGCCGGCGTGTCGATCACCTTCATCGCGATGCGGCCGGCGCTTGAAATGTTCATGACGCCGCAGATCGGCTTGGTCTGCTTCGCCATCATTCTGGTGAGCTGGTTTGGCGGTGTGAGATATCCGCTCGGTATTCCGGCCGGCCTCGTTGCCATCGCGGTCGGCATGATCATCGCATGGGGTTCCAACCTGTTCGGCCTCGGTCTCGGCGGCGTCAGCGTCGCCGGTGTCGCGAATGCATTTTCGAACTTCGGCTTCTCGGTGCCGATCCCGGCGGTCGATCACGTCTTCTCGGGATTCGAATATCTCGGCGTCATTCTCGTCACCGCCATTCCCTTCGGCATCTACGATCTGGTCGAAGCGATGGATAACGTCGAGAGCGCGGAAGCCGCCGGCGACACCTACCCCACGACGCGCGTGCTCACCGCCGACGGCATCGTCAGTCTGATCGGCTGTCTAATGGGCAACCCGTTCATCAACGCGGTCTATATCGGCCATCCCGGCTGGAAGGCGATGGGCGGCCGCATTGGCTATTCGGCCGCGACCGGGCTGATGGTGATCGTGCTGTCGTGGTTCGGCGTAATCTCGTTGTTGCTTGCGATTGTTCCGGTCGTGGCGATCTCACCGATCTTGCTGTACATCGGCATGCTGATCGGCGCGCAGGCGTTCCAGACGACGCCGATCAAGCATGCGCCGGCAATCGTTTTGGCGCTGACGCCGCATGCCGCGGCCTGGGCGAAGACTTTGATGGACGGCGCGCTCGGCGCCGCCGGCACCAATGCGGCGGCGGTCGGCTTCGACAAATTGTCAACGCAAGGCGTGCTCTATCAGGGCCTCTCGGTCATGGGCGAAGGCTCGATCCTTACCGGCCTAGTGCTGGCGGCGATCGGTGTGTTCGTGATCGAGCGCGAATTCGTGAAGGCCTCGGCCTTCGCGCTCGCCGGCGCAATACTCACTTATTTCGGCTTCATGCACGGCGGTGCGGTTGGCATCGGCGGCGGCCTCGGGGTGACGCCTTCAGTCGCCTTGGCCTACGCGATCGTGGCGGCGTTCCTGTTCGCGCTCAGTCGCAAACCGAGTTTCGTGGCGGTGCCGGACGCGGTGCCGGCCGAATAGCGTTTGAGGGGGACTGAAACTTGCGCGGCGCGTCCGGAACCGGGCGCGCCGCATTCTCTTTTCCGGGATCAGGGCCCGCAGAACCCCCTTTGAAAAGCCGGGGCGGACTGCTAGATGACGCCTCAGGAGCTTTCAGGCGGCCGCACAGCCTTCGACAAAATGCGGCTAAGTGCTTGAAAACGCGGGTGTAGCTCAGGGGTAGAGCACGACCTTGCCAAGGTCGGGGTCGAGGGTTCGAATCCCTTCGCCCGCTCCAATCAAATCAGGACCTTTCGTCAATTCGCTCCCGCGAAAGGTCCCGAAAAGCATTCCGTAAAGTATCAAAACGCGGCCATTGCAGCGCAGGCAACAAATAGCCCCGACGAATTGGCGAGGCTATTTCTGTGGGCCGAGCGCCAGGACCGGCATACGGTGATTTCTTGACTTTGGTCGCCCGGTCATCCGCACCATCGGCAGCCCGTTCCAAATGGCGTCACTGGACCGGGGTTGTATCGGTGACCTTGCGCCATGACTTATCGGGATTGAACGCGGCCATCCGCTGGGCGAGCTTGGCGGTGTTAGGGCCGAGGTCCTTCTGAAATACCGTGCCGTCATGACTGACGATAAACGTCATGACGCCGGAATTTCGGTACTCCGCCGGATAGGCGACGAGCGCGAAGCCGCCGATCATCTTGCCGCGCACGATATATTCAAGTTCGCCGCCGGGAGCGGCCGCGCCCTGTTTGGTCAGGACCTTGAAGTAGTAGCCGTGGTACGGCGTCCGCCCGGCGCCGACGCGATAACCTTGCGTGGTTGCTTCGGCCACAAGCGCGCCGAGGGGACTTGGGTCTTCGCCCTGTGACGTCGGCCAATAAAGCCCGTTCTTTTTCCCTTTCTGGCTGACGATACGTTGCGCGTATACGCCGACGCCTGCACCCGTGCGATCCTTTGCGGCGTAATCGTTCTGCGCGTCGACATAGGCAAGGCAGGCCTGAATGGCGTCGAGCTCATCCTTGCCGATGCGACGTGCGAGGATTTCCCGCCGGCCTGCGGCCGTATCGAACCGCCATATGCCGTCTTTGCGCACGAGCGGAATCGGGAGCGGATAGTCCTTTTCTCCGATCACCAGAGTCGCTTTGTCGTCGCCATCCAAGGCGATCTGGTGTTTGGCGTCGTAGGCGGCGACGAATTTCTTCCGCGTCGCGGCGTCGGCCACTGCATCGCCGGAAGAGACGATATCGTTACCGCCCGGACCGAGCACGGAAACAATCGCTTTTTTGTCGCCCGTTTTCGCCGCCTCGAAGAGGGCGCTGGCTGCCTCGTCGGGCGACTTGAAGGCTCTCTGGGCATTGGCAACGGATGCCGCCGTGCAGAAGAGCATCGCCGCCGTCAGTGAGATCAGAAATTTGTTCATGGCATCCTCACAAGCGATCGCGCGATTTGTTAATGCGAAACGGAAACAACGCCTGGCACGCGGGCGCCTGACGCTATCCATTGCCGGTAAGTTTGAAACTTGACGCCGATCTTGTCGTAGAAGACCCGCAGATACCCGTCTTGCCCGCGGGTAACGGCGTTCGGCGCAACGGCCTGTACCTCTTGCGCGATCACGCCGACGTAAGTCTGGTCGCTGCCGTTATAGCTGAAGCGATAGAAGCCGATGCCGTTGGAGAGGTGGCCGAGAAGGACGATGTCGTGCTTGAGCGCGATATCCGACCGCCGCCCGCCACCGCCGCCACCACCACCGCGGTGACCACCGCCGCCACCACCGCCACGTTGGACACCGCCGCCGCCACCGCCACGTTGGCCACCACCGCCGCCGAGACTTGTGTGTCCGCGCGCCGATTGCGCCTTAGCGATATTTCCCGATGAAATATTGCCGAGGGCATTGCTGCCTCGGTGGCCGCCGCTTGGCGGCTTGATATTGGGCCGCTGGGCTCCGCCAGGGCCTTTTCCCGCGCCTCCGCCCGTGCCAGGACGCTGAATGTTACCGCCGCCCGGACGGCTACCTCCACCGAGATTGGCTTGGCCACCACCAGGCTTGAGGACTTGGTTTCCGTCGCGGCCACGAAAATCCATCCGGTTCTGCGCACCGTTGCGAATATTGGTGTTGCCGAAGCGTTGTTGGACGTTCGCGTTTGTATAGCGAACGCCGTGGCGATGCGCGGGATTATGCTGCCACTTGTTGACATTGACGTTGATGTTGGTCGAGCGGTTCACGTTGATGTTGTTGCCGCCCCAACCGAAGCCGCCGCCCCAATAATTGCCGCCGGAAGCCCAGCGCCCGACCGCATAGCCGGCGCCAAATGCAAGTCCGGTTCTGATGATTCCGCCAGCGATGTAGCCCGGCGGCGGGAAATAATAAGGCGGGTAAGCCGGATAAGGCCACGCGCCGTAGACGACTGCGGGTTCGTAGTACGGCACGTAAATTATATTGGGGTCGGTCGGCTCGATAATGATGACCTGCTTGCCCTGTTCCTGCTTCTTGGTGACTTTCTGCTGCTTGGTGGAGTTCAATTTTTCATTCGCGTCGGCCTTTGTCCGCATCCGCTGAATGGCATCCATGACATCCGGCTGCTGGGCAAGAACGGCGTTGCCGAGATTCTGGGTCCAATCGAGTTTGCCGCTCATCATGGAGAGGACGTCAGGCGTGGCAGCCAAGGACTTTACGCTGTTGTCCCAGGACTGCTTGTCCACCGCGGCCTTCAGCTGATCGCCCTTGAGATTCTTGTTGGCCTTGGCCCAGCGGTCAGCTTCGACGACCTCGAGCGGATAGGTCGATGCCATCAGGACTTCGGCGAGGAGCGCGTCCGGGTAGAGCGCGATTGGCGCGACGAGCGCGTCGAGCTGTTCCGGCTTGAGCAGTTGATTGCTTGATGTGGAAGCCGGGGGGGCCTGGTTTTGCGCGTGTGCTGCAAGTGGGGTCAGAAGGAGGATGAACACCAACACCGCGATGCAACGCGACAGGGCAACAAAAAATGACATCGGTGCGCTCTCCGTTTCCAACCTTTCGACATCCTGCAGCGAACTCGTACCGCAATTTGTTCCGTCGGCCCTCTTGTCGCAAGCAGAACTTGCGACGGCCAATCCATACATTTTTGCGGTTCTTCGTAAAGTCGCCTCTCGGGATACGTCGCCTTGTTCCTTGACGATATTTCAGGATCCATGCGGGTCCGGCCCCGCGCTCGCCTCAATGCCCGTGCAAATAAATGGCGTAAGCGGAAAACAGATAGACCAGCAGCAGCGACAGGCTGACCCAGCCGACGGTGCCGCGGATGCGGGTTTCCGGCTTGAACAGCATGGCAATGACGAAGATGCCCGACATGATCACGGCGGCGAACGCCGTAATCGCGTGCGCCGGCGACACCGACGCGAACAGCGGCCCTTTTGTATAGGCGATGTCGTCCAACGCCAGGATGAGAATGTCGAACAGGTTGCTTCCCAGTAAATTGCCGATCGCCATGTCGACGGCGTTGAGCCTGAGCGCACTCACGGTCACCACCAGTTCGGGCACCGAGGTGGCGAATGCAATCAAGAGCGTGCCGACGAAGCTTTCGCGCCAGCCCATGACGGCGGCGATATCGTTGCCGATGAACGGCAGCCAGGTGCCGGCGGCGACGACGACGGCTGCTGCCGCTGCGTAGCGCAAAAGCGCCGTCTTCAGCGTGATGTCGCGTTCCAGCTTGATGATTTCCGGCGGCGGTGAAGCGCGGCGCTGATAGACAAAAGCCGCTCGTATGGCCACCAGATACAAGACGATGATGAGTGGCGAGTAGAGGCTGAAGTGCAGCACAGTCACTTGCAGTCCGCTCTGGCTGAGCTGCAACAGAGCGCCGGCCGCGCCGATCAAGACGACGCCGAAGCCGGCAGTGAGAATGTGGCCTTGGTCGATGCGCCGGTACATCGGCTCGCCACGGCTTAATTCGTCGAGCAGCACCAGCATCATCAGGTTGAAAACGCAGCTACCCAGCGCGTCGCCGACGGCGATGTTGGGCGCGTGGGCGGCGGTGACCGAGCTGATGCCGGTGAACAGTTCGGGCAGCGAGGTCGCGGTGGCGAGCAGCACCAGCCCGATCCATGAGCGCGACATTCCGGTCAGGCGCGCAATGAGGTCGCCGTATTGCGTGAGCACCGGGCCGGCTAGCCCGATCAACGCGACGCAGATGGCGAATTCCAGCCAGGGCGACGCGATCGTCATCATGCTTTGGCCTCCGTCCGGCGCGCGGCCAGCAGCAGCATGACGGCCTGTGTCACCAGCATGGGCGCGAGGCTGAGTGCCATAATCGTGATCCACATGGATGCAGTGGGCGGTACGAGGTCAAGCACGCGCGCGACCGGCGGCAGGTAAGGTGGCACGATCAGCAGGGCCGAGCACAAAGCCAGCGATGCCCAGACCCACGGATTTTGCATGATTTCGTTGCGCAATAATTTCGCGCGGATATGGCGCATGTCGAAGATGTGCCAGAGCTGTGCAAAGGCCAGCGTCAGAAAGCTGACCGTCACCACCGAACGGCTGTCGAGGCCGAGCTCGAATTCGGCGAGCGCCAGCGCACCGAAGGTGCCGGCGGTGATCGCCAGGCTTTGCAGCAAGATGGTGATCCATTGCGTGCGGCCAAGGATCGGCTCCTTCGGATCGCGCGGCGGGCGCTTGAGAATGTCGCTGTCGCCTTCGCCCATGGCGAGCGCGAATGCGGGAAACACGTCGGTGACGAGATTGAGATAGAGGATCTGCAACGGCATGATCGGCAACGGCAGCGTGGAGAGAATGGCCAGCCCCACCACCAGCACTTCACTCAAGTTGCAGGACAGAAGATAAGCGACGAAACGGCGGATATTGCCGAAAATGATGCGGCCCTCGCGGATCGCCTTGACGATGGTGGGAAAAGCATCGTCGAGCAGGATCATGGCGGCGGCTTCGCGCGCCACGTCCGTGCCGCGCAAGCCCATGGCGACGCCGATATCGGCCTGGCGCAAGGCCGGCGCGTCGTTGACGCCGTCGCCGGTCATGGCGACGATCTCGCCCGCGCCCTGATAGGCGCGCACCAGCGCAAGCTTCTCGCTCGGATTGACGCGCGCGAAAATGGAGAGGCCGCGCAATTCGTCGTTGCTGCCTTCGGTGAGACGGGCGACCTGTGCGCCCTCGATGACATTGGCGGCGGCGTAACGGAGGCCGACGGCGCGCGCGATGCTGCGCGCGGTCACCGCATGATCGCCGGTCACCATCACCACGCGGACACCGGCCTGCCGGCAATCCTGGATGGCCTGTGGCACGTCCGCGCGCGCCGGATCTTCGAGCGCAATGAGCCCGACGAAGGTAAGGCCCTCGTAAATTGTATCATCGGCTTGTGCGCCGATCTTCATGGCGCAGGCCAAAACGCGCAGGCCGTGATGACCGAGTGCCTCAACGCGTTCATGCCATTCGCGACGCGTATCGCTATCGAGAGCAATGCCGCCGTTCTCGCCGACCGTTTTTTCGCATGCGGTCAGCACTGCTTCGGGCGCGCCTTTGACCGCGAACAGGAAAGCGCCGTCGCGCCGGTGCACGGTCGCCATCATCTTGCTTGAAGTGTCGAAGGCTTCCTTGCGCACGATCGGGCTGTGTTGCAGCAAAGCGGCACGCTGCACGCCGGCCCGCAGCCCAGCGCGCATCAATGCAAGTTCCATCGGATCGCCGGTGCCTTCGTCCTCGGCGCTGTCGAGGGCGGCGTCATTGCACAGGACGGCGAGCTCGAGGAGGCACGCAAGCTGCGGGTCGCTGCCGCGTTGCCCGCGGTCGACGTCGGGGGCATCGATTTCGATTTCACCGCTCGGCACCCAGAAGCGGCGCACGGTCATGCGGTTTTCGGTGAGCGTGCCGGTCTTGTCGGTGAGGATCACGGTGGTGGCGCCCAGCGTTTCCACCGCCGACAGCCGTTCGATCAAGGCGTTCTGCTGTGCCATGCGCCACATGCCGCGTGCGAGCGCGAGCGTTGCGACAATCGGCAGGCCCTCCGGGATTGCCGCGACGGCAAGCGCAATCGCCGCCTCCACCATGAGGAACGCATCCTTGCCGGTGGTGAGCCCGACACCGGCGATCAAGGCCGTCAGAATCAGGGTCGCCCAGACGAGTTGTCCCGACAGCCGCGCAAGTTTTTTCTCCAGCGGCGAGGAGCCGGGCTCCGCTTCCTCGACCAGTTGCGAGACGTGGCCAAGCTCGGTCGCCAAACCTGTTGCCGTCACCACACCGATGCCGCTGCCGCGCGTGAGCGCCGTGCCCTTGAACAGCATCGATTTGCGCTCGCTGAGCCGCGCGTCGGCAGGGACGGGTGTAACGGTCTTGTCGACCGCAACCGACTCGCCGGTCAGCGTCGACTTGTCGGCCGCCAGGTTGGAGGATTCCACCAGCCGCAGGTCGGCGGAAATCGCGTCGCCCGCGTCCAGCAGAACGATGTCGCCGGGTACCATTTCTTCGGCGGGAATGATGCGGGCGTGGCCGTCGCGCCGCACCCGCGCCGAGCGCGAGCCGAGCGCGCGCAGCGCCTCGATCGAACGCGCCGCCTTCAATTCGGTCAAAAAGCCGATCAGCGCGTTGATGGCGAGCACCACGGCGATGGCCACGCCTTCCTCGAACTCGCCGAAATAGAAGGCGAGCGCGGCGGCGGCGCCCAGCAGATAGACGATCGGGCTTTGAAACTGGTGCAGAAACACCGCCAGCGCGTTGGCCTTGCGCGTCGCGGATATCGTATTCGGCCCGAACGTCGCGAACCGATTTTTCACCTCGGTGGGGTTAAGTCCGGTGGCCGCGGTGGCGCCCAGATGCGTGAGCACGGCGGCGGCGGGTTGCGCGTGCGGAGCCTCTGGCAGATTTTGCACTCTCTTAACCGTGCCCTGAGCTGCGACCGATCGCCGGATATGACCGAATACATAGGAATGTCATGAAAACTCTTGACCCAAGTCAACGCGACCGATCGCCATCCTAACGATTATATTGATCTATTGTTGCCATATAGACGTTGATAATCGGCACTGGAGGGATGAGGTCGTGAATCAGTATGCGGAGCGCTGTTGATGCTGGTAGCCGATGACCCGCCGGACCCGCGCACCTTCAAGCTCACGTCAGTGGAGGATTACGAGCCGCTGATCGGCGCGGAGGCAGTCGAACGGCTGCTCAGGAAAGTCGAACCACTCCACGACATCCATGTCGTCAACGTCAACTCGGCCTATTATGGCGGCGGCGTGGCGGAGTTGCTGTCTTCGCTGACGCTGCTCATGAATGCCTCCGGCATCCGTACCGGCTGGCGCCTGATCGAAGGTCGACCCGACTTCTTCAGCATCACCAAGAAAATGCACAATGCGCTGCAGGGCGGCGACATCAACCTCACCGACCTGAAGCTGCAAATCTACGAAGAGGTCGTGTTTGAAAACGCGGCGCGGCTGCATATCGACCATGACGTGGTGATCGTGCACGACCCGCAGCCGCTGCCGCTGATCCAGCATTTCCGCAAGAAGTCGCCCTGGGTGTGGCGCTGTCACGTCGATCTCAGCAATCCGCATCCGGACGTGTGGAACTATCTTGCGCCGCTGATCGAACAGTACGACGCGGTGGTGTTGTCGCTGCCGGAATATGCCCAGAAGCTCGAAACGCCGCAGCGCTTCATCATGCCGGCGATCAACCCGTTTTCGTCCACCAACAAGGACTTGTCGGAGGCCGAGATCGCCGACCGCTTCGAACACTACGATATTCCGACCGACCTGCCATTGGTGGTGCAGGTGTCACGCTTCGACAAGTGGAAGGACCCGAAAGGTGTGATCGAAGCCTTCAAGATCGCGCGCCGCCAAGTCGATTGCACGTTGGTGCTGGTCGGCAACGTGGCGACCGACGATCCGGAAGGTCAGGAAGTGTTCGCCTCGATCTGCTCGCAGGCGGAGGACCGCATCCGCGTTCTCTCGGTACAGGACACCGCGCTGGTCAACGCCCTGCAACGCAAGGCGGCGGTCGTTGTGCAGAAGTCGCTGCGCGAAGGCTTCGGCCTCACCGTCACCGAGGCGATGTGGAAAGGCACCGCGGTGATCGGCGGCAATGTTGGCGGCATCAAGCATCAGATCGAGCACGGCGTAAACGGCTTTCTCGTGAGCGACGTTGAAGAGACCGCCATGCACATTGTTACGCTGCTCAAGGACCACGCCTTGCGCGAGCGCATGGGACGCAATGCGCGCGAAAGCGTGCGCGAACGCTTTCTGATGACGCGGCTGATGGAAGACTGGCTCGATCTCATCGGCTCGTTCGAGACGCATTTTCAGCTCCGCGGGGCGGCGCAGCGTTAAATCAAGGAGTGACCCTATGAGCGCAAGCAGCCCGCACCTGCTCTGGTTCGAGAAGGTCGGCCGCGGCGATGTCGCGCGCGTCGGCGGCAAGAATGCGTCGCTCGGCGAAATGGTCGCTAATCTCGCCGGCAAGGGCGTGCGCGTGCCGCCGGGTTTTGCCACCACGGCCGATGCTTATTGGCGCTTTGTCGAAGCCAATGGGCTGAAGAAGAAGACCGCGCAAGCGCTCGCCGATCTCGCCGCCGGCAAGACGACGTTGGCGGAAACCGGCAGCGCCATCCGGGCGCTGTTCATCAAAGGCGAGTGGCCCGACGACATGGCCAAAGCCATTCGCGAAGCCTATGCGGAATTGTGCCGGCGCGCCGGCAACAAGGACGTTGACGTCGCGGTGCGCTCGAGCGCCACGGCGGAAGATCTGCCGGACGCAAGCTTTGCCGGCCAGCAGGAGACCTATCTCAATATTCGCGGTGACGCGGCGCTGCTCGATGCCTGCCGGCGCTGTTATGCCTCGCTGTTTACCGATCGCGCCATCAGCTACCGCCAGGTCAAAGGCTTCGACCACATGAAGGTCGCGCTCTCGGTCGGCGTGCAGCGCATGGTGCGCTCCGATCTCGGCGGTTCCGGCGTGATGTTTTCCATCGACACCGAAAGCGGTTTCGACAAAGTGGTGCTGATCAACGCCGCCTGGGGTTTGGGCGAAAACGTTGTGCAAGGCGCCGTCGATCCCGACGAATACATTGTGTTCAAGCCCCTGCTCGAAAAGAGCGCGCTGATACCGATCGTCGAGAAGAAGCGCGGCGAGAAAGCCATCAAGATGATCTACACGTCGGACGGCGCAAGCCCGACGAAGAACGTGCCGACCTCAAAAGCCGAACGCGCCGCCTTCGTGCTCGACGATGCCGACATTCTCACGATCGCACGCTGGGCGGCGATCATCGAGCAGCACTACGGTCGCGCCATGGACATGGAATGGGCCAAGGATGGCGAGACCGGCGAACTGTTCATTGTGCAGGCGCGCCCCGAAACGGTGCAGTCGCAGCACGCCGGCAGCGCGTTCCGCACCTACCGCATCAAGTCGAAAGGCAAAAAGCTGGCGAGCGGCCTGAGCATCGGCGACGCCGTGGTGGCGGGCAAGGTCTGCATCATCGACAGCCCGAAAGAGATCGACCGCTTCGTCGACGGCGCGGTGCTGGTGACGCAGACGACCGACCCCGACTGGATGCCGATCATGAAACGCGCGGCTGCCATCGTCACCGACCACGGTGGACGCACCTCGCACGCGGCCATCGTCAGCCGCGAGCTGGGCCTGCCGGCGGTGGTCGGCACCGGCGACGCCACGCACGTGCTGCACGACGAGCAGGAAGTCACCGTCTCCTGCGCGGAAGGGGACGAGGGCTTCATCTACGAGGGCGTCGCCGACTTCGACTCGAGCGAAATCGATTTCAGCAAGGCGCCGCAAACTCGCACCCACGTGATGCTCAATCTCGCCAATCCGGCGGCGGCGTTCCGCTGGTGGCGCATTCCCGCCGACGGTGTCGGTTTGGCGCGCATGGAATTCGTGGTCTCCAACCACATCAAGGTGCATCCGATGGCGCTGGTGCGCTTCGATAAGCTCACGGATGCCGACGCCAAGGCGCAGATCGCTGCGCTCACCGTCAACTACGAGGACAAGAAAGAGTATTTCGTCGACCGCCTGGCGCGAGGTTTGGGGCGCATCGCCGCCGGCTTTTACCCCAAGCCGGTGATCGTGCGCATGAGCGACTTCAAGACCAACGAATATGCCGGACTGATCGGCGGCGCCGAATTCGAGCCGAAGGAGGAAAATCCGATGCTCGGCTTCCGCGGCGCCTCGCGCTACTACTCGCCGCGCTACAAGGAAGGCTTCGCGCTCGAATGCCGCGCCATCCACCGCCTGCGCGAGCAGATGGGCTTTACCAATGTCATCATGATGATTCCATTCTGCCGCTCGACCAAGGAGGCCGATCGCGTGCTGGAGGTGATGGCGGAGAACGGACTGAAACGCGGCGAGGACGGCTTGCAGGTTTATGTGATGTGCGAGATCCCGTCGAACGTCATTCTCGCCAAGGAATTCGCCCAGCGTTTCGACGGCTTCTCCATCGGCAGCAACGACCTGACGCAGCTCACGCTCGGCGTCGACCGCGATTCCTCCGAGCTCGCCGGCCTGTTCGACGAACAGGATGCGGCCGTGAAGTGGATGATCCACAGCGTGATCGAGGCCGCCCGTCGCGCCGGCGCCAAGGTCGGTCTGTGCGGCCAGGCGCCGAGCGATCATCCCGAATTCGCCGAGTTCCTGGTCGATTGCGGCATCGATTCCATGTCGGTGAGCCCGGACAGCTTTCTGGCCGTGAAGCAACGGGTCGCCGCTCGCGAGGCGGCCGTGCCGCGTGAACGCGGGCGAGCGCTCGGCTAAGCTCCCGGGGCATGAGCGCATTCCGGCAGGACCGCACCAGCGGACATTGGGTGATCGTGGCGCCACAGCGCAGCCGCCGGCCGCAAATGTATCGGCCGGAGGAAGGGGCGCGAAAGCGGCCGCGCTTCGATCCGTCCTGTCCGTTCTGTCCAGGCAATGAGACAGAGCTTCCCGGCATTATCGCTGAGACCGCCGCGGATGACGCACCGGGTTGGCGTGTGCGCATCGTGCCCAACAAGTTTCCGGCGGTGCTTGCCGACCCGCCGCCGATTGTCTTCACGGATCACCGCGCGCGGCCGGGCGACGGCGCACACGAGGTCATTATCGAAAGCCCCTGGCACGATGCTGATCCAGGCACGATGCCGGTGTCCGATCTTGCCGCCGTCGTCGGCGTCTATCGCGAGCGTTCGCGCGTCCTGTTCGGTAGAGACGATATCGAGGCTGCCGTGCTGTTTCGCAACTACGGTCGGCCGGCCGGCGCTTCGCTCGCGCATGCGCATGCGCAAATCATCGCGTTGCCTATTGTGCCGGCGCGCGTCGCCGGTATCGGCGAATGGGCGAAGCAATATCATCGCGAGCACGGCCGCTGTCCGATGTGCGAGGAACTCGCCATCGAGCGCAAGACGGCTGAGCGTATTATTGACGAAAACGAAACCTTCACGGCGCTCGTGCCTTTCGCCGCCGAGCACCCATGCGAAATTTGGGTGGTGCCGAAGCGTCACCAGGCTTCGTTCACGGCATTGAGCGATGAGGACCTGCCTGCCTTTGCCGGCATGCTCGGCCGTACTTTGGCGCGCTTGCGGATTGCTTTGGACGACCCGCCCTATAACTTTGTCGTCGATAGCGCGCCAAAGGGAGATCTGGCCGCGCCCTATTGGCATTGGCGGCTGCGTATCGTTCCCGATATCGCAACCTGGGGCGGGTTCGAGTTGGGCTCCGGTCTGCCAATCAATCCGTCACGGCCGGAAGACGATGCGCGGCTGTTGCGGGCTGCATCCGTGCCAGTTGTCGGTTAGAGATTGGACATGAGCGCTGCGACAGCCTTGATCGCCGACATCGGCGCTACCAATACACGGCTTGCCGTCGTGGAGCCGGACGGCACGATCACGCGCCTGCGCGTGATGGCGACCGATGAATACGCAAGCTTGGGCGATGCGATTGAGGCTTATCTTGCCGCCGAAGCGCTGCCGGTGCGCCCGGCACATGCCGTGCTCGCGGTGGCGGCGCCGATTGCCGGCGATACGATCGCGATGACCAACACGCCGTGGACGTTTTCGATCGAAGAAACACGCAAGCATTTCGGCTTTGCGCAGATCAAAGTGGTCAACGATTTCGTCGCAAACGCATTGGCGGTGCCGCATCTCAAGGCCGGCGACCGCCGGCAGATCGGCGGCGGAACGCCAATTGCTGGAGCGCCCATCGGTGTGCTCGGTCCGGGCAGCGGGCTCGGCGTCAGCATCCTTGTGCCGGAGGACGGCGGCGTCATCCCGATCGAAGGCGAGGGAGGTCATGTCACCATGCCGGCAGCGAACGCCCGCGAGGCGGCGGTGTTCGATCTCATGCGTGCGCGCTTCGACCACCTGTCGGCCGAGCGCTTTCTGTCGGGGCCCGGCCTGGTCAATCTCTACAATGCGCTATGTGAGTTGGCGGGCGAACCGGCGGCGCCGTTCACCGCAGCGCAGATCACCGACCCTCGTACCGAAAAGGACGAGCCGCGCGCCCGCGAGGCGCGCGACATGTTCTGCGCCATGCTCGGCACGATCGCCGGCAATCTCGCGCTGACCGTTGGCGCCCGCGGTGGTATCTACATCGCGGGCGGGATCGTGCCGAAGCTCGGCGATGCCTTCACGCAGTCGCAATTTCGGGCGCGTTTCGAGGCCAAGGGCCGCTTCAAGGGTTATCTGGCGGCGATCCCGACCTATGTGATGACGCATCCGGAGCCTGCACTGCTGGGCGCGGCCAGTCTTATTGCCAAATTGTAGAAAGCTGGAAATCGCCACGTCGAAACCTAGGTCTGTCTTATGAACGAACGGCAGCGTCGAACCGCGGGCGACAACGCGGCAGCGCCGCCGGCTGTTGCCGGGATGACCGGGCTGTCCAGCGATGAGGCGCGCAAGCGGCTTGTCCAATACGGCGCGAACGCGATCCGCGAGGAGCACGTCAGCCGTTTCCGAAAATTCTTGAGCTACTTCTGGGGTCCGATCCCGTGGATGATCGAGATCGCGGCTGTGCTGTCGGGCGTGACGCGGCGCTGGGACGATCTCGCCATTATCGTTGCCATGCTGTTGATCAATGCCGGGGTCGGCTTTTTCCAGGAATACAAGGCCGATACGGCGATCGCCGCACTCAGGAGCCGGCTGGCGCCGGTCGCGCGCGTACTGCGCGATGGCGTATGGCAGGACATCGCGGCGCGTCTGTTGGTGCCGGGCGACGTGGTGCTGGTCAAGCTCGGCAACATCGTGCCGGCCGATCTCGCATTGCGTGGCGGCGATTATCTCAGCGTCGACCAGTCGGCGCTGACGGGTGAATCGCTGCCGGTCGACAGGAAGGTCGGCGACACCTGTCTATTCCGGCTCGATCGTGCGGCAGGGCGAGATGCGCGGGGTGGTGACCGCCACCGGCATGAACACCTATTTCGGCAAGACCGCGCAGCTTGTCGAAACCGCGGTGCAGCGTTCGCATTTCCGGACGGCGGTGCTGCGTATCGGAAATTTTCTCATCCTGGTGACGCTCGTTCTGGTGGCGCTGATCCTGACCGTGGCGCTCATGCGCGGCAACGCGCTGATCGACACGCTGCTGTTCGCGCTGATCCTGACCGTGGCTGCAATTCCCGTTGCGCTGCCGGCGGTGCTGTCGGTCACCATGGCGGTGGGCGCCGCGCGCCTTGCCGCCATGAAGGCCATCGTGTCGCGGTTGGTCTCGATCGAGGAGATGGCGGGCGTGGACCTGTTGTGTTGCGACAAGACCGGCACGCTGACCAAGAATGAATTGACGCTAGGCGATGTGGCGCCGATGGGCGGCGCGGACCGCGATACGCTGCTGCTGGCGGCCGCGCTTACCTGCGAGCATGACGCATCCGATGCGATCGACGCGGCGGTGCTCAACGGTTTTGGCGACAAGAAGCGGCTCGCCGATTATCGGGTGCTCAAGTTCGAGTCGTTCGATCCGGTGAGCAAGCGCGCCGTGGTGGACGTGCAAAAAGGGAAAGACACTTTCCGTGTCGCCAAGGGCGCGCCGCAAGTCATTCTCGATCTCGCCAAACCGGACGCCGCGGTCGCGCAAGAGGCGCAGCGCGCCACCGACGAACTCGCAAGTCGGGGGTTCCGGACCCTGGGCGTCGCAATGACCGGGGATGACGGGAAATGGCGCTTCCTCGGGCTCGTTCCCCTGTTCGATCCGCCGCGCGACGACGCGGCGGAAACTATCGCGACGGCCCAGCGCATGGGTCTGCAGGTGCGCATGGTCACGGGAGATAACATCGCGATAGCGCGCGAAATTTCCGGTAAGCTTGGCTTGGGCACGAATATTGTCTCGGCCCGCGCAATATTCACACATGAGGGAGCTGGCGGCGACGGCGCGCGCATCGAGGCCGCCGGCGGTTACGCCGAAGTCTTCCCCGAGCACAAATTCAATATCGTGCGTACCTTGCAGAAGGCTGGCCACATCGTCGGCATGACCGGCGATGGCGTCAACGATGCACCGCCGCTCAAGCAAGCCGATGTCGGCATTGCCGTAAACGGAGCGACCGATGCCGCGCGTGCCGCCGCCGACCTCGTGCTCACCGTGCCGGGCCTGCCGGTGATAGCGTGCGCTATCGAAGAAGCGCGGCGTATCTTCGAGCGCATGACCGGCTACGCGACATTCCGCATCTCCGAAACCGTGCGCGTGCTCTTGTTTATGACGCTCGCGATTATCGTTTTCGATTTCTATCCGGTGACGGCCGTGATGATCGTGCTGCTGGCGATCTTCAACGACGTGCCGATCATGATGATCGCCTATGACGACGTGCCGGTGGCGCCGCGCCCGGTGCGCTGGGATATGGCGCGCGTACTGACCATGAGCATGTTCCTCGGCGTGCTCGGTGTCATCGCCAGCTTCACTTTGTTCTGGTTCGCCGAACGCTATCTGCACCTGCCGCGGCCGACGGTGCAGACGCTGATCTTTTTGAAGCTGCTGGTGGCGGGACACCTCACCATTTATCTCACGCGCAATGTCGGCTGGTTCTGGCAGCGACCATGGCCGGACTGGCGGCTGTTCTTCGCCTGCGAAGCGACGCAGGTACTCGGCACGCTTGCCGCGGTCTATGGCTGGATCGTGGAGCCGATCGGCTGGGGTTATGCGCTGATGGTGTGGGGATACGCGCTCGCCTGGTTCGTCATCAACAATATCGGCAAGGTCTGGATCTATCGTGTGTTGCGCGGGCGCACTTAAGCGAGGTTTTACAGCCCTTGTGCTACGTCAAATTAATGCTGTGGTGGCACGTTAGATTGCCATTGCCGGTCACGAGCGCAATTCCCCCATGTCTATTCGCAATCTCGACAAGATGTTCGCGCCGCAATCGATCGCCGTGATCGGCGCAACCGACAAGCCGCATTCGGTCGGCTCGGCGCTGATGACGAATTTGATGCAAGCAGGCTTTGCCGGTCCGGTGCTGCCGGTCAATCCCCGGGCTTCCGCCGTGCACGGCATCATGGCGTATCGCGACATTGCGAGCCTGCCGTGCACGCCCGATCTCGCCGTCATCGCCACGCCGCCGGACACGGTGCCGGCGCTGATCGACCAGCTCGGCCAGCGCGGCACCCGCGCCGCGGTCATTCTGACGGCGGGATTTGCCGAAGGCGAAGCGAAGGTCGGCAAGGAGCGCGCGGCGCAACTGCTCGCAGCGGCGCGTCCGCATCTATTGCGTGTCGTCGGTCCGAACTGCCTAGGGCTTGCGGTGCCCGGCATCGGCGTGAATGCGACCTTTGCGCCGGCGGCCATTCTGCCCGGCAACATCGCTTTCCTCACCCAATCGGGCGCGATGGCGACCACCGTGCTCGACTGGGCGCTGCCGCGCGGCATCGGATTCTCGGCCATCGTGTCGATGGGCGACATGGCGGACGTCGATTTCGGCGATCTGCTTGATTATTTCGCGCTCGATGAAGGTACGCATTCCATCCTGATCTACGCCGAAGGTGTCACGCAGGCGCGTAAATTCATGTCGGCGGCGCGGCGGGCCGCGCGCATCAAGCCGGTGATCGTGGTCAAGAGCGGGCGCGCGGAAGAAGGCGCGCGCGCGGCCTCCTCCCACACCGGCGCGCTCGCCGGTGCCGACATCGTCTACGACGCGGCGTTCCGGCGCGCCGGCATGCTGCGCGTCAACGAAATGGAGGAACTGTTCGATGCCGCGGCGGCGTTGGCGCGCACGTTGCCGCAGCGCGGCGACAGGCTCGCGATCGTTACAAACGGTGGCGGCGCCGGTGTCTTGGCGACCGACAGGCTGATCGCCGAAGGCGGACATTTGGCGAAGCTTGCGCCCGACACGATCAAGAAACTCGACGGCGTACTGCCGGCGACCTGGAGCCATGGCAATCCGGTCGACATCATCGGCGACGCCGGCGCCAAGCGCTACGCCGACTCCGTCGGCATTCTCATGCAGGACAAAAACGTCGATGCGCTGTTGGCAATTTATTGCCCGACGGCGGTCGGGTCGGCGGGCGACGCCGCACAAGGACTGATTGGCTCGTTAAAGCAGCCCGGCGCCAAGAAGAATGTGTTCGCCTGCTGGATGGGTGACGCCAATGTCGGCGAAGGCCGCGCCGCGCTGGTGGCCGCGCGAGTGCCGGACTACGAGACGCCGGAGCGCGCCGTGCGCGCCTTCATGTATCTGGTGCGCTACCGGCAGAGTCAGGACTTGTTGCTGGAAACGCCGGCGTCGCTGGCGCCGACACCGGCCGCCGACATCGAACGCGCGCGCGCGCTGGTGGCGCAGGCCTTGGCGGACAAGCGCGAATGGCTCGATCCGGCGGAAGTATCGGGCTTTCTTGCCTGCTACGGCATTCCTTTCGCGCGCACCGAAAATGTCTCCGACGCCAAAGGCGCGGGCAAAGCCGCCGCCCGCATCGCCGCGCCGGTGGCGCTGAAAATCCGTTCGCGCGACGTCATTCACAAGTCCGACGTCGGCGGCGTGGCGCTCAACCTGTCTGGTGCACAAGCCGTCGAGGCCGCCGCCAAAGCCATGAACGAGCGCATCAGGCGCGCGCAGCCGAAGGCGCGGCTGGAAGGCTTCACCGTGCAGGAGATGATCGTGCGCGCCGGCGCTTATGAATTGATCGCCGGCGTCACGACCGATCCGACCTTCGGCCCGGTAATTTTGTTCGGCCAGGGCGGCACGGCGGTCGAGATCATCAAGGACGAGTTGCTCGAATTGCCGCCGCTCAATACGGCGCTGGCGCGCGCGCAGATTGAGCGCACGCGCATTGCCGCGCTGCTTAAAGGTTATCGCGACCGCCCGCCCGCCGACATCGATGGCGTCGTCAACGTGCTGGTGCAGCTCGGCCGTGTGGTCGGCGATCAACCCGAGGTGACCGAAATCGATATCAATCCGCTGCTCTGCGACGCGCAAGGCGTGATGGCGGTGGATGCGCGCATTCGCGTGCGTGCGGAGAAGGCGCCGGCGCAAGCTCGAATGGCGATCCGGCCGTATCCCAAACGTTTTGAAGGCGAGGTGCAAACACACGAAGGCGCGCGCTTTACCGTGCGTCCGATCCGGCCGGAAGACGAGCCGGCGCTGCGCCGTTTCGCCGATGAGATCGACGACCGCGATCTCTGGCACCGCTTCTTTACGCCGTTGCGCGCACGCACGCACGAGACCGCCGCGCGCCTGAGCCAGATCGACTACGACCGCGAAATGACGTTGATCGCGTGGCAAGACAACCGGGTGGCAGGTCTCGCTCGTTCGACGGCCGACCCCGATTTTGACGAGGCGGAATGCGCGGTCATCATCCGCGGCGATCTGCGCGAACACGGCCTTGGCCGCGCGCTCTTGCAGACGTTGTTCGATGTGATTGCGACGCAAGGCGTGCGCCATGCCGTGATGCGCTTTCCGAAGGACCTGGCGCGCATCGTCACGATTGCAAACGAGCTTGGCTTCGCGGTGGAGCAGGGCGAAGCGGGCTTGCGCGCAAGCAAGGCGCTGCAACGATCTTAAGCCCTAATCGCGCTTGCATTCACGCAGCGAATGCCGCGTTCTTTGAATAGCGCGCGGGTGGCGTCGGCCGAGCCGTCCAGCCGGCGCGCTCAAGAAAGCGACTTTGTCGGCGAGCGGGACCGCCGCCTGGACCTGCGGGGCTGCGGTGTCATGCATGGAGTGTTCGGTTTTGGCCAACGCGTTGCTGCCAATCCTGACGGGATTGCGGTCGCTTAGCTTGCGATAGTTAGCATTAAGATCGTTTGACGCGCGTCAAGCAGGGACCGCCGACGCGCCCGGTTTCGGCGCAGTGTTGAAATCGCCTGTTTCGCTCGGGTGGCATCTGCGGCATGCTGGTGAAAGAATCAAAGGGTCGAACGCTGGGAGCCGCGCATGGACCAAACGGTTCTGTTTATTCTCTTTCTGCTTGCCATGGTGGCGGCGTGGTTCGGCCCGCGTCCGCTCACCGTGACGCTCTTCGGTATTGCCCTGGTGCTGTCGGTCGCCGATTTCTTTCATCACGCGACCAGCGCGCTGACGTTGTCGTTCTAGGGGGCAGGTGATGAACGCACGAGCGGCAATGCTCCTCAATGCGCTTTCGCTCTATGCGGTTGCGCTTGTCCTGGGTCTTGGATTCGTGTTCCAGCTCGCCTGGAACGAATTGCCGTGCCCGCTGTGCTTGCTGCAGCGGGTCGCGTTCCTTGCGCTCGCGGTCGGCCCGATCCTCAATCTTCGCTACGGGCCCCGGCCCAGCCATTACGCGATGAGCGTGCTGGCGGCGCTGGTCGGGGTGACGGTGTCGATCCGGCAGGTACTGCTGCATATCCTGCCGAACGATCCGGGCTACGGCAGCGCGATCGCGGGCTTGCACTACTATTCGTGGGCGGCGCTAATTTTTGCGCTGGCGATTTTGCTGATCGCGCTGGTGTTGCTGTTCGACCGCCAATTCGAACCCGCACCATCGCCACAGGCGCCGGCGTTTGCGGTCATGGCGGTCGTCCTGGTCATCCTCGTCGCCGCCGCCAATATCGGCTCGACGTTGCTCGAATGCGGCACCACCTGGTGTCCTGAAGATCCGGTCCACTACATTCTTCTGTCCGGCGGCGGCTGAGCGCTAATAGCCGGCTGCCATCGAACCGCGCGTGCGGCGGTCGGCGGCGCCGACATAGCCGTCCGGCGTCACTTCAATCGAATTTGCCGCGGTGTGCGGCGCGGTCGGCACCAGGTTGTGCCCGCGCGCCTTCAACGCCTCCAGCACCGCGGGATCGAAACCCGGCTCGACATAGGTCTGGTCCGGCTGCCATTGGTTGTGTATCCGCGGCGCGCTGACGGCATCGGCGATGCCCATGTGAAAGTCGATGACGTTGGTGATCACCTGCAGCACGGCGGTGATAATGCGGCTGCCGCCGGGCGAGCCGGTGACCAGGAACGGCTTGCCGTCTTTCAACACGATGGTCGGCGTCATCGACGACAATGGCCGCTTGCCCGGTCCCGGCAAGTTGGCGTCGAAGCCGACGAGACCGTAGGCGTTGGCGGTGCCCGGTTTGGCGGTGAAGTCGTCGAGCTCGTTGTTGAGCAGCACGCCGGTGCCGGCAGCGACGAGGCCAAGGCCATAGGAAAAATTGAGCGTGTAGGTGTTCGAGACCGCATTGCCGTCGTGGTCGATGACGGAAAAATGCGTGGTGTTGCGGCCTTCGGGTTGCAGCACCCTGCTGGGATTAATGTCCGCCGCGGGTGTTGCGCGTTCGCCGATCTCCCTGCGCAGCGCGGCGGCGTAAGGCTTCGAAGTCAGCCGCGCAATGGGCATGGTCACGCTGTCGGGATCGCCCATGTAGATTGCGCGGTCGGCGTATGCGCGTTTCATCGCCTCGATGAAATCATGCAGCGCTTGCGCGTTGCGGCGTTTGAAGTCGTAGCCTTCGAGAATGTTGAGCATCTCGATCAGGGCCACGCCGCCGGAGGAGGGCGGCGGCATGGAGACGATACCGTAACCACGGTAGCGGCCGCGCACGACCGGCCGTTCAATCGGCTTGTAGGCGGCAAGATCCGCCGCGGTCATGATGCCGCCGGCTTTGCGCACGGCTTGCGCGATGCGTGCGGCGGTGCGGCCGGTGTAAAAGCCGCGTGGCCCCGTGTCGGCGATGGCCTGCAAGGTATCGGCAAGATCGGGCTGGATGAGCCGGTCGCCTTCCTTGAGCGCCTCATCGCCGTTCAGGAATATCGACGCCGTCGACGGCCAGCGCTTGAACCGCTCGACCATGTGCGGCAGCGAATTGGCGACATCGTCCTCGACCGGAAAGCCGTCGCGTGCAAGCGCGAGAGCCGGCGCAATCATTTCGGCCAAGGTGAACTTGCCCGAGCCGTATTTCTCATGCGCCAGCGCAAGCCCTGCGACCGTGCCAGGCACGCCGACGGCGAGCCCGGAATCGCGCGACTTCGCCGGATCGGGATTGCCTTTATCGTCGAGGAACATGGTTGTGGTGGCGGCGGCCGGCGCGGTCTCGCGGTAGTCGATGGCGATGTCGCGATTGTCCAGGTCCCGTTTTTTGGCGAGATGGATGATCATGAAACCGCCGCCGCCGAGATTGCCGGCGCGCGGATAGGTGACTGCGAGCGCAAAGCCGACCGCGACCGCGGCATCCACCGCATTGCCGCCACGGTCGAGGATTTCGACTCCGATGGTGGCGGCGTGTTGCTCCTGCGCCACCACCATGCCGTTCGGCGCGCGCGCACTCTGCGCGGGCGTAATCGCGGGCGTGTGCTCGACCGGCGCGACCTGCGCGTGGGCGAGGGTAACGACAAGAAGCGCAGCAAAGAATGGAACGAGACGTTTCATTGCTCTCCGTCATGCCCGGCGCCGTGCCGGGCATCCACTTTCTTGAACCGATAAGTTAGAGGCGTGGATGGCCGGGACAAGCCCACGCATGACCGTGGGGGAAACTACCGCGCCTGGCCGTGATAGACCGTGTTCGGCCGCATGTCGGTCGCGGTCGCGACGCGGTTCGACATGCTGAAGAAGCCGACGACCGCCGCGATGTCCCAAATGTCGCGATCGCTGAAACCGGCGCGCCGCAGCCGCTCACGATCGGCTTCCTCGACGGCGGCCGGCTGCGCGGTGAGCTTGACCGCGAAGTCGAGCATGGCGCGTTGGCGCCGGTTGAGCCGCGCCACCCGGTAGTTCATCACGATCTGCTCGCCGAGTAGCGGATTGCCGGAATATTGCCGGATCGCGGCACCGTGCGCAGTGAGGCAGTAATAGCAGCGATTGTGCGCGGACACCGCGACCGCGATCATCTCGCGCTCGAGCTTGGACAACCCGCTCTCGCCCAGCATCAGGTCATTATACATGGCGACGAAGGCTTCGAGCTTCACGGTGTCAAAGGCGTAGGCCAGAAGCACGTTGGGCACGAAGCCGAGCTTGTCCTGGCATTTCTTGAAATAGGCGGACATCGCCGGCGACAGCTTCCCCGCCGGCAGGTTGAGCGCGATCACCGGGACGTCGTCGGCTGCGGCCGGCGCCGATTTGGCCGGCGCCGCCTTGCCGCCTTTGATCGCGCGCAAGGCCGGTTTGCCCCGGCCTGCCGCGGCCTTGCCCGCTGCCTTCAACGATTTGCTGGCTTTGGCCATTTCCTCGCTCCCGTCCCGATCCTGTTGTTGTTGCATTCAAGACTACAATGTTTCCTGGCCCCTGCGATACGACCCGGCGCCCGAGTTTTGATATTTTGTTTCAAGGGCTTGCGATTAGATCCGTAAAACGGTGAAAAGCTGTCGCGAAGCCGTCACCAATTGGTGAGTTGCTCTCGACGGGCGGGCCGGGAAGGTGAACACTCCTGTCGGTCGTTGCGTTGATTCAAAAAAACTTGCGGGAGGGCGCCATGACCGTTCAGTTTTCCGCCAACAAGCAGGAAAGCGTCGCGCGGGGGGTCATCGCGCAGGCCGGCGAATTGCTCGCCAAGCACCGCGGCGATATCCCGCCGACGTTCATCGCACAGCTTTACGGCCATGCCGTTCCCGAGGACGTCGCGCGCTATTCCGCAGACGATCTCTTCGACCTGGCCGAACGCGCCTACGATTTTCTGCGCGAACGCAAGCCCGGCGAGGCGAAAGTCCGCTGCGAAACCGTGCAGCTGCAGGGCTCGGGCGATTCCACGCCGATCTCGGTGGTCGAAATCGCCAACGACGACATGCCGTTTCTGCTCGATTCGGTGATGGGTGAGATCACCGACCGCAAGCTCGGCGTTCACCTCGTCGCGCATCCGATCTTCAACGTGTACCGCGACGGTCAATCGCTCAAGGCGCTCGAGCCGGCGCATCACGGCGGCGGCGTGCGCGAAAGCCTCATTCAAATTCACCTCGACGCCATCGAAAACGCGGACGTCTGCGCCGCACTCGTGCGCGCCCTGCATCGGGTGCTGACCGATGTACGCATGGCGGTGGAAGACTGGCGGCCGATGCTCGATCGGGTCAACGGCATTGTCGAAGACTTAAAAGCCAATCCGCCGCCGCTGCCGGTCGATGAGCTCGCCGAAACGATCCAGTTCATGCAATGGCTGCTCGCCGATCATTTCACCTTCCTCGGCGTGCGGAACTACCGCCTCGTCGACAACGCGCTCGAGCCTGATTTCGATTCGGCGCTGGGCATCATGCGCGACCGAGATCTGCGGGTGCTCAAGCGCGGCGACGAACTGCTGGAAATGACGCCGGAGATCATGGCGTTCCTGAAAGAGCCGCGGCCGCTGATTATCGCCAAGGCCAACATCCACGCCCATGTGCACCGGCGCGTCTATCTCGATTACATCGGCGTCAAACGCTACGACGCCGCCGGCAATCTGGCCGGCGAGTTCCGTATCGTCGGCCTGTTCACGTCTGTTGCCTATACACGCTCGGCGCATGGCATTCCTTATCTGCGCCGCAAGGTGCATGCCGTCGAGAAGAAGGCGGGCTTTGCACCCAACAGCCATTCGGCCAAAGCGCTCGCCAATGTGCTCGAACACTACCCGCGCGACGAGCTGTTTCAGGTCGACGAAGATACGCTCTGCCGCTTCGCCGTCGCGATCATGCAGCTCGACGAGCGGCCGCGCGTGCGCGTGCTGGCGCGGCGCGACCGTTTCGACCGTTTCGTATCGGTGCTCGTCTTCGTACCGCGCGAACGCTACGACAGCGCGATCCGTCTGCGCATCGGCGACTGTCTTGCGCAGGCTTTCCACGGACGCGTCTCGGCGTTTTATCCGTATTTCCCCGAAGGGCTGATGGTGCGCGTGCACTTCATCATCGGCCGCTCCGGTGGGCCGACGCCCGAAGTCAGCCAGGAGACACTTGAGAGCGATATTTCGGCGATTGTGCGGAGCTGGGGCGACGGGTTGGCCGAGGCCATCGTGCAGGGGAACGCGCCGGCCAAGGCGAGCGAATTGACCGATCGCTATCACAGCGCCTTCACGGACGGATTTCAAACCGCCTATACGCCGGCGACCGCCGCCTCCGACATCCATGTGATCGAGGCGCTCACCGAACAACGCCCGCTGGCCGTGCACTTCCATCCCTTTCCCGAGCTCGACAACCACTCGGTTGGGCTGAAGGTGTGGAGCCTGGCGCGGCCGTTGCCCTTGTCGGAGCGCGTGCCGGTGCTGGAAAACATGGGCTTCCAGGTCGTCAACGAGCGCACTTACCGCATCTCACCGGGCGGCGGTTCAAAGCTGTGGCTGCACGACATGCGGCTCGCGCGCAAGGACGGCGGCGTCATCGACCTCGAGACCGACAAGGCGCGACTGGAATCCGCCTTCCTGATGGTAATGCGCGGTGCCGCCGAAAACGACGGCTACAACGCACTGACGCTTACCGGTGGCATGGGCTGGCGCGACGTTGCGCTGGTGCGCGCCTTGTCGCGTTTCTTGCGCCAGATTCGCGTGCCGTTCTCGCAGGACTACATGTGGGCGACGCTCGTCAAACACGCCGCTATCACGCGCGATATCGTCGAATTGTTCCACGCCCGCTTCGATCCGCGGCCGGAGGCCGCCGGTGATCGCGACGCGCAGGAGAAGAACATCGTTGCGCGCATCGAGGACGCGCTGCAGGCGGTCGAAAGCCTGGACGAAGACCGCATCCTGCGCCATTTCGTGAATGCGGTGCAGTCGGCGATCCGTACCAATTACTTCCAGCCCGACGCGTACGGCCAACCCAAGGTCATGATCGCGGTCAAGTTCGAAAGCGGCAAGCTGACGGGTATTCCGCTGCCGCACCCGCTCTACGAAATCTTCGTCTATTCGCCGCGCGTGGAAGGCGTGCATCTGCGTTTCGGCAAGGTCGCGCGCGGCGGCATCCGATGGTCCGACCGGCCGCAGGATTTCCGTACCGAAGTCCTCGGTTTGGTGAAGGCGCAGCAGGTCAAGAACGCGGTGATCGTGCCGGTCGGCGCCAAAGGGGGCTTCGTACCGAAACTGATGCCGAAGGGTGCGCCGCGCGACGTCGTGCAGGCGGAGGGCATTGCGACCTACAAGCTGTTCATTTCGACGCTGCTCGACATCACCGACAATATCGGCCCGGACGGCACGATCATTCCGCCACAGAACGTGGTGCGCCACGAAGGCGACGATCCCTATCTGGTGGTCGCCGCCGACAAGGGCACCGCCACCTTCTCCGACACCGCCAACGAGATTTCGATCGGCCACGACTTCTGGCTCGGCGATGCCTTCGCTTCCGGCGGCTCGGCCGGCTACGACCACAAGGTCATGGGGATTACCGCGCGTGGCGCCTGGGAATTGGTCAAACGTCATTTCCGCGAGATGAATGTCAACATCCACGAGACGCCGTTCACCGTGGTCGGCGTCGGCGACATGTCGGGCGACGTGTTCGGCAACGGCATGCTGCGCGAGACGACGACCAAGGTGGTGGCGGCGTTCGATCATCGCGACATTTTCATCGATCCGGATCCCGATCCGGAAAAAAGCTACGCCGAACGCAAACGACTGTTCGAATTGCCGCGCTCGAGCTGGCAGGACTACGACAAGGCGTTGATCTCCAAAGGCGGTGGCGTCTATCCGCGCTCGTCGAAATCCATCGCGCTGTCGCCGCAAGCGCAGGCGTTGCTCGACGTTCCGGCGAGCGTGACGCCGCAGGACTTGATGAAGGCGATCCTCAAGGCGCGCGCCGATCTGCTCTTCTTCGGCGGCATCGGCACCTATGTCCGTGCGGCGAGCGAAAGCGAAGAGGCGGCCGGTGATCGCGCCAATGACGCGATTCGCATCACCGGCGCGGAGCTGCGCTGCAAGGTGGTGGGCGAGGGCGCCAATCTCGGCATGACGCAGCGCGGCCGCATCGAGGCCGCGTTCAAGGGTGTGCGGCTCAACACCGACGCCATCGACAATTCCGCCGGCGTCAACACCTCCGACGTCGAGGTCAATATCAAGATCGCGCTCTCCGGTCCCGTGCGCGTCGGCACGCTCAAGATCGAGGACCGCAATACACTGTTGGCCGAGATGACGGACGAGGTGGCGCGGCTCGTGCTGCGCAACAACTATCAGCAGACGCTGGCGCTTTCGCTCGCACAGCGGCGCGGTTTGGAGGATTTGGGTTTCCAGCAGCGCCTGATGCAGACCCTGGAAATGGCCGGCAAGCTCGACCGCACGGTCGAGTTTCTGCCCGATGAGATGGCGCTTGCCGAGCGGCGCCAGCGCGACCAGCCGCTGACGAGGCCCGAGCTTGCGGTGTTGCTCGCCTACGCGAAGCTCACGATGTTCAGCGAGTTGCTCGATTGTTCGGTACCCGACGATCCCTATCTCGGGCGCGAGCTCATTCGCTATTTCCCCAAGGAAATGTCTGAGCGCTTCCCCGAGGCGCTGCAGTCGCACCGGCTGCGCCGCGAGATCATCGCGACGCAGCTCACCAACTCGATGATCAACCGCGGCGGTGCGACGCTCATCGTGCGCATCGCCGACCAGACCGGCGCTGCCGCCTCGTCGATCGCGGCCGCCTTTGCCGCCGTGCGCAACAGCTATGGCATGAGCGAGATCAACGACGCGATCGACGCGCTCGACAACAAGGTCTCGGGCGAGACGCAGCTCTCTCTCTACGCCGCGGTGCAGAACCTGCTGCTCGACCGGCTGGTCTGGTTCCTGCGCCAGGTCGATTTGACCAAAGGCCTCGAAGCGATCGTCGCGCACTATCGCGAGGGCATCGCGCAGGTGGAAGCCGCGCTCGAGACCGCGCTCTCGCAAGGCGCCGCCGCCGCGCTCAAGGCGCACGCGGACGAGCTCGCAAAGGCGGGCGTGCCGGACGATCTCGCGCGGCGCATCGCCAGCATTGACGTGCTCAAGGCCGCGCCCGACATCGTGCTGGTGGCCGATCAGGCGAAGAAACCGGTCAGCGAGGTGACCGCCACCTATTTTGCCACCGAAGCATTCTTCCAGCTCGACCGCGTGACCGGTGGGGTCGGCACTATCGTGGTGGCGGATTATTTCGATCGTCTGGCGCTCGACCGCGCGCTCGATTCGATCGGCGACGCCGAGCGGCGGCTGACCGCAGCCATGGTCGGCAACGGTAGTGTCGGCGCCGGCGCGGTGGACGAATGGATCAAGCCGCGCAAGGCCGAGGTCGAGCGTATCCGTTCGGCGATCCATCAGATCGCGGGCTCGGGGCTGACGTTATCGAAGCTATCGGTTGCGGCGAGTTTGCTGGGGGATTTGGCAAGGGAGTAGTCCTGCGCCGCTGCCTCTATTCACGGTCATTGCCGGGTTTAACCCGGCAATCCATGATGCCGTTCAACGATGGCAGGCTATTTTGTATATATCCTCACGAACAAGCCGCGTGGAACGCTCTATATCGACGTAACGAACGATCTGGTTCGGCGAATCTACGAGCACCGCGAGGGATTGGTGCCGGGATTTACGAAGCGCTATGGACTCAGCCTGCTCGTCTATTTCGAGCGTTATGACGATCCAACGAACGCTATCCAACGCGAAAAGAACATCAAGCATTGGTCACGAGCTTGGAAACTCGAGTTGGTGACAGGTGCCAATCCGCAGTGGCGCGATCTTTACGCTGACATTGCGCGCCGAAACGCCTCATGGATGCCCGGCTCAAGGCCGGGCATGACGCCGCGTATGTTGCGTGACGCGCGCCTAGTGCCTGAAATGCCTGGTCCCGGTGAACACCATCGCCACATTGTGCTCGTCGGCGGCCGCGATCACCTTGTCGTCGTTGACCGAGCCGCCGGGCTGGATCACGGCGGTGGCGCCGGCTTCGATCGCGACCAGCAGGCCGTCGGGGAACGGAAAGAACGCGTCGGAGGCAACGACCGAACCGCGCGTGCGCGGCTCGGCGAGTTTTTCGGCATCGGCCGCGTCCTGCGCCTTGCGTGCCGCGATGCGCGCGGAATCGACCCGGCTCATCTGTCCGGCGCCGATGCCGACGGTGGAGCGATCCTTGGCGTAAACGATGGTGTTCGATTTGACGTGCTTGGCGACGCGGAAGGCAAAACGCAGGTCAGCGAGTTCAGCCTCGCTTGGCGCGCGCTTGGTGACGGTCTTGAGTTGCATCTCGTCGACCACTGCATTGTCGCGTGACTGCACAAGCAAGCCAGCGGCGACCGATTTTACCGTCAATCCTTTCTCGCGCGGATCGGGCAGGCCGCCGGCGATCAGCAATCGCAAATTCTTCTTCGCTGCGACGATCTTGACCGCCTCGTCGGTCGCCTCCGGCGCGATGATCACCTCGGTGAAAATCTCGGTGATCGCCTTGGCCGCGTCGGCGTCGAGCTTGCGGTTGAGCGCGACGATGCCGCCGAACGCGGAAACAGGATCGCAGGCGAGCGCTTTTTGATAGGCGTCGAGCAGGTTGTCGCCCTCCGCCACGCCGCACGGGTTGGCGTGCTTGACGATGACACAGGCCGCCGTCCTCCGCGGGTCGAACTCGGCGACGCATTCGTAAGCCGCATCGGTGTCGTTGATGTTGTTGTAGGAGAGCTGCTTGCCTTGCAGTTGCTTGGCCGTCGCGACGCCGAAGCGCTCACCCGGCGCGCGGTAGAAGGCAGCGCTCTGGTGCGGGTTTTCGCCGTAGCGCAATGCCTCGATCAGCTTGCCGCCGAAGGCGCGATAGTCCGGCGCGTCCTCATGCAGCGTGGCGGCGAACCAGTTGGAAATCGCGGCATCGTAGGCGGCGGTGCGCGCGTAAGCCTTGGCCGCGAGCGCCTGGCGCAATTCGAGCGTGGTCATGCCGGCATGTTCGGCAAGCTCGCCGAGGATTTTTTCGTAGTCGGTGGGCTCCACCACCACGGCCACATCGGCGTGGTTCTTGGCGGCGGCGCGGATCATGGCCGGGCCACCGATATCGATGTTCTCGATGCAGTCGTCGTAGCCTGCGCCGGCCGCGACCGTCTCCTCGAATGGATAGAGGTTCACCACCAGCAGATCGATCGGCTTGATGCCGTGCGTGTGCATCGCTGCCATGTGCTCCTTGTTGGAGCGGATGCCGAGCAGGCCGCCATGCACTTTCGGATGCAGCGTCTTCACACGCCCGTCCATCATCTCGGGAGAGCCGGTCAGCGCTGAAACGTCGGTGACCTTCAGGCCGGCTTCGCTGAGCGTCTTGGCGGTGCCGCCGGTCGAGATCAGATCGACGCCAAAACCGGCGAGTTCGCGGGCAAATTCGACGAGGCCGCGTTTGTCGGACACCGACAGCAGAGCGCGGGTGATGCGGCGGGGGTGGCTGGCCATGGCTACCGAGCTAGCACATGACGCAGGCGGAAGTGTATCGGGACAAAGTCATTGGAGCCGCGCATCCACAAACATCAGCTGGCGAAACGGCCGCTGTGAGAGCTAGAGCGGCAGTTCCGGCTCCTCCGCATGCGTCACCCGCTCGCCCGGCGGCGTCACCGGGGTATGGCGGAAAATCCAGCGCACGGTCGGCTGCGAACGGGCGCGCCCGTAGATGACGATCTGGGCGCTGCGGCGCGGGCCGTCGGTGCCAGCCAGGAACACGCTTTCCTCCAGCTCGACGGCCTCGCCCCAGGTCGAGAACGACCACAGGTCGCGGTCCGGCAACAGCAGAATGACGCCGTGCCCGTCGCTCAGGCGGTTGGCCTTGATCGCCGGATGCAGGTGAAAACGGATGGCGTATTCGTCGGGCGCGCCCTCCGGCAGCGCGCTACCCTCGGCGGGCGTGAAGCTGTCTTCGCCTTCCAGCGTGCTGCCGTCAGCGCTGAACCGGATGGCGCGGGCGTGGATGACGCCGAAATTGCGCGCGTAGCCGTCGTGCGAGGCGCGCAAGCCTTCCGTGTCGTGCCAGCGCTCGACGGCGATCACGCGGGGGCCGCTCACGATCGGCACGCCGAACAGCATGCGGCGGAACCAGCGGGAATCGAAGAACTGACACGACGACGTGTCGTTGAAGATCACGGTAGAATGCGCGGCGGTGGCGCGCGTCACCTGCCGCCAGTTCTCTTTATTGACTGCCGGCAGCCCGCAATTGACCACCAGGCGGTGCGCTTTCCAGGACAATTCGAACGACAGGCAGCCGGCATGCGCGTTCTGGCTGACCGCGATCGGCGGTGCGCGCCCGCTGTCCATGAGCAGTGCACTCTGTCCGGCGTCGATGCGCTGATAGCCGGAATGCGGCGCGTTCGATACCGGCGTGCCGCGCGCATCGTCATAGGCGAGCACGGTCGCGAGCAGGTCGACCGGTGTCGGGCCCATGCCGTTGAACTGCGCGAAGTTGCCGTCGGCGTGGCGGAAGAACCGCATCATCGGCATCATGCGGTCGACCGCGCCGATCAACGCTTGCGGCGGCGGCAAGTGACGCGCGGAAAACAATTGCCGCAGGGGCAGGAGATCGATCAACAAGTCGATCAGCGCGCCGGGATCGCGGCTGACGTGGCCGCCATCGGGAAGGATTTGCGCGTTGAGCTCGGAGTTCAGTTGGCGCACGGTGGCGCGCAGCGAGCCCGACAGGCCTTGCAGGCACAACGTCGCATAGGTCAACGCGATCACCGCCTGCAAGCGGGGTAGGCCGCCGCGCGACGACTTGAGCGAACGGCGCAGGTAACGCACCTGCCGCGACAAATTGCGGATGAAGCGGCGATAAAAGCGCGCATCGGCGTCTTGCAGTAGGAAAGGCGCCTGGCTCAGCCAGCAAATGATGCGGCGCGAGAGGATATCGATCCGCCAGCCGAGCGGATGCCAGGTGCCCTGCAAATTGATCCATTCGTCGACCAGCGAGCGGGCATTGGCGCGGGTGATCGCTGAATTGGCCGCGCGCAGATGGCGCAGCCATGCGAAGCTCAACAACGTCACGGCCCATTCGTCCGACGGTGGCGTGATTTCAAAGGCCGAGCGGCGGTCGCAGATTACGACCTTGCCGGCAAAGGCGAATTGGCCGGCGTAGATTTCGGCAGCGCGGGTGGCGTCGGCCGTGCGCAGATCCTGCGGCGCTATGACGATGCGGTCGGTCGAAGCCGAGCCGAAACGCCAGCGAACGAAAGGCTGCGCATTGATGCGGGCGAGCAGGCTGCGGAATGCGCGGCGCGCTATGAACACGGAGAGTCTGAGCCGCTCTGCGGCCGAAATCCGCATCTTCAAGGCGCTCGTCCCCTGCGCGGCGAGTGAATTTCGCGCGCGATTCGCCACGATAGCGAAGCGGTCGCGTAGGGCCAATATGCCTTTTGCACCCGTATTTTAAGGCGTCTGGCGGATGAGGCGCGCGACATAGAAGCCGTCGAGGCCGCCCCATTGCGGATCGGGGTCGGGCAGGTGAAACGGCAGCGTGCGCAGGTCACCGTCGCCGGTGAGGAAATCGGTCTGGCCGCTCACCTCGCCGGCCACGATTGGCTTGCGGGCACAACGCGCATCGCGTGCGAGCAGGGCGGTGATCTGGTCGATGCCTTCCTCCGGTTCCAGCGAGCAGACGCAGTAGATGATGAGGCCGCCCGGCTTGAGCATTTCCACGGCGCGGTCGATCAGCCGCCGCTGCACACCGGTCAGCACGCCGATGTCGGCCTCGCTTTTGAGCCACGGGATGTCGGGATGGCGACGAATAGTGCCGGTCGAGGAACAAGGCGCATCGATCAACACGGCATCGAACGCCGTTGCCGGCTGCCATTCCAACGCATCGGCGGCGATGCATTCGGCGCTGAGCGCGAGGCGTTCGAGATTATTGCGCAGACGATTGATCCGCGCCGGCGAGCGGTCGATAGCGGTGACGTGAGCGCCGGCAAAGATAAGTTGAGCGGTCTTGCCTCCGGGCGCCGCGCACAGATCCAGAATATGCTGTCCACGCACATCGCCGAACAGTCGCGCAGGCAATGCGGCGGCAGCGTCCTGTACCCACCATTCGCCTTCGGCAAAGCCGGGCAACAGCGAAATGGCGCCTTGCGCCAAAGTGCGCACGCTGCCGGTCGCAAGCACGCGCCCGCGCAGGCGTTCGGCCCAGCTTGCGGCATTCTGCTTGACGGTCAGATCGAGCGCCGGCTCATGCCCATTGGCTTGTGCGATCTTGGCGGCGAGGTCGCCGCCGTAAGTTTGGCGCCAGCGCGCCAGCAGCCAGTCCGGCGTGTCGCGCGTGGCATCGATCGCGGTGAGACTGTCGCGGCTCTGCGCGACCCGCCGCAGCACCGCGTTGACCAGACCGGCATAACGTGCGGCGCGCCGGTCGGCCTGTGCGAGCCGCACCGACAGATCGACCGCGGCATGATCGGGCACGTCCATCCACAAAATTTGCACGGCGCCGATCAGCAGAATCGCTTCGGTGCGCGGCGCGTCGGCCGGAAAACCTTTGTCGAGAAATCCGCCTAGCAGGTGACGCAAGGTGCCGAGCCGCCGCAGCGCGGTGGCGGCGAGCCGGCGCATCAGCGCGCGGTCGCGGTCGGCCAGCGTGGCAATGCCGGGATTCGCGCTGCGGCCGCCGAGCTGCTCGTCGAGGGCAAGGCGGCGGCGCAACACGCCGTCGACCAGGTCGGCGGCGATTCTGCGGGCGGCAAGGCCGGGGACTTCCGGCTGGGGGGAGATGCGCGGACGCGCCATGAATCGGATGATTGCCGGGCAATTGTGTCCACGTCGCGAAGTGGCGCCGAAAAAAGCGCCGTTGATTCACAGCTTTAGCGGCAAGCGCGCCTTAATTATAGTTGTAACTGATGTAATCGCTACCTATGATTGAGTTTGTGCGAATCGGGCTTGGGATGTTATACCTAGGAGCATGTTCCTTGTGCGAAAACTCCGGCTGCGGTCCGCGCAGGCAAACGGCATCCTGCTCGCGGCCGCAGCCTTTGCCGTAGGCCTCGCCGCCGGCTCGCTCCTCACGCCGGCCGATTCCGACCGACGCGCGATCCCCATGCCTGAACGTCAACCCGTCAGGGCGTCCTTGCGCGACGGCCATCCCGCGCAGGTTTTGCGCGTGATCGACGGTGACACGTTTGAGGCGCGCGTGCGCGTGTGGCCGGGCATGGACGTCACCACTAAAATCCGGTTGCGTGGCATCGACGCGCCGGAGATGCGCGCGCGCTGCGACAAGGAGCGTGCCAAGGCGCTGGCCGCGCGCGAGACACTCGCCAAAATGTTGGACGAAGGCAGCGTTGCCATCACGGGCGTGCGCCAGGACAAATATGGCGGCCGTGTCGATGCCGCGGTTTCGACCGCCGGCACCTCGGATGTCGCGGACGCGTTGCTTGCGCGTGGGCTGGTTCGTGCTTACGCGGGCAGACGACGGCAAAGCTGGTGCGGTTGATCCCGCACCGACCGCCTCACTCGACCACGACCGGTGTGCCGACGCCGACCATCGAAAAGAGCTGCTGGATGTCGTGGTTGTACATGCGGATGCAGCCATGCGACGAATATCCGCCAACCGAGCCCGGATTGTTGGTGCCGTGAATGGCGTATTCGCCGCCGCGCATGGTCATCGCAGCCACACCCATCGGATTGCGCGACGAGCCGCCGGGAATGACCGGACCCCAGCCGCGCTTGGTGATCGCCGGTGGCGCACGCCAGGCCGGCGCGACGTATTTGCCTTCGATGACGGCGCGGCCGTGCCAGCGCCAGCCGGCTTTGCCGACGCCGACCGGAAAGCGCAACGCTTGCCCGTTTCCGAGCACATAATAGAGACGGCGCTGGTGAGTCTTCACAACGATGGTGCCGGCTGAATAGCCGTTAAAAGAAACGTGCGTGCCGGCCGCGCGGCTCGCGGCCGTCAGGAGCGCCCAAGTCAGGACGATGGCGAAGAAAAGCATCGTCCGTTTGAGAAAAAGTGACATCGTCATCATTCAGCCCCGAATACAATTTGTCGGCACGATCATAGTTCCTTTGCGGAACTGGTCAGGCAAAAGCGCGCGGTAACCTAAATGCGATCGGCCGCGGCGTTAACCACGGCCGTTCACCATCACCGGTTCGGTATGATGGTCCTTTCAAGGATATGTAACGTTTCGGCCGCGCGTCTTCATCACGCGCGGTTTGAAATTGCCGGGCGATCTTATGCCCCCGCTTTCGCATGGCGCTTGTTCTGCCGGTTGTCGACCAGGTCGTCGACAACGGCCGGATCGGCGAGCGTCGAGGTGTCGCCGAGATTGCCGAATTCATCCTCGGCGATCTTGCGGAGAATTCTCCGCATGATCTTGCCCGAGCGCGTCTTCGGCAGGCCGGGCGCAAACTGGATCAGGTCGGGCGAGGCGATCGGACCGATCTCCTTGCGCACCCATTGCACCAGTTCCTTGCGCAGCTCCTCGGTCGGCTTTTCGCCCGCCATCAAGGTGACGTAGGCGTAGATCCCCTGGCCCTTGATGTCGTGCGGGTAGCCGACGACGGCGGCTTCCGACACTTTTGCGTGCGCGACCAGCGCGCTTTCGATTTCGGCGGTGCCCATGCGGTGCCCGGCGACGTTGATGACGTCGTCGACGCGGCCGGTGATCCAGTAGAAGCCGTCCTCGTCGCGGCGACAGCCGTCGCCGGTGAAGTACTTGCCGATATATGTCGAGAAGTAGGTCTGCACGAAGCGCTCATGATCGCCATAAACCGTTCGCATCTGGCCCGGCCATGAATCGGCGATGCACAGGTTGCCGCTGGTGGCGCCCTGCTGGACGTTGCCTTCGGCGTCGACGATCTCCGGCTGTACGCCGAAGAAGGGCCGCGTGGCCGAGCCGGGCTTCAGTTTGGTCGCGCCCGGCAGCGGTGTGATGAGGATGCCGCCGGTCTCGGTCTGCCACCAGGTATCGACGATCGGGCAGCGGTCTTCGCCGACCACGTGATAGTACCACTCCCAGGCTTCCGGGTTGATCGGCTCGCCGACGGTGCCGAGCAGGCGCAAGGATTTGCGCGATGTCTTCTTCACCGGCTCGTCGCCGCCCTGCATCAGCGCGCGGATCGCTGTCGGCGCGGTGTAGATAATGTTGACGTTGTGCTTGTCGCACACCTCCCAGAAGCGAGAGGTGGTCGGATAATTCGGCACGCCCTCGAACATCAGGCTGACGGCGCCGTTGGCGAGCGGGCCGTAGACGATGTAGCTGTGGCCGGTCACCCAGCCGACGTCGGCGGTGCACCAGTAGATGTCGCCGTCGTGATAGTCGAACACGTACTGATGCGTGATCGAGGTGTAGACCATGTAGCCGCCGGTGGTGTGCAGCACACCCTTCGGCTGGCCGGTCGAGCCGGACGTGTAGAGGATGAACAATGGGTCTTCCGCGTTCATTTCCTCGCACGGACAATCGGCGGAAACGGTCTTGGCGATTTCGTCGTAATAGACGTCGCGGCCGTCCTTCATGTTCACCTTGGCGCCGGTGCGGCGCACGACCACGACGGTCTTTACGCCCGGCGCCCGGTCGCAGGCGGCGTCGGTGTTTTCCTTCAGCGGAATCTTGCGGCCGCCGCGCAGGCCTTCGTCGGCGGTGACGATGCAGTCGGATTTGCAGTCGGTGATGCGGCCGGCGAGCGAATCGGGCGAGAAACCGCCGAACACCACCGAATGGATGGCGCCGATACGGGCGCAGGCGAGCATGGAGATCGCCGCCTCCAGGATCATCGGCATGTAGATGGTGACGCGGTCGCCTTTCTTGACGCCGCGGGCTTTCAGCACATTGGCGAAGCGGCAGACTTCGGCATGCACCTCTTTGTAAGTCAGGGTCTTGTGGTCCTTGGGGTCGTCGCCTTCCCACAACAGCGCCGTCTGGTCGCCACGCTTGGCCAGATGCCGGTCGACGCAGTTGAAGCAGGCGTTGAGCGTGCCGTCCTCGAACCATTTGATTGAGACGTTGTGCGGGTCGTAGGAGGTGTTCTTGACCTTGCTGAAGGGCTTGATCCAGTCGATGCGCTTTGCCTGCTCGCCCCAGAACCCATTGGGATCCTTGACGGAACGGGCATAAAGCTCCTGGTACTTGGCGTCGTCGGCGAAGGCGCGCTTTTTCCAATCGGCCGGAACGTCATAGATCTTTTCGGACATCACTTTCCTCCCTGCCCCGCGGCTGCCCCCGCAGGCGATTTTTCGAGCTTTCGCCCATTATGCGACGGCGCTTGGTCGGGCGACAAGGCGCGGAATGCCCCACTTTCGGCGGGGGTTCAGACCCCCCAGGCACCGATGATGGCGCCTATGATCAGAAGCGCGATCAGCCAGTGCGCGCCGTCGATTAGGATCAGGACATGGCGCCGCATGCCGAAGATGTTGTTGACCGCGAGCGTGGTTAGCACAAAGCCGAACCAGCAAAAGGTAGCGGTGATCAAGCCGTTCTCCAGGGTCACCGCGCCGAAATGGCCGAGCAGGCCGGCGAGCGTCCAGGCCATGACCATGTCGGCGACGAACGAAACGATCAGCGGCCACATCGCCGTGCCATAGCCATGCTGGCGGCGCACCTGTTCGGGCGAGAAGCCATGCGCCTCCGTCCAGGGCCTGGCCAGCAAGCGATACCAGACGCCGCCGAATACCCAAGCGACCGAGCCTGCCACCAATACGGCAATGTAGTTGACGCCGGCGAAGCTCATGTCAGTCCCCCCATCCCGCAGACGATCTTCCATTCGTCGGCCGTCACGGGCTGCACCGACAGCCGCGTATTGTTGATCAAGACCATCTTCTTGAGCTTGGACTCTTTCTTGACGTCGTCGAGGGTGACCGGCTTCGGCAGCGGTTCGACGGCTTTTACGTCGACGACGACCCATGGTTCGCCGGCCTTGGCGGTCGGATCGGGATAGGCCTCGCGGACCACCTCCATAATGCCGACCGCCTCCTTGCCGACATTGGAGTGATAGAAGAACGCGCGGTCGCCGCGCCTCATCTTCATCAGGTTGAGCTTGGCTTGATGATTGCGTACGCCCGTCCAGGCCTCGCCCTTGGCGCCCTTGGCGACCTGCTGGTCCCACGACCAAGAGTCGGGTTCCGACTTCATCAGCCAATACGCCATATCATTCTGCCCTCAATGGCCGCGCCAGCAGCGCGGCGATGACTTCGTCCACGCTCATCTTCTTTGCGACCACGGCGGCGACCGCCGCCGAGATCGGCATGTCGACGCTCTTTGCGCGCGCCATTTCCAGCAGAACGGGCGCGGTGAAGGCGCCTTCCGCCAGCTTGCCATGCGCGGCGGCATCGGGGGTTTCGCCCTTGCCGAGCGCAACACCGAAAGAAAAGTTGCGCGACTGCGGCGTCGAGCAGGTAAGAAATAGATCGCCGAAGCCGGACAGGCCCATCAAGGTTTCCGTCTTGGCGCCATAGGCCGTGCCGAAGCGCGCAAGCTCGGCAAAGCCGCGCGTGACCATCGCCGCAAGTGCGCTGGCGCCGAGCGCGCGGCCCGCAACGATGCCGGCAGCGATGGCGAGCACATTCTTGGCCGCGCCGCCGAGCTCGACGCCGCGTAAGTCTGAGGCGTGATAGAGACGGAACGTCGCCGAGCTGATCGCCTGCGCGAGCGCAGCGGCCATGTCCGCATCGGGCGCCGCCAGCGTGACGGCCGTCGGCAAACCGCGCGCAACGTCGCTGGCAAAGCTCGGTCCCGACAGAATCGCCGCCACCGCTTCCGGCGCGCATTCCATGACGATCTCGCTCATGAACTTGTGCGTGCCGTGCTCGATGCCTTTGGCGCACACGATCAGGGGCGTGCTGTCGGTGAGCGACGGCGCAAGCTGCGTCACGACGTTGCGCACCACTTGCGCCGGCACCACGATTAGGATCGCGTCGTTGCGCGCCGCCGCCGAAAGGTTGCGCGTAACGGTGATCGTGTCGTCGAGCTTGACGCCGGGCAGGAAGCGGCTCTCGCGTTTTTGCACCAGGCTGTCGGCGTTGGTCGCATCGTGCTCCCACAAAGTGACGGCGCGGCCGGCGCGCGCGCAGGCGAGCGCCAACGCCGTTCCCCAGGCGCCGCCACCGAGCACTGCGATTTTCTGGACGGTCATTTATAGGCCGCCGTGCGTTGCCGCGCGCCTTCGGCGGCGGCGACTTCGTCGAGCGGCCAGCGTGCGCGTGGCGCAACCTCGAGCGGATCGGTCATGCCGAGCGCCAGCCGTTCGCATCCCGCCCAGGCGATGATGGCGCCGTTGTCGGTGCACAGTTCGGGTGGCGGCGCGATCAGCACCGTGCCGATTTCGAACGCGAGCCGGTGCAGGATCTTGCGGATCGCCTGATTGGCCGCGACGCCGCCGGCGGCGACCAGCGCCGTCGGGGCACCCCACCGTTCGCGGAACATGCGCAAGCCTGCGCGCAGGCGGTCGAGCACGACGTCGACGACGGCCTGTTGAAACGCCGCACACAGATCGGCAACGTCCTGATCGGACAGCGGCGCGATCTTCTCGGCTTCCAGCCGCAACGCCGTCTTTAAGCCTGAGAGCGAAAAGTCAGCGTCCTTGCGTCCGTGCATCGGCCGCGGCAGCACAAAGCGGGTGGCATCACCCATTGTCGCTTCGCGCTCGACCTGCGGCCCGCCGGGGTAACCGAGACCCAGCAACTTGGCGGTCTTGTCGAAGGCTTCGCCGATCGCGTCGTCATGCGTGGTGCCGAGGCGGACATAGTCGCCGACGCCGCGCACCGCCAGCACCTGCGTGTGCCCGCCGGAAGCGAGGAACAGACAATAGGGAAACGGCGTCGCGTCGGTGAGCCGGGCGGTGAGCGCATGCGCTTCCAGATGATTGACCGCGATCAGCGGCTTGTCCTTGACCAGCGCGATCGCTTTCGCCGTGGTCAGGCCGACGATGACACCGCCGATCAATCCGGGTCCGGCTGCGGCGGCGATGGCGTCGAGCGCGTCAAAGTTCAGCCTCGCCTCCTTCATGGCGCGTGCAATGATGAGATCGAGCGCCTCGACATGGGCGCGGGCTGCGATTTCCGGCACCACGCCGCCGAAGGCCGCGTGCTCGTTGACCTGGCTGAGCACGACGTTGGACAGGATCTTGCCACGACCGTCCTCGGAGCGCTCGACCAGCGCCGCGGCGGTTTCGTCGCAGGTCGTTTCAATGCCGAGAACGATCAATGCCGCAAACTCCTCTTCACCTCTCCCATAGAGAGAGGTCGACGCGCCATAAGCGCGTTTACGCGCGTCTTCGACCCGCTATGGCGCGTCGGGTGAGGGGTTTCGGACCAACGGAAATCCGGAACCCCCTCACCCCAACCCTCTCCCCAAAGGGGAGAGGGAGCGCGCCGAGGTTGGGGTGAGCGCTTCAGTCGGAAGCAATCGTGCTCTAAAAGACGCCCTAGCATCGAGAGGTTATATGCCACAATCCACCGCCCTTGTGCGCATCGGCACGCGCGGCAGCCCCCTTGCCCTGGTGCAGGCGCGCACGGTCAAGGCGCGGCTCGCCGCCGTGTTGGGGGCCGGAGACGACGAGATAGAACTCGTCATTATCAAGACGTCGGGCGACATTATTCAGGACCGGCCGTTGGCGGAGGAGGGCGGCAAGGGCCTGTTCACTAAGGAAATCGAGGAGGCGCTGCTGGACGGCCGCATCGATCTCGCCGTGCATTCGGCCAAGGACATGCCGACGCTCTTGCCAGATGGATTGATGCTGGCGGCGTGTCTCGAACGCGAGGACCCGCGCGATGTGTTCATCAGCCGCAAAGCGAAATCGATCGACGCTCTGCCGCGCGGCGCCACGCTCGGCACCGCTTCGCTGCGCCGGCAGGCGATCGCCAAGCGCATGCGCCCAGATCTGCAAGTTGCGACCCTGCGCGGCAACGTCGAGACGCGGCTGCGCAAGCTGGACGAGGGCCAGGTCGATGCCACGATCCTCGCGCTCGCCGGCATGAAACGACTCGGCATCGTCGAACACGCAACCACGATCATGAGCGAGGACGATTTTTTGCCGGCAGTCGGGCAGGGCGCCATCGGCATCGAGACGCGTGCCGACGATATGCATATACGTGAGGCGCTTGTCGGCATCGATCATGCCGATACGTTTTCGGCGGTGGCTTGCGAGCGCGCGTTTCTGGCGGCGCTCGACGGCTCCTGCAAGACGCCGATCGCCGGCCACGCCATCGTCGAAGGCGACTCGGTGCAGTTTCGCGGCTTGATCGCGCGGCCGGATGGCTCTGCTGCGCACGACATCGCCGGTCACGGCAGCCGCAAAGATGCCGCCACCATCGGTAGCGATTGCGGACGCGATCTCAAACATCGCGCCGGTCCCGAATTTTTCGATTGAAGAGTTGAATCGCCATGCGCGTCGTCGTCACCCGCCCGCAGCCGCAAGGCAAACACACGGCCGAAATCCTGGCCGCGCGCGGCCACGACGTATGGGAAGTGCCGTTGATGACAGTCGAGCCGACCGAGGCCGATCTCGGCGGGGGTTGGGGTGGCATCATTGTTACCAGCGGCAATGTGCCGGCCGCGCTTGCCGGCAACGCGACGTTCGCCGCGCTGTGCAAGCTGCCACTTTATGCCGTCGGCCGCCGCAGCGCCGAGGCTGCGAAACAGGCGGGCTTCACCGACGTAACGTCGGCCGGCGGTGCGGTGAGCGATCTGGTACGGCTGTTGCGCGGACGCCGAGCGGACGCGAAAGCGCCGCTGCTCTATCTCGCCGGCGAGGATCGCGCGGCCGATCTGATCGGCGAGCTTGCCGCAAGTGGCATCGCCGCCGAGATGCGCGTGGTCTATCGTGCGGTCACCGCGCCATTTCCGGATGAGCTGGTGGCGGCCCTGGAATCCGGCGGCGACCTGCAGGCCGTTTTGCACTTTTCCAGGCGCAGCGCGGAGAACTACGTCGCCGGCGCGCGTGCGGCCGGCGTCACCGAGCAGGCCATGGCGGTGCGGCATTATTGCCTGTCGGCAAAGGTCGCCGAACCGCTGCAAGCGGCCGGCGCCGAACGGGTCGCGATCGCGCCGCGGCCGGAAGAGGCGGCGCTGATTGAACTTCTGCCGCCGCCATCGAGTTGACATCGTGTTGCCGTGGCGTGTTGCCGGTAATTGCGATATGGCGAAATGGCGTGCGGGCCACGATTCGCCGTTGGCTGGGATTCACGTATGAACGACAAGCAGAAACGTCCGGCGCCGACCATCGATCTGACGGCTACCGAGGTGCCTCCGGCTTCGGGCGAAGAAAAGGCGTCGGCTGCGACAGAGCCTGAACCGCACATGGAAGAGAGTGCGGCCGAGCCGGCTGCTGCGTCATCATCTGAAGCGACGCATGAGGAGCCTGCGGCTGCGCCGGCGCGCAGCGGGACGATCGGCGCGTCGCTCATCGGCGGTTTCGCCGGCGCGGCGTTCGCGACGGCAGTCGTGGCGGCACTCTGGTTTGCCGGACTGTTGCCCATCGCGCTGCAAGCGCCGACCGACCAAGGCGCGCATCTCGCGACCTTGCAAAAACAGATCGAGCAATTGCAAGCGCGCCCTGCGCCAACGGGCGACAAGGACGCGCTCGATGCACTGCGCCAGCGGTTGACGAAGCTCGAAAACAACATTGCCGCGACCCCACCGAACGACCCGGCCATTGCCGTGCGACTGGCCGAATCCGACAAGACGATCAAGTCGCTGGGCACCCAACTCGCTGCACTTACCAGGCGCAACGACGACATCGCTGCGAAAGCCAATCAGGCGGAAGACAACGCCGCGGCGGCCGGCAAGGCCGTCAGCGCGTTACGCACTAGGGTACAGAACGCGACGCAGCAAGCGCCCGCCGCGGTCGATACCGCTGCGCTCGATGCCTTGAAAGAACGTGTTGGCACGCTGGAGCAGTCCCTCAGGGGTTTGCGTGACCAGATCGCCAAAGCGCCCAAGCCGGTCGACGATAGCGACCTGCGGCAGGCCTTGAGTGCCGCTGTGTTGCGCGAGGCGGTCGAAAGCGGCGCGCCCTATCAAGCCGAGCTTGCGCAGGCGAAAGCGCTCGGCGGTAACGGCGAAGCCTTGGCTCCGCTCCAGCGTTTCGCCGCCAAAGGCGTGCCGACCAAAGCGACACTTGCGCGACAACTCAGAGCCCTTCTTCCCAAGCTCACAAGCACGATCGGCACCAAGGAGACGACCGGCAGCATTATCGAACGCTTGCAGGCGAATGCGAGCAGGCTGGTCCGTTTCCAGTCCATCAATCCGCCCGCAGGCGATGCGCCCGCCGACGTGCTGGCACGCATCGACAGCGAAGCCGCGCGCGCCAATATCGATGGTGCGCTCGCCGACATCGGTGCGCTGCCGGAGGCCGCGCGCCAAGAGGCGGCGGCCTGGGTGACGCTGGCGGTCGCGCGCCACAAGGCGCTCACCGCCGCCCGCGACTACGCGGCCAAGGCCGCGCGCGACCTGAGCCGAAAGTGAGACCGCAATGATCCGCGTCGTCGTTTTTCTGGTTTCCCTGGCGCTGATCGCATGGGGTTTTGCCTGGATCGCCGACCGTCCCGGCGAGATCGCGATTACCTGGCCGTGGCTCGAACATATCTGGCCCGGTCATGGACGGATTGAGGCGTCTGTGCTGGTCGTCGGTCTCGCGATCTGTGCGTCGGTGGTGGTGCTGATGCTGCTGTGGTCGATTATCCGCGGCATTTGGCGCTCGCCCGACCAGGTCTCGCTGTTTTTCCGCCACCGCCGCGCCATCAAAGGTTATCTCGCGCTGACACGCGGGCTGGTTGCCGTTGGCGCCGGCGACCTGCGGCTGGCGCAACGCTCGGCGGACGACGCCGCGCGCTTGTCGCCGGGCGATCCGCTCACTTTGTTGCTTGCCGCGCAGTCGGCGCAGATGGGTGGCGACCGGGACGCCGCGGAACGCGCCTTCCGCGAGATGGTCAAGCGCGACGATACCAAATTGCTCGGCTTGCGTGGTCTCTACATCGAGGCGCAGCGCCGCGGCGATGCCAACGGCGCGCGGCGCGCGGCCGAAGAAGCGGCCAAGAATGCGCCTTCGCTTTCCTGGGCCGGGGAGGCGGTGCTCGACAATCGGTGTGCCGCGCACGATTGGGAGGGTGCGCTGGCCGCGCTCGAGCCGATGAAAGGCGCGCTTGCCAAGACCGATTATCGCCGCAAGCGCGCGGTGCTGCTGACCGCCCGCGCGCAGGCGCTGGAGGAGATTGACCGCGACGGTGCTCGCGCGGCGGTGCTGGAAGCGATCAAGCTTGCACCGGACCTTGTGCCGGCCGCGGCCATGGCCGGCCGGCGGCTGTCGGAGGCGGGCGAGACCCGCAGAGCGGCGCGAATCATGGAAACGGCGTGGAGGGCCAATCCACATCCCGACATCGCCGCAGCCTACGCCAATATGCGCTTCGGCGACAGCGCGCGCGATCGGTTGGCGCGCATGCGCAAGCTTGCATCCAAGGTGCCGGGTCAGCTCGAAGGCGCGCTGGCGGTTGCGCGCGCGGCACTCGATGCGCGCGAATTCAAGGTGGCGCGCGAGGCACTTGCGCCTTACCTGTCAGCGCCGACACGGCGCGTTGCGGCACTGATGGCGGATATCGAGCAGAGCGAGCACGGCGACGAAGGCCGCGTGCGTGAATGGATGGCGCGTGCCATGCGCGCGGGCGGCGATCCGGTGTGGACGGCGGATGGCGTGGTGTCGGACCGCTGGTTGCCGGTCACGCCCAATGGCCGCCTCGACGGTTTCGAATGGAAACAGCCGCTGGCCGAAATCGGCGTCAGCCATCCGGTGATCGAGATCACGCCGCCGCCCGCAGATGAAACGAAAGTCGAAGTCGCGGCGCCGGAGCCAAAGGCAGAAGCAGCAGCAGAAGCAGCAGCAGCAGAGCCAAAGTCTGAGGCCCCGCAAAAGCCGGCGAAATCAGCGGAAAAGCCTGCACCCAAGCCCAAGCCGGTCGAGCCTATCATCCCGCTTGTGCATGCGCCCGACGATCCTGGGCCGGATGCCGGCCTCGACACCGACCCGGTGCCGGAGGCTCAGAGCCCGTTGCGCCAGCGCCTGCGATGACCCCGGTGATTGGCTTGCCAACCATAGCCTGCGCCGATATCTGTGGCGCAACTTCGGCCGGCGTAGCTCAGCGGTAGAGCATCCGCTTCGTAAGCGGGGGGTCGGGGGTTCAAATCCCTCCGCCGGCACCAGCTTTTCGCCTTTTGCGAGCACCGATGGGCAGGCGGTTGCGCAAATGGCGGTTCGCATCTTTTGCGAAATTTGACGAAATCTGGAACAATTTATTGCGGGTGCCCGGTAAGGAACCGCTAAACGTCCGTACGGCTGAGCATAATCCTGTCATGGTCGGCGGCATATAAGTGAGTATGATACCGTCGAAAGCGGAACTAATCCCACGGTGAGCGAGTAGCCTGATGGCCAAACCAACCGTTATTATCGTCGGTGCAGACAAAGGCGGCGTCGGAAAAACCACCGTAGCGCGCACTTTGCTCGATTATTTCAACGCGCATCAGACGCCGGTACGCGCCTTCGATACCGAGTCGCCGCGCGGCACGCTGAAGCGGTTTCATCCCGACGTGACCGAAGTCGTCGACGTCACCTCGGTCGCCGACCAGATGAAGATCTTCGACACGCTCGGCAGCGGAGTTTCTCCCGTCACGGTCATCGACGTGCGGGCCGGCCTGCTGTCGCGGACCTTGCAGGCGCTGAGCGACATTGGCTTCATCGAATCGGCCAAGAAGGACCAGATCACCTTCGCCGTCTTTCACATTCTCGGGCCTTCCATCGCTTCGCTCGACGAGATCGCCGAAACCGCTCGTTTCGTCGGCGATGCCAGTTACTTCCTGGTGAAGAACCGCATCAACGAGACCACGTTTTTCGAGTGGGATCCGGCGACCTACAATGCCTATTTCAGGCAGATCAGGGGCGCTTCCGAGATCAGCATCCCGAAGCTCAACGAGATGGCCTGCGAGCAGGTGGAAGTCGCCAGCACGCCGTTCGTGTCGTTCATCGCCAACAAGACCGCCAGCGACGAGCCGGCGAATTATTCGTTCGTGCTGCGCGGGTATGTGCGCCACTGGCTCGGCAATGTGTGGAGCGAGTATGATCGGGTAAAGCTCATCGATCTGGTGTCGCAGAAAGAAGAAAGCAGCCCCCGACAGGCCGCCGGTTAGCGGACAACGGGCGTTGCGTGCTTCGCTCGCACGTCAGCTGACGAGGCGGGTTATGTGATGTCATTTCGCAATTCGGTCACCATCGTCGCCTCACCCCAGACACGCGTCGGCAAGACCTTGCTGGCGCGGGTGCTGACCGAATTCCATGCCGAGAAGGGGCCGGTCGTTGCCTTCGATCTTAACACCGGCGGCGGCACGCTTGCGCAATACCTGCCCGAATACACGGTTGTTTCCGGCATCGGCGACGTGCAGGGCCAGATGGCGCTGTTCGACCGTCTCGTCACTGACGATGGAGTCGCCAAGATCGTCGACCTCGGTCACGAATCGTTCGAGCACTTTTTTGCGCTGGCACAGCAGATCGACTTTGCCGAGGAAGCCATCAAACGGTCGATCGCGCCGGCGATCCTCTTTCTCGTCACGCCGGATGCGATTTCGGTCGAAGCCTACACCGACCTGCGCCGCAGCTTTCCGCGCGCTTCGCTTGCTCCCGTGCACAACGACATTTTCGGTCAGTCCTACCGGACCAAATACCAATTCATCGGCAACAACGAAGTGGTCGTGCGTTTGCCCCTACTGGCGCCAGGTTTTCGCAAATACGTGGAAAACCCGCCCTTCTCGTTCGCCGCGCCGCCAGCCGGCCTGCCAGCCGAAATCGAGAGTGAACTGCGGCGCTGGCTGAGACGCGCCTATCGCGAGCTGAGAGAATTCGACTTGCGTATACTGCTCGCGGATTTGCAGTCATCCATCCGGCTAGAATCATAAGACAATGGCACAGGCGCCTTTGCTGTTCTCGAGGCGTTTTGCGCCGCTGTTTTGTTGCCAGTTCTTTGCGGCGTTCAACGATAATTTTCTCAAGACCACGCTGGTCTTCCTCATCCTGTTCCACATCAAGGGCGACAACAGTGAAGCGCTGATCACGCTCGCGAGCGCCGTCTTCATCGCGCCGTTCTTCTTCTTCTCCGGGCTTGCCGGCGAACTCGCCGACCGCTTCGACAAGGCGCGCATGGCACAGGTGTTGAAATTCGCCGAGATGTTTATCGCCGGCCTGTCGGTCCACGGCTACGAGCGTCATTCCGTGGTCATTATGTTTGTCGCGCTTGCCGGCTTCGGCATCGTCTCGGCGCTATTCGGTCCGGTCAAATACGGCATCCTGCCCGACCATCTGCGGCGAGAGGAACTGCCCACCGGCAACGCGCTGGTCGAAGGCGCGACCTTCATCGCCATCCTCACCGGCACGATCACCGCCGGAATCGCATCGCGTAACGGCGGCGATGCCGTGCTGTTCGGTGCACTGGTGATGGCCTTCGCGCTCGCCTGCTGGCTGGCGGCGCTTGCCATCCCGCCGAGCGGGCAGGGCGCGCCTCACCTGAAGGTCACGGCCAATATCGCGGCCTCGACCGCCGCCATGATCCGCCTCCTATGGGCTGACGCAAGGTTATGGTGGGGCGCCATGGTGACGAGCTGGTTCTGGCTTACCGGCATCGTGGTGCTGTCGCTGTTGCCGCCTTTGATCAAGGTGCTGATCGGCGGCAACGAGGACACGGTCACGGCTTATCTCGCCATCTTTTCCATTGCGGTTGGTCTCGGCTCCGGCCTTGCGGCGGCGATCGCGCGCGGGCGCATCGTGCTCAAGACGACGGTCGTCGGTGGCGTGTTGATTGCGACGTTCGCGCTCGATCTCGGGCTGGCGACGCATGGCGTTGCTGCGGCTACATCCGCGCATGGTCCGGGCGCGGTGTTCGCGACGGCGCTCGGTCTGCGCGCGGCCATCGATCTCGCAGGCCTCGCGATTGCCGGTGGTTTGTTCATCGTACCGGCCTTTGCCGCGGTGCAGGCTTGGTCGGACGCCGGCTTTCGCGCGCGCACCGTGGCCGCAGTCAACGTCCTCAACGCCGCCTTCATGACGGCTGCGACGGTGCTGGTGGCGCTGTTGCAGAAAGCCGGGGTCGGCCTGCCGGCGTTGTTTCTGGGGGTCGGCATTGCGACGCTTCTTGTGGCGCTGGCGATCTGGAAGACGATGCCGAAAACATCCTGAATGTGCGGCACGCTCTCTTCACCTCTCCCATAGGGAGAGGTCGGCACGCGCAACGTGCCGGGTGAGGGGTTACAGCCTATCGAGAGTTACTTGCTCCTTCACCCCAACCCTCTCCCCCGAGGGGAGAGGGCGTGCGCAGTGCCCGCGGTAGCGCCTTGCCTACTTCCGCATCTTCAATACGCGGTCGACCATTTCACCGGCAACGCCAAGGTAGTTGGCCGGATCGACCAGCTTTTCGAGCAGCTTGCCGTCGGCGTGCTTTGAAATCTCCTTGTCCTCTTCCAGGAGATCGAGCAGCGGACGCCCGGTCTTCACCACCTCGCGGCAGACGTCGTAAACAACATCGTGCGCGCGATTGCGGCCCATCTTGGCGCCGAGACCCATCATCACGGCCTCCGACATGATCAGTCCCTTGGTGATATTGATATTCTCACGCATTTTCTTTTCGTTGACTTGCAGGCCTTCGACCACGAAGCGGGTCTGTGCGAGTGCGCCTGCCGACAGCATGAAAATCTCCGGCAGTGCGATCCATTCGATTTCCCACGGGCCGGTCGAACGCTCGTGGTCCTCGACCATCGCTTCCAAAAGCGCGGCGGAGAGCTGCTTCACCATCGCGGTCTGCGCGGTGATGTAGACCGAGGAGATCGGATTGCGTTTCTGCGGCATGGTCGAGGACGAGCCGCGGCCGGCGTGGAACGGCTCGTAGACCTCTTCCACTTCGGTCTGCATCAACAGCTTCACATCGAAGGCGATCTTGCCGCAGGAGCCGGTCACCAGGCCGAGGAAGCAGCCGACTTCGGCGATGCAATCGCGCACCGTGTGCCAGGAAATTGCCGGCTGGCCGAGCTTCAACTCCTTCATCAGTTCGTCCTGCACGCGCAGGCCGTCCTTGCCGAGCGACGACAAGGTGCCGGCGGCGCCGCCGAATTCGCCGACCAGCACGCGCTCTTTCAGTTGCGCCAGGCGCTGCTTGTGCCGTTCGAAGGCGGCGAGCATGGTCGCCATCTTGTAGCCGAAGGTGATCGGTACGGCCTGTTGCAGGTTGCTGCGGCCGGCCATCGGCAGGTCGCGGTATTTCTTCGCGAGCGCGGCGAGCCCGTCGCAGATGCCATCAATGTCCTTCCCGATAATGTCGAGCGCCTCGCGGATCTGCATCACGGTCGCGGTGTCGGTGATGTCCTGCGTGGTGGCGCCCCAGTGCGACCATTCGCCGAGATTGTCCTTGCAGGCCTTGACCAGCTGCTGCACCACCGGCAGCACTGGGTAGCCGATCCGCTCGGTCGCTTCCTTCAGCTTCGCCATGTCCATGAATTTCAGGTCGCAGTGGGCGACGATCTCGTCGCAGGCCTCCTGCGGAATGATCTTCAACCGCGCCTGCGCCTTGGCCAACGCCGCCTCGAAATCGAGATATTTCTGAATGCGGTTTTCGTCCGACCACACCTGCCGCATCGCCGGCGTGGTGAAAACGTCGCGGAACACCGCGGAATCGAGTATGGTGGAAGGCATGCGAAAGGCTCTCCCTTGTCGGCGCGCGCCACACGTCTCTGTTGTGGGCGGATCGATTTATCACATGTTCGGCCTTGTCGCGCACCGGGCGTTAGCGGCTTGGCATACCTGTTGCAAGGCAGAGCGTGACGCCGGATCATCAAATATTACAGGAGTACACCATGTCGATGTCCATTGATCGGCGCCGCCTGCTTGGTGGCGGAGCGGCGGTTGGTTTTGCCGGCTTGCTGTCGCAGAAGTTGCGGGCGCAGGGGACGAAGACAAAGCTCCGGGTCGGCTTGGTCCGGTTGATCTCTTCGGGACCGATGTTCATCGCCGACGCGCACAAATTCTTCGAAAAGGTCGGTCTTGACGTCGAGTTCAAGTATTTCGCCGACGGCGCGCTGGCGATGCCGGCTTTGGTGGCGGGCGAACTCGATATTACGGCATCCACGCTCAATGCTGGCTTGTTCAACGCCGTGGCCAAGGGCGCGCCCTATAAGCTGTTTCTCGACCGCGGCAGCGAGAAGCCGGGTTCGGGCTCAATGACCATCGTCGCAAGCAACGAAATGGTCAAAGCCGGCTACACCTCGGTCGATAAGACGAAACTGCTAAAAGGCAAGACCGTGACCATCCAGGCGCCCGGTAGTATCGATCAATTTCTCTTCGCCAGCGCGGCGAAGAAAGCGGGTCTCGACCCGCTGCACGATTTCAACTGGTCGAGCGGCATCAAATATCCAGACATGATAAAGTTCATGGGTGTCGGAAAATCCGACGTTGCCAACATTCCGGTACCGCTCGCTTTCCTTGCCGAGAAGAACAAAGTCGGCAAGATCGTCGGTGCCGGATACGACATCGTGCCGAACGCGCAGCTTGCCTGCTGGGTGGCGTCGTCGAAATATCTAGCGGCAAACAAGACTGCGGTGACCGCCTTCGCCATGGCGCACATGTATGCCGGCCGGCTGTTTAACAAGGCGGCGGCGGACAAGGATCCGGAGGTTATCAAGATCGTCGCGGCCGCCACCAAGGTGCCGGCGCCGCTGATCGCGAAGGCCGCCCCCCGCTGGACCTGGTTTGACGAAAAAGGCATGCCCAATGTCGACTCGTGCATGGCACAGGGCGCGCTCTGGAATGAAATGAAACTGGTGAACGCCAATGTCACCAAGGAGCAGCTTTTCGATTTGTCGCCGGCCATCGAGGCCGACGCGAACCTGAGCAAGAGCAACCCGTTCACCTAACCGTAATAATGGCAAAGCCCGCAGTCGCAATCGAGTTCGAAAATATCGGCCTGACATTCGCGCCGGATTCGGCCGCGCCGACGGTCGCCTTGCAGACGGTCAGTTGCCGTTTCGAACCCGGACAGGTCACCGCACTGATCGGCCCCAGCGGTTGCGGCAAGAGCACATTGTTGCAGATCGCGCGTGGGTTTCTCAATCCTACGCGCGGTCAATTGCGCTTCGTCGAAGCTGCGAGCGGACACGTTAAGCAGCGGCCGGCCATGGCGACGGTTTGGCAGTCCTTCAATCTATTTCCCTGGCTTACGGTGATCGAGAATGTCGCCTTCGGGCTCGATCTTGCCGGCGTGGCTCGCTCCGAGCGGGAGATGCTTGCCCGTCGCGCGATCGCGGCGGTCGATCTTGGCGGCTTCGACAACCGTTACCCGCGTCAACTTTCCGGCGGCATGCGTCAGCGCGTCGGCCTTGCGCGCGCGCTGGTGATGGAGCCGGAGGTCCTGTTGCTCGACGAGCCTTTCGGCGCGCTCGACGCGCAGACGCGCCTTGTCCTACAGGAGCAAATGGCCAGGCTAGTCGAGCAGAGCGGTACCACGGCTATCCTCGTCACCCATTCGATCGAGGAGGCGATTCTCCTCGCCGACACGATCCTGGTGATGACGGCGCGACCGGGGCGGGTGGCCGCGCAGATCGACGTCGAGCTGCCGCGACCGCGCAGTATCGCGACCACGCGCGATCCCGGCTTTTCTGCGCTGTTCGACCGCATTTACAGCCTGCTGCGCGACGAAGTGATGCGGGCGATGGTCATCGAGAGCGAGGCTGCGTAATGGATACGCAGCCACTCGCCAAGGAGAAAGCCGCTGAGCTGCCGATCGCGCCGCCGGCGCGCCGCCGGCGTTCGTTGCTCGACGATCAGCGCGTCCTTGGCTGGGGCTCGATCGTCGTCACGCTGCTTGTCTGGGAGGCAGTGGCGCGCCTGACCGGCGTGTCGGCGCTCTACCTGCCGCGCCCGTCGCAGATTGTGACGGCGCTGATCGCTATGTTCGGCACGGGCGGTCTTGCGGTCGACCTCGGTGTAACGCTCTGGCGCATCTTTGCGGGCTTCGCCATCGCGCTGGTGGCCGGAACGATGTTGGGCTTGTGGATCGCGACGTCCTTCCGGACGCGGGCCGTCGCCGACATGTTTATCGCCGCACTCTATCCGCTGCCCAAGGTGACGCTCATTCCGTTGCTGATTATCTGGCTCGGCACCGGCGGGCCCTTCATGCTGACCATCAGTTTTCTCGGCGCCATCTTCCCGATCGTGATCAACACGGTGTTGGGGGTCAGCCAATGCGATGCCGGTCTGGTGCTGGCTGCGCGCGACCTCGGCGCCTCTCCGCGGCAAATTATGCGGCGTGTATTGTTGCCGAGCGCCATACCGTCGATTTTCGCCGGCATGCGGCTCGGGCTCGGCGTGTCGATCATCCTGGTTGTCGCTGCCGAGATGGTCGTCGGCAAATCCGGGCTTGGCGCGCGCCTCTATCTTTCCGGGCAGATTCTCGAAACCGAGCAGGTATTTGCGGTGTTGATCGTGCTTGCCGCGCTCGGCATTGTTGTCACCAAAGCGCAGGATGCCATCGACGCCCGTTTGAGCAATTGGCGCACAGACTGAACACGAAGGGATATCAAGGAGAACGCCCATGACCGTCATGATCAAGCCGGAACAGAGTTTCAAGCTCGAGCCCGTGCAACCGAAACCGGAGGAGGCGCACACCATGCCCTATGCGCCGGCGGTGCACATCGTTGGCGCCTGCGACCTGATGTTTGTTTCCGGGGTAACGCCGTCGCCGCTTTATCACAAGCATCCGCATGTCGATTCCGAACACGATCATCCGGTCGATATCGGCGAGCAGACGCGGCGGGCGATGGCGGGCGCCAAGGAAGTGCTGGACAGCGTCGGCGCCGACTGGACGAACGTCGTGAAGATCACCAAATATTTGACCGATATACGCGATGCCGATGGCATGCATGCGGCGATGCGGCCGTTCTTCGGTGACTGGCGTCCGGCCAGTACCATGGTCTGCATCAATCAATTGTCGTCGCCCGGCGCGCGCGTCGAGCTCGACATGATCGTGGCGCTGCCCAAAAAGTCCTAGTGACGCTTCCTCCGGAACTGGCGCGTATCGTCGCGGCCGAATACCCGCGGTTTTCCGCCGAAGAGATGAAGCGCCGGCGGGTCGCGGTGCAAAAGCTGCTGGAGCAGAACGCATGCGACCATTTGGTGGTGTGCGGCGCCAATCGGTTTGGATCTGCGGTGCAGTGGCTCACCCAGTGGCCGGTGACAGCCGAGGCAGTTTGCGTACTGACGCCTGGACATCGTGACGCGCTGTTCGTGCAATACGTCAACCATGCGCCGCAGGCGGCGATTCTCGCCGACGAGGCCGACGTCGCCTGGGGCGGCGAATCCGGCATCCGTGAAGCGATCGCGGTGCTGGGCCGGCGTGGCGCGCGCGCAGGCCGCGTTGCGGCAGTCGGCCCCGTCAGCTTGGAACAGCAGGCGGCATTGTCGGCGACGTTCGGAGCGACCAAGAATCTCAACCGCGACTATATTCGACTGCGCCAGGTAAAATCGCAGGAAGAGCTCGCCTGGCTTCGTATCGGCGCGCATTTTTCCGATCTCGGCATGGCCGCTTTGCGTAACGGGTCAAGGCCGGGCTTGAATGAGCGCGAACTCGGCGATGTGATCGAGCGCGCCTACGTCTCGCAAGGCGCTACAAACGTCATCCATTATATTGGCACGACGTCGATGGCGGCGCCCGATCTCGCCGTTCCTCGTCAGTTTGCGACGACCCGGCGCCTTCAGGCCGGTGATGTGGTGGTGGCGGAGATCAGCGCGGCATTCTGGGACCATCCGGGTCAGGTTCTCCGCAGTTTCGCGCTGGGCGAGCCGAGCGCGCTCTACCGCGATTTACACGCGGCCGCCGATGCCGCATTCGAGGCGATTGCCGCCATATTGAAAGCGGGTGCCATGCCGGCGCAGGTCATCGAAGCCGCAGGCGTGATCGAAGATGCCGGCTTCACCATTATCGACGATCTGCTTCACGGCTATGGCGGCGGCTACCTGCCGCCGATTCTCGGCAGCGCAAGCCGCCCGGCGGGCCCCGTCCCGGAGGAGCCCTTTCGGGCGGGCCAGACCGTGGTCATTCAACCGAATGTCGTCACGAAAGACCGCAAGGCCGGCGTGCAGAGCGGGGAGATGGTTCTCATCACCGAGACCGGCATCGAGCGAATGCACACGACGCCGCGTGGCTTCCAAGTTATCTGAGCTGCTCCGCCATCCAGTCCGCGCTCTGCGAACGCCAGCGGTAGGCGCGGTTGGTGGCGATGTGATTGCCGTCCTCGATCATCATCAGTGCAACGGGACCGCTTACCTCGCGCGCCAGCCGCTCGGCGTCGGCGGCCGGCACGATGCGGTCGTTGCGGCCGTTGACGATGAAAATCGGGCAGGTGATGTTCTTGGCGACGCCGACGAGCGACAGCGTGGCGGCGTGCTTGCGCGCCTTGTCCATCGTTTCGCAATGGCTGCGCACGCGGAACGCTTCACGCGTCAATTCGGGCAGACCGTCCCAGGCCGCGCCCCAGTCGAACGGACCGCCGAGCGCGATGCAGGCCTTGATGCGCTTGTCGAAGGCGGCGGCGCGCGGCGCGTAATAACCGCCAAGGCTGACGCCCCACATGCCGATGCGGGTTGAATCGAGATCGCGCCGCGCCTCGACATGATCGAGCACTGCCGAGACTGGCGCTTCATAGTCGCCGCGGATGGCGAGATCGTATTGCGCCTCGCCCTGGCCCGGGCCGTCGAACATGAGCGTCGCCATGCCGCGTGCCAGGAACGGCTCTTCGTAAGCGGCGCCTTCCTCCTTTGTGGAATCGAGCCCCACCGCCATCACCACCACCGGCGGGCGGTCATAGCCCGGCGGCTTGCGCAAAATGCCGGTTAGGATTTTGCCCGCGAAGGACATTTGCACGTGTTCGCCCGGAGGGCGCAGGTGCGGCAGCGCCGATCTGCGGCACTCGACCGCCTTCATGTGGGCCGCTTGCATTTGCGGTATGTCGTGCACGAAAAGAAACGATGCGAAATGGTAATAAACGCCGGCGCGCTGCAGGCATTCGCCGGCGGTGAGATTGTGCCCGCGCGAAAGCGCCTCGCGGCCGAGTTGCTCGTGATGTTTGGCGCGCTTGCTCCAGGCGCGGCACCAACCATCGTAGCTGCCGAGCGAGCCAGTAACTTCCTCGAAGTCGGTGAGTACGACACCGTTGGCGACAAAACGCGGTCCCCAATGCGAGACTGCGGCTTCCAGCCGGGGATCGGTTGCCATGCGTTTAGTCCTCGCCGCCCAATTTGTTGCCCCGAATATCCTATTGTCGAATTCCGCGGTCAAAAATCGGAATTTGCATTAACGCTTAATCCGCTTTTTCGCCGCGGCGATACCAGGGCAAAAACCGCCGGGTACACCAGACGACGACCAATTCAAAGCCGACCCCGAAACCGGCGAGCAGCAGCACGCCGACAAAGGCCTCGTTGTGGTGGTAGGTGCGGGAGTTATAGAGAATGTAGTAGCCAAGGCCACCGACCGAGAGAAAGAACTCCGCCACGACCGCGCCAATCAACGCCCGGCCGGCGGCCAAGCGCACACCGGCAAGCAGGTAAGGGACCGATGATGGCAGCACGATCTGCAGCAATGCGTCGAGTCGGCCGGAGCGGAAAGAACGGGCGACCTCCAGATATTCACGTGGCACGGAGCGCGCGCCGTCGGCCGCATTGATGATGATCGAAAAAATCGCGGCGAAGATGACGGTGGCGATGCGCGCTGCGCCCGAATAGCCGAACCACAAGGAAAACAACGGCAGCACGATGATCATCGGCATGGCGTAGAAGCCGTTGACGTAATGCCGGATGGCGCGCTCGAACTGAATGCTACGCCCCATCAGCAGGCCGATGGTCGTGCCGACGACGAGTGCGATGGCGAGCCCTTCGGCGACCGCGGCGAGCGTCTGTCCGGTCGCGGTGAGGAAGGCGGGATCGACGATCACGCGGGGGATTGCCGCCACGACGGTGGTGGGCTTTGCGACATAAGCCGGCGCAAAGCCGCGGACGATCAGCTCCCACGCCAGCAAGATGCCGAGCCCGGCGATGAGCCGCGGCAAAAAGGTATCGAACAGGCGGCCGGACCACGCCGAAGGCTTGCGTTCGGCGGCTGCCGTAACCTCTGCACCGATGGTGGATTCGGTCATTCGCTATTTTCCTTGCGCATGATCTTTTCCGAAAACCGGTGCCCATCCCCGATCGGGGTTGAGGACATGTTTTTCGGGATCATGCGCTACTGTCTCCAGCGCGCGAAATGCTGCTCGATTTTCAAGCCCAGCCGCATCAAGCCGACGCCGATCAAGCCGATGACCAGTATCGAGGCGAACACGCCGCCGGTGTCGAAATTTTGCGAGGCGCCCATGATGAGCTGTCCTAGTCCGGTCGAGGACAGGAAGAATTCCGCCGCCACCATGCCGACCAAAGCGCGGCCGATGGCCTGGCGCACACCGGTCATGATGTAGGGCAGGGTGTAGGGCAGCATCACCTCCCGCCACAGCGCGTATTCGCTGGAGCGATAGGATTTTGCCACCTCGATCAGCTCTGGCTTGATGCTGCGCGCGCCTTCCACCGTGTTGTAGAGCACGGGAAACACGGCGAACAGGAACACCACCAGCACCTTGGGCGCGAAACCGAAACCCATCAGCGACAGGATAAACGGAATGAGCGCCACCATCGGTGTCGCATAGAGTGTCATGATGTAGGGTTCGATGCCGACGCGTAAGACGCGTACGCGCGCGAGCAGCAATCCGAGCGGCACGCCGACAATGAGCGCCAATACAAAGCCGGTGAGGAAAAGAATCGCGGAGTCGATAAATTGGGCGATGAAGTCGCCGCCCACGATCAATTGCCACAGCCGCACCAGCGTTTCCGAAAACGGCACCATGAAGGCCGCGCTGGTGTTGCGGCCGGCGATTTCCCAGAGCGCGAGCCCGGCGAAAATGCTGAGCCAGAACGGCGCGTGGCGGCGGATATAGGTCTGCACGGCTACTGCACTTTCAGCGTTCGAGCGGTTGATCCCGGTCTTGAAGCAAGCCGCATCCGGCTCCCTCTCCCCACCCGAACTCGGGTTTACCCGAGATAGGCATTTAAAGTGGCCGAAGTCGGATATATCCGACTTCGGCTGGGGAGAGGGTTGGGGTGAGGGGGATCGTGACTCTCGATGGTCCATAACCCCTCACCTTCCCGCATTCGCGAACGCTACGGCGGGCGACCTCTCCCTATGGGAGAGGTGAAGTGTGCCCGTTGCGCGCGTCGCGATACGAATTATCGCGTCTCACTTCACCATCGCGTTGGCGTCTTTCCACACCGTGGTGTCGACCAGCTGATCGTAGGTCACCGGCGTTTTGTCAGGCTTGATGGCGCCGATCTTTTTCATCAGCTTGGCGACCGCTTCCAGCTTCTTGCGTGGCAGGCCGTCGTCCTTGGCCGCCCAGAAGTCGATGGCGAGGAAGCGCTCGAGCGCCAGCTTGTTGACTTCCATGCTGTGGCCGGTCTGCGAGGCGGCCTTGGCCACGATATCGGCATTCTTGGGATCCTGCATGAAGCGCGCTGCTTCGATCAGGCCGGCGACCGCGTGCACGACGGCGTCGCGGTTCTTCGCCAGATTGTCCTTGCGAATAACCAGCATGAGATAATGGCTGGTCGGGTTGGTGTTTTTCATGGCCAGCAGGATGTTGACCTTCTTGCCCTGGTGCACGATCTCGGCGAGATCGTCGAGATGCAGCACGGCATATTTCAGACGGCCGGCAATCATCGCCGGGCCGGAACTGGAGCCGAGCGCGATCTGCTTGACCTGATTGAGCTTCACCTCCTTGCAGCCGCCGGCGAGCATGGAGCGCAGCGCGATCGAGCGGGCGCCGCCGATCGAGTCGACGCCGACGTCCTGGCCGGCGACATCCTTGCACGTCTTGCCGGTTTCGGTGGTACCGAGGACCCAGTCGGGGTTCTGCATGCCATAGACCGCCACCAGCGGCACGCCGGCATTGGAAATTTGATTGATCACCGGCGGCGTCGGCGCCCAGGCCATGTCGACATTGCCGGCCACCACCGCGCGCGCGGCGGCGGTGCCGTTATCGAACGGGCGGATTTCGACGTCGGCGCCGTATTTCTTGTAGAAGCCTTGCTGCTTGGCCAGGAAGGCGATGGTCACCGAATAGATCGGCGGAATGCCCGGCACGGCAATCACGAGCTTCTTGCCTTGGGCCGATGCCGGCGATGCCGCGGCTACTATCAGCGCCGCCGCCAGCGCCGCTCCGGAGAGCAAGCCTAATGTTCTGCGGATCATGAAATCCTCCCTTGGTTGTCTTTTGTGTTTTTCAGTTCAGCGTTCGAGTTGGAATTCGGCTTCGCGCGCCTCCCGCATCAGCGTGCTCCACACCCGCTCGCGCAGTTCGGAAAAGCGCGGCTCGCGCAGCGTCGCCCGCGTGCGCGGATGCGGCAGATCGATGGTGATGGTTTCGTGAATGCTCGACGGCCGGCCTTTGAGCACGATGACGCGGTGGCCGAGAAGCACCGCTTCCTCGATCGAATGGGTGACGAAGATCATCGCGGTCGGGCGCTCTTCCCAGATGCGCAGCAATTCGAACTGCAGGATCTCGCGGGTCTGGGCGTCGACCGCGGCGAACGGCTCGTCCATCAGCAGCACGTTCGGTTCGACCGCGAGTGCCCGCGCCAGGCCGCAGCGCTGCTGCATGCCGCCGGACATTTGATAAGGGAAGGCGTCTTCGAAGCCGTTGAGCCCGACCATCTTGATGAAGTCCGGCACCTTACGGTCGATGTCCACCTTCGCGGCGCCGGCCATGCGCAAGCCGTAAGCGACATTTTCGAATACGGTTTTCCAGGGAAACAGGCCGAAATGCTGGAACACCATGGCGACGCCGGCGATCGGCCTGTCGATACGTTCCTCGCCGACTTTGATCTCGCCGGCATCGTGCGGCAAGAGGCCGTCGATGCAGCGTAACATTGTGGTCTTGCCGCATCCGGAGGGACCGACAATGGCGACGATTTCGCGTTCGCCGACATCGAAATCGATGCCTTTGAACACTTCCAGCGTGCCGTAGTGCTTGCCGAGGCCGCGCACACGGATACGCGGTACGCCCAGGGCCGGCGGCTGTGTGGACTGGGAGTGCGTCGTGATTGGCCGTTCCGTGGTCATGCGCCGGCCCGCGAAGTCGGGTTGTTCGCGGCAGGGCGGTTTGCAGTGGCCGGGCCGGAATGGCTAACGCAAAGTTTCGACATTGCGGCGAAATCCTCCCAAGTCATTATCGTTATGGCGCGCCGGGCGCGCCCGCGCCTTTCCGGCGCGGCCGGCATGTTGCCGCAACCCCGCGGCAGGGGCAACGGCATCTCCGCCTTGGCAAGTTGTATCGAAAGTGCCGGCTGCAGGCCGGTTTCGGCCGAGTGGGCCGGCTCATACGGCCCGGCAACGACAAGGATCGGTTAGGCTGAATCGAACGTTACGCAATCGCCGGCATGACCGAGCAAGCATCGCAACGACGCACACAGTTACTCGAAAGTTCACGCGTGCGTGGATACCGCTCGTAAACAATAGTCCTTCAGCGGCTCTTCAGCATAGTCCGAAGTGCGCGCGCGTCGTTAGTATTTGAATACTGGCTCACCCTTACTGTCGCACCGACAAAGAGAAGCAACTCGCGTCAAACGGGGCAATCGTCGTGCGTGCCAGTACGTTTGTTATGATTGGCTTTGCGGTCGTCTTCGGCCTGCTCGCCGTGTTCATCGCCCAGGTCTGGCTCAACAACCAGGCCGACATGCGGGCGAAGAACATGCATGCGGACGCCAAGCCGGTGGCAATGCAGTCCATTGTCGTCGCCAAGCGGCCGCTGCGTTTCGGCACCGAGCTCAGCGCGGCAATGTTGAAGGAAATTTCCTGGCCGAAGGAAGCGTTGCCGGCCGGCGCCTTTCACAAGATCAGCGACATTTTGTCGGGCGGCCGCCGCGTCGTGCTGACGGCGATCGAAGCCAGCGAACCGGTGCTGTCGGTGAAGATCACCGGCGCCGGCGAGCGCGCGACTTTGTCGGCGCTGGTCAGGCCGGGCATGAAGGCGGTCACCATCCGCGTCAATGACGTCGAAGGCGTCGGCGGCTTCGTGCTGCCGGGCGACCGTGTCGACGTCGTGCTCACGCGCACGGTCGACAAGGGTTCGGCGACGACGGAAGTCGTGCTGCAGGATGCGCGCGTGCTGGCGGTCGACCAAAAAGCCGACGACCGCGCCGCGAAAGCGGCGGTGGCGAAGTCGGTGACGCTCGAAGTCACCACCGTGCAGGCGCAGAAGGTCTGGCTGGCCGCCTCGGTCGGCAACCTGTCGCTGCTGCTGCGCAAGGCCGGCGAGACCGAGAAAGTCGCAACGCACAAGGTCACGCTCAAGGATCTCGAGAACGGAATCGTTGCGGACAAGGGAACGACCACGACCATCACGGTGACGCGGCGGTCGTCGAAGCAGGACTACACGGTCCCGGTCGAGGGCAGCGATGCCATGGCCGAGGCCAATCATGGGGACGTCGCCCGGTGAGACCGGGCTGAGAACTAACGGGTGGGGAGAGTGTGTCGTGAACAGCAAGAATGAAACCGAATTCGCAGCCGGGTTCTCCTGGCGGCGTGCGGGCAGGAGCACGGAGTCGGGAAGCTGGCTGCGCGATCTGGTGATTTCGCTGCTGGTCGCTCTGGCGGCTTCGATGTTGTGCGTGATCGGGGATGCGCACGCGGACGGAATGCGCACCATCCAGATCGGCGGCGGCAACCGTACGGCGACGGTGATGGTCGCCATCGGCAAGTCGGTTGATGTGCGCACCGGCTCGAGCTTCGTCAACGTCACGCTCGGCGATCCGGATGTGGCCGACGTCAATCCGCTCACCGACCACTCGCTGTCCATCCTCGGCAAGAAAATCGGCACGACGCGGGTGTCGGTCTACGACGAAAGCAAGACGCTGATCGGCATTTTCGACGTGGAAGTGTCGTACGACATCAGCCGGCTGGCCAACGAACTCAAGCACCGCTTCCCCAGGTCGCGGATGCGCGCCTCTTCGGTCAACGGACGCATCATGCTGTCGGGTGAAGTTTCCGACGCCGCCACGCTCGACAAGGCCGTGACCATCGCACGTCAGTTCGGGCCGGACGTCATCAATACCGTCTCGGTCATGTCGCCGCAGCAGGTGATGCTGGAAGTGCGCTTCGTCGAAGTGGCGCGCGTCGCCGGCCGTGAGTTGGGCCTGCAGTGGAATCGCTTCGGAGGCCACAGCACGACCAATGTCGGCTCACAGCGGGCTCCTGCGACATTGCCGATTTCATCGCCGACCAGCCCCACCAATATCCCGATCGGCGAAGTGGCCGCGGGCGTGTTGTCCGGCGCATCGCCGTTTGGCTTCGCGATTGCCCGTATTATTTCGGGCAGCACCACGATCGACGGTCTGATCAACGCCCTCGAGAAGAAGGGCGTCGCCCGCAGCCTGGCCGAACCGAACCTGGTGGCACTGTCCGGTGACACCGCGAGCTTCCTGGCAGGCGGCGAATATCCGATCCCGGTGTCCGGTTCTTACGGTAACGTCACGGTCGATTATAAGAAATACGGCGTCGGTCTCGCTTTCACGCCGACCGTGCTCTCCCACGGCTTGATCAACTTAAAGATCGAGCCGGAAGTCAGCCAGATCGATACCACAAATTCCATCAGCGTGCCGGGTGGCGTCTCGGTTCCCGCGCTGATCGTGCGTCGGGCCTCGACAACGGTGGAATTGCGCGACGGCCAGAGCTTCGTGATCGGCGGTCTCTTGCAAACCGTCAACAACCACGACATCGACCAGTTGCCCTGGCTCGGCAGCATCCCGGTGCTTGGCTCGTTGTTCTCGTCGAAGTCTTACCAGAACCACGAAACCGATCTGGCCATCATCGTTACGCCGCATCTGGTGCGGCCGACGCGTCCCGGCGACGTCATCAGGACGCCGGCCGACGACACGTTGCCGCCGAACGACGTTGACTTCTTCCTGCTCGGCAAGACCGAAGTGACGCGGGCGGAAGCGCGCGCGCTCAACCCCGTCGTCGCCCGCGTCCAGCTTGCCAGCGACAAGCCGTTCACCGGGCACATGCTCGATCTGCCGAAACCTCAGGGGGCGTCCCATGCAGCCGTTCAGTAAAGTCGTGCGCGCGCTTGCGCTCGCTTGCATGCTCGCCACGCTCGCCGGTTGCGCCGAATATCTCGACCGCCGCGACGCCATTTCGTTCGGTGCCGGCGACGCGATCGCTTCGGATAGAGTAACCCAAATGGTCGATCCGTGGCCGCTGGCCGCCGCCAACAAGAACATCGCCTTTAACGGTGAAAAGATGCAAAGCGCCGTCGAGCGCTATCGCACCAACAGGGTCTATTCGCCGAGCGGTAAGGACTCCAATCAGGCAGGACCGGCCCCAGCCGCCCCCACGCCTGTCGGTCCGACCGTGACGCAAGGGTCTGCACCGGTGAAATAAGTGGAGCTTGCTTTAGTCAAATGCGTCTCGGTCATGGCGACAGCTTGAATCAGAATCAAACCCGCGTGGTGGTGCTCACCGCCGACGCCGAGTTCGAGCGCGCAACGCGCGAGACCTTCGGCGCTTCGCGCGCGATCGACCTCGTCACGGTGCCGGGTACGGTATCCGGCGAGGGCGACCGGCTCGGCGTCGAGGACGCAACCGTCGTGGTGGTCGATCTCGACGCCGCCCGTGCGGACGAAATGGCCGCGCTCTCGCGCTTGATGACGCGCGTCGGTGCCTGGCCGCCGGTGGTGGCGGTCATCCAGGGGTTCGATGAAAGCGTCGCCCGCACCCTCTTGCAAATGCGGGTTGCCGATTTTCTGGTGAAGCCGGTGGCGCCGGTCGATCTGGTGCGCGCCTGTGCGCGCGTTGCGCAAGCCGGCGCCGATAAGACGAGCGAAGCGAAGATCTACACGTTCCTTCCCGCCGTCGGCGGCGCCGGTGTGACCACGCTCGCCATCCAGGCGGCGATGGTGCTGCTCAACAGCGGCAGCCCGCGCGGCGGTAAGCCCGCGACCTGCCTCGTCGATCTCGATTTTCAGCACGGCGCGGTCGCCGACTATCTCGACCTCGAGCCGCGTCTCAACCTCGCCGAGATCGAGCCCCAGCCCGACCGCCTCGACCGCCAATTGCTGGAAGTAATGCTGTCTTACCATGCTTCCGGACTGGCGGTGGTCGCCGCGCCCAATCAGCCGGCGGAAATGCGCTCGTTCGATCCCGACGTCGTAACGCGTCTGCTCGATCTGGTTTCGAGCAATTTCGAATATGTCGTGTTCGATATGCCGCGTACCTGGTTTTCCTGGACCGACAGCGTGTTGCTCGGTTCGAACAAGGTGTTCATCGTCAGCGAAACGACGGTGCCGGGCCTGCGCCACGGCAAGCAACTGGTGGCGGCGATCCGCGAACGGCTGGTCGACGGTCCCAAACCCGAAGTCATCGTCAACCGATTCCGGTCCGGCATGTTTTCGTCCGGCTTGCGGCGCGGCGATCTCAATCAAGTTCTCGGCGACGCCTTCACTGCCGCGATCCCCAACGATTACGCGCTTGTGCGCGAGGCGATCGACCGCGGCGTGCCGCTCGATGAAGTCAAGCCCGGTAACAAGATCACGGCGGAAATCAAGCGGCTGGTGCTCGGTGCCGCCGCCGACAAGAAAATGGAAGTGGCTGCGGCGGTGCCGCTGCTGAAGAAGTTCAAGCTGGCGGGATAAGCCACGCGCGCGCGCATAAACGCGCGCCAACAACAGGGTGACGTCAATGGCCGGCCGTTTCTCAGTCCGACGCGCTGTTGCGCCTGCGCCGCCGCCGGTGCTCGAGCCGCCGCCCGAGCCCGCGTTTGCCGGCATGGCTTTCGCGGCACGGCCCGAGCCTGCGCCTGAGCCGCAGGACGCCGGCGATCCGTTGCGCAACGACAAGCTGCTCGATGCCAAGGTGCGCCTGCACCGCAAACTGATCGAGGAAATCAATCTTTCCGCGCTGGAAAAACTGCCCGAGCAGGAAATTCGCCGTCACGTGCAGGGGCTGGTGTCGCAATATGTGCTGGCCGAGCGGCTCGCGCTCAATGCGGAGGAACTCGATCATTTCGTTTCCGAAATTCTCGACGAGATGACGGGCCTGGGGCCGCTTGAGCCTTTGCTCAAAGACCCCACCATCAACGATATCCTGATCAACGGACACGAATGCGTCTATGTCGAGCGTCACGGCGTTCTCGAGCCGCTGCCGGTGCGTTTCAAGGACGAGCATCACCTGCTGCGCATCATCAATAAAATCGTTTCGGCGGTCGGCCGCCGCGTCGATGAATCGCATCCGTTGTGCGACGCGCGCCTGCAGGATGGCTCTCGTGTCAACGTCGCGGTCCGGCCGATCGGCGTCGACGGCCCGCTGGTATCGATCCGCAAATTCTCCAAGAAGCCGTTCAATCTCACAAGACTGATCGACATGGGCGCACTGCGCCCGCCGATGGCGGAATTGCTGGCGGCGGCGGTGAAGGCGCGCATCACCACGATCATTTCCGGTGGTACCGGCTCCGGCAAAACCACGATGCTGAATGCGCTCTCCGCCTTCATCTCGGAGAAGGAGCGTTTGATCACCATCGAAGATGCCGCCGAATTGCAGCTCCAGCAGCCGCATGTCGGGCGCATGGAAACACGCCCGCCCAACATCGAAGGCAAGGGCGAAATCCGCCAGCGCGAATTGGTCAAAAACGCGCTGCGTATGCGTCCCGACCGCATCATCCTCGGCGAGTGCCGCGGCGAGGAAGCCTTCGACATGTTGCAGGCGATGAACACCGGCCACGAAGGCTCGATGGCGACCATCCACGCCAACACGCCGCGTGACGCCATTTCGCGTCTGGAGCAGATGATCGGCATGGCCGGCCTGCCGATGACGGTGGCCTCGATCCGCGGCCAGATTGCCGGCGCCATCCAGATGATCGTGCAGTTGCAGCGCCAGTCCGACGGCAAGCGCAAGGTCACCTCGATCGCGGAAGTGACGGGACTGGAAGGCGACATCATCCAGATGCAGGAAATCTACAAGTTCGTGCGCACCGGCACGGCGCCGGACGGCACGGTCCAGGGCCACTATTCGGCGACCGGCGTACGGCCACGCTTCCTCGGCCACCTGACCAATCTGGGCGTGAAAATTCCCGGCAGCTTCTTCGATCCCTCGCAACCGTTGTAGCGCATGATCGCGAAGTGACCATGTTCGAGTTCAAGTTCGTCTACTTGTTTTATCTGCTGATCGGGCTGTCCGCGGCGATGTTCGCGGAGGCCGTCTATCTTTTGTTTTACAGCAAGGCTTCCTACCGCCAGAACATCAACCGGCGCCTGCAGGTCGGCAACAACAAGACCGACCGCGAGAGCGTGCTGGTGCAGCTTCGCCGGGAGCGCGGGTTGACCGCCGGTGGCGACTACCGGTTGCCGCTTCTCAATCTCAACCAACTCGTGCTGCAATCGGGACTGAGTGTCGGCTTCGGCAAGCTCATTCTATTCATCGTGGCCGCCATGATCGGGGCCTTTGCCGGCGCCAAGGTCATGTTCCACTTGAGCCTCTTGCATGCCGTGTTTGCCGCGCTGTTCGCTGGCGTCGTATTGCCTTTTGCCGTGCTGAAATTGTTGCGCCGGCGCCGGCAAAAGAAATTTAGCGCGCAATTTCCCGACTCCATCGAGATCATCGTGCGCTCGTTGCGCGCCGGTCACCCGGTGCCGACCGCCATTAACATGGTGGCGCGCGAAATGCCGGACCCCATCGGCAGTGAGTTCGGCATCGTCACCGACGAAATCACCTATGGCGCCGAGCTCGAAGCCGCGTTGCGTAACCTCTATTTCCGCGTCGGTACCGATGATCTGCCGCTGTTCGTCACCGCTGTGGCGATCCAGGGCTCGACTGGCGGCAATCTCGGCGAGATCCTCGAGAATCTGTCGGGCGTCATCCGCCAGCGCTTCAAGATGCGCCGCAAGATCCGCGCACTTGCCGCCGAAGGGCGCGCGTCCGCGCTGATCCTGTCGTCGCTACCGATCGCTATTTTCCTCGCCATCCAGTTCCTGGTGCCGAACTTCTACGGCAGCGTGTGGAACGAGAGCCTGACCAAGATCGTGCTGGCGCTTGCCGGCGCATGGATGGGCGTCGGCAATTTCATCATGTACCGCCTGGTCAATTTCAGGATCTGAACCTGATGGACGTCTTCGACGATATCTTACGCGGCAATGCGAGCCTCCTGCTGGCGGTCATGGTGTTTCTCGCCGCCGCCACGCTTGCTTTTTCGCTGATGGCGTTCGTACGCGTGCGCGGCTCGGTCAAGCGGCGCGCGGCGCGCATCAACGACGAGCATCAGCCGGCAAGCAATTCGCGGCGTTCGCTGCGTTATTCGAGCCTGAAGGCGGTCACCCGGCTCATCGAATACACCACCAAGCATTACACGGGCGCCGACGAGGGGAACCTGAAAATCCTGCGCGAGCGGCTGATCCAGGCCGGCATCTACGATCCGCGCGGTGTCGCTTATTTCTTTATTGGCCGCACGGCGCTCGCCGTCGGGCTTGCCGGCGCCGCCTTCTTCATCGTGCCGATGCTCGGCACCTACAGCGAGATGGCGCGCTGGCTGATGATGATCGTCGGCGGCGTGGCCGGTTATGTCGGCCCGAGCATCTACGTCGACCGACGCATCGCCACCCGCAGGATCGAGCATCGAATGGGCTTTCCCGATTTCATGGATCTTCTCGTGGTCTGCGCCGATTCCGGTCTGTCGATGGAGGCGTCGCTCGAGCGCGTCGGCCGCGAGATCGGCGACGGTTATCCTTCCCTCGCCGCCAACATCCACATGACCAATCTGGAAATCCGTGCCGGCCGCTCGCTCAAAGATGCGCTTGAGCGCTTCGCCACCCGGCTGGCACTCGACGAGGCGCGTGCTTTCTCCACCTTGATCAACCAGTCGATCGATCTCGGTTCGTCCATCACCGATGCCCTGCGCGTATATTCAGACGACATGCGGCACAAGCGCCTCTCGCTCGCCGAGGAAAAGGCCTACGCGCTACCGGCCAAGCTCGCGGTGCCGATGATGGTGTGCATTTTTCCCGTGCTGTTCATCGTCATCCTGCTGCCGGTGTTCGTGCGGCTGCACGTCGGCCATTTCATCTGATCCCGTTGTTTTAGCGTCCGCCCCCGCCCGGTGAAGAATTCCTTAACCAACCTGACCTAGCTTGTCGGTGCCCCGGTAGAGGGTGGCTCCGGCAGGCTGTGTGTAATGCGTAGAGGAATGGCCCGAACCATCGTCGTTGCGGCTGCCGGTCTTTGGCTGGCGGCCTGTAGTACGGCCAATCAGAAACTCGCTCAATCGACCGATCCGATGGCGACCGGCTCGGTTGACCAAGGCGGACTGGCCGCGCCCGAAGCCACGGGCAGCACGCCGCCGCCGCTTGGTGTCCCGGTTGGGCAAGATCCCGGCCTGCTCGGCGGCGATCCCAACGACGATCTCAACCGCGGCAAGCAGCAATACCTCGCCCACAATTACGGGCTCGCCGAGAAGCATTTCCGCAAGTCTGTGGAACTGCATCCCAACGACGCGGAGTCCTGGCTCGGGCTCGCCGCCTCCTACGACCGCTTGCGCCGCTTCGATCTCGCCGACCGTGCCTATAAGGAAGCGATCCGTATCAAAGGACCGACGGTGGAGATCCTCAACAACCAGGGTTTTTCCTACATGCTGCGCGGCGACTACAAGCGCGCGCGCGCCAAGCTCCTGGAGGCTAAGCGCAAGGACCCCGACAATAAATACGTCGCCAACAACTTGCGCCTGTTGCGCGCGAGCTGGCGCAAGGGCAAGGGGATCGAGTAGCTCGCGAACGCTCCGGAAAGCGGAAAGGCCGCCGTGTGGCGGCCTTTGTCGTTTATCATCGCACGATCGTTGTCGGCGCCGCGCGAAACGCCGGCCTCATCTGATGAGGGAGCGAAGTTGGATCCGCGTTTCACGCGTCAGCCGGCCAGTCCGGCAAGCCTCGGTGTAAGCGTTCACGAATGGCGTTTGGTCGCCCTGCGGGTGTCTGCGCAGGAAGCGATATGCAAAGCGTGCAATTCGGTAAGTCGCCCTGTTGTCGGGGCAGGTTGTCTGGTTCAAAAGCGCGATCGGCAGAAAGCCTGGACAGACAGCCGCGAGCCAGGCGGCTTCAGTGGGAGTCAGTTGCCGCGGGTCGCGTCGATCATTGGCCTGCGCGACCGTGCCGACGATCAACGCGCCTGCCGACAGCATGGTGCAGCCGACAACCCACGGTCCGGCACTATGCGTGCTGCTGCTGGTCGGATTGTTGGGTGGCGTCTGCGGCGGGGGAACGCATTCCTCACAGACTGCGAGGGCTTTGCTCAATGGCAGCGCCGCGAGTGTAACGGCGGCAAACATTGTCGCAAGAATCGCCAGAGTTGATTTACGCATACGACCGTCTCCCACGTCCGCAATTTTTTTGCCGGCCGCGGAGCGCGGTTTGGAAAATTCTGAAAAAAGAAGCGTACCCGCGAATGGCGGTATACTTATATCGGTGGCGAAATGGCTCGCGATTTCAATCGCTCGGTAACCTGAGGAAGTAACCTCACCAAGTAAGGTTAAACGGCGGCAGCTTGTTTATTGTCGGATGTGTCAGCGAAGCTCGCGGCGGGTCGGGGGCTTGATGTTCGCAAGCGCAGCCGCGTGGGGAGGACGCGTATTGGGGCTACCGGGCGGCGCCTTCAATTGCTATTTAGAAGCGGAGGGCGCGGCGCTGAAGATGACAAGGCAGCAATGTTTGACTCCATTCGTAAGCTGATTTCCGAGCTGGGCGAGGGCGGCAAGCCGTCGGAGCGCTTTAATGAGAACGACTACCGGCTCGCCGCCACGGCGCTACTGATGCACGCCGCGACCATCGACGGTTCGGCCTCGCAGGTTGAGCGGGACAAGCTGCACGCCATCATCAAACAGCGTTTCAATCTCGACGACGCCGGCACCGACGAGCTGATCGAGAAGGCCACCGCCGCCGAGAAGGAGGCGATCGATCTCTATCAGTTCACGAGCAGGCTCAACCGCTCGCTCGATGAGGCCGGACGCGCGCGCGTCATCGAGATGATGTGGCAGATCGTTTGCGCCGACAGCGTTGTCACCGAGTTCGAAGACAATCTGCTGTGGCGTGCCGCCGATCTCCTCGGTATTTCGCGCGAAGAGCGTATCGCTTTGCGCCAACGGGTGATGAGCACGAACGGCAAAACGGCATGAGCGACATACGCCCTGTCACTTTGATCACGGGCGCTTCCGCCGGTATCGGCGTTGCACTCGCCCGAGTCTTTGCCCGTCACGGTCACGCGCTGGCGCTTGTCGCGCGCCGCAGGGACCGGCTCAATGCGCTCGCCGACGAGATCGCCGCGACCGGCGCGCCGAAGCCGCTGGTCGTCGTCGCCGATTTGTCGCGCCCTGACGCAGGCAAGGACATCGCCGCGGCGCTCGCGGCGCAAAACGCCGAGCCGCAATACGTCGTCAACAATGCGGGCTTCGGACAGGTCGGACGTTTCGACGATATCGGCCGCGACGACGCGCTGGGCATGATCGACGTCAATGTGCGCGCGCTCACGGAATTGTCGCTTGCCTTCATCGACAGCATGACCCGCCACCGCGGCGGCCTGCTCAATGTCGGCTCGCTTGCCGGATTCCTGCCCGGGCCCGGTTCGGCCGTCTATTACGCCACCAAGGCCTATGTCCTGTCGTTGAGCGAGGCGCTGCACAGTGAGTTGAAGGCGCGCGGCGTGCGGGTGACGGTGCTTTGTCCGGGGCCGGTGCCGACCGAATTTGCCGAGCGTGCAGGCCTGAAAAAGGGGGCTGGGGCGGGTCCACTCACCCAGAGCCCCGAGCGCGTCGCCGAACTCGGCTACCGCGGATTGATGAAGGGGCAGAGCGTGGTGATTCCGGGGGTGCCCAACAAGGTGATCGCCGCCATCTTGCCGCTGGTGCCGCGCCGGTTGCTGCTGCGGCTGGTCGATGCCCGGCAGAGCCGGCGCAGGTCCGCGCAGGAACTCATAGCGGCGTCCCGCCGCTCCGGTTTGCAAAAAAGCGCAAAGCGGTTACGTATCAAGGACGTATTGAGCGCCCATGCCGCCATGTCGAAGCCAGTTCTGATTGTCCTTCACCAGGAACATTCCTCGCCCGGCCGGGTAGGCCGGGCCCTCACGGGACTCGGCTATCCGCTCGATATTCGCCGGCCGCGCTTCGGCGATCCGTTGCCCGAAACCATGCAGGATCACGCCGGGGCCGTCATTTTCGGCGGGCCGCAAAGCGCCAACGACACCGACGATTTCGTGAAAGCGGAAACCGACTTCATCGGGGTGCCGCTCAAGGAGAAGAAACCATTTCTTGGCATCTGCCTCGGCGCGCAGATGATGGCGTCTCATCTCGGCGCCCGCGTCTATCCGCATCCGCAGGGGCACGCCGAAGTCGGTTATTACCCGATCCGTCCCACCGCAGCCGGGCTCAAGATCTGTGCCGAATGGCCCGACCGTGTCTATCAGTGGCATCGGGAAGGGTTTGATCTCCCCGCGGGCAGTGAACTCCTGGCCGAAGGCGAGGCTTTCTCGGCGCAGGCCTTCCGTCATGGCACCGGCTACGCGCTCCAGTTCCATCCGGAGGTCACTCACGCAATGATGTATCGCTGGCTGGTGCGCGGCGCTCACCGCATGGAATTGCCCGGCACCAAACAGCGGCACGAGCACATTGCCGATCGCGCGGTGCACGATTTCGCCTCGCTCAATTGGCTGGAGGCGTTCATCGACCACTGGATCGGCCGCCAGCCAGCCAACCAGCAAGTTGAAGCAACCGGTTGAAGCGGCCTCCTGAGCGATCAGGCGGCGGACGGGCCGCGATCGACGGCGCCCAGGATGACTTTGCGGCAGGCCGGGCTCAGCTGATCCTTTTTCTGCACCATGCAGGCCAGAATGGCCTTCACGCTGTAGGTTGAGGACAGGCAGAGCCGCATCACGTCGGGAGTGCAGGCTTTGCGCTCTTCAGGCGTGCCCCGGTCTTCTGCGAAAGCGGTTGTGAAGGTCGCGATGGTGAGGACGGCCGCGGCGGCGAGAGCGACGAAATTGCGGTTCTTTGTGCGGGTCGCGTACATGACACCCCCCTGTAATTGATAACAGCCAGGCCGGCCCGCGACGTGCGGCTGTGACGCCGGTCATAGGGGTAGTCGGGTTGCGGGGTAGCTCGGTTCAATCGGCGGGAGACGGCAAGGAGACCGCTCAGTGGATGGTCAGATCCGCCTTGCCGAGCGCAAACAGCGTCTGATTGTCGATTTCGCCGGTTGCTTTCATGCCGTAGCGGTCCTGGAATTTGCGGACCGCCGCGCGGGTTGCCGGGCCGACGATGCCATCGACGCCGCCCGGGTCGAAGCCTTTCGTCGTCAGGGCGCGCTGCACGATGCGGACGTTGCTGCGATCGAGTTCGGGAATGGCGGCCATATCGAGCTGGCCAACGGCCGCCATTTTGTCGGTCTGAGCCTTCGCTGGCAGCGTCAACGGCGCGATCATCGCGGCCACCGCGACCATGGCGACGATGAACTGGTTCATAAGGCAAGTCTTCATGACCAACGTCCTCCGGATTGCAGACCTCCGGTTTGCTGCGCGTTATTGCTCACCTTTTACGACGGTGACGGTAATCGGCTTGGAAAACACCGGCGGATTGTGCGGGATGTGGCTGGCGTCGCCGAGCAGCAATTGAAGTTTGTGCTTGCCCAGCGGCAGTTTGACCGTTGCTTCGGTTTGCCCGGCGCCGAAATGCAAGTGATGGAAATCGTTCGGGATCGGCTGGTCGAACGGCGGCAATTCCGTATCGATCAGCAGATGATGGTGACCGGTATTGGGCTTTTTAAGACCCGCCGGCGCGACCCCCATGTTGACCAGGCCGAAGTGTATGGTGACGTTCTGCGGCACTGTGTCGCCGTCCTTCAAGCCGACGAAATACTCCTTGGCATCCGCTGGCGCGACCGTGCGTGCCGAGGGATCGGTCACCCGAACGGTGATTTTCTTCGAGAACAGCGGCGGGTTGTGCGGGATATGGTCTTTGTCCCCGAACAGAAGCTGAAGCGTGTGCTCGCCCGGCTTCAGCGTAACCGTCGCCTCGGTCTGGCCGGCGCCGAAATGGAGATGGTTGAAATCGTTCGGGATTGGCTGGTCGAGCGGCGGCAGATCGGTGTCGATCAGCACGTGGTGATGACCTGAATTGGCGCGGTCCGAGCCTGCCGGCGCCACCCCCATGTTTTTCAGCCCGAAATGGATGGTGAACTTCGGGGGAACGACCTCGCCGTCTTTCAACTCCGCAAAATAGACGGCAGCGCCGGGTGCCGACGGTGTCGGGCCGCCTTTCGGCACCACGTTGACGTGGATGCGGGGCGACATGACCGGCGGGCTGTGCGGCACGTGGTTCTTGTCACCGAGCAGCAGTTGCAGTGTATGCGGACCGGGCTTGAGCGTAATTTCCGTTTCGGTCTGGCCGGCGCCGAAGTGCAGGTGGTTGAAATCGTTCGGGATCGGCTGATTGAGCGGCGGCAATTCGGTGTCGACTAAAAGATGATGATGGCCTGAATTGGCGACGTCCGAGCCGGCGGGGGCCAGCGACATGTTCTTCAGGCCGAAATGAATCTTGAGCTTTGCCGGGACGTTGGCGCCGTCTTTGACGTCGATGAAATAGACCTCGGCGCCGGGCGGAGACGGTGTCAGGCCGCTGCTTTGGCCTTGCGCCGCGACGCCGCTTGCGGCAAAGGCCGCGCCCGCGACCAGCATCGCGATGACCGACGATGCGGTATTGATCCGCTTATCCACTTGCATGTGCGATGCTCCGCTCTCACGTCGGGACACAATAGCCTAAAGGAACTCAATCGAGCTGAAAAGTGTACTTTTCAGTGCCGGCGTGCCGGCGTTGGTTTCAAGGCTGTTCGGATCGTCATTGCTGATAACAGTTGCCGCCGATTCCGCTGATCGCCGAACGGCACTGGGCTGCCGAATAGAAACCGCAATTCCGTCCGCCATCTCGATATTCCGCGCACCAAGGCGTGCGGCTGTTGCTGCTCCGTATTTGCTGTTTCTTTGCTGTTTCCTCTGCTGCGATGCGGTTGAGGAGCGCCGCTCCTTGCTGCGCTCTTGTTTTCGAGCCGGGCGCGAGGTTTCTTCCTTTGCTTTCTTCTTTTCGGCGGTCGGCGGTTCCGTTCCGACCACACCCAGCGCGAAAAGCGTCTGGTTGTTGATCGCACCGTCGCTCTTGATGCCAAACCGCTCCTGGAATTTTTCCACCGCGGTTTTTGTTTTGTCTCCCGTCACGCCATTGGCGGGACCCGGATCGAAGCCTTTCGCCCGCAGCGCGCGTTGGACTCTCCGCACGGTCGCGCGATCGAGGTCGGGCACCGCCGCCATATCCAGTTTTTCGATGGCTTGAGCCTCGGCGCTCTTGGCCTGCGCGAGCCGTAGCGGATGGGCGCCTTGAGCGCAGGCCGGTGCGCAAGCGATCGCCGAAAGAGCCGCTGCCGCAACGATGCGAACGAAATACTCTTTCATTTGTGCCGGTCCCGGGCCCGAAGATGAGCCATTGCGGCGCAAACCGTAGCGGCTTTCGCAAGGCTGCGGAAGCCTGCGCGCTTTGGTGCCTGTGCGACCATTCTTCGCGCTGGCGTGGGGGTGAACTCTTCAATAAAGTTGCGAGGATCAAAGGCCATATAGGGCTTTGGTGCGGCTTCACGAACGGCTTTGGCCCGGACGAGGCCGCTTTCCGAGGGGGAGCGTGGCAGTGAATATTTCGGCATGGTCGATTCGCCATCCGCTCACCCCGATCGTCGTATCAGGAGCGATCGTCGCTCTCGGATTCTTGAGCTTCGGCAAGCTGCCGATCACCCGCATGCCGAACGTGGACGCGCCGGTCATTTCCGTCGTCGTCACCCAATTCGGCGCCGGTCCTGTCGAACTTGAAACGAAGGTTACCCGCTACATCGAAGACGCGGTGTCGAGTATCGAAGGCGTTCGTCACATCAACTCGACGATTACCGACGGCGTCTCGGCCACAATCATCACGTTCGGGCTTGAGGCCAACACCGACCGGGCGATCAACGACGTCAAGGACGCGGTCACGCGCGCCCGCATCAATCTGCCGAGCGGTATCGACGAGCCGCGCGTGCAACGGGTGGATATCGTCGGCTTGCCGATTCTCACTTATGCCGCGATTGCGCCAGGCAAGACGCCGGAACAGTTATCTTATTTTGTCGAAGACGTGGTCGTGCGCGAACTGCAGGGCTTGCGCGGCATCGGCAGCGTCGATCGCGTCGGCAATGTCGAGCGCGAGATCCGTGTCGGGCTTGACCCTGTCCGCGTGCAGGCGGTCGGACTGACGCCGCTCGATGTCAGCCGCCAGCTCCGCGGCAGCAATGTCGACGTCGCCGGTGGCCGCGCCGAAATCGGCGGCCGCGACCAGGCGATCCGCACCCTTGCCGGCGCAAAAACGCTCGGCAACCTTGCCGCGACCAAGATCGGACTGCCGTCCGGCGGCGACGTGCGGCTGGACGATCTGGGGCTCGTCACCGACACGATCGCGGAGCCGCGCACCTTCGCCCGCTTCGACGGCAAGCCAGTCGTAGGCTTCAGCATCTTCCGCGCCAAAGGCGCGAGCGACGTGACCGTCGCCAAGCTGGTCGCCGAGAAAGTCAAGAATATCGAAAAAGCGCATCCCGAGGTTGCGCTCAAGCTGATCGACACCTCGGTGCCCGAGACGCTCGGCAACTACCATTCGGCGATGGACACCCTGTATGAGGGCGCGTTTCTGGCGGTCGTCGTCGTTTTCCTGTTCTTGCGCGACTGGCGCGCGACGATCATCGCGGCCATCACCTTGCCGCTATCGATCTTTCCGGCCTTCTGGGCCATGCATGTGCTGGGCTTTTCGCTCAACATGGTCAGCCTGTTGGCGATCACACTCAGCACAGGCATCCTCGTCGACGACGCGATTGTCGAAATCGAAAACATCGCGCGCCATATGCGCATGGGCAAAACGCCCTATCAGGCCGCGCTCGATGCCTCCAACGAGATCGGCCTTGCGGTTATCGCCATCAGCCTGACCATCGTCGCGGTGTTCGTGCCCGCAAGCTTCATGCCGTCAATCCCCGGGCAGTTCTTCAAGCAGTTTGGCGTGACGGTCTCGGTGCAGGTTCTGTTCTCGCTGCTTTGCGCGCGCATGATGACGCCGATGCTCGCGGCCTATTTCCTTAAATCGGATCGCTATAAGGAAGAGGAGCGCGAAGGCCCCGTTTTGAAGGTTTATTCCGGCGCGCTCGGTTGGGCGGTGAGGCACCGATTCCTGACCATTCTCGCGGGGCTGGTGTTCTTCGCTTTGTCGCTGTGGAGCGGAAAGCTGTTGAAGGTCGGCTTCCTTCCCGCCGGGGACATTTCACGTTCGACATTGTCCGTCGAATTGCCGCCGGGCTCGCAGCTCGACGCCACCGAGCAGATCACCGACGCCATCGCCAACCGCTTGCGCAAGCGGCCGGAGGTGGTGAGCGTTTTCGTCAGCGGCGGCCGGTTGCCCGACGGGGTGACGGGCGTGCGCTATGCCACGCTAATCATCAACTTCGTGCCGAAAAACGAGCGCTCCAAATCGCAGCGGGAATTGGAGCATGAGATCAGCAAGGAGCTGTTCGATATTCCCGATGCCCGCCACTGGTTCGTGGACGAAAACGGTCAGCGCAACGTCACCCTGATCGTGACCGGTCAGAACGCCAACACGGTAGCGAATGTGGCCTCGGAGATTGCCACGCAGATGCGGCGATTGCCGATGGTGACCGATATCGTGTCGGCGGCGACGCTCAACCGGCCGGAGCTGCGAATTTATCCACGCCGCGATCTGGCGGTGCGGCTGGGCGTTTCGACCGAAACACTATCCGAAACCATTCGCGTCGCTACCGTCGGCGATCTCGCGCCGGCTTTGGCCAAATTCAATGACGGCGCCCGCGTGGTCCCGATCCGCGTTCTGCTCGACGAGAAGGCGCGCGCCGACCGCAAGGTGCTCGAGCAGATCCGGGTGCCGTCAGCCCGCGGCACCGCGGTGCCGCTCAGCGCGCTCGCCGATATCAGTTTCGGCGAGGGCCCAGTCAGCATTTCCCGCTACGACCGGCAGCGCGAGGCGCGAGTCGAAGCCGATCTGGTCTCCGGCGCCACTGGCAGCGAAGCGAGCGACGCCATCAACGCACTTCCGGTGATGAAGAGCCTGCCGCCCGGCGTTACGGTCAACGAAGGCGGCGACGCTGAATTGCAGGCGGAGCTGTTTTCCGGCTTTGGCGCGGCCATGCGCAACGGCTTGATCATGGTTTACGTGGTGCTCGCGGTGCTGTTCGCCAGCCTGCAGCAGCCGCTCACCATCTTGCTGTCGCTTCCGCTGTCGATTGCCGGCGCGATCTTGGCGCTGCTCGTGACATTCTCTCCGGTTACGACGCCAGTGGTCATTGGCCTGCTGATGCTCATGGGCATTGTGACCAAGAACGCGATCATGTTGGTCGACTTCGCCGTCGAATCCATGCGGGAAGGTATCGACCGCACGACCGCCGTGCTCGAAGCGGGCCGCAAGCGCGCACGGCCGATCGTGATGACGACCATCGCCATGGCGGCGGGCATGATGCCGAGCGCCTTGGCCTTGGGCGCCGGCGGCGAGTTTCGCGCGCCCATGGCGATCGCGGTCATTGGCGGTCTGATCGTTTCCACGTTCCTGTCGCTGCTTTTCGTTCCGGCCGTGTTCACCGTCATGGATGATGCCGGCTCCCTCACGTGGCGCTTGTTCGGCCGCATGGTCGGGCCCGGCGATACCCCGGAACCGGAGCACCACAAAAAGGCCGCTCACGATCCGGCGGAATAGGCGTTAGTTCCCGGCCATTGAACGGTCTCTGCGCAGCCCGCGACGAAAGCGATAGTGAGGCCGATTACTCCAGAAAATCGCCTGCTGTTGTCCGGTGGGCTCAATACGTTTAGAGTTTGCTTGCTAATCCAAAAACGTCAGCCTTGGGAGGAGGAGATCGGCGGCCTTTAAGCTCACAGTTACGGATAGGGCCGGCATGCGCGCGGGGGCAAAGCTCCCGCGGCGAGATCTTTGATTTGGCATGAGAAGTGACGTCGTAAGAGCGCCAATGTTTTTTGACCGCGTCGGGTCCGCCACCCTCCGTTCGGCTTTCCGGCCCTTTGTCTGGATCGGCGTCTGTGTCGCGTCGTTTGCGCTGACGCCGGCGTCCTATGCTCAGAATAGTGGCGATCGCGTCGCCCTTCTCATCGCCAACGCGAAATATCCGGACGCCAGGGCGGCGTTTACAACGCCGATCAAGGATGCCACGAAGCTGGCGGATGAGCTTCGCAAGCTGAAATTCAATGTCGAATTCAAGACGAATCTCAGCAAAGACGAGATGCAGCGCGCGGTCGACGGCTTTGTCGCCAAGGTTAAAGCCACGACCACGGCTCTTTTCTATTTCAGCGGTATCGGTTTGCAGGCTTCGCGCCGATCCTATCTGATTCCGACCAATGCGCAGATCTGGACCGAGGCCGACGTGCGCCGCGACGGTATCAGTGTCAACTCGCTGTTGAATGAGGTCCAGCGCAAAGGCGCGCGAGTCAAGATCGTGATCATCGATGCCGCGCGACGAAATCCGTACGAGCGCCGGTTCCGGCCCACGCCGCAAGGCTTGGCCCCCGTCGAGGCGCCGACCGGGACGCTTGCATTGTATTCCGCCGCGCCCGGCAAGCTGGTCGAAGACAATTCGACCAGCGCAAACAGCCTGTTTGCCAGTGAGCTGCTCAAGGAAATCAGCACGCCAGGCCTCAGCGTTGAGGAGATGTTCAACCGCACCCGCGTCGCGGTCTCGCGCGCCTCTCGCGGCGAGCAGGTCCCGTGGGTTGCTTCCTCCCTGCTTGAGGAATTCAGTTTCAGCGACAGGCCTTCGGCAGTTGCGACGCGGCCGTCAGCCTCGACCTCGTCGCCATTTCCGTCCGCTTCGAAGCCGTCCATCGAGCCGGCGCGCCCGGCACCGCGACGCAACTCATCCGAGGCCAGATTGTCGCCATCGCGCCAACCGGTTCGCCGCGATGTCAAACCGGGAGATACGTTCCGCGATTGCGCGGAGTGCCCGGAGCTTATCGTGTTGCCGGCCGGCTCATTCGAGATGGGCGCTTCGAGCAATGATCGTGAAAAGCCGGTGCATGAAGTCACCATCGGCGCGCCGTTTGCCATTGGCATTCGCGAGGTGACATTCGCAGAATGGGACCGTTGCGTGGACGATGGCGGATGCAAATTCCGCCCCGGCGATCGCGGCTGGGGCCGCGGTAATCGTCCGGTAATCAACGTCAGTTGGGTCGATGCCAAGGAATACCTGGCCTGGCTGACGCGCTTGACTGGGCAGACCTATCGGCTGCCCAGCGAGGCCGAATGGGAATATGCCGCGCGCGGCGGAACCGCGACGTCCTATTGGTGGGGCCGCCGCGTCGGCGCGCGCCACGCCAATTGCCGCGCTTGCAGCACGGGCCAATCCGAACAGACGTTTCCCGTCGGCAGCTTCAAGGCCAATCCGTTCGGTCTTTATGACACCGCAGGCAACGCTGCCGAATGGGTCGAAGACTGCTGGAACGACGATTATCGTGGCGCGCCCACTAACGGTTCGGCCTGGACGAAAGGCCAATGTCGGTTGCGTGTTCTGCGTGGCGGATCGTTTGACAGCGAGTTCGGACTATGTCCGTTCAAATTCGCGCTTCCGCTACGATGTCGACGTACGATATTCCGGCAATGGCTTTCGAGTGGTTCGGCAGTTGCAGTAAGGCTTGGCTGTTGCAGCAAGGATGCAACAGGTGAAGGAGCAGATGTGATCCGTAATCTTGGGTGCCGGTTGTGAAACTTCGTTCCGCGGCCTTCGTCGCTGCCGGCTTGACCCTCATTGGCGGCATCGCCGCTTTTTCACTCGACGTCGTCGCTGCACAAGAACCCGAATCGGATGCGAAAGGTCTCCCGCCTGCCCAGGTCGTCGTGGTGCGCGCGGCGAATGCATGCTTTTCCGAATCCGTTCATGTCACGGGATTTCTGGTTGCCCGCAAGCAGGCTGCCGTGACCCTCGACGCGCCGGGTTATCAAATCTCCGATGTGCTAGCGTCCGAAGGCGATCAGGTCAATTCCGGTCAGACACTTGTAAAATTAACCCGCGAAAGCGGCGATAGCGGCGCGCCTCCCGGGCCCGCATCGACGACGCTGACAGCGCCCATGGCCGGCGTCATCATGCGCAGCGCCGCTGTGGTCGGCGCGACGGCATCTTCGATGCGGCAAGAACCCCTTTTCCTGATCGCGGTGAACAATGAAATCGAGCTTGAGGCGGAGGTCCCGAGCATTCACTTGCCGTTGCTGTCGCCCGGCCAGCGCGCGCGTGTTTTTCTCGACGACAATCGCGAATTGTCCGGAGCGGTTCGGCGGGTGCCCTCCGCGGTCGATCGAGGCTCGCAACTTGGCAAAGTCCGGATTTCACTCGATCCGGTGTCGGGACTCCGGGTCGGGTTGTTCGCCAGGGCCACGATCGATGCCGATCGCAGTTGCGGCATATCGGTTCCGCGTTCGGCCGTGACCTACCAGACCGGTGGCACGAGCGTTCAGGTGGTGCGCGGGAACGTTGTCGAAACGCGGCAGGTTCGCGTTGGGTTCCATTCCGACACCGACACCGAGATTCGTACCGGGCTGCGGGAAGGTGATTTGGTCGTTGCCAGTGCCGGTAGCTCATTGCGCAATGGCGACAAGGTAGCCCCAATTATTTCCAATTCAGTTCGAACCGGGCAGCAATGAACCGCGACATAAGATGGCGTCAATGTTTTCACGCGGTGCGGTTTGCCCGTTCCGGGCGGCTCGCGGCAATGACGTTAGCTATGATGATCGGGAGCCTTGTTGCGATGTTGCCTGTGTCTGCCGCCGAAAATGAAGCGAATCCCGATTTGGCCGTGACCGTCGTCACCGCCAGGCAGATGTGTTTCATCGACAAGCTGCAAGTCACCGGCGTTTTGGTTCCGCGCAACGAAATTCTGGTCCGACCGGATCAGGAGGGCCTGCAGATTTCGGATGTGCTTGTTGAGCCGGGCGCGACCGTCGTTTCCGGGCAGGCCTTGGCACGGCTCAAGCCACCTGAAGGCGCCAAGAACAACGCCTTGGTGATCGTGAAAGCGCCAGCGGCCGGAATCGTCAGCGCCGTATCGGCTGTGATCGGCACGATGGCGTCGGCGCGGGCGGAACCACTCTTTCGCATCGTCAAAGACGGAGAAATGGAACTCGTTGCCGAAGCGCAGGGCACCGAATTGTCCCGTCTCGCGCCCAGTCAGGCCGCCAAGGTTGAGATTATCGGCGCCGGGGAATTGCCCGGACGCGTGCGCTCATCCTCGGTCATGATCAATCCGCAGACCCAGCTCGGCACCGTCCACGTGGCTGTGGGCGATAATTCGCGGCTGCGTGTCGGCGCATTCGGCCGCGCGACCATTGACGTCGGCCGGAGCTGCAACGCCGCCATTCCTTTGTCCGCGGTCCTGTACGGGCAGGACGGGACCGTCGTGCAGGCGATACGCGACAACCGCGTCGAAACCCGCAGCGTAAAGGTCGGCCTGATCGATGAAGGCAAGGCCGAAATCACCGAAGGACTGTCGGACGGTGACGTCGTAGTGGCGCGCGCCGGAGCCTTCCTGAAGGACGGGGACCGCGTTCGGCCGATGCCTTCGCCGACCGCGGCGGCGGCGAAATAACGCCACTTTGGTCCGGTATCGATCGGCGTGGCCGAGCGATTTTCCCGAGAAGGGCTCGATCCGAGGAGGAAAAGATGCGTATGAGCCGCCTTGCTGCGACATTTTGGCTCGCTTCGGCAATGAGTATAGCGCTCCTGCCGGCGCCGGCGCAGTCCTCGCAGCAGCGGTTTCAAGAGCTGTTTTCAGCGGGTAATTTCAAAGCAGCGCTGACCGAAGCGCAAAAGAACGAGGCTGCGGCAAAACGCCAGGGCACCAACAACATAAACTACGTTTCCGCGCTCAACGACCTGGCGCGCGCGCATTTTCAGCTCGGCGATTATGACGCCTCCGCCAAGATGTTTCAGCGGGTGGTCGATGCCTTGCAGAAAAACATCCCGGCGAACGATCCGCGTCTGCTGCAATCCAAAAACAACCTCGCCGACGCCTATCTCAAGCTGACCCGCTATGCCGATGCCGAGCGGATCTACAAGCAGTCGCTCGACATCATGTCCAAGACCCATTCGCCAGGCGATCCGGCCATCATCGAGCTGATGACCCGGCTGGGAACCGCCTATATGGGCCAGTCGCGCTATCCCGAAGCCGAGCAGGAATTCAACGAGGCCCTGCGCAATGCCGAACAGGCCGGCCATGCTGATATTCCGCAGGTTGCTGTCACGCTTAACAATCTGACGAAGATCTACGAAGACCAGGGCCGTTTCGCCGAAGTCGAGGATGCGCTCAAGCGTGCGCTCAAGATCAACGAGGCGACCCGCGGGCCGAACCATCCCGAGGTTGCCTACAATCTCAACAATCTGGCCCATCTTTACGAACGCGTGGGTCGCTACGCCGAAGCCGAGCAGCTCTACCGCCGCGTCATCGGCGTGTGGGAGCAGCTCAATCCGGAACACCCGGAACTCGCCACGGCGCTGCAAAATCTGGGCACGGTCTATGCCGACGAAGAGCGGCTCAGTGAAGCAGAGGCGCTCTATAAGCGCGCGCTTGGTATCCGGCAGAAGGTGTTCGGCGCCGACAGCTTCGCCGTTGCGACCGAGCTCAACAATCTGGCTCAACTTTATGAGGTGCAGGCCCGCTACGACGACGTTGTGTCGTACGCCAAGCGTGCTCTGCCGATCGTTGAAAAAGTAAAAGGCCGCAATGACCCGGATACTGCCAGGGTTCTCCGCAAGCTCGGCGTGGCCTATGACGGCCTCGGCCACTACAGCGACGCTCAGGCGCAATTCACACGCGCGATCGACATTTACACGAAGTCTCTTGGTCCCGATCACCGCTCTGTTGCTTCGGTCCTGATCAGCCAGGGTCATTTGTACGAGCATCAGAACAAGCCCGACGCGGCCGAGGCGGTGTTCAAGCAGGCGCTGCAAATCACCGAGCAGACGCGCGGCGCCGATCATCCGGATGTCGCGCGTGTGTTCAACGATCTTTCGATGCTGAGTGCATCACGGCATGAGACCGCGAACGCGTTGCGTTTTTCGCGCAAGGCGACCGACGCCATTTTGAACCATGCGGACGCGGACACGACCGGCTCGCAACGCTCGGGCGATGGCTTGGTCGAAAAACGTGCGAGTTACTTTTCCAACCATGTCGAGCATATCGCCGCCGCCGCGCGCGAGCACGTCGAGTCGACGGCCATGCTCGGCAAGGAAGCTTTCGAGATTTCGCAATGGGCGAACCATTCCACGGCGGCGGCGGCGGTGCGCCAGATGGCCGCGCGTTTTGCCTCGGGTGCCGGTCCGCTGGAACAACTCGCGCGTGAGAACCAGGATCTCGTCGCGGCTAAGAATTACGTCGACAGCCAGATCCTCGCTTTTCTGGTCAAGCCGCCGTCCGAGCAAAACCGCGATGAGATCGCAAAACTTCGCGATCGCAGCAGCAAGCTGGAAGGCGAACTCGCTACCGTCAACGCGAAGCTCCAAAAGGACTTTCCGCAATACACCGCTCTGGTGAAGCCGAAACCGGTGAAAGTTTCGGAAATCCAAAGCCTGCTTTCGCCCACAGAGGCGTTGGTGTTCTGGCTACCGGGCAAGAAGGACACCTATGTCTTTGCGGTGACGAAAGACAAATTCGACTGGGGCGCGATTGCGGTTGGTGAGGAGAAGCTGGCGGAGCAGGTCGCGAAATTCCGCGTCGGTCTCGAGCCGGACAAGTTCGAACAGTCGCTGCGCGACGGCAAACCGCAGCAATTCGACCTTCAGGTGGCGTATGATCTTTACGCGGAGCTTTTTGGCCAGATCGAATCCCTGATCAAGGACAAGCACGATCTCATCGTTGCCGCGTCCGGCCCGCTGACCGCATTGCCGGTCCACGCCTTGGTGACGGAGAAGCCGAGCGATCCCAAGCCGGGCGATTACACCGGATACCGCAAGGCCGCCTGGCTGATCCGGCAGCACTCCGTGACGGTCGAGCCGTCGGTGGCGAGCTTGAAAGCGTTAAGGGTTTTCGCCAGCAAGGCCCAGGCGTCAAAGCCGATGGTCGGATTCGGCGATCCCGTCTTTCAAAAAAACCCCGGAGCGGCCGGCCGAGAGCGATCCTTGGTCAGCACAGAGAAAGCGCCGAGCTACACCGAATTTTGGCGCGGCGCCAATGTCGACCGCGCGGCGCTGGGCTCGAGAATGCCGCAGCTGCCGGAAACGGCGGACGAGCTCAAGACCGTGGCCAAGATCGTCGGCGCGCCGGCAAGCGACATTTTTCTCGGTCAAAGCGCCAGCGAAACGACCGTCAAGCACACGCCGCTTGGCAACTTCCGGGTCGTCTACTTTGCCACGCACGGTCTGGTCGCTGGCGACGTCAAAGGGCTTGGCGAGCCTTCGCTGGCGCTGACCTTGCCGGCGAAAGCGACCAATCTCGACGACGGCCTCCTGACGGCCAGCGAAGTGGCCCGGCTCAAGCTCAATGCGGACTGGGTCGTGCTGTCGGCCTGTAACACGATTGCCGGCGACAAGCCCGGCGCCGAAGCGCTGTCGGGGCTTGCGCGCGCGTTTTTCTATGCCGGTGCCCGTGCCCTGCTGGTCACGCATTGGAAAGTGGCCTCGGATACCGCCGTGGCGCTGGTGACCAAATCCTTCGAAACCATGGCCAGCAAGCATGTCGGCCGCGCCGAGGCGTTGCGCCAGTCGATGCTGGCTTTGATCGATGGCGGCGGCAATGACGGCGCCGACGCCTATCCGGCTTACTGGGCGCCGTTCGAGGTCATCGGCGAGGGCGGGAAGCGCTAGCGCATGATCCCGAAAAAGCCTGCCCCCGACCTGATCGGGGGCGGAAACCGGCTTTCGGAAAAGATCATGCGCTAGCAAATTGTTAGGGGAACACAATGATTCAATCTGAATGGACTGAGCGATAGTCTTTACGACGGTGCCGACGCTTCCTGCTGTAAATAAATAAAGTCGCACAAATGAAAACGGCCCCAACCGGAGTTGGGGCCGTTTCTAATTTCAGGCTCGATCAATCTCAGAAATCGAAGCCGATACCAGCCGTGAATGTTTGATTGTACACATTGTTGACTTCGATGTGCGCGGTGCCCGACGGCGCAAAAATTGCGCTACAGGTTTGCGTACAGTTCAGCGGAATGTCCTTCGAATAGCTGCCATAGGACGTGAAGCGATATTCGAAACGGGCCTTGAGCCCAGGAAAGCCGAAGAGGCTGGAAACATCCGTCTCGACGCCGCCACCGACCGTGTAGCCGACCCGCGTGTCATTCCAGCTCGCCGACCCCGTCACGGTCGTCGGTGTCGTTGTATAGCCGTAATAGCTGAAGTTACCGGACACTTCTCCGATGGCCACGCCGCCCGTGGCGTAGATCAAGGTCATCGGCGTCACGAGGTAACCGTAACGAAGACGAACCGACCCCGAAGTGCCTTGCTTGATCGAACCTGAAAAAGCGTCCGTCCGAAGGCCGCCGGGGATAACATAAATTCCGCTCTGCGAGTACGACGTTTCGGTATTTTGGTAAGTCGCGTCACCTTCAACGCCGACGACGACGTTGCCGAACTGCCAGCGATAGCCGATGAAGCCGCCGCCGACGAAGCTGGCCGGGTTTTCGCTGAAGTCGAACGGTGTCTCGGGACAGGCGGCGAGATAACACACAATCGACCCCGGATCGACGAAGGCATTGTTGCCGATACCGCCGCCGCCGTTGCCGCCGATCTGACCCCCCGACCAGTTGCTGGCCTGGACCGTCGGTGCCGGACGGGCTGCCGTCGGCCTCGGCTGGACCGACATATCGGCCGCGGAAGCGGGCAAAGTGAACGCGATTGCTGCCGACAGCACGCCGACGCTCGCAACAAACAGCCTATTCATAACGAAACCCCCTACCCAACCCGCGGGACGCCCACAGCGTTGACCGCCTATTTTTTACTAACGAAACCTTAAGACACTTGAGGTGTCAGCGGCAATCGCGGTGCGTCAAAGATGCACGGTCTGGGCTGGGGAAGAGAGTCGGTTTTTCACATCTGTTGCCAATTCGCCACAACCGCTAACAGGGGTTTTGGTCCGGGAAATAGGGATTTTTGACCAAACTTGATCAGGCACACAATCGGCAGCCGAGAACGGCCAATGTGACAGGGCGCAGGGCCGGCGGGTCATCGGCCCTTGCGCCAGAGGTTCCCTAATTTGCGGGGCCGGCCGGCCGGAATCTAGGAATTGGTACCTAAAATGGCCAAGCGAGCGTTTGCGTCAGGTCAATGTGCAACGCCTTGAGTTGTTTGAAACTTTAAAAAGCATCATTCTGAAATATCGGACCTTGAGATCGGGAAATGCGCTTACCTTACATTATTGGTGTCGTCGTGGTGCTCGCCGCCGGCGCGGGCGGGGTCTATTTTTATTTCAAGCCGCAGCCACTGGTGAAAGTGCAGACGGCCATTCGCGGTCCCGTATCGGAGTTCGTCTACGCCACCGGGACTGTCGAGCCGATCCAGCTCGCAAAAGTCGTCCCCCTGCAACGGCGCAAGATCATCGATCTATGCCGATGCGAAGGGCAGATGGTCGTCAAGGGGCAAATCCTAGGCCGTCAAGACGACGCGGAGGAACGCGAGGTCCTCAGGCAGATGGATATTCGCTACCAGCAACTGGTGCGGGACCTCAATCGCGCCGAGAAAGACAAAGCGTCGAAGGCGGAAATCGAGCAGAAGGATACCGCGGTCAGAGAGGCCCGCTCCGGCATCAACGCGCAGAAGAACCGCATCGAGACGCTGGTGATCCGCGCGCCGATGGACGGTATGGTGTTGCGCCGCGATGGCGAGGTCGGCGAAATCGCCGGCCCGGGAGACGTGCTGTTCTGGGTCGGCAAACCATCGCCCTTGCAGGTCGCCGCCGAAATCAACGAGGAAGAAATCACCAAGATCGCCGTCGGCCAAAAGGCGTTTTTGTCGAGTGAAGCATTTGAACACAAGCAATTGCGCGCGACCGTTTCTCACATCACGCCGAAAGGCGATCCGACCAAGAAGACGTTTCGCGTTTATCTCGGTTTGCCGGCCAATAGTCCGCTGCGCATTGGCATGACGGTCGAGGCCAACATCGTGTTTCGGGAAAAGCCGTCGGCGGTCGTCGTGCCGGTCAATGCGGTGTTTGCCGGGGCCGTCCAGTTGGTGCGCGATGGAAAGGTGCATCGCGTGCCGGTGACCACCGGCGTGCGCGGCTCGCGGCTGGTCGAGATCGTGAATGGCGTCAAAGCCGGCGATTCGGTGGTTTCGCCCGCTCGGCCCGAACTCGCCGACGGCGAGAAGGTGAGCGCCGAGCAACTCCCCAAGCTGGCCGTGGCGGAAACCCCCAAGGTCGCGACCGCACCCGAAGCAACCACCACCGTCACGCCGGCGCCGAAAGTGTCCGGTGGCGAGTTCGCTGTCGATCCGGATATTTCGGCGGCGCTCGCGGCCAATGTGCAGTCGCTGGTAAACGATGCACGGCGCGGTGCGCTCAGGAGCGTCAAGCCCTGAGGGCCTGCAAGCGGCGTTTATCGACGGTTCGCAGCACGCCCGTCAGGCTTTTTCCGCGACTTTCTTTTTACGCTCGTGCTGGACGGTGATCTTTTCGATCTTGCCGTCGACGAGGCGAACCTGTCGATCGGCACGCCCGGCCAGCCCGAGGTCGTGGGTGACGACGCATACCGTGCGTCCCTTGTTGGCGAGCTCCAGGAGAATATTGAACACCTGCTGGGTCGAAACCGAATCGAGGTTTCCGGTCGGCTCGTCTCCGACGATGATGGCGGGATCGTTGGCCAGCGCGCGCGCGATTGCCACACGCTGGCACTGACCGCCAGACAGCTGAAACGGGCGCTTGTCGATCTGATCGCCGAGGCCGAGCGAGTTCAGCAATTCGATGCCGCGTTGGCGCATCTCCTGCACCGACAACCGGCCGAGCGTCTTCATCGGCATCAGCACGTTGTTGAGCGCAGTAAACTCCGGCAACAGGTAGTGGAATTGAAAAATGTAGCCGATGGAGCGCAGACGCAAATCGGCCTTTTGGCCGTCGTTCAAGCGCGAAGTCGGTTGCTCGAAGATATTGACCTCGCCTTCGGTCGGTTGGTCCAGCAGCCCCAGCAGATAGAGCAGTGACGACTTGCCGGAGCCCGAAGGGCCGGTGATCGCCACGAACTCGCCCAGTTCGATGGTGAGATCGACGTGGTCGATGAGCGTGCGGCTGATGGCGCCTTCGATGCGTCGCGTCAGGCCGACGGCGTGGATGGCACCGCTCATCAGACCCCGCGGATGATATCGACCGGCAGCAGCCGGCTCGCGCTTTGCGAGGGGACGAAGGCAGCGGCCAGGCAGGCGGCCAGTGAGATCGACGCGATAACGACGTAGTGCACGGGTTCAAAAATCAGTGGCAACGGCACCGCGTCTCCGGTGATTGGGTTGGCGATGGTCACCAGCGACATCGCGGTGCACAGGATGTAGCCCAGCGCCCATCCGATCAAAACGCCGAGAATGCCCATAATGGCGGATTCGACGAGAAAGATGCTCAACACCAGGCCGGCTTTCATGCCGAACGACTTCATGATCGCGATGTCGTGGCGCTTTTCCTGCGTGATGGTGGAAATGATGCTGTAAACGCCGAGCGTCGAGGCGAACATCATGGCGCTCATGATGACGACCATGATGACGTCCCGCACGACGAAGGCGGACATCAAGTCCGCGTTGGCTTCCTGCCAGGACACGGCTTTGTATCCGGTCAATTGCCCCACGCGCTTGGCGATCTCGGGGGCGTCGCGGGCGTCGCGCAGGCGGATACGCAACTCGTTGACGACCCCCGGCTGACCCGACAGCACCTGTGCCGTCCGGATCAGGCCGTAAACCTGCGCGCTGTCCAAGTCGTCCTGTCCCGTGCTGAAAATTCCCACGATGGAACCCGGGACGACCATTCCCTCGCTCGTGGAAATGTTGACGCCGCTGCCCACGCGCAAACCGGCCTTCTTCGCCAGCGCCTCTCCAATGAGGAGCGTATTGGTTCCCTTGTAGAGGTCGGTGATTTGCCCGCTTTTCATTTGACTGGGCAGCTTGGAAACTTCCTGTTCGTAGCGTGGATCGATGCCGACCAAAGTCACGCCGATGCTTTCTTGCCCGGTATGGAGGATCACCGTGGTCTTCACGGACGGCGCGACGCCGCCGGGCAGCCATGTTCTCAGGGACTCCATCACGTCTTTAGGATTTTTGATCTCCGTCAATTTTTTCGCACTGATAGCGCTGGCAGACTGAGCGGCGGCATAGACCTCTTCGGCCGGTTGAAGCCGGGGCGTGCGACGCTCGGCGCTGACCGTGACATGGGGGATGCTGTCGACAAGCGTGCGGACGAAGTCCCGTTGCGACCCGGTCATCAAGGAAGCCATCATAATCGTAATGCCGATCCCGGACGCCACGCCCAGACTTGCAACAATCGTCTGCCGCACGCGCGTGGTGACATGAGTCCATGCGATTTCGAAAAGCAGATTCATGCGGGTCTCGGGCCGAAATTCCGTCGCTTTGCGACGCTCCAAATTCGTCAACAATTTAGGTCATTTTGACTTTTCTTGACTTTTCGCAAAGCTCCGTTTCGTCAAACTTTACAATATAGTATTCATGCAATTTTGCGCGGAACGTGACCTAGATCAATTCAACGGGGAGCACGACGAATGCTGAGACGGGTCGGGCAATTGGGGCGATGGTCGGTCGTCCTGGCTCTGGCTCTCATTGTAGTAGTTCGCGGTGGGCCTTGCTTTGCTGAAACCGATGCAGAGATGGCGCAGCGCTACTTGCGTGCGGCCGAACGCGACGACGTGACGGCGCAGGCCTATGTGGGCGCGCTCTATTCGGCCGGCGTCGGTCTGGCGCGATCCGACCACGAGGCTTTTCGCTGGTTTTTAAGCGCCGCCAAAAAGGGCCATTCACAGGCGCAGGTTATCGTGGCGGAGCTGTACGCGCTCGGGAAGGGTGTTTCCAAGAACAATACGGATGCATACCGATGGGCGTTGCAGGCGTCGAAGGTCGGCGACTCCAACGTTCGCGGCAGCGCCAAGCAACTCATGGATATTTTGGCGAGCCGTATGTCGGACTCTGAGCGTGCTTCGGCGACGGCGAAACCCGCCGCGTCGACTATCTCTGTTCCGCCGGTGACCAGCGGCGATGCCGTGTCGTACTACCGGCGCGGACGCGTCCTCGCCCAGAGAGGCGACTTTGCCAAGGCCGCCGAAGATTTCAGGCGCGTGACCGAATTGCTGCCGAACAATCCCGACGCGTTGAACGATCTTTGCTGGACGCGGGCGGTGCTCGGTCAGCTTCAATCTGCCATTTCTGCATGCGACCAGTCGCTGCGCATTCGGCCGAATTTTGCCGACGCGTTAGATAGCCGTGGGCTTGCCTATCTGAAGCTCGGCGACTTCAATCGCGCTATCGACGATTTTACGGCCGCGTTGAGATCGAAACCCAGTCTGGCATCCGCCCTCTACGGACGAGGGCTTGCCAAAAAGCGCAATGGGCAGACAGCGAGCGGCAACAGGGACATCAGCACCGCACGCGGCCTCGACCCTGACATTACCGCCACATTCTCCCAGTACGGGGTGAATTAACCTTGGTCGCCCCGCCTGTCGGGATGTGTGCCGCAATTCCCTGTTCAGTTTGTGAGGATTTCTGGAAAAATCTTATGACACGAGTTGGTGCAGTGCGTGGTATTGGCGCCTGTCGGGGTATTGGCGGGCCGGCAAGTGTTTGAAATGACACGGTGGTAAGAGTAAAATTCATTTGTCGTCAGCCGGTATTGGGACAGATCCGGACCCGTGAAATGGCATGGCATAAAATGCGTTTTGTTTTCGGTCTTCTCCTGGCTTTTGCGGTCGTCGCGACGACCGGTCAATTTGCGTCGGCGGCGGCGAGCGGCGGCCGTTTCGCCTTGGTTATCGGCAACGCCAAGTATCCCGACAGCGAAGCGCCTTTAAAGGACGCGATCAATGACGCGCGCGAGATGGCGAAAGAGCTCCGCCGCGACGGATTCGACGTCGAGATCGGCGAGAACCTTACCAAGAACGCCATGCGCAAGGCGTTGGACGGTCTGTACGGAAAAATCAAATCCGGATCGGTCGCGTTGATTTTTTTCAGCGGGTTCGGGCTTCAATCTGATCGGCAAAGCTACCTGATCCCGGTCAACGCGCAGGTCTGGAGCGAGGCCGATGTGCGGCGCGATGGCTTCAGCATTGACACCGTGCTGAAGGAGATGAGCCAGCGTGGCGCCAAGATCAAAATTGCCATTCTCAACGCTTCGCGTCGAAATCCCTACGAGCGGCGCTTCCGTTCCGTTTCGCAGGGACTCGCCCCTGTCATCGCGCCCAGCAACAGCATCGTCATGTACTCGACCGCGCTTGGCACGGTCGACAGCGAGCCGGCAAGCTCGAACCAAAGCATGTTCATGACCGAGCTGATCAAGCAGATGCGCACGCCCGGATTGAGCGGCGAAGAAGTCTTTATCCGCACGCGCTTTAGCCTGACTCGCGCATCGGGCGGCAAGCAGACGCCGTGGCTGTCATCGTCGCTCGCCGAAAAATTCTATTTCGATCCGAATGCAGCGTCCGATTCGAGCTCGGCTGTCGCGACGACGACCAATCTCCCGGAATCCGAATCGGGATTTCCGCCCAGTGCCACATCTCCGCAATCGAAATCGACTTTCCCGCCCAGCTCACAATTCCCGGGAGCGAAACCCGCGCCGGCCGAACCGGAACCAAACAACGCGCCGACGCTTGCCAGCGACCCGAATGAAAAGGCGCGCCGCGATTACCAGCACGCCGAGCAGATCGGAACGCGCAGAAGCTGGAATGATTTTCTCGACATGCATCCGAACGGCCAATACGCCACGTTGGCCAAAGAAAAATTGGACAAGTTGGCCAAGCTGGAGTCCCCGCCGGTTGTCGGGAAACCGCCCGAGCCCGGCAAATCGATTCCGATTGGGAAGTCGCCGGAAATTCCGGTCAAGAAGTCGGCGAAAGATGACGAAGCAATTCTCGCCTTGAGCCGCCAGATTGACAAGAATCCAAGCGACACCGATGCGTATTACAAACGCGGCATCCTCTACGCCAAGAACAACGATTATGCCCTCGCGACCAAAGATTTCGACGCGGTCATTCGCGCGCGTCCCGAAAATCCGGACGCCCTGAACAATCGCTGTTGGGCGCGTGCGATGCTCGACGAAATCCAGGCGGCGTTACGGGATTGCGATGCGGCGCTGCGGCTTCGACCGCGTTTTGCCAACGCATTCGACAGCCGTGGCTTGCTCAAGTTGAAGAGTGGCCAGCCCACCGACGCCTTGCACGACTACAACGCCTCGCTCCAGATCAACGGGCGGCAGGCCTCTTCGCTCTACGGCCGTGGTATCGCCAAGATCCGCAGCGGCAATGCCGCGGGCGGCCGCAAAGACATCGCGGCGGCGAAGGCCATTGACCCTAAAATCGGGGAAGAATTCGCCAAATACGGGATCCGTTGACGGCGACGATTTCGTTGAACCTCCAGGCCGCCGTCAGCGACAAACGGTTCGAGCGTGTCAAAAAGAAGGGAACAAACAATGACTTACCAATTTACCAGGTCGGCCTTCAAAATCGCCGCTTTCGTCATTGCCGGTGGGCTTATTCTGTCTTTGGGGGCGGGAATCGCCAGCGCCGAAGACCAGCCGTCGAGCTCGACGATCATCAAGTCGCTGAAGCCACGGAACTCAGGCCATACGCGGAGCCTGGCTGCTTCGCCAGACGCGACCGCGAAGACCTTGGCCGATACGGCTTTTGTCAAAAACCTGCGCAAGCGGAAAACGCGATCGCTGTCGACGGTCGAGCTCGACAAGCTCAGCGCGATCACCGACACCAAGCCGAACATCGATCTGGAGATCAATTTCGAACTCAATTCGGACAAAATCACCAGGTCGGCGAAGGAAACGGTCGACGAGCTCGGCAAGGCACTGACCGATCCGTCACTGAAGGGGAATACCTTCGTGCTGGCCGGTTATGCCGACGCGACCGGCTCGCCCGAGTATAACCAGGACCTGTCCGAGCGCCGTGCTGCCGCGGTCAAGGAATATCTCATCGAAAACTTCCGGATTCCGGACGCAAGTCTGGTGACCGTCGGTTACGGTTCGTCCCACTTCAAGAACAGTGAGGCGCCCCGCGCGCCCGAGAACCGCCGGGTTGCCGTGACCAATATGGACGACAGCGCCACGGCCAAGAATTCGAATTAGGCCGACATCGCCCTGCGGCGGGAAACGCCGGTTTGGCCGGTCCTCGCTGCAGGGTGCAATTGGCGCTGCTGCCAAGTGTAGGCTGACAGGCCATTGCAAATAGCTCGTGGCAGACGCGGCATGGCAGGAAGAATGGTGGAGCCGAGGGGATTTGAACCCCTGACCTCCTCATTGCGAACGAGGCGCTCTCCCAGCTGAGCTACGGCCCCGCCAAGCAGCAGCGGATAAAAGCATCGCTGCGCGAGAAAATGTGGCGAGTGGCCGCCATTTAGGGCTAGGGTTGTGCCCTGTCAAGGATCGCCCCAGACGATGGACCGCGGCGGGCTGGCTTGTTCGCGGCAGCGCGAATCGTTAGTTTCCGCCCACGTTTCCAAAGGGATGGACGCTCATGCGCGCGGTTCTCGATATCATTCTTCTTGTGCTGCAAATCTATATCTGGCTGCTGATCGCCGCCGCTGTCCTGTCCTGGCTGATCGCCTTCAACGTCGTCAACACGCGCAACCAGGTGGTCGCCATGATCGGCGACTTTCTCTACCGCATCACCGAGCCGGTCCTGCGCCCGATCCGCCAGATGATGCCCAATCTGGGCGGCATCGACGTTTCGCCGGTGATCCTGATCCTGATCATCCTGCTGATCGAAAACGTCATCATCCGCTACATCTATCCGAACGTGTTCTAGCGTGGCCAAGCCTTTGGTCGCCAAGCCTTTGGTCGCCAAACCTTCGGTCGCTAAGCCGTGGGCGGCGACGGCGGGTGGCATCACGCTCGCGGTGCGGCTGACACCCAAAGGCGGGCGCGATGCCATCGGCGGCATCGAACAGATGGCCGACGACCGCGCCATGCTCAAGGCGCGCGTGGCGGCTCCTCCGAGCGAGGGCGAGGCCAATGAGGCGCTCGTGCGTTTGATCGCGAAATCGTTGAGCGTCCCACCGCGCGATGTCGTTCTGGCGGCGGGGGCAACGGCCCGCATCAAACGGCTGACGATCGCGGGCGATGCAGCGGCGCTGATCGCGACGCTGGAGCAGATAACTGAATCGCGGTATTAACTTGCGCCATGGCCGGGCTTGTCCCGGCTATCCACGTCTTAGCGCGAAAGCGGAAAGCAAGCCGTGGATGGCCGGCGCAGGGCCGGGCATGACGAAGGAAAGGCTTTCTTTTGACGATACGCGTTATCGACGGCAAACAAATCGCTGCCGACTTGCGGGCCAAGATCGCGAGTGAGGTCGCGCGCATTAAAGGCGCGCACGGTTTTGTCCCCGGCATCGCCGTGGTGCTCGTCGGCGAGGACCCGGCGAGCAGCGTCTATGTGCGCACCAAGTCGAAAATGGTCGCCGAGGTCGGCATGCGCGCCTTCGACCATAAGCTGCCGGCGGCGACGCCGGAATCCGAGTTGCTCGACCTCATTGCGAAGCTTAACGCCGACGCGGCGGTCAACGGCATTCTGGTGCAATTGCCGCTGCCAAAACAAATCGACGCGCAGAAGGTGATTGCGGCGATCGATCCCGACAAGGACGTCGACGGCTTTCACCCGATCAATGTAGGCCGCCTCGCCAGCGGCCTGCCGGCGCTGGTGCCGTGCACGCCGATGGGCTGCGTGCTGCTGGCGAAGACCGTGCATGCAACGCTCGCCGGTATGGAGGCGGTGGTGGTCGGCCGCTCCAACATCGTCGGCAAGCCGGTCGCGCAACTGCTGCTGCAAGAGAACGCAACCGTTACCATCTGCCATTCCAAAACCAAGGATTTGCCGGCGGTGTGCCGGCGTGCCGACGTGCTGGTCGCCGCCATCGGTAAGCCGGAGATGGTGCGCGGCGACTGGATCAAGCCGGGCGCGACGGTGATCGACGTCGGCATCAATCGTGTGCCGGGTGAGGGCGGCAAATCGCGCATCGTCGGCGATGTTGCCTTCGCCGAAGCGGGCGCGGTGGCCGGTGCCATCACGCCGGTGCCGGGCGGCGTCGGGCCAATGACGATCGCGTGTCTGTTGTTGAATACACTGCGTGCGGCGTGCATGCAGAAGGGCCTGCCGGCGCCGAACGTTTGACGCTCATGGTAAGGAGCGATGCAAAGCCGCGCGTCCCGAACACGCAAGTCGGCGATAGCCGACTTGCGCATAAGTATCCCGATCTTGGGTAAACCCGAGATCGATAGGCCGACGTGTCACGGGTTTTTATCCTTCAAGACGGCCGCTGACGCGGCCTCCAGGATGAAGTTCGAGCACAAAACCAACTCAAGCAAATCGCCGGGACAAGCTCGGCGATGACAGTCTGGCGATTGTCGTGAAGTCTCAGCCTTGCCAGGCGTAGGCGACCTTGTCGAGCGTCTTCGGGCCGAAGCGTTCGGAGGACCGCGCGACCGGCCGCCCGCCGAGCGCGCGGTAGAAGTCGATGGCCGGCTCGTTGTCGGACAGCGCCCATACCACCAGGCTCTTCAGTCCGCTTTGCATCATGTCCTTGCGCGCGGCCGAAAACAGGCGGCGCCCGAAACCGAGCCCCTGGAATTCCGGGCGCAGGTAAAGCTCATAGATCTCGCCTTCATAGAACAGGCTGCGGGCGCGGTTGCGGCCGTAGTTGGCGTAGCCGGCGATCTGTTCGCCGAATTGCAGAACGGTGATGCGGCTGCCTTTGCGGATCGCCGAATCCCACCAGTCCGGTCCCCGCCGATTGATCAGCTTGTCGAGCTCATTGCCGGGGATAATGCCCTGGTAGGCGGTGCGCCATGCCTCATCGTGGGTCTCCGCAACTTCGGTTGCGTCGGCTGCCTTGGCGCGGCGAATCTCTATGAGGGTCGTGCTCATGGACGAATAGAAGCAACGAACACTGCGCCCATCAAGCCCTATGGTAAATGAACCGTTAAGGTGTGGATTACTGGCCACATATGTCCGGTAAATCAGCGGCGCGGCCATGCAAAATAGCGCGCGCCGGAAACTGCCTCACGCGGGGGACGTCGCAATTGTCTTGAATTGGGACATGTCGGTGCACCCCACTCGGGAGCGCCGCCCGCGAAATTCAAGCGGAATGATTCGCGTCAGACCGCTTCGGCTTCCTTTTGCCGTTCGGCCCTCTTGCGGTCGTTCTCGTCGAGCAGCTTCTTGCGCAGCCTGATCGATTTCGGCGTCACCTCGACCAACTCGTCGTCCTCGATATAGGCAAGCGCCTTTTCCAGCGTCATGCGCAGCGGTGGGGTGAGCTTGACCGCCTCGTCCTTCGAGGTTGTGCGGATGTTGGTGAGCTGCTTGCCCTTGAGCACGTTGACGATGAGATCGTTGTCGCGCGTGTGCTCGCCGACGATCATGCCGGTGTAGACCTTCCAGCCCGGCTCGATCATCATCGGGCCGCGGTCCTCCAGATTCCACAGCGCATAGGCGACAGCCTCGCCCTTGTCGTTGGAGATCAGCACGCCATTGCGGCGGCCTTGGATCGCGCCTTTGTGCGGCGCGTAGCCGTGGAACAACCGATTCATGATGGCGGTGCCGCGGGTGTCGGTCAGCAATTCGCCTTGATAGCCGATCAGCCCTCGCGTCGGTGCGTGGAAGACGAGGCGCACACGCCCGCCGCCGGAAGGCCTGAGCTCGGTCATCTCGGCTTTACGCTCCGCCATTTTCTGCACCACGATGCCGGAGTGCTCCTCGTCGACGTCGATCACGACCTCTTCGATCGGCTCTTCCAACTCGCCTGCGTCGTTGCGGCGGAGCAGCACCTTCGGACGTGAAACCGATAATTCGAATCCCTCGCGGCGCATCGTCTCGATCAGGATGCCGAGCTGCAATTCGCCGCGGCCGGCGACTTCCATGGCGTCCTTGTCGTCCGATTCACGCACGCGCAGCGCTACGTTGCCTTCCGCTTCGCGCAGAAGGCGGTCGCGGATCATCCGCCCGGTGACCTTGTTGCCTTCAGTGCCGGCGAGCGGGGAATCGTTGACGCGAAATGTCATCGCCAAAGTTGGCGGGTCGATCGGCTGCGCCGGGATCGGCGTTTCAACCGATGGATCGCAGATCGTCATCGCCACGGTGGCATTCGGCAGTCCGGCGAGCGCGACGATATCGCCGGCCTCTGCCTCTTCCAGCGGGACGCGCTCGAGGCCGCGGAAGGCGAGCACCTTGGTGACGCGGCCGGTTTCCACTTCCTTGCCGTCACGGGAGAGCACCTTCACGGCCTGGTTCGGCTTCACGGTGCCGGACGTGATGCGGCCGGTGATGATGCGGCCGAGATAATTATTGGCTTCAATAATGGTACCGAGCAGGCGGAAGGGACCTTCTTCCACAACCGGCGGCTTCACGTGCTTGAGCACCAGATCAAACAGCGGCTTCATGCCCTGGTCCTGGGGACCGTCGAGCTTCTCGGCCATCCAGCCCTGCTTGGCCGACCCGTAAAGGATCGGAAAGTCGAGCTGCTCGTCCGTCGCGTCGAGCGCGGCGAACAGGTCGAAGACTTCGTTGACGACTTCGACTGGCCGTGCGTCGGAGCGATCGACTTTGTTGATCACCACGATCGGCTTCAACCCCATCTTCAGTGCCTTCGACACCACGAACTTGGTCTGCGGCAGCGGACCCTCGGCGGCGTCGACCAGCACGAGCGCGCCATCCACCATGTTGAGGATACGTTCGACCTCGCCGCCGAAGTCGGCGTGACCCGGCGTGTCGACGATGTTGATGCGGGTGCCCTGCCACGCGACCGAGGCGGCCTTGGCCAAAATGGTGATGCCGCGCTCTCGCTCCAGATCATTGGAGTCCATGGCGCGTTCGACCTGGCGCTCGTTCTCGCGGTACACGCCCGATTGCTGCAGCAGCCGGTCGACCAAAGTAGTCTTGCCGTGATCGACGTGGGCGATAATGGCGATGTTGCGAAGATTCATAGGTGTTCCCGAAAACCAAAGCGCGGGCCCTTATGGACCCGCGACGCACATGCTGTTGCGGCGCAATATAGTCAGGAAAAAGGCCGGCGCAACGGGCGAAAATGGAGCCCGGTGACTCAGGCCCCCGCTGGCCGTCCCCAGGGACCGACGCGCCAGCCGCGCGGGGCCGCGTCGTTAAGCATCATCATTTCGGCGATGGTCTCGTTGGTGACGAGGCCGGTGAGTTTGCCGGCGGCATCGATGACCCCGACCGCCGGCGCCGACTTCTCCTGCAGCAGCTTGAAGGCCTGTTCCAGCGTAAAGCGGTAGCTGACGGTCGGCATTTCGGGGTTCATCGCCTCGGCCACGCGCGCGTCGGGGCCGAGCGTCTTGAGCGCCTTGACGAGGCCGCCTCGGTCGAGCACGCCGACCGGCTTGCCGGCGCCGTCCACCACCGGGAATTCGCCTTGGCTGGTCGCCAGCAAGGTCTGCACCGCCTCGTCGATATGGGCGTCGGGCATCAGCGTCGCGAACCGCGTCATCATGGCGTAGCTGACCGGCACGCCGCGCGAGACCGCGCGCAACGCCACCATGTGCGCTTCTGAAGAAGCGGCGAGATAGACGAAGATGGCGATGAAAATCAGGATCGGGTTGTACATCAGCCCGATGAAGCCGAGCGCAAAGGCGACCATTTGGCCGATGGAGGCGGAGATTTCGGTGGCCCGCACATAGCCGAACTTGCTGGCGAGCGCGGCGCGCAAGACGCGGCCGCCGTCCATCGGGAAGGCCGGAATCAGGTTGAACAGCGCCAGGAACAAATTGACGATCGCCAGCCGGTCGATCATCGAGATCTGCGTACTGTCGACCGCGGCCGCCGCGCTCGGCTTTAGATCGGCGCCGCCGACATAAACCAGCAGCAATGTGATCACGATGTTGACCATCGGCCCGGCGATGGCAATGAGGAATTCCTGCCAGGGCTCCTCGGGAATGCGCTCAAGCTGCGCCACGCCGCCGATCGGCAACAACGTCACATAGGGTGTCGTCACGCCGAAGGCGCGGGCGGTGAAGATGTGGCCGAATTCGTGCAGCAGCACGCACAGAAACAGCAGCACAATAAACAGAAGCGTATTCCAGGCCGTCGCCGCGCCGCTCGCGGCGTAGGCGGCGGCAAAAATCCAGGCGAGAAACAGCAGAAAGGTCAGGTGGATGCGCACGACGGTGCCCGCGACCTTGCCGATATTCAATGACCAGGACATGGAAGCCTCGTAGGATTGACCCTCAGTCTGTTAGGTAGGCGTTCCGGGGAGCCTTTTCGAGGGTCCGGGCGTTTGGAGCGCAGGATCCCGAAAGCATGTCCTCGCTGCCGATCGGGGATGTGTGGCCGGTTTTCGGATAAGGTCATGCGCAAACGAAGCAATTGAGGGCCGTCATGGCGCAGAAACTGAGCGCGGACGCGCGCAAATCCGCTCTGGCCAGGCTGCCCGGCTGGTCCGACGTCGACGGCCGCGATGCCATCGCCAAGACCTTCACTTTCAAGGATTTCAACCAGGCGTTCGGCTTCATGGCGCGGGTGGCGCTGGTGGCGGAAAAAATGGACCATCATCCGGAGTGGTTCAACGTCTACAAGACGGTGCAGGTGACGCTCGCAACCCACGATGCCGGCGGTGTCACCGAGCGCGACGTCAAGCTCGCCGAAGCGATGGATAAGATCGCCGGCGCCTGACCAACGCGCGCCTGACGGCGACAATTGGCGCCTTGCGTGGGCCCAAAATGCTGCCCACATTAACGCCATGGCCGCTACTCAGAACGCCTATTGGCGTCCCGATGACGACGAAAATGCGTTGGGCCGCAGCTTCTGGCAGAAGCTGGGCAAGGTCGCTGCGCGCGTGCCGTTCGCCGAAGAGGCGCTCGCGGCCTATTACTGCGCCTTCGACCACCAAACACCGCTGGCGGTGAAGACGACGCTGTTCGCGGCAATCGCCTATTTCGTGTTGCCGATGGATGCCGTGCCCGACATGTTGCCTGTGTTCGGTTTCACCGACGATGCCGCCGTGCTGGCGACCGCGATCAAGCTGGTATCGAACCACATCCGGCCGGAACATCGCGACGCCGCGCGCGACAAGCTGGATGAATTGATCGCGCAAGGCTAAGGCCGCAAAATCACCTTGCCCATCACCTTGCGGCCGGCGATGGCCTTCAATGCCTCGGACGCTTGCGCCAGCGGATAGACAGCGTGCACGTGCGAGGACAATTTGCCTTGTGCGGCCCAATCGAGCAGTTGCTCGGTATTGGCGCGGTGGCCGGCGGGATCGCGTTCGATCCATGAGCCCCAGAATACGCCGAGCACGTCGCAGCCCTTCAGCAGCACCAGATTGAGCGGCAGTTTGGGAATGTCGCCCGCGGCAAAACCGACGACGAGAAAGCGGCCCTGCCAGGCGATCGCGCGCAGCGCCGCGTCCGTAAAGGCGCCGCCGACAGGGTCATAGATGACATCGGCGCCGCGGCCGTCGGTGACGCGCCGCAGCGCCTCTTTCAGGTCGTTCTTGCCGTAGTCGATCCCGTCGTCGGCGCCATGCTCGCGCGCGAAAGCGACCTTTTCCGCCGACGAGGCGCAGGCGATGACGCGTGCGCCCATCAGCTTGCCGAGTTCGACTGCCGCCAGCCCGACGCCACCGGAGGCTCCCAATACCGCCAGCGTCTCCTTGGGCTTGAGCCGGGCGCGGTCTTTGAGCGCGTGGAGAGTCGTCCCGTAGGTGACGCACAGCCCGGCGGCACGGTCGAAGTCGACGCCGTCGGGAATCTTGACCAGCCGGTTGGCGGCAAGCGCGATGCGCTCGCGCGCGGCGCCATAGCCTCCATAGCCGAGCACGCGATCGCCGCTTTTCAGGCCGCTGACGTCCGCGCCGACGGCCTCCACCGTTCCGGCAAACTCGGCGGCCGGCGAAAACGGCATTTCCGGCTTCACTTGGTATTTGCCGGCGATGATCAGCGTGTCGAAAAAGTTGAGCGCCGCTGCCGCGATCCGCACCACCGCTTCGCCCGCCTTCGGAGTGGGATCGGCAATGTCGGTCAGCTCAAGATCGTCGGGCGTGCCGTAGCGGGTGCAGAGCAGGGCTTTCATGGCGGTCCTTCTGGCGTGCAATCGGTGCGCGGGCTGGTATCGTTAACCTTGCGCGGTTAACCTGTGTAGTCGCGGCGCATTGCCGCCTTCACATGGTCCATATTCGCCCCTATTGGACTAGAATTCACACCGAATCAAAATGGGGGCGGTTCCAAAGACGTTGATCTATTGACCGGGGACCCGATGAACATGACTTCTGTGCTCCGCACCATCATCGCAATTCTGGCGGCGTCAGCCTTCGCATTATCCACGGCATCGGCGCAGACCAAGAAGCCGGATCCTACCGATCAGGCCACATTGCTCGGCCAGTTCGGGGACTGGGGCGCCTACAAGGCAACGCCAGGGGGCAAACTCGTCTGCTTTGCGCTGTCGAAGCCGACGTCGGCGGTGACCGATCCGCCCGGCCGCAACCGCGACCCGTCCTACGCCTTCGTCTCCACCCGCCCGGCCGAAAAGGTCAAGAACGAGGTGTCGGTGATCGTCGGCTATCCGCAAAAACCGGGCGTCGACGCCTCGGCCACAGTCGGCACTGCGAACTATGCCATGTACACTCAGAATGACGGCGCCTGGGTGAAGAATGCCGCCGAGGAAGCGCAGATGGTCGAAGCCATGCGCAAGGGTACCGACCTGATCATCAAGAGCATTTCCACCCGCGGCACCAAGACCACCGATACCTATTCGCTCAAGGGCGTTGCCGATGCCCTCGACAAGGTTGCCGCCGAGTGCAAGTGACCTGAGCCGGTTATGACCGGACGCTCGGTTGTGGCGAGACCCGGAAATCCCGCTTAGATAGACTATATCTGCTTAAGCGCGATTGCCGGGGCTGTGCCCGGCGGTGACCGAGATCCATGACCGTACAGCTTCAAACTGCGCCTTTCGTCGAGAAGACGCCGCTCGAGCGCTATGTCGCGCCCGAGAAGCCCTCGCTGATCGGCATGTCGCGCGCGCAACTCTCCGACGCGCTCGGCGAGGTGGGCGTGCCCGAGCGCCAGCGCAAGATGCGCGGGCAGCAGCTCTGGCACTGGATCTATTTCCGCGGCTTTACCTCTTTCGACGAGATGACCAGCGTGTCGAGGGAGCTGCGTGCGGCGCTTTCCGAACGCTTCACGCTCGATCGTCCCGAGGTGGTGGCCGAGCAGGTCTCGGTCGACGGCACGCGCAAGTGGCTGCTGCGGCTGCCGGGCGATCCCGACAGCGGCCTGCCGCATGAGGTCGAATGCGTCTATATCCCCGACACCGAGCGCGGCACCTTGTGCGTGTCGAGCCAGGTCGGTTGCACGCTTACTTGCACCTTCTGCCACACCGGCACCCAGCGACTGGTCCGCAATCTGACGGCGGGCGAGATTGTTGGTCAGGTGATGGTGGCGCGGGACCGGCTTGGAGAGTGGCCGGGCGGTGTGCGGCCGAGCGACGGCGTGGTGCCGCAAAAATCTTCTGAAGAGCGCATATCGGGTAAACCCGACATGCGTGCTGAGCGCCGCGTCACCAACATCGTGATGATGGGTATGGGCGAGCCGCTTTATAATTTCGAGGCGGTGCGCGACGCGCTTCTTATCGTGGCGGACGGGGAGGGCATCGCCATCTCCAAGCGCCGTATCACGCTCTCGACCTCCGGCGTGGTGCCGATGATCGAACGCACAGGCAAAGAGATCGGCTGCATGCTGGCGATCTCGCTGCACGCGGTGCGCGACGATTTGCGCAACGAATTGGTTCCACTCAACCGTAAATATCCAATCAAGGATTTGCTCGACGCCTGCCGCAACTATCCTGGCGTCTCCAACGCCAAACGCATCACCTTCGAATACGTGATGTTGAAAGGCGTCAACGATTCGATCGATGACGCCAAGGCGCTGGTGCGGCTCTTGAAGGGCATCCCCGCCAAGATCAACCTCATTCCATTCAATCCCTGGCCCGGCAGCCGCTACGAATGCTCGGACTGGGATCAGATCGAAAAATTCTCGCAGGTCGTGTTCGATGCCGGCTACGCCTCGCCGGTGCGCACGCCGCGCGGGCGCGACATTCTCGCCGCCTGCGGCCAACTCAAAAGCGCGAGCGAAAAACTGTCGGTCCGCGAACGCTTGGCGCTTCGCGCCATGGCCATGGTGGAATGATGTCGCTTCTCGGCCGGATCGTCGTGATCTTCTTCGCGCTCATCATCGCCATCATCGCGGCGGGTATCACTCTCGCCATCGGCATTCTGGTGCCGGACTGGGCATGGCTGGACAGCGATCCGGTCGAACGGTTCGTGTTTTTCGCCACGTCGTTTTTCGCGACCAGCGTGGTCGGCGCCACCGCCTTCGTGCCGGCCATCCTGCTGATCATTCTGTCGGAAGCCATTCGCATGCGCCGGCTGCTCTATTACGCTGTTGCCGGCGCCGCGGTCGGGCTTGCGGCCTATTTCGGCTCCGATATCGATCTGCGGCTGGAAAACACCACCGATGTCGCGCCGGTTGTCCATCCGCTCCAGCTCGCGGCGGCAGCCGGAATCATTGGAGGCCTGTTTTACTGGCTGGTCGCCGGCCGCAAGGCCGGCCGCTGGCGTGAGCGCTGACTTCCCTTCGCCGCATCGGTCGGCTAGATCGCAGCCCGAAGGACGATTATGAACCGCACCGGGCTGATCATCGCGCTTGTCATCGCCGTCGTCGGCGGCCTGCTGTTCGGGCTCTTTCCCGGACTCGATCTCGCGATATCGCGGCATTTCCACGACTATATCGACACCAGCAAGCACACCTTTGCTCTGCGCGTTTATCCGCCGCTGATGAATGTCCGCAACATCGGTTTGTGGATCGGCACCATCCTGGTCGCGCCCGCCGTCGCCTCGCTGATTGTCAAATTCATTCTGCCGCAGCGGAAGATGGTGGTCTCCGGCCGCGCCGTGGTTTTTCTCATCTCGACGCTGGCGCTCGCGCCGGGCCTCTTGGTCAATGTCGGGCTCAAGGAGCATTGGAACCGGCCGCGGCCGATCGACGTGCGACAACTCGGAGGCGACGAGACCTTCGTCGCTTGGTGGGATCCGCGCGGCGACTGCGCGTCGAACTGCTCGTTCGTGTCCGGTGACGTCGCGGGCGCGGCCTGGACCTTCGCGCCGGCGGCGCTGGCGCCACCGCAATGGCGCGCACTCGCCTATGGCGCCGCGTTCGCGCTCACCGTCGGGATGGGCGCCGTTCGTGTGATGGCGGGCGCGCATTTCGTCAGCGACGTCTTGTTCGCCGCCGTGTTCACCTTTTTGATCGTCTGGCTAATGCACGCTCTGATCTACCGCTGGCCGCGCACGCGGCTTTCTGACGACAGGATCGAGCAGGCGCTTGAGCGGGCGGGTTTTGCCTGCCGCGATAGTTTGACATGGCTCGGCCATCGCGCGGCGGGCGAGATCAGTGGTCCCGAGCCTGCCGAAGACGGCGACGAGAAATCGAAAGGCCGCAGGCGTGGCTGGTGGTAATTCGACAGGACGCGGCGTAATTGCCGGGTCCGGGCTGCTATGATCGGTGACGAAAAGGCGGGAGAAAACGGTGGCGGAGTCCGAAGAGAACGTCAAACGCGTCTTGCAGATCAAGTTCCGGTCCGTAGGCGATCCCGCGCAGGCATTGGCTATGATTAACAGCGCCAGCCCGTTTTATCGCTCGCTCGGAGCGCAGAGCATCCGCGTTCTGCAGAATGTCGACGACCCGGCCCAGTTCGTCATCGAAGTCGAGTACGAGTCCTACGCCGCCCTTGAGCTCAACCGCCACCGGGTGGCGAGCGATCCCATGGTGCGCACGTTTCTGCAGGGCTGGCGCGCTATTCTGGCCGGCACCGCCGACATGGACGTCTACAGGGACGTCACCGAATAGCCGGGCTTGACCGCGCCGACCGGTTAAGGGATTGAACGGCTTCTGCATACCCGGCGCGGGGCCGAGCTCACTGGATCAACGCGGATGCCGACGGACGAGAAACCAAAGCCGAAGAAAGTCGTCCTCGCCTATTCGGGCGGCCTCGACACCTCGATCATTTTGAAGTGGCTGCAATCGACCTACGCTTGCGAGGTGGTGACCTTCACCGCCGACCTCGGCCAGGGTGAGGAGCTCGAGCCGGCGCGGCAGAAGGCGCTGCTGCTCGGCATCAAGCCGGAGAACATCTTCATCGAGGACCTGCGCGAGGAATTCGTGCGCGACTACGTGTTCCCGATGTTCCGCGCCAATGCGCTCTACGAAGGCCAGTACCTGCTCGGCACCTCGATCGCGCGGCCCTTGATCGCCAAGAAGCAGATCGAGATCGCGCAGAAGGTCGGCGCCGACGCGGTCTGTCACGGCGCCACCGGCAAGGGCAACGATCAGGTGCGCTTCGAGCTTGCCTACTACGCGCTCAAGCCGGACATCACCGTGATCGCGCCCTGGCGTGAATGGAACCTCACCTCGCGCACCAAGCTGATCGAGTTCGCAGAGCAGCACCAGATTCCGATCGCCAAGGACAAGCGCGGCGAGGCGCCGTTCTCGGTCGACGCCAACCTGTTGCACACCTCCTCGGAAGGCAAGGTGCTGGAAGATCCGGCGCATGAGGTGCCCGACTACGTCTATTCGCGCACCGTCGATCCGGAGACGGCGCCCGACAAGCCGACCGTCATTACCGTCGATTTCGAGCGCGGCGATGCGGTGGCGATCGACGGCAAAAAGCTCACGCCGGCAGCGCTGCTTAAGGCGCTCAACGATCTCGGCAGGGCCAACGGCATCGGCCGCCTCGATCTGGTCGAGAACCGTTTCGTCGGGATGAAATCGCGCGGCATGTACGAGACGCCGGGCGGCACCATCCTGCTTGCCGCTCATCGCGGCATCGAATCGATCACGCTCGACCGCGGCGCCGCGCACCTGAAAGACGAGCTGATGCCGAAATACGCCGAGCTGGTCTATTACGGGTTCTGGTTCGCGCCGGAGCGGGAGATGCTGCAGGTGGCGATCGACAAAAGTCAGGAATTCGTCACCGGCCGCGTCACGGTCAAACTCTACAAAGGCAACGCCATCGTGACCGGCCGCGAGAGCAAATATTCGCTCTACGACCAGGACTTGGTGACCTTCGAGGAGGGCGCCGTCGCCTACGATCACCGCGACGCCGAAGGCTTCATCAAGCTCAATGCGCTGCGGCTGCGCACGCTCGGTCAGCGCAAACGCAAGCTCGGCCTGCCTTGATTTGCACTGGCCGTGCGACCGGCGCTAGATTTTCCGACAGCCTCGTATCGCGATTGAGGATGCTGCCGATGGCCGGGCGTGTGGTGAGGGTGTTTTTTCTGTTGGTCCTGGCGGTGGCCGTGGCCGCCTGCTCGGACAATAAGAAGCCCGAGGCGACGGGGGACACGAACGTGTTCCCCAAGGACTACAAGCACGATATCATCATTACACTTAGAAAGCTGTTCGAAAAAAACGAAACGGTGCGCGTGACCGACGCCTTTATTTTCGGTCCCGTCCTGCGCCCGGTCGGAAACGAGCAACATTATGTCGCCTGCTTGCGCTACACCGCTCACGGCGCGCAGCCCGGTGTCATCGGCCGGGCCGAACGTGTCGCCTATTTCTATCGCGGGGAACTCAACCAGCTCATTCCCGCCAACGATCAATGTGTCGGCGTCGCCTATCAGCCGTTTCCCGAGCTCAGCGCGGTCTGCATCGGCAAGGGCTGTAAATAACCGCGCGTGTCGGGCTAGCCCCGCAAGCCCGGCTCCGGCTCGCCCTTGAGCCGCGCGATCAGACCGTGAATGTCGCCAAGCACGTAGAGGTCGCGCACCTTCGCACCCTCGAAGTTGAAGATGGGCATGCCGGTCCACCACACGTGCCGGCCGCTCGGCGGCACACCGAACAGCGTTTTGCGATGAACGCCGTTGAATCGCATCTTGCCGCTGACGCGGTTTGCCTCCTCGATCATCGAAATGATGTCTGTGGTGTAATTGCCGAAGGCGCCCGTGACGTCGTCGACATAGCCGGCGAATTGCACGTGGCCGACCAGCGTCGGTCCGAGCGATCCGCGGAACGTAAAGCCCTCGTGGAAAATTTCCGGAATCAGGCTTTTGTCGGCGTGGTCCCACATCTCCTTGTAGAACGCCCGCACGACTTCCTTCTGCGGCGATAGCGTGATGCCGTCGAAATTGAGGGCGGGCTCGTCCATACGGCGAGCTTACAGCAGCAAAAGGCCTTGTCGATTAAAGCTGCCGGTCGACCATCGCCTTTTTCAGCGTGGCGATTTCCTTGGCCGGATTGAGGCTTTTCGGGCAGGCCTTCGAGCAGTTCAGAATCGTGTGGCAGCGATAGAGGCGGAACGGGTCTTCCAGCTTGTCGAGACGCTCGCCCGTTGCCTCGTCGCGGCTGTCCTGCACCCAACGGTTCGCCTGGAGCAGCGCGGCCGGTCCGAGATAGCGGTCCGAATTCCACCAGTAGCTCGGGCACGAAGTCGAGCAGCAGGCGCACAGGATGCATTCGTACATGCCGTCGAGCTTGAGCCGGTCCTCGTGGCTCTGCAGCCATTCCTTCTCCGGCGTCGGCGTGGTCGTGTGTAGCCAGGGCTCGATCGAGGCGTACTGCGCGTAGAAATTGGTCAGGTCCGGCACCAGGTCCTTCACCACCGGCTGGTGCGGCAGCGGATAGACGCGCACCGGCGCGCGCGCCTCGTCGATGGCGTGGGTACAGGCGAGCGTGTTGGTGCCGTCGATGTTCATGGCGCAGGAGCCGCACACCCCTTCGCGGCAGGAGCGGCGGAAGGTCAATGTCGGGTCGACATTGTTTTTGATCCAGATGAGTGCGTCCAGCAGCATCGGGCCGCAATCGTCGCGGTCGACGAAATAAGTGTCGAGGCGCGGGTTCTGTCCGTCATCCGGGTTCCAGCGATAGACGCGGAATTCGGTGACGTGCGTCGCATGCGGCGTGCGCGGCCAGGTTTTGCCTTGCGTGACTTTCGAATTTTTCGGCAGCGTGAATTCGACCATGGCCGTTGTTTCCTAGTAAACGCGCGCTTTCGGCTCGACATAGGCGACGTCGTTGGTGAGCGTATAGGTGTGCACCGGACGGTAATCGATCGTCACCTTGCCGGACGCATCCATCCAGGCGAGCGTGTGCTTCATCCAGTCCTTGTCGTCGCGCTCGGGATAGTCCTCTCGCGCATGCGCACCGCGGCTTTCGGTGCGATTGAGCGCGGAATCCATGGTGACGACCGCTTGCGCCAGCAGGTTGTCGAGCTCAAGCGTTTCGATGAGGTCCGAATTCCATATCAGCGAACGGTCGCTGACGGCGATGTCGGGCATGCCGTCATAGACTTCGTGGATAAGCTTGTGGCCTTCTTGCAGCACCTCGCCGGTGCGGAACACCGCGCAATTGTTCTGCATCACTTTCTGCATCTTCAGCCGCAATTGCGCGGTCGGCGTGCCGCCGGAGGCGTGACGGTATTTGTCGAGGCGCGACAGCGCGAAGTCGGCGGAATCCTTGGGCAGATCTGGCTGGCTGTCGCCGGGCGTGAGCAGTTCGGCGCAGCGATGCGCCGCGGCGCGGCCGAACACCACCAGGTCAATGAGCGAGTTGGAGCCGAGCCGGTTGGCGCCGTGCACCGAGACACAGGCCGCTTCGCCGAGCGCCATCAGGCCGGGAATGACCGTGTCGGGATCGCCGTTTTTCTTGGTGAGCGCTTCGCCGTGATAATTGGTGGCGATGCCGCCCATATTGTAGTGCACCGTCGGCAGCACCGGGATCGGCTCGCGCGTCACGTCGACGCCGGCGAAAATGCGCGCGGATTCCGAAATGCCCGGCAGCCTCTCGTGCAGGATCGCGGGATCGAGATGGTCGAGATGCAGATAGATATGATCCTTCTGCTTGCCGACGCCGCGGCCTTCGCGGATCTCGATGGTCATCGAGCGCGAGACGACGTCGCGTGAAGCGAGGTCCTTGGCCGACGGCGCGTAGCGCTCCATGAAGCGCTCGCCTTCGGAGTTGACCAGATAACCGCCTTCGCCGCGCGAGCCTTCGGTGATCAGGCAGCCGGCGCCGTAAATGCCGGTCGGATGGAACTGCACGAACTCCATGTCCTGCACCGGGAGACCTGCGCGCAACACCATGCCGCTGCCGTCGCCGGTCTGGGTGTGAGCGCCGGTGCAGGTGAAATAGGCGCGTCCATAGCCGCCGGTCGCCACCATGGTCATGTTGGCGCGGAAGCGGTGAATACTGCCGTCGTCGAGGTTGATGGCCACCACGCCGCGGCAGCGGCCCTCGTCGTCCATGATGAGGTCGATGGCGAAATATTCGATGTAGAACTCGGCGGAATGCTTGAGCGCCTGGCCGTAGAGCGTGTGCAGCATGGCGTGGCCGGTACGGTCGGCGGCGGCGCAGGTGCGCTGCGCGGTGCCCTTGCCGTAGTGGGTGGTCATGCCGCCGAAGGGACGCTGGTAAATCCTGCCGTCTTCCTCGCGGCGTGAGAACGGCAGGCCCCAATGTTCGAGCTCGTAAACCGCTTCCGGTGCGTTGCGGCAGAGATATTCGATGGCGTCCTGGTCGCCGAGCCAGTCGGACCCTTTGACGGTGTCGTACATGTGCCAGCGCCAGTCGTCCTCGCCCATATTGCCGAGCGCGGCGGCGATGCCGCCTTGCGCCGCCACGGTGTGCGAGCGGGTGGGGAAGACCTTGGTGATGCAGGCGGTGCGCAGGCCGGCTTCCGAGCAGCCGACGACGGCGCGCAGACCTGAACCGCCGGCGCCGATCACGATGACGTCGTAGGAATGATCCTCGATCGGATAAGCGCCGCCGTTGACTTTCGGCGCGCCGTTTCCTTGTCCGTTGCCGGCCATTGCGTCAGAACTCCGAACGATAGTTTGAGGATGGCGAAGCAGGACGCCAGCGCCACCGCGAAGACGAAGAAGGTATTGGCCATCAGGCAGGTGAACTTCCAGCCGGCCTCATGAACATAGTCGAGGATGATTTCCTGCATGCCAATCCACATGTGATAGGCGGTGTTCAAAATGAACAGCAGCATGATGGTGGCAATGAGCGGAGAGCCGAGAATCTGCACCACCGCCGCATGGCTGCGGCCGAGCAGCGACACGACGATCACTACCAGCGCGATGGTCAGCACCACGCCGGCGACCGAGGTCACGCGCTGGTGCCAGAAATTTCCGGTGCCGGAATGGGCGGCGCCCAGGCCGCGCACCCGGCGCATCGGTGTGCGCATTTGCGGAGCGCTCATCGCGGACCTCCCATGGCGAGATAGCCCAGCACCCACAGCACCAGCGTGAGCGCGATCGAGCCGATCAAGGTCGCCATCGTCAGCAATTCGCGCTCGTTCGGCTCGAAGCCGCGCAGTGTGTCCCAGATCAGATGGCGGATGCCGCCCAGCATGTGGTGCATGAGCGCCCAGGTGTAGCCGAATAAAATGAGCTGGCCGATGATCGAGCCGATGAACCATTCGAAGTCGGCATAGGCGTTCGGCCCGGTGGCGATCGCGATCAGCCACCAGGCGAGCAGCCCGGTGCCGAAGTAAAGCGCCGCGCCGGTGATGCGATGCGCGATCGACATCATCATCGTCAGCATCGGCTTGTAGATCTGAAGGTGCGGCGAAAGCGGACGCTGCGCCCCGCGTGCCGTTCCTGCGTCGAGTTCGGCCATCGTCAGTCTCCGCAATACTCCCAAGCGCTCTCGGCCGCTTGGGCGTTCCGGCATGCGCTCCTAACCAAACGACAGCTTCGCCGCAACGCACCATTGGGCGAAAATCCGATGGCGCGGGCAACGTGACCGTGTCTCTGCGTGGCTAGTTCGGAACCGGTTTACGCTTCAACAAATACGAAGCTTGAACCGGAAAAATGCCTGATGCAATATGTTGTTTGTGTAACCTGCCTTCGTAAATGAAGAAGGTAGCCTTCGTCATGCGCTTCGATCTGACGGACCTGAATCTGTACCGCCATGTCGTCGAGGCGGGCAGCATCACCCACGGTGCCGCCCGCGCGAACCTTGCGCTCGCCGCCGCCTCCACCCGTATCCGCAAGATGGAGCTGGCCTTTGGCGCCGAGCTGCTGGTGCGTGGCCGCCAGGGCGTCACCCCGACCCAGGCCGGCCGCACCCTGTTGCAGCATGCCCGCGCAATTCTGGCGCAGACCGACAAATTGAACGAGGACCTCACGCCTTACGCCCGCGGCCTCGCCGGGCAGGTGCGGGTGCTCTCCAATACCAACGCCATGACCGAATTCCTGCCCGAGACGCTGAGCTCTTTCTTGACGGCCTATCCCGATATCAGTGTCGATCTCGAGGAGCGCCTGTCCGACGAGATCGTCGAGCTCATCGCCGACGGCACCGGCGATATCGGCATCGTCGCCGGCACGGTCGATCATGGCGCCCTGCACAGTTTTCCATTCCGCAGCGACCGTTTCATGCTGGTGGTGGCGCGCGACCATCCGCTCGCCGGGCGGCCGCATATCGGTTTTTCGGAAGTGCTCGATTACGACATGGTCGGCCTCGACCGCGCCAGCGCCATCCAGCGCTTCCTCGCCGACAAGGCCAACCGCATCGGCCGGCCCCTGCGCCTGCGCGTGCAACTGCGCTCGTTCGACGCCATCTGCCGACTGGTGGAATGCCATGTCGGCGTCGGTATCGTACCCGAGTCGACTGTGCAGCGTATCTCGCGCACCATGGCGGTCAGCGCCATACGCTTGTCGGATCCCTGGGCGCTGCGCGAGCTCACGATCTGCGTGCGCGACGAGAACGCGCTACCGCCTTATGCGCGGCAACTGGTGGATCATTTGAGGGCGAGCAGCTGACTGTCATTCCGGGCGCTGCGCTTCGCGCCGTCCCGGAACGACAGGGACTACTTCGGCATCAGCACCCAGTAATCCAGATCGAGAATCACCGCCGGATCATACTCGTCGCCGTCCTTGTACGGGAAATCCGCACAGGGCCGATCCTTGGTCGCGATCGTGCGCAGGCGCAGCGCCCCGACATCGTTGCGGCCCGGCACGTCAGCCGTTTCCAGCACTTCCGACCAGGCAAACACGGTGAGCCCGGCAAACAGCGGCGCCACGTGACGCCCGCCATTGATCGCCGCGATGTGAAAGGCATTACCGAGACCGTTGAACGAAAGCGCGCGCGCCAGCGAAATCGCGTGCCCGCCATAGATCAGCCGGCGGCCGAAGCGGCCTTTGCTTTCGATGAAGTGATTGAAATGAATGCGCGCGGTGTTCTGATAAAGCCGCGTCGCCATCATGTGCTCGGCTTCTTCCACCGTGATGCCGTCGACGTGATCGATTCTGTCGCCGGTTTTGTAGTCGCCGAAACGATGCGGGCTGCCGGCGAGCACGCTGTCGTAGGCGACGGCGTCGATCGTCGGGCAGGCGGCGCCGAGCTGCGCCGGCTCGACCGCTTTGGGCAAGTCGGGGACTTTCTCCGGCGGCGCTGCTGCTGCCTCGTCGCGCTTGCGCACCATGACCCAGCGCACATAGTCGAGCACGCAGTCGCCGCTCTCGTCGAAGCCGCGCGAGCGCACATAGACGATGCCGGTCTTGCGGTTGGCGTTCTCGCGCAGGCCGATCACTTCGGACACCGCATGCAAGGTGGCGCCGGGATAGACGGGTTTGAGGAAACGGCAGACGGCGTAGCCGAGATTGGCAACCGCATTCAGGGAAATGTCCGGCACCGTCTTGCCGAACACAACGTGAAACACCAGCAGGTCGTCGAGCGGCGCGCGTGCGTAGCCGATGCCCTTGGCGAAGGCATCGGAGGATTGCACCGCAAAGCGCGGCCCGAACAGGGCCTGGTAGACCGCGACGTCGCCCACCGTCACGGTGCGTGGCGTGGCATGGCGGATTTCCTGGCCGAGGGTGAAGTCTTCGAAGAAATTGCCCGGATTGGTCTTGCTGGCGGACGGTGTGTTCACAAAACTGGCTCCTTCACCCGCGCTTTCCCGGTGGCGCCATTTTCACAAACCCGCAAGCCGAACGCCAGCGGCACGAGCGGCTCTAGTCGGGATCGTGGCTCGCGCGTTCCGGGCGAGTGATCAGGCGCGCGCCGCGCTCGAAAGTGATGTAGCTCCAGAGCCAGGTGACCGCGACCACGAAGCGGTTGCGCAGCCCGATCAGAAAGTAGATGTGGATCGCGCCCCAGAACATCCAGCCGATGAAGCCGTATAGCCTCAGACGGCCGAAATTGTAGACCGCCGCGCTGCGCCCGATGGTGGCGATTTCGCCGGCGGACATATAGCGAAACGGCTCGGAGGCTTGTTTGCCGGCGATGCGGCCGGCAATCAGCCTGGCGGCGTGCTGGCCCATCTGCTTGGCGGCGGGCGCCATGTTCGGCACCGGCTTGCCTTCGCCCGGGGGCAGCGCGGCGACGTCGCCGACGACATAGATATAGGGATGATCCGGTACCGTCAGGTCCGCGTTGACTTTGACACGGCCGGCGCCATCGGCTTCTACGCCAAGCCATTTTGCTGCCGGAGACGCGAGAACACCAGCCGCCCAGATCACGGTCTCGGCCTCGATGCGTCCGGCGTCGGTCTCGACGCCGCGCGCGTCGCACGACGTCACGCGCGTACCGGTCTTGACCTCGACGCCTGCTTTCTCAAGCACGCGCTGCGCATATTCCGACTGCACAGGCGGAAAGGCCGACAAGATGCGCGGGCCGGCTTCGACCAGCACGATGCGCGCGCTGCGCGGATCGATACGGCGGAAGTCCGCCGCCAGCGTTTGCCGCGCCACTTCGGCGATCGCACCGGCCATCTCGACGCCGGTCGCGCCGCCGCCGACGATGACAAAAGTGAGCGGCCGTTTTTGCTCGGCGGTATCGGCCATGACTTCGGCGTGCTCGAAAGCGATGAGAATGCGCCGCCGGATGCGGGTGGCGTCCTCGATGCGCTTGAGGCCCGGCGCGTATTTTGCCCACTCGTCATGTCCGAAATAGGCATGCATGGTGCCGGTCGCGACGATGAGGTAATCGTACGGGACGTCACCGAAGTTCGTGCGCACGCATTTGCGCCGCGGATCGATGCCGATGACCTCTTCCATCAACACCGTCGCGTTGGCCTGCGTGCGCAAGATGTGGCGGATTGGCCAGGCGATATCGGCCGGCGAGAGCGCGGCGGTCGCCACCTGATAGAGCAGCGGCTGAAAGCAGTGATGGTTCTGGCGATCGATGACGGTGATGTCGGCCGGCACGCGCCGCATCGCTTTGACGGCCTCCAGGCCGCCGAATCCGGCGCCGACAACCACGATCCTGGCGCGACGTTCAGTCATCGGCGTTCCTTAGCTAATGAATATGAAACTAAGGCGTTCATGCGCCGGCAACCGGTTGCCAAGCCCCCGGTAAGGCTTTAGCAATCCGCGCACAAATCTACCGCGAGGTGCTGCGTATGGCGACCCACAATCTGCTGCTTCTGCCCGGCGACGGCATCGGTCCTGAAGTCATGGCCGAGGTGAAGCGCCTCATCGTGTTCTTCAACGCCAAGGGCCCCGACAAGTTCACCACCGAAGAGGCGCTGGTCGGCGGCTGTTGTTACGACGCGCACGGCGTCGCCATCACCGACGAGACGATGGAAAAGGCGAAAGCCGCCGATGCCGTGATCTTCGGCGCGGTGGGCGGGCCGAATTGGGACAAGGTCGGCTATGACGTGCGCCCCGAGGCTGGCTTGCTGCGCTTGCGCAAGGATCTCGACCTCTACGCAAACTTGCGCCCGGCGGTGACCTACCCGGCGCTGGCCGACGCCTCCTCGCTCAAGCGGGAACTGGTCGAGGGCCTCGACATCATGATCCTGCGCGAATTGACCGGTGGCGTTTATTTTGGCGAGCCCAAGACCATCACCGATCTCGGCAACGGTCAAAAGCGCGCTATCGACACGCAAGTCTACGATACCTACGAGATCGAGCGCATCTCGCGCGTCGCTTTCGAACTCGCACGCAAGCGGCGCAACAAGGTCACCTCCATGGAAAAGCACAACGTGATGAAAAGCGGCGTGCTGTGGAAGGAGGTGGTCGAGCAGTTGCATGCGCGCGAGTTCAAGGACGTGGAATTGCAGAACATGCTGGCCGACGCCGGCGGCATGCAGCTCGTGCGCAACCCCAAGCAGTTCGACGTCATCGTCTGCGACAACCTGTTCGGCGACATGCTCTCCGACGTCGCCGCCATGCTCACCGGCTCGCTCGGCATGCTGGCTTCCGCCTCGCTCGGTGAGGTCGACCCCAAGACCAAGAAGCGCAAGGCGCTGTACGAACCGGTGCATGGCTCTGCCCCAGATATCGCCGGCCAGGGCGTCGCCAACCCGATCGCCATGATCGCGTCGTTCGGGATGGCGCTGCGCTACTCGTTCGATCTTGGCAAGCAGGCCGACATGATCGACCAGGCGATCGCGGCGGCGCTCGACAAGGGTCTGCGCACCGCCGACATTAAGTCGGACGGCACGAAAGTGATCTCGACGTCGGAGATGGGCTCGGCGATTCTGGCCGAGCTGGAGACGCTGGCCGGTTAGAACTGTAACCAGGGATTGTTGCGGCTCGGTAGCGTGAACGGCCCGGGCAGCGTGCCGCGGTCGCCGAACGCCGTGTGGTCGAGCGGACTGTCGGCGCGCTGGGTCGGATTCTGGACATAATCCAGCGCGTTGCGCTCGCTTGGCAGCGGGTCGGTGCCGGGGTCGAGATAGGAGCGCTTCTGGATGATGATGCGGGTGCGGGTCTTGCCGTTTTCGTCGCGGCTGATCGAAATGGTCTTGTCGCGGTTGGAGTAGGTGCGCCGGTTCTGAGCGTCGGCCGGAGCGGTGATGAAGCCCACAGCGCCGACAAGAGCAAAAACAACCGCAAAGTGTTTCAACCGCATCATGTCCTCTGCCTGCAGGCCACCCTGTCGCAACGCAGTGTAGCCGGGTTCGGTTCGGTGCAATAGGGGCCGGTCACGCGCTAATGTCCAGACAAACCATCAAAAAGCGTTCGATCCAAGGCCAGAGGTGCGTTTTGTGTGTCATTTGGGCAATAGCGGCCGGCCATTGGCTGTCGCGAAATGCCCTAACGGCCTACACGCCGCGGCCTGGGCCGCATTTCGAGTGCCTTCCATAGCTGCCGGTACTTCGGTGTTGACGCCAGGATCGGGTCGCGTTGCCCGCAGAAGGAGCGATGCAATTCGGCCTGCGCGAACAGAGCGCCGACCTTCGGCTCGCTGCCGGCCGATAAAAGCGTCAGCCGGTCGAGCGCGCAGGTCAAAGTCGAGCGCTCGATCAGCTCGCCGCTACGGCAGAACCAGCCGGACAATTGCAGCCTGGGGTCGTCGTAGGCGCGTACGAACGCGAGGCAACCGCGCGACGCGCCTCTCGACGTGTCGAAGGTGACGATTGCAAGCGGGCCGAATTTGCTCGCCAACGGCTGGGCTTCCTGCCTGATATTCACCGGCCCCATCGCGTCGGCCGCGGCATCGCCCGCGATCGTGACCGCCGGCATGGCAAAACGGCCGATCTCGCCGCCCGGGCGGTAGATCGTGACCTGGAGGTACGGATCGACGCCGTCGGGATCGCCCAATGTGAGGATGTCCTTGCGCCCGCCGCCGTTGCGGGCGCGGCGGATGGTGTAGCCGGCCTGGGCGTCCTCGGCCTCGGGGATGGCGAGCGCAAAGGCCGGAAACGGCTTTTCGATTGTGACCCAGTCGACCTGCTCGATCGGGGCGCTGGCCATGGCCACCGGGTGATGCTGAAAAATATGGCCCGCCGCGATGGACAGCACGGCGATCCCGCATAGATATGCAAGCCAGCGCACGAGAGTGTCGGGCAGGTCCTCGCGCCAGCAACGCAGGGCCGAATGCATGTCTCCCGCAGGCTCCCGTTGTCTTGGGTGCTTTTCTCGCCTAGAAGCGCTGCCATCCGGTTGCGCGACGGTACGATCGGGTAGAAAAGTTTCGGAGCGTTAACAATGGGTTACAAAGTCGCCGTGGTCGGCGCCACCGGCAATGTTGGGCATGAAATGCTCGACATTCTGGCAGAGCGGAAATTTCCCGCCGACGAGGTAGCGGCGATCGCCTCCCGCAAAAGCATGGGTGTGGAGTGCTCGTTCGGCGACAAGACGCTGAAGGTGAAGGCGCTCGACCATTACGATTTCTCCGACGTCGATATCTGCCTGATGTCGGCCGGCGGTTCGGTGTCGCTGGAATGGTCGCCGAAGATCGCCGCGGCCGGCGCAGTCGTGATCGATAATTCGAGCGCCTGGCGCATGGACCCGGACGTGCCGCTGATCGTGCCGGAGGTGAACGCGGACGCGCTGTCCGGATTCACCAAGAAGAACATCATCGCCAACCCAAATTGCTCGACCGCGCAGCTCGTCGTGGCGCTCAAGCCGTTGCACGATCACGCCAAGATCAAGCGCGTGGTGGTGGCGACCTATCAATCGGTGTCGGGCGCCGGCAAGGATGCGATGGACGAACTGTTTCAGCAGACCAAGGCCGTGTTCACGGTCGGCGAGATCGTCAACAAGAAGTTTCCCAAGCGGATCGCCTTCAACGTCATTCCGCAGATCGACGTGTTCATGGAGGACGGCTACACCAAGGAAGAGTGGAAGATGATGATGGAGACCAAGAAGATTCTTGATCCCAAAATCAAGCTGACCGCCACCTGCGTGCGCGTGCCGGTGTTCGTCGGTCACTCGGAAGCCGTCAACATCGAATTCGAAAATCCGATCTCGGAAGACGAAGCGCGCGAGATTCTGCGCAGCGCGCCCGGCTGTCTGGTGATCGACAAGCGCGAGCCGGGCGGCTACGCCACGCCATACGAATGCGTCGGTGAAGATGCGACCTATATCAGCCGCATCCGTACCGACCCGACCGTCGATAACGGCCTCGAGATGTGGGTCGTGTCCGACAACTTGCGCAAAGGCGCGGCGCTTAACACGATCCAGATCGCCGAGGCGTTGATCAACCGCAAGCTGATTCAAGCGAAGAAAAAGGCGGCGTAGCTTCTTCCTCGAACCTCTCATCTGTCATGGCCGGACTTGTGCCGGCCATCTCGCTTAAGGATGCACCGTGCCCACCTAAGCGGGATCGCCGGGGCAAGCCCGGCGATGACGTGTGCTAAAACCGCGGCGACTGAAACGCCTTCGCGTGCGCCTCCGCCGATACGCGGCGGAATTTGCCGCTCTCCTTGTCCAGCGCCGACAGTTCACCGGTGGCGACACCAAAATAGGCGCCGTGCGTCTCAACCGTGCCGCGTTCGATCAGCTTGGCAAGACGCGGAAACGTCATCAGGTTGTCGAGGCTGTTGACGATATTGGTCTGCTCCAGCCGCGTCAGATAGTCGGCGGCCGACAAACCCTCGCGCGTCACCTTCGCGGCCGCCGGCGCCATGAGTTTCATCCAGTTGCCGATGAAGTCGCCCGGCGACAGTGGTGTGGCGTCCTCGGCGAAGGCTTTGATGCCGCCGCATTGGGCATGGCCGAGCACCACGATATGTTTCACGTGCAGCGCGCCGACGCCGAACTCGAGCGCGGCTGAGACGCCGTGCGCACGTTCGTCCGGCGCGTAAGGCGGCACGATATTGGCGACATTGCGCACGACGAACAATTCGCCCGGCCGCGCATCGAAGATCACTTCCGGCGAGACCCGTGAGTTGGCGCAGCCGATCACCATGATTTCCGGCCGCTGGCCGCTTTCGGCAAGCGCGCGGAAGCGGCTCTGCTCGCGCGGCAGCCGCTCGCTCAGAAATGCGTTGTATCCGTCGATCAGCCGTTGCGGAAAATCCATGCGGTCTTTTTACTCCCGTTCACGCCTAGATCGCCATCGGCAATCCGTAGGCGTCGCGGGGCGGCGGGTCGGGGAAAGGCCGCGCCGTTTTCTCATGGAGCCGTCGCGCCACCGCCGCGCAGGCCAATGCATCGAGCAGGTCGTCTGCGGCCGCGCCTTTGGGCGGTGAAGCCTCGATCGATGCCGCGGACAGGCCTGCGGCGCGCAACAGCTCCCGGCGCAAGGCGAGACCGGGCGGGTAGGGACGGCTTTTCACCTTCTTTGGTTCCGAAAGCGCGCGCTCGCCATTGAGCCGCCAGAACGCCAATTCGGGGTGCACTTCAAAGACCTGTCGGGCCAGCGCCGGTTCCGCACGCAAGACGGCGTCAACCTCGCGGATCTTGGGCGCGATGTTGAACAGTTGCTTCGACACCTTGCGCGGCGGCTCCGAGGTGGCGAGCGCCGTGGCGCAGGCGGCGGCATAATCTGTTGCCTCGATCGCGGCGCGCGACGGCACCGAGAACACCGAGGACTGGCGCGCGCCGAGCAGCGGCCGCACCGTCTTTTCTGCCGCCCGCCCGCCGAGGCCTGCCCGCTCCGGCAGGCCGATCGGCATGTCGATCGCGACGATTGCAGGACGATGAGGCGCCGTCAGCACGTCTTCGAATCGTGCATACACCGCGACCGCCGCCTCATCGCCCGACGGCCGCACGAACGCCGCAATCCAGCCGCCGGCGCAGCCGTCAACGCCGGCAAGCCACATGGCCGGAACGCGCATTAGGGTAAAAAACATCAATCACGACGGCCGCATCCGATTGTCTTGCTGCGACGCCGTCGGAGGTGGCGCCAGAGCGCAATATTCATCGCTCGTTCATGTGCAATCGACGATTTCGTAGCGAAGGAGTCGATCAAGCCCATGCTCGTCCCGAACAAGCCTATTATGGCCGAAAACTGGCTGCCGCGAGTCCGCAACGCCGGGTTCTCGGGGCCGCAAATTGCGGTGCTCGGTGTCGTATTGACGTTGCTGATCTCGATCCCGATCTGGACGCATCCGCTGCCGCCGCTGTCCGACTACATCAATCACCTCGCCCGCATGCAGGTGATCGCGACGGTGTCGCACAATCCGCTCCTTGCCAAGTTCTATCAGATCGACTGGCAGGTCATTCCCAACCTGACCATGGATCTGATCGTGCCCCTCCTGGCGCGCGTCATGAAGATCTACCTCGCCGGCCAGGTCTTCATGGTGGCGATGTTCGCACTGATCGTGTCCGGAACGCTGGCGCTGAACCGCGCCTTGATCGGCCGCTGGACGGCGCTGCCGCTATTTTCCATTCCGCTGCTTTACAACTTCGTCTTCCTCGTCGGCCTGATGAACTACATCTTCGGCATCGGCGTCGCGCTCTGGGCGCTGGCCGGCTGGATCGCGTTGCGCGAACGCGCCTGGCCGGCGCGCTTTGCGCTCTCGACCGCGAGCGCCGTGGTGCTGTTCTTCTGTCACCTGTCGGCGCTCGGCGTTTACGGCATCGGCATTCTCTCGTTCGAGATCTACCGGCTGTGGCAGCGGCGCCGGGAGCCGTGGCTGCCGCGGCTTGCCGACTTCTGCGCCGGCGGTCTGCCGTTCCTGGTCGCCGGTCCTCTGCTTTACGCCAGCCCGACCCTGCAACTTGCCGCCGGCAATTACTGGGACCAGGGCGGCAAGCTGCAAGGCCTGATGTTCGTGTTCACCGACTATTCCGACATCGTGGCGTTCGCCCTGATGACGATCATAGTCGGCAGCATTGTGTGGGCGATGCGTCACGGCGTGTTGCGTTTTCATCCGCTGGTGTTCGCGCTGATCGTCGTCGGCGGCGCCGTCTATTTCGCGCTGCCGCGCGTGATGTTCGACACCTACATGGCCGACCAGCGCGTGCCGATCGGCGTGGCCTTCATGCTGCTGGCCTGCGGCGATCTCGAACTGCGCCGCCGTCTGGTGCGGCGGGCTTTCGTCGCGGTCTTGATCCTGCTGGTCGCCGGCCGCGTCATGGAAATCGATCTGAACTGGTCGCAACTGTCGGATTCGACCAGCCAGTTCCGCTCCTCGGTGCGCCGCATTGTGCCCGGCTCGAAAGTGTTCGTGGCCTATGCCGACCGCTCGCTCGGTGACGACGTACGCGATCTCGGTCTGGTGCATGCCGCCTGCATTGCCATGATCGAACGCTCGGCGCTGGTCACGACGGCTTTCACCGTGGCCGGAAAGCAGATCCTGGGCGTGCGCCCCGAATTCAACGCCTTCGTCGACCGCTTCGACGGCACGCCGCCGTCGATCGCACAGCTTCTCGTCGCGGCCGATCATCCTTTGCCCAAGACGCCGCAGTTCTGGCTGAACTGGCCGAAGTTCGATTATCTCTATGTCCTGTTCACCGAGGACGAAGCGCCCAATCCCGACCCGACGCGCTTGAAGCTGGTTGCCGACGGCGACCGCTTCCAGCTCTACAAGATCATCAAGCCGAAAGTCGCGCAGGCAGCGCCTTGAACCGTTTTCGGCGGCCGATAAAGTGGCCGTCATGACCTTCCGCCCCCGCCGCACCGTGCTGTACATGCCGGGCTCCAACGCCCGCGCCTTGGAGAAGGCGAAGACGTTGCCGGCCGACGGCATTATTCTCGATCTTGAGGATTCCGTGGCCCCTGACGCCAAGGAGGCCGCGCGCAAACAGGTCGCGGAGGCGGTCAGGGCCGGCGGCTTCGGCCGCCGCGAGGTCTTCATCCGGATCAACGGGTTCGATACGCCCTGGCATTCCGAAGATCTCGATGCGGCAATCCATGCCGTGCCGGACGCCATATTGATTCCGAAGGTGTCTCATCCGGATACGCTCGAATTGATCGGCCAGCGGCTGATGGATACGCGCGCCGACCAGAAAATTCGGGTCTGGGCGATGATCGAAACGCCGCTCGCAATCTTCAACATTCTCTCGATCGCCGCCTCCGCGAAGGATTCGGAATCGCGCCTTGCCGGCCTCGTCATGGGGACCAACGATCTCGCCAAAGACACCCGCGCGCGGCTGGTGCCGGGCCGCGCGCCGATGCTCGGCTGGCTCTCGACCTGCGTTGCCGCCGCCCGCATTTATGGCGTCGACATCCTCGATGGCGTCTACAACGATCTCGGCAATGCCGACGGCTTTTACATGGAATGCGCGCAGGGCGTGGAGTTCGGCTTCGACGGCAAGACGCTCATCCATCCCAACCAGATCGCGCCCTGCAACAAGGCCTTCTCGCCGACGGCCGAGGAAGTGGCGCAGGCGCGCAAGATGATCGCGGCCTTCGACCTGCCCGAGAACAAGGGAAAGGGCGTGGTGTCGATCGACGGCCGCATGGTCGAGCGCCTGCATGCCGAGATGGCGCGGCGGACCGTCGCCATTGCCGAAGCGATTGCGTCGGCTGACGTTTCCGCCTGAGAGGGCTTTGGTTGTAAAATTCGTGGCGTTTCAACCTATGCTGTCGTATACTGGCGGCATGGGGTAAGGCTTCTGATAGCGCTGCTTGCCACCGCAACGTTGGCGGCAGGTGCCGCTTTTGCCGAAGGCCGCCTCGTCGACCCAGCAACCGTCAAGCCTGAATTTCGTGCCGCGGCCGAGAAACGCGCCGCCGAGCAGAAGAAGCTGGTCACCTGCCAGCACGAGGCAGTCGAAAAGAAGCTTCTGCCGCGTTATCGCACCAAATTCCTCATCGACTGCATGGGGAAATAGCTAAAATAGTTATTGCTTCGGCATGCGGATGGTATGTCGCTGGCGCTCTCGCTGACATGCTACCGCGTGTCGGTTAAACGCCCATTCACCACCGGACAAACGACTTCGGATCAAATTTGGAACTCGCGGCATTCTCCTCATGCGAAGGAGTGAGCAAATGCTGGATATTCGCGTCGGCGGTTCGATCGTGACGCATATCACCACTATCAACGTCGATCCGATTCATCTGTCGGACTTGCTGCAGGTGTTGGGTGAGCGCGCCCGCTTCATGATTATGCAACCGGGCTTCGTCTCGATCAGTCTGCATCGCAGCGTCGGTGGGCGGCACGTCGTCAACTACGTGCAATGGCAAGACAAGAAGCAACTCGAAGCGGCACAGCGCGCGCCCGAATTCCGCGCAATGAGCGGACGCGTCAGCGCGCTCATCCAGGATATCGAATCCGATTTTTATGAGGTGGTGTTGGTTGAGCGAGCGTGAGCGCCGCGCGAGCGCGATCTATCTGGGTTGAATCTCCGCACGTCCCTGACATTTTTGCTGGAGCATGTTCTTTTGCGAAAACCGGTTCGCATTCCCGATCAGGTCGGTATCATGCTCTAGGCCCAGGGTCGCGCCGCCTTCGCCGTGTCCTCGTAACTCGCGATCTTGTCGGCCTTCTGCTTGGTCAGCCCGATATCGTCGAGCCCGTTGAGCAGGCAGTGCTTGCGGAAAGGATCGATGTCGAATTTGACCACGCCGCCGTCAGGCCCGCGAATCTCCTGGGCTTCCAGGTCGATGCTGAGCGTGGCGTTGGCGCCGCGGTCGGCGTCCTCGAACAGCTTCTCCAAGTCCTCCGGCGACACGCGGATCGGCAAGACACCGTTCTTGAAGCAGTTGTTGTAGAAGATGTCGCCGAACGAGGTGGAGATCACGCAGCGGATGCCGAAATCCATCAGCGCCCAAGGTGCGTGCTCGCGGCTTGAGCCGCAGCCGAAATTGTCGTCGGTCACCAGGATCTTGGCGTTGCGGTAGGCCGGCTTGTTGAGCACGAAGTCCGGGTTCTCGGAACCGTCGTCATTGTAGCGCAGCTCGGAGAACAGGCCCTTGCCAAGCCCGGTGCGCTTGATCGTCTTCAGGTATTGCTTGGGAATGATCATGTCGGTGTCGACATTGATCATGTCCAGCGGTGCGGCGACGCCTTCCAGAGTGGTGAATTTCTGCATGGTCCTGCTGCTCCCGGCCGTTTCGGCCAGTCTTTTCCATAAGGCCTTCGCGGGTTCGGTCAATAGGTGGGGTTACGCATCAGCCATGCGCAATGTTCCGCGCTGCTATTCCGCGGCCACGCCCGGTGCACTGCGGTCGAACTTCGACTCGCGTTTAAGCTCGCAAATCTGCAGACTGTAAGTCTCGTAATAGGTTTCGCGCCCCGCGCGTTGTGCGACGCGATGTTCCGGGTGCATCCGCCAGGCGCGCTGCGCTTCCTCCGACTCGAATTCGACGATGGTGCAGCGCTCGCCGTCTTCGGCGAAAAAACCTTTGTGCGAGATATAGCCCGGCATGCTGCTGGCCAGCTCGACCATGCGGTCGACCAGGGCCACATAATCCTCACGCAGGCCCGGCATCAGGCGGGATCGGAAAACCGTGACGATCATGGCCCCTCCGGTTTGGCAACGAGCGAAAATATCCGCCGCAACCCGAAAAGTGTCAAATGCAGCATGGCGATGACATCCATCTCTTGCATTGATCGACCATCAACCTGCGCCCGCTTCGATCTCGGCCATATCCTCATCGGAAAACCCGAAATGGTGGCCGATCTCATGCACCAGCACATGCGTGACGATGGCCGCCAGGTTGTCGTCGCGTTCATGCCAATAGGCGAGGATCGGCCGCCGGTAGAGCCAGATCATGTTCGGCATCAGCCCGGTGACGTCGGGCCGGAACGGCACGCCGATGCCCTGGAACAGGCCGAGCAGGTCGTAGCGGCCGCGCAAGCCCATGGTGTCGAGCACCTCCTGGGTGGGGAAATCGTCCACGCGGATGATGAGGTCCTCGCACAGCGCGCGGAAAGTCTCCGGCAGCCTTGCGAAGGCCTGTGCGGCGAGCGCCTCAATATCGCCAAGCGAGGGTGGCGGCCGGCGCCGGGCCTCGTCGAATTGCGTAACCATATCTGTCATTTATGCGTGGCGAGGGAGCCCGCCAAGGGAGCGCAAGTGATTGACGGAAAGCCACGGATGGGCGACCGTTTATTCTGATGGTGCCAGTGCGGAGTTCGCGATGCGACTGAATGCGGCCAGCCTAAGCCTTTTAGCCGCGATGCTTGCGGCGGGCTTCGCTATGCCGGCGTCGGCGGCCTGCCGCGACGAAGCGGGGCGGGTGGTGCGTTGCACCAACGTCCGCGAATTCTCCGCGCAAGCCCGCCCGCACATCACGGTGCGCCCGCGCCGCAGTTTCCCCGGCCCCAATGCCAAGCGCTATTGCCGCTCCTGGCTTGCGACCGAATATCGCCCGAGCGGGACCGTGATCACCCCGCAGATGGTCTGCTGGTGGCGGTAACGTTGCGGCAGGGATTTCCACCGTAAAATTGTGACTCGAGTCGCATCGGAGGTTCGATCGATGTCGAAAGTCACGAAGTTTTTGGCCGGCTGTGCTTTTGCCGGCATCGTCGCGCTGGCAATGCCGGGCACCGCGCAGGCGCAGTTCTGGGTTGGCGGTTTTCACGCCGGATGGGGCTGGGGCCCCTATCTCTATTATGGCTCGACCGCGCCGAGCTACGCCTACCAAGTCTTCCCGCCGCCGCGCTATTACGATGACGTACCCGCGTCCCAATGCGATTGGGTGGCGCACGTCTGGCGCGACGACCGCCGCGTCTCGCGCCGCGCCCAGCGGTGTCGATAGCGATTGCGCGCAGGAAACAAAAAGGCCCGCCACCCGGCGGGCCTTTTCGATTGCGTCGATGCAATCAGCTTACTTCCACTCGCGCACATCGACGAAGTGACCGGCGACCGCCGCTGCTGCCGCCATTGCCGGCGAGACAAGGTGAGTCCGGCCTTTGTGGCCCTGGCGCCCTTCGAAGTTGCGGTTCGAGGTCGAGGCGCAACGCTCGCCCGGGCTGAGCTTGTCCGGGTTCATGGCGAGACACATCGAGCAGCCCGGTTCGCGCCAGTCGAAACCGGCGGCCTTGAAGATACTGTCGAGACCTTCGGCTTCCGCCATTTCCTTTACCAGCCCTGAGCCCGGCACGATCATGGCGTTGACGTTGCCGTTGACTTGTTTGCCCTCGACCATGCGCGCAACCGCGCGCAGATCCTCGATGCGCCCGTTGGTGCAGGAGCCGATGAACACGCGGTCGATCGCGATGTCGGTGATCTTCTCGCCGCCCTTCAGGCCCATATAGGCGAGCGAGCGCTCGGCGGCTTGGCGCTTGTGATCGTCGCGGATATCCGACGGGATCGGAACGCGTCCGCCGATCGAGGCAACCTGTTCGGGGCTGGTGCCCCAGGTCACCAGCGGCGGCAGCTCGGCGGCGTGCAGCCTGATCTCGCGGTCGAAATGGGCGTTGTCGTCGGAGGCAAGCGTTTCCCAATAGCGCATGGCTTCGTCCCAGGCCTTGCCCTTCGGCGCCTTCGGCTTGTCTTTGAGAAAGGCAAAGGCCTTCTCGTCCGGCGCGATGAAGCCGGCCTTGGCGCCGCCTTCCACCGACATGTTGCAGACGGTCATGCGGCCTTCCATCGACAGGTCGCGGATCGCTTCGCCGGCATATTCGAGTGCATAGCCGGTGCCGCCGGCGGTTCCGATCTCCCCGATAATGGCGAGGATGATGTCCTTGGCGGTGACGCCTTCCGGCAGCTTGCCGTCGACGACTGCGCGCATGTTTTTGGATTTGGTTTGAATGAGCGTCTGCGTCGCGAGCACGTGCTCGACTTCAGACGTGCCGATGCCGTAGGCGAGCGCGCCGAATGCGCCGTGCGTTGCGGTGTGGCTGTCGCCGCACACGATCGTCGTGCCCGGCAAGGTAAAGCCCTGCTCGGGGCCGATGATGTGGACGATACCCTGACGCTTGTCGAACTCGTTGAAATATTCGATGCCGAAGTCCTTGGCGTTCTGCGCCAGCGCCGCGATCTGCGTGACGCTTTCCGGATCGGGATTGGGCTTGGTGCGGCGATCGTGCGTCGGCACGTTATGGTCGACGACGGCGAGTGTTTTCTCCGGCGCATGCACCTTGCGGCCGGCCGTGCGCAGGCCCTCGAAGGCCTGCGGGCTGGTCACCTCATGCACGAGGTGGCGGTCGATATAGATGAGACAGGTGCCGTCCGGCTGTTCGTCCACCAGATGGTCGTCCCAGATTTTGTCATAGAGGGTGCGTGGTTTCATTGCTCGAAGGCCTTGCTTGACGGAATAGGGAACAGGTTCGCGAAGCGGTCTAAGACCGGCGCCCGGTCAAAGCGTGGCTTGCGCACAGATCGCCAGCCGCCCGAAGAAGCGCCAGGGCAGCCGCATATGATCGGCAATGATGATCCGTTGAGCCTTGGAAACCATGGCCGCTATATAGCCATTTACGCCGGTTCCGACAATGCGGACGACAGTTTCTGGGTGGCGGGCGCCACTCGGTCAATCAACGATTTCGTCTTCGAGCCTGGAGGTCCCCGCGTTCAGGCGGGCCGCGATGTCGCGTGCCTGCTCGACCGTGAAATGACCGACGACCTGTCCGGTGTCGCCGAAGATCGGTTGCGCGATCACTGGGGCCGTCACCGCTTTGCCGTCGATGCGGATTTCCAGTTTGTGGCCGACATTCGCGCGGGTGAGATCAGCGAAAGCCTTTTTCGAAGAGTCCGACATCTTGAATATGATGAGCGGCTCGTCGTTTTGCGCGTCGTAGGCGGCTTGAGCGAAAGTCACCTCGATCGCAAGTGGTTCGGCCGCCGCCATGGCCGAAACCGGAAACCCTGCACAACAAAAAAGGCCGAGCAGGCCGGCCTTCTTGCTTGGGCTCAAATCAGGTTAGCCGATCATTTCGCCGTGGCGGCTGCCTGCTGCTGGATCGGGCCGCTCTCGGCCTCGATGCGCGCCTTCTTGCCGCGCAGACCGCGCAGGTAATAGAGCTTGGCGCGGCGGACCTTGCCGCGGCGCACGACCTTGATGGAGTCGATCATCGGCGAGTAGAGCGGGAACACGCGTTCGACGCCTTCGCCGTATGAGATCTTGCGCACGGTGAAGTTCTCGTGGATGCCGCGGCCCGAACGCCCGATGCAGACGCCTTCATAGGCCTGGATGCGGCTGCGCTCGCCTTCCACCACCTTCACGTTGACGAGGACGGTGTCACCCGGCCCGAAATCGGGAATGGTCTTGCCGGCCGAGAGCTTCTCGACCTGCTCTTTTTCGAGCTGTTGGATGATGTTCATGGCGAAATCTCCGTCGGCAGCGCCAGCATTCGGCGCGCGGTTCTTGTCCGTCCTGAATGGGTTGGCCGGGCTTCTACTGCAAGCCCGCGATTTTGTCATGCCTTTTAATTGCTGAATCGGGCCGCCATAGGGCCGCCATGGGGTCGCGGCCGGCCCCTTGGCCTGTTTTGCCGCAAATCAAAGGGCTTTATGCTGGCGGCTGATAGGGCCCAGGCCCTGTTGGGAGGCTGGATTATGCTAAATCGTGCTTTTTTGACGTTCGCCGTCCTGATGATGGCGAGTTTTGCCACTGCCGGGCCGAGCTGGGCAGGGTTTCGGGTCTGTAACCATTCAGGCCAAAGGGTCGACGTCGCCTTCGGCTACCCGCATGCCCAGTTCGGCTGGACCTCGGAAGGTTGGTGGACCATTCAACCCGGCGGCTGCCGGCAGATCTTCAACGGACAGCTGACCAACCGCTTTTACTACCTTTACGCCACCGGCTCGGAGGGCGCGATTTGGCAGGCGAGGCCCGGCCAGAAAGGCGGCTACTTCTGCGTGCAGAATGACCGCTTCGTGCTGCAGAACCGCAATTTCGAAAAAGGAGGCACGCTGGACTGCGCCTCGCGCAACCTCTCCATCAAGCAGTTCTTCATCGTCAACACCAAGGGCGCGGCCAATCACGTGCACAATCTGAGCGACTAGGGTTTGAGCGGCCAGGGTCCGAGCGATCAGGGCCGGTCCGTGCGTTTCCGATACGCCGCCCACAGGTCGGGCCGGCGCTCCTTGGTCAGCCGCTCGGCCTGCTCGCGCCGCCAAGCTTTGACCTTGGCGTGATCGCCGCACACCAGAACATCGGGGATCGGCTCGCCTTCAAACACCGGCGGCCGCGTGTATTGCGGATATTCGAGCAGCCCGTCGGCGAAGCTTTCCTCTGCGGCGGACGCCTCCTTGCCCATGACGCCGGGCAGCAGCCGCACGCAGGCGTCGAGCAAGGCGAGCGCTGCGATTTCGCCGCCCGACAAGATGAAATCGCCGAGCGAAACCTCTTCCAGTTTGCGCGCCTCGATCAGCCGCTCGTCGACGCCCTCGAAACGCGCGCAGACGATGACCGCGCCGGGCCCGGCGGCGAGCGTTGCCACTTTCTGTTGCGTGAGCGGTGCGCCGCGCGGGCTCATCAAGAGGCGCGGCCGCGTATCATGCGGCACGGCGTCGAGCGCGCGCGCCAATACATCGGCCTTCATCACCATGCCGGGGCCGCCGCCGGCCGGCGTGTCGTCGACGGTGCGGTGCTTGTCGGTGGCCGACTTTCGAATGTCGTGGGTGTCGAGCGCCCACAGGCCGGAGGCGAGCGCCTTGCCGGCAAGGCTTTGCGCCAGCGGTCCCGGAAACATCTCCGGAAAGATTGTCAGCACGCTCGCGCGCCACATCAGCAATCTCCGTTCGTCCCCGCGAAGGCGGGGACCCAGGAGTCAAAGATGCCGGCGCATAGGTTGTCGCTCTGGATTCCCGCTTGCGCGGGAATGAACGGAGTTTGTTGCGCGCGCCACATTGTCAGTCTTCTTCCTTCACCTCGATCTCGCCTGGCGTCACCACCACAATTCGCTTTGCCTGCAAATCAACTTCTGGCACCGCGGCTTCCGTGAACGTCAACATCAGCGGTGCGGCGCCATTGGCGGGCGCAATCTCGATGATGTCGCCGGCGCCGAAATTATGCACCGCCGTCACCCTGCCAATGACGTCGCCGTCCGTCGTCACCGCGGCAAGGCCGATCAGGTCGGCATGGTAATAGGTATCGTCCTCCTCGATTGCCGGCAGCCGCTTGCGCGGCACGAACAAATCGAGATTGGTCAGCGTCTCGGCTACGGTGCGGTCGTTGATGCCGGCAAGCCGCGCGACCAGGAAATCCTTTCCCGACCGCAGCGATGTGATTTCAAACTTGCGGGCGCCGTCTTCGGTTTCGAGCGGGCCGTACTCTTTTACGGCAAGCGGATTCTGCGTGAACGGCCAGAGCCTGACCTCGCCGCGCACGCCATGCGCGGCTCCGATGCGCGCGACGCGAATGCGCTCGGTCACGGCTCACGCGGCGAGCGTTAGCTCGCCGCCGGCTGTTCGGCCGGCGCTGGCGCTGCGGGCGCCGCGGCAGCGGCGGGCGCGGCGGTAGCCGCCTTCGCGGCCTCCTCCGCCTGCGCCTTGCGTTCCTTGCGCGGGATCGCCTTGACCGGGTTATTGCGCTTTTCACGCTTGGCGACGCCGGCGGCATCGAGGAAGCGCATGACGCGGTCGGACGGCTGCGCGCCCTTCTTCATCCAGTCCTTCACCTTGTCGAGATCGAGCCGCAGGCGCTCGGTCTTCTCCTTCGGCAGCAGCGGATTGAAGTAGCCGAGCCGCTCGATGAAGCGGCCGTCACGTGGGCTACGCGAGTCGGCGACCACGATGTGATAGAACGGCCGCTTCTTGGTTCCGGCGCGGGCCATGCGGATGACGAGAGACATTTGAGGTTTTCCTTTCTGACTAAAGATGTCGTCATTCCGGTCGAGCGAACGAAGTGAGCGAGAGCCGGAATCCATACTCCGCAGCGCTGGGATTATGGATTCCGGGCTCGCCGCATCTGATCTCGGGTTTACCCGAGATCAGCACTTCAATTCCCAAGTCGGCTAGAGCCGACTTGGGCGGCGCCCCGGAATGACTGATGAGAGAGTTCATTTCTTTTTTCCTTGGCCGGGCAAACCCGGCAAACCTGGAAACTTTCCGGCGCCGCCAAGTCCCGGAAATCCGCCCGGCGCTCCGGGGAAATTCGGCGGCAGTTGCGGCATTCCTGGAATTTTGCCGGGCGGCAACGCGCCGGCGCCGCCGGGCATGCCCGGCACGCCACCCGGCATTTTCTCGGCGAGCTTCTGCATCTCTTCCGGCGACGGCATGGCGCCGCCACCGAAGCCGAGCATCTGCCCGAGGCCGCCGAGCGCGCCGCGTTTGCCCGAACCCATCGCCTTCATCATGTCGGCCATGCCGCGGTGCATCTTCAACAGCTTGTTGATCGCTTCCGGCGTGGTGCCGGAGCCGGCGGCGATGCGCTTCTTGCGGCTCGCCTTGAGGATGTCGGGGTTGCGCCGTTCCCGCGGAAGTCATGGAATCGATAATGGCGACCTGGCGCTTGAGGACATTCTCGTCGAGGCCGGCGGCGGAGATCTGATTCTTCATCTTGGCGATGCCCGGCAGCATGCCCATCAGTCCGCCGATGCCGCCCATCGACTGCATCTGTTGAAGCTGCTCGCGCAGGTCGACAAGATCGAACTTGCCCTTGCGCATGCGCTCCGCGGTGCGTGCGGCTTTTTCCGCGTCGATGGTGGCGGCGGCCTTTTCGACCAGCGCCACGATATCGCCCATGCCGAGAATGCGGCCGGCAATGCGCGCCGGATCGAAGTCTTCCAGCGCGTCGATCTTTTCGCCGGTGCCGATCAGCTTAATCGGCTTACCGGTGACCGCGCGCATCGACAGGGCCGCGCCGCCGCGGCCGTCGCCGTCGACGCGGGTGAGCACGATGCCGGTCAAGCCCACGCGCTCGTCGAAGGAGCGCGCGAGAGAGACCGCGTCTTGACCGGTGAGCGCATCCGCCACAAGCAGGATTTCGTGCGGGTCGGACGCCGTCTTCACGTCGGCGGCTTCGCTCATCATCTCGTCGTCGAGCGTCGTGCGGCCGGCGGTGTCCAGCATCGCTACGTCGTAGCCGCCGAGCCTGGCGGCATCGATTGCGCGCTTGGCGATCTGCGGCGGCGTCTGGCCTTCGACCACCGGCAGCGTATCGATGCCGGTCTCGCGGCCGAGCACGGCCAATTGCTCCATCGCCGCCGGGCGGCGCACGTCGAGCGAGGCCATCAGGATTTTCTTGTTCTGACGTTCACTCAGGCGTTTGGCGATCTTGGCGGTGGTGGTGGTTTTGCCGGAGCCTTGCAGGCCGACCATCATGATGACGACCGGGGGCGCCGCGGCGAGATCGATCGGCACGCTCTGCGCGCCCAGGGTCTGCACGAGCTCATCATGCACGATCTTGACGACCATCTGCCCCGGAGTGACGGACTTCATCACCTCGACGCCGATCGCTTGGCTCTTGACGTGCTGGGTAAACGCGCGCGCGACGTCGAGTGAAACGTCGGCCTCGAGCAGCGCGCGCCGCACTTCGCGCAACGCGGTGTCGACGTCGGCCTCCTGCAGCGCGCCGCGCCGCGTCAGGTTGTCGAGAACGTCGCCCAGTCTTTCCGACAGATTGTCGAACATTTCACATCCCAAGAACGGTCCATCTGACGATGGACCCTCTGTCAAAACACCTCGACGCCCGAGGGCGCATTGCGCTGTCGGGCGGTGGCCTCCGGCCTCTGAAATGGACCGGTCGGCGGCTTGTAATGTCACGTCTTAAGCGAAGACGGGCGGAACCTAGGGGTGGGGTAGGGCCAAGTCAAGGCATTGATTTTCCGTTGTCATTCGGAGCCGAAAGGCGGTCAGGCCCGTATCTCGAACGCATTTTGGGTTCCTGCGGACGCCGGCGGGACTGCGCTCTAATTTTCCGCAAAAAATTCGGCTGGGATGTCGATCAAGCCAGATTTCGTTCGTCGTGGGGGGTAGGGGAGGCCACGGTGGCTCCCATGGATCAGAGGAGAAAAGACAATGCGCGTCATGGTGTTCGTCAAGGCGACCGAGGACTCCGAGCAAGGGATCAAGCCCACGGCCGACATGGCCGAGATGTTTGTGGCGATGGGCAAGTTTAACGAGGAACTGGTGAAGGCCGGCGTCATGTTGGCCGGTGACGGCCTGAAGCCCTCATCCGAGGGCAAGCGGGTGGCTTTCGAGGGGACGCGCCGCACCGTGATCGACGGTCCCTTCGCTGAGACTCGCGAGCTTGTGGCCGGCTACTGGCTGTGGGAGGTCAAGGATATGGCCGAGGCGGTCGAGTGGGTGAAACGTTGCCCCAATCCCATGCCGGGACCAAGCGAGATCGAAATCCGGCCGCTCTACGAAATGGTCGACCTCGCCGAGGCAATGCCCCCGGAAGCGACCGAAATCCACGATCGGGTCCGCGAACAGACGAAGAGCAAGTGAGCCAACGCGGGCCAGTTCTTGCTTCGCCATGCGCCCGGCTTCTAGTCTGGGCGCATGGCGGCGACCGAAGCCCACCAAGCCATCGAAACTGTCTTCCGCATTGAACAGGCGAAGCTCATCGCGGGCCTCGCCCGCATGGTGCGTGACGTTGGGCTGGCAGAAGAACTTGCGCAGGACGCGCTCGTTACCGCGCTCGCCGAATGGCCGAAGATCGGTGTCCCGAACAAGCCGGGCGCCTGGCTGATGGCCACTGCCAAACGCCGGGCCATCGATGGGCTTCGCCGCGACAAGATGCTTGCCAAGAAGCACGCGGAGATCGGCCGCGACCTGGAGGGCGAAAAGGATATATACGTCGAGACTATCGAAGCCGCGCTCGACGATGATCTGGGCGATGAACTTCTTGGCCTCATCTTCGCCGCTTGCCATCCAGTGTTGTCGCGCGAAGCGCGTGCGGCCTTGACACTGCGCCTGATCGGCGGGCTGACGACCGATGAGATCGCGCGCGCGTTCCTGACGAGCGAAGCGACCGTTGCCCAGCGCATCGTGCGAGCCAAAAAGGCGCTCGGGAGCGCGGGTTTGACCTTCGAAGTGCCGCGCGGCAACGAACGCGACGCACGCCTCGCCTCGGTGCTCGAAGTCGTCTACCTGATTTTCAACGAAGGCTATGCGGCAACCGCCGGCGAAGATCTGATACGTCCGGCTTTGTGTGCCGAAGCGCAACGTTTGGGTCGCATCCTCGCCAGTTTGATGCCGGATGAATCCGAGGTCTTTGGTCTGCTTGCCCTGATGGAAATCCAGGCGTCACGCTTCGCGGCTCGCACGGCTACCGACGGTTCATTCGTTCCTTTGACCGAACAGAACCGTGCTAACTGGGACCAACTTCTGATCCGCCGCGGTTTTGCCGCTCTCGATCGCGTCGAGGCGCTCGGTGGCGAGAATGGGCCTTACGCTTTGCAAGCGGCACTCGCTGCCTGCCATGCCCGGGCACTCAAAGCCGACGATACCGATTGGGAAAAGATCGCGGCGCTCTACGACACACTACGTGAGGTCATGCCCTCGCCGGTCGTTGATCTCAATCGGGCGGTGGCCCACAGCATGGCCTTCGGTCCGCAGGCAGGGTTGACGCTTCTCGGCGAAATCGAGCAGACAGCGGCCTTAGACAGCTACGCGCCATTGCCGGCGGCGAAAGGCGATTTCCTGCTTCGGGCAGGACGGCTCGCCGAAGCCAAGGTCGAATTCGAACGCGCGGCCGGCCTGACCCGGAATGAGCGCGAGAAATGTTTCCTGCTCGGTAGGGTCTCGGCCTGCGACGGCTGACGGCAGCGGCTGCGCGGAACGCGCTTCATTGAACGAGTTCATAACTAACCGTCACCGTCGCTCTTAACGTCTGCTCCCCCGGCGCCACCGGAACCGCGCCGGCGCGCATGGCCTGCATCGGGCGCGGTGGCGCGGGCGCGCCTTCCTCGGTGATCGCAACCACGCGGCCGAGCTTGGCGCCGGCCGCCCTGGCGTAGAGCTCGGCCTTGCGTTTGGCATCGGCGATGGCGTCGTCGCGCGCCTGGTCGAGCAATTTGGACTGCTCGGAGACGATAAATGCGATGCCCGACATTTCGTTAGCCCCTGCCGCGATGGCGCGGTCGAGGATGGCCGGCAACTGGTCGATGTTGTGGATGCGGATCGAGAGCTGATTGGTCACCTGAAAGCCGAGCAGGCGCGCGGTGCCGCCTTTGTTTGGGTCGTATTGCGGCTGCAGCGACAGCCGCGAGGTTTGAATGTCGCGCTCGGCGATGCCGCTCGCCTTGATGGCGGCGAGCACGGCGGTCATGCGCTTGGCATTCGCGTCGCTCGCCTCGCGTGCGGTCTTGCCCTGGCTGGAGACGCCGATGCGGATCATCGCCGTATCGGGCGCAACCGCGACACTCGCTTGGCCCGTCACGGTGATGAGTTTCTCCATCGCTTGCGCAGGCATCGCCACCGCCGCCACGATCGCCAGGGTCGAAAGCAATCCGAATATTTTTTTCATGCTCATTTCACCGGTACGTAAATATTGATGACCAAATCGTTTGCGTCCGCGCTCAGCGGGCCGGAGGCGTATTCCTCGATGAAGATTTCCTTGGCATCGAGGCCCTTGTCGTCGAGATAATCGGTGATCGCCTCATAGCTCGTGTCGAGCGCGTTGTAAGAGCCGCGATGCACGAATTTGAGCGCCTTGCCGGATGGCGCCGGGCCGACGGCGATATCGCCCTTCGGTTCGTCCTTCGGCGCTTCGGCGATCGGCAGCGCCGCGCGGAAGTGAAAGCCGCTGTCGTCGGTCTGGGTGTAGATCGTCATCGGCGGGCCGTTCGGTCTGAGGCCGTGTTTCTCCATGTATTCCTCAAGCGAATTGAACGAGTCGATCAGCGTCTCGAGCGCGCTGTCCCATTTGCTCTGGCTTTGCAGGTAAATGATAGTGCGTTCCGGCAGCATGATTTCTTCACCGAAGGCGTCGCCCGGCCGCAGCGGCGATGGCGCGTCCGGGGCAGGGATGGGCGTCGCCGCCGGCGGCATGGTTTCGATCGGCGGCTTGTCGGGGGCTTCGGCTTTTTGCGCAGCGGCCGAGCCGACGGCGAGGCCCAGCGTCAGGGCAAGCAAGAGCGGCGCCGCGGGGCGGAAGCACGGCATTTGCCATCTCCATTGTCGGCGGTCCCAACATTATAACGTATCCTAGCATGGCCACTGGCCAATCCGCGTCCATTCGCCATATAAACCGGGCAAAACCCGGGCAACCCTATGAGCGCGCTCGCCAACCAGGCCTTCGTGAAGATGAATGGGATCGGCAACGAGATCGTCGTTGTCGATCTGCGCCAGCACGCGGCCAAAATCGCGCCGGAAGAGGCGCGCGCGGCGGCGCAGCCGCTGCCCTACGACCAGTTGATGGCGCTTTATCCGCCGCGCACGCCCGGCACCGATGCTTTCATTCGCATCTATAACAACGACGGTTCGGAAGCCGGCGCCTGCGGCAACGGCATGCGGTGTGTCGCCGACATCGTCGCCAGGCAGAGCGGCAAGACCGCGCTCACCTTCGAAACGAGCGCCGGCATCATCAATTGCTGGCAACGGGACGGCGGCCTCTACACCGTCGACATGGGTGTTCCGCGCTTCAAGTGGGATGAGATTCCGCTGGCGGAGGAATTCCGCGACACGCGTCAGATCGAATTGCAGATCGGTCCGATCGACAATCCAATCTTGCATTCGCCGTCGGTCGTGAGCATGGGCAACCCGCATGCCATCTTCTGGGTAGATGACGTGAATGCCTACGATCTCGCGCGCTTCGGGCCGCTGCTGGAGAACCATCCGATCTTTCCCGAGCGCGCCAACATCACGCTCGCGCATATCGTTTCACGCGAGCACATCGTCATTCGCACCTGGGAGCGCGGGGCCGGCTTGACCAAGGCCTGCGGCTCGGCGGCTTGCGCGACAGCGGTCGCGGCGGCGCGATTCAAGCGTACGGAACGCAAGGTGAAGGTGACGTTGCCGGGCGGTGAGCTGACCATCGAGTGGCGCGCGGACAACGACCATGTGTTGATGACGGGGCCGGTCGCCTTCGAATTCGAGGGCCGTTTCGACCCGGCTGTGTTCAAGGCGGTGGTACCGTGAGCGTCGACGTCGTCACTTTCGGCTGCCGGCTTAACACGTACGAGTCGGAAGTGATCCGCAACGAAGCGGTGCGCGCCGGCGTTGCGGACGCGGTGATCGTGAACACTTGCGCGGTGACGTCGGAAGCGGTGCGGCAAGCCAAGCAAAGCATTCGCCGCATCAAACGGGAGCGCCCCGGCACGCGCATCGTCGTCACCGGCTGCGCCGCGCAAACCGAGCCCGGTTTGTTTGCGCAAATGCCGGAAGTCGACCGCGTCGGCGGCAACGAGGAAAAGCTCGACGCCCGGCTATGGCAGACAAATGAAAAAGTCGCGGTCGGCGACATCATGGCGGCGCGCACGATGCGGCCGCAGCAAATCGAATCGATCGACGGCCGCGCCCGCGCTTTCGTGCAGGTGCAAAACGGCTGCGATCACCGTTGCACGTTCTGTATCATTCCGTTCGGGCGCGGCAATTCACGCTCGCTTGCGTTAGCCGACGTGGTGGCGCAGGCGCGCCGGCTTGTTGCAAACGGCTATCGCGAGGTGGTGCTGACCGGCGTCGATATCACCAGCTATCGCGACGGCGTCGCGCGTCTCGGCGTGCTCGTAAAAAGTATCCTGCGCGAGGTGCCGGAACTTGCCCGACTAAGATTGTCGTCGATCGATTCGGTGGAAGCGGATCGCGATCTGCTCGACGCGCTCGCCGACGAGCCGCGCCTGATGCCGCATCTGCATTTGTCGTTGCAGGCTGGCGACGATCTCATACTCAAGCGCATGAAGCGGCGGCATTCGCGCGCCGATGCCATTGCCTTCTGCGATCAGGTGCGGCGTTTACGCCCCGACATCGCCTTTGGCGCCGACATCATCGCCGGCTTCCCGACCGAAACCGAGGAGATGTTTACGCGTTCGGTCGACCTGGTCGACGAATGCGGTCTCAGCCAACTGCACGTCTTTCCGTTTTCGCCGCGCCCCGGCACGCCGGCGGCGCGCATGCCGCAGGTCGATCGCAGCGTGGTGAAGGAGCGTGCGCGCCGGCTGCGCGAAAAAGGCGATGCCGCGCTGGCGCAACATCTCGCGCGCCAGGTCGGCGCGCGGCGGCTGGTGCTGACAGAATTGCGTGCGCTCGGCCGCACTGAGCAGTTTCTGCCCGTGCGGCTCAATGCGCCGATGGTGCCTGGATCAATCGTCGATCTCACGATTGCCGATCACAACGGGCGGCAATTACTCGCCGCATAGGGGCAGACCATGACCGAGCATCTGGTGACGACCATGGAGCAACTCGAAGCGCTCTACGGTCAACGCATGCCGACCTCGATCATCAAGGAAATCGATCACATCAGCGAAGGCTATCGCAAGTTAATCGAAGCCGCACCGTTTGCGGTGATCGGAACTTGCGGGCCGGAAGGACTGGATTGCTCGCCGAAGGGCGATCCACGCGGCTTCGTGCGCATCCTCGACGACAAGACGCTCGCGATTCCCGATCGGCCCGGAAACAACCGCATCGACGGATTTCGCAATATCGTTCGCGACCCGCGCATCGCCTTGCTGTTTCTTATTCCCGGCGTCGGCGAAACGCTGCGCGTGAATGGCCGCGCGGCGATCTCGGTCGATCCCGAACTGATGCAAAGCTGCGCAATGAATGGCAAGCTGCCGCGCTGCATTTTGATCGTGCATATCGAGAGCATCTATTTCCATTGTTCGAAGGCGATCGTGCGTTCGAGGCTGTGGGACGAGGCGACCAAGATTGACCGCAAGGCTCTGCCGTCGACAGGCTCGATCATCGCCGAGCTGAGTGAGGGCAAGCTCGGCGGCGAAGCCTATGACCGCGAGGCGCCTGAAAAAATCAAGGCGCAGCTTTACTGACTCAATCTGCGGCCCATCCACACGCGCTCAGCAATTTGCGCAAATGCGCCGGCACCGGCGCCTCCACGGTGACCGGCGGCTTGGTCTTGGAAATCGGCACCGTCACCGCGCGCGCGTGAAGGTGCAATGGCGGGCCGCCTTCTCGTGGCGCGCTGCCGTAAATGGAATCGCCGATGATGGGCCAGCCCATCGCAGCGCAATGCACGCGCAGTTGGTGCGTACGGCCGGTGAACGGCTCCAGCGCCAGCCACGTCTTTCCATCGTTTCTTCCCATCACCCGCCACGTCGTTACGGATGGCAGCCCGTACGGGTCGGCCTTCATCCACCAGCCGCGGCTTTCATCAAGCTTCGACAAAGCAAGGTCGATACGGCCTTCATCGGCCTCCGGCCCGCCTTCGACCACGGCCCAATAGGTCTTGCCGACCTTGCCCTGCTTGAACAGCTTGCCGAGCAGCGCCAGCGCCTTGCGGTGGCGCCCCAGCACCAGGCAGCCGGAGGTGTCCTTGTCGAGCCGGTGCGCCAGCGCCGGCGCGCGCGGCAGGCCAAAGCGCAGCGCGTCAAATGAGGCATCGAGCGCGGGCTCGCGGGCCGCGTTCGGCCCGCGATGCACGGCGATGCCGGCAGGTTTGTCGATGACCAGCATCAACCCGTCGCGGTAAAGCAGGCGGGCGAGCATCTCGTCGGCGGTCATAATCAGTTACCAAATAGAGCCGAAACGGGTATCACGGGCGCGGCAAGAGCGCATCACCGGCGCATCACGGACGATCATGGTCGATAATTCTCAGGGCGACAGCAAATGGTGGAAGCGCCTGAGTGGCGGGCTTGGGCGCACCTCATCGTCGCTCGGCTCCTCGCTTTCCGCGCTGGTCAGCAACAAGCCGCTCGAAGGCGAAACGCTCGACGACCTGGAAGACGAATTGGTGCGCGCAGACTTCGGCCATGAACTGGCCGCCCGCATCGTCGATGCGCTGGCGGAAGGGCGCTATCCGCAAGGGATTACGCCAGAACAGATCAAGGCTGTGCTCGCCGCCGAAGTCGAGAAAGTGCTCACGCCGGTCGCCAAGCCGCTCAAGATCACTGCGCGACCCTTCGTCATTCTCGTTGCCGGCGTCAACGGCTCCGGCAAGACCACCACGATCGGCAAGCTCGCCTCGCGCTTTCGCAGCGAGGGCAAATCGGTCATGCTGGTGGCCGGCGATACCTTTCGCGCCGCCGCCATCGATCAACTGAAAATCTGGGCCGAGCGCACCGGCGCAACCATCATGGCGCGCGAACCGGGCGCCGATGCGGCTGCGCTCGCGTTCGACGCCGTTACCGAGGCGAAGGCACAAGGCGCGGACATTGTTTTGATCGACACCGCCGGCCGTCTGCAGAATCGCGCCGAGTTGATGGATGAGCTCGAAAAAATGGTGCGCGTGCTGCGCAAGGTCGAACCGGGCGCGCCGCATGCGGTGTTGCTGGTGCTCGACGCCACCGTGGGACAGAACGCGATGCAACAGGTTGAGATTTTCGGCAAGACCGCGGACGTCACCGGCTTGGTGATGACCAAGCTCGACGGCACCGCGCGCGGCGGCATCCTGGTCGCGATCGCGAACAAGTTCGGCATGCCGGTGCATTTCATCGGCGTCGGCGAAAGCGTCGAGGATCTGTCGCCGTTTACCGCGCGCGATTTTGCGCGCGCCGTCGTGGGATTGTCCTAAAGCCATGCCCGAAAAACAACAGCTCAATCCTTTCCTCAAGTTGGCGCTCGACATCGGCCCTCTGGTGTTGTTCTTCGCCGCCAATGCACGGTTCGGAATTTTTGCCGCGACCGGCGCCTTTATGGTCGCAGTGCTGGTCGCGCTCGCGGTTGCTTATGTGAAAACGCGGCGCATCGAGATCATGCCGCTGGTCACCGCCGTGATCGTCATTATCTTCGGCGGGCTGACGCTCTTTCTGCACAACGACACCTTCATCAAGCTCAAGCCGACGATTATCTATCTTCTGTTCGGCGGTACGCTGATGGGGGGGCTTCTCTTCGGCAAAACGTTCCTCGGCATCCTGTTCAATTCGGTTTTCGATCTCACCGAGGAAGGCTGGCGCAAACTCACCTGGCGCTGGGCATTTTTCTTCTTTGCGCTGGCAATCCTCAATGAAATCGTCTGGCGCAACTTCTCGACCGACACCTGGGTGAGTTTCAAATTGTTCGGCGTGGTGCCGCTCACCTTCCTGTTCGGCGCGGCGCAATATCCTCTGCTGCAACGCTATGCGCGCGGCGAGAATTCGAACTAGGCTTCGACCTCGATTGCCTTGGCCGGCGCATAGTGCGGACGGCTGGCGAGATCGCTGCGGCGATTGAACAGGCGGTCTTCCACTCTGAGCAAGTGCTTCGCCATGGCATAAGCGAGAAAGGCCATCAGGCTTCCCGCGACAATATCGATGAAATAGTGCGCGCCTTCGCTGATTGTGCTGGCGAGCATGGCCGCATCGAGAATGAGCAAGACAACGAAGATGCGCGGATAGCGGCGCAGCGCCAAAGGCGTCAAGATCGCCATCGTCGCGTGAAACGAAGGAAAGGTGGCGATCCCGCCGGGAAACTCACGCTGAATAAGCGGTCCCGTTTCGCGCAGATGGATCAACTGGTCGAATGGTGTCGCGCCGGTAAACCTGATGATGTCGAAGCTCGCGCGGTCGGAAAACACGATGGGCCCAACCGCGGGAAGCAACGCGGAAATCGCCAGCGTGGCGGTCAAGGCGAGAGAAAAAGAAAGGAGATATCGGCGCGCTTCATCGGTCCGATGGGAGAAGGACAGGATTACGACCGGTAAAATCGTTTGCACCCAGATGCTGTAATAGGCCGCGTGAAGAATGACCTGAACGAAGGGATGCTTGTCGATCCAGTGCACATAGGCCGGCCAAGAAAAACCCATCGTCAGATCGATATTCTCGAGCATCTGATCGCGCAGCGGAAACGCAAAACGCTGCAGCGCATAAGCGGCGAGAACGGCGCACACGGAGGTGATGGCCAGATAGAGCACGCCGTAGACGGTTGATTGCGCTGCCTCGACCAGATGGATTTTGGGCGCGAAGCGAATGAGCAGAACGTCGATGATCAGTGCGCCGATGATGAACATGATGATGTTCGGCAAAGACGCGAGCATGAAGCCCGTGGCGATTGACGCCGTAATGCCGATCACCAGCAGCACGAATGTTATGAGGCACGCGAAGCATGACACCGGGCTGATGCGACGCTTGAGGGATGCGCTGAAATGCCCGGCTATAAGCGACTTGACGCTCATTGCTTGCAATGTCCCAAGCCGCCCGGAAGCATGGGATGCTTCTCGGAGCGGGCGTCCTGACGGAGAGAAGACGCCGGTGAGACTGTGCAAGACTTATTAAAATACCCTTACGGGTAAACGTTGGATCGACGGAAATATGCCGGCCGGCTTGCGTTACCGCGCTAGCGCTTTCTTGATTTCCGGCTCGAGCGCGCGTGCCAGCGTATCGGTTGTGATCGGGCCGACCAGCTTGTAGGCGATACGGCCGTCGCGGCCGACGAGATAGGTCTCCGGCACGCCGTAGACGCCCCAGTCGATCGAGGCGCGGCCGCTCTCGTCGCGGCCGGTGGCGGCGAATGGATTGCCGTAGCGGTTGAGAAAACGCCGCGCGTTTTCTTCCGTGTCCTTGTAGTTGATGCTGACGAGCTTGATGCGCTTGTCCTTCGACAAGGCTTCGAGGAACGGCACCTCGTCGTGGCAGGGCACGCACCACGACGCCCATACGTTCACCAATGTGACGGCGCCCTTGAACGTGGTGCTGTCGAGACCCGGCACTGGTTTGCCGTCATGCTCGATGCCGGCGAGCGGCGGCAGCACGGTGTGCGGCGCCGGTTTTCCGATCAGCGCCGACGGCAGGCGCGAGGGATCGCCTTCGCCGAGCCCGAAGAAAAACAAAACCGCCAGCCCGAGGAAAACGACGAGCGGCAGCAGCACCATCAGGCTGCGCCGCGTCACGCTCGGTGTTTCGGTTTGCGCGCTCATGCGCCGCTCTGCCGCGAGCGCCGCGTCACGCCGCGCTCTTCCAGGTCGCCGAGACTGCGCCGCTGCGCCGAATGATCGAGTACGACCCACGCGATCAGCGCCGCCACCACGAAGGCCGTCACCGCGTAAGAGGCAATGATGAAATCGGCATGCGGGCCCAAACTCATGCATGGATCTCCTGCGCCTGCATGATCTGCATGGTGCGCACGCGCCGGCGCAAAATCTCGTTGCGCATGGCGGCGAGATGCAGGGAGAAGAACAACATCGTGAACGCGGCGGTCATGATCAGCAGCGGTATGAGAATGGACGGGTCGATGGTCGAGCCGCCCATGCGGAAGATCGAGGCCGGCTGGTGCAGCGTGTTCCACCAGTCGACCGAGAATTTGATGATCGGCAGATTGACCGCACCGACGAGCGTGAGCACCGCGGCGGCGCGCGAGCCACGACCGGGATCGTCCGCGGTCCAGTAGAGCGCCATCACGCCGAGATAGAGCAGCAGCAAAATCAGCATCGAGGTGAGCCGCGCATCCCACACCCAGTAGGTGCCCCAGGTCGGGCGGCCCCAGAGCGAGCCGGTGACGAGACAGATGAAGGTGAAGGCGGCGCCGATCGGCGCTGCCGCCTTGCCGGCGACGTCGGCGAGCGGATGCCGCCACACCAAGGTGCCGAGGGCCGCGACGCTCATCAGGCTCCAGCCCATCATGCCGAGCCATGCAGCCGGCACATGCAGGAACATGATCTTGACGGTCGCGCCCTGTTGATAGTCGTCTGGCGCGCCGACCGCGCGGTAAAGCCCGATAACGAAGAGGATCAGGGTCGCCAGCGCCATCCACGGCAGCACGCGGTGGACGATCTGCAAAAAGCGCGTCGGATTGGCGAGATCGATGACGGCCATGGCGGTTATCTAGTCGTTGGCGGCGAAGCGGGCAAATTCCGCCTCTGCAGGTGAAACATGATCACTCCAGCCCGTGGCGCAGCGCCGCCGCCGCGGCGACCGGGCCGAGCACAAAGCTGGCCAGACTGAGCGCACAAAGAATGGTGAAAGGGGGGCCGAACGGAGCAGGCCCGCTGATTGCGGCTTCCGCCGCCGCCACGCCGAAAATCAGCACCGGAATGGTCAGCGGCAGCACCAGGACCGCCAACAGCAGACCGCCGCGCCGCAACGCGACCGACAGCGCCGCGCCGATCAGGCCGATGAAGGTCAGCGCCGGGGTACCGGCCAGCAGCGTCAGCACCAGGACGCCCATGGAACCGATCTCGACGTTGAGCATGAGGCCGAGCAGTGGCGTCACGATCACCAACGGCAGGCCGGTGGTCAACCAATGCGCGATGGCCTTGGCCGCTACGCCGAGTTCCAGCGGGACCGGCGCCATCATCAGCAGGTCGAGGGAGCCGTCGTCATGGTCCATCGCGAACAGACGGTCGAGCGCGAGCAGGCTCGCCAGCAACGCGCCGAGCCACAGGATCGCCGGGCCGATACGCGCGAGCAGCTTGAGGTCGGGGCCGACCGCGAACGGCACCATCACCACGACCAGCAGGAAAAACAGCGCGCCCATGAGCGCGCCGCCGCCGTGGCGCATGGCGAGCCGCACGTCGCGTTGGATGAGAGCCAATAGTGCACTCATGCCGGTCCGGGCCCCAGCTGAAGTTGCCGCGGCCGTTCGAGCCCGATAGGCCCGTGCGCGGCCGCCACGATCAGGCCGCCGCCGGCAAGATGATCGCGCATGAGGTCCGCGAGCCGCGTCTGCGATGCCGCATCGAGTGCAGACGTCGGCTCGTCCAGCAGCCAGAGCGGACGCTTCACCGCCACCAGCCGCGCGATCGACAGCCGCCGCCGCTGCCCGGCCGAGAGGTACGCGGCCGGCAGATCGGTCAGCCGCGCGAGGTCGACAGCCTCCAGTGCCGACGCAACATTCCCGCCGGAACCGAGGAACGATGCCCAGAACATGAGGTTTTCACCGACAGACAAAGCCGGTTTGATCGCGTCCTGATGGCCGAGGTAATGCGCCTGTTCGCCGATCGTCGCCTCTGGGTCGCCGCCCGCAAACGACAGCGTCCCCTCGCTCAGCCGGACCAGGCCGGCAATGGCGCGCAGCAAAGACGACTTGCCGGCGCCGTTGCGGCCCGTGACCACCAGAGCTTCGCCGCCTGCGAGGGCAAAATTCAAGCCGCGAAACACCTCGCGGCCGCCGCGCACGCAGGCCAATTGGTCGGCGGTGAACTGCATCAGCCCGGCTGCGTCCCGTTAGCGGGCCGCTCGCCCGTCCGGCTGGGCGCCGAAAAACTTGAATTTCTGCGCGTCTGCATACACCGGTTCCAGAAAAGTGGCGCGGGCGATGAAAAGCCCTTATAAGCCCGCACCGGTGGCAGGACGTCAAAGATTTCGGCTGCGCGCCCGTGTCGCCCAATAAGTCTTATACAATCAATACCTTATATCACTCTGCGCCAAACTCCCCCGCCGGGAATGGAACACGCGACATGACGTCCCTCGACAGTTTTCGCTGCTGCAAAACCCTGAAAGCCGGCGGCAAGGCTTACGCCTATTACAGTCTCCCGACCGCCGAACGGAACGGCCTGAAAGGCATCTCGCGCCTGCCATTCTCGATGAAAGTCCTCTTGGAAAACCTGCTGCGCAACGAAGACGGGCGCACGGTCACCAAGGAGGACATCAAGGCGGTGGCCGACTGGATGAAGACCAAATCGTCCGACCACGAAATCGCCTTCCGGCCCGCGCGCGTCTTGATGCAGGACTTCACCGGCGTGCCGGCGGTCGTCGATCTTGCCGCCATGCGCGACGCCATGAAGAGCCTCGGCGGCGACCCCAAGAAGATCAATCCGCAGGTGCCGGTCGATCTGGTGATCGACCACTCGGTCGCGATTACCTTCTTCGGCAACAATCAGGCGTTCAAGAAGAACGTCGAGGAGGAGTACCGGCAGAACCAGGAGCGCTACAAATTTCTCAAATGGGCGCAGCGATCGTTCGATAATTTTTCAGTCGTGCCGCCCGGCACCGGCATCTGCCATCAGGTCAATCTCGAATATATCTCGCGCGTGGTCTGGAGCCGCAAGGGCAAGGTCAAGCTCGACGGTAAAGAGACGTCGATGGAGATAGCCTTTCCTGACACCTTGGTCGGCACCGATTCGCATACCACGATGGTCAACGGCCTCTCAGTGCTCGGTTGGGGCGTGGGTGGTATCGAGGCGGAAGCGGCCATGCTCGGCCAGCCTTTGTCGATGGTGTTGCCCGAAGTGATCGGCTTCAAGCTCACCGGCCGCCTGAAGGAAGGCGTCACCGCCACCGACCTCGTGCTCACCTGCACCGAAATGCTGCGCAAGCGCGGCGTGGTCGGCAAGTTCGTCGAGTTCTTCGGTCCGGGCCTGACGCACCTGACGATCGCCGACCGCGCCACGCTCGGCAACATGTCGCCGGAATACGGCGCGACCTGCGGCTTCTCGCCGATTGACGACGACACGATCCGCTATTTGAAGGACACCAGCCGGCCCAAGGAGGTGATCGCGCTGGTCGCTGCCTACGCCAAGGCGCAGGGCATGTTCCGCGTGAAGACCACGCCGGATCCGATGTTCACCGACGTCCTCAAGCTCGATCTGTCGACGGTCGAGCCGTCGCTCGCCGGTCCCAAGCGCCCGCAGGACCGCATCGCGCTCAAGGACGTGAAGGCGGGTTTCACCGCCTCCATGGACAAGGAATTCAACAAGGCGTCCGAGCTGAAGAAGCGCGTGCCGGTCGGCGGCAAGAATTACGATCTCGGCCACGGCGACGTGGTGATCGCGGCGATCACTTCCTGCACCAACACGTCCAATCCCAACGTCATGATCGGCGCGGGGCTCCTGGCGCGCAAAGCGGCGGCCAAAGGTTTGCACGCCAAGCCGTGGGTGAAGACCTCTCTCGCGCCCGGCTCGCAGGTGGTCGGCGAATATCTCGAGCAGTCGGGCTTGCAGAAGGATCTCGACAAGCTCGGCTTCAATCTCGTCGGCTACGGCTGTACCACCTGCATCGGCAATTCCGGCCCGCTGCCGACTGAAATTTCGAAGACCATCAACGACAACGATCTGGTGGCGGCTGCCGTACTTTCCGGCAACCGCAACTTCGAAGGTCGTGTGAACGCCGACGTGCGCGCCAATTATCTGGCCTCGCCGCCGCTGGTGGTCGCCTATTCGATCGCCGGCTCCATGCAGGTCGACATGACCAAGGAGCCGCTCGGCGCCGACGAGAAAGGCAAGAAGGTCTTTCTCAAGGACATCTGGCCGTCGAACAAGGAGATCGGCAAGTTCGTCGCCAAAAACGTGACGAAGAAGATCTTCGCCAAGAAATACGCCGACGTGTTCAAGGGCGAAGCCAACTGGCGCAAGATCACCGTCAAGGGCGGCATGACCTACGACTGGGACAAGAAGTCCACTTACGTGCAGAACCCGCCTTATTTCGTCGGCATGAAGAAGCAGCCGACGCCGCAAGAGGACATCGTGGAAGGCCGCGTGTTGGCGTTGCTGCTCGATTCGATTACCACCGACCACATTTCTCCGGCCGGCTCGATCAAAGTCGACTCACCGGCCGGAAAATATCTGGTCGATCACAAGGTTAAGCCCGCTGACTTCAACCAGTTCGGCACGCGCCGCGGCAATCACGAGGTGATGATGCGCGGCACCTTCGCCAACATCCGGCTGAAGAACCAGATGCTGCCGGGCGTGGAAGGCGGCTTCACCGTGCACTATCCCTCCAAGCAGCGGATGACGATTTACGAAGCGGCCATGAAGTACAAGGCCGAGAAGGTTCCGCTCGTCGTATTCGGGGGCAAGGAATACGGTTCCGGCTCATCGCGCGACTGGGCCGCCAAGGGCTCGCTCTTGCTCGGCATTCGCGCGGTGGTCTGCCAGTCTTTCGAACGCATCCACCGCTCCAACCTGATCGGCATGGGCGTGTTGCCGCTTGTGTTCGAGGAAGGCACGTCGTGGCAGTCGCTCGGAATGAAAGGCGACGAGCAAGTGACTATCCGCGGCCTCTCCGGCGAGTTGAAGCCACGGCAGAAGCTGATCGCGGAAATCGTGCTCGGCGACGGCACGCTCAAGCGCGTGCCGCTGTTGTGCCGCATCGATACGCTCGATGAGCTCGACTACTATAAAAACGGTGGAATCCTGCAGTACGTGCTGCGTCAACTCGCGGGCTGATCTCAAACCGATCGTTCCCGCGAAAGCGGGAACCGCAGGCAGGTAACGGAGCGCGATCCGCTCACTGCGAAGTGAGTGGCGGGTGATCGACCCGTCGTCTTATATGGCAGCGGGTCGAACTCAAGAACGCTACGGAACGCCGTTCATGCACTGCCGCCGGTCAGCCATTGCAGTCGCACTTGTTTGCGCCGCCGTCCTGCCCGCAGGCGCGGGCGAGCCGCGCGCGGTCGTCGAATTGTTCACCAGCCAGGGCTGCTCGTCCTGCCCACCGGCCGACCGGCTGATGGGCGAGCTCGCCAAAGATCCCACGCTGGTCACGCTGAGCCTGCCGGTCGACTACTGGGACTATCTCGGCTGGAAAGATACGCTTGCCCTGCACGGCAACTCGATGCGGCAGCGCGAATACGCAATCACCCGCGGCGACCGCCAAGTCTATACGCCACAAGCAGTGATCAACGGTGTCGTGCACACGCTCGGTTCCGACCGTGGCGCGATTGAACGAGCGATTGCGAAAACGAAGGCGTCCGCCGCGCCGTTGACCGTGCCGGTGAAACTCACCGTCGCCGATGGCCATGTGAATGTGCATGTCCCTGCCGCCGGCGATGGCCAAGCAGGTGAGGTGTGGCTGTGCCCCGTGACCGGCAAAGCGCTGGTCAAGGTCGGGCGCGGCGAGAATGGCGGGCACAAGCTCGCCTATTACAACGTCGTGCGCCGCTGGATTAAGTTGGGTGCGTGGAGCGGCAAAGCGGAAGATTTCAAGGTGCCGCTGGCCAAACTTCCCGGGCCCGGTTTTGAGCTCGGCGACATCGATCATGTCGCGGTGATCGTGCAAAGCGGCGGCGACGCCAAGCCCGGTTTAATGCTGGGCGCCGCGACGGCGCCGATCCAGGCAGCCGCAGTCCGCTAAATTCATTCTTCTGTTGGCGTGCCCCACCTTTGCGGGGCGTGAAGTCGTGCTTTGGCAGCGGCCGGCACAAATAAAAATCGGGCCGGCAGATACACAGCCGGCCCGGAAGGCTTAGGGGATTGAACCGTACGCGGAACTCAAACGACCCGGCCGGTAGAGCCCCGGGGGGCTGGGGGGCTGAGGAATCCGGTGCTCCCACCAGACCGGGCCTTGAGGCAACGATGCGTTTCTCCCACCCCAGCATGTCGGGCAATTGACCGAATTTGGGCGTTATTATGGTTCGTTTAACGAGTTCGTGATCGACCCGGCGCGGTTTCTGTCGCTTTTTCCGCATTCCTTTTCTGGATTTAGGCCCTTGCCGTCGCCTTTAGGCGGCGCGATCATGACAGTTCAGCAAAAGGAGGCGCCGCATGACGTTCGGTCCCGGCGAAGCCGATCCAAGCCAGTCCCCCGGGGGCGGATCCCCGACAGCCCGCAGCACCGCCCCCCTGAACCAGGTCACCTTCAGCCGCCCGGAGTTGCGGCGCATTCTCGACCTTTACGGCCGCATGGTTGCCGCCGGCGAGTGGCGCGATTACGCCATCGATTTTCTGAAAGATCGCGCGGTGTTTTCAGTGTTCCGTCGTACCTCCGAAGTGCCGCTCTACCGCATCGAAAAAAACCCGAAGCTGGCGCGCCGCCAGGGCGCTTACAGCGTCATTTCGGCGACTGGCCTGATCGTGCGCCGCGGTCACGAGCTCGACCGTGTCCTGCGCGCGATCGACAAATCGCAATTGGTGCTGGTGAACTAGGCCGGTATCGTCGTCGATCCCGGCCCCAACGGCCGCTGCATCAACACGGAATCGAGCCAGCGGCCGAACTTGAAGCCGGTGTTGGGCAAGGTGCCGACATAGGCAAAGCCCAGCGCCGCATGCAGCGCGATCGAGCCGGCTTGCTCGGAATTGCCGATCACCGCGATCATCTGCCGGAAGCCATGGCGCTCGGCCTGCGCGATCAGTTCGGTAAGCAAGGCGCGGCCGACCCCGCGTCGCTGGTGCTCGGGCGCGACATAAACCGAATCCTCGAGCGTGAAGCGGTAGGCCAACCGTGTGCGGTAGGGGCCGGCATAGGCGTAGCCGGCGAGCGTGCCGTCGGCTTCGGCCACGAGGTAGGGAAAACCCTTGTCGCTCAGTTCGCTCATGCGCCGCGCCATCTCGGCTTCGCCGGGCGGCTCGTATTCGAACGACGCCGTACCGTGCGCGACGGCCTGTGCATAGATGCGCGTGATGGCCGGAATATCGGACTGGATCGCGGGGCGGATCGAGAGGCTCATGGTGACGCTCATGGGCCGCGCAATCTAGCAAAACAAAACGCCCGGGCGCGAGGCCCGGGCGTTTGAACTGTTGATCCGTGCTGAGCGCGTTAGCGCCGATCGCCCATAAAGCGCAGAAGGAACAGGAACAGGTTGATGAAGTCGAGATAGAGCGTCAGCGCGCCCATCACCGCCTTGCGGCCGGAGACGGTGCCGTCGTCGTTGGCGCTATACATCTCCTTGATCTTCTGGGTGTCCCAGGCGGTCAGTCCGGCGAAGATCAGCACGCCGATCGCGGAGATCGCGAAGTCGAGACCCGTGCTTTTCAGGAAGATGTTGACGACCATCGCCAGGATCAGCCCGAACAGACCCATGATCAGAAACGAGCCGATCGGCGAGAGATCGCGCTGCGTCGTGTAGCCGTACAGGCTCAGCGCACCGAAAGACGCCGCCGAGATGAAGAAGGTGCGGGTAATCGACGCGCCGGTGTAAGTCATGAAGATCGACGACAGCATCAGCCCGAGCAGGCCGGCATAGACCATGAACAAGGTCAGCGCCGTTCCGACTTGGAGCTTGTTGATGCGGAAGCTCAGGAAAAACACCATGCCGAGCGTGCCGATGAACAGGACGATCATCAGCGGACCGCTGAAGATCGCCTGCCCGAACGGGGTCAGGCCGGTAATCTTCCCGGCTTCGTTGGTAACGGCCGCGGCGTTGAAAGTCAGATACGCGACCACGCCGGTCAGAGCGACGCCAGCGGCCATGTAGTTGTAGATGCGGATCATGTAGGCGCGCAGGCCTGCATCCACCGCGGCTGCCGTTCCGGCGCCGAAGCCCCGACGGGCGGCAAGGTTACGGTCGAAGTCCGACATCGAAGTTTCCTCTCTCTCGTGTTCCCGTTCAGGGAACCGGTTGCGGCGGCACCGGCCGCCATCGCTCAAGACTAATCTAATGCGCGTGCAGCCTTGGTTCCAGATATGGCGCGATCATGGCCTGCCTTCATTGCCGATTGTTAACAAAGCCAAGTCGGAGTTGAACCAGGTTGGCTTGGACTATAGCCGAACCGCCCCTTGCCGAAGGGTAAAATCGGCGCCCGCGCGGCGGAATGTCGCAAAAACTACAGATTTCTCAGGACCGCGGCCGGTTTCTGGCCCAGCGCACTGAAAGTTCCGATCAGCCCAAGCACGACCGTGACCGCCACCGCGCCGAGCGACGCCGCCAGCGCCGGCAGCGGCAGCCAGACAAAGCGAAGATGCATGAGGTCGGACACGATGACCCAGGCGGCGAGCGAACCGCAGGCCACGCCGACCACGGCGGTCGCGACGCCGAGCAGGAGGTACTCGATCGTATAGGCGCCGATCAGCCGTGCGCGGGTGGCGCCCAGGGTCTTCAGGATCACGGCGTCATAGACACGGTGACGATGTCCGGCGGCAAGCGCGCCGCCCAGGACCAGCGCCGCCGCCAGCAACGTAATCGCGCTGGCGCCGTCGATGGCCAGCACAAGGTTGGCGACGATGGCGCCGATCGCCTCCAGCGCCTGCTTCACGCGCAGCGCCGTTACCGTTGGAAACTGTTTGGCGACCGCGCCGATGAGCGCGCTTTCCTGCGCCGCCGTGCCGCCGTCGGGATAGGTGAGCGTGGCAATCCGCGTGTGTGGCGCGCCGCGGAAGCTGTTGGGCGAAAACACCATGACGAAATTGATGCTCAGGCTCTGCCAGTCGACGCGGCGCATGTTGGCGATGGTCGCTGTGATGTTGCGGCCGAGCACGTTGACGGTGACGGGGTCGCCGAGTTTCAGCCCGAGGCCGTCGGCGATTTTCTTTTCGAAGGAGACGAGCGGCGGCCCGTCATAGTTGGGCTTCCACCATTTCCCTTCGACCAGGCGCGAGCCTTTCGGGATCTCATTGGCATAGGTCAAACCGCGGTCGCTTTGCAGCACCCAAGCCGCGTTCTCAGCCGGCTTGAGCTGATCGGCGGGCGTGCCGTGCACGGAGATGATGCGGCCGCGCAGCATCGGCACCTCTTCGAGCTTTGCGTTGGGCGCCTGCTTCTTTACGAACTGCGTAAACTGCTGCGCCCGATCGGACGGAATATCGAGGAAGTAGAACGAGGGTGCTTTCGCCGGCAGCTCGGCGGAGAATTCGCGGCGTAGATTGCCGTCGATCTCGATCACGGTGACGAGAAGCGCGATCCCAAGGCCGAGCGACAACACGATGGTCGGTGTCAATGCGCCGGGGCGATGGATATTGGCGATCGCCATGCGCAAGGATGTTGAACGCGCGTGCGGGGCGCGCCGGGCGAGAAACATCAACAGTGCCGCCATCAGCCGCAGAAGCACGAATACCGCGGCGGCGGTGGCAACGTAGATCAGCGCCACGCGGCGGTCATAGGCAAGCAGCACCGCCATTGTGGCAAGGAGTGCCACCGCGGCGGCGGTCAGCGCCATGTAGATCTTGCGCGGCCATACCGGCTGCGGCGCCACCACGTCGCGGAACAACGCGCCGACCGGAACGTCGTGCGCGCGTCCGAGCGGCCAGAGCGCGAAGGCGAGCGCGGTGAGCAACCCATAAACCAGCGCCAGCAGGAGTTCGTGCACATGCACTGCCGGTGTGAGTGGCAGCGGAATGAGCGAGCCGAGGCTCCAGCTCACGACGTATGGCAGCGCCGCACCCAGCGCCATGCCGATCACGCCGCCGATCGCGGCAAGCAGCAGCACCTGCGTCAGGTAAATCGTGAATATACGCCGGCCGCCGGCGCCGAGCGCCTTCATGGTGGCGATCACGTCGCGGCGACGGTCGAGATGGCTCTTCACGGCATTGCCGACGCCGACACCGCCGACCAGCAGCGCCGTCAGGCCGACGATGGTGAGGAATTGCGTGAAGCGCTCGACGCTCCGTTCGAGTTGCGGCGAGGCCTTGGTGCGCGTGCGGATGTCCCAACCGGCTTGCGGAAAGCGCGACCGCGCCTGTTCCATGACGGCGTTGGCTGCCGTGTCGCTCGTATCGTTGGCCGGCAGCCGCAAACGATAGTGCCAGCGCACCAGACTGCCCGGCTGCACCAGGCCGGTCGCGCGCAGGCCGTCCCGGTTCACCATGAAGCGTGGGCCGAAACCGATGCCGCCGGCGAGCTTGTCCGGTTCGTTGGTCAGCGCCGCGCGAATGTCGAAGGTGGCGTTACCGACGGTCACGCGCGCGCCGGGCTTGATGCCGAGCCGCGTCAACAGAGTGGGATCGGCAACCGCGCCGAAGACGCCGTCGCGCTGGGCAAGGGCAGCCGACAGCGTCCCCGGAGGATCGAGCACCACGTTGCCGAACAGCGGATAGGCATTATCGACCGCTTTCAATTCGACCAGAGTGGCCTCGTCGCCCGCGCGCGCCATGGCCCGCATGGTGGCGGCGCTCGATTCCTTGCCGCGACTTTGCAGAAAGCCAAGTTCGTTGGCGTCGAGTTCGCGCTGCACCAGCGTGAATGAAAGATCGCCGCCGAGGATGACCTGGCCCTCGCGTGCCAGCCCCGAGGCGAGCCCCGCCGCGACCGAGCCGACGCCGGCAATCGCCATGCAGCCGAGCGCGATGCAGGCGATGAACACGTAAAAGCCGCGCAAGCCGCCGCGCAATTCGCGCAAGGCAAAGCGCAGCGGCAGCCAGCGAGCATTCACGATTGCCGGGGATGCAGTGACGCTCACAATGCGCCGTCCCCGTCGATGCGTCCCGAACGCAGCCGCACCACGCGGCCGCAACGCGCCGCCAGCGCGGTGTCGTGCGTCACCAGCACCAAAGTGGTGCCGCGCCGTTCGTGACCCGCGAACAAGAGCTGGATGATCTGCCGGCCGGTGTCCTCATCGAGATTGCCGGTCGGCTCGTCCGCCACCAGGATCGCCGGACCGGGCGCGAGCGCGCGGGCCACCGCGACCCGTTGCTGCTCGCCGCCGGACAATTCGGCCGGATAGTGGTGCAGCCGCTCGCCCAGGCCGACGGCGGCGAGTTCGCTTTTCGCCGCCTGCTGCGCGTCGGCCATGCCGGCGAGTTCGAGTGGCACCGCCACGTTTTCCAACGCGGTCATGGTTGGGATCAGGTGGAAGGACTGGAAGACGATACCGACATGGCGGCCGCGGAAGCGGGCGAGATCGTCCTCGTCGAGCTTGGCGAGATTTTCGCCGGCCACCGATACCGAGCCGGTATCGGCCCGTTCGAGGCCCGCCATCACCATCAACAGCGTCGATTTGCCGGAGCCGGAGGGGCCGACTAGCCCAACCGCCTCACTACTCCCTATATCCAGGTCGATATCCTTGAGGATATGAACGCGGGCGGCCCCCTGCCCGAGGGAGAGATTGACGCCAGTCAGCGCGATCGCCGGCGTCTGGGAGACTGTCTTCATGGGACCTCACGGTTCACAACCCCGCAAATATGGGAACGACTTGGCCTGGGTCCAACGCTTCGCCGTCGCACTGGCGGTGATGGCCTTGCTGCTTGTCCCCAATATGGCTGCGGCCCGGACAGTGAAGATCGTGGCGCTGGGCGATTCGCTCACCGCCGGCTTCGGCCTGGCGGAGAATGCCGCCTTCCCGGCGCGGCTCATGCGGGCGCTGAAGGCCAAGGGCATCAACGCCACCGTCGTCAATGCCGGCGTCTCTGGTGACACCGCGTCCGGCGGTCTGCAACGGCTCGACTGGTCGGTGCCGCAAGGGACCGATGCGGTCATCCTTGAACTCGGCGCCAACGACATGTTGCGTGGCGTCGATCCGAAGGTGACGAAGTCGGCGCTCACGCAGATCATCAACAAGCTCAAGGCGCGTCACATTCTTGTCTTACTCGCCGGCATGAAGGCGTCGCCGAATCTGGGACGCGATTACGTGCACGCTTTCGACGCAATCTATCCGGCGCTTGCCTCGACTCATAACGTCGTCTTTTATCCTTTTTTCCTCGCCGGCGTGGCCACCAACTCTGAGCTCAATCTGATCGATGGCATGCATCCCAATCCCGCCGGTGTCGATGTCATCGTCAAGCGTATCCTGCCGAGCGTCGAAAAAATAATCGAGCAGGTGCGCACCGCGCGCGGGACTTGAGTTTTGCATTTGTGCGACTCGGTGTTGATACGGTCGCACGCAACCGAAGTGTGAATGTTATGCCGCGGCTCTTTACCGGTGTCGAAATTCCAACCGACGTTGGTCAGGCGCTGGCGAGTTTGCGTGGCGGGTTGCCGGGCGCGCGCTGGATCAATCCGGAAAACTACCACCTGACGCTGCGCTTCATCGGCGACGTCGACGACCTCACCGCGCACGAGGTCGCCGACATGTTGAGCCGCATCAAGCGCGGCGGTTTCGAACTGCACTTGGAAGGACTGACGTCGTTCGGCGGGCGAAAACCCCGCGCGGTGATCGCGCAGGTCGCGCCGCAACGTGCGCTGCTCGACGTACAGGCCGAGCAGGAACGCCTGCTGCAAAGGATCGGGTTGGAGCCTGAAGGCCGCAAGTTCACGCCCCATGTGACGCTCGCGCGGTTGCGCGATTCGAGCAGCCGGCAAGTCGCGGAGTATTTGTCCGCGCGCGGCTATTTCCGCACCTCGCCGTTCAAGGTCGATCGTTTCGTGCTGTTTTCCTCGCGCAACTCGGTCGGCGGCGGGCCGTATGTGGTCGAGGCGAGCTATCCGCTCGGGACCTAACCGGCGCACTCCGCTCATTACCCGTGGAAGCGGGAATCCAACTTTTTAAATAAGGACTGGATCCCCGCTTTCGCGGCAACGAGCGGCAAATGGCTACGCCGGCCGCAGCATGCGCGATTGCGCGTCGAGCATGGCGGCGGTGAAGCCATGCGCATCGGTCATCGCCTCGCGCATCAGCGACAAAGGCGTCGAGCGTGGGGCATCGACTTCGCCGACCACGCTGCCGAAATCGAATTTGAGATCGGCCGAGAACTTGCGGGCAAGCTGCTGCATGCGCCGGTTGTCGGCAAGGCAATTCATGTGCAGCGCCTTGATGCCGCGGTTGCGCGCCGTCAGCAATGTGCGTTCGAGCAGCACGCTGCCGATGCCCTGGCTTTGCCAGGGCTGCTCCACGCTGAAGGCGACTTCCGCCTGGCGCGAGAACATTTTGCCGTATGGACGTAGCTCGGCGGCGCCACGCAGGACGCCGTCGACGAAGAAGCCGTGCACGACCACGCCCATGTCTTGCGCGGTGGCGGCATGGCGCGCGAGGAAGTCTTCCGACACCGCGCCGGAAAAGCGCCGCTGCCGGCTCTCGGGGTCGAGGCGGAGCAGGTGATCGCGATAGGCGTCGGTTTCACCGACCCATAGCTTGCGGATGGCGCCGCCCTCGGGCAAAGGCTCGTGCATTTCAAGTCTCCTGAACTTTCGTCACGCCCGCTTGGCTGCGCTTCCATTCCCTAGGCGGTTCGCGATAGCGCGCGAATCGCCGCCGGCACTCTATATGGTGCATTGCAGCAAAATAGCGACCGGGAAGTGACAGGGTGACGATCTCACCGGCAAAAAACGCATGGCTAACAATACGTTAATGCCCATTGCCGAGGCAGATTGCGGGAACCGCAGGCAGCGGCGATTTTACAGGCGCCGCACTTGCCCCTAGGTCTGCTCATGCCGGTCCCTCCTGCCGTCCTTCGCGCCGCCCATGGCTGACAATTTCAGCACACGCTATGCCGCGCTCATTGCCGCGGGTGAGATCGAGGCCGATCCCGCCCAGGCGGATCTCGCCCGGCATCTCGCCGCGCTTGAAGCGCGTCTTGCCGAGAGCCGGCTGGCGCGCAAATCGTCGTCCTTGGGCTGGCTGTTCGCCCGGCGTGAGCAGACGAACGAGCCGCTGAAAGGGCTCTACATCTACGGCGAGGTCGGCCGCGGCAAGACCATGCTGATGGATCTGTTCTTCGCGGCCAGCACGGTCGAGCGCAAGCGCCGCGCGCATTTCCATGAATTCATGACCGATGTGCATGAACGCGTGCGTGACTTCCGTCACAAGATCAAGCGCGGCGAGATCAGCGCCACCGATCCGATCGTGCTCACCGCCAATCAACTCGCCGACGAAGCCTGGCTGCTCTGTTTCGACGAATTCCATATCACCGATATTGCCGACGCCATGATCCTCGGCCGGCTTTTTACGCGGCTGTTCGAGCGCGGCGTGGTGCTGGTGGCAACGTCGAACGTGGCGCCGGATGATCTTTATGCCGGCGGACTCAACCACGCGCTGTTTGTTCCGTTCATTGCGCTTTTGAAAAAGCAGTGCGATGTGGTCCGGCTGAATGCGCGCACCGACTACAGGCTTGAGAAGCTTGCCGACGTGACGGCCTGGTATGCGCCGGCCGATGAAGACGCGGAAGTCGCGCTCGACATGGCCTGGCAGAGACTTACCGGACAATTGACCGGCGAACCGCGTGACATCAGCTTGCAGGGCCGGGTGCTGCGCGTGCCGGCAGCGGCGATGGGCGTTGCGCGCTTTGCTTTCGCCCAACTTTGCGACCAGCCGCTCGGCGCCAGCGACTACCTGAAACTGGCGCATGAATTTCATACGCTGATCATCGACAACATTCCGGTGATGGACTATCCGCAGCGCAATGCCGCAAAGCGCTTCATCATCCTCATCGATACGCTTTACGACCACGCCGTAAAGCTCATCGTTTCCGCCGCCGCCGAGCCGCAGCAGCTTTATCTCGCCGAAGACGGCTATGAGGCGATGGAATTTGCCCGCACCGCCTCGCGGTTGATCGAAATGCGCTCGGACAGCTATCTCGCGCTTGCGCACGGCTCGCGCGCGTCGGCGGACACCGGCGATACCGGCGGCATCGTGGAGACTTAAGTGTTGCGCTACCATCGCGGGGGCGAATCCGGGAAAGCACGGCCATGACCGATCAAACGCCAAATCAAAGACCGCCAAGTCGAGCACCAACAAGCCCGGCGCCATCGCCTGAGCCGTCACGCAAACACCCGCGCCACCATTGCGCGATTTGCGGCAAGGAAACCCGTGGCGCGATGCGCTTCGATGCCGTACGTCCGGAAATCGCCGCACTGATTGCGGTCGACCATCCGGAGATCAAGCCGGGCGATCACATCTGCGAGCGTCACGTCGGCGATTACCGTACGCGTTATGTCTCGCAACTGCTCGAGCGCGAACGCGGTGAATTATCGGATCTCGACCGGCAAGTGGTCGAAAGCCTCGCGCGCGAAGAAACGATCGCCGAGGACGTCGAGAGCGCATGGGAGGATCGGCGCACCGTCGGCGAGAAAGTCGCCGACGTGGTGGCCGACTTCGGCGGCAGTTGGACCTTCATCGGTCTCTTCTTCTTCGTACTGGTCGTATGGATGGCTTTCAACGTCTGGGTTGCCTCGCGCGAGGTGTTCGACCCTTATCCCTTCATCCTGCTCAACCTGGTGTTGTCATGCCTCGCCGCCATCCAGGCGCCGATCATCATGATGAGCCAGAAGCGGCAGGAGTCGAAAGACCGCTTACGCGGTGAGAACGACTACAAGGTCAATCTCAAGGCCGAACTGGAAATCCGCCATCTTCACGAAAAGATGGATCACCTGATCAACCGGCAGTGGGAACGGCTGGCCGAGATTCAGCAGATCCAACTCGAGATGATGGAAGACATGGCGCGGCGCAAACGGTGAGCGCGTCTCGTTTGCAACGGCTGCTTTCGCGTTCCCACCGGGCAGGACTTTGATGCTCGCAATGTAAGACGTTCGACACGCAATGGTCACGCGCCGGCATCAATTTGCGCTGGACTCGTGGCAATGACAGTGTTGGTATAATGTATACAAGACGGCGTCGTTCCCACCTTCGTCTTGCCGCAGCGCACCAGAGGGTTTAGCACCACTCGACCGGGCTCAGCGGTTCCAATCGAGAGTTTTCCCACCATGGCGCGTAACAAAATTTCGTTGATCGGCGCCGGCCAGATCGGCGGCACGCTCGCTCACCTCATCGGCCTGAAGCATCTCGGCGACGTCGTGATGTTCGACGTCATGGAGGGCATCCCCCAGGGCAAGTCCCTCGACATCGCCCAATCCTCGCCGGTCAACAAGTTCGATGCCAAGTTCACCGGCGCCAACAGCTATGAGGCGATCGAAGGCTCCGACGTGTGCATTGTCACCGCCGGCGTGCCGCGCAAACCCGGCATGAGCCGCGACGATCTGCTCGACATCAATCTGAAGGTGATGGAGCAGGTCGGCTCCGGCATCAAGAAATATGCGCCCAACGCCTTCATCATCTGCATCACCAATCCGCTCGATGCCATGGTCTGGGCCTTGCAGAAATACTGCGAACTGCCGCAACAGAAAGTCGTCGGCATGGCGGGCGTGCTCGATTCGGCGCGCTTCCGATATTTCCTCGCTGACGAGTTCAACGTCTCGGTGGAAGATGTCACGGCTTTCGTGCTCGGCGGTCACGGCGACACCATGGTGCCGCTCATCCGCTATTCGACGGTCGCCGGTATTCCGGTGCCCGATCTCATCAAGATGGGATGGTCGACGCAGGCGCGCATCGACGAGATCGTCAAACGCACGGCCAACGGTGGCGCCGAGATCGTCAATCTGCTCAAGACCGGTTCTGCCTTCTACGCGCCGGCCGCTTCTGCCATTTCCATGGCGGAAAGCTATCTGCTCGACAAGAAGCGCGTCTTGCCGTGCGCGGCCTGGCTCAACGGCGAATACGACGTGAAGGATATGTATGTCGGCGTGCCGGTGGTGATCGGCGCCAAGGGTGTCGAGCGCATTGTCGAGATCGATCTGGCCAGTGCCGAGCGTGCCGCTTTTGAGAAATCGGCCGAGGCGGTGCAGGGGCTGGTCGAAGCCTGCCGGAAGATCGCGCCGAATTTGGCGTGAGTGACTTGCTTGTCCCGGACGTGGTGCAACGCGTTAGCGGTGCACCGCTGATCCGGGACCGTTCCAGGGGGCGGAATTTGTAACGGTCCCGGTTCAGCGGCGCGTGATTTCATCCCGCGCCACTCCCGGGACAAGGGCGGGAAGGCTCATGAACATCCACGAATACCAGGCGAAAGCCGTGCTGCGCGAATTCGGCGTGCCGGTGCCGCGCGGCGTGCCGGCAATGAGCGTCGATGAAGCACTCAAGGGCGCCAACGAACTGGGCGGCCCGGTTTGGGTAGTGAAGGCGCAAATTCACGCCGGCGGGCGCGGCAAGGCCGGCGGCGTCAAGGTCGTCAAATCGGTCGACGACGTAAAGACGGAAGCGACCCGCATCCTCGGCTCGACCCTGGTCACGCACCAGACCGGCCCGCACGGCAAGAAGGTCAATCGGCTTTACATTGAGGAAGGCTCGGCCATCGACCGCGAGTTCTACCTCTCCGCGCTGATCGATCGCGAAACCTCGCGTGTCGCCTTCGTCGTCTCTACCGAAGGCGGCATGGACATCGAGCAGGTGGCGCACGACACGCCGGACAAGATTCTCACCTTTTCGGTCGATCCGGCCACCGGCATCATGCCGCATCACGGGCGCCGCGTGGCGCAAGCGCTCAAGCTGACCGGCGATCTTGCCAAGCAGGTCGGTGCACTGTTGCCCAATCTCTACGCGGCTTTCACCAGCAAAGACATGAGCCTGCTGGAAATCAATCCGCTGGTGGTGACCAAGGACAACAAGATCATCTGTCTCGACGCCAAGGTCGGCTTCGACGACAACGCGCTCTACCGCCATCCCGATATCGTTGCGCTGCGCGACCTGACCGAGGAAGACGACAAGGAAGTCGAGGCCTCGAAATACGACCTCAACTACATCTCGCTCGATGGCTCGATCGGTTGCATGGTCAATGGCGCGGGGCTGGCTATGGCCACCATGGACATCATCAAGCTCTACGGCTCGGAGCCGGCCAACTTCCTCGACGTCGGTGGCGGCGCGACCAAAGAAAAAGTCGCGGCGGCGTTCAAGATCATCACCTCCGATCCGAACGTGAAGGGCATTCTGGTCAACATCTTCGGCGGCATCATGAAGTGCGATGTCATCGCCGACGGAGTGGTCGCCGCAGTGAAGGAAGTGGGGCTCAAGGTGCCGCTGGTCGTTCGCCTCGAAGGCACAAACGTCGATCTCGGCAAGAAGATCATCGCCGAGTCCAAGCTCAACGTGACGTCGGCCGACGATCTCGACGACGCCGCGCAGAAGATCGTCAAGGCCGTGAAGGACGCCGCGTAATGTCCATCCTCATCGACAAGAACACCAAGGTCATCTGCCAGGGCTTTACCGGCAAGAACGGCACCTTCCACTCACAGGCCGCGCTTGACTACGGCACCAAGATGGTCGGCGGCACCTCGCCGGGCAAAGGCGGCTCCAGCCACCTCAATCTACCGGTGTTCGACACTGTTGCCGAAGCCAAGGAGAAGACCAACTGCGACGCCAGCGTGGTCTACGTGCCGCCGCCGGGCGCGGCCGATGCCATCTGTGAGGCGATCCAGGCCGAGGTCCCGCTCATCGTCTGCATCACGGAAGGCATTCCGGTGATGGACATGGTCAAGGTCAAGCGTGCGCTCTCCGGTTCCAAGTCGCGGCTGATCGGGCCGAATTGCCCGGGCGTGATGACCGCGGGCGAATGCAAGATCGGCATCATGCCGGGCAACATCTTCAAGGCCGGCTCGGTCGGCATCGTCTCGCGCTCCGGGACCTTGACCTACGAGGCCGTGTTCCAGACCTCAGCCGAAGGCCTCGGCCAGACCACCGCGGCCGGTATCGGCGGCGATCCCGTCAAAGGCACCGAATTCATCGACATGCTGGAAATGTTCCTGGGCGATCCCAAGACCGAGTTGATCGTCATGATCGGCGAGATCGGCGGCTCGGCCGAGGAGGATGCCGCTCAGTTCCTCAAGGACGAGGCCAAGCGCGGCCGCAAGAAACCCATGGTCGGCTTCATCGCCGGCCGCACCGCGCCGCCGGGCCGGCGTATGGGCCACGCCGGCGCTATCATTTCCGGTGGTAAGGGCGATGCGGAGTCCAAAATTGCGGCCATGGAATCTGCGGGAATTCGGGTGTCGCCCTCGCCGGCCAGAATCGGCAAGACTCTGGTCGAAGTGCTGAAATCGTGATTCAATCGTTGGGCCTTTTGTAAGACTTACAGGCGACATAAATAGCGTTAAAATTCGAATGCCGGGCTGCCGCGAAGCCGATAGGGGTTTCGCCGCTACAGCCGCGGGTTTTTCCCCGCCAAGGACCGAATCGCCATGTCCCGCCAGGACGCCAACGCCGCTTTCGCCGGTACCTCATTTCTCTACGGCGGCAACGCCGCCTATATCGAAGACCTCTACGCCCGCTACGAGAAAGACCCCGCGGCGCTCGACGCCGAATGGCGCGATTTCTTCCAGGCGCTGAAGGACTTGCCCGCCGACGTTGAAAAGAGTGCCCGCGGCGCCTCCTGGACGAGGCCGAACTGGCCCGTGCGCCCGAATGGCGATCTGGTGGCGGCGCTCGACGGGCAGTGGGCGGAGACTGAAAAGAAGATCGGCGACAAGATTTCAGCCAAGGCCCAGGCCAAGGGCGTGGAGCTGTCCTCCGCCGACGTCATGCAGGCCACGCGCGATTCCATCCACGCGCTGATGCTGATCCGCGCCTACCGCATGCGCGGCCATTTCCACGCCAATCTCGATCCGCTCGGCATCATGGCGCGGCCGAGCGAGGCAGAGCTCGATCCGACGTCCTATGGCTTTTCTGAAGCCGACATGGACCGCCGCATCTTTCTCGACATGGTGCTCGGCCTCGAGTTCTCCACCATGCGCGAGATCGTCGCCATCCTGCGCCGCACCTACTGCCAGACGCTCGGCGTCGAGTTCATGCACATCTCCAATGCGGCGCAGAAGGCGTGGATCCAGGAGCGCATCGAGGGCAAGGACAAGGAAATCCAGTTCACCCGCGAGGGCAAGCGCGCCATCCTCAACAAGCTGGTGGAAGTCGAGGGCTTCGAGAAATTCCTCGACGTCAAATACACCGGCACCAAGCGCTTCGGCCTCGACGGCGCGGAATCGCTCATTCCCGCGCTGGAGCAGATCATCAAGCGCGGCGGCAATCTCGGCGTGCAGGAAATCTGCATCGGCATGCCGCACCGCGGCCGCCTCAACGTGCTCACCCAGGTGATGGGAAAGCCGCACCGCGCGTTGTTCCACGAGTTCAAGGGCGGTTCGGCCACGCCCGACGAGATAGAAGGCTCCGGCGACGTGAAGTACCATCTCGGCGCCTCCTCCGACCGCGAGTTCGACAACAACAAAGTGCACCTGTCGCTCACCGCCAATCCGTCGCATCTGGAAATCGTCGATCCGGTGACGCTCGGCAAGGTGCGCGCCAAGCAGGACCAGCACGGCGCCACGCCGGAAGAGCGCACCATGGTGCTGCCGCTGCTGATGCACGGCGACGCCGCCTTTGCCGGCCAGGGCGTGGTGGCGGAATGCTTCGGCTTGTCGGACCTGAAGGGCTACCGCACCGGCGGCTCGATCCATTTCATCGTCAACAACCAGATCGGCTTCACCACCTATCCGCTCTATTCGCGCTCCTCGCCCTATCCGTCCGACGTCGCCAAGATGATCGAAGCGCTGATCTTCCACGTGAACGGCGACGATCCGGAAGCGGTGACGTTCGCCGCCAAGGTGGCGACCGAGTACCGCCAGCAGTTCCAGCGGCCGGTGGTCATCGACATGTTCTGTTACCGGCGGTTCGGCCACAACGAAGGCGACGAGCCGATGTTCACCCAGCCGGTAATGTACAAGAAGATCAAGTCGCACCCGACGACGCTGGAGATTTACAGCCAGAAGCTGATCGGCGAAGGCGTCGTCACCGAAGGCGAAGTCGAGAAGATGAAGACCGACTGGCGCGTGCGGCTCGACGCCGAGTTCGAGGCCGGCGGCGGCTACAAGCCCAACAAGGCCGACTGGCTCGACGGCCGCTGGACCGGCTTGAAGGCGGCGCACGAAGTCGACGATCCGCGCCGCGGCAATACCGGTGTCGATGCGGTTGTGCTCCACGACATCGGCAAGAAAATCACGGCGGTACCCGAGGGCTTCCACGTCCACCGCACGATTCAGCGCTTCCTCGATCATCGCGCCAAAGCAATCGAAACCGGCGAAGGCATCGACTGGGCGACCGCCGAGGCGCTCGCCTTCGGCTCGCTGCTCAAGGAAGGCCACCCGGTGCGCCTTTCAGGCCAGGATTCCGAACGCGGCACCTTCTCGCAGCGCCACTCGGTGCTCTTCGATCAGGAAACCGAAGACCGCTACACGCCGCTCAACAATCTTGGGCCGAGCCAGGGGCGCTACGAAGTGCTCAACTCGATGCTGTCGGAAGAGGCCGTGCTTGGATTCGAATACGGCTATTCGACCGCCGAGCCCAATGCACTCACGCTTTGGGAAGCGCAGTTCGGCGATTTCGCCAACGGCGCCCAGGTCGTGTTCGACCAGTTCATCTCCTCGGGCGAGCGCAAATGGCTGCGCATGTCGGGCTTGGTCTGCCTGTTACCGCACGGCTACGAGGGACAGGGGCCGGAACATTCGAGCGCGCGGCTCGAGCGCTATCTTCAGCTCTGCGCCGAAGACAATATGCAGGTCGCCAACTGCTCGACGCCGGCCAACTACTTCCACATTCTGCGCCGCCAGCTCAATCGCGAAATCCGCAAGCCGCTCATCCTGATGACGCCGAAGAGCCTGTTGCGCCACAAGCGCGCGGTCTCGCGGCTCGACGAGCTCTCGAACGGCACGTCGTTCCATCGTCTGTTGTGGGACGATGCGCAGTCGAAACAGGGCCAGGCGATCAAGCTGGTGGCCGACGACAAGATCCGCCGCGTCATTCTCTGCACGGGGAAGGTCTATTACGACCTTTATGAAGAGCGCGAGAATCGCGGCATCGACGACATCTATCTCTTGCGCGTCGAGCAGCTCTATCCGTTCCCGACCAAGGCGCTGGTGTCCGAGCTCTCCCGCTTCAAGCAGGCTGAGATGGTCTGGTGCCAGGAGGAGCCGCGCAACCAGGGTGCCTGGTTCTTTGTCGATCCGTTCCTCGACTGGGTGCTGAACAATATCCAGGCCAAGCACCGCAGCCTGCGCTATGCCGGGCGTCCGGCCTCGGCCTCGACCGCGGTCGGGCAGATGTCGAAGCATCTGGCGCAGCTCAAGCAGTTCCTCGACGAGGCGCTGGGATAAAGAATACGTTTTGTGGCCGGCCATGGCGATGAGGACTGAAAAGTCATGACTGACATCCGCGTACCCACCCTAGGCGAATCGGTCACCGAAGCGACCGTGGGCAAATGGTTCAAGCAGCCGGGCGACGCGGTTGCTGTCGACGAGCCCTTGGTCGAGCTCGAAACCGACAAGGTCACGCTGGAAGTGCCGGCGCCGGCCGCCGGCGTTCTCGCCGACATCGCGGCCAAGGATGGCGAGACCGTCGGCGTTGGTGCGCTGCTTGGCCAGATAAAGGACGGCGCCGGCGCCGTAGCCAAGGCTCCAGCCGCCACCGCCACCAAGCCGGCGGCAAGCCCGACCGGCGCACCCGATCAGAAAACCGACAAGACCAAGCCGATAGGCGCCGGACCCGAGGAGCCGCAGCCGCGTGAAATGCCGGCGGCGCCGTCGTTGGGTATGCCCGCACCGCCGTCAGTGCGCAAAATGGCGGCCGAAAGCGGCGTCGATCCTTCGCAAGTCGCGGGTTCGGGCGTGCGCGGTCAGGTCACCAAAGGCGACATGATGGCCGCGATCGAGCGCGCGGCGTCTGCGCCCACGCCGGTCCCGACGCAGCAGATGCGCGCGCCGTCGCCGCCCGACGATGCCTCACGCGAAGAACGCGTGCACATGACGCGGCTGCGCCAGACCATCGCGCGCCGCCTGAAGGATGCGCAGAACACCGCTGCCATGCTCACGACCTTCAACGAGGTCGACATGGGCGCGGTGATGGCCATGCGCAATCAATACAAAGAGCTGTTCGAGAAGAAGCACGGCGTCAAATTGGGGTTTATGGGCTTCTTCGTGCGCGCCTGCATCCAGGCGCTGAAGGAAATCCCCGCCGTCAACGCCGAGATCGACGGCACCGATCTCGTCTACAAGAACTACTACCACATCGGTGTTGCCGTCGGCACCGAGAAGGGCCTGGTCGTGCCGGTGGTGCGCAACGCCGACATGATGTCGCTGGCCCAGATCGAGAAGGCGATTTCCGATTTTGGCAAGCGGGCGCGCGACGGCCATCTTAAAATTGAAGAGATGCAGGGCGGCACCTTCACCATTTCAAACGGCGGCGTCTACGGCTCGCTGATGTCGACGCCGATCCTCAACGCGCCGCAATCCGGCATCCTCGGCATGCACAAGATCCAGGAGCGTCCGATGGTGGTCGGCGGCAAGATCGAGGCGCGGCCGATGATGTATCTCGCGCTCTCCTACGACCACCGCATCGTCGATGGCCGCGAAGCCGTCACTTTCCTGGTGCGCGTGAAGGAATGCCTGGAGGACCCGGCACGACTGGTGCTCGATTTGTAATGGGCAATGTGTCGCCTTAAACGATAAGGCAAGATGCCCGTTGCGACGATGGGGGGTTGTCGTACGTGACGCCGATCAGCACGCTACTGTCGAAATACCTGCGGGTCATCTTCGCGATCTGCCTTATGGCCGGCTTTGCCTCCGGCGCGCTTGCGGCGCAGCCGCGCACGGCGCTGGTTATCGGCAATGCAAACTATCCTTTCGGGTCGCTTGCCAACCCGGTCAATGACGCGACCGACATTGCTGCCGCATTGCGTAATGCCGGTTTCCAGGTCTTGCTCAAGACCAACGTCGATACGGGCGCAATGAAACGGGCGATCCGGGAATTCGGCGAGGTGTTGAAGGCGCGCGGCGGCATCGGTCTGTTCTATTTTGCCGGTCACGGCGTCCAGATTAATGGTGAGAATTTCATCGTTCCGATCGTCGGGCATGTCGGCGGCGAGGACGAAGTCAAAAGGAACTCAGTCAGCGCGACCGAAGCCGTCGACGTCATGGCAGCCGCGCACACCTCGCTCAACATCGTCGTGCTCGATGCTTGCCGCAACAATCCGTTCAATGCCGACGGCACAAAAGGACTGTCGCGTATCGACAGCAATGCGCGCTTGTTCGTGTCCTATTCGACGTCGCCAGGCGCTGTCGCGCTTGACGGCGCGGGCCGCAACAGTCCGTACACAAAATATTTGTCGCGCGCGATAACGACGCCCGCACTCAGCCTGGAAGACACATTCAAGCGCACGCTCGAGGGCGTCTACCGGGAGACCAAAGGCGGGCAGACGCCGTGGATCTCCTCGACCTTCTTCGGAAACTTCGCATTTCATCCCGCAAACGACAACGCGCCGCAGAACGTTGGTCCAACTACCAGTAGTTCTTCTGTCGCGCTGCTGCCGGGTTCCGCGTCGCGGTTCTTCGACAAAAGCAGAGGCACGCCGGCGGTCACCGGCGTGTATCGCGCGGAAGGGCGCAATCCGAGCGGCAGCCGTTATCACGGAGTTGCGGCGATAACATCGCACGACGATCGCATCCGGGTCCGGTGGTGGATCGGCCGCCAGAAATTCAGCGGCACGGGCGAATATGCCGGACGCATGCTGGTTGTGAACTGGGGCGCAAAGCATCCGGTCGTTTACAGCTTCGCGGGTGAACGCCTGAAAGGCGAATGGGCCGATGGCACCGCGACCGAAAACCTCGAGCTATTTTCACGGGCGACCGATCAGACCGTGGTGCGCCCACGTGGCCGCTACGAGGTGCGCGGCCGCAATCCGAATGGCAGCCGCTATTCTGGAACGGCACAAATTCAGGACCGCGGCGATCGGATCGTCATTCAGTGGCGCGTCGCATCCAAGACCCATCGCGGCACCGGAACGCTTGACGGCAACGTGCTGACGGTCGATTGGGGTGCCCAGACCCCCGTGGTTTATGCACTTGCTTCGGATGGAAGTTTGCGTGGCTTGTGGAGCGGCGGCGACGGCGAAGAAATCCTGACGCCGATGCGATGAATCAGAGCTTTGCGAGAACGAAAGGACCCAATGAGTTACGACCTCATCGTCATTGGCACCGGCCCCGGCGGCTATGTCTGTGCCATTCGCGCGGCGCAACTCGGCCTGAAGACTGCCGTCGTCGAAAAGCGCGCCACTTTCGGCGGCACCTGCCTCAACATCGGCTGCATCCCGTCGAAGGCGCTGCTGCACGCCTCCGAATTGTTCGAGGAGGCCGGCCATTCGTTCGGCAAGATGGGCATCGGCGTGTCCGCGCCGAAGCTCGATCTCGAGGCGATGATGGCGTTCAAGGACCAGGGCGTCGACGGCAACGTCAAGGGCGTCGAGTTCCTGCTCAAGAAGAACAAGATCGACGCCTATCATGGGTTGGCGCGCATCGTCGCGCCCGACCGGGTCGAGGTGAAGGGCGCCGACGGCAAGACGCAGACGCTGGACACCAAGTCGATCGTCATTGCCACCGGTTCCGATGTCGCGCGCCTCAAGGGCATCGAGATCGACGAAAAGCGCATCGTGTCCTCGACCGGCGCGCTCTCGCTGCCGGACGTGCCGAAGCATTTGCTGGTGGTCGGCGCCGGCGTGATCGGGCTCGAACTCGGCTCGGTCTGGCGCCGCCTCGGCGCGCAGGTCACTGTTGTCGAATTCATGGACACCGTATTGCCCGGCTTGGACGCCGAGGTGCGCCGGCAGGCGCAGCGCTTGTTCGAGAAACAAGGCATAACTTTCAAGCTGTCGTCCAAGGTGACGGCGGTCGACGCCTCCGGGCCGCGCCTGAAGGCGACGGTCGAACCGGCAAAAGGCGGCACCCCTGAGACGATCGAAGCCGACGTCGTGCTCGTCTCCATCGGTCGCGTGTCCTACACCGAAGGCCTCGGGCTCAAAGAAGTCGGGGTGAAGCTCGACGAACGCGGCTGCGTCGCGGTCGACCACTATTACGCGACCAATGTGCCCGGCATCTGGGCGATCGGCGACGTCATCGCCGGGCCGATGCTGGCGCACAAGGCGGAAGACGAAGGCGTGGCGGTGGCGGAGATCCTGGCCGGGCAGGCGGGCCATGTGAACTACGACGCCATTCCGAACGTCGTCTACACCTATCCGGAAATTGCCACTGTCGGCAAAAGCGAGGACGATCTGAAATCCGCCGGCGTCGCCTACAAAGTCGGCAAGTTCCCGATGACGGCCAATGGCCGCGCCAAGGTCAACATGACCACCGACGGTTTCGTGAAAATCCTCGCCGACGCCAAGACCGACCGCGTGCTCGGCGTTGCGCTCATCTGCGCCGACGCCGGCAACATGATTGCCGAGGCGGCCTTGGCGATGGAGTTCGGCGCTTCATCGGAAGACATCGCGCGCACCTGTCACGCGCACCCGACTTTGTCCGAGGCGGTCAAGGAAGCCGCCATGGCGGTGGAGAAGCGCGCCATCCATATGTAGCTGCCGCGCTGCGTTGGCCTAAAATATATGCACCGCGTGCGGCGCCCAGAGGCCAATGGCGGAGAAGGCAAGGCCGGTGACGCCCAACAGGCCGGCAAGCCAGCCGAGCGCCGCCATGCCGGTGATCACTTCCGCAGACGCTAAAACGATGCCGATCTGGTAAGCGGCGGACGACAGCTCATAGTGATGATAGCGCGCCATCGCCAGATCGCGCACGTGCTCGGCATGCTTCGCCCGCTCAACCAGTTGTTTGCGGCCTTCGTCGGTCGACGGCTCGTCGTCATAGCGCACGACGGTCTGTTTCCACTCGTTCGCCGTCTTTTCCATGCGCGTCTTGGCCGTTGCGTCGGTGACGGCGCTGGCATCGAGCAAAAGCCGCTCCGCACCGGTGCGCAGCACGGTCATGCGGATGGTTTTGGCCTGGAAGAATGCCCACAGATTGCTGGCGGCGACGTTCTCGCTGATGGCTTCGGTCTGCGCGCTTTTGCCGAGCGTTTCGGAAAAGGCGAGAAACAAAGCCAGCACCGCGATCAATAGCGCGATTTTTTTATTGGCATGTAGCGCGTGTTCGACGTGCTCCGCGTGCTCGAGGTTTTCGTGGGGTCCGGCCATCGCCTGCGTCTCCGTTCGCGCGTGATCCCGAAAAGTGGATACCGGTTTTCTGACAAGACCATGCGCAGCCCAAAATGGGAGGCGGAACGATGCTACGAATTTCTCGCTACGCGCAAGGGCTGCGATGGTGAAAGACGAGGATTGTTAGGCCCGCGGATGCGCGTTCGCATAAACATCGAGTAAACGTTCGGCGTCGACCGCGGTATAGACTTGCGTGGTCGAAAGGGAAGCGTGGCCGAGCAGCTCCTGGATCGCGCGCAGGTCGCCGCCGCGGGCGAGCAAATGCGTTGCAAACGAATGACGCAGCGCATGCGGCGTGGCGCTATCGGGCAGGCTGAGCGCGCCGCGCAGGCGTTCCATGGTGAGCTGGATGATGCGCGGGGACAGCGGTCCGCCGCGTGTGCCGATGAACAGCGGTCCGTCCGGCGCGAGGTTGAACGGGCAAAGCGTCACATAGTCGGCGATCAGGGCGGCGACTTGCGGCAGCAGCGGCACCATGCGCGCCTTGTTGCCCTTGCCGGTGACGGTGAGCGCATCCTTGCCGTCGGCGAATTCCTTACGCTTCAGACCAAGCGCTTCGGAGATGCGCAGGCCGGCGCCATAGAGCAGGCCGAGCACGGCGACGTCGCGCGCGATCACCCAGGGGTCGCGCATTTCGCCGGCGCGCAGCTCGATCTCGGTCATGCGCTTGGCGGCGCCGGCAGCGATCGGCTTCGGCAAGGTCTTGGGCAGCTTGGGCGTGCGTACGGCGGCGAGCGCGCCCATCTTGCCCTTGCCGTTGTGCTCTAGAAAGCGCGCGAAGGAACGCGCGCCGGCCAGGCCCCGCATGAGTGAGCGGTTGCCGGCGCCGCTTGCTCGCCGCGCCGCCATGAAGGCGCGCACGTCGGCCGGCGTCAGCTTGGCCAGTTGGCGCAGTGACGGAGCGCTCCCCATATGATCGCAGAGAAAGACGAGGAGCTGTTCGATATCACGCCGATAGGCCTCCAGCGTTTTCTCCGACAGCCGCCGCTCGGCGCCGAGAAAGCCGAGCCAAGCGGCCATTTCGCTCTCGACGTCGGAACTGATGGCGGAATCGCTCATGGCGTCGACATTGGCATTGCTTCCTTCACCCTTCCTTAAAGCGGCGGAATCGGGCCAGATCGCTTCATGACCACGCGCGTTGTCGATGTTCTGGTGCCGGTCGCGCTCGATCAGGCCTATTCCTACCGCGTGCCGGCGGAGGAAGAGCTTGCGCCCGGCGATGTGGTGGTAGTGCCGTTGGGCCCGCGCGAAGTCTTGGGTGTGGTCTGGGCCGATAATCCGAAGCCGAACCCGCGCCTGCACAACCGCCTGAAAGATGTCAGCGCCAAAGTCGAAGTTCCGCCGCTTAAATCCGAGCTGCGCAACTTTGTCGATTGGGTGTCGGGCTACACGCTTGCCTCGCGCGGCATGGTGTTACGCATGGCGCTGCGTATGGGTGAGCATCTCGGGCCGGGGCGCGAGCGCGTCGGCGTGCGGCTTGCCGGGCCGCAGCCAGTACGCATGACCATGGCGCGCGCGCGGGCCATGGCGCTGTTTCGTGACGGTCTGACGCGCGCCAAGGGCGACGCCGCGCGCGAGGCCGGCGTCTCGGCCGGCGTGATCGACGGACTGATCGACGAAGGCACGCTCGAAACCATTGTGCTGCCGCCGGAACCGGTGGCCGAGCCGCCGGATCCCGATTTTGCCAAGCCGGAGTTTTCCCTCGGCCAACTCGCCGCGGCGGACGCGCTGCGCACCGCCGTGTCGCAAGGTGGCTACACGGTGACGCTGCTAGACGGTGTGACCGGTTCCGGCAAGACCGAAGTCTATTTCGAGGCGGTTGCGGAAAACATTCGCCGCAACAAGCAGACGCTGATTCTGATGCCGGAGATCGCGCTCACCGCGCAGTTTCTCGATCGCTTCACGGATCGCTTTGGCGTGCGTCCGGCGGAATGGCATTCGCAGCTTAGCCCACGCTTGCGTCAGCGCACCTGGGCGGCGGTCGCCGGCAACGAGGTCTCCGTCGTGGTCGGCGCGCGCTCGGCATTGTTTCTGCCTTATGCCGAACTCGGATTGATCATTATCGATGAGGAACACGACCCCGCCTACAAGCAGGAAGACGGCGCGCATTACCATGCCCGCGACATGGCGGTGGTGCGCGGCTCGATCGCAAAGATCCCCGTGGTGCTCGCCTCCGCCACGCCCTCGGTCGAATCGGAAGTGAACGCGCGGCGCGGCCGCTATCGTCACCTGCATTTGCCGGAGCGTTTCGGCGGCGCCCGTCTGCCGCAGGTTGAGGCCATCGACATGCGCCGCGAAGGCCCGCCGCGCGGGCGCTTCATTTCGCCGCGTTTGGCCGAAGCCGTGCAGCACACGCTCGAACGCAAAGAGCAGGCGCTGCTGTTCCTCAATCGCCGCGGCTTTGCGCCACTCACACTCTGCCGCGCCTGCGGCTTCCGTCTGCAATGTCCGAATTGCGATGCCTGGCTGGTCGACCACCGTTTTCGCAAGCGTCTGGTTTGTCACCACTGCGGCTTCTCCATGCCGCCGCCGGTCGAATGCCCGAACTGTCACGCGACCGAGAGCTTTGCACCCATCGGCCCCGGCGTCGAACGGCTGGAGCAGGAAGCGGCCGAATTGTTTCCTGAGTCGCGCATCCTCGTCCTGTCGAGCGATATGGTGGAATCGGTCGAGCGCCTGCGGCAGGAGCTCGATGACGTAGCGGAGGGGCGCTTCGATCTCGTCATCGGCACACAACTGGTGGCGAAGGGGCATCACTTCCCCAAGCTCAATCTGGTCGGCATTGTCGACGCCGATTTGGGCCTCGGCAACGGCGATCCGCGCGCCGCCGAGCGGACGTTCCAGCTTTTGCATCAGGTGGTCGGTCGTGCCGGGCGCGAGGAGGGCAGAGGCGTCGGCTATTTGCAAACGCATCAGCCCGAGCATCCGGTGATGAAGGCGCTTATCCTCGGCGACCGCGAGGCTTTTTATTCGAGCGAGATCGATCTGCGCGAGCGCACCGGCTATCCGCCATTCGGGCGGCTCGCGAGCCTCGTCATTACCGCCAATGATCGTCACGGTGCTGAATTGTTTGCCCGCTCGCTCGCAACGCACGCGCCGAAGGACGATCAGGTGCGCGTGTTGGGACCCGCCGAAGCGCCGATTGCCGTGGTGCGTGGCCGCCATCGCTTTCGGCTGTTGGTGAAATCGCCACGCGCTCTCGACCTGTCGGCCTATTTGCGCGACTGGCTCGCCAAGGCGCCCAGGCCGCGCGGCAATGTGCGGCTGGAGGTCGATGTCGATCCGACAAGCTTTTTGTGAATTTTGAATTTGTCATTCCGGGCCCGGAATTCATAACCCCTGTTGCGGAGTTCAGATTCCGGGCTCGCCGCCATAGCGTGTCGAAGACGCGCGTAAACCCGCTTATGGCGGCGCCCGGAATGACGATGTGGCTACTCCGGCAATTCCGTGTGTTTCATGCTCGGTTGCAGCAGCACCGAGGCGGCAGCGGCAAAGATTAACGCAAAGCCGACGATATCATTGGTACTCGGCCGCTCGCCGACCAGCCAGGCCGAACCGAGCACGCCGACGACAGGAACTAGGAGCGAGCCCAGTGACGCGGTCATGGCCGGCAAACGCTCGACGACGACGAACCAGAGGAAATAGGCCATGCCCATTCCGATCACGCCGTTGTAGGCAACCCAGGCCAGGATACGGTCCGGCAAGAGCCACAAGTGTGGCAGGCCTTCGAAGACCGCCATGCCGGTCACCAGAAAGAGCCAGCCGAACAACAATTGCCACGCCGCTACCGCCAAGATTGGCGCGCGAATCTTTGCCCATTTCAGGTAGATCGTGCCGGCCGCCCAACTCCAGGCGCAGACGAGCGCAAACAGCGCGCCGAGCGGAAAGCCGACACGGGCCAGCGGCCAGATCAGGATTGCGAGGCCTGCCGCGCACAGCACAAGCGCGGCGAGTTTCACTTTGGTCAACCGTTCGCCCAGCATGAAATAGGCGAGCACCGCCGACCAGATCGGCATCGAATAGGCGATGACGATCGCGCGCGACGTGGTGCCGAAGACCTGCGCATAGGCCGAGAAGACATTAAAGATGGCGACATTGAAGACGCCGGCGATCATGACTTTGACGCGCTCGCCGCGCGGAATGGCGAGGCTGACGCCGGTCACGGTAGCCGCGATAAACAGCGTGAGATCGCCAAGGCCGATACCGACCGCGCGCAAGGACCATGGCCCGAGCGCTTCGAGAATGATGCGGGCGGCGACCCAGTTGAAGCCCCAAGCGACGCCCATGATCAGGACCAAGATTTTGGCGGTGGCTGCGGCGTCGTGGCGGATGGCGCTCACTCTGGCATCTCCGTATGCTTCACGTTGGGCTGCAGCAGCACGCAAGCCGCTGCCGCGAAGATCATGGCGAAGCCGATCGCGTCGGGCAGAGTCAGCCGTTCGCCGAGGATGACGACCGAGGCAATCACCGCCAGCACCGGCGTCAGCAGCGAGCCGATCGACGCGGTAATCGCCGGCAGACGATCGACAATCGACCACCACAGGAAGTGCGCCAGGCCGACACCGAACACGCCGACGAACAGCACCGCGAGCGCGATGTCGGCATGAATCGGCCACAGCCGCGGATAGCCGTCGAAGAAGAAGGTCCCGACCGCGATGAACAGGAAGCCGAAGGCCAGTTGCCACGCCGCGTTGACCATGGGCTCGGTTTTGACCTTGGTCCATTTGATGTAGACGGTGGCGAAGGCCCAGCTAAAGGCGCAGCCGAGCGAGTACAACACCGAACGCGGCACGCCGCCGGAGACCAGCGGCCAGATCAGAATGGTCAGGCCGACAACGCAAAGGCAGAGTGCGACGAGGCGAATTGTGTTCAATCTCTCGCGCAGCATGACGTAACTGAGAATCGTCGCCCAGATCGGCATTGAGTACGTGATGATGATGGCGCGCTCGGTCGCGCCGCTCACCTGCGCGAAGGCCGCGAGCACCTGAAACGCCGCCACGTTGAAAAAACCGGCAATCATGATGTGCACGCGCTCGTTGCGCGGAACGTGAAGCTTGTGGCCGGTGATGAGCGCGGCAGCGAACAGGATGGCCGCGCCGATCCCGGCGCCGGCAAAGCGCAGGCTCCAGGGCGACACCTCGCGCAGCGCGATCGCCGCGGCGATCCAATTGAAGCCCCAGGCGAAAGCCAGCAGCACGACCAACAGTCTGGCGGTGCCGGCGACATCGGCGCTCGCGCGAGCATGCGGCATATGACGAAGTTTCCCGGGCGGTGAGGCCGTGCACGCTATCGCTCATCGGCGCGCATGACGAGACATTCCCGGCATGCAAATCTGCCGTTCGTGCGAGGCGGCAATACCAACGGCCGGTTGCAGCAGCCCTGGCGCCTCAATAGCCTTGTCGCCTCAATGTTGCACCGCATTTGCCCCTGTGTTAGCTAGCCTCTCGATCTCCCAGGGGGTTCTGCGGCCTCCCGCGACGTCTCCGGAGGTCGGAATTCCCTCTTGGATTCCAATAGTTTGCGCCGCCGGCCCGCGACGGCGTCCGGCCTGTGAGCAGTAAAACAAAACGAGCGTTTCCCGTGGCAGGCGAAGACCCCATCATCCCAGGCATGGCCGGCCGTTACGCCACCGCCCTGTTTGAACTCGCGCTTGAGAACAAGTCCGTCGACAAGGTCAAAAAGGACCTCGAGCAGTTCGACGAGCTGGTCGAGGACAACCCCGATCTGCGGCGGCTTGTGCGCAGCCCGGTATTCGGGGCCGACGAGCAGTTGAAGGCGCTCGGCGCCATCCTCGACAAGGCGGGTATCAAGGGAACGGCCGCCAACTTCTTGCGCGTCATCACGACCAACCGCCGCCTGTTCGCCGTGCGCGACATGATCCGCGGCTATCGCGCGCTGGTCGCCCGCCACAAGGGCGAGGTCACCGCGCAAATCACCGTCGCCAACAAGCTCACCGAAAAGAATCTCGACGCGCTCAAGAGCGCGCTCAAGTCGGTCACCGGCAGCAAGACCGTCGATCTCGACGTCAAGGTCGAGCCCGCCATCATTGGCGGGATCGTCGTCAAGCTCGGCAGCCGCATGATCGATTCGTCTCTCCGCACCAAATTGAATGCGATCAAGTTCGCGATGAAAGAGGCCCGCTGATGGACATCCGCGCCGCAGAAATTTCCGCTATCCTGAAGGAGCAGATCAAGAACTTCGGCCAGGAGGCCGAGGTCTCCGAAGTCGGTCAGGTGCTGTCTGTCGGTGACGGCATTGCCCGCGCCTACGGCCTTGACAACGTGCAGGCCGGCGAAATGGTCGAGTTCGAGAACGGCACGCGCGGCATGGCGCTCAATCTCGAAAGCGACAATGTCGGCATCGTGATCTTCGGCTCCGACCGTGAGATCATGGAAGGCCAGACGGTGAAGCGCACCGGCGCCATCGTCGATGCGCCGGTCGGCAAGGGTCTTCTCGGCCGCGTCGTCGACGCTCTCGGCAATCCAATCGACGGCAAGGGCCCGATCAAGGCCGACAAGCGCATGCGCGTCGACGTCAAGGCGCCCGGCATTATTCCGCGCAAATCGGTGAGCGAGCCGATGGCGACTGGCCTCAAAGCGATTGATGCCTTGATCCCGATCGGCCGCGGCCAGCGCGAGCTGATCATCGGCGACCGCCAGACCGGCAAGACCGCGATCGCGCTCGACACCATCCTCAATCAGAAGCCGCTCAACGCGCAGACCGACGAAAAGATCAAATTGTACTGCGTCTATGTCGCCATCGGCCAGAAACGCTCGACGGTTGCGCAGTTCGTGAAGGTGTTGGAAGAGCAAGGTGCGCTCGAATATTCGATCATCATCGCCGCCACCGCGTCCGATCCGGCGCCGATGCAGTTCCTGGCGCCGTTCACCGGCTGCACCATGGGCGAATATTTCCGCGACAACGGCATGCATGCCGTGATCGTGTATGACGATTTGTCGAAGCAAGCGGTTGCCTATCGCCAGATGTCGCTGCTGCTGCGCCGCCCGCCGGGCCGCGAAGCTTACCCGGGCGATGTGTTCTATCTGCATTCGCGTCTGCTCGAGCGCGCCGCCAAGATGAACGACGATAAGGGCGCCGGCTCCCTGACCGCGTTGCCGGTCATCGAAACGCAGGCCAATGACGTGTCGGCCTACATTCCGACCAACGTGATTTCGATCACCGACGGCCAGATCTTTCTGGAGACCGATCTGTTCTATCAGGGCATCCGCCCGGCGGTGAACGTCGGTCTGTCGGTGTCGCGCGTCGGTTCGGCCGCGCAGACAAAGGCGATGAAAAAAGTCGCCGGCAAGATCAAAGGCGAACTCGCGCAGTACCGCGAAATGGCCGCTTTCGCGCAGTTCGGTTCAGATTTGGACGCCACCACCCAGCGCATGTTGGCGCGCGGTGCGCGTCTGACCGAATTGCTGAAGCAGGCGCAGTTCTCGCCGCTGAAAATGGAAGAACAAGTCGGCGTGATCTATGCCGGCGTCAACGGCTACCTCGACGGCTTCGATGTATCGCGGGTGCGTGATTTCGAGAACGGCTTGCTGGCGCTGTTGCGCACCAAGTATGCCGATCTGCTCGAACTCGATCCGCAAGAGTAGCGATTTATCGAAGGACGACGAAGCCAAGCTCAAGGACGCGGTCGACGGCTACGCGAAGAGCTTCACATGACTTCGTCATGACCGGGCAAAAGCGCGGAGCGCGTCTTCTCGCCAATTGTCCCGGCCATCCCGATAAGGCGGGCCCTGTGCCTTCCTAAGCGAGATGCCCGGCACACGGCCGGGCATGACCGAGGTAGAGATAAACGGTTTGATTAAGGGCGACTGAGAAGAAATGGCCTCCCTCAAGGACATGCGCGTTCGCATCGCTTCGACGAAGGCGACGCAAAAGATCACCAAGGCCATGCAGATGGTCGCGGCCTCCAAGCTGCGCCGTGCGGAAGCCGCCGCGCATGCGGCGCGTCCGTTTGCCGAACGTATGGACCGCGTGCTCGGTAATATCGCTTCGGCGGTTGCCGGCAGCGACTCGGCGCCGCGCCTGCTCGCCGGCACCGGTGAGGACAAAGTTCATCTACTGGTCGTGTGCACCGCCGAGCGTGGCCTGTGCGGCGCCTTCAATTCGTCGATCGCGCGTCTGGCGCGCGACCGCGCCAACGCGCTGCTGGCGCAAGGCAAGGAAGTCAAGATTCTCTGTGTGGGCCGCAAGGGTGCCGACCAGCTTCGACGTCTGTTCAGCCGTTACATCGTCGAGGTCGTCGAGATGCGTGGCGTCAAGCAGATGGGCTTCGCGCAAGCGCAGATGGTCGCCGACAAGATCGTCGCGCGCTTCGACAACAACGAATTCGATGTCTGCACTCTGTTCTTCTCGCGCTTCAAGTCTGTGATCGCGCAGATCCCGACCGCGCTGCAGGTGATCCCGCCGGTTTTCGAAAAGACCGAGGGAGACGCTGGCGCTGCGGCGAGCTACGAATACGAGCCGGAAGAGGGTGAAATCCTCGACGAACTGCTGCCGCGCAACCTGTCGGTCCAGGTGTTTCGCGCGCTCCTGGAAAACGCGGCGTCCGAGCAAGGCGCGCGCATGAGCGCGATGGACAACGCCACGCGCAACGCCGGCGAAATGATCCGCAAGCAGACGCTCACCTACAACCGCACCCGCCAGGCGATGATCACCAAGGAGCTGATCGAAATCATCTCCGGCGCCGAAGCGCTTTAAATTTCAGGTAACGAGGACGATATGGCCACACCGCAGAACGCAACCGGCAAGATCACTCAGGTCATCGGCGCCGTTGTCGACGTGCAGTTCGAAGGCGACCTGCCGGCGATCTTGAACGCGCTCGAGACCCAGAACGGCGACAACCGGCTGGTGCTCGAAGTCGCCCAGCATCTCGGCGAATCGACGGTGCGCACCATCGCCATGGACATCACCGAGGGCCTGGTGCGCGGCCAGCAAGTGACCGACACGGGCCTCGCCATCGCGGTGCCAGTCGGTCCCGGCCTGCTCGGCCGCATCATCAACGTCATTGGCGAGCCGATCGACGAAGCTGGCCCGGTCAAGTCCGAAGAGCGCCGGCCAATTCACGCGGAAGCGCCGGCCTATACCGAGCAGTCGACCGAAGCGAATATTCTGGTCACAGGCATTAAGGTCGTCGATCTGTTGGCGCCTTACGCCAAGGGCGGCAAGATCGGCCTGTTCGGCGGCGCCGGCGTCGGCAAGACCGTGCTGATTCAGGAATTGATCAACAACATCGCCAAGGCCCACGGCGGTTACTCGGTGTTCGCCGGCGTCGGCGAGCGTACTCGCGAAGGCAACGATCTTTATCACGAGTTCATCGAGTCCGGCGTCAACAAGGATCCGCATGAAGGCTCGACCGAAGGCTCCAAGTGCGCGCTGGTGTTCGGCCAGATGAACGAGCCGCCCGGCGCGCGTGCCCGCGTCGGCCTCACCGGTCTGACGCTGTCGGAATATTTCCGCGACCAGGGCCAGGACGTGTTGTTCTTCGTCGACAACATTTTCCGCTTCACCCAGGCCGGCTCGGAAGTGTCGGCGCTGCTGGGCCGTATTCCTTCGGCCGTGGGCTATCAGCCGACGCTCGCCACCGACATGGGCGCGCTGCAGGAACGCATCACCACCACGACCAAAGGTTCGATCACCTCGGTGCAGGCGATTTACGTGCCGGCCGACGACTTGACGGATCCCGCGCCGGCGACCTCGTTCGCGCATTTGGATGCGACCACCGTGCTGTCGCGTGACATCGCCGCCAAGGGCATTTATCCGGCGGTCGACCCGCTCGAACTCGACCTCGCGCATGCTGTCGCCGCTGATCGTCGGCGAGGAACACTACCAGGTCGCCCGTCAGGTGCAGCAGGTGTTGCAGCGCTACAAGGCGCTGCAGGACATCATCGCCATTCTCGGCATGGACGAGCTGTCCGAAGAGGACAAGCTCGCCGTATCGCGCGCCCGCAAGATCGAGCGCTTCCTGTCTCAGCCGTTCTTCGTTGCCGAAGTGTTCACCGGCGCGCCGGGCAAACTGGTCGATCTCGCCGATACCATCAAGGGCTTCAAGGGCTTGGTCGAGGGCAAGTACGATCACCTGCCGGAAGCCGCCTTCTACATGGTCGGCAACATCGACGAGGCGGTCGAGAAGGGCAAGAAGCTGGCCGCGGAAGCGGCCTAAAAGAAACATGGCCGCCCAGCGCAAACAGAATATCTTGGCTTCGTTCCTGGTCGCCGGTTTGATTATCGGCGCGATTGCCGGTTATTTGACGCGGCCGGAAACGGCCGAAATCAAGTTGGGGCCGCTGAGCGTCGAAGTGCGTGGCAATCAGGCCGCCCGCGCGGGCGACCCGGTGACGAGCGGGCAGGTCAAGCACATCGCCATCGTCACCTTGATCGGCGGCGTCATCGGTCTCGGACTGGGCTTCGCGATCAAGAGCGGCAGGATAAAGGTCTAGTGCATGATCCCGAAAAGCGGGAACCGGTTTTCGGATAAGATTACGCGCAAAGGAAAATGATTATGGCTTTGCATTTCGAACTGGTGTCACCGGAAAAGCTGGTGTTCTCGGGCGAAGTCGAACAGGTCGACGTGCCCGGCGCCGAGGGCGACTTCGGCGTGCTGGAAGGCCACGCGCCGTTCGTCACCACGCTGCGGCCCGGCATTCTTACGGTGCATGCCGCAGGCGGCGGTCAACGGGTCGTGGTGCTGGGCGGCTTCGCCGAAGTCTCGGCCGAAGGCTTGACCGTGCTCGCTGAATTGGCCGAACCGGTCGAGACCTTCGACCGCGGCATGATCGCCGAACATATCGGCGCGCTGGAAAGCCGCATCGCCAAGACCGAGCCCGGCGGCGTGCTCGACAAGCTGATCGCCCGGCTCGATCACTTCAAGGAAGTCGACCGGCATTTGACCGGCACGGCGATGCACTAATCCTCTGCGGTCACGTCCCGGCCCCGATCAAGTCGGGGCTAAACTCCAGCGGGACATTTGCTATTTGGCGAACTTTCCAAACTCCCGTACCACCCGTTCATAAATAGGCCGTTTGAACGGCACGACCAGGTCGGGCAATTCGGCCATCGCCACCCAGCGCCAGGCGATGAATTCCGGCTCGTGGCCGTCGCCGGGATTTTCGATATCGATTTCGCTGTCATTGCCGGTAAAGCGCAGCGCGTACCACTTCTGCGTCTGGCCGCGGTATTTGCCGCCCCAGGCCTCGCTGACAATGTCGCGCGGGATATCATAGGCGAGCCAGTCGGCGATCTCGCCGAGCTTTTCAACCGAACGGATACTGGTCTCCTCATAGAGTTCGCGCAGTGCGGCGGGATAAGGGTCCTCGCCGGGATCGATGCCGCCTTGCGGCATCTGCCACACATGCGTTGCGTCGATGTGCTCGGGGCCGCTCGAGCGTCGCCCGATGAACACGAGTCCATCGCGGTTGAGCACCATCATGCCGGCGCAGGGGCGGTAGGGGAGAGATTCGAATGGAGGCATGGACACACTCCGTCACGCCCGCGCTTGTCGCGGGCATCCACGTCTTTCTACTTGTTTTGAATAATATGTGGAGGGCCCCATAACTCGGGTTTGCCCGAGTTATGCAAGCATTTAATTACCGCAAGTCGGATATAGCCGACTTGCGGTGTCAAGCCCGGCCAAGACGTTTCAACTCGACTTCGCTTTCACCGTCACCATGGTGATCGGCACCAGCACGAAGCCGCGGCCTTCCACGCTCTTCGCCCAGGACGCGATGCGCGCGACGGTGGCGGGCAGCGCCGTCGCCAGGGCAACCGCGCTGCCATGCTCGCGCGCTTTCATTTCCAGCCGCGCCAGCGCTTGGTCGATCTCCTTCGGAGTCGGCACGGCATCAATGACGACACCGCTCTTGGCAAAAGGTAGATTGTGGCTGCCGGCGATCTGGCTGGCCAAGCTGCGGCTCGAAGCGCCATCGTCGACGAAGATCAACCCACGCTTTGCGACTTCGCGCAGCACGGGCGCGAGCGATTGCTCGGAGGCGGTGAATTTCGCGCCCATATAACCGACGATGCCGACATAGCCCTGGCAGCGGCTCATCAGCCAGTGTAGCCGGTCAAGGTTTTGTTCCGTCGTCGCCGACGTCAGCAGCGTCTGCGGGCCGGGATCGCTGTCGGGATAGTCGAGCGGTTCCATCGGCGCCTGCAGCAACACCTCATGCTTGAGCGCGCGGGCGCGTTCCGCCAGCTGCGTTACGCCGGTGGCGTAGGGTGAAAGCGCAAAGGTGACCGGTGCCGGCAGCTTGGTGAAGGCATCGTCCGTTCCGCTCGCGCTCACGCCAATGCCGCCGATCACGATTGCGATCCGCGGCCAGTCTTTTTTTGCCGGCGGTATTGCGCGCGCCTGCGCGTAGCGGACAAACGGTCGCGCGTTCTTAACGTCGGCTTTCGGGATCAGCCCGTGACGCGTCGATTCCAGAAGCTTGGGATCGACCGGCGTGGCGACCGCGCCGCCGCCGTCCTTGCCGGGAATGATGATATTGCGCCGCTGGCCGCTGGATCCGTCGATGATGGTGACGGTTTTGCTGCCGGGCGGCGGTTCGGCCTTGGCCTTGCCGGGCGCCGCCGCCATGTTCGGTTTGTCGGCGTGCTTGTCGTCATGGCTGGCTTGCCGGTGCTCGCCGGGCTTGGTCTCGGCTTGATTCTTGGCTTGGTTGTCGACCGATATGGCGGTCGCCACGATCGCATGCGGCTCGCCGCCGAGCGGATCGTTGCCGAAGACGGCCCAGCCTAGGATCGCCAAGCCGAACAGGCCGAATACGCCCGCCAGCAGTTGTATCCCGCTGATCGGCAGCTTTGGCAGGCGTTTGCGTTTGGCCTGGCCGAGGGGAGCGTTCAGCTCGTCGTCAACCACGGCCGCGATCCTCGCGAATCATCTCAGCGAGTTTATCACGCAAGGAATTGGCCGGGGCTCGGCCAAAGCAAAAGGGCGGCCCGAAAAGCCGCCCTTTCGATGTCGGATGGTGGCGATCCCGCTCAGTTCGGGATCGGCGCCTTGGGATTCGGCGGGAAAGCCGAGTTGACCTGCGTACCCCGCAGCAGATCGTCGGCCATGTGTAGCGCCTTGTCGTCCTTCGGATCCGGCGGAACATAGGACTGCGAGCCGGTCTCTTCCTTGCCGGTGGCCTTGAGATGGCCGCGCAGCGAGGCCTCACCCTTGGTGTCGGTCTTGGACTTCAACTCGTCCGGGACATCCTGCAATACCTTAATGTCCGGCGTGATGCCCTTTGCCTGGATCGAACGGCCCGACGGGGTGTAGTAGCGCGCGGTGGTCAGCCGCAGCGCGCCATTGCCGGAACCGAGCGGGATGATCGTCTGCACCGAGCCCTTGCCGAAGGAGAGGGTGCCAAGGACGGTCGAGCGCTTGTGATCCTGCAGGGCACCGGCGACGATTTCGGACGCCGAAGCAGAGCCGCCGTTGACCAAAACAATCACAGGCTTGCCGCCGGTCAGATCGCCAGCACGGGCATTGAAGCGCTGGGTTTCCTCGGCGTTGCGGCCGCGGGTGGAAACGATCTCGCCTTTTTGCAGGAACGCATCCGAGACGGAGATAGCCTGATCGAGCAGGCCGCCGGGATTGTTACGCAGATCGAGAATATAGCCTTTCAGCTTGTTGTCGGAAACCTTGGCCTTGATGTCGGCGATCGCCTTTTTCAAGCCTTCGGTCGTCTGTTCGTTGAACTGGGTGAGGCGGATATAGCCGACATCGTCGCCTTCGACATGCGAGCGAACCGAACGCACGCGGATGACAGCGCGCGTGATCGAAATTTCGATCGGTTTGGTTTGACCCTTGCGCATGATCGTGAGCCGGATCTTGGTGTTCACCGGTCCGCGCATCTTCTCGACGGCCTGGTTCAGGGTGAGCCCCTGCACCTGCTCGTCGTCGAGCTTGGTGATGAGGTCGTTGGAGAGAACGCCGGCCTTGGCGGCTGGCGTTTCGTCGATCGGCGCCACCACCTTGATCAGGCCATCTTGCATGGTGACCTCGATGCCGAGACCGCCAAATTCACCGCGGGTCTGCACCTGCATGTCGCGGAAGCTTTTCGCATCCATGTAGCTCGAATGCGGATCGAGGCCGGCGAGCATGCCGTTGATCGCCGTTTCGATCAGCTTTGAATCGTTCGGCTTCTCGACGTAATCGGCGCGCACGCGCTCGAACACGTCACCGAACAGATTGAGCTGCCGGTAGGTGTCGGCGGCTGCCGCTGCCTTGGCGCTGGCGCCGGAGAAAATCATGTAAGGCTGCGTCGCGACCAACGCCATCGCCGCCCCTACCGCCGCGCCCAGTAGTACCAATGAAGTCTTGCGCATCATCCGCGAACCTTTTCACCTTCTCCAGCTGCCCACCATGGGCCTGGATTGACGGGAGTCCCGCCTTTTCGAAACTCGATGTAGAGAACCGGTTGACTGGAGCCTGTCGCGAGAATTGCGGCGATTCGGGAACCATTCCCCATCACTGCAACCGGTTCTCCGGTCAGTACGAACTGACCCAGATCGACTGATATCCGCTCCATCCCGGCTAGCAATATATGATACCCACCGCCGGCGTCGAGGATCAAGAGTTGCCCATAAGAGCGGAACGGCCCTGCGTAAACCACCCAGCCGTCGGCCGGAGAGGTCACCTGTGCGCCGGCGCGGGTGGCGATTGAAACGCCCTTTTCGACGCCGCCGATGCCGTCCGGGGCGCCGAAGTCCCTTAATTTGACGCCATTAACCGGAATTGGAATTTGGCCGCGCAGCGAGGCGAATGCGACCGCGGGGGCGAGCCGGCCGGGATCGTGCAAGGCGGCAAGCGCCGTACGCGCCGTCTTGCGCGTGGCTGATTCGCGCGCGGCCCGCGTGGCGGGGGCGAGGCTCTGTTCGAGTTTGGCGATCAAATCTTTGAGATTGTCAGCCTTCTTCGCCAGTTCGCCGGCGCGCGCCCGTTCGTCGTCGAGTGCCTTCTCGCGCTCGGCCTGTTGTTTCTGCCGCTCCGTGACCAGTGCCTGCATGCGGGCGCGCTCTTTTCCAAGAGAAGCCACTTCCGCCTTGAGACGATCGCGCCCATCGGTGATTTTCTTGCGCACGCTGACCAGTTCGCTCAAGTCGGTGGCGAGCGCTTCGACCTGATGACGCATTTCCGGAAGCACGGCACCGAGCACCATGGCGGTGCGCACCGCTTGCAGCGCATCTTCAGGACGCGAGATCAGCGCCGGCGGCGGCCGGTGGCCGATGCGCTGGAGCGCGGCCAGCACCTCGCCGATCACCGCGCGCCGTCCGTCGAGTGATTTTCGGATGCTACGCTCATTGGCATCGAGCGGTTCGAGCCGGGCTTGCGTGGCTTCGATTTTGGCTTCGACGCTGCGCAGGCGCGTCGCGGTATCGATCAGATCGCGATTGAGCTTGCGCCGGTCGGCGCCGATTTTCTCGATCTCGCGTTTGAGCGCGGCTTCCGTTTCGGCCGACTGACGCTGCTGTTCGCGCGTCTGGCTCAGTTCCTTGTCGTGCCGTTTGATCGCATCGAGTTTGATGGATTTGTCGGAATTGGCGATTGGTGCCGTGCCACCTGGCGCCGTAATCGCCGGACTCTCCTGCGCTCCAGCGTTTGGGCCGAGCGCGACCGGCAACGCCAATCCTAGCCCCGCAAGCAGCGCGAAGCGGGGATCGAGACGGTTTGGCCCCCCAAAGCAAATCATTTCGGCCAAGTTACGCCTGCAAGTTGGCACCGCAAGAGCGCCGTGCGCAGCCTTTATTGGCCCCGATTAAGACCAAATCGGGACCCGCGCATTAAATCTTGTGAAGGTCAGGCCCGATGGTAGGGGTGACCGGTGAGGATGGTGGCGGCGCGGTAGATCTGTTCCAGCAGCATGACTCGCACCAGTTGGTGCGGCCAGGTGGCGGCGCCGAACGCGATCCGAAGTTCCGCCTTATCTTGCAGACTGGGGCTGAGCCCGTCCGGCCCGCCGATCATGAACACGGCCGCCGGGCGATCTTGGCTGCGCCATTTGGTGAGCTGGGACGAAAAGCTTGCGCTGTCGAGATTGTCGCCGCGGCCATCGACCAGGACCACCGCTGCCCCCTGCGGAATGATGTTGGCGAGCGCGATCGATTCTTCGAGCATGCGCTTGCTCGCATCATCGGCACGGCTTTCGCGAATTTCGACGATTTCGACGGCGCGCAGACCGATGGGCCGGCCGGTCTGCGCCGCGCGTTTGCGGAAGCGCTCGGCAAGCTCCGTTTCTGGCCCGCGCTTCAGGCGTCCGACGGCGGCAACGATGATGCGCATCGTGCCGCGCAGTCTAGCAGCTTTAGCTCGCGCGGTGTCCCGCGGACCACATCTTTTCCAGATTGTAGTGGGCGCGCACTTCCGGCCGGAACACGTGCACGATCACGTCGCCGGCGTCGATCAACACCCAGTCGCCTTGCTTGAGGCCTTCGACGCGGACGCGTTGCACGCCGGCCTTCTCGAGGTCCTTGACCACTTGCTCGGCGATCGAGGCGACGTGCCGGTTGGAGCGGCCGGTGGCCACCACCATGGAGTCGGCGATCGAAGATTTTCCGGTGAGGTCGATGGTGAGAATGTCCTCGCCTTTCATATCGTCAAGACGCGCGAGGACGGTACGGAGCGTCTCCCTGGCGCTCGGATGCCGGGAGACGGTGCCGGGCGTGCGATGGGCCGCCCGAGAGAGTGCAGATGTCGGCAGGGGTCCTGATCCTTTCAGTTCGTTGCACTCGGCCCGCCGCGAAGCGGGGCCTCGTCAAAGATAGCTACTTCGCTTGCCTCCTGCCACCCAAAGGGCGTTTGGCCGGGCGTTTCCTGGCGCGCGGTTTTGCGCGTTTTGCGCTCACCGTTTTGCGCTTGGTTTTCTTGACCTTTACCGCTTTGCGGCTGGCGGCTTTGAGTTTGGAGCGCCTGGATTTGCTGCGTGTTTTGGCGGACTTCGCAGACTTGGTCGCAGACTTGGCCGCAGATTTGGTTTTGCGCCTGACCTTGCTCTTGACCTTGCTTCTGGCCTTGCTCTTGACCTTGCCGCGTTTGGTTTTGGCAGCCTTGCCAGGCGTGCGAGTTCCCTCTCGCCGTATAGCGCGCAGTTCGGTCGACGACAGCGGGGATTTGAGGCCGTGAACGAAGGCCCAGACCGGCGGCTTGTAGAGCGCCAGCGAAGAGACCGCGTGTTCCGGAATGCGTGCGTGGCGCAACGATTGGCCGGCCGGACTGGCCCCGGCGTAAAGGCTGGGCCCGAGGCGATCGATCACCACGATCGGCACCAGCTTCGCTATCCCGCGCCATCGCTGCCAGCGGTGAAAGCTCCGTAGGTTATCCGCTCCCATGATCCAGACGAATCGGACTCGAGGGCAGCGGGCCTTAAGCCACAATATCGTATCATACGTGTATCGCGTCTTAATGACAGCTTCGAGACCGGTCACGTCGATGCGCGGATGCCGCGTCAGGGAACGCGCGGTCGCGATGCGCTTCGCCAACGGCGCAAGGCCGCTGGTATTTTTCAGCGGATTGCCGGGCGTGACCAGCCACCAAACGCGGTCGAGCTTGAGCCGCTTGAGCGCCAGCAACGAGGCGCCGAGATGCGCTTCGTGCGCCGGATCGAAAGTTCCACCAAACAGGCCGATCCGCATGCCGGGCGCATGCGGCGGCAGCAGGCGCTCGGCTCCTAATGACGATACCGGGTTCACGGACGAATCTGGCCATTTCCGCGAATGCGGTAATTGAACGTGGTGAGTTGCTCGACCCCGACCGGGCCGCGCGCGTGCAGGCGGCCGGTGGCGATGCCGATCTCGGCGCCAAAGCCGAATTCGCCGCCGTCTGCGAATTGGGTCGAGGCGTTGTGCAGTACGATCGCAGAATCGACTTCCGCCAGGAATTTTTCGGCCGCCTCGGCGTCGTCGGTGACGATCGCGTCGGTGTGTTGCGAGCCATAGCGCGCGATATGAGCGATAGCACTATCGACACCGTCGACCACGCCGACCGCGAGAATGGCGTCGAGATACTCTGCCGACCAGTCGTCTTCGCTGGCTGGTTTGACGCGGCTGTCGGTGGCTTGCGTTTCATTATCCCCGCGGATCTCGCAGCCGGCCTCGATCAGCATCTCGACCAGCGGCTTGAGATGGGTGCCTGCGACTGCGCTGTCGACCAGCAAGGTTTCCGCCGCTCCGCAGACGCCGGTGCGACGCATTTTGGCGTTGAGTACGATGGCCTTGGCCATGTCGAGCGATGCGGCCTTGTCGACATAGACGTGGCAGACGCCTTCCAGGTGCGCGAATACCGGCAGCCGCGCTTCCGACTGTACGCGCGCTACCAGACCCTTGCCGCCGCGCGGTACGATGACATCGATGTTACCGTCGAGCCCGGCCAGCATCAATCCGACGGCATGGCGATCGCGCGTGGGGACAAGCTGGATGCAGCCTGCCGGCAGGCCGGCATCGATCAGGCCTTTTTTCAGCGCGGCATGAATGGCGCGGCTCGAGCGCAGGCTGTCCGAGCCGCCACGCAAAATAGCGGCGTTGCCGGACTTCAGGCAGAGCGCGCCGGCATCGGCGGTCACGTTGGGCCGGCTTTCATAGATGATGCCAACGACCCCAAGCGGCACCCGCACCCGCTCGATGGTCATGCCGTTGGGGCGGGTCCAGGCATCCATGACGGTGCCGACCGGGTCCTTCAGCCGGCCGATTACCTCGACGCCGGTCGCGATCGCTTCGACCCGTGCCTTGTCCAGCATAAGCCGGTCCAGAAAAGCCCCGCTCAAGCCACTGCTACGGGCCTCGGCCAGGTCTTCAGCGTTGGCGGCGAGGATGGCGGGCTCGGCCTCGCGCAAAGCGGCGGCCATGGCCGCCAGGGCGCGATTTTTTTGTACCGCAGAGGCAAGCGCCAGGGTGCGGGCGGCCGCACGCGCGTCACGGCCGATTTCGGCCATGGCGGCGGCGATGTCGCCGGTTCCTTCGATGCTTTTCAGCGGTGCGGACATGGTTGCAGGGCCGTGTGCATCAAGATCGGGCTGATTTCCTATCACGTCAGATTGCGGCCCGCGACTGGGGATAGCGTGGAAAACCGACGGATGGGCCATGCCTATCAATTGACCTACACATTGCGGTGGCAGGGTGCCGACATCGCAGGAGGATGTCATGGCGTATAGCTCCAAACTGCCCACCCGCTTTCCGGTCGGCACCAAATTCGTGATCGAAGGGCGTAAAGGCGGCGAGGGGCAGATCGTCAGCCGCTACATAGAATTCCCCGACGGGACCTTCTTCCCGCTGCCGGCCCGGCCGATGCCGGCCCAACTGAAGCCGAAAGCGCCCATTTCGCGGCGCCAACGCGTCCGCCGCCGCCGCGCCAAAGGCTGACTGGGCCAGAGCACCAGTAGTCGGGCGTGTGCGGTCCGCGCCGGCAGGCCGGGTCGGCGCAAGCCGGCCGAAGTCGGCCATTGGCCGACCGTGTTCAATTTTTCTGCCGCACAAAAAATAGGGGCCCGTATGAACGGGCCCCTTGGGGGATAGTTAAAGTCTAAGGCATTGATATGCCGCCGACTTTGGCTGCGGACGACCGGGGTGGGGTGCAGGAAGAAGGCTGCCCCCGGCCGCCCGCAACTTTATGCGGCCAGTTGAATCGGTTCGGCGCCGACAAACAACCTGCCAAATCGTCGCGCGGCGGCTCGCCGCGCAGATGTGCAAGGCCGTGAAACCTTACTTATCGCCTTTGCGGAACGGTCATGCGCGCAGAAGCCCGGTTGCTCGGCGCGCGAACGCAGCTATTCGCCGCCGAGCACCAGATCGTCGCGATGGATCATCTCGGTGCGCCCCTCGAAGCCGAGGATAAGCAAGATGTCGCCCGAGGAACGGCCTTTGATCTTGTCGGCATCGCCGGCATCGAAGGCGATCAACCCGCGGCCGACCTCGGCGCCGTCGGGGGCGCGCACCACCACGGCATCGCCACGCTCGAAGTCGCCTTCGACCTTGATCACGCCGGCCGGCAACAGGCTCTTGCCCGAACGCAACGCGCGCACCGCGCCGGCGTCGATGATCAAGGCGCCGCGCGGCTCGAGCGAACCGGCGATCCATTTCTTGCGCGCCGTGACCGGATTGGCCGGCGTCAGAAACCAGGTGCAGGCCGCGCCCTTTGCGATTTGCTGCAAGGGATGATCGATCCTTCCTGAGCCGATCACCATATGCGTGCCGGCCGAGGTTGCGATCTTGCCGGCCTCGATCTTGGTGCGCATGCCGCCGCGCGCGAGCTCGGAGGCCGGATTGCCCGCCATCGCTTCGATCTCCGGCGTGATGCGTTTGACGAGCGGCAGATGTTTCGCGCCCGCTTCGCCCGGCGGCTTGTCGTACAGGCCGTCGACGTCGGACAGCAGCACCAGCAAGTCCGCGCTCATCATGGTGGCGACGCGCGCGGCCAGACGATCGTTGTCGCCGTAGCGGATCTCGTTGGTGGCGGTGGTGTCGTTCTCGTTGATGACCGGCACGCTTTTCCAGTCGAGCAGCTTGGCGATGGTCGAGCGCGCGTTGAGATAGCGGCGGCGTTCCTCGGTATCGCCCAGCGTGACCAGCACTTGGCCGGCGCTGATGCCGTGGGCGCCCAGCGCCTCCGCCCAGGCGCGTGCCAGCGCGATCTGTCCGACCGCGGCGGCCGCCTGCGCCTCTTCCAGCTTGAGCGCGCCGCGCGGCAGTTTCAGCACCGCGCGGCCGAGCGCGATGGCGCCGGAGGAAACGACCATCAGGTCTGTCTTGTCTGTATGGAGGGCGGCGATATCGGCCGCGAGCAAATCCAGCCACGCGCGCTTGAGCGCGCCGGCTTGCGCGTCGACCAGCAGCGAAGAGCCGACCTTCACGACGATGCGGTGGAAGTCCTTGAGCGACGGCGTTTTCGGCATGGTCCTGGCGGCGCGTGTTGAACGTGCCCGGTCTTTAGCATGGGCGTTCGAGGCCGTCATGGGCGCGGCTGGTGAGGCAATGTCGAACGACCGCGACGGCTATTCGTGGCGCAAGGCGTCGATCGGATCGAGTCGCGCCGCGCGGCGCGCGGGGAAATATCCAAAGACGACGCCGACCAGAGCAGAGAAGCCGAAGGCAAGAACAACAATGCCTGCGTCGACGACAAACGGGACGCCCATGGTTTGTGTGGCAAGCAAAGCAAGGCCGAGGCCGAGAACTATTCCGACCACGCCGCCGAACAGCGAGAGCACGACCGCCTCGACCAAAAACTGCGATAGCACCTGCCGCTCCAACGCGCCGATGGCAAGGCGAATACCGATCTCACGAGTACGCTCGGTGACCGAGACGAGCATGATGTTCATGATGCCGATGCCGCCGACGAGCAGGCTGACCGCAGCCACCGCGCCGAGCAGGCCGGTCAACATTTGCGTTGTGCCGGACATGGTCTGCGCGAGCTGCTTCATGTCATGGACGGAAAAGTCGTCATCCTTGCCGCGCGCGATGTTGCGGCGTTCGCGCAGGATGCGCTCGAGGTCGGTTTGCACCTTGGCGGTATCGACGCCGTCCTTGGCCGAGATCATGATGCGGTTGATGTCGGTATTGCCCGACAGCCGCCGCTGAAAGGTGCGGATCGGCATCACAACGATGTCGTCCTGATCGGTGCCGAAGTTCGATTGGCCCTTACTCTCGCAGCAGGCCGATCACCTCGCAGGAGACGTTGCTGACGCGAATATGACGTCCCAACGGATCGGCGCGACCGAGCAGCTTTTCGCGAACGGTCGAGCCGATGATGCAGGTCGCCCGGCCGCCTCGCAATTCGGCGTCCAGAAACTCGACGCCCCGCCTTCAACGGCCAGTCCTGCGTCACGAAATAATCGTTGTTGGTGCCGGCGACCGTGACGGTGCGGCTTTCGGTTCCGTAGATAATGGTGTCTGATTTCTGCGAGACCGGAGCCACGGCCTTGACGCCGTTGAGCTGCGTCCGCATCGCCTCGACATCGCGCGCATTGAAGGCTTTGGCCTCAGAGCTTGCGCGCCCAGGCCCGAACTGGCCCGGGCTGACCGACAGCAGATTGGAGCCGAGCTTGGCAATGTCGGCCGTCACCTTGGCCGTGGTGCCATTGCCAATGGTGACCATGGCAATCACGGCGCCGACGCCGATGACGATGCCGAGCACGGTCAGAAACGAGCGCAGCGCGTTGCGTTCGATCGCCTTGAGGGCCAGCCTGACGGATTCGAACAGCATTATGCGACCCGTTTGTTCGGCGCGTCGTTTTCGATGCGGCCGTCGAGGAAGTGAATGATGCGCCCGGCATAGGCGGCGATGTCGGTTTCGTGCGTCACCATCACGATGGTCTTGCCCTGATCCCGATTGAGGCTTGTCAGCAGCGCCATGACCTCGCGGCTCGTCTTGGTATCGAGATTGCCGGTTGGCTCATCCGCGAGCAGAACCATGGGATTGGTGACGATGGCCCTGGCGATGGCGACGCGCTGCTGCTGGCCGCCGGAGAGCTCGCTCGAAGTGTGGTGCCCGCGTCCGGCAAGCCCGACCCGCTCGAGCGCCTGCGCCGCGAGGCCCTGCCGCTGCGCCGAGCGGCAGGCCGCGATAGATTAAAGGTAATTCGACGTTCTCCAGGGCCGTCGTGCGTGCGAGCAGATTGAAGCCCTGGAAGACGAAGCCGAGCAGATGGCGGCGTAGCAAGGCCCGCTTGTTGTGCGCGAGCCGGCCGATCTCGACGCCCTGGAAGAAATAGTCGCCGGTGGTCGGCGTATCGAGACAGCCGATGATGTTCATGGCCGTCGATTTGCCTGAGCCGGACGGCCCCATGATGGCGACGAACGCGCCGTCCGCGATCGCCAGATCGATACCGGCGAGCGCATCCACGGCCGCCGCGCCGGTCCCATAGGTTTTGGTGACCGCCCGCAGCTCAATGAGAGGAGGCTTGCGATCTCCGTTCATTGTGATGTCATGCCTCGTCACCGCTTGCTGGTCGGTCTGGTCGACAATAACTGCCTGTCCCACCTGGAGATCGCCGCGCATGGCTTCCGTGTGCTTGCCGTCGCTCGATCCGATTTCTAGCTTCACTGCTGTCGGCGTGCCGTCGCTTCAACACCCATACCGTCCGCGTTGCGTCCTGTCTCGTCTTCTTTTTGGCTCGCCGCGCGGAACGGCGGGTGCGGCAGCAGCCGGTTCAGGAAGCTCCCGTTGCTCGTGCTGTCGGTCCGCCGGCGGCGTGTAGCGCAAGGCCGCGTTCGGGATCAGCAATGCGTGTTCAATGTGGGTCACCTTGATCTCCGCCGTCGCGGTCATGCCGGGCCGCAGCAGCAGTTCCGAGTTGTCGATGTCCAGGATAGCCTTGTAGGTCACGACGCCTTGAATCGTTTCGGAGGCGAAACGTACGTCGCGAATGGTGGCCGGAAACGATCTGGTCCGGATAAGCGTCGACGCTGAAGGTGGCATTCTGTCCGACCTTGACCTTGCCGACGTCGGCTTCGTCGACGTCGACCCGCACCTCCATCTTTTTCAGGTCTTCCGCGATGGAGAACAAGACCGGCGCCTGCAGCGACGAGGCGACGGTCTGGCCGGGATCGACGTTGCGCGTCAGGACGACGCCATTGATGGGCGAGCGGATAGTGGCCTTGGAAAGATTGGTTTCGTTGAGATTCAGGTCCGCCTGGGCCGCGTCGATATCCGCGCGGGCGCTCGCGAGCGATGCGACCGCGCGATCATAGGCCGACTGCGATTGGTCGAGGTCCTGCGCTGAAATGGCCTGGTTGCCGGCCAGCTTTTTCTTGCGTTCGACGTCCCGTTCTTTCTCGACCACCGTCGCTTGCGCTTCCTGCACTTTGGCTTTGGCCGCCTCGACCTTGGCGCGGGAGCTGTTGACGGTCGCTTTCAGCTTGTCGGTATCAAGTTCGGCAAGGATCTCACCCGCTTTAACGGTCGAATTGTAATCGACCAGCACCTTGCGCACGGTTCCCGACAACTCGCTGGAAACGTCGACCTTGTTGGTCGGCTGGATGGAGCCGGTCGCGGTGACGATGACGGTCAGGTCGCCGCGCGTCACCGGCTCCGTGACGTAATTGACGCCGTTCTTGCTGCTGCTCAGCCACCAGATCAGTCCAGCAAGCAACAGGCCAACGAGAACGACAGCGGCCCATTTCAGTTCCCGGCGCTGCATCCAGGAGGTTGCCGAAGAGGTGTCCATTCCGAGAATGGCCTGAACGTCCAAGCGCTCTTTTGGGTCAACAGCTTTATTCATCGCGCACTGTTCGAGAAATGATCGTCAAGAAGCAACATCGCCATCGCTATATAGTTAGAAATTTGGCGGTATTTAGTGATTCCGATCAAGTTTCGAAACTCAGATTGTTTCGACTTGTTTCTATGTGCGGCCGATGCGGGACGCAGTGCCGCAGTCAGGATGCTTGGTGCCCTCCCGCGCCGGCGATATCAGCCGCGCGCGAGGCGACCCTCCTGCGTTAGGGGCGTCATGGCCCGCCGACTCGATCGCTATTGCGTATGGTTCTGAGATGATCCGAGGGTTAACCGCGATGAACCCTCACCCCACCTTACCGTTCGGCGTCACCAGCACCTTGCCGGCGCGGTGGTAGGCGTTCGACAGCGCGAGCGCGGGCTTGATCTCTTCAATAGGAAATGTCGCCTGCACCGGCACGCGCAAAGAGCCGTCGGCGATGCGGGCCGCGAGCTTGCCATAAAGCGCAACGACGTCGGCGCGGGCCGAGTCGCGTAAATGCGGCATTAGCCAGAAGCCGGTGAGCATGATCCGCTTGAACACGCATTGGTGGCCGCTCAGTTGCGGGTTCTCGCCCGACAAGAGGCCGTAATTGACGACGGTCGCCTGGTCGGCGAGCGCGTCGCCGAAACGCACGATCTGCTCGCCGCCGACGGCGTCGATGGCAAGACGGATCGGCGCGCCACCGGTCGCTTCGACAATGCGTTTGGAAAGATCGGGGCCGTCCACCAGCACGACGTCGGCGCCGAGCGCGGTGAGCTCGGGGCCGAGCCCCTCGCGTCGCACGATGTTGACGGTCTTCAAACCTTCCGCCTTGGCCAACTGGATGAGGCAGTGGCCGACACCGGAATTGGCGGCATCTTGCAGGAGCCAGTCGCCTGGCGACAGCGTGACGTATCGGGCCATCATCAGATAGGCCGTCGGCGGATTGACCTTCAGCATGGCCAACTGAAGCGGATCGACATTTGCCGGCACCTTGATCACGCCCGCGGCCTTGCAGACCTTTCGCTGCACCCAGTTGTCGCGGTCGAGCGGAATGACCAGATCGCCTGTGCGCAAGGCACCGACGTCTTTGCCGGCGGCGGTGACGCGCGCGAGGCATTCGGCTCCGACGCGCGCGGGCAATTGCGGGCGCACCGCATAGCGGCCTTCGATCATCAGCGTGTCGGCTGGATTGATCGGAAAGGCGACGACGTCGAGCGCGACCTCGTCCGCCGCCGGTGCGGGCGGTTCGGGCGCATCGATGCATTCGGCGACCTCATCGGGCCTACCGAAGCGCGAGAACTGCACGATTTTCACGAGGTTTTCTCCCGGAGCCGACCACGCTATGCAATGCGCGCTGTGTAGCACGGCCCTTGACGGTTCGTCATGGCCCGCCGTGCCGCCGGCCGATTGCAAATGGCGGAGCTTGCCCTCTAGAGCACTATCCGTTGAGAGCGGATAGCCGTGCTCGCCTAACATTTTGCCGGCGCATGATCTTTTCCGAAAACCGGTTCCCACTTTTCGGGATCATGCGCTAATATCCGGCGCTTCCGTCCGCCCTGACATGAATTCAAGGTGCAGCGTGACACTTCAGACACCTGCCATTGCAGACGCGCGCGCGCCGCAACCGACGAACGTCATCGGCTGGCTGCGCGGCATCGGCGTGCGTCAGGTGCGGCTTGTCGCCGGCCTCGTGCTGTTCGCTTATGTGTTTTCGCACTTCTTCGATCATGCGCTGGGCAACATTTCCTACGACGCGATGGAGGCGTGGCTTGCCTGGCACATCTGGTGGTGGCGCAACCCGGTCGTGAATGCCACGCTTTATTCGGCGGCCATCGTGCATTTTTCGCTCGGCCTGTGGGCGCTCTATCAACGCCGGCACTTCCGCTACACCGCCGCCGAGATCACGCAACTGGTGTTGGGCTTGAGCATTCCGCTCTGGCTCGCCGGCCATTTCGGCGGCACGCGATTGAGCGGCCTTCTTTACGGTGTCGCGCCGCCGAACTACGCGTCGTCGCTGTTCGCCTACTGGTCGCTCAGGCCGGACCTGATCGTGGTGCAGTTTGCGCTGCTCACGATTGCCTGGTTGCACGGCTGCATCGGGCTTTATTTCTGGCTACGCATGAAGTCGTTCTTTTCCTGGGCGGCGCCGTTTTTGCTCGCCATCGCGGTCCTGATGCCGCCGCTGGCGATGATCGGCGCGCATCACGGCGCGCACGAGGTCATCGCGCTGGCCAAGGACAAGGACTGGCGCAAGCAGCACTTTTACGGCACGTCCGCCAAGCAGAGCGCCGTGATCGGCGACATCGTTTATCTCTATTTCCCGATTGGCTATGCGGCCGCGATCGGCCTGGTGTTTGTGGCGCGTGGCGTGCGCTCGTGGCGCGAGCGGCGGCGCGGGCTCGTCACGATCTCTTATCCCGACCGCAAGGTGCGGGTGCCGAAGGGCCTGAGCGTGCTGGAAGCGAGCCTGCGCTACAACATTCCGCATGCGAGCGTCTGCGGCGGCCGCGCGCGCTGCTCGACCTGCCGCGTGCGCGTGGTCGGCGACCGCGACACGCTGCCGCCGCCATCACGGCGCGAAGCGTTTGTGCTCAGCCGCATCGGCGTCGCGGCCAATCCCGGCATTCGCCTCGGCTGCCAATTGCGGCCGCTCGCTGACGTTGCGGTGTTTCCGGTCCTGCCGCCGCATATGAATCCCGTCCGCTTGCGTACGGGCCATGCCATGAACGTCGGCAAGGAGCACTACGTCGTCAGCATGTTCGTCGACATGCGCGGCTCCACCAAGATGGCGGAAGCGCGATTGCCGTTCGACGTCGTTTTTCTCATAAACCGCTTCCTGGGAGCGGCATCGCAGGCCGTGCTCGATGCCGGCGGCAAGCCCAACCAGTTCGTCGGCGACGGAGTTCTCGCTCTGTTTGGCCTTGAGACCGATCCGGCGACGGCGTGCCGGCAGGCGCTGCGCGCGGCTGCCAACATCGGCGTCAATGTCGACGAGATGAACCGGCAATTTGCGGCCGACCTGCCGGAGCCTATCCAGTTCGGCATCGGCATTCACGGCGGCGACGTCATCGTCGGCGACATCGGCTTCAAGGAGCACACCGTGTTTACCGCGCTCGGCGATGCGGTCAACGTGGCGGCCCGCTTGCAGGACATGACCAAGACACTCAATTGCAAAGTGGTGGTATCGGAGGAGGTTGCTGCCAAGGCCGGGCTTGCAGATGACGCGCTGTCACGCGCGGAAGTGACGGTGCGCGGCCGCGATGAGGCGCTGCACGTGCGAACCGCGGCCGATCCGGCGGTGCTGGCGACACTGCTGTAAGCCCGCACCCTGCATCCGCGGGGTTTCACCGGCGGCGTCTTGACAATCCGCACGGGAGGTTCAGACTTTTGCCCGTACTTTGTGGCACGGGAGGTTTGGATGATTCCACCGGGTCAGCGAGCCGCGAAAATTGCTGCGTAAAGTTCGGCAGGCAGCTTAGCGGCAACAGACGAACGGCTCGCCGGCGCGGCCGTCAGGGGTCGCATCAGTCAGGCAAGACCCCACTTAGGCCGCCCCGGCCTGCTCTTTGCGTGCGTTTTTGCGCGCATAATGCGATGAACAAGTCTCGCAACGCCGCGGCGCAAGCGAGCACGGGGAAATCGGAAGGGGCTGTCTTTGGACCATTGGGCGGGGAGGGCTCGCCATGGCAAAACGTCACGTTTACGCAATGCGTTTCCGCTGTCCGAAATGCCACAAGGCCGGATCGGCCAAATGGGAAGAGTATAGCCGCGTGGCTCACGGCGAGCCGATGTCGGTCCTCAAGACCATCTCGGAAGGCTTCCGCGCCAATCCGCAGGAAGAAATTACCTGCACAGCCTGCAGCGCCCGAGTCGTTTTCGGGCACGGCTGATGTGAAACGCTGGAGCGTGCAGCGTTCGGGCGCCTTAAGACGAAGAGCTACCGATCCGTGCCGGCGGCGGCGGGCGGAGGTTCGGCCGAAATGAATTGCGCGCGGGCAAGCCCCGCGAAACGACCGCCGGCCGCCACCAGTTCTTCGAACGTGCCGCTTTCGACCACACGGCCCCCATGGAAAACCAGAATGCGCGAGGCCTTGCGCACGGTGGACAGCCGGTGCGCGATAACGAAGGTCGTGCGGTTCTTCATCACTTCGTCGAGTGCGGCCATGACCTTTGACTCGGTGGCGGCATCGAGCGCGCTGGTAGCTTCGTCAAGAATGAGGATCGGCGGATTTTTCAGGAGCGCGCGCGCGATCGACAGGCGCTGGCGCTCGCCGCCGGAGAGCGAGCGGCCGCGCTCGCCGGCGCTGCCGGCAAAACCTTCCGGCTTGCGCGCGATGAAATCGAGCGCCTGCGCGCGGCGGGCGGCGTCCAGCAGTTCCGCTTCGGTTGCGTCCGGTTTGCCGACGAGCAGGTTCTCATTGATCGAGCGGTTGAACAGCAGCGCTTCCTGAAACACCACACCGATGTTCCGGCGCAGCGCCGACAGCTTGAAGTCGCGGATATCAGTGCCGTCGATTGCGATGACGCCCGATTGCGGATCGAAGGCGCGGTGGAGAAGCGCGATTGCGGTCGATTTGCCGGCGCCAGTCTCTCCGACAAGCGCGATAGTCTCGCCGGGCTGTGCCTCGAAGTTCAGGTCGGCCACCGCCTGGCGCTGGCCGTCATAGGAAAACGAGACGTCCTTGAAGGCGACGCGGCCTTGCAGGTGGCCGGGATCGATGGCGTCGGGCCGGTCGCGGATATCCGGCACTGTATCGTAGACCTGAAAGAATTCCTCGATCTGCGGCGCATCCGACACGAGACTATTGACGAAGCTCACGGTCTGCTCAAGCCGGCTGATGATGAGGCCGGCGAAATTCATGAACGTGACCATCTCGCCGACGGTCGCCTGATGATTGATGGTGAGAAGCGCGCCAACGACGATGATCGAAAGCACCGTCAGCGTGGTGGCCGTGTGCGTCAGCACCACGGCGACCGCCCACCAGGAGAGCACCGGCATTTGCGCGGCGAGCAAGCGCGACACGATCTGGCGCAGTTCGGTGACTTCTTGCTCGAGACGGGAGAAGCTCTGGACCAGCGCGATATTGCCGAGCGTGTCGGAAGCGCGCTCGGCAAGATCCGAATAGTGGCGGTTAACCTTGTCCTGCATGGAATGCGTCTTGTGCACGATCAAGGCGGTGAGCAGAACAAACACGACGCAGAGCACAATCAACAGCGACGCCAGCCGCCAGTTGATGAACAGCGACAGCGGCAGCAGAACCAGCAGCGAAACGAAGGACGACATGTGGTCGCGCAGGAAACCGACCCACAGTCCCCACAGCGAGTCGGTGCCCTCCAGCATCACTTTCATCAGCCGGCCGGAGTGCGTGTTGCCGTGATAGCTGAGTGGCAGTTGCAGCACATGCTCGAAAAACCCGGTGAGCACGACGTGGCGGCGGCGATGCGCGAGACGATCGGCATAGAGTGCGATCACCGTGCCGCAGACGATGGTGAAGATGCCGAATCCGGTCCAGGCCGCCAGCAGTGCACCGAGCTCCGACCAAGACGGTGCCACGTTGCGCGTCTGCGCGCCGGTCAGCGTGTCGATGATGCGGCCAAGCAGCACGGGCTCGGCAAATTGTGCGGTGGCGAGCGCGACATTGGCGGCGGCGAGCGCCCAAGCAAGCCGGCCCTCCGGGCCCAAGGTCGCGAGCACGCGAATATAAAGCCGGACGATTTTCATACTGCGGTCGATCCGCCACGGACACGTGCTGACGGGATCAGCGCGTGGGCGCCCCCATATAGCGGCGGCTTTTCGCGCGCAGCCGCGGCGCGTGGCCGCCGCCGTGGCGATGCGACCAACCATTGCAGTGCGCGAGTTCGTGCCGGCTGTAGGCGGACAAGTCGCTTACCGGCCCGCCGCGCGGGATGATCAGATAGCACTTGCCGTGCTTCTTCCACGAGCAGGCATCGGCATGCACCCCCATGCGCGCGCAAGCGCGGCGCGCTTGGGCGAGCGGCAGGACCCGTTCGATCACGGGCCCGTTGAAAGAATGCACGTATTGCGGCGGCGGTTCGAGAACGAAGATCATGGCGGTATCCGAATAGCTTCGGCGAACTCATGACCACGATTGTGGCGCTGTTTTGTGCAGCGGCGCCGACTATCGCAGTTATGGGGTTAGCTGAATACGTCGTTGTTGGGCGCGACCTGATGCCGCTGCCTAAGCCGATGAATTTGCGTAATTCTTTGGCGAGGCAATATAAAAACGGCGTAAACGCGGGGCGGGACCCGTTGTAGCAAGGCAGCGTTACCGGTAGGACTTGTCCGTGGCGCTTTATAGGGCTTGAAGATGTTCAGTATAAGAGCGGCCGCGCAGTCAGCCGAAAATCTGGTTACGTCGCGGGCAATGCGATTGGGTGCAGCCGCGCTGATCGCTTCCTCGGTTGCCGCCACCCAGGCCGCAGCGGCGACTTTGACGCCAACGGGGACGGCAAACGGCACTTACACGAGTTTGCCCGGCAACTTCGATTTCAACCTACCAGATCTGCATCCCGGCACGTTGATCACGGTTTTCGACTCGACACACGCCGGTGGTCTGCTGGTTGCGCCGAACCATGTCGACATCACGTTCGAATATATCGGCAAGGAAGCGGCCTGGACCAACACGACCTTTACCTTCGGCATCGGGACCGCGCTGTTCAACACGAGCGTTGGCTCGAATCCTTCTCAGTCTTTTACCTACGATCTCGGCAATCCGGCCTACGTACCGTTCTATTTCCAGACCAACAACGGTAACAACGCCAGCACGCCGAAAGCCGCGACCAATGGCGGCACCATCGATTCGACGCTTGCTATTGCCTTTGCCTGTGTCTCCAGCAACGTCTGCTACGCTATGTTCGATGACGGCGGCGGGGGACCATCTCCGGGCGATCGCGATTTCGACGATATGGTCATCCGCATTACTGCCGTGAGCCATATGCCGATCCCGGCCGCGCTTCCGCTGTTTGCCGGCGGGCTCGGCGTACTCGGCCTCGTCGCGCGCTGCCGCAAGAAAAAGATCGCCGCCGCGCGCGTCTGACGACACTCTCGCATGTCGGATCGGAACGGCCGCCGCGAGGCGGCCTTTCTGTTTGACCACGGGCACAACAAGCGTGCGACGCGATTGCGTAACCTCAACGGTGCATTAACGGAAACGCGGCGGGCCATCGCTTTGTTCCCTCGGCGCGCGGTTGGCCACTGCCGGGCTTTCGCGCCCGATCGATCAAATTTTAGCGATCAGGAACACCCGCATGCATGCGGCGTTGAGTTCAAAACGCACCAACCGCATGGATCGAGTAATGGCCTTCGTACTTTATCTCTTTGTGCTGCTGATCGCCGCCGGCAGCGTCTTGTTCGGGCTCGACCTCGTCACTTCGCCGTTGTCGTCGACGCCGAACGTGCCGATCGGCCGCAGCGTTCGGCACGTCGTTCCCACGTCGGAAGTGCCGAACAAACTCGCGCGCCGGGAGATCCGGAAAATACCGGAGGCGACCCGCAAGCAGGCCGACGATCGCACGCTCTCGCCGGTCTACCCGGCCAGTCCCGGTCCGTCGGCGCCGGTCGCGGCCCGCAACACCCCTGACGAGCCAGCGCCGCAACACCGGGCGATCGAACAAGCGAGCGTCGCCAACGATACCCAGCCGCAACGCGAAGAAGACATGTCGACGAATGCGTCGGCGGAAGCGCCGCAACCGGCGGCAAGTTGCGACGTGCAGGCGTGCAACGCCGCCTATCGCACCTTCACGCCCGCAGACTGTACGTATCAGCCGCTGGAAGGCCCGCGCAGGCTGTGTACAAAATCGGCAACGGCGCAGACAGCGGCGCGATCGCGGCAGGGGGCGGGTTTGCCGCTCAGCCTGACGCCGAAGCACACCGCGTGGGCGGCGTCGCGCCGTACTGAGGTGAGATGGGTCGCGCGCGAAACGCCGCGACGGCGAGGTCTGTTTACCCAGAACGACGACGACCGAAGCGAAACCGCCCGCATCGTGTTGCAGATGACGCGCGGACGCCCCATGGGCGACATTGCCGTGCAGCGCGCCGACGGCAGTATCATCGTTGTGCACACCGGCAATGCGCGCGCGCAGGCGTATCGTTGACCGCCTGCGTGTGATGTGCGGTTAGCTGGCGATGTCGACGTTGACGTGGGCAAGACCGGAAATGCCGAGCGCCTTCGCGGCGGCTGGCGACAGATCGATGATCCGCCCGCGCACGAAGGGACCGCGGTCGTTGATACGCACGACCACGCTGCGCCCATTGCGCCGGTTGGTAACGCGCACACGCGTGCCGAACGGCAGCGTGCGATGCGCGGCGGTGTACGCGCCCGATGCAACGCGCTCGCCGCTCGCGGTCCTGCCGCCCGTATGGGCGTAGACCGAGGCAACTCCCGATTGGGCGTTGGCGGCAGGCGCGGCAAACAGAAGGGAAACGCCGCAGAGCGCGGCGGCAAGGCGCAGCTTCATTCTGTTGGAACTCCCCGGATTGCTTTTGGATGACCCAGGAGCGCAGCTTAAGTGAGTCGATGTGCGATTTGAGGGCGAGAATGGGGCCATTTCGCGCGCGCTTGCTGACATGTGCGCCGCAAGTCTTGCTATAGAATTGCCGAAGGCTTGCGCTTGACCACCGATTTGGTCACCCTTAGGCAACATTTATCCGGAACTCGGGTTTTCACGCGTTATGGCGACGCCGACGGGCGCAAAGTCGTTTTTCTTCTATTGCGCGGTGCTGCTCGTTGCCGGCAGCGGCGTCGTATTCGGTTTGGATTGGACCCGGGCGCCATTGCCGCCGATGCCGGAGACGGAAGCGACGGTGCAGGCAGCAAAGCTCGCCGCAAAGTTCCCGCCGCCGGTGGTGCGCGTTGTCAAGGTCGAGCCCAAGCCTGCTCCGGTCAAAGTCGTGGTGCCGGCGCAGCCGAAAACACAGACGCAGAAACAAAAGCAAACCGCCGCCATCGCGCCGGCGACGCAACAACCTGCGCAAAACGCCGCGACAGCGCCGCCGATCATGGCGCCCGAGCAACCGGCTGAACAGGCAGCCACGCCGGAGCCGAGCGAACAACCGAAATGCGATATCGACGCCTGTTCGGTTGCCTATCGCAGTTTCCGTGCGTCGGATTGCACCTGGCAGCCTTATGAAGGCCCGCGCCGGTTCTGCGACAAGGGCACTCCGCCGCAGAATGTCGCCACGCTAACGCCCGCGCAGCAGACGGCGAACACCGATATCGATCAGCCGGTCGTCAGCGATAAATGCGACATCGAGGCGTGCAAGCACGCCTATTTCACCTTCACGTCGGAGGACTGCACCTATCAGCCTTCCAACGGTCCGCGCCGGCTCTGCACCAAGGGCAATCCGCCGAAGCCGAATATCGCGTCGACCGATCCTGAAAAAGCTGCGGACGATGCGGCGAACGCCGCGACCAAGACGGACACGAAGCCGGATCAGACCGCGCAGCCGGCGGCAAGCAACAAATGCGACATCGAGGCATGCAAGCGCGCCTACTTCACCTTTACGCCGGAAGACTGCACGTACCAGCCCTCCGATGGACCGCGAAGGCTTTGCACCAAGGGCAATCCACCCAAGCCGGAAATCCAGCCGGAAGCGAAGGCTGAGCCCATCGTTGCGCCGCCGCCTGTAGCACCAGAGCCACCCGTAGCTGCGCCGGCGGCACCGACTGCACCGCCGGCCGCTGCGGCGACGCCGAATGGCGAGCAGGTCAAGCAAGAAACGCCTGCCGCCGCACCTGCGCCAACAGTCACCACGCCAGCGGTGACCACGCCGCCTGCCGCTGCGACGGCTGCTCCGCCTATTGTGCCGGCCGATGAGCAAACGAAGCAGGAAACGCCGGCGCCTTCTGCGGCTGCGCCCGCCGTATCGGACAAGTGCGACGTGGACGCCTGCAAGCAGGCCTACTTCACGTTCAATCCGGCCGATTGCACGTATCAGCCGTCAAACGGTCCGCGCCGGCTTTGCACCAAGGGCACGCCCAAGAAACCGCAAGCGGCAGCACCGACCGCTACACCCGCACCGAGGCGCGTTGCGCCCGATCGCATCGTGCCGCCCGCGCTCGTGCCGGCCGGCCGCTAGCGCACTCAATAAATTACTACGCTGCGGATCGACTTGCCTTCGTGCATGAGGTCGAAGGCATCGTTGATCTTTTCGAGTGGCATGGTGTGGGTGATTAGATCGTCGATATTGATCTTGCCCTCCATGTACCAGTCGACGATTTTCGGAACGTCGGTGCGTCCGCGCGCGCCGCCGAACGCTGTGCCGCGCCAGACGCGGCCGGTGACGAGTTGGAACGGGCGCGTCGTAATCTCTTGGCCGGAGCCGGCGACGCCGATGATGATGCTCTCGCCCCAGCCGCGATGACAGCATTCGAGCGCTTGGCGCATGACGTTGACATTGCCGATGCACTCGAACGAGAAGTCGGCGCCGCCGTCGGTCAGTTCGACGATCGCCTGCACCACCTTGTCGCGGCCGACCGCGTCCGGGTTGATGAAATGCGTCATGCCGAATTTTTCGGCCATCGCGCGTTTCGACGGATTGGTGTCGACGCCGATGATCTTGTCGGCGCCGACCATCTTGGCACCTTGAATGACGTTGAGGCCGATTCCGCCAAGCCCGAACACGACGACGTTGGCGCCCGGCCAGACCTTCGCGGTGTTGATGACGGCGCCAACGCCGGTGGTGACGCCGCAGCCGATGTAGCAGATCTTGTCAAAAGGCGCGTCCTCGCGCACCTTCGCCACGGCAATCTCCGGTAGCACGGTGAAATTGGCGAAAGTCGAACAGCCCATGTAGTGGAAGACGGGATCGCCGTCGCAGCGGAAACGAGATGTGCCGTCGGGCATGAGACCCTTGCCTTGCGTCGCGCGGATCGCGGTGCAGAGGTTCGAGCGGCGTGACAGACAGGTTTTGCACTGGCGGCATTCCGGCGTGTAGAGCGGAATGACGTGGTCGCCGACTTTCACCGAGGTGACGCCCGGCCCGACCTCGCGCACGATGCCCGCGCCTTCATGGCCGAGGATGGCGGGGAACAGGCCTTCCGGATCGGCGCCCGACAGTGTGTACGCATCGGTGTGGCAGATGCCGGTCGCCATCACCTCGACCAGCACTTCGCCGCCCCTCGGGCCTTCGATGTCGATCGTTTCGATGGTGAGAGGTTCGGCGGCTTTCCAGGCGACGGCAGCGCGAGTTTTCATGGGTATTTCCTTCAAACGAAAATATTCGCAGTCACGGCCCGACTTGCGATGCCGTCCCGTTCGGTGTCCACCGCCTTGCATTCCTAATCGGGATCGCCGGGTCAAGCCCGGCGATGACAAAAGTGAGGCGGTGCCAAAGGGAGCTACGGCTGCCAGGCCGCTTCTTTCGATTCGTCGGCGCCGTCCCTCGCCTTGTCGACGATCATGCGCAGCGCACGCAGCGCCTCCGGCACGCCATGGCCGGAGGCCGATGACAGCACCAGCGGGGTCTTCTTGCAGACTTTCTTCAATTTCGCCGTCTGCGTCTTGATCTGCTCGGGCGTCAGCGCGTCGGCCTTTGACAGCGCCACGATCTCGGGCTTGTCGGTGAGGCCGTGGCCGTAAGACTCCAGCTCGCCGCGCACGATCTCGTAGGCAGCGGCAAGATCTTCGCTGGTGCCGTCGACGAGATGCAGCAGGACATTGCATCGCTCGGTGTGGCCGAGGAAGCGGTCGCCCAGGCCGATGCCCTCATGCGCGCCTTCGATCAGCCCAGGTAGGTCGGCCAGCACGAATTCGCGCTCGTCGACGCGCACGACGCCGAGCTGTGGATGCAGCGTGGTGAAGGGATAGTCGGCGATCTTCGGCTTGGCCGCACTGACCGCGGCAAGGAAGGTGGACTTGCCGGCGTTGGGCAGGCCGATCAGGCCGGCATCGGCGATCAGCTTCAGCCGCAGGCGGATGGTGAGCTCCTCGCCGGGCTGGCCAGGATTGGCGTGGCGCGGCGCGCGATTGGTCGACGATTTGAAATGCGCGTTGCCGAAGCCGCCATTGCCGCCTTTGGCAATGGTCGCGCGCTGGCCGACTTGCGTAAGATCGGCGAGCAGCGTCTCGCCGTCTTCTTCGTAGATCTGCGTGCCGACCGGCACTTTCAGCACCGCGTCCTTGCCGCCCGCGCCGTGGCGGTCCTTGCCCATGCCGTTGCCGCCGGCTTTCGCCTTGAAGTGCTGCTGGTAGCGGTAATCGATCAGCGTATTGAGGCCGTTGACGGCCTCGATCACCACGTCGCCGCCGCGGCCACCATCACCGCCGTTGGGACCGCCGAACTCGATGTACTTCTCACGCCGGAACGACACGCAGCCGTTTCCGCCCGCGCCTGACGCGATATAGACCTTGGCCTCGTCGAGGAATTTCATGGCCGCGATATAGACTATCGCGGCCTGTTCCGCATCTAGCGCGCGTGCAGGAAATGCGTGGTGCCGTCCTTCTGGATGCGCTCCAAAAGGTCCACTTCCCACGATAAATAGGCGTTCATGGCCGCTTCGTTGTCGTTCGCCCGCTCGTAGGGTTTCAGCCACACGTCGGTTGCCTCGTCGGCCATGCGCTCGGCGGTGGCGAGCGGAAAGCCGGCGGCGGTCCAGGCGGCGTTACCGCCTTTGAGCCAGTGCACCGGACGGTCCGTCAGCGCCTGCGCCTCGGCGACCGCCAAGCTGGCCAGCACGCCGTCCTCGGAGGTGAGGATCACTTCGCCGGTGGGCGCGATCTTCGCCAGCGCGCGGTCCAGCCGCGAGCGTATGGCGAACCAGGCGCCGGGAATGTGGCCGCGCCGGTAATGCGGGCTGGTGGCGAGATCGATGACGCAAACGTCGTCGATCTCCAGTGCGGCAGTTGGCTCGACCGCTTTGTCCGACGGCGTGCCGAGCAACGTGGGCGGCTGCGCCCCCTTCTCGTCGCCAGCTTGCGCCAGCACGTAAATCTCGCGCCAGCCCATCTGCTTGAGCCATGACGCCGTCATCAGCGCACGCACCTCCTTTTCGTCGCTGACGACGATGCGGGCGCCGAGCACGCCGGCATAGATGTCGGTTGCCTGCACGAGCTGGCCGCCGGGCGCGGAGATCGCGCCGGGATAGTGCCCGGTCAAGTATTCGTCCGGGTCGCGCACGTCGAAAACATAAGTCGTGCGGGTTGCGTCCTTGCGCCAGGCTTCGACGGTGGTGCGGTCGGTGCGCGTGACGCCGAACTTGCGCGCGACGCTTTCCGCGGCGTCCTTCGCCCAGGCAAGCGTTTTGTCCGAAACGTCCGGCGCGCGGTCGGCCTTGCCGGTGGCGCAGGTCAAACCGGCGAGGTGCCAGCCCATGGTGCCGTTGCGCAGCGCCACGACCTTGTTTGGAACGCCGGCATTGATCAGCGATTGCGCGCCGATGATGCTGCGGGTGCGGCCGGCGCAATTGACCACGATGGTGGTGTCGGCAGCCGGCACGATCTGGCGTGCGCGCAAGACGAGTTCGGCGCCCGGCACGTTGATGCCGGAAGGAATCGAGACGCGCGAATATTCGTCGAACGGACGGCTGTCGAGCACGACCAGTTTGGTGCCGTCGCTCATCATGGCGTTGAGTTCTTGCGCGGAGACGCTCGGCGTGCCGCTGTCGTGCTCGACGAATTCGCCGAAGGCTTTGCTTGGCACATGCACGCCCGAGAAAGTGACGAAGCCGGCTTTTTCCCAGGCGGGCACCCCGCCGTCGAGATAAGAGAGATCGCTGTAACCGGCGCGCGCCAAAATGGCGGCTGCGCGGCGCGTCAGGCCGTCATTGTCGTCGCACAGAACGATGCGCGTGTCCTTGCGCGGCACCAGCCGCGCAAAGCGCAATTCGAGGCGGCTCAACGGAACATTGCGCGCCCACAACAAATGGTTCTGCGAAAAGGTCAATTCCTCGCGCACGTCGATGAGCGCGAGTTCCTGGCCGTCGTCGAGCATCTCCTTGACGGCAGGGGCGGCGAGGGGGCGGAGAAAACTTGAATTAGTCATACTGCCTTCCACTGCGATTGCTGCGGACTTGGGAACCTCTCCAAGTCGAAGTCGGATATATCCGACTTCGACCATTCTTATAATGCCGAACTCCGGTAAACCCGAGTTCGGGTGGGAGAGATCGGATCGCCATAAGCGCGTTTACGCGCGTCTGCGACGCGCTATGGCGATCCGGGCGAGGGGTTAGGGATTATCGAGAGTCACTTGCCCCCACCCCTCTCCCCCGAGGGGGAGGGGTATAGTGATAGCTGGAAAGTGGGCCACTGGGATGGAATTATTCTCAAGCTGATTATTCTAGTTCTTGTGCCCCAACGGCCCATTCATCGAAGCGAGCAAGAAAACTCGTTCCGAGGGGACCATCTTATCCGTTCACTGAACTCAATGGCGGAAATGCCAGTGAAAAAATTACTAGCGAGGTCGGATTAGGAGACGACCTTGTTTTGACTTGTGACATTTGTGGGAAGCTGGCTCAAATTCGATCAGGCGGTTCCGGCGTTATGAGCGCCCTGCGGGTTGCAGCCGCTTGTGAACCGACTTACTTCGGCCTCTCGCCCACTATGCTGGCATTGCCAATAGCTCTCATTTAACATTCCGCTGGACCGTTCAATGTCGTGGCCCGGCGGAGCGCCAGTATGTGTAAAAGTGTTGCGTCTATATCTATTGATGCCTTCCGCAATCTGATGTTTTCGCGGAAGCTCGTATCGACGTCACATAATAAGGGCCCTTTCTCGAAGGGTGGGGTTTCTTCGTGAAAGGGACCTTGCTAGCCGTCGCCCGGGCCATTGATCGCAAACGGTGGGACGAGGCTCGCGACCTGTTGCGGTCCATTCCGCTCAGGCGCGCGGATCGCTCCGAACGCTTGACGGCTCTTGCTCTTTGGCAACGCATTCTGTTGAGCTCTGAAGGTGGCGGGCTTTCAGGCGAAGACCAAAGCCAGATATCGGCCGCGCTGGACGACCTCGGTGCCGCCGCATTGAACATTGCCAATGCGTGGAGGACTTACGAGGCTATCCCGATCCTCGAGGCGAGAATCGGTGCGGTCGATGCATCGGCCGTGGTCGCGACCACCGTCTGGGACTGTGTGCTCCAGGCTCAGCCCTGGCTGTTCCACGAAGTCTATGAACTGTTTTACAGGGGCGGTGGTGGACGTTGCCTGCCCGCATGGGAGCAGTTTCTCTCGCAGCAAAGAGATTACGTTCCGATCTATTGGCATTTCGGCTTGTTGGCAAAAGGCGTCGCGGCGACCAGCCACTCCGATTTTGCGGAAGTTTCGGCCCGATCGCTTCGGAGCATCCGGCGTGATGATCTTGCGTCGCTGTTTGGCGTTTATCTAAAGCAGATGCTTCAGGCGCCGGTCTTCGAAATCATCGCTGCCGCACGAACGCTCTCGGCGCCCGATCATCGCATGCGCGTGATCGAGTACATGACCGATATGGGCTACATGCCTGACGATCTGCCGGCGATTGTCGCCTTCGTTGTAGAGCACGCGGGCGATACGGATGCCGGCAAGGCATGCGCCAACCTGATGCAGGCTCAACTCGCCAATGCCGAAGGCCGGTGGCCTGATGTGCTTCGTTTCGCGGATATGGCGCGTACTGTCGCCCGCTACGGTCGCGCAGCCGATCTGATGCGGGCGCACGCCTTGGCGCGGATGAATGAACCCGAGCGCGCAACGGCTTTGTTGGACGAAATTGTCGCCGACGAGGACTCCGCTCCTTTCCAGCGCGCCCGCGCAACGTTCATTCGAGTCACGACCGAGCTAGTCAGCCGAGGATTACCGCCGCCCGAGGCGCTGCACCTGAAGCCGTTTCCCGCTCTTCCCGGCCGTCCGCTCGCGCAATCGCTCTGGATCGGTCGCAAGCTGCGCTGGATCGAACGGCTGGCCATCAAGTCATATCTCGACAACGGCTGGCGCTTCCAACTCTACGTTTACGACGAACCGGACAACGTCCCGGAAGGCTGCGAAATTCTCGACGCTTCTGCAATTATCCCGGCCCGGGACGTCTTCCGCGAGGGCTGGCGTAGTGGCGCGCATGCTGGGTCGATCGGCGCGTTCTCCGACTTGTTCCGCTACCAGCTTCTCAACAAGCGCGGCGGCATGTGGACCGATACGGACGTTATCAATTTCCGGAAATTCGACCCCGACGGCCGCCGATTCATTTGTACGGAAATTACCGATGCCGGGGTGGTCACGTTGAACGGCGCTATGATGGCTGCTCCCGCGGGCGACGAATTGGTTGCGCGTGCATATGATCGAGCCCGCGCGCTATTGTCCTCCGGCGACATGTTCTTCACCCGCATCGGGCCATACCTTCTGGCCGAACTGGTCGTCGACATGGGCGTCGACACTGTTGAACTGATGCCGCCTGGCTTCCTTGGGCCGGTCTCGTGGATGAACACGGCCTCACTTTTGCAGCCGTATGAAACGGTAATGGCGCAACGAGGCTTCGACCAAGCCATTAATCTGCATGTCTACACCGAAATGTGGCGCACGCTCGGTCTTGGCCTTGATCACCCGCCTGGCCCCGGCACTTTCCTCGGCCGGCTCTACGCCGACCACTTCGCCGAAGAGGAAACGGCCACGCGCGAGGCGGTCAACGCATGAAACCTGATCGGCTGCGAGACTTGCTTGAGCGCGCGCCTCAGCGCGGGTTTGTCGGATTGGCCCTCGACGGCGTCGACGTCGATGCGGTCATCGCCGCGGAAACCGATGCGGACCTGCTCGATCAAGCCGTCGACATCGCGCAGCGCAACAGTGAGCCGATTTGGGCGGAGGCTCTGGCGCGCCGCGCTTGCGCGGTCGACGACCGCCCGAGGCTCAAATTACGTTTGGCGTCTGTCCTGGCGGCTGCCGGTCAATGCGACGAAGCCAATACCCTTCTTGCCGGAACGACCGAAGACGCGGACGAGAACCTGTACCGTCAAGTCTGCGGTGTCCTGCACGCCAAGGCCGGACGTATCGAGGAGGCCATGGCGCTGTTCGAGGCGCTGCCGGACACACGGGAGGGCTCTTACCCCGCCGCGATCGCCATCTCGACGGCCTACGAGATGCTGGAGCAATGCGACCTTGGACGCGCCACGGCCTTCGTCGCCCGGCTGGCCGAGGCCTATCCGGATCATTTGGTCATTCGCGGCTTTAAGCTGCGATGCCAGCTATTCGCCGGTCACGCCGACGAAGCGGCGGTGCTCGCCCAAGCGCCGGATTACATGCTCGAGCGCGCGCCGGCCTATGACCGGCGCACCTTTATCGAGGCGGTTGTCGAGCTTCTCGATCTGCCCGGGCGAACGAACGAGGCGTTCGATTTTCTTGCTGTCTCGATCCGAAAGGACCCGACACATTGGAGCCTGTACGATCGCGCCGCGAACAACGCCCGCCTCGCTGTCCGTACGGCCGAATATGCGGAGCTGATCGCGGCGATTCCCGCCGAGAGCCGGAACACGGCTGGAGCGCTGGCGGTTCTCTTTCAATGGCACGTCGACCACTACCGGTTCGAGGAAGCCCACGAGATTCTCGAAGCGCTGCGTCCTCAGTCGGGCCGCTATTTTCTCCAGGCGCAGCTTTACTTTGCCCTCTACGCGCACGCCGGCGATCTTGCGCGCGTCGAGGAAGCGTTCAATGCCTGCATCAAATGCGGAATAAGCTTGGCGGGCGTCGCGGTCGCCTATGGTCTCCATCAATATTACTACAACTGCTCGGCCGCCACGATGCGGGCCTGTCTCGCCAAGTTGGACCAGTCGGCGGGCTCGATGCGAACGCATGTCAGCTACTGGCAGATCTATTTGCGCTGTCTCATCGCCATTGGCGATCATCGTCGCGCGATCGAGTGCTACAATGCGCTCCCTGCGGGCCTGGCGAACGGAGCGTCGTTGCGTCTGTTCGGCATCTATTTCGACGCGCTGGAGGGCCGCCATCAAGAATGCGCGGGCCGAATGGACGGATTACATCCGCTCGACGCGCCACCTGTGCGTCAATGCATCAGTCAAGTTATCCGCAAACCATTGCGCTCAAATATACGTGAGACGCCCGGAGCGGTCCTGCTTTTCATACACCTCTACAATGGCATGGACTATATCGACTGGTTCCTTGCTCATTATCGCGCCCTCGGCGTCGACCATTTTTTCGTCATCGACAATGGCTCGGACGATGGTTCAAGGGAGCGGCTGCTGAAGGAGCGGGACGTCTCGCTGTTTGCAAATTCCGAGAGCTTCGCCAGATCCGGGATTTGGCGTGCTCTGGATCAACCACTTGATGCAGCGTTTCGGTGTGGATCACTGGTGCTTCCATGTCGATATCGATGAGGGTTTTGTGTTCCCCGATTGTGAGAATTCGCGGACTTTGCGTGATTTGTTGTCATATTGTGACGACTGCGGCTTCGGCCTGGTTTCGGCCATCGAACTGGATATGTACCCGGAATCGCTGGTCGTTCGGTCCGACGCCGACCCGTTTGCGGCAAGCTGTCATTTTGACGTCGATTACGTCGCCACCCAATGCGAATTTCCGCCCTATGTCATGATCCAAGGCGGAATTCGTCAGCGTCATGACTGGACTTGCCCTGTCCATGCAGAAGTCACCGCTGGTGCGGATGGCGCCCGATGTGCGGTTTATCGAATGCAACCACAGCACCACACACTTGCCTGTCGCAGACGTGTCGGCGGCTCTGCTCCACTACAAATTCGTGTGTGATATCAAGCACCGCGTCCAAGCGGCGGTTTCCCGGGGCGAGCATTTTGGCGGGGCCATCTCCTATCGTCGGCTGGAAAACGCCGTAACTTTATTGCGTCCAGACGAATCCCTGCTCAGTTCGCTACAGCCGTCGCTATAGCTGGGCCCGAAAGCCTCGTTTGCAGTGGCTTGATCAAAAGCAGTGACGGTTGGGCCGTTTACCGGCCAGGCCGTCCGAAGCGATGCGCGGGAGCAACACCGGATAAATTCGACGGGGAGATGCCTCCAGGCCAATTGACCCGTTGACACCTTGTATCTATGGTTTTCAGCTTAAAGCCAGGGTTTCGGCAATGAAGTGGGTTGGGCGACTGCTGACTTCCGCGGCTGCGGTTCTTTTAACGACGCAGCGGAGGCGTGAAGGCTTCAACACATGAAGGCCAGTTGTCGTCTACGGATGCGGCTTGGGCCGAAACGGTGAAGGCCGATACTCTTGAAGCCTACGCCGCGTTCGTCATGCAATATCCGGAAAGTGAGCACGCGCGCTCAGCCTATGCGGCGCTGTCCGGTGACAAATTCACCTCGATGACTCTCGGCGTGACATCTGGCGAGGACAGGGGTCTGGCCAGCGAACCGGGTTTTGAGCCGCGGCATTTCAGGATCGTGTGAATTTCGGACTGTAGCGGTGTTTGGGGGATGCTGTGTGTAAAGTTGGATTTGCGCACCTGGTTCTCGGCGGTGTTCTCGCCATCGGCGCGGCAACCACGCTCTCATCGCCGGTAAGCGCGGCAGACATGCCCGTAAAGGCGCCGCCGTCCCCGCAATTCCCCGTCAGCGCCGCACCTTCGAGCGTCTGGTGGACGGGAGCCGACTTCAAGAAGGATACCGACACCGGCTACATCGGTGGCATCTACGCTCTCAACGGCAATCTTTCGGCAACCGGCTGGTTGGTGCGCGGTCAATTTACTTACGTCGGCTATAATTTTGATTCTACGCTGGCGCCGAGCGGTCAGGTCGATGCAAATTATTACCGCGGTCAGGCCGCGCTTGGGTACCAGATCGCAGGAGTTGGCTACGTTGCTTCGGCCTTTGTCGGCGTTGACTACCAGTCCTACAAGTTCAGCCCGGCCTATGCCGTGACCAATCCGCCTGATGAAAACTTGGGCGCGATCTTCTTCGCGCGTATCGCGACGCCGGGCGGTTCGCCCTATCCAATCGCGCTGGAAGGTCAGTATTCGACGGCGAACGACGATTACTGGGTTCGCTTCCGGCCCGGCATCAGGCTTTCAAATTTCACGATCGGCCCTGAGATCGTCGCGCTGGGCAATGACGACTACAATGAGTTTCGTTACGGCGGTTTTGTCAGCTACGATTTCTCGAACAATTTTATCCTGCAGGTCAATGCCGGATACGCCGATGTCACCCGCAACAGCGGTAGCGCCGGGCAGGGCGGTAGTGATAGCGCGTATGGCGGATTGACTCTCGTTTTCCTTCAGTAATTCATTCCGGCTTAAGCTTTAGATAAGAATAAAAATTTCGTTGAGGTTTCAATTTGGAACGACGTCGCAGCCGCCACGCGCTGCGCGCCTCGATAAATTTTGTCCCGCGATGTTCAACATTGACCTAATTTAGAGCGGCTTTTCGGCTCGGTAGTGTTCGCTTTGGGGCAAAAACGGAAGCGATGAACCTCCGCTTCGATGTCCGCGTTGCCCCGAAACCGGACATCGAATTGCGTATCAGAAGATATTTTCCAAAACAGTTTTGTTTCGTTAGCAGGTCGCGGCAAGTGGCCTACTTTCCTAACCATCGTCATGCCCTCTCCCACAAGGAGAGAGGGAGTTCAGCCGTATTACGTGGCGTCTCCGAAGATTTTTACGACCGCCGCTATGTCGCCTGCTGCGGCGTCATCTGATCGACGACGCCGGTTTGCAGATCGATCTTGATGCGGGTGATGTTGTCAAGATTGGTGCCGGTCACCCGCACGAAGCGCGAATTATCAGGATAATCGATCGAGTGGATGGCGCCGTTCTGGTAGATGCCGGCCTGTCCGGGCATGAGACGGTATTTCTTCGCCAGCTTGAGCTTGGCGTGATTGGGATCGCTGCCGTTATCTTCGCGCTCCCACTCGGACATGTCGGTGTATTTGGTGGCCTGGCCGTAGATCGCCCAGGACTCGCCGTGATCGTGCGGCGGCGATACGCGGGCCTTTTCGTTGATGTGGGCGAGCACCTGGAACCCGAGATCGGGATCCTCATACAGGACTTTCAGGCCGCGCGGCGCTTTGTCGCCGCAGCAGTCTTCGATGAAGTCATTGTTCTGAAGCAGCCGCTCGAGATTGAGCCGGACCTGCTCGCGCCCGGCCGGGCCCGAATCGCGGGAAAGCGTTGCCCTGCAGTCGGCGATAAATTGGTCGAGGTCGTAGACCATGGGTGTCCTCCCCAGACTCAGGTTTGTTTCCAGGATTTTCGCGCAAGCCGAAAGGCGGCGCTAGTGGGGGTGCGCTGCGCGTGCGTGCGCCGGCCGCCGGGACCGGCTCCAGCACGCTATCGCTTAGTCTACGCTCTTGCCGCGCTCAGCGACCAGCGATGCCATAGTTTTCGCGTCGGTTCCACCGCCGCGCAGTCCCGCGACGACGCCGGCCTGGTCCACTGCGGGCCGGTTCTGACTGACCTTCCACTTGCCTTCGATGCGGGCAATCGGGATTTCAATACCGATAATACCTTTGATCTGCGCGGTCACGAATGCCTCCGGCGCATCTGAGACGAGCCAGGGATCGGGCCGGGATTCTTCATTGTGGCTGGTCAGGTCGCCGATCTGACGGCGCAACCAGACCTCTTCGTCGATCACCCGCGGGCGACCCCAGGCATGCACGGTGATGTAGTTCCACGTCGGCACGACTTTGCCCGTTTCGCGTTTCGTCGCATAAAGCGATGGGCTAATGTAGTGGTGCGGCCCTTGGAAAACGACCAGGCATTCCGCGACGGCGGCAAGTTCTTGGATTTGCGGATTGGCGCGTGCGAGATGTGCCCGCAGCGTGCCACGTTGCGAATCCTCAGCGGCTACGAGGAATGGAATGTGGTTCGCGTGCAATCCGCCCGGTCCAGCCGTGATCAAAAGGCCGAGGGAGTGGCTGCGGATCAGCATGTGCTGAACCGCAAGCCTCTCCTCGCGGAAGTGGGGAGGTTGGTACATGGCTAAGTCTCTAATGCTGCGGCTGTGACACCTTCTTCACCCGCCCCCAGCCCTTGATCGCCGACCAGATGCCGCGCTCGAGGCGGAAGCGGTCGATCGGCGCCGACGAGTTGATGGCGCGAATGCGATAGAGGCCGACGCCGGTCCACTGGAAGCCGCACTTCTCGAGCACCCGGCGCGAGGCCGGGTTGGTGACGCGCGCGCCGGCGTTGAGCGCGTCGTGCCCGAGATCGGTGAAGGCGTAGTCGATCACCGCGTGCATCGCTTCGGTGGCGTAGCCTTTGCCCCAATGCGCAACGCCCAGCCAGTAGCCGAGCTCGGGCTGGTCCTCTGTCACGCTCACGCCGCAGGCGCCGATGACGGGGCCCTCGCGTAGCGCGATCAGAAACACGGCGTCGCTGCTGTTCTTGTTCGCCCCACAAATGAACGTTTCGGCATCCGAAGTCTTATAGGGATGCGGAATGCGCGCCGTGTTTTCGGCAATGCGGCGGTCGTTGGCGAGCGTCGCTACCAATTTAGCGTCCTCGAGGCGCGGGGCACGCAGCATAATCCGCTTGGTCTCGAGGACGGGGATACTCGCCTCGCGGAATTCTCGTTCCGGTATCGCTTCGCAGAGTGTCATGGCACGGGCTCCGTTGGTTCAACCCAGTTGAAAAAGCAAAGAGGGGGAGCCGGTCATCCGTCTCCCCCTCTCAGAGCCCGAAGAGCCCCGCCGGTTTGACTGAATGACCGGCGGACCTCGATTTAAGTCCACCGTCTATTCGGCCGCTGCCTCCGTCATCGGAATGACAGATACGAATTTGCGGCCCTTGGTTTTGGTAGCGAACTGAACTTTTCCATCGACGAGCGCGAACAGCGTGTGATCTTTGCCAAGGCCGACATTGCGACCCGCGTGCCATTTGGTGCCGCGCTGGCGCGCGATGATGTTGCCCGCGACCACGATCTCGCCGCCGGCCGACTTCAAGCCGAGCCGCCGGCCCGCCGAGTCGCGTCCGTTTCGCGAAGATCCGCCTGCTTTTTTGTGCGCCATAACTGGCCTCTCGAATTCTGCTCTACTGATTACACCGATTCCGTGAAGGAATCATCTCACTTCTTCTTACCTTTTGTATTCGCGGTCTTTGTAGATGCCTTGGCCGGCTTTTTTGCGGCGGGTTTCTTGGCTGCCGCCTTCTTTTTTCCCGGCTTGGCCTCCTGCGTCTCGCCTTCGGCAGCCTCGTCGGCAGGAGCCGTCTCCGGCTTCTTGGCCTCTCGTTTCGGCCGCGGCGGCGGGGTCTGCGACGGCTTGGCGCCTTCGGTGAGGATCTCGGTGATACGGATCAGCGAGAACTCGTGCCGATAGCCGCGCTTGCGACGCGAATTCTTGCGTCGACGTTTCTTGAAAGCGATGACCTTGTCGCCGCGCTCGTGCTGGAGCACTTCGCCGGCGACCGTCGCGCCGGCGACCGTCGGCGCACCGAGCTGCGGCGTATCGCCGCCGCCGAGCAGGAGCACTTCGCCGAATGCGACGACTTCTCCCGGCTCGTTTTTGATCCGGTCGATCCGGATCACATCTTCCGGGGCGACGCGGTATTGCTTGCCGCCGGCTTTGATGACTGCGAACATCTTTCTCGTCCTCGTGTTCGGCCTCCGGTGCTCGGACAAGTCCGGACCGGCTTCTTTCAGTCGGTTTGTTTTGTGTTTTTAAGGGCTTACCGAGCCCTCGAAAAAGTGCGCGGACCTGAGGGTCCGCGCTGGCCATGCTTATGGCGATGCAGGGCGAAACTGTCAAGAAAAGCCGCTTTCGGCCAAGTTCGGGCCAAGTTCGCGCTAAGGCGGCTCCCCATTTGCCTGCGAACCTGCTTATGATCCTGCCTGTTCGCCGGCTGCCCCCGGTGAAGCCGACTTAGGACCGGGGCGGTCCAATTCGGCAATCCGCAATCGGCGGTAATTAATAATGAGAATAGGGAGGATATCGTAATGGCTTCTCGCACACTGTTTCCGGCGCTGATCGCGCTTGGCATTTTGGGACAGGTTGCCGGTGCGTCCGCTCAGCAACCGATCGTGATCGCGGTGCCGCCGTCGGGCTCCATCTACAATTCGACGGCTGCCGCCATCGGCAAGGTTCTGGCCGAAAAGGCCGGTATGAAAATGACGTTGCAGGCGCTGGGGGGTTCCAGCCAATACCTGCCGATCGTCAATGCGGGCGAAGCGCCTTTCGGCATCGCCAACGTCTTTGAGACGGCGCAGGGCGTGAATGGCGAGGCCTATTTCAAGGGCCGGGCGACCAAGGACATCCGCAGTGTCGCCATCCTCTATCCACTGCGCAATACGATCTTCGTCAAGAAAGACAGCAAGTATAAGAAGCTTGCGGACCTGAAAGGCGCGCGCGGTCCGATCGGCTTCACCAACCAGAAAACGCTGACGGCCGTGACCAATGCGGCGCTCGCCCCCGGCGGCATTTCGCTCAATGACGTGCAAGGGGTGCTCGTCTCCAACATCATCCAAAATGCCAATGCGTTCAAGGAAGGGCGCACGGACTTTTTCGTGTTCGCGCTCGGTGCGGCGCCGATCAGGGAGGCGGATGCCACGGTCGGCGGCGTGCGTGCGCTGACGGTGCCGAAGCCGACCCCGGAAATAATCGCTGCTGTGAAGAAACAGGTTCCGGTCGCCTATCTGCTCTACGTGAAGCCAAACAAAGGAACGACCGGTTTGCTGGAGCCGGGTTACATCGTGTCCTACGGCGTCAACATCTTCGCCAGCACCAAGACGCCCGATGACGTCGTCTACAAGCTCGTGAAAGCCTTGCACGACAATGCCGGAGATTTCGGGAAAGTGTTTCCGCCGCTGCGGATGTTCAGCAAGGACAAGATGGCGCAGGTCGTTCCCGGCGTCGCCTATCACGAAGGCGCCATCAAGTATTACAAGGAAATCGGCCAGTGGCCGCCGAAAGAGCAATAAGAGACGTGCATCCGGACTGAAGACTCGGGTGCCGCATGGCTCATGGGCTATCAGGAAAAGGGCTGTCTCCGTTTTCGGCGGCAGCCCTGCCTTATCCGCGGCGGTTGATCGATGCGCTGGCAATCTTGCTCACGCTCGGCGGCGTCTGCTGGGCGCTCAATGTCTTTAGCCGCATCGGCCTTGAGATCTACGACCAGCAATATCTGGCCGGTATGCTGGCCATCGTGTTGGCGCTGGCATTTTTGAAGTATCCAATCGCCGGCAAAGAAAAGACGACGCTTCCCTGGTACGACGCGCTGGCGGCTTTCGCCGGGTTTGCGGCGACCGGCTATCTGGCCGCTTTTTATCCGCGCATCGTTGACCTCGTTTATTTGCGGCAGACGGACAGCGTCATCGTCAGCGTTGTTATGATCGTATTGTTGATCGAGGGGCTGCGCCGCTCCACCGGATGGGTGCTGCCGATCCTTGTTATCGTATTCATAGCCTATGCGTTATTTGCCAATTACCTGCCAGGCTCGGGTATTCAGTCCGATTGGAGAAAACTTTCGCTCGCGCTCGCCGCCAATTCCACCGGCATTCTCGGTTTGCCGATCAAGGTTGCCACCACGATCGTCATCGCTTTCGTCCTGTTCGGCGCGGTGCTGCAGCACACCGGCGGCATGCAATTTTTTACCGATATTTCGATGTCGCTGATGGGCCGCTTCCGCGGCGGCGCTGCCAAGATCTCCGTGCTCGGTTCATGCCTGTTCGGCTCGATTTCCGGCAGCGCGGTCGCCAACGTGGTGGCGACGGGGGTCGTGACCATTCCCTTGATGAAGCGCGCCGGCTATCCCGCGCACAAAGCGGCCGCAATCGAGGCGGTGGCCTCGACCGGTGGCCAGCTGATGCCGCCGGTGATGGGCGCGGCCGCCTTTCTGGTCGCGGAGTTTTTGGAGACCTCCTACGCCAGCGTGTTACTCGCCGCGATCGTGCCAGGCTTGCTTTATTATATTGCACTGTTCATCCAGGCCGACCTCGAAGCGGCCAAGGAAGGCATTCCGCCGGTCGAACGCAGCGCCATTCCGCGCGCCGGCCCGGTCTGGCGCAAAGGCTGGTTCTTCCCGCTGGCCTTCGCCGTTCTGCTTTACGGATTGTTCTTCGCTAATTTCCAACCGGAAAAGGCGGTGATGTTGGCGCTTGCTGCGTTGATCGTAGCGTCGCTCATCTTCGGCTTCGAAGGGAAACGGCCGGGGCTGCGCCAGCTCATCGATTCATTGAAAGAGACGGGAAACAGTTCGGTCGACCTCATTCTGATCACCGGCGCCGCCGGCATCGTCATCGGTGTGCTGTCCATTTCCGGCCTCGGTTTTCAACTGACGCTGGGTCTCGTCCAGGTCGGGCATGGCCATCTCTTCCTGCTGCTGCTCCTGTCGGCGATCGTCTGCATCATTCTCGGCATGGGCTTGCCGACCGTCGGCGTTTACGTGCTGCTCGCGACGCTGGTCGCGCCGTCACTGATCGAGGTCGGCGTCAAGCCGATGGCGGCGCATCTTTACGTCATGTATTTCGGCATGATGTCGATGATCACGCCGCCGATTGCAATCGCGGCTTTTGCCGCGGCTTCGCTCGCCGAAGCGGACGCTATGCGCACAGGATTTGCCGCCACCCGTTTCGGCTGGACGGCATTCATCGTGCCGGTTTTGTTCGTCTATTCACCGAGCCTGCTGCTGATCGGCACACCGCTGTCCGTCATCGTCGCGTCTCTCACCGCCGTTTTCGGCGTCGGACTGATTTCCTGCGCGAGTGTCGGCTATTTCCTGCGTCCGCTGGCGCCGCCGATGCGGCTGGCCTTCGCCGCCACCGGTCTTGCCGCCTTGCTTCCGGCCGACGCATTTCCCGGCGGCACCCTGCTCGACATTGCCGGCGTAATCGGCGGTCTGGCAGCGCTCGTTTACGAATACGTCGCGGTCAACCGCCTGCGCGCCACCGCGGTCAAGGCCAGTGGCACGTCGAGCTGACGTAAACGGTTGAGATTGCCTCGACAGCGGGCGCCGGCGCACCAATCGGCTGGCGTTCGCGTGCAAAGGGAGACAATCCCTCATCGGCGCGTTTGAGCCGCTTGCCGACCGCGAACGGTGTCCACAATCTGCAAGGAGAGAAGACCACAACTCGCACGTGAGAGAGCAAGTGCGTATTTCGGCCCACGGAGCCCCTTGTCGAAAGGGAGCGCTGGTTAAGCTTCTTGGTCGTGCGGCGCGTAGGTTTCGCGCAAAATTAGCGGTGCGTTGCCGCGCCCGGCTGGCCGCTGGCGGTATATCAGCTTTGCGGGCTGGCGGGTGCAACCACGGCAGCCGCGCCGGTCACTTCAGTTTCGTTGCCGGATTGCGCCAGCCGGTAACCGACGCCGAGCTCGGTCAGCAGGATCCGCGGCGTATCCGGATGCGGCTCGATCTTCTGCCGCAACTTGCGCACGAAGATGCGCAGATAGTGCGTGTCCTGCACGTGGGTATTGCCCCATACTTCTTTCAGTAGCTGCTGATGCGTAACAACGTTGCCGGCGTGCTGCGCCAGCACCTGCAACAGCCGGTATTCCTTCGGCGTCAGAGCCAGACGCACACCGTTGAGCAGGACCGCGCGGACGGACAAGTCGATCGTCAGCGGCCCAGCCTTGACGATGGGCTCTCCGCTTGCCGCGCGCATCTGGCGGCGCAATGCAACGCGCACCCGGGCCATCAGCTCCGCCATGCCGAAGGGCTTGACCACGTAATCGTCGGCGCCGAGTTCGAGCAGCTTGACTTTCTGGCCCTCCGCCGCGCGCACCGATAGAACGATGATCGGTGTGCTCGACCACGACCGGATACGCTCAACGACTTCTGAGCCGTCCATGTCCGGCAGGCCGAGATCGACGATAATGAGATCGACAGCGCGCAGCGTTGCCGCGCGGATCGCTTCGGCGCCCGTGCCCGCCTCATGCACGATAAAATTGTTCAGTTCAAAACCCGTGCGTAGGAAACGCCGAATCTGTATCTCGTCATCGACGACGAGTACGACGGGAGAAGTTTCACTCATCTGAGTCGCACTCCAATTGTGGGACGGTCGCTTGCGTTACCGGCAGTTCGATCGTCACCATGCTGCCGAGGTCGGGGCCGGGGCTGACGGCGCTTATCTTGCCGTTGTTCGTGGCGATAAAGGCGTTGGCGATCCAGAGGCCGAGGCCGGAGCCGCTGGTGGTGGCGATGTGGCGCTCGCTGCGGGCAAAACGCTGCCAGATATGTCGCTGATCGGCCTGCGTCATCCCGGCGCCTTGGTCGCTCACGTTGATGACCAGGCGGCTGCCTTCGACGTGCGCCGCGACGGTAATCTGCGATTCGGGCGACGAATATTTCGCAGCGTTGTCGAGAACCTGCACCAGCGCCTGTTGGAGCAGCACGGAATCGACGCGAATCATGGGCAGTTCGCTTTCCAGGTCGAGGACGAGCCTTCGCGTTCCCAGCCGGCGTCGGCAGCGCTCGATCGCCGCATTGATGATGTCGTCCGGATCGGCCCATTCGAGGTTTGGCTTGACGCCGCCGCTGCTGATGCGACTGGCATCGAGCAGATTCTGGATATCGTTGTTGAGCCGCTCGGCTTCGTCGCGAACGCTGTGCGCGAGCGCCTTGAGCTTCGCTTCCTTCGCGATTGCCGGCGCTGCGCTCAAGACCGTGGCGGCGCCGAGAATCGCGGCGAGCGGTGTACGCAGTTCATGGCTAACCGAGCCGATCAGCGCTTCGCGCAATTCGTCGGTTTGCGAACGCATGCGCGCTTCACTGATGGCGTGCGCGACTCCGAGCCGTTCGAGCGTTGCGGTCGCGTCGGCAAGCACCGCAGCGACCCGGTTGCGAAGCTCGTCGGTGCGCTCCTGAGATTCACGTCCGAAATTAATGGCGATCACGCCGAATTCGAGATTGTTGGCGGCGACGGCGCGCACCAGCCACACTTCGCCATTCTCGGCGGCAATCGTTACGCCGGTGGATTTGTTTTCCTCGCCGGAAGCGGCGCGGGCCACTTCGGCGAGCACCGGCTCGGGGATGGTGCTGCCTGCGTGGCGTCCGCTGCTCTTCAACGCCTCGCGCGCGCCGGCGAACAGCACGACCTTGCGCTGGACGACGGCGGCAAGATGATCCTCGATCGCCGCGTGGATATCGGACACATCGAAGGCGACAGCGAGTCGGCGTGAAAACGCGTAAAGGTCGCGCAAGTCGATTTCGCGTTGGCGCGACAATTCCAGTTGCCGCTTGAGCCGGTTGGCGAGTTGGCTGACGACAATCGCGACGAAGACGAACAAAATGAGATTGATGACTTCCTGCGGGTCGCGAATGCGGAAGCTGTAAAATGGCGGGTAGAAGAAGTAGGCGGTCGCCATGACGCCGGAAACTGCGGCGACCAGCGCCGGCACGAGCCCCCAGCGGGTCGCCGCGATTACCACCGGGATCAGGTAGATCACCGTTCCGCGGCGGAACCCGATTTCTTTGATGATCAGGTCGATCGCGACGGTAGTAAGTGCGACCAGGCAGAGCGTCAGGAAAATGCCGCGCAAATCCTTGCGGATGTGGTCAAGGCGCAGGGCGGTAAACATGGGTTGCCGGTTCCCTGCCGGCTCCTTTCAGACGCAAGACGATTGACAAACAATATAAATGACGGTCTCGGCCTTGTCTGCCGGGCCCCGCTTCGATAGATAGCTACCGCGATTTGGGCCTTTTTCGGGCCTTTTTCCCGCCTTCCGGAGAGGTGGCAGAGTGGTTGAATGCACCGCACTCGAAATGCGGCATACGGGCAACCGTATCGGGGGTTCGAATCCCTCCCTCTCCGCCAGGGCTTAAGTCTCTGCACCGGTTGAAATTTTAGATCGGCTTCGATCGCCGCCGGTTGGCGAACGCGCCGCCGATCTTTCACCCGCGCCGCGTTTGCGTCAGGCCGGAAAATGTTGCGCAGACCTGGCGATCGGGCTGCTCCAGCAAGCCGCCCCTTGCGCATGTCGAGGATGGCGGCAGCGGTCCCGATCGCGACGTGCGCGAAGCGGTCGAGCAACGGCAGCAAAGACTCGGCATGCTGATACCGACAACAAGTTGCCGATAAGCCGTGCGGTCAAAGACGGCGCCTGATGGGAAACGTGTCTTCAACAAGGACGAGAGGCTTCGGGGCACCAAGAAGATTTTGGCGGTCGACGACAGCAAGTCCTTTTTACGAGTTCCGCCCGCCGCCTGCCGCTGACATCTATTTTGTACGGCGGAGGATTGCTGGCGCCGTCGCGGAATGATTTGAATAGTCGCGATGTCCCGCCCTGCGACCGATTCTCCCGCAATTGCCGCCTTGCGCCCCGATTTTCTCTGGGGCGTCTCGACCTCGAGCTTCCAGATCGAGGGCGCGACGCGCGCGGATGGGCGCGGCTTAAGCGTCTGGGACACTTACGGCCAACGCGGCTTGATCGCCAACCACGATACCGGCGAGGTCGCCTGCGACCATTATCACCGCTACCGGGAAGACGTTGCGCTGATGCGGCGGCTCGGTGTGCAGGCCTATCGCTTTTCGATCGCCTGGCCGCGTGTGCTGCCGTCCGGTCGCGGGGCGGTCAATGAGCCGGGTTTGGCATTCTACGACCGGCTGATCGATACACTGCTCGCCTCCGGCATCGAGCCTTGGCTGTGTCTTTATCATTGGGACCTGCCGCAAGCGCTCGACGATCGCGGCGGCTGGACGGTACGCGACAGTGTTCAATGGTTTGCCGACTATGCCGCGTTGGTGGCGCGACGCTACGGCGACCGCGTCAAATATTTTGCCACCTTCAACGAGCCGTCGATTTTCACCATGTTCGGCTACGGTTTGGGTGGCGGAACAATCGACCGCAAAGGCGGCGCGCCGTTGCTGGGAGCCATCCATCACGTCAATCTCGCGCATGGCGCGGCCGTCGATGCGGTTCGCGCCTACGTGACGCGCAGCCTGATCGGCTGCATTCACAGCGTTCAACCGAGCCTACCGTCGACGCCAGCCGACGCTTCGGCGGCTCAATGTTGCGACGCCTACTGGAACAAGGCGTTTCCCGATCCGCAAATCCTCGGCGCCTATCCGCCGCTGGTGCGGGAAGCGGTCGCGCCATACATGAAAGACGGCGATCTTGCCCTCATCAAGCGCCGTCTCGACTGGTTCGGGCTCAATCACTACAGCCCGGTCTTCATCAAAGCCGAGGCCGATCGCCGCTTCGGCTTTGCCTTTGGTGAGAAGCCGGCGTCCGTGCCGGTGACGCCGATCGGCTGGCCGATCATGCCGGAAGCATTTCGCGATACATTGGTCATGGTCGCGAAACGCTATTCGCTACCGGTCTATGTGCTCGAGAATGGGTTCGGCGACTACGACAGACCGGACGAGAATGGCGGGGTGATCGACAACGAACGCATCGCATATTTGCGCAGTTATATCGGCGCGATGAACGACGCCGCTACGGCCGGCGCGGATATCCGTGGCTATTTCGCCTGGTCACTGCTCGACAATTTTGAATGGGAGCAAGGCTACAACGTGCGTTTCGGGCTGACCTATATCGACTATGCGTCGCAGGCGCGCATTCCGAAGGCTTCGTTCGATTGGTATCGCGCGCTGATCAAGTCTGCGCGCCCCGGCTAAAGCACAATCCAATTGGATTGAATCAGTGTGCTCCCCTAACATTTTGTTTGCGCACGATCTTGTCCGAAAACCGGTTCCCACTTTTCGGGATCATGCGCTAGCCCTCGCGCAGAATGCAGACCGGAATAGTCTCGAACAACGCGGCGAGGCTTAAATCGCTGCTGTGGCGGCCCGGATCACGGCCGAGCAGAATTTCATAAGAGGCCGGAGGCTGTTCGAGGGCGCCCTGCAATCCCGATGGCCATTGCCGCCCGCCGTCGCTCAACGGCGCGAAGTGACGGCCGATCGCAACGATGAGCCGCTGGCGCTTCCATCGGCGCGCAAACGCAATGACATGAGCGGCGTGTTTGCCGGTGACCGGCAGCGGCTCGTAGGCGCCGCGGCGAAAGAGCTCGCCGAAGCGTTGGCGCAGTGCCAGCAGTTGATGGGTCAAGGCGAGTTTGACGAGGCCGTCGCGCCAGTTGACGGCAAGCGCTGGCCATGGCGCCGGTTGCGCCAGCAGTCGTAAGCGCGCAGTAAAATCGACGGGGCGTCGGTTGTCGGGGTCGACCAGCGACAGATCCCACAATTCGGTGCCCTGGTAGAAATCCGGTACGCCGGGCAACAGCGTTTTCAGGGCGAGTTGCGACAGACTGTTCAACGCGCCGAGCAAAGTCGTGCGGGCGGCGAAATCGCCAAACGATGAGAGGAAAGAGTACGAAACGCCGGCATCGAGAACCTTGCCCACGAAATCCAGTAAGCCGGCTTCGTAGGGCTCGTTCGGATTGGTCCAGCTCGTCTCTTGCTTGGCCTCCCGCGCTGCCTTGAGCGCGTAAGCCTGTATGCGGGTAACGAAATTCTTGTCGACCGCTTCCGGCCAGGCGCCAATCAACGCCTGATAGAGCATGTATTCGTGACCGATCGAGGGGCAGCGGTGGCCGCCGGCCTGAGTGACCAGCGGCGCATTCTGTTCGCGCCAAGTATGCACGGCCTCGTTCCAGTCGTCGGCGAGTTCGGACAAGGCCAGGATGCGTGCCCGCGCGTCCTCGCCACGCTTGGTATCGTGGGTGGCCGTGGTGGTGAGACCGTCCGGCGCCGTCTCGGCCCGTCGCTGCTGTCGGCGGTGAAAGTCATCGAGCGGCACTTCGTCCGCCGTCGGCTCGCCGCCGACTTCGTTGAGCGCCAGCAAACGGTGATAGCGATAGAAGGTAGTATCCTCCATCGCCTTGGCCATGAGCGGACCGGTGAACTGCTGCAGTTTGAGCGCAAAATTGCGCACGCGCGGCGCGCTGTAACCCGGGTTCGCGGTCAGATCGATGGTAATGGCCGCGCGCAGGAATTCGAAGATCTCCGGATCGGCGCCGTGCCAGCGCGTCCGCGCGCGCGCGATCGCACCCTCGATCATCTTGCGGTCATCGGCGGAGGCGCCGGCGGCGGTCACATAGCTGCGGTAGACCGGGAATTCGAGCACATAAAGCTGCAAGGCCGCGCGCAGGCGATCGAGCGTGAAATCGCGCGTGGCGAAGTGGCCGGCGGCGATGCGCGCCAAGGCGCGCGTCAGAATGGTGAATTCGCTCGCCAGCATCGACTCGATCACGCGCAGTTTGGCGGTTTCCAAAATCGAGGGAAATGCGGCGTGTTCGGCGGTGAAGGAGCGCCACGCCCGTTCGAGCGGTTCCAACCCGCGGCCGTCTACCAGCACGCGCGAGATGGTGTTGAGCCATTCGTAGCCGGTGGTGCCGGCAATGCCGGGCAGATGCGGCATGACCTCGCCTTCGGCGAGGATCTTCTCGACGACGACATAGAACGGACCGCGGTGCCGTCCCGCTTTCAGGCTGGTCGCGATGAGCCGGCGCAGGCGGCGGGCGTATTGGACCGGGTCGCGCAGGCCGTCGATATGGTCGAGCCGCAGGCCGTGCAACTGACCGGCTTCGATCAAACGTGCGACCAAAGGGTGAATGGCCTTGAACGTCGCCGGATTTTCGACACGCAAACCCGCCAGATCGTTGATATCGAAAAAGCGTCGATAGTTGATCGCCGAAACCGCGACGCGCCAGTAGGTCACACGATAATGCTGGCGTTCGAGCAGGCGGTGTAGCAAGGCGGCGCCGGCTTCCGTGTCGCTGTGATAGGCGCCGAGCCCGCTCTCGATCGGCGCTGCGGCGCCGTCGATTTCCGACAGGCGCCGCTTGAGTTCGGACGCCTCGCGATAGGACGGCGCACGCGGATCGCGGTAATCGTCGACGAGGGCGAGCAACGCGCGGCCGGCCGCGGTGCTCGCGGCGTCTGCCGCCGTGATCACAGTTCTGATGATTTCCCGATAACGCTGCGGATTGATCGGCAGCTTGTGATCGAAATACCAAGCCGCAAAGCTGCCGCCGGCCGCATCGTATTTCAGCTCGATCTCGCCCGCTTGTAACGCGTCACCGTAGGCGCGGCCGAGGATCGGCACCAGAACGCCGGGGTGGCGGCGATAGGGGATGCCTTCCCAATCGATATCGAAACTCGCCGCGTAAGGCGAGCGCTGCCCCCATTCCAGCACGTCGAGCCACCAGGCGTTGTCGGCATGGCCGACGCCCATGTGATTGGGCACGAAGTCGAGAATGAGGCCGAGATTATTCTCTTTGAGCGCGGCGCTGAGACGCGCGAATGCCTCTTCGCCGCCGAGTTCCGGATTGAGACGGTCGTGATCGACGATGTCGTAGCCATGCATGCTGCCTGGCCGCGCTTTCAGAAATGGCGAGGCATAGAGATGCGTAACGCCGAGCTGCTTGAGATAGGGAACGATGGCCGCAGCATTGTCGAAGCCGAAGTCTTTGGTGAGCTGCAGCCGGTAGGTTGCGAGCGGCACCCGAGGCGGCATCATTTGCCTCCGATCGCCGCATAGACCGACCAGGGCGGCAATTCGGCTGGCGGTGCGCCACCCCAGATCGGCTCGCCCCAATTCGGCTCGTCCCTTGCCTTCGCCGGATTGGCTCTGGCGGTATCCGAGAGATTCGCAGCCAGCGAGAGCCGCTTGGCTCCGCTCGCCCAACTCGCAAACAAGACGTTCGATCGAATGTCGACTTGGCCCGTAAGCACCATGGCCGGCAGCAGCGGCGCGATCCATTCGCGACGCACCGCCAGCAGATCGCGCGTGAGCGCGAGACGTTCGGCATGACCGGGCGTGTCGCGCGCATCCCAGTCGAGCACGGCCGAGTTCCGGGTTGCCTCCGCCAGCGGATCTGGAATCTCGGTTCCATGCGCGGCATAGGCTTCGGCAAATTCGCGCCGCCGCCCCTCGCGCACCGCATTTGCCAGTTCGTCGTGAAAATCGCAGAAGAAAGGAAACGGTTCGCGCGCGCCCCATTCGTCGCCCATGAACATCAGCGGCGGCCCCGGCTGCAACATCAGCACGGAGAGGGCGGCCTTCACCGCGTCCGGCTTGGCGAGCATGACCAGTCGCTCGCCCATTGGGCGGTTGCCGATCTGATCATGGTTCTGAATGAAATTGACGAAGTCGAAGCGCGGCAGCGCTCTGCTTGCTTCGCCGCGTTTTTTGCCATCGCGGAACGGCGAAGGCTCACCCTGATAGGCAAAGCCTTGCCCGAGCGTGCGCACGATATGGCCCACCGCGTTCTGGTAGTCGCTGTAATAGCCCTGGATTTCGCCGGTCAGCAGCACGTGCCAGGCATGATGATAATCGTCGTTCCATTGCGCGCGATAGAAACCGCCGGCAACCCGCGGCTTCGGGCTGAGAAAGCGGACGGCGTTGTCGTCATTTTCCAGCACGAGGTGGATGTGGCGGCCGCTCTTGGCCGCAAATTCGTTCACGGCTCTGGCAAGCTCAATGAGAATATGCGGCGATCCGGGTATCGGCAGCGCGTGCACGGCATCGAGCCGCAGGCCATCGATGCGATAATCGCGTAGCCAATGCAGCGCATTGCCGATGGCGAAAGCGCGTGCCTCTTCCGCGCGGTAGTCGATCGCCGCGCCCCAGGGCGTGTGATGCTCTTCGGAAAAGAACGGCGGCGCAATGCGGTGCAGGTAGTTTCCGTCTGGGCCGAAGTGGTTATAGACCACATCGAGAAACACCATGATCCCGCGCGCATGCGCGGCGTCGATCAGCCTTTTCAGGTCCTCGGGCCGGCCATAGGTGGAATCTGGCGCAAACCACAGCACGCCGTCATAGCCCCAGTTCCAGCGGCCGGGAAAATCGGCAACCGGCATCAATTCAAGCGCAGTGATGCCGGTGTCGGCGAGATAATCGAGCCGCTCCATCATGGCGTGGAACGTGCCTTCGGCGGTGAAGGTGCCGACATGCGTTTCGACGAAGACCGCCTGCTCCCACGGCAGGCCTTTCCAGTCCTCGGTCTGCCAAGCAAAAGCGTCGTGATCGATCACTTCACTCGGACCGTGCACGTCCTCCGGTTGAAAGTGTGAAGCCGGATCGGGGATGTCGATCTCGTCGTCGATCTTGAAGCAATAGTGGGTGCCCGCGCGCGCGCCATCGATGTGCAGCTCGAACCAGCCGTCCTGGCGCGGCATCGGCCGCGGCTCATCGAGCAGCAACGTGACGGACCGCGCAGCCGGTGCCCACAGCCGAAAGGTTGTGCCTTGCGCTGTAAAGTGCGGACCGAAGCGCCGACTATCGCTCACGCTTCACCTGCGAAGGCCAGCACGCAGCGCACATGCGCGCCCCAATTGGCACCTGGCGGTAACGAGACGGTATGTTCATGGCCGTCCGAGGTGTCGAGTATGCAACGCCAGCCGGTCACGCCCGGCCACTCAGGAAAGGTGATTTCGACCGGCGTGTCGGTGCGGTTGAGCACAACGAACAGCGGCTTGCCGCCTTCGGCCGGTGCCGCCAGTACGTAAGCCAAAAAGCGCGCGTGCGGCAGATTCCAATCGGCTTCCGTCATCTCGGTGGCCTGTGGCGTCAGCCATTTTATGTCATAGGAACCGTCCGCCTTTCGGCCCTCGAGCCAGACGCGCGGCCGAAGCTGAGCGAAGTCGCGACGCAAACCAGTCAGTTGGCCGATCAATGCCGTGCAATCGTCTTCGCTGCCGGTCTTCGACCAGTCCACCCAGCCGATCTCGTTATCCTGGCAATAGGCGTTGTTGTTGCCATCCTGGCTGTTGCCGACCTCGTCGCCTGCCAGCAGCAACGGTACGCCTTGCGCGAGAAACAGACAGGCAAGCTGATTGTGCTTACGGCGCCGGCGCATCGCAAGAACCGCCGGATCGTCGGTTGCGCCTTCGACGCCACAATTGGCGCTCTGATTGTCGTCCGATCCGTCGTGATTGTGTTCCCCGTTTGCCTCATTGTGCTTGTGCTCGTAGCTCACCAAGTCGTTGAGCGTGAAGCCGTCGTGCACTGTGACGTGGTTGATGCTCGCGCGGGGACTGCGTCCGTCATGCTGGAACTGCACGGACGAGCCGGTCATGCTGTGGGCGAGGTCGCCGGCGATGCTGTCATCGCCACGCCAGAAACGGCGCAAAGTCTGACGATAGGCGTCGTTCCATTCCGACCAGCCGTTGGGGAAGGCGCCGACCTGATAGCCGCCGTCGCCGATGTCCCAGGGCTCGGCGATCAGCTTGACGTTGCAGAGTACCGGGTCCTGCCGGATGGCGGCGAAGAATGGCGCGTTGCGGTCGAAGCCGGGCGTGCGGCCAAGCGTGGTGGCAAGATCGAAGCGGAAGCCGTCGACGTGGTAGGCCTCGACCCACAGCCTGAGCGAATCCATGACCATCTGCAGCACCCGTGGATGCGCGAGCTTGAGCGCGTTGCCGGTGCCGGTGAAATTCTCGTAGTAGCGCGGCTTGTCGGGCACCAGCCAGTAGTAAGAAGCATTGTCGATGCCGCGATAGCATAGCGTCGGGCCCATGTGGTTGCCCTCGGCGGTGTGGTTGTAGACCACGTCGAGAATGACTTCGATACCGGCGTCATGCAGCTCCGCCACTGTGGCGCGGAAGTCGTTGATGGCATCGCCCCGGGAGTAGCGCTGGTCGGGTGCGAAAAAGCTGAGCGTGTTGTAGCCCCAATAGTTGCGCAAGCCGCTGTCGAGCAAGTGGCGGTCATCGACAAAGGCGTGGATCGGCAACAGCTCGATTGTCGTGACGCCGAGCCTGCGCAGATGCGCGATCATGCCGGGCTCGGACAGGCCGCGATAAGTGCCGCGCGTTCCGGCCGGCACGTCGTCGCGCTTTTGCGTGAGGCCTTTGACGTGCGCCTCGTACATGATGGTGTCTTCCCAGGCGGTGTGCGGAAGCCGTTTGTGGACCCAGGTATGCGCCACATCCACCACCACGGATTTATACATGCCGCGAGCGTTGTCGCGCCGGTCGAACGTGAGGTCTTCCTGCTTGCTCCCGGTGCGATAGCCAAAATGCGCGTCGCTCCAGGCGAACTGGCCGGCCAGCCGCTTGCTGTAGGGATCGATCAGCAGCTTGTTGGGATTGAATTGGTGCCCCGCTTGCGGCTCGTAAGGACCGTGCACGCGATAGCCGTAAAGCTGCCCGGGCGCGACATGCGAGAGGTAGACGTGCCAGACGTGGTCACTGCACTCCGGAACGGCGATGCGCTCTATCTCCCGCCGGCCGTCACGGTCGAACAGGCATAGCTCGACCTTGGTGGCGTTGGCGGAAAACAGAGCGAAATTGGTGCCGCGCCCGTCCCAAGTCGCGCCCAACGGATGCGGCGAGCCCGCCGCAACGCGCCCGTCAGATCTCTGGAACGAGGTAGATGGCAGCAAGCGGTGGGATGACAAGGCGAAGCTCCGGACTGTCCTGGGCCGCGGTTGCAGAGACGACGCCGGCGTTTCCGACGTTGCTCCCGCCATAGACCGAGGCGTCGGAATTCAATACTTCACGCCAGTTACCCGCAAACGGCACGCGGACACGGTAGTCGCGTAGCACTTCCGGCGTGAAATTGACCACCACCACGCAGCGCTCGGTCTCGCCGCGGCCTTTGCGCAGCCAGGCAAAGGTCGAATGGGCGGCGTCGTCGGCCACCAGCCATTCGAAGCCTGCCGCATCGCAGTCGAGCGCGTGCAACGCGGGCGTATCGCGGTAGAGGCGATTGAGGTCGCGCACGAAACGCTGCACGCCGGCATGTTCGGGACGCTCGGTCAGGTGCCATGGCAGACCAACATCGTGATTCCATTCATTGTCCTGCCCGAATTCCGATCCCATGAACATCAGTTTCTTGCCGGGATGGCCATACATGAAGGCGTAGTAGGCGCGTAAATTGGCGAAGCGCTGCCATGGATCGCCCGGCATGCGACCGAGGATCGAGCGCTTTCCGTGCACGACTTCGTCGTGGGAGAGCGGCAGGATAAAGTTTTCCGAAAACGCGTAGTGCAGCCCGAACAGAATGTTGCCGTGGTGATAGCGCCGGTAGATTGGATCCTGGGCGATATAATCCAAGGTGTCGTGCATCCAGCCCATGTTCCACTTGTAGCCGAAGCCGAGCCCGCCCCAGTCGACCGGCCGCGACACCATCGGCCAGGCGGTCAATTCTTCGGCCGCGGTGGTGGCGTGCGGGTATTCTTTGAACAGTGCGGTATTGGTACGGCGCAGAAAGTCGATGGCGTCGATGTTTTCGCGCCCGCCGAATTTGTTCGGGACCCAGGCGTCGGCGGGGCGGCTGTAGTCCAAGTACAACATCGAGGCGACCGCATCCACGCGTAGTCCGTCGACGCCATAGTTATCAAGCCAGAATAAAGCGTTCGACAACAGGAAGTTGGTCACTTCGACGCGGCCGTAATTGTAGATCATCGTACCCCAGTCGAGATGACGCCCCTGCCGCGGGTCGGCATGCTCGTAGAGCGCGGTACCGTCGAAATTGGCGAGACCGTGCGGGTCGTCGGGGAAATGCCCCGGTACCCAGTCGAGCAGCACGCCGAGACCAGACTTGTGAAGTGCATCAACGAAATAAGCGAAGTCTTCGGGCGGGCCAAAGCGGCTGGTCGGCGCAAACAGGCCGGTCGGCTGATAACCCCAGGAGCCATCGAAGGGATGTTCGGAGATCGGTAGTAGTTCAACATGGGTGAAGCCCATGTCGGCGGCGTAGGCGGGAAGCTGTTCGGCCAGTTCGCGATAGGTTAGCCAGTATTCGCCGTTTTTGCCCTTCTTGCGCCAGGAGCCGAGGTGCACCTCGTAGATCGACATCGGCTGGTCGAGCGCGTTGATGGTGTCGCGCGCGGGCGCCGGACGCGGCAGCTTGCCGATATCGACCACCGTTGAGGCGGTCGCCGGCCGCATCTCGGCGGAAAATTCGACCGGATCGGATTTGAGCGGCAGCACACGGCCGTCACGGGCGACGATCTCGTATTTGTATTTGTCGCCGGCGCGCGGGCCGGGTACGAAAATTTCCCAATAGCCGTTGCCGCGCACACGCATGGCATGGCGGCGGCCGTCCCAGGAATTGAAATCGCCGACGACGCTCACGCGCTGCGCATTCGGCGCCCAGACCACGAAGCCGACGCCGTCCACATCATCCAGCGTCATCGGATGGGCGCCAAGCTTTTCATAAAGGCGCAGATGATTGCCTTCGGCGAGCAGATGGAGATCGTAATCGGACAGGAGCGGCGGAAACCGGTAAGGGTCTTCCAACTCCACTTCATTGTCGCCGAACTGCGCGCGTAGCCGGTAGCGTTGCGGCTTGTCGAACTGCCCGGCGAACAGGCCGGCGGGATCGATGCGGTCAAGCTCGCGCTCGCCGTTTTCTCCTACGACGATGACCCGCCGCGCCTCAGGCAAGAATACGCGTACGACCGTTTCGTCGTTCTCGGTGTGCAGGCCGAGATAGCGGAATGGGTCGGCGTTGCGGCCGGCAATGATCTCGCGTGCAATTGGCGCAAGCGCGGTCACGATGCGATCACTCCGCGCTGCTGCAGGATCCGCAAGGCGGCCTCCAGAGGGATGGAAGCCCAGCCCGGTCGGTTGGTCAGCTCGTATTCGATTTCGTAGAACACCTTTTCAAGCAGGAAGAAGTCGAGAAGTTGCTTGCTCTGCGCGTCGTCGGCCGGCCACAGATGCGCGTCGCCGAGCGTCTCGCGGTAGCTCTCCCAGAAGCTGTCGACCAATTGGCTTCCCAGCGCCCGCAGCCGCTTCGTCAGTGTAGCACGGTCTTCATCGGTCAGGTTGGGCGCGCGCGAGATAGCCGAGCCGGTCGCGTAATCGATCGAGCGCAAGAGCCCGGCGACATCGCGCGCCGGCGGCTCCTTGCGCCGGCGGTCTTCCAGCGAGCGCTGCGGCTCGCCCTCGAAGTCGAGGATGTAAACGTCGTCCTTGGCGATGAGCACTTGCCCGAGATGGAAATCGCCGTGGTGTCTGGTCTTGATGCCGTCGACATGCGCGTGGCGGGTCGATTCGACGTACTCAAGGATGGCATCGCTGTCTGCGAGCAGCCGTCTGGCGAGCGTCGATGCAGGCTCGGCAAGCTGCGTCAACCCATGCTCAAGCAACGCGAACACATTTTGTGCGCGCGCGACCAGCGCATCGGTCCAGCGTGCCGTATCGTCGGCGGCGATCGGCTCGGGTACGAAATCGGGCAACTCGGTATTGCCGACAAAAGCAAGATGCATTTCGGCGGTGCGTTTGGCGATTTGCCGGACCCGCTGCAGCATCGCCGCCGTTTCCGCGCTCTCGTTTGCGGATTCATCGGGCACCATCCGCTGCTCGTCGATGAAGCGGTCGAGCGTCGCGCAGGTCACGCTCCAGGCATCGCCCTGGTTCCAGACGAAGGCATGCACCACCGCGAGCGCGGAGCGGCTTTCTCCTTCCACCAGTTCGACGCTGCCGAGCAGCGCCGGAGTGTTCTGAAAGTGTGCGACGTCGGTCAGGAAGCGTCCGATCTCGACCTCGGGATGAATGCCCGGCGTGACGCGGCGCAGGATTTTGACGACGAACTGGTCGTCGACAATCACGCTGGAATTGGATTGCTCGCGATCGACCGCCGCAACCGTCTTGATCTCCGGCAGCACCGAGTTTGCGAAAGCGCCGGTCGGTTTGAACTCGAGTCTTGCTCCGTCTTTGCCGACCGTTTCGCCGGCGTGAATCTTCGATAGAAGCGCCGCGACGAATTCGTGCTCCGCGGTGGCGTCGAGCAAGGTGCCTTCGCGCGGGCCGCGGCGGACCGCGGCGACGACGCTCGCCGGCCCGCGGTCGATCGCGGTGTAGCGCGTCCAGCGAATGGTCAGCGGCAGGAAATAACGCGCGCTGCCGTGGGCGCCGCCGACTTCGGCGATCACGGCGGCAAAGCGGTCGTCCCCATGCTCGAACGGAATGGCGGCGGCAACCCGGGCACTCAGCGAACGCGACGTCTTGTCGGCGAACCAGCGGCGGTCCGGCATGAAGGCCGGCAGCACCTCGTGCTCGAAGGTTCGCCGCGTCCAGCCGGACAGAGGAGAATCCCAGCCGTCACCAAGGACAAGCGTGGTGATTTCCCGTGGCAGAATCTTTTCGGGCTCGGCCCCTTCTTCCTGCTCGAGCGAGAACCAGAAGAAACCGTAGGGTGGCAAGGTGACGAGGTAGGGCAGGTCGCCGATACGGGGAAAGCGCGTGCGGCCGAGCATTTCGCGCGGGATGCGGCCCTTCCACGGGCCCATGTCGAGCTCAACGGCTTGCGCCGAACGCGAAATGTTGGCGACGCAGAGGATCGCCTCGTCGCCGAGCTGGCGCACGTAAGCGAGGACCGCACGGTTAGCGGCACGGATGAAGGTGAGCGTGCCGCGCCCGAACACCTTGGTGGACTTGCGAACGCCGATCAGCCGCTTCGTCCAGTTGAGTAGCGACGATATCGAACGCGTCTGCGCCTCGACGTTGACCGCCGAATAGCCGTAGACCGCGTCCATGATCGGCGGCAGGTAAAGCTGTGCCGGATCGCAACGGGAAAATCCGCCATTGCGGTCGGGCGTCCATTGCATCGGCGTGCGCACGCCGTTGCGGTCGCCGAGGAAGATGTTGTCGCCCATGCCGATCTCGTCGCCGTAATAGATGATCGGCGTGCCCGGCATCGACATCAGGATCGAGTTCATCAATTCGATCTTGCGCCGGTCGTTGTCCATCAAGGGCGCGAGACGGCGGCGGATACCGAGATTGATGCGCGCGCGCGGATCGGATGCGTAAGTCGACCAAAGGTAGTCGCGCTCGACGTCGGTCACCATTTCGAGCGTCAGTTCGTCGTGGTTGCGCAGGAACATCGCCCACTGGCAGTTTTCCGGGATTTCCGGTGTCTGCCGCATGATGTCGGTGATGGGGAAGCGGTCCTCTTGCGCGATCGCCATGTAGATGCGCGGCATCAGCGGGAAGTGGTAGGCCATGTGGCATTCGTCGCCATCGCCGAAATAGGCCTGCACGTCTTCCGGCCACTGATTGGCCTCGGCGAGCAGAACTTTGTTGGGCGCGTATTGATCGAGCGCCGCGCGCAGGCGCCGCAACACGGCGTGGGTCTCGGGCAGATTTTCGTTATTAGTGCCTTCGCGCTCGCACAGATAAGGCACCGCGTCGAGTCGGAACCCGTCGACACCGCTATCGAGCCAGCGCTTCATCACCTGCAGCACGGCCTTTACCACGCGCGGGTTGTCGAAATTCAAATCGGGTTGGTGGTGGAAGAATCGGTGCCAGTAGTAGGCGCCGGCCTCCGCGTCCCAGGTCCAGTTCGACTTCTCGGTGTCGGTGAAGATGATACGCGTGCCTTGGTATTTCTGGTCGGTATCGCTCCACACATACCAATTGCGCGCGCTTGAGCCCGGCGGGCTACGCTTGGCGCGCTTGAACCAGTCGTGTTGATCCGAAGTGTGATTGACGACGAGTTCGGTAATGACGCGCAGGCCCCGCCGCTTGGCCTCCTGCATGAATCGGCGGAAGTCCTTCATTGTGCCGAAGGACGGATTGATGTCGCCGTAGTCGGAAATGTCGTAGCCGTCGTCGCGGCCCGGGCTCGGATAGAACGGCAGAAGCCACAGCGTGTTGACGCCAAGGTCGCGCAGGTAATCGAGCCGCTCGGTCAGTCCGGCGAAGTCGCCGGCGCCGTCATTGTTGCTGTCGAAGAAGGCCTTGACGTGCAGTTGATAGACGATCGCGTCCTTGAACCACAGCGCGTCCTCGGCGTCGGCTTTGGACGTGGTGTCGGTTTCAAGCGTGGGCACGATGTTCATCGCTGCACTCTACTCTATGCGTGACAGCGGAACACGAGGGTGGGATCGCTTGCCGGATCGACGCGCAGGCGCCGTCCGTTCCATTCGAGCAGATGGCGTTCGCCGGTGACGAGGTTTTCGATGGCGCGCACCGGCCGCCTGGCGTCGGCGGGGCCGATCTGATAATCGCCGAAATGCAGCCAAAACTCGTGCGGGCTGGAGGAGAGTGCGATGGCGACCGCCACCGCGTTGCTGCCGTCGTCCGACTCTTTGATGAAACCGATCACGTTGTCGTCATCGACCTGCAGGAAGCGCAAATTGTTTGTCTGCAACAGCGCCGGGTTGGCGCGGCGCATCGCGTTCATGCGGCCGATGTAATCCTTGATATTGCCGGGCTTGTCCCAGTCGCGTGTCTTCAACTCGTACTTTTCCGAATCGATGAGTTCCTCCCGTCCCGGAATCGGCTCGTGCTCGATCAGTTCGAAGCCATTATAGATACCGTAGTTTGACGACAGCGTGGCAGCGAGCGCAAAGCGCGCCTTGAACAGCCAGGGTTCGCCGCTCTGGAGCTGGACGGGAAGAATGTCGGGTGTAGTGACAAAGAAGTTGGGCCGGTAAAACTCGCGTTCGGGAAAGCCGGTGAGCTCGGTCAGGTATTCCTGCAATTCGTGCTTCTCGGTTCGCCAGGTGAAATAGGTGTAGGACTGCGAGAACCCGAGCTTGGCCAGCGTCTTCATCACTTTCGGCCGCGTGAAAGCTTCCGCCAGGAACAGCACGTCCGGGTGGCGCGCGCGCACTTCACGGATCATCCACTCCCAGAACGGGAGCGGCTTGGTGTGCGGATTGTCGACGCGGAAAATACGCACGCCCTGTTTCGCCCAGAATAGGATGACGTCGCGCAGGGCTTCCCATAATGCGATGCGGTCCGGACAATTGAAATCCGGGTTGACGATGTCTTCGTATTTCTTCGGCGGGTTCTCGGCGTATTTGATCGAGCCGTCCGGGCGCGTGCGAAACCACTCCGGGTGTTCTTTCAGCCAGGGATGATCGGGCGAGCACTGCACCGCGAAATCGAGCGCGACTTCCATGTCGTGCTTGTGGCAGGCCTCGACCAGGCGGCGGAAGTCGGCGAGCGTACCGAGTTCGGGATGTACGGCATCGTGGCCGCCATGCTTGTTGCCAATGGCGTAGAAGCTGCCGGGGTCGCCGGGACCAGCTTTGAGCGAATTGTTCTTGCCCTTGCGGTTGATGTGGCCGATCGGATGGATTGGTGTGAAATAAAGAACGTCGAAGCCGAGCGCGGCGATTTCGGGCAATCGCGCGATGCAATCGTCGAAGGTGCCGTGTTTGCCCGGCACCGGGCTCTGGCTGCGCGGAACCATTTCGTACCAGGCGCTGGCGCGCGCACGTTCGCGGTCGGCGGTGAGCGACATGAGGGGGCTGCGGGTGAGGTCGGGTCGATTGTCGGTCGCCGCCATCGCGGCGGCGAGCTTGTCCTGGAGCAGGAAATCGAAGTCTTTGGTGGCGGCGAAATCTTTCGACGCTTTTTCCACCACGCGTCGTGTCTTGCCCTCGCTCGGCATCAACTCGCTCAGCAGCTCGTAGCCTTCGCGCGCCTCCAGCGCGACATTCTGGCCGGCTTCCTGCTTGAGGCGAAACTCCTTGCGCCAGGTGGCGAACTGGTCGGTCCAGGCCTCGACCGCGAAAAAATAAAGACCGGGTGCCGGCGGCGTGAAGCGGCCGTGCCAGCGGTCGTTCCCGTGAAGTTGCATGGGCTCGCGCCGCCATTCGGCGCTGTCATCGGGCCGCCAAATCAATGCGGCAGCGATGACGTCATGGCCTTCGCGAAAAATATCGGCCCAGACGTCGACCGTCTCGCCGGCAATGCGTTTGACCGGATAGCGGCCGCAGTCCACGCAAGGGTAAATGTCCTCGATGCGAAAGCGAGGGCCGGTCGGGTCGTCCGGAGTCACCCATGTATCGGCAATCGGATGCGGCTTCATCCTCGACGCGGTCCCTCCGCTCGGGGTGCTTCAATTTGGCGATTTTGCGCGGTAATCCCCCTCAAAAATAACCACAAATGCCCTTACTGAAGAACTACAAAAAACAGCCAAAGTTCCCCATGGTTTACCGAAACTTTGCCGGTCCCGCGGTGGTTGCAATAGAAATGAGCAACGAATGGACGACCTGCTAGCGAAAGCGCGGGCTTGGGGCGTGGAGCCGGAATATTACGACGGTCTCGGCCATCGGCACACCGCGAGCCCCGAAATCTTGTCGCGGCTTATCGCCGCGATTTCAGGCAGCGCAGCCGAGCCCAATCACACGGCTCCCGTCGAGGCCCAGCGCGCCTTTCAAGGCGACGGCCGGCGCCTGTGGGGCATCGTGGTGCAGCTTTATGCGCTGCGCTCGCGCCGCAACTGGGGGCATGGCGATTTTACCGATCTCGCCGACCTGATCCGGCTGGCGGCGGCGTGCGGCGCCTCCGCCATCGGCCTCAATCCGCTGCACGCGCTGTTTCCCGACCGGCCTGAGAATGCCAGTCCCTATGCGCCCAACAGCCGGCTGTTTCACAATCTGCTCTACGTCGATGTCGGGGCCATCCCGGAATTTCTCGGCATCGGCGCGGCCGGCCTTGCCGACGATATTGCCATGCTGCGCGCGACTGAGATGATCAACTACGCAGGTGTTGCGCGTGTTAAGTTGAAGGCGCTGCATCTTGCGCATGAAAATTTTCGCGTCGGCGCGAGCGCCGAGCGCCGCCACGACTTCGAGACTTATCGGCAGGAACACAACGACGCGCTGTTGCGCTTTGCCTGCTTCGAGGTGCTACGCCAGCGCTATGCGCCCAAACCCTGGCCGCAATGGCCGGAGGAATGGCGCCGGCCCGACAATGACCGGCTCAAGGCGTTTCGGCAGAGCAACATTGTCGAATGTGAGTTTGAGGAATTTGTGCAATGGGTCGCCGACCGCCAGCTCGGCGCCTGCCAGAAGATCGCGCGGCAGCACGGCATGCCGATCGGACTCTACACCGACCTTGCCGTCGGCATCGATCGCCATGGCGCCGACGCATGGCTACGGCAGGATGTTGTGCTCACCGACTTGTCGATCGGCGCGCCGCCCGACGAATTCAACCCGGGCGGCCAGGACTGGGGACTTGCGCCGTTCAATCCGCAGGCGCTGCCGGGTCACGACTTCGCCGCCATACGCGAACTGTTGCGCGCCACCATGCGTCATGCCGGCGCGCTGCGCATTGACCATGCCTTCGGGCTCAAGCGCCTGTTCCTGTTTCCCTGCGATGTCGGCGCCGCGCAAGGCACCTATGTTCACTTTCCCTTCGAGGCGCTGTTGCGCGTCGTCGCGGAGGAAAGCAACCGCTTCCGCTGCATCGTCATCGGCGAGGATCTCGGCACGGTGCCGGAGCATTTTCACGAAACGGTTGCGCGCTGGGGCCTGTGGGGGTGCCGCGTGATGCTGTTCGAGCGCGAGCATGACAACGGCTTCCGTGCGCCCGAGCGCTATCCGGCCGAGGCGCTGGCGACCTTCAACACCCACGACATGGCGAGCTACCGCGGCTGGCTGGAAGGTTACGATCTGAATGTAAAGCGAAAGATCGGTGTCGATCCCGGTGAAAGCGACGAGGCGCGCGCGCAGTCACAAGGCGCTCTGCGTGAAGCGCTTGCGCGCTGGGCGCCGTCCTATCCGGCGAACGACATTGCGGCGATTGCGTCGTTTCTGGGCGCCACCAATGCGCGGCTCGCCGTTGTCGCGCTCGACGATATTTTGGGCGTGCGCGACCAGATCAATATTCCGGCGACACAGACCGAGCATCCGAATTGGCGGCGCAAGCTACCGGTTGCACTCGAAGACCTCAATTCGCACGACGGTCTGGAGCGAGTGGCGCGGGCCTTTGCGCAGGCCGGCCGCAGCTTTAAGGCTTAGCGGGCGGGGCCACCGGCACGCGCCAGATGTCGCGGGCATATTCGCGAACGGTGCGGTCGGCCGAAAACCAGCCCATGCGTGCGGTGTTGAGGATGGCGATGCGCCACCATTCGGCCGGCGTTTGCCAGAGTTTGTCGATCGCGCGCTGCGCGTCCCAGTAGGCATCGAAATCGGCGGCGACCATGAAGCGATCGTAATCCAGCACCGCGCGCACGATCGCCGCATAACGATCCTTGTCGTCGGGCGAGAATTCACCGGCGTTCAGGGCATTCAACACCGCCGCCAATCGCGGCGACGCGCCGGCCGCCTCACTGCCCTTGAAGCCTGCCTGCTGGCGCTCCGCCACCTGAGGCGCGGTCATGCCGAAAATGAAAATGTTATCGGCGCCGACTTTCTCGCGGATCTCGATATTGGCCCCGTCAAGCGTGCCGATGGTGATTGCGCCGTTGAGCGCAAGCTTCATATTGCCGGTGCCGGATGCTTCCATGCCGGCGGTCGAAATCTGCTCGGACAGATCGGCGGCCGGGATGATCGCCTCGGCCAGACTGACGTTGTAATTCGGCGCGAACACCACCTTGAGCCGGTCGCCGATCACCGGATCGGCGTTGATCACCTGCGCGGCGTCATTGACGAGCTTGATGATCAGTTTTGCGCGCCCGTAACTCGCCGCTGCCTTGCCGGCAAAAATCTTAACCCGCGGCACCCAAGGTTTATCCGGTTCGGCGCGGATCGCTTGATAAAGCGCGATCGTCTCCAGAATGTTCAGCAATTGCCGCTTGTATTCGTGGATGCGCTTGATGTGCACATCGAACAGCGCAGCGGGTGCCAGCCGCACCCCGCTGCGGCCATGAATGAGCTCGGCAAGGCGTTCCTTCTTGGCGGCGCGCGCCTTGCGATACTGCGCGACGAACTCATTGTCGGTGGCAAACGGCTCGAGGTCGCGCAAGGCTTCCGGGTTGTCGAGCATGTGCTCACCGATCGCCTTGACCAGCAGACCGGTAAGTTCGGTGTTGGCATCGTAGAGCCAGCGGCGGAAAGTAATTCCATTGGTCTTGTTGATGATCTGCGTCGGCACCGTGCCGGCGAGATCGTGGAAAACCGTCTGCCGCAACAGCCGGGTGTGCAGCTCGGACACGCCGTTCACGCAATGGGAGCCGAGAAAGGCGAGATGGCCCATGCGCACGCGCTTGTCGCCGTTTTCCTGGATCAACGAGACGCTGGCGAGAAACTCCGGGTCCTCGCAGCCAGCGCGCTCGACCGCCTTCAGGTGAAACCAGTTGATCAGATAGATGATCTGCAAATGCCGCGGCAGCAGCCGGCCCAGGAGATCGACCGGCCAGGTTTCCAGCGCCTCCGGAAGCAGCGTGTGATTGGTGTAGGACAAGGTCGCGCGCGTGATCTTCCACGCCTTTGTCCAGCCGACATTATGTTCGTCCACCAGGATGCGCATCAGTTCGGCGACGGCGATGGCCGGGTGCGTATCGTTGAGTTGTACGGCCGCGTGGTCCGCGAGCGTGTCGAGCGTACCGAATTCTTCCAGATGACGGCGGGTGAGGTCCTGCAGCGAGGCAGAGGTGAAGAAGTATTCCTGCCGCAGCCGCAGTTCCTGGCCTTCCGTCGTCGCGTCGTTGGGATAGAGCACGCGCGAAATTGCTTCGGCGCGCGCCCGCGCGGCCGTGGCGCCGACGACGTCGCCCTGATCGAGCGCCGAGAGATGAATAGGTGAAGGCGCCTGCGCATACCACAAGCGCAACGGATTGGCTTGGTGGCCGCGCCAGCCGGCGAACAAGGTGTCGTGTGCCACCGCCACCACGGTTTCGGCCGGATACCAGACGGCGCGCGCGGTGGCGTCGTCGCCGCCGAGATATTCGACCATGCCGCCGAAGCCGATGTCGTATGCCTTGCTTGTGCGTACGAATTCCCACGGATTGCCGTGGGCGAGCCACGTTTCCGGGTATTCTTCCTGCCAGCCGTCCCTGAGGCGCTGCTCGAACAGGCCGTTCTCGTAGCGGATGCCGTAGCCGTAGGCGGGGATTTCCAGCGCTGCCATCGAGTCCATGAAGCAGGCGGCCAGCCGTCCGAGGCCGCCATTGCCAAGCGCGGCGTCGGGCTCGCATTCACGCAAGCGGTCGAGATCGAGACCGAGGCTCTCAAGTGCGAGGCGCGCAGGCTCCGCCAGCCGCAGATTGGTCAGCGTGTCGAGCAGCAGGCGGCCGATCAGAAACTCGATCGAGAGATAATAGACGCGTTTCTTCTTTTTATTTTTTGTCTCTTCGCGCGAGCGCATCCAGATATCGACGACGCGGTCGCGCACGGCGAGTACTGTCGCCTGATACCAATCATAGTCGGCGGCCGTGGCCGCGGCCTTGCCAAGCACGTATGTCAGCTTGGTTTGGATCGCGTCGCGCAGTTTTGCTGCTTCGCTGCCAGGTTCGAGCGGAGCAGGTGCAGGAGGCGTTGTTTTCAGCCGCGGCATGGCGCTCGTGTGCGACTACTGAAAGTCCGGTTGTACGGGAACGCGCGACCACGACCATCCGGCTTTGGCGCGCATTCGACGAAACGACAAGGAATGGGTCCTCGCCGGGGGCTTGGTATATGCACAAATCGCACCGTTTGAACAACCTGCCCTCATATTAGGCAACGATCTGCCCACAAGGCGGGTGCGCGAGAATCGCTATTTATTGCGGGAGGATAAAGTGATGCGGTGCTTGTATGTTCCCGCCGCTGGACCGAGACGTTAGAACTACGTCGCATTTTCGTGGATTTGCGCGATACGAAAGTGTTAACCGAACTGCCGAGCGGCTTGCACGCGTCGAATCCAGGCCTCAACAGACGGTGCGGTAGCGCTCGATGCAGGTGCGCAGCACGTCGTCGCCCGGCTTCTTCCACCAATTTTCCGCGGAGAATATTTCGACCTCGATGCAGCCTTGATAGCCGGCCTTCTCGACGAGGCTGCGGATATACGGGAGGTCGATGACACCGTCGCCCATCATGCCGCGATCGAGCAGGAAGTCGCGCGTCGGCACCAGCCAGTCGCAGATGTGATAGCCGAGGATGCGCGCGCCCGCGCGCGCGATCTGCGCTTCGAGGTCGGGGTCCCACCAGACGTGATAGGCATCGACGGCGACGCCGGTGCCTTCGCCCAGCGCGTCGCAAAGTTCGAGTGCGTGCGCCAGCGTATTCACGCAGGCGCGGTCGCCGGCATACATCGGGTGCAAGGGCTCGATTGCCAGCGGCACCTTGGCCGCGCGCGCATGCGGCAGGATGGCGGCGAGCCCGTCGGCGACCATCTTGTGGGCGGCGCGCAAGTCGCGCGAGCCTTTGGGCAAGCCGCCGGCGATGAGCACCAGGCAGTCGCAACCGAGCGCCGCCGCCTCATCGATCATGCGCTTGTTGTCGTCGATCGCTGCCTGCCGCTCTGCACCGGTCGCGGCCGGAAAGAGACCGCCGCGGCAATAGCCGGAGACGCGCATGCCGTGATCTTTGATGATGCGCGCAGACTCCTCGATCCCGCAGGCGGTGACTTTGTCACGCCAGGGATCGATCGCGGTGATGCCTTGGCGGGCGCAGGCTTCGACCGCCTCGCGCAATCCATATTGCTCGCGCACCGTGGCGAGATTGATCGACAGCGGTTGGGTCGGCGCCGCCATTCAGGCAAGGCCGTGCGTGGCGAGCAGCGCGCGCATGCGCGCGGCGGCGCGGTCGGGATCGTGCAGCACGCGCGCTTTGTCGGCGAGACGGAAGAGTTCGGCGAGATGCAGGATCGAGCGCGCGCTTTCCTGACCGCCGACCATGATGAAATGCTCCTGCAAGCCGTTGAGCCAGGCCAGGAACACGACGCCCGTTTTGTAGAAGCGGGTCGGCGCCTTGAAGATGTGACGCGACAGCGGCACCGTCGGTTCGAGGATTCCATGAAAGCCCTGCAGGTCGCCTTTGGCAAGTCGCGCAAGGCGGGCGGACGCGGCGGGAGCGATGGCATCGAAAATACCGAGCAGCGCGTCGGAAGAGCCGAGTTCGTCCCCGGCGATCAGTTCGGCGTAGTTGAAGTCGTCGCCGGTGTACATGCGCACGCCGGCCGGCAATTGCCGGCGCATCTCGATCTCATAGTCTTTCGACAGCAACGAGATTTTCACGCCATCGACCCTGGCTGCGTTGTCGCGGATGACTGCGAGGCAGCTCTGCATTGCCGGTTCGTGATCGGCGCTGCCCCAATAGCCGGCCAGCGCAGGATCGAACATCTCGCCGAGCCAGTGGATGATCGCCGGCGCCTTGAGTTGGCCCAGAATGCGGCGGTAGACGCGGGCATAGTCGTCCGAGCTCTTGGCGGCGCGGGCAAGCGCGCGACTCGCCATGATGACGAGTTTGCCGCCCATCGCTTCGATCGCCTCGATCTGTTCTTCATAGGCGCGGATGATCGCATCGAGGCTGACATCGGCAGCCGCATCGAGATGGTCGGTGCCGACGCCGCAGCAGATCTTGACGCCGGGCCGCGATCTCGCCGCTTCGAGCGCACGGCGGATCAGCTCTTTCGCGCGCGGCCAGTCGAGGCCGCCGCCGCGCTGCGCGGTGTCCATGGCTTCGGCAACGCCGAGGCCGAGATCCCAGAGATAATGACGGAAGGCGATTGTGCGCTCCCAGTCGACCGCCGTGTCGAGCCAGGGATCGATATCGGCCAACGGATCGGCGACCACGTGCGTTGCCGCGTAAGCGATGCGGTTGAAGTTTTTTGTCGATTCGGGCGAGGCGAATTCGATCGGCTCGCCGGTCGTGTAGGGCTCGAAACTGCGGTCCTTGGTCGGCAGCGATAGCGTCGGCATCGCTTCGTCTCCTACACCGTCAGCTCCGGGACATCGTACCAGCGTTTGTCGGCCCAGCTCTTCAGCGCCTGCTCGACGAGTTGCACGCCCTTGGCGCCTTCGATCAGGCCGAACTGCCAGGGCGTGTCGGCGGCGACATGGCGCAGGAAATCCTCCCACTGGATCTTGAAGCCGTTGTCATAGGCGCCGGCGCCTGGAACCTCTTTCCACTGCGAGAAGAGGTCCATGGTCTGCGGCACGTCCGGGTTCCATACCGGGCGCGGCGTGTCGGCGCGACTTTGCGCAAAGCACCGCGTGAGTCCGGCGACCGCGGAGCCTTGCGTGCCGTCAACCTGGAACGTCACCAGATCGTCGCGCCGCACGCGCACGTCCCAGGACGAATTGATATGAGCGATGACGCCGCCGTCGAGGCGGAACGTCGCGTAAGCGGCGTCGTCGGCGTCGGCGTCATAGACTTTGCCGTCTTCGTCGACGCGCTTGTCGATATGCGTGGCGCCGAGGCAGCTCACCGCCTGCACCTTGCCGAAGAGGTTGTCGAGCACGTAGCGCCAGTGGCAGAGCATGTCGAGAATAATGCCGCCGCCTTCCGCCTTCTTGTAGTTCCAGCTCGGCCGCTGCGCCGGCGGACCGTCGAGGCCTTCCCACACCCAGTAGCCGAACTCGCCGCGTACCGCGAACATGCGGCCGAAGAATCCGGAATCGCGCAACTCCCTGATCTTGCGCAGTCCGGGCAGGAACAGCTTGTCCTGCACCACGCCGTTCTTGATCTTGGCGTCCTTGGCGAGCTTGACCACCTTCATCGCCTTGTCGAGCGAATCGGCGATTGGCTTCTCGCAATAGATATGTTTGCCCTTGGCAATCGCCCGTTCGATCAGGTCGGGCCGCATCTGCGTTGTGCCGGCGTCGAAGAAGATTTCATCCCGTGAATTTTCCAGCGCCTGGCCGAGATCGGTGGTCCAGCGTTCGACGCCGTGCTCACGCGCCAGCGCCGCGAGCTTCTCCGCGTTGCGCCCAACCAAAATGGGGTCGGGCATCGCGCGCGTGCCGTCCGGCAGCTTCACGCCGCCTTCGTTGCGGATTGCGACGATGGAACGGATCAGATGCTGGTTGGTCCCCATGCGGCCGGTGACGCCGTGCATGATGATACCCAGCCGCCGCGGCGACATGCTGAAACCTCCCAGTCGCTTCCACGCGGCACTTATTGGCGGCCGCTACCGATATCGTTAAAGTCCCCGCCGCACCGTGGCAACAGCTAAAACGGTGCGGAATTTCGCCGATTTCCGAAGCCCGCGCCTAATTAACGGATGGACAACATGGCCCGCATGAAGGGCGCCGAGCTCATCACCGAATACCTGATCGCCAACAAGATCCCTTATGTGTTCGGCATCTGCGGCCACGGCAATGTCGGCATGTTGGATTCGCTGCATGCCGCGCGCGATCGCATCAAGATGATCTCGCCGCGTCACGAGCAGGTGGCCGCGCACATGGCGGACGCTTATTTCCGCGTGCGCCACGAGCCGGTTGCGACGCTCACGTCCTGCGGGCCGGGCTCCTGCAACATCGTCATGCCGCTCGCCTGCGCGCTCACGGATTCCTCGGCGTTGCTTGCGATCACGGCCAACGTGCCGACATCGCAATTCAACCGCTCGCCGTTCCAGGAGATCAACAAGCACTACCAGGCCGACTTTCCCAACATCATCCGCCCGGTGGTCAAGCGCTCGTTCCAGCCGACGCGCGTCGACATGCTCCCGTTGGCGTTACGCCAGGCCATGACGACGATGCTGTCGGGCCGTCCGGGTCCGGTGAATATCGACGTGCCATTCAACGTGTTCCAGGAGGAAGACGACGTAACGCTGCCGCCGCCGGCACCGCCGTTCGGTGCGCAACGCAGCGGCGCCTCACCCGATGAAATTACGGCGTGCGTCGACATGTTCCAGAAGGCGCAGCGGCCCGTGATCTTTATCGGTCATGGCGTCACGCTGTCGGAAGCGTCGAAGGAGCTCACCGCGTTCGTGCACCGGCTCGGCATTCCGGTGATCTCCTCGCCCAACGGCATGGGTTGCCTCGACATGACCGATCCGCTGGCGCTCGGCTTCATCGGCCGCAATGGCGCGTATCCGGCCAACGAGGCCGGCCGGCGCGCCGATCTGGTCATCGCCATCGGCGCGCGCTTTGACGACCGCTCGGCGTCATCGTGGCTGCCCGGCTATTCGTGGAATTTCCCGCAGACCAAATTGATTCACGCCGACGTCGATCCGGCCGAGCTCGGGCGCAACTATCCGCCCGACATCGGCGTGCTCGCTGACGCGCGCACCTTCCTTCAACAACTCCTCGCCGAAGTCGAGCGGCGCAACATGAAACGCGACGCGCTCAAAGCTTGGCAGGCCGACATCAAAAAGTGGCAGGCGGACTGGGCGATATTCACCGCACCGAATTTCGACATACACGCCTCGCCGATCCGGCCCGAACGCATCGTGGCGGATTGCCAGGCGGTGCTGCCGCCGGACGCCATTCTGTGCTGCGACGTCGGCGTCAGCCATAACTGGTACATGCAGTTCTGGAAGGCGCGCCGCCCGCAGACGATGCTGAACTCGTGGGGCTTTTCCGGCATGGGTTTTGGTGCCGCCGGTGCGCTCGGCGCCAAGCTCGCCGCGCCCGATCGCCCCGTTGTCGCCGTCACCGGCGACGGCTGCTTTTCCATGGTGCCGCACGTCCTGTGCACCGCGGTCGAATACGATATTCCCGTGGTGTGGGTGATCTGGAACAATTTCGGCTGGGTCTCCATCCGCGACATTCAGCTCGGGATGTTCGGCGGTCGCGAACTCGGCACCATGTTCCACGAGGGGCCGAACCAGAAGCCGTACAATCCGGACTTTGCCGCCTGGGCGCGAGCGACCGGCGTCGAGGCGTTGACAGTGACCAAGTCGGAGGATTTCAAGGGCGCGCTCGAACACGCGGTCAAAGCCAACAAGCCGTTCTTGATTGACGTGCATGTTGACGCCGAAGTGCGTCCGCCCTCGACCGGCGCCTGGGAATTGCCGCCGACGCCTCACAAGGAGCCGGTGTTCGGCGAACGCTATCTACCTGACGCGATGCCGGCGAAATAGGAGGGCGCGCCATGACCGCAAAACGCGAAGCGTTCGTCCGCAATATTGCCGAGGTGCCGTGGCTGGAATTTCCCGACCATTTCGGCGGCGCGCTGTCGAAGCCGCTGGTAATGCCGGACACCGCGGGTTCAAAGCATATCGACTACCGCATCTCGATGTACCAGCCGAAGGCTTATGTGAAGAAGCACAGTCACAAGGTGCAGGAGCAGGTCTATCACGTCATCGAAGGCGAGGGGCTGATGCACGTCGCGGGCAAGGATCATGTCGTGCGCAAGCACGATTTCATTTACCTGCCGCCGGGTGTCGAGCATTCGATCGCAAACACCGGCCTGGTCGATCTGGTGTTCCTGGTCGTCACCTCGCCGGTCACGGATGACGCGGACGTCAAGTAGCCGCAGTGAGCGCTGCATCGCGTCCTGCACGCCGGCCCGACACGAAGGCCCAGGCCAGGTGATGGCCATGGCCTTTCAGCAATAAGCCGCCTTGTCCGGTCGCGCCCGCGGCGTAAAGGCCAGCGATCGGCGAGTTGTTCGCGCCGAGCACCCGGTGCCGGGAATCGACCGCCAGTCCGCCTTCATTGCGCGCGAACACTGCTGTCATGAGCAAGAAGCCAGCGGAAAGTGTCCGGCATATCGTCGGCGAGGGCACGCCGCAGCGCTGGCATGCACCCGCGCGACGTTGTGTCAGTCGAGAGCCTGTCGGCTTTCACCATCAAAGCGCACTCGACCGAGATCGGCTTTTTTTGCGCTTTCGACAAGCTGCGGCGCGTGCTCGAAGTCGCGCAGGATAAAATCGGCGACAGTTTGCCGCTGGTGAACGGGTAGGACTATCCGCAGAACAAGCTTTGAAGGAAGCGCTGATGCCAAGAACGCGCGCGACGCAGCGTAGCTCTATGTAAGGTCAGGCATTCTGCATCCCGGCTCCTCGGTACGCCGAGTAGGCGCCGAAGGTCGCAACGCAGAAAGGAACGCAGAAGGTCAGTGCGACCTTCCACCAGTTTATCGCGGCCGGTGACAACAGCACATCGCCTTGGTTGATCAGATTGAGGATAGTCCCGACAAGAAGCATGACCGTTATCGATCGTCTTGCGATGTGCCAGGACAAAGCGAGTCGCAAAGCGGTTAGCTTCGAATTGCTCATTGAGTTACCTTGACGCGCTTCATTCGAATCCGAAAAGCCGTCGATCCGGCGATCGGTGACAGAAATTACATAATCGCAAATTCTGTGTTCTTCCGGTCGGTCACCAGCATGCTGCCGGGATAGTGCGTGATGCAGAATTCCGGCTTCACGGTCGCGATCACCGATTGCGGCGTGACGCCGCAGGCCCAGAACACCGGCAATTCGTCGTCATGGACTGGCACCGCGTCGCCGTAGTCGGGTTTCATAATGTCAGAAATCCCAATCGCTTCCGGCTTGCCGATATGCACCGGCGCGCCATGGACGGCCGGAAAGCGCGTTGTGATCTGCACCGCGCGGATGGCGTCGGCGGCTTTCATCGGCCGCATCGATACCACCATCGGCCCGTGGAAAGGCCCTGCCGCGGCGGTGGCAATCGCGGTGCGATACATCGGCACGTTGCGGTTAAGCGCAATGTGGCGCAGCTCAATACCTTCCGCCATCAGCGCTTCTTCGAAGGAAAACGAGCAGCCGATGACGAAGCTGACCAGGTCGTCGCGCCAGAAACCGCGAATATCCTCCGGTTCGGCAACGAGTTCGCCGTTCTGCCAGACACGATAGCGTGGCAAGTCGGTGCGGATGTCGAGATCATCGCCCAATTCCAATACGCGCGCGTCGCCGGGCGCCGACGCTCCGATTAAAGGGCACGGCTTGGGATTGAGCTGGCAGAAGCGCAGGAAGTCGGCGGCGACCGCCTGCGGCAAAATAGCAAGATTGCCTTGCACGTAGCCCGGCGCGAGGCCCGCGGTCGGACCGCGATGGCGTCCGGCGCGGACGGCAAGCCGCGCCGCAAGTCCGCTGTCCGGATTTGGTTGCTCACGTCGCAGTTGCGAAATCGCCATGAGTTCTGTCCCGACTGCCCAAATCGCGGGCAAGCATACGACTGTGCGTGCGTGTCGCCAACAGTACGAAAATAGCGGTTGAAACTTGGCTCTGGGTCGCGTTTGCTTATGGCAATAACGCGCCAAAAGCCCGCGAAGGGTGCGCGTGAGGGAGGACTAGGCGATGCCACGGTTTGCTGGCCGGTGCTGGCGCATGGCTGTCGATCTTGTATCCGCAGCCGATCATCGATCGGTGCGGGCGCTCGTGATCGTCGCGTCTGTATTTCCAGAGATCGAATCTAGAAGCTGCTTCGAGGCCCGCGCTGTCGCGCGGGCCTGATTGTTTATGGGGACTCGCGAAACCAGTTGGGAGGAGCTCAATGACTGAAAAATGGAAAGGTGAGAGCTGGGCGCAAGACGAAGAATTCTGGTACGACGGCAAGGTCAGCCGCCGTCGCTTCGTCGGTTGGGGCGGTGGCGCGCTCGGCGCCATGATGCTGGTGCCGGCACCGTGGCGTGCGGCATTCGGCGCCGCCAAGCCATACAAGATCGGTTCAGAGCAACCATTGTCCGGCGCCGGGGCTGCCGGCGGCAAGACCGCGCTGGTCGGTCTGCAGATGGGCGCCGACCGCATCAATAAAAATGGCGGCATCAACGGCCGGCCGGTGTCGCTGGTCATTGCCGACGACGAAAGCTCGCCGGCCGTCGCCCGCCGCAAGACCCAGAAGATGGTGTCGGACGACGGCATCGACATACACTGCGGCGGCTTCCTGTCGAACATCTGCCTCGCCTGTATGCCGGTGTGGCAGCACGCCAAGATCGTCAACATGATTACGGTGTGTCTCGACACCACGCTGACCACCAGCCACTGCAACCGCTACAGCTTCCGCCTGCACGATTACGCGCCGGCGCAGGCGGTCGCCTTCGCGCCAACGCTGGTCGGCATGGGCAAGAAGTGGCACATCGCCTTTGCCGACTATTCTTGGGGCCAGTCGACGCGCGACGCCTACGTAGCCGAGATCAAGAAGAACGGCGGCGATGTGGTCGGCACCACCGGCATTCCGCTCGGCACCGCCGACATGACGCCGTTTCTGTCGAAGATCTCCGGCGATTTCGACGGCTTGTTCGGCATCTTCTTCGGTAAAGATGGCGTGACCATCTGCAACCAGGCCTACGACCTCGGCCTCACCAAGAAGTACAAGTGGGCCGGCGACGGCTCGATCTCCGAGTTCGACCAACCTGAAGGCGATCGGCAGCAAGATCGACGGCTTCGTCGCGATCAACCGCTACATCCCGATCTTCGCGGGTCCGCTCGACACGCCGTATCACAAGGCGTTCTTCGAGGAAGCCAAGGCGCGTCTGGCCAAGGTCGACCCCTCCGGTCCGCTGCCCGACAAGTACGTGCAGTCGAACTACGAGGCCATGAATGCCCTGAAGATCAACATGGAGAAGTCGAAGTTCCAGGGCCGCGGCGACACCGTGAAGCTGATCGAGGCGCTCGAAGGCTTCGAGGCCAAGGCCGGCCCCGACTTCCCGCAAGGCGACAAAACGCTGCGCAAGGCGGACCACCAAGCCTTCCTGACCGAGTTCATCTACGAGGTCAAAGGCGGCACCTACCATCTCAAACAGGCGGTGCCGAAGGACAAGACAGTGGTTCCTCCGGCCTGCAAGTTTCCTGCGGCTTAAGTGAGCTCGGAGCCGACGATCGACGTGCGCTCCCCGGCAAGTGACCGGGGAGCGGCGTCGGCGCCGATCCTCAAGACCGAAGGACTATCCGTCCAGTTCGGCGGACTTGCGGCGCTCAATCAGGTCAATTTCGAAATTCAGCGCGAAGAAGTCCGTGCGATCATCGGGCCGAACGGGGCGGGCAAGAGCACCTTTTTCAATTGTCTGACCGGGGTGTTGCGGCCGACCAGCGGGCGCATCGTGTTCAACGGCGAGGATATCACCGGCTTGCCGTCCAACAGAATCTCGCAAAAGGGTATCGCGCGCTCCTACCAGATCACCAATATCCTGCCCAACGCTACCGCATTGGAAAACGTCCGCATTGCCGCGCAATCGCGCCGGCACGCCTGGAACATCACGTCCCATTACAGCGCCTTCGCCGATATCAACGAGAAGGCGGAGGCCGCCCTCGATTCCGTCGGCCTGTTGAGCAAGGCCGACGAACTGGCCTCCAATCTTTCCCACGGCGAACAGCGCAACCTCGAAATCGGCATTGCGCTGGCCACGGAACCGCAACTGCTGTGCCTGGATGAGCCGACAGCAGGTATGAGCCAAGGCGAAACCAACGACACCATGGCGCTGGTGCAGCGCATCGCGAAGAAACATACCATCCTCATCGTCGAGCACGACATGCAGGTGGTCATGGAGCTTTGCAATCGCATTACCGTGCTGCACTACGGCGAAATTCTCGCCGACGGCACGCCGGAAGAGATCCAGCAAAATCCGAAAGTGCTGGAGGTCTATCTCAAGACATGAGCGCCATCGCAGACAAAGCCCAAACCCTCGTTGCCGTCGAGGACGTGCACACGTTCTACGGCAAGAGCCACATTTTGCATGGTGTCTCGCTCAAGGTCGGCCCCGGCGAGGTGGTCGGCCTGCTTGGCCGCAACGGCGTCGGCAAGAGCACCACACTGAAGACCATCATGGGGCTGGTGCAACCGAGCCATGGCTCGATCATGCTTGACGGCAACGCGATCACTGGAATTCCACCGCACAAGCTCGCGCGGCTCGGCATCGGCTATGTGCCGGAGGATCGCCGCATCTTCCGTCTGCTGACGGTCATGGAGAATCTGCGCACCGGTCTCGACCGCGGCGGCGTCACCGACGAGCGCAAACAGGCGCTGCTCGACAAGGCCTTCACGTATTTTCCGCGGCTGGCCGAACGGCGCAATCAGGCCGGCGGCACGCTCTCCGGCGGCGAGCAGCAAATGCTGGCGATCGCCCGCGCCATGATGCTGGAGCCGAAAATCATCCTGCTCGACGAGCCGACCGAAGGACTGATGCCCAGAATGGTGTCGCAGATCCGTGAGATTATCGAAGTGCTGCACAAGGAAGGTGTCGCCATCCTGTTGGTCGAGCAGAACGTCCCGCTGACGCTGGAAGCCAGCCAGCGCATCTACATCATGGAAAAGGGCAGTGTGCGTCACCACTGCGCCGCGTCCGAGATCAAAGTCGACGATCCGGTCATCAGACAATATCTAGGTGTGTGAACGATGCAGACGGTGGCCGCCTTTTTCATCAATTTCCCGGTCGATCTGTTCATTGTGCAGACCGTGAACGGCATCGTTGCCGGCATGATCCTGGCGCTGGTCGCCTCCGGCCTGACGCTGATTTTCGGCATCATGGACGTGGTCAACTTCGCGCACGGCGAGCTGTTCATGCTCGGCGCCTATGTTGCCGTGACAATCATCGGGGTCACCGGAAACTTCTGGATAGCCCTCGTCCTCTCCGCGCTGGTGGTCGCGATTCTCGGAGCCGCCATGCAGATTGTGACGCTGCGCCCGTTGATCGGCCGCGATCCGCTCAACACAATTCTGGCCACCTTCGGCGTCTCGCTCATCTTGCAGAACTACGCGCTCTGGCAATTTGGTCCGACGGCACGCCGCATCGGCGAACCGATCACCGGCTATTTCAATCTGTTCTACCTGCACTATCCCTGGTACCGCATCGTGATCGCCGGCCTGTCCGCAGCCATCATTGGCGGCTTTTGGCTGTTTCTCAAATACGGCAAGTTCGGCGTCTGGATCCGCGCCACCACCCAGGACCGCGTGATGGCGCAGGCCATGGGCATACCTGTGCCGTGGGTTTACACCGGCGTATTCGCCCTCGGCGCGGCCATGGCGGCGGCGAGCGGCGTCCTGTTTGCGCCGCTGGTCGGCGTCAACCACACCATGGGCCTCGACTGGGTCTTGAAGGCGTTCATCGTCGTGGTGGTCGGCGGCATGGGCAATCTCGGCGGCTCGATCGCCGCCGCCATCTTCATCAGTTTGCTGGAGGCCTATGCCGCGATCTGGGTCAATCCCTCGCAGGCCGTGATCGTTTCCTTCGTCGTGCTGATCCTCACATTGCTGTTCCGCCCCACCGGCCTGTTTGTCCCGACACCGAAATGACAACCGCTCCGCTCGAAAAAACGATGCCGCTCAACAAGCCGAAGCTGAGCCACACCGCCGTCTACTGGATCGGCTTTTGTGTCGTTATGGCGATCTTGATCGTGGCGCCGCTGGTGCTGCCGGAATTCTGGGGCCGCTTTCTGACCGAATGCCTGATCTGGGGCCTGTTGGCCATGTCGTCGGATCTTCTGATCGGTTACACCGGCCTGATTTCGTTCGGTCACTCGGCCTTCTTCGGTCTCGGCATGTATGGCGCGGCAGCGGCGCTGTTGCTGGTGGGCCCGCCCAATCTGTGGTTGGCGATCATCTTTGGACTCAGCGGTGCGGCCTGTGCGGCATTGTTCGTCGCCTATTTTTCGACCCGTCTGCGCGACATCTATTTCGCCATCACCACGCTGATCTTCAGCCAGATCTTCTACGTTATCATCTTCACGTGGACGGAGGTCACCGGCGGCGAGAATGGGTTGATCTTCACCCAACCGCACTTTTCGATTCCCTTCCTCTACGACGCCAGCTTCACCTCGAAGACCATGCATTGGTTCGTGCTGGCGGTGGTGGCCGGCTCCTATCTGATTTTGCGCCGCGTGACGCAATCGCCGTTCGGCATGGTGTTGCAGTCGATTCGCGAGAACGAGCCGCGCACCCGCGCCATCGGCTATCCGGTTGAGCGCTACAAGATCGTCTCGGTGATGCTGTCCGGCTTGTTCGCGGGGCTCGCCGGCGTGCTCTACGCCATCCAGAACGAATTCGCTGCGCCCGATTTCGTGTACTTCCTGACATCGGGTGATACCGTCATCTTCAACGTTTTGGGCGGCATCGGCACGCTGGTCGGGCCGATCGTCGGCGCCGGGTTCTTCCAGCTGCTGCGCCAGTTGCTGGCGCAGTGGTTCGGCGACCAGTTCCCCTATCTGATCCCGCTTGGCGTGATCTTTATCGTCATGATCATCTTCCTGCCGCAAGGGTTGCTCGGTTTCGCGCGGCGTTGGCTCAACAAATGACGTCCGTGATCGGCTGAAAGTCTCGTGGACCTGATCATCCAAAACGCTCGGCTGGCCGGACAGGAGACGCCGGTCGACATCGGAGTGAAAGGCGGCCGCATCGCTGCGATCGAACGCGCCATTGCCGCGGATGCGCCCGTTTACGATGCCGGCGGGTTGCTCGCCTGTCCCGGCCTGATCGAAAGCCATATCCATCTCGACAAGTCGCGCATCATCGATCGCTGCGCTCCGCAGGAACGCAAGACGCTGAGCCCGGTGTTCGGCGTCACGCCGGTAAAAAAGACGATGACCGTCGAGGATGTCTATGCGCGCGCCAAGCGGACGCTCGAGGACTGCATCAAGCATGGTTGCACGCGCATGCGCACGCAGCTCGAGGTCGATCCCGGTATCGGCATGCGCGGCTACGACGGGGTCGTGGCGCTGATCGACGAGTACAAATGGGCGGTCGATATCGAGATCTGCATTTTTCCGCAGGAAGGTTTGATCAGCTTTCCGGGCACCGATGAGTTGCTGGTCGAGGGATTGAAGCGCGGCGCCAAGGTGATCGGCGGCGCGCCTCGCTACGACAAGGACGGGCCGGGACAGATCAGGCGCATCTTCGAGCTGGCGCGCGAATTCGACGTCGACATCGATATGCATCTCGACGTCGGGCCGACGGCAGACGACATGTACATCCATCTCGTGCGCGAGTTGACCGACCAGTACAAGCGTGGCGGCCGCGTCGTCGCCGGCCACATGGCGAAGCTCTCATTGCTTCCGCCCGACAAAATGACGGCGATTGCCGGGCAACTTGCCGATAGCGGGATTGCCGTCACCGTGCTGCCGGCGACCGATCTGTTCCTGATGGGCCGCGACCAGGAGCACAGCGTGCGGCGCGGCGTCGCCGATGCCAACGTGCTGTGCGGACACGGTGTCAAGTGCTCGCTCTCCACCAACAACGTGCTCAACCCGGCGACGCCCTATGGCGACTGCTCGCTCATGCGTATCGCCAATCTCTACGCCAATATCCTGCAGGTCGATCGGCCGGCGCAGTTGCGCCAGTGTTTCGAAATGGTGACGACGCGATCGGCGCAACTCCTGAATATCAAGGATTACGGCTTTGCGGTTGGCAACCCCGCCGACGTCGTTTTGCTCAACGCGCGAACGCCGGAGCAAGCCGTCGCCGAGATCGCCCAGCCGGTCGCCGCCTTCAAGAACGGCAAGCAGACCATGCGCTGGAATTTGCCGGCGCTGCTGCCGCCGCATTAATTTGCGCAGGATGTCTTTTGGCAAAAGTTCCGATGAGTTTTATCTTCGGCGAGATCAGTCGGATCGCCTTTGTCGTGAAGGACGTCGACGCGGCAATGCACGGCTGGTCGGGCCAGTTCGGCATGCACAAAACGGGGATGGCAGCGATCCGATCCCTGAGGCCGACAAATGAGCGGTCGGACGACCTAAGTCATTGATTACGCTAGACTGGACAAGCCGCTGCCGGCAACGTCAAGGTCTTTTAAGAATGGCCGCCGAGACCGATTCCTTGCAGTTGATTACGCGTCTGACCCCGCTCGTTGAGGTGCTGGCGGTGATCGATGCCGAGGTGAAACCGGTGACGCCGCGTTCGCTCGACGTTGCGGCGGCGGCGGGACATGCGCTCGCCGCCGATGTGACATCGGCGGCGCGGCCGACCGCTCCTGTCGCGCTGACGGATGGCTGGGCGCTTGCCGCCGACGTCACGCAAGGCGCCGGTGGTTATTCGCCGATTCTGCTTGCGCAATGGCCGTCACGGGTTGAAGCAGGCCAGGTCATGCCGCCCGGCACCGACAGTGTCGCACCATTCGACGCGGTGAAAACGTTTTCCGGCCGCGCCGAAGTTCTGGTCAGCCTCAATCCCGGTGACGGCATGTTGCCGGCCGGCGGTGACTGCGAGTCGACGATCGCGCTGCGCCGTGTCGGCGAGCGCGTCCGCATCTCCGATATTGCCGCGTTCGCTGCCGCCGGATTGACGCGCGTTATCGTGCGCGAGCCGCGCATTCGCGTCTTGCCGTTGCGCGGCAGCGCCATTGTCGCGGCCACCGCGCAGATGATCGCGGCCGATATCGGGCACCGCGGCGGCTCCGTACGCGTCGAGTTCGGCCGCGGGCTCGACGGTGTGCTGGCGGCGGATTCGAATAATTCCGATGCGATCGTTGCCATCGGCGGCACCGGCTCGGGGCGCAACGACACCAGCGTGCAGGTGCTGGCGCGTAGCGGCCGCCTCGCCGTGCACGGCTTTGCGCTGGCACCGGGAGAAAGCGCGGCGATCGGGTTTTCCGGCAAGCGTCCTGTGCTGCTGTTGCCCGGGCGGCTCGATGCCGCGCTTTCCGTCTGGATGACGGTCGGCCGTGCGTTGCTCGAGCGCCTTTGCGGGGCTAAGGACGGCGAAACGCCCGACATGCTGACGCTCGCGCGCAAGGTCACGTCGACCGTCGGTGTTGCCGAACTGGTGCCGGTGCGGCGCACTGGGCACGACGTCGAGCCGCTGGCCAGCCGTTACCTGCCGCTGTCGTCGCTCACCCGTTCCGACGGCTGGATCCTGGTGCCGGCCGAAAGTGAAGGCTATCCCGCCGGCACGCCGGTTCTGGTGAGGCCGTGGCCATGAGCAAGCCGGGCAAAGCAAAATCAGACGGGCGGGACGCGCTGTTGGCGCGCGTGCGCGCCGCCGCGCGACAGGAGCAATTCCTCGAAGTGGTTTCGGCCGAGGACGCGCGCGCGCGTTTTGAACAGCATCTCGATTTGTCGCCGCTGCCGGCAGAACGCGTTTCGCTCGCCGGCGCGTTGACGCGCGTGCTCGCGCACGATGTGGTGGCGGCGGTCGACGCGCCGCCCTTCGACCGCTCCAATGTCGACGGCTTCGCGGTGCACGCGGCCGACACGCTGGGCGCCAGCGATGGCAACCCGAAAGTCCTTCAACTCAATGCCGAGGTGATTGCCTGCGGCGATGCGCCAGCGCTGGAAGTCGCGGCCGGCACCGCCACGGCGATCGCGACCGGTGGCGTGATCCCGCGCGGCGCCGACGCTGTGGTGATGATCGAGCACACCGAGTTGATCGAAGGCGAGGTGCCCAGCATCGAAATTCGCCGCGCCGCTTCGCCGGGGCAGTTCGTTTCTTACACCGGCTCCGATATCGCGCGCGGCGAAATCCTGCTTCGCCGCGGCGCGCGTATCGGCTCGCGCGAAATCGGCATGCTGGCGGCGTGCGGTCTGTCGGACGTCGAAGTGGTGCGGCGGCCGAAAGTGGCGGTGCTGTCGACCGGCGACGAACTCGTCGCACCGGGGTCGCCGCTCAAGCCGGCCGGCGTCTACGACAGTAACGGCGCCATCATTGCGGCGGCGGTCGAGGAAGCCGGCGGCGAGCCGCTGCGGTTCGGCGCCTTTCCCGACAACGAGGAAGCGCTCGGCAAAGCGGTGCGCCGCGCGCTCAAGGATGCCGACATGGTGATCCTGTCAGGCGGCACTTCGAAGGGTGCCGGCGATTTGTCGCACACGATTGTCTCAAGCCTCGGCGAGCCCGGCATCATCGTGCACGGCGTCGCGCTGAAACCGGGCAAGCCGCTCTGCCTCGGCGTTATCGAGAACAAACCCGTCGTCGTGCTGCCGGGTTTCCCGACCTCGGCGATCTTTACGTTCCACGCCTACGTAGCGCCGGTAATCCGCGCGCGCGCCGGCCTGCCGCCGGAAGCCGCGCAAACCGTCACTGCCACCGTGCCGGTGCGGGTCGCCTCCGAGCTCGGCCGCAAGGAATTCCTCCTCGTCTCGTTGATCGACAGCGGTCAGGGCACGGTCGCATTCCCGACCGGCAAGGGTTCCGGTTCCGTCACCAGCTTCTCGCAGGCCGACGGCTTCATCGAAATCGACGCGCTCGCCAATGCGCTCGATGCCGGCAGCGAAGTGCAAGTGACGTTGATCGGCAATGCCGCGCATGCCCCCGATCTCGTCATCATGGGCAGCCACGATGTTGCGCTCGATGTGGTGGTTGGCGCGTTGTCCGAGCGCGGTTTCTCCGCACGCGTGCTTGCCGTCGGCAGTCTCGGCGGCGTGGCTGCGGCAAACCGCGGCGAATGCGACGTCGCGCCGGTTCATCTCGTCGACCCGCAGACGGGACAATACAACGTGCATCTCGTCGAGCCGGGATTGTCGCTGGTGCCCGGATGGCGGCGTATGCAAGGTATTTTGTTCCGTCCGGGCGACCAGCGCTTCGCAGACAAGAGCGCGGCCGAAGTTTTGAAAACAGTCCTCGCCGATGGCACCGCCTTGATGGTCAACCGCAATGCCGGCTCCGGCACGCGCGTCTTGGTCGACAGACTGCTCGAAGGCGCGCGGCCGCCGGGCTATGCCAACCAGCCGAAATCGCACAACGCGGTGGCCGCCGCGATCGCGCAGGGACGTGCCGACTGGGGCCTCGCCATCGAGCCGGTGGCGAAAATGTATGGCCTTGGCTTTCTGCCGGTGTCGCCGGAACACTATGATTTCCTGCTCGTTGAAAACCGGCGCGAACGCCCGGCGGTGCAGGCATTCCTTGCCGCCTTGCGCGATCGCCCGACACGGGACCGCATCGCCGCACTCGGCATGACGCCCGCCGACGGCTAAACTTTCGCCGCATAGGTCGCGGAGGATCCAGCCCCGAAATGTCCATTTGTATCAAACGCCTGTGTCTGGTCTTGGCATTGCTGGCGGTGGCCCCAGGCGCCGCGTTCGCCCAATTGCGCGGCCACGGCGGGCCGGTGCGGGCGCTGGCGATTTCTCCGGACGGAAAGCGCGCGGTTTCCGGCAGCTTCGATACCTCGGCGATCCGCTGGTCGCTCGAGCGTAACGTCGCGGAACAAGTGCTGCGTTTCCACGACGACGCGGTAAACGCAGTCACTTTCTTGAAAGACGGCCGCATCGTCACCGGCGGCGCCGACGCGCATATCGCGATCTGGACTCCGGGCAAGCAACAACCCGACAAGGTGCTCAACGGCCACACCGGGCCGATCGCCGGTCTCGCGGTGTCGCCGGATGGCAAAACATTAGCGTCGGCGTCCTGGGATCATACCGTGCGGCTGTGGCCGCTTGCCGGCGGCGCGCCGCGCGTGCTCAAGGGCAACGAGCAGAACGTCAACGGCGTTGCCTTTTCGCCGGACGGCAAGCAGGTCATCAGCGCAGGCTACGACACCACCTTGCGCATCTGGCCGCTCGACGGCGAGGACATGACCGTGCGTCACGTGTCGAGCCCGCTCAACACGGTGGTCGTGGCGGGTGACGGCGAGATCGTTACCGCCGGCGCCACCGGCAAAGTCTTTTTTCTCTCGTCGAAAGGCGAAATGAAAGCCGAGGTCGAAGCATCGAAGACTCCGGTCATCCAGCTTGCGCTGTCGCCCAACGGCAAGCTTATCGCCGCCGCCGGCATTCGCGGTTCGGTGGCGGTGATCGACCGCAAAGCGCGCAAGCTCGAGCGCACATTGATCGGCCCCGGTCTGCCGGTATGGTCAGTCGCGTTCTTTCCCGACAACAAGACGCTGCTCACCGGCGGCACCGACCGCATGATCCGCCGCTGGGACGCGATCAAAGGCGAACCGATCGACACCGTCGTGGTCGGCGCGCCGTCCGATCCGCTTGCCAAATACGCCGGCGATCACGGCGCCAAGGTATTCCGCGCCTGCGTCGCCTGCCACACACTCTCAGCGGATGAAGGCAACAAGGCGGGCCCCAGTCTGCATGGCATTTTCGGGCGCAGAATCGCGTCGCTGCCCGGCTATCATTATTCCAAGGCGCTCAAGAACATGGACATCGTGTGGACGCCGGAGACGGTGTCGAAAATGTTCGAAGTCGGCCCGATGCATTACACGCCCGGCACCAAGATGCCGGAGCAGAAGATCGGCTCGGCCGCCGACCGCAAGGCGCTGATGGAATTTCTCCAGAAGGCGGCGATGGGCAAGAACTGATCAGGAAGCTTGCGCCGGCTTATGCGTCGGCCAGTTGATCAGCGCAACGCCGATGATCGCGGCGGCGATGCCGGTTGCGGCCGGCAGCGAGAGCGTCTCGCCAAGGATCGCCACGCCCAGGATTACGCCGACGCCGGCGCGCAGATAGCTTTGGCTGGCGACGCCCATTGAGCCGATGGTTTGTACGAGACGAAAATAGATCAGCAAGGCGACGCCGGTGCAGAACACCGACAGGGCTGCGGTGGCGCCGATGGCCGCCGCCGAAGGGTGTATCGTCCACGGCTGTTCGAAAATAAACGCGAGCGGAACGAGCGTCACTGTGGCGCAGATCATGGTGCCGGCGGCGGTTGTGAGCGCGGACACATGACTGAAACGTTTGCCGTAGATTGCGGCGCAGCCATAAAGCGCGGCGCCAAGCAGGCAGGCGAGTTGGCCGACGACTTGTACTCCGAGGCCGCGCAGTGCGTCGATACCGATGATGAGCACGACGCCGGCGAAGCCGACCAATGCGCCCAGCAACTTTCGGCCGTTCAGCATCTCGTGGCGCGTGACGAGTGCGGTGAACAGGAAGACGAAAATCGGTGATGTCGAGTTCAAGACGCTCGCAAGGCTGGCATCGACGAACTGCTGGCCCCAGGCGAGGACCGTCCACGCCACGATGCTGTTGAAGATCGCCTGAACGTAGAGCATGCGCCAGGTTCGCGCGTCGCGCGGCAACTTCTCGCCACGCATGCGCATTACGGCAATTGATAACACGGCGGCACCGGTGACGCGCAATGCGATGAGCGTGATCGGCGGAATATCCACCACCGCCACTTTGACGAACAGGTAGGATGATCCCCACAACAGTGCCAGGAGCGCCAGGAGAAGAAGCTCCGCCGTCAAATTCTGTCGCGCCGTCATTGCGCCCATCCTTGTTGCGTCCTCTTAGGGGATTGCCGGGCGTGGATGCTTCGATTACGGTCGAACTATGAAAGAAGGCCCGGACATCGCCCGCATTGCCGCGCTCATCGGCGATCCAGCGCGCGCCAACATGTTGACGGCGCTGATGACCGGCAGGGCGCTGACGGCCACCGAGCTTGCGCAAGAAGCCGGCGTGACGATGCAGACCGCCAGCACGCATTTATCGAAGCTCGATCAGGGCGGTTTGCTGCGCCAGCGCAAGCAGGGGCGGCACAAATATTTTTCGCTGGCAAACGACAACGTTGCCCGCGTGCTCGAGGGCTTGATGGGATTGGCGGCAGGTTCCGGTCATCTGCGCAGCCGTATCGGGCCGAAGGATCCGGCGCTGCGCAAGGCGCGCATTTGCTACAACCACTTGGCGGGCGACATGGGCATCCAGCTCTTCGACAGCCTCGTCAGGCGCCGGCTGTTGCGGGGTGAGGGCGCTTCGCTGCAACTGACAAAAACGGGACGCGCATTCGTGTGCGATTTCGGCATCGATATCGATCGTCTCGCCGCGCACAAGGTTCCGCTGTGCCGCGAATGCCTGGACTGGAGCGAACGCCGCTCGCATCTCGCCGGCAGTCTGGGGCGCGCTTTTCTCAGTCGCCTCGAAGAGAACGGTTGGGCGCGGCGGGAGAAGGCCACCCGAGTCGTGCGCTTCTCGCCCCGCGGTGAGAAGGCCTTTGCGCGCACATTTCCAGTTCGGCCAGATTGAAAGTTCGCGGCCAAGGCTGATTAGCCATCACCCTTTTGCTTCTCCCGCTCGCGCAGATAGTCTTCGGTGGTGCGCACCTGCGGGCGGCCGGGTCCGGCGAACGGATCGAAATTCTCTTCCATCATGGCGTTGACGCGACAGTCGCTGCACATGCGGATGACGTTTAGCCGTTTCTTGGAATCCTTGAACATCCAGTGCTTACCTTCGAGGCTCGCAATCACGCGCTCGACCGAACTCTTCACGCCGAAGGGCGTGCCGCAGACGATGCACGTATAGGGTTCTTCTTCCTTGACCACGCGACGCTCGGCGGTGGCTGCGCGGAAATCGATCTGCGGCTTGAGGCTGATCACTTTCTCCGGGCACGTCGCCTTGCACAGTCCGCACTGTACGCAGGCATCTTCGGCAAACCGCAGGATCGGCTTTTCCGGATCGTCCGACAGCGCGCCGGTCGGGCAAACCGTCACACAGGACAGACATAAAGTGCACCCTTCGACATTGACGTCGAGACTGCCGAACGGCGCGCCTTCCGGCAGCGCGACCACGTCGACCGGCTGCGGCGCCACGCCCTGCAGTTCGCGCAAGGCAAGCTGTGTGACCTCGCGCTTGCCGCCGACGGGAGCGAAGGTCGCAAGCCTTGCCACGCCGTTCATAGGCGCGATCGCGCGCAAGCTTTCGCCAAGCGCAGCCGGATCGTCGATCTCGATTGTTGCAATACGCGCGCCTGCGAAACCAAGGCCGGCGAGGATCGGTTCGGCCAGTGCAATGGTCTTGTGCAGACCGGTAATGTCATGACGCGGCTTGGCGCGGGTCAACATCCGCACCGCGGACGCACCGTAAGCAAACGCGGCTGCGATCGATTCCAGGCCGATTTGCGTGATTTCGTTGAGTTGAACGGGAAGCACGTTCGCGGGTAGGCCGTCGCCGTAGCGAGCTAGCGCCTCGATCACCCCGGCACCTTGCTCGCCGTCGTGAAAAAGGATCACCGGCTGCTTGCCGCCCGCGTCATGGTAGGCCGCGAGTAGAACGCGCAACTTACGCATTAGCATGTCCGATTGCGGTAGCGCATAGGAAGCAGCGCCGGTCGGGCAGGCCGCGGCGCATTGCCCGCAACCGGCGCAGATTTGCGGATCGATCGCGACGCCGTTGCCATTCGGCGCAATCGCGCCGGCGGGGCACAGATCGAGACATCGGTGGCAGCCGACGATGCCGGCGCGCGCATGCGCGCAGAGATCTTCGCGATAAAAGACATAACGCGGCTTCTCGAAGGTGCCGGTCAGGTCGCGCGCTTTCAACACGGCGCGCAGCACCGCCGCCGGGTCTCGGGGATCGGCGCGCAGATAGCCGTCGCGCAGATCGGCTGAGGAAAATAAAGAAGGCCCGCCCGAAAGGTCGATCAGCAGGTCGCAACGCTGGGCGACATCGTTGCGCGACGCGGCGAATTTCAATTCTTCGCGCGAGGACGGCGCCGCCGCGGCGTAGCCGTCGATGATCAGCTCGAAGGCGCCGAGATAGCCGGAGGCGGAGCGGACGGTGCCTTTCGCCAATGGATATTCCGTCACGCGTGGCGGCAGCACGGCGCCGGCGTCCTTGATCAGGACGGTGAGATCGAGATGCTCCTTGAGCAGTTGCGCTGCTTCGAGGGCGCGTTCGTCGCTGCCGTAGAGCAGCGCGCTGCCTTCACTCGAGAGGCTGACATAGGGAACCTCCGCCATAGGCTCGGCGGCCGCGGCGAGCAACGCCGCCATCTTTGGGCCTGCGTCCTTGGCGTCCTTCGACCAGCCTGCCGTCTCGCGAATGTTGACGAAGGTCAGCGCGTGCTCGCCGGGCACTTCGGCGGCCGCCTCGGTAAAGATCGGCGCTTCCTGTGTACAGGCGACGGTGATCTCATCGCCGCTCGCCGCCGCCTTGCGGAAACGCTCCAACTCGCTGCGGCAGAACTGTCGGCCTTCGACGACATCGGCGTTCTTGCAGGCGTGGCGAACCGCCGCGCCGTCGAGCGGCATGGTGTCTTCGCAGCTGCAGATCAGGACTTTGCGCGGCCGCTCGGCCATCGGTTCATGAACCTTTACGCGGACCCGCCATTCCCGGCACTTCAGCCATAAAGGCCGCACTTTGCCTCCGGAATCCGTGGCGCGGGCGGGGTCTGGCCACGGCTACCGTCGAGCTATAACTATAAGCATTCAAATAAGAAAGGGTGGGTGAGGATCAATGCCGCCGCAATCGCGTACAGGCGTCGGGGCGCTGCTGGCGCTGGAACTGCGGCTGCCGCCGCCGTTTACGCCCGTGCGCCTGCGTGAAATGGGCGATGCATTCGACCATGCGATTGCCATTGCTGGTGAGAAAGGGGCCGGGACGCTGGTGCATGTCGGCCGCTTCGATCTCGCCGAATTCGCGCTCGTGCTCGAGCCTGACGAGCCGTTGCGGCAGGCGCGGCGCGCGCTTTATGCCGGCATGGCGGCGCTGGCCGATGCGCTTGCCGCCGTGGCCGAGCCGGAAACCGCCATCGTTATCGACTGGCCCGACGCCATTCTGGTCAACGGCGGGCTGGTCGGCGGCGGCCGCATCGCCTGGCCGGACGGCCTGCGGGAAGACAACGTTCCGCCTTGGCTGGTGTTCGGCGCCATGATCCGCACCGCGGCGATGACCAACGACGAGCCCGGCGCGAATCCGGGCGTCACCACGCTCTCCGAGGAAGGCTTTACTGACATCACCATCAACCGTGTGGTGGAAAGTTTCGCGCGTAACTTCATGGTGGCGAACGATGCCTGGCAGGAACATGGCTTTGGCGCGGTGGCGCGGAATTATGTCGGCTATCTGTCGCGCGAGAAAGGCTTGCGCCGCGACATCGGCGACGATGGCGAACTCCTGGTGCGACGCATGGCGTCGAGCGAGGCCGAGCGCCTCGCCTTGCTGCCGCAACTTGCGACGCCGCGTTGGTTCGATTCCGTGCGCAAGGAGCCGAAGTTGTGAAACTCCTGCGCACCATCAGACTCGATCCATCGGACACCTTCGTGTTCGATCGGCCGGCCGAACCGGGCGAATGGGCGGTTTCCGGCGCTTTTGTGTTCTGGAACGACGATCCGGACAAGCTCGAAGGCAAGGCGCGCACCGCGTTCCGCAGCGGCTTTCTCGGCGTCGGTTCGCTTGGCTGGTCGACCTTGGTGCAGATCGTGGAAGCGAGTGAGGCCGACCGCGCCATTTTGGTGGAAGCGCTGGCAACGCAACTGGTCGAGCGTTTTGGCGCGCCCGATATGCAGACAGCGGCGATGGCCGCTGAAGAGGAGGTAGCATTTGCCGAATCGCTGTGCAGCCAGCCCCAGGATACGTTGATCGCCGTGCATCGCGTGTTCGAGGACGGCAATGTGCGCGAGGCGTTCCGTACGTTGCGGCCGCGCGAGGGCGCAAAACCCGCGCGCGCCTTTTCGTTCATGGAAGTCGAAGGAGAAGAGAAAGAAGAAGCGGGCGATGAGGTCGATCTCATCGCGCTGGCGGAGAAAGATCGCCAATGACCGATTTCTGGCTTTCCTGCGGCCATCATCTGCTCGATCGCGACGAAGGCGGCGGGCTGGCTGTGACCGACGACTTTTTGAAGGTTTATCTGGCGCGGCCCGAATTGATCCCGCCGCCGGAGGCTTGCGCGGTCGAACGTGCGCTGCACGGCGCACTGCTCTCCAATCCGCGCATGCCGGTGTCGGAGAGCGATATCGCGGCGATTGCCGATGCCGATGCACGCGAGAACTGGCAAGTACTCATAACGTTCCGCGATCATCTGTTGCGCCATAAGACGCTGGAAGCGGCCTATGTCGACCTCGTGCGCAAAGGCGTCGGCGCGACGCCGCCGCTTTTCGTCAATCAGCTCGTGCACGTCATTCTGCGCAACGCGCTCGACGGCGTCACGGAGCCGCGCGTGGTGCGCGCAGCCGAATTGTTCTTCCGCACCCAGCGTGTGACGCTGCACGAAGGCTCGCTGCTGGTCGCCGATGAGGAAACCGTCGGCGGCGGCAGTCAAAACCCGGTGACGCCGCTCGTCTCCATGCTCGGCCTGCCGGCGGAGGCCAATATCGACGTGCTCAACGAGAGCAACGCCGAGAGCTATTGGGAGCGCAGCGACCTGTTCGACATGGCCCTCGACCTGACGGCCGGCCGCGCTGGGCTGGTCGCGCTTGCCGATGCGATGCGGCGCTGGATCGCGCATGTGCTCGGCGTTGACGTGATCATCGAACCGCTGACAGAACTGCGTGAAACGAGCCTCTGCTGGTATGTCGGGCTCGACGCCGACGCCACCCGCATCGGCGACATGTTGTGGAACGGCGAAGCTCCGGACGAAGCCGCCATGGGCCGCGTGGCTGGCCTGTTCCGGCTGACGTTTCGCGATTCCTCCGTCATGCTCGACAAGGTCAAGGGCGAGCCGGTCTACATGATCCTTGCCATGACGGGCGACAAAACGATCCGCATGAAGCCGCAGAATTTGGTGACCGGCCTGCCGATCCGCCATCTGGAGGCAGTGAGTTGACCGTTGCGTGTTCGGCGGACCGCGCATTAATGCTGCATTCGCGGTCCCAAACGGTGTCCAATGGCCCTTGAGCGGCCGCGGCGATAAGAGTGCGCTATAAGCTATAATAAGTAGATGGTGATGAAACAGGACCAAGACACCGACAACGGCCTTCAGGAAGCGATCCGCGCTGTCGGCGGCGTCACCGAGCTTGCGCGGCGCATCGGCATTTCACAGCCGTCGGTGTCCAACTGGACGCGCGTGCCGGCCGAGCGCGTGCTCACCGTCGAGGCCGTGACCGGCGTCGAGCGCGCGATCCTGCGGCCAGATCTTTACGGCGAGAGCAAACAGGCGGTCGATGAGATCGACATGGCGCGCGCGCAGGAATATGCGCTGCTGGCGGTCCTGCTCGCGCGCGCGCCCGATGCCGGCCTGCTTAAGCGCCTCTCGGAACTGCGCGGCGATGCGACCCCGCTCGGCCTTGCGCATATCGCGCTCGCGGAGGCGTCGAGCGCGGCGGACCCCGAGAAGGTCGAGCGCGAATTCTTCAATCTGTTCATCGGCATGGGCCGCGGCGAATTGCTGCCTTACGGTTCCTATTACCTCTCGGGGTTTCTGCAAGAACGGCCGCTTGCGCGGTTGCGCGACGATCTTGCCAGGCTCGGGATTGCGCGCAGCGAAGGCGTGGTGGAACCGGAAGACCATGCCGCCATTCTTTGCGAAATCATGTCCGGCATCGTCGGCGGCGCCTTCGATACGCCGGCGGGAACCGATCAGGAGATGTTCGAGAAGCATCTCGCACCCTGGATCGGCCGCATGTTTTCCGATATGGAACAGGCAGAGAGCGCGGACTTCTATCAGCGCGTCGGCACGGTGGGCCGCGTGTTCATGGACATCGAGACCGAGGCTTTCGCGCTGCCGAAGTGAAAGACTGCTGGAATTCTCAAGGAGGACTGGCGATGACGAAGAAAACTCGAGACAAGATAGGCCGCCGCGACTTCCTGCGCGTGATGGGCGCGAGCGTCGGCGCTGGTGCCGGAGTTGCACTCGCCGCGGCCGCTCCGCTTGCCACGCCGGCGCAGGCGACCGAGTCGGAACAGGAAGCCAAGAAAGCGCGTTACAACCCCAATTCGCCGGACGTGAAGAACTATTATCGCGTCAACCGCTACTGAAGCGGTTTGCGCGCTCTGCCTGAGATGGAGCGACCATGGCCGACGCCGTAATGCCGGTGAGCGTCGTCGTCGAGCGGCGCGACAGCACCAATAAATGGCAGGATTCGGTGTGGCGGCCGATCGGCGTCTTACCGCGAACGTCCGCGGAACAGGAGCGTCTGCTCGCCTCCGGAGAGGGCTTCGAGCAGTTTCACGGCGGCGCACTCGATCTGGAACTGTTTCGCGGTGAGACCGAAGGCTATTTGACCAATCTCACGCAGGATGTGCCGGTCGTCTACGTCATTCTTCGCCGCAACGAGGATAATGAAGGTCTCGACTACCAGCCATTTCTTGTCACTGCCTGTCCCTATGAAGCGATGGGTTATACGTCCGGCGGCGACGACATTGTCGAAGGCGTTCCGATGCCTCCCGAGGTCGCAAGCTGGGTGCGCGAATTCGTAGCGCTCCATCACGTCGATCAACCGTTCAAGAAGCGCAAGAATAAGCGCCACGTGGACGATTACGGCGGCAAGGTGCCGCGCTCGGCGCGCGAAGAGGAGTTCTGGTGAGCGAGGATATCAACGCGCGGCTGTCGCGCTGGTCGCAGCGCAAGCTGGCCGCGCGCCGCGGCGCCGTCATCGACGAGCCGCCCGTCAAGAAACAGCACGCGCCGGTGCCAGAACCGGACGTGAAAACGGATGAGCCTGCGGTTCAGCAGGCCGACGAGACACCGGCTTTGCCGCCGATCGAGGAACTCACGGCGGAATCCGACTACACCGTGTTTCTCGGCAAGAACGTCCCGGAAAAGCTGAAGAATGCCGCACTGCGCAAGTTGTGGCGGAGCAATCCTATTTTCGGGCATATCGACGGGCTCGACGACTACGCCGAAGATTTCAACCTCATCGATACACCGATTACGCTTGCGCAGACCGACTACAAGATCGGCAAGGGCTTTCTTGATGACGTCGAGGAAAAGCTGGCCAAGCTCGAGCCAGGGCAATCCGACGAAACCGATGGTCCTTCCGAGCTGGCGGTCGCGGCCGACGATGGAACTGGCGGTGGCGCGCTGGGCCAAATTGACGCAACTGAGGATAAGGCCGCTGGTGCGGCGCGGGAACCCGATCTCGAGGAACCTGGCGAGGAACCGCAAGAGCAGGCGGCGGACAAGGCAGTTTAGTTCTTATTGCATTGCAACAAATACTGTTTGCCAATTAGCGGTGATTTGACGCCATTACTCCCCAAGTCCTGCATTAAATTGCGTCAAAGCCCATTGTCTATTTCCATAGGCTGACGCTATACTTTCAAAATAGACTAATGACAAACTCGCGCACGAAACCAAAAAGCGAAGCGAGTAATGCTCTTAGCTCGAGCTTGAGTCTTTCTGGGGAGGAAGATGATTATTTGCGGCTTTCCCTATGGCGACATCTGTCATTCCGGCCGTGCGAACTCGGCTCGCTGCGGCAGCCATATTAGCGTGACCTGCGCGGCTTTCACCCGCGCGTCCCAAGGACCACTGGAGAACTGACATGCGCACCGACAAGGATAATGCGCGTCTCATCGATCGCCGCCGCTTGTTGACTGGCGCCGGTATCGCCGCTGGCGCTGCCGTCGCCGCGACCGCCGCTGGCGCCAGCGAAACGGTTGCTGGCAGCGAAGTTGCCAGTCCGGCGCAGGACGCCGGCTATCGCGAAACCGAATCCGTCAAGACCTACTACAAGCTCGCCCGCTTCTGATCGCGACCCGTTCATTCCGCCGCCCGGTGCGAAGGACGCGCCCGCGACGATCCCACTCAGGAGGGAGACATGCTTAGAAAAAAATCCAGCGGCACCGCAAAGGTGACGCACCTGACGCAAGGCCTGGCCTCGGTTGCCGGCGCCGGTCTTGACCGTCGCGCTTTCCTTGCGCGCTCCGGCCTCGTCGCCGGCGGCGTTGCATTGGCAAGCACCATGCCGGGCGCGGTGAAGAAGGCGGATGCCGCTGCATTCGGCCCGCTGATCGCGGGTGCTACACGCGTGAAATCGGTCTGCACGCATTGCTCGGTCGGCTGCACCGTCATCGCCGAAGTGCACAATGGTATTTGGGTCGGCCAGGAGCCGGGCTGGGACAGCCCCTTCAACATGGGCTCGCACTGCGCCAAGGGCGCATCGGTGCGCGAGCACGCGCACAACGAACGCCGTCTGAAATATCCGATGAAGCTCGAAGGCGGGCAGTGGAAGCGAGTGTCGTGGGAGCAAGCGATCAACGAGATCGGCGACCAGATGCTCAAGATCCGCAAAGAGTCCGGTCCCGATTCGGTTTACTGGCTGGGCTCGGCCAAGTTCAGCAACGAGCAGTCATATCTGTTCCGTAAGTTCTACGGCTTCTGGGGTTCCAATAACGGCGACCACCAGGCGCGCATTTGCCATTCCACCACGGTTGCGGGCGTCGCGAACACCTGGGGCTATGGCGCGATGACCAATTCCTACAATGACATGCACAATTCAAAACTGATGATTCTGTTCGGCTCGAACCCGGCCGAAGCGCATCCGGTCGCCGTGCAGCACATCCTGCATGCCAAGGAGCAGAACAAATCGAAGCTGATCGTGTGCGATCCGCGCTTCACCCGCACCGCCGCGCATGCCGACGAGTTCGTGCGCTTCCGTCCGGGCACTGACGTCGCGCTGGTGTGGGGCATCCTCTACCACGTCTTCAAGAACGGCTGGGTCGACAAGGAATACGTCGCTCAGCGGGTCTGGGGCCTCGACCAGGTCGAGAAGGAAGTGATGAAATGGACGCCGGAAGAGACCGAGAAGGTCACCGGCGTGCCCGGCGCGCAGGTCGAGCGCGTCGCCAAGATGATGTATGAACACAAGCCCGGCACGCTGGTGTGGTGCATGGGCGGCACGCAGCACACTAACGGCAACAACAACACGCGTGCCTACTGCGCGCTGCAACTCGCCCTCGGCAACATCGGCGTGCAAGGCGGCGGCGCCAACATCTTCCGCGGCCACGACAACGTGCAGGGCGCGACCGACATGTGCGTGCTCGCCGACAGCCTGCCCGGCTATTACGGGCTCGCCACCGGCTCGTGGAAGCACTGGTGCCGTGTTTGGGACGTCGACTACGAATACGTCAAAGGCCGCTTCGCGACTCAGAAGCTTATGGAATCGAAGGGCATCCCGGTGTCGCGCTGGATCGACGGCGTGCTCGAGGACAAGAAAAACATCGACCAGCCCAACAACATCCGCGCGATGGTGTACTGGGGCCATGCGGTCAATTCGCAGACCCGTCTGCCCGAAATGAAAAAGGCGATGGAGAAGCTCGACCTCATGGTGGTGGTCGATCCGGTGCCGACCTTCGCCTCGATCATCCCAGATCGCAAGGACGGCATCTATCTGCTGCCCTCGACCACGCAGTTCGAAACCTCGGGCTCGGTCACCGCGTCGAACCGCTCTCTGCAATGGCGCGAGCGGGTGTTCAAACCGTGGTTCGAAGCCAAGGTCGACCACGAGATCATGTATCTGTTCGCCAAGAAACTCGGCTTCGACAAGGAGATGTTCAAGCACATCCCGGTCAAGGACAACGAGCCGGTGATCGAAGACATCACCCGCGAATACAACAGGGGCATGTGGACCATCGGCTACACCGGCCAGTCGCCGGAACGGCTGAAGGCGCACATGGCGCACCAGGACAAGTTCGACCCGACCACCTTGCTCGCCAAGGGCGGTCCCGTTGACGGCGACTATTACGGTCTGCCGTGGCCCTGCTGGGGCACCGCCGAAATGAAGCATCCTGGCACGCCGGTGCTGTACGACACCTCGAAGTCCGTGGCCGAAGGCGGTCTGACGTTCCGCGCCCGCTTCGGCGTCGAGCACAACGGCCAGAACCTCCTGGCCGAAGGCTCGTACTCCGTCGGCTCCGAGATCAAGGACGGCTATCCTGAGTTCACCATGGCCATGCTGAAGAAGCTTGGCTGGGACGGCGATCTCACCGCCAACGAAAAAGCGGCAATCGAGAAGGTCGCCGGCGACAAGACCAATTGGAAGGTCGATCTATCCGGCGGCATCCAGCGCGTCGCCATCAAGCACGGCTGCGCGCCCTTCGGTAACGCCAAGGCCCGCACGGTGGTGTGGACCTTCCCGGATCCGATTCCGATCCACCGCGAGCCGCTTTACACGCCGCGGCGCGATCTGGTCGCGAAATATCCGACCTACACCGACCGCAAAGCCTGGCGTTTGCCGACGCTCTACGCGTCGATCCAGAAGAAGGACTTCTCCAAACAGTTCCCGACCATCCTCACCTCCGGCCGCTTGGTCGAATACGAGGGCGGCGGCGACGAGTCGCGCTCCAACAAGTGGCTCGCCGAGTTGCAGCAGGAGATGTTTGCCGAGGTCAACCCGGCGGATGCCGGCAAGCTCGGCGTCAAGGACGGCGCCAAAATTTGGATCCACTCGCCGGAAGGCGGCAAGGTTCTGGTGGCCGCATTGGTCACCGAGCGTGTCGCGCCGGGCGTTGTGTTCATGCCGTTCCACTTCGGCGGCTATTGGCAGGGCAAGGACCTGCGCGACAAGTACCCGAAGGGCCACGATCCCTACGTGCTCGGCGAAGCGTCGAACATGGACGGCACCTATGGCTACGATTCCGTGACGCAGATGCAGGAGACCAAGGTCACCCTGTGTCGCGTTGAGGCGGCTTAAGGAGAATTGAAATGGCACGCATGAAGTTCCTTTGCGACGCCGACCGTTGCATCGAATGCAACGCTTGCGTCACCGCCTGTAAGAACGAGAACGAGGTGCCGTGGGGCATCAACCGCCGCCGCGTCGTCACGCTCAATGACGGCAAGCCGGGGGAGCGTTCGATCTCGATGGCCTGCATGCACTGCACCGACGCGCCCTGCGCGGCGGTCTGCCCGGTGAACTGCTTCTACACGACGGCCGACGCGGTGGTGCTGCACAACAAGGATCTGTGCATCGGCTGCGGCTACTGCTTCTACGCTTGTCCGTTCGGCGCGCCGCAATACCCGAAGGTCGGCAACTTCGGTTCGCGCGGCAAGATGGACAAATGCACTTTCTGTGCGGGCGGCCCGGAAGCCGATGGCTCCAAGGAGGAGTACGAGAAGTACGGCGCCAACCGTCTGGCCGAAGGCAAGCTGCCGCTGTGCGCGGAAATGTGTTCGACCAAGTCGCTGCTGGCCGGCGACGGCGAGGTTATCGCCCAGATTTACAAGGAGCGCGTGAAGACGCGCGGCTACGGGTCTGGCGCCTGGGGTTGGCAAACCGCCTATCACGAATCGATCGCGAGCTAATCAGCATCGGCGGCGCGGGCTTCCGCGCCGCCGTTTTAACAAAAAGAGTCCGGGTTCAATTGGGAGAGGGTGCAATGGCGAAGCTTCTTGCATCGGTCCGTATCGTCGTCGGCGCTTTCGCGCTCGCGCTTATTATTGCAAGTGTCGCACCCGCGCCGGTCTCCGCGCAGGACAAAGGCCCGGTCGCCGCCTCCAGCGAGCAGCAATTGCTGCAGCAGCTTAAAGGCGGCGTGATCCGGGGTCAGGTGAGCATTCCGGACAAGAAGTCCGCCAACCTCATCCATCCGGCGGGCCGCGAATGGCGCACCTTCCATACCGTGACGCTGAAATGGATCGGAGGCATCGCCATTCTCGGCATGGTCGCGCTGCTGGCCATCTTCTACATGTGGCGCGGCACCATGAAGATCGAAGGCGGCCGGTCGGGCCGCACCATCGTGCGCTTCAATGCGTTCGAGCGTTTCGTGCACTGGCTGACCGCTTCGACCTTCGTCATTCTCGGTCTCACCGGCCTCAACATTACCTTCGGCCGCGCATTGCTGCTGCCCATCATGGGCCCGCAGGCCTTCAGCACTTGGTCGGAACTGGCGAAGTACACCCACAACTACCTGAGCTTCGCCTTTACCATCGGCGTCGTGCTGATGTTCCTGATGTGGATCGGGCAGAATTTCCCGACCGCGGCCGACATCGAATGGATGAAAGCCGGCGGCGGCATGGGCAAGGGGAACAAGCACGCGCCCGCCTACAAGTTCAACGCCGGCCAGAAGATGCTCTACTGGTTCATCGTGGCCGGCGGCGCGGCCATGATCATCTCCGGCTACATGCTGATGTTCCCGTTCTATTACGGCATGGGCGTCGGCGACATGGAACTGGCGCAGGTCTTCCACGCCGTGGTTGGCGTCTTGTTCGTGGCGCTGATCATCGCCCATATCTATCTCGGCACGCTCGGCATGGAGGGCGCTTTCGAGGCCATGAGCAACGGCACCGTCGACCTCAACTGGGCGAAAGAGCACCACAATCTCTGGGTCGAGGAAGAGATGAAGCGCGGTGCTTCCGGCGCGAGCGCGCAGCCGGCCGAATAGTTTCGACACCCGCAAACTGCGAACGCCCGGCCGCGAGGCCGGGCGTTTTGTTTTGGGTGGTTACAGGTGGCGCGACATTTTTGGTTGTCGTCCCCGCGGAAGCGGGGATCCAGTATTCGCGGAGGTTTCTGTGTTTACTAGGCCGTAAACTCATAAGCGCGCAGCCATACCCCGCAATAAAACGAGCTGGAGGATGTTAGGGGTGGCACCCTGCTCCTTAATCAGTTCACGGATGCGGTCGGCATCGTAGGCTTTGTCCGCCAGCACGATGGTACGTGGGCCAAGATGGTCAAGCAGTGCGTCGGCGATCTGCCCGTCATGCGCCCGTCTTGCCGTCAGGCCGAGCCTGATCGGGAAGACTTGCGCGTCGACAACGACATGGATCTTGGTCGTGAGCCGGCCGCGTGATCGACGGGTGTGCCCGTAAACGGTCTTTGGCGATGGTCTGCGACCCGTGACGAAACCGCAAGATCGGTCGAGCGCGTCATGTCTGCTTGCGCTTAGATGGAGCTGCCACGGAGGAGAACGATGAAGGCGGCGCTTCAAAACTACCATGCCCGGATGCAGCGGGTGCTGGATTATATAGACCGGCATCTTGACAGTGATCTGGACCTGGAGACGGTGAGCGGCGTTGCGGCCCTATCGAAGTTTCATTTCCACCGGCAGTTTACGGCGACCTTCGGGTTGTCCGTGCATAGTTATGTCCAGCTCGTCCGCATGAAGCGCGCTTCATACCGGCTCGCCTACAGGGATGCCCAAAGCGTCACGGACATAGCGATGGATGCCGGTTACGATGCACCGGACGCCTTCGCCCGCGCCTTTCGGCAACGGTTCGGCCAATCGCCTTCGTCGTTCCGGAAGTCTCCGGACTGGGAGCCGTGGCTTGCGGCCTCCGGGCCTCTCGACAACGCGAGGAGCAAGCTCATGCAGAAGACTTTTACCACTGACGACGTGACGATTCGCGATGTGCCCCCCACGCCGGTGGCGATCATGGAGCATCGGGGCGACCCGGCGACGCTCGGCGCCACCATCCAGATGTTCATCGCGTGGCGCAAGGCCGCTGGCCTGCACCCCAAGACAAGTCCGACTTTCAATGTCTGGCGTTCCGAACGGCGTCCTGCATCGCCTGCCGATTATAGCGTGGACCTTTGTGTCGGGACCGACCAACCGATTGAGGCGAACGGCGAGCAGCTCAAAGCCGGCGAGATCCCTGGCGGACGCTGCGCAGTACTGCGCGTCGTTGGCAACACCGATAATCTGGAGCCCGCCGCGCTCTACCTTTATCGCGACTGGCTTCCGACCAGCGGCGAGGAAGCACGCGACTTTCCGATTTATTGCCAGCGGCTGAGCTTCTTCCCGGAGGTGCCGGAGCATGAGGCGGTCGCGGAACTGTTTTTGCCGCTGAAATAGCGCCCTCTGACGGCAGCCTGTCCCTTCTGATCGCGAGAAACGGACAGGCCGCCATCCACCCATTCTCAGTCTTTAAGGGTTCCCGGTTTAGATCGTGCGCTTTTGCGGACGATAACAGCCTCAGTTTATGCCGGCGCACGTGTCTTCGTTACGGCCGCTTCGCCTTGGACAGGTCGACCTTCACTTTCGCGCCGAGGTCCGCCAGCGAGTCGTGTAGCAGTTCGGTCGCGTAGGTTGGATTGTGCGCGAAGGCGCCGGGATCCTTGGTGACGAACTGGTAGTTATAGGCCGCCTTCATCAGCCGCGGCGTCCAGGACTTGTAGCGATTGGGGAATTTCGCCTCGTCCTTGTCGGCTTTGCCGTTTCCGTTCAAGTCATTGAAGAAATAGGGGTAATTGTGCGGGTCGTAGGCCACCGCCTTGCCCGCCACGGTCTTGGCGTAGTCCTGGATGGCGACGAGCAGCATGGCGCGCAGGTGGTCGAGCTCTTGCGCCACGCCTTCGTTGATATTGCCGTTGCCGTCGCGGTCGATCTTGTCGGCGCGAATGAGGTGCAGCGAGGCCTTGTCGGTGACTTCCTTGTGGCAGGCCATGCAGTCATTGACCTTCACCGCCAGCGTGTGCGTCTGGTGGCAGGCCGTGCAGGTCGTATAGGGTGCCTTGTGCTCGAAGCGCCCGGCGTATGTCTTGCCGGGATATTCGTAGCCGACCTTCACGCGGTTGCCGTACAGCATCGAGGCGGCGGCCGTGTAATGCACGTTGATGAAATTGAGTTTGGCCGTGACCGCGTCGTCGCCCAACCCTGCGAGCTTCTCGTTCACGCTCTTGGCCGATTCCACGCCTTGGTGACAGGTCATGCAGCGCGCTTCCGGCCCTAAATGGTCGACGGTGATGCCGGACGGGAAGGTGACCTTGGTCAGCGTGAGCGTCTTGTCGTTGTGGCAGGCAAGACAGGTGATCACGGTGCCGACCGGCGCCGGATGATCGACCTTGAAAGGCGTCGAGCCATCGGCGCCGATATAATCGCGGAATCCGGGCGTCGAATGGCAGCGTGCGCATTCCGCCGGAATGCTGCCTTCCTTGTTCCAGTGGTTGAACGGTTCCGCCTTGTGATCGGCGTGCGGTGAGGAGGCCCAGCTCGCATAGAACGGCACTTGGGTCGTGGAGATCATGCCGGGCGCTGGCGACGCTGTCGGCGCAGTCGGTGTCGTGGTGGCAGGTGGCGCGGACGTGGCGGCCGGTGGGGGCGCTGCCGGCGGCGCAGGCGGTGGTGTCTGCGCATGCAGCCTGCCCGCCAGCATCAGCACGCTGGCCGATAAAGCGCCCGTTATCAGCGCCAGGCCAAGGATTTTCGAGATGCCGGCAGTGCGGGTCATCGCATCCTCCTCAAGACCTTATTTCGCCAGCCCAGAGCCGCGGATGAATTCGATCGTTGGCGGCACCGGCGCGTGGACGATGTTGAAATGGCAGTCGATGCAGGTCATGCGGCCCTCGCGCAGCAACGTGTGGGCAGCGCGGCCGCGTTCGCTCTTGGGCGCAATCTTGCTGGCGTCGTGGCAACTCCGGCAGGTGACACTGTCCTGCGCGCGCATGTTCAGGCGCACCTCGTGTGCGAGCGCGATGCGGTGCTTTTCCCAGGCCGCGCGGTCCGAGAAATCGTGCGTGTACTCGGCGATGATGTCGCGCGCGCCCGACGTCGCATGCGCCCAGGTTTCGACGAACCAGTTGGTCTTCGGAATGTGGCAATCGCCGCAACTTGGCCTGACACCCACGCTGTTGGTGCGGTGCGCCGATGCCAAGAAATGCGGATCGTTGCCGACGAACTTCATGCTGTGACACGACGTGCAGAAGGCGTCGGTCGAGGTTGCGCCGTTGACCTCGAGGCTGACCAGAATGGCGCCCGCACCCACCACAGCCCCGACAACAAGCAGGGCGATTGCCATCCAGTAGTGCCGCATTGCCACCTCGCGGACTCAGGTTGAGCCTGCTGTGTCGCCCGTGCGACTTTAGGCCCCTTTTCTAGAGCGATTCAAACTAAAAATAATGACAGTGCGACAACAGGTTCTACTCAGCCGCCGAACGCAAAGGCGGCTGCAAGACACACGGAATACGCCACCGTCAGCATGGCCATCCGCGGTGTCATCGGCACCAGGTCCTGAAAGCGGTCGCGCGTCCACACCGCACGCGTCACAAGATAGGCAATCGGGATAGTCACCAGCGGCAGCAAAACCCATGCGCTGAAACCGAAGCCGCGCCACAGCCAGAACGGCATCAGATAAGCGAAAATCAAGAGGCAGAGAAATTCGGCCCGGCTCCAGCCGCGGCCGAAGCGCACGGCGATCGTGTTCTTGCCTTTGACGGCATCGAAATCCCGGTCGCGGATGTCGTCGATGATCAGGATGTTGGTGATCAAGGCGCCGATCGGCAGGCTCGCGACCACCGCCGTCATCGGCAGTGCCTGTCGCCAATGCTCCGGTCCCAGCACGGTTGCGGCCTGCACGTAGTAGGTGCCGATCACCGACATCGTCCCGAAGAACAGAAAGAACAACGGATCGGCGAAGCCGTAGCGGCCGAACGGCCAGGGGCCGGCGGAATAGGCCCAGCTCGCCAGAATGCTGAGCAGGCCGATCACGATTACTGGCCAGCCGGCCATGGCGAGCAGCGCAAAGCCGGCCAACACCGCAAGACCGTAACTCACGATGATGGTCGTGCGCAGCGTATTGAGCGACAAGAGCCCGCTGGCGACCGCCTGCACCAGTTCGGGATGCTCGCGGTCGTCGGGCTGGCGCACCAGGTTCTCGTAATTGTCGGTGACTACACCGGCGAACTGGATCAACCAGCCGGCGAAAAATGCCAGCGCCGCCGGCAGTGCCGCAAAAACGTGGCCATGGATGGCAAGCCCGATGCCGACGAAAACCGGCGCAATGGCGGTCGGAAGGGTATGCCCGGGATAGATCAACTTGCGCGTCCATACTTCGCGCAACGACCACGTCGACGCCTGGGACATCATGGCTCTCCACTGTCTTTGTGGGCCGAAAGTGCCGTGCTTTGGGCCCGTCCCGCAATCCGTAATTTCCCGAAGGGCTACAATGTTACAGCCCCGCAATGACAGACATGTGCGCCATGCTATATCTGCCCGTTCGGGAGCAGCACACTATATGACTAGTATGCATATCATCGGTCTCGCCGGCTGGAGCGGCTCGGGCAAAACGACGCTGATCACCAAGGTGATCCCGTGCCTGATCGCGCGCGGGCTCAAGGTGTCCACGCTCAAGCACGCCCACCACGGCTTCGATCTCGACAAGCCCGGCAAGGACAGTTTCATGCATCGTGCCGCCGGCGCCACTGAAGTGGTCGTATCGTCGGCAAAGCGCTGGGCGATCCTGCACGAGCTGCGCGAGGAAGAGGCGGAGTGGAATTTGCCCGAGCTCGTCGCCAAAATGTCGCCGGCCGATCTGGTGCTGGTGGAAGGGTTCAAACGCGATGCATTCCCGAAGCTCGAGGTGCATCGCTCCGCCAACGGCAAGCCGCTGATCCATCCCGACGACGCTTATGTGGTGGCGATTGCCTCCGACGTCGAATTGCGGTCGGCCAAGGTGCCGGTGGTCGACCTCAACGACATCGAGACGATCGCCGATCTGCTGCTGAAATTTGCGCTGCCGATCGGTGAGGTGGAGATCTTGCAGAAAGCGGCGAGCACGTAATGGCGCAGTTGAGCGACGATTGCTTTGCCTTTTCCGGCCCGCTGTTGCGGCTCGATGCCATGGAACGGCTGATCGTCGAACGCATCACGCCAGTTGCCGAAACCGAGCGCGTGGCGCTGCACGGCGCGCGCGCGCGCGTCGTTGCCGTCGATGTCATCGCGCCGGTCGATCTGCCGCCATTCGATAATTCCGCCGTCGACGGATACGCCGTGCGCCATGCCGATCTCAAGGCGGACGGTGGCACGCGGCTTCGCGTTGGCGGCCGGCTGACCGCCGGCGCGCGCGCCGACATCGCGCTCAAGCCTTCCGAAACAATCCGAATTTTCACCGGCGCGGCCATGCCCAAGGGCGCCGATACCGTCTTCATGCAGGAAGATGTAACGGTCGATGGCGACAGCGTCGTCGTGCCCAGTGGCCTGAAGTTGGGGGCCAACCGGCGGCTCGCCGGCGAAGACGTGCCCATCGGTCATGTCGTGGTGCCGGCCGGCACCGTGCTGGAAGCGCCGCACATTGCCTTGTTGGCTGCGCTCGGGTTGACCGATGTGGAAGTGCGCCGCCGCCTCAACGTCGCGATCTTCTCGACCGGCGACGAGGTGGTCGAACCCGGCAGTGTCCGCGGCGAGGCGGCGATTTTCGATTCCAATCGCTTCCTGCTGGTCGAATTGCTCGAGCGGCTGGGCGCCGTGGTCACGGACCTTGGCATTCTGTCGGATGAGCCGGAAGCGCTTGCCACGGCTCTTGCGAAGGCGGCTACCGGCCATGACCTGGTGCTGACCTCCGGCGGCATCTCGACCGGCGAAGCCGATCATGTGCGCGGCGCCGTCGAGCGCATCGGCAGCCTGGTATTCTGGCGCGTCGCCATCAAGCCAGGGCGGCCGGTGGCGATGGGCGTCATTCATGGCAAGCGCGGCAAGAGCGCCGCCCAAAACCAAGCAGCATTTGTCGGCATGCCGGGTAATCCGGTCGCGGTCTTCGTCACCTTTGTGCGGGTGGTGAAGCCGCTGCTGCGGCAATTGTCCGGCGCGCGGCCGCAAACGCTGGTGCCGCTGCCGGTGCGCGCCGCCTTTGCCTACAAAAAAAAGAAGGACCGCCGCGAATATGTGCGGGTGGCGCTGCGCAAAGGCAGCGACGGCGAGATCGAAGCGGTCAAGCACCCGCAGGATGGCGCCGGCATCCTGACCTCGCTGACCGAAACCGACGGCTTGCTGGAATTTCCGGAAGACGTCACCGCGATCGAGCCGGGTACGCGCGTCGGCTTTCTGCCCTATGCGGCGTTGATGGGCTAGCGGTCACTGCAATGCGTGTCCCGGGCGCAGCGCAGCATGAAATGATGCGCTGCTGACCCGGGACCGCTACAGACATTAATGTTGGAAAGGCCCCGGATCAGCGGCGCATCATTCCGCTTCTCTTCATGCAGCGCCGCGTCCGGGGCACGGACGGTTGCCTACACCCGTACGTATTGCGTCGCGAACGCCTGTTGCGCCGAATCCGGTATGTTGCTGAGCACCATGCCGCCGATGACGGCGATGATGACGGCGGCGACGCAGGCAATCAGAAAAGTTTTCATCGAGTTGGCTCCTCTCCCAGAATCCATAGTTTATTACTATAGCAAATGGGGCGGGAGAAGCGTCCGGTCAACGCGCCGCTTATTGCACTGCAATGCGGCTGGCGCGCTCGGCGTCTTCCGGCGTGTTCACATTAAAAAAGGGATCGATCGGCTGATCCGGCCAGTCGGCAATGGCGACCCCGTGCCGGCCGGTCCAGACTTCGATCTTGCGCAGGTCTTCGTCCACCAGAGCCTTGCGCAGGTCGGCTCGCAACGCGAGCGGCCATAGGCCGACGGTCGGATGGCGCCATTTGCCCGAACGCGCGCAGGCGAGCGACACACCGGTGCCCTTTTCGCGGCGGGCCAGGTGCAACCGCTCCACCAGATCGTCCGGCAGGAACGGGCAATCGCCCGGCACGCTCACGATCCATTCGATGCCGTTGTTTTGCTCCACCAGCCAATCGAGCCCGGCGAGGATGCCAGCGAGGGGGCCCGGATGCCCGGGTACATTGTCCGGTACGACCGGGCAGCCGGTATCGGCAAAGCGTCCCAGGTCGCCATTGGCGTTGATGATGATGCCGGTGCATTGCGCCGACAGCGTTGCCAGCACGCGGTCGAGGATGGAGACACCGCCGATCTCGATGCGGGCCTTATCCCCGCCACCCATGCGGCGCGCGAGCCCGCCGGCGAGCACGAGGCCGAGGGTGGGAGGAACGGGGTTCGTCATGCGGCTTAAATGGTGGAAATGCGAAGGTGCGGCAAGCTCTCTTTCCCGTTGCCGCGGGAAAGCGGAGCAGCGAACGAACGGTCCGGCTCAATAGGCCTGCAGCGCCAGGATGCCGCCGGGGCCGATGATCAAGCCCCAGATTTCGTCGGCGCGCACCTCCACCTCGTCGGTTTGCGCCTTTTCGCCGGGCAATTTGATCGAATACTTGTACTTTCCGGGCTTGATATCGATGGCGGGGCCATTCGGCGCTTTGGCGCCAGCGCCGGCCGCAATCTTGATGGTGCGGTTGTTGAAGGTGAGAGCCGTTGTCTTCGGCAGCGTGTTGCCGAAAACGACTTTGGCCTGGCCGGACTTCGGAAGGATGCCGGCCTTCTTGGCGGCTTGCGGATTTTTCACCACCAGGCTCACGGTCGTTTCATTGTCCTTACGGCCGAGCGTGAGCAGCGCCGGTCCTTCCGGTGACGCGAAGGCAAGCGCTGCCCGGTCGGCGGCAACGGAAGCAGTCTTCGTGTCCTCCTTCCAGTTCAGCTTGCCAAGCTCGCGCCGATAGAAGCCCAGCACCGCGGCAAGATCGAGCGGCACGTTGGCGTTCACTTCACGGCGGAACGGCGTTTTCGTCCCGGCCGTCATGGTGTGACGCTTCGGGACCGGCAGACCGCCGCTCACTTCCGCGATCAGGTCGTCCGCCGTCGCCGGCTGTGACGCGCTGGCGTCCGCTGGCTTTGCGGTTGCGACGCGCAAGGCGGAGCCGCTCGCGCTCACATTGGTTTTGGGTCCCATCCTCATGATGGTGAGGGAGACCGCTTTGCCGGCTTTGGAGAAGTTGAGCACCACCATGGTGGCGTTGTTGATCACGGATGCCTGCGAACGCCAGCCCTGCTGCTTCATGGTCGCGCGGTAGAATTCGGCCACCGATTTGACGCTGGAGGCGCTGGTGAACTCGAGGCTGCCGCTACCGGCATCGATATCCTGCGCTGTCTCCGGCAGCGGGATCGACGCATTGCCGCCGGCGAGGGGGCGCAATGTTTCAATGGCGCCGTTCGGCGCGGTTGGCACCTGCTGCGCTTGCTGCGATTTCGTTGCGGCAGCGGCGTCCTTTTTGGCGTCGCGAATCATCCGCTGCGCCTGTTGCAGCATAGCGTCGATCGAATTGCCCGCGGCCGGCGTATCCGCCTTCGGCGCCTGCTTGGTCACGTCTCGCACGAGGCTGACGGTCGTTAAATCGTAGCGGTGGCCGAGCTTCAGCGTGGCGGTTCCGTCGGGGGTGGTGAATTTGAACGTGACGTCGTCCGCGGTGTTAACGGCGCCTTGCGTCTCTTCCGTCCAGCCGCGCGCGGCGAGCGTGCGCCGATAGAACGCCAGCACGGCATCGACACTGGCCGGAACATCGGCATGCACTTCGCGACGAACCTTGCCGCCGGTGCCGCCGGCGGTTTTGTGCGGCTTCGGAATTGGCAGACCGAAGATGTCGCGGTCCGCTTCCACGGTTTGCGCCTGCGCAAACGGCGGTACCTTGATCTCGGCGCTGACCTTGCCGCCGTCGCGCGCGCGCAAGGTCAGCATGATCGCGCGGTTTTCTCCGCGCACGTAATAGGCGCTGTCGCCGTTCGCAGGCTTTTCGGCGAACTTGGCGTTCGGCCATATCTTTGCGGCATCCGCTGCCGAGAGCGGGGACCATTCGGCGGCGGCCAACTGTTTATTGTAAAAGTTACGTATGCTGTCGATCGTGCCGCCGGCATTCAAGGCGAGGTAGGGCCGGCGCTCGTCGAACACGATGTCGGTGGCGTCTTCGGGGACGGGCAGCGCGAATTGCAGCCGCGTCGCCACATAATTGATCGTTGTCTGACTGGTGGTTTGCTCATTGGTGCCGGGCAAAATCGTAAAATGGACAGACAAGCCCTGCGCGCCCTTCTTGAACTGCAGCCAGGTTGAATGCCGCGAGTCCAAGGGAGCGACATAGAATTTCCAGCCATCGGCCGCCAGTAGCGCCTTGATCGCGGCGGACGTGGCCGGAAGGTTGCCCGCAACCGAATAGACCGTCCGCTCTGCGGTCGAGCGGTCGGTTTCCTTGGCGCCGGGCAGGCGCGGCAATTTGGAGACGATGACGAGCGGAGCGGAATTGTCGCGATTGAGATAGCCGCGGTGTGCAGTCTGAAGTACGCCGACCGGCCATTGCTTAATCTCAAGCTTGGACTTGCCGTTGTCCGTCTTTTGCAGCGTCAGCACCAGCGTCACCGACGGATCCTTGTCGGAGATGTAATGGGCATAGCCGCCGCCCTCATGAATCGTGCCGGACGGCCCGCCGGGCGCCTGCTTGCCGTTGGTCTTTTCCGACCACAGGAACCAGCCACGTTCCGCCATCTCTTTGCGGTAGAAATCCAAAATCTTGTCGGCCGGCTCGGCAGTAACCAAGGTCAGCAACGGGCGGTCGGGGGAATACTCGATGTTGCTGGCGTCCTTGGTGAAGGGCAGGTCGGTTTTTAGCGGCAAGGCCGAATACTGCACGGTGATGGCATTGTTCTGCGCCGGTGCGACCGTGATGAAGACATTGAGCGCGTGTGAACCCTTCTTCAGCATGATCGTGCGCATCGTCGCGCTTTCGCGATAGGCCGTGTGCGGCGCGACATATTTTTGCCAGCCCGCGGCGGCGAGCGCCTTGTCCAAGGCAGAGGCAGTCGGGCCGATCGGATCGGGCGAGACGAAGATTGTCGTCTCCGCGCCGGCATAGATTTGCTTGGCGCCTTTCACGCGCGGCAACTTGCTCGAGTCGAAAACGCCGCTCTCGGCTTTTTCCGCCTGTTGTTCCGATTTGGGCTTGTCGTCGCATCCGGCGGCGAGCAGCGCCAGGCATGCGGCGATGATCATGAAAGTACGCGAGCTGCCGCGCCGTGGCGCGCCGAAGCGAATGCCGTCGTGCATCGTTGCTGTCTCTGGTTTGGTTGATAGTCGCCCGAAATTCTATCTTTGCCGTGACCAGGGCCTCGGCACACGTCTCATAGCACGTTTGTCGTGCGGGCCGCCGCTAGGTTCAATGCGAATTGTGATTCGGGGCCGGCACGCCCGGTTTAGTTTTGCCGACGGTTAATACCGGCATCGAAACAATGTGCACGCGTGTCGCTAATGATCGAAGGGGGGTTGGGGGGTCGCCTAAAATGAGCGCGTAAAAATAATGTAAACTCCGTCGCAAGTTGCGAATGTATCCATTCGGTGTCGTGAGTAAACTTACGGAACCAAAACGATCTTTCCGTAGGCCCCGGGCTTTAAGACGTCTATGTGCGCCGCCGCCGCGTCCGACAGCGGCATTTCTTTGCCAACGACCGGGCGAAGGGCGCCTTCCGCCACGCCGGCAAGAATGTCTTTCATCATGGGCCGCACCTGCTCAGGCGTTGCGTTCCACAGCGCAATGCCGCGGATGTCGAGTTCCTTCATCATCGACAGCCGGGGATTGATGGTGATCTCACCGCGATTGCCGATCACGACGATCCGCCCATATTTCGCCGCTAGGCCCATGTCGGCCGCGAGGTTGACGTTGGCGAGCATTTCCAGGATCAGCTCCGGCCCTTTGCCGCCCGTGAAGCGCTTCACCTCGTCGAGGTAGCCTTTCTTTGTGTGGCTGACTGCAAGATCGGCCCCTTCCTTGGCAATCAACTCCAAGCCCTTGGCGGTACCGCCGCTGCCAATGATCTTCAGGCCGGCGCGCTTGGCGAGTTGAATGGCTGACGTGCCGACCGAACCACTGGCGCCATGAATGAACACCGTCTCGCCGGCGCGGGCGCCGCCGCGCTCGAACAGCGCATAGTGAGCGGTCGTATAAGGGACGCCGAACGCCGCGGCCCCCGCAAAGCTGACGCCTGCGGGCAAGGGCAACACGTCACTCGCTTTGCGCTTCACCTTCTCGGCATAACACCCCGTCATGTCGAAGCCGAGCGCCGTGCCGACAAAGACCGGATCGCCGACTTTGAACTCCCGAACGTCCGGGCCGATGGCAGAGATCACGCCGCCGGCATCGCCACCCGGAATGTAGGGAAGTTCCGGTTTGATCGCGTAAGCGCCGCTTCGCATATAGGTGTCCGCCGGATTGACCCCCGCGGCACGCACATCGACAACGACTTCTCCCGGGCCGGGAATTGGGTCGTCCACTTCCTCCAATTTCAGAACGTCCGGTCCACCGAATGAATGAGCGCGGATTGCTTTCATTTTAAGTCTCTCTGGTTCTGTCAATGAATTTTCCGCAATGCGCTACTCGTCGCTCACCGCCGCCTTGCGCCGGTGTTTTGAACTTTCTTCCACCACCGTGTCCAAATCCTGGTCGAACACGATGCGGTCCTCGCCGGCGAGCGCAACGAAGCGCTTGCCGCGCGCGCGGCCGATCAACGTCAAATTGGCTTTGCGCGCGAGTTCCACGCCCCAGGCCGTGAAGCCGGAGCGCGAAATCAAAATCGGGATGCCCATACGCACGGTTTTGATCACCATTTCCGAGGTGAGGCGGCCGGTGGTGTAAAAAATCTTGTCTCCTGGTGGCACTTTTTCCTTGAACATCCAGCCGGCGATCTTGTCGACCGCGTTGTGCCGGCCGACGTCTTCCATGTAGACCATCGGCTTATCCTCTTGCGCCAGCACGCAGCCATGAATGGCGCCGGCTTCGAGATAAAGCGACGGCGTGGTGTTGATCTTGTGGGTCAGCGCATAGAGCCATGACGTGCGCATGGTTGTTTTCGGCAGCGAAACGTTTTCCAGCGCGTCCATGAGGTCGCCGAACACGGTGCCCTGCGCGCAGCCCGAGGTCTGCACTTTCTTCTTCAGCTTCTCTTCGTAATTGGTCTTGCGCTTGGTGCGCACGACGACGGTCGATAATTCCGCGTCGTAATCGATCGCCGTGATCTCGTCGTCGGGTAGCAGCATGGCCTGGTTGAGCAGGTAGCCGACCGCCAGATAGTCGGGATAATCGTTGATCGTCATGGCGGTGACGATTTCCTGCGCGTTGAGGAAGATCGTCAGCGCACGCTCGACCGTCACGGACGTTTCCACGCGCTGCCCGGTCTGGTCGATGCCGGTGACGCGCTCGGTCAGCCGCGGATCGTTGGGATCGGGCTTGATGATGTAGTCGTCGTTGCTCATTGCATTCTTATACCAGATTCACGCGCCCCACGCTTGCCCACGCCGCCGCCCATAGAAGTGGGCATTTTCACATGGTCTGACAAGGCGAAATTGCGGGGTAGCGGTTCCCTGCGGCGACACCGCGCCGTAAGATGGCGCCAACGACAACAAATTCAGTTTAGGGAGCTTTTACGCCATGTTGCGCGCCACCAAAGACCTCATGCTGCCGACCACCATCACAGGTTCGCTGCCGCGGCCGAGCTGGTACACGCAAAATCTCGGCGCGCGTTCGTTTCTCGACGCCATGGTGAACAACCAGTTCCGCGAGCAATATGTCGACACCGTCGCGGTCTATCTGCACGAGCAGGAGATGGCCGGACTCGATATCGTCACCGACGGCGATGCGCATTTCGATAGCGACGTCGGCGGCCAAAGCTGGACCAATTATCCGCCGCGCCACATGGGCGGCTTCGACAAAAATCCGCAGCCGACACCGGCCGGCAAGGGCGGCGTCGCCTTTCCGCCCGGGCACATCCTGCACGACTATCTGGAAGCCCGCGTGATGCCGGGCATCGAAGGCCCGGTCACGCGCGGCGATCTGCAATATGCGGCGATGTGGAAGGTCGCGCAGCGCATGACCAAGAGGCCGGTCAAGTTCGGCACCATCGGACCCGAACTCGTCGCTTTCGCCGTCTCCGACACGCACTACAAGAGCGTCAAGGACCGCATCCTGGCGATCGCCGATGCGCTCAACGAAGAGCTGCACGAGCTCGCCGACGCCGGCTGTCCGGTGATCCAGTTCGAAGAACCGCAGATCCACATGCTGGCGATCCGCAAGGTCGCCGATGCGACGATCAACCCGGACTTCAGCGTCGAGGTGTTCAACCGCACGATCAAAGGTCTGCGCGCCAAGACGGAAGTGTGGTGCCACACCTGCTGGGGCAATCCGTCCCAGCAGCGCATGTTCAAGGATGTGATGAGTTACAAGGACGCGCTCACGACACTCGACAAGGTCGACGCCGACGTCGTCACTTTCGAATCGGTCAGCGCTCATGGCATGGATCTGGAAGCTTTCGGCACGATGATCTCCTCCGACAAGAAGATCTGTATCGGCGTCATCGACCACCATTCCCTGCAAGTCGAGCGGCCCGACGAAATCGCCGATCATTTGCGCCGCGCGCTCAAGTTCATTCCGGCCGAGCGGCTGGTGATCTCGTCCGACTGCGGCATGGGCCGCGAAGGCATGAGCCGCCGCCACGCCTACTACAAGACGGTGGCGCTGGTGCTCGGCACCAACATCGTGCGCAAGGAGCTTGGGCTTCCCGAAGCCGAGGTGCTCGCCGCTGATCCGCGCTATTCGCTGATCGTGGCGGCGAAATAATTTCTTCCCTTCCCCTTCAGCGGGAGGGAAAAGAAAGTTTCACCACCCCGGCAGAAACGCCGCGCCGCCGCTGTCGGTATCCGCGAGTTGCTCGACCGGCGCGCCGTAGAGCGCTTCGAGTTGCGCGCGGTTGAGGACCTGCGCGACCGGCCCTTCGGCGAGACGCGCTCCGTCGCGCAGGAGAAAGGCGCGGTGCGCCGCGCGCATGGCATGATTGGGATCGTGCGTGGTGAACAGCACGCCGTGGCCGGAGGCGGCGAGCGCCTTGATCTCGCGCATTACCTTGCCCTGGTTGCCGAAGTCGAGGCTCGCCGTCGGCTCGTCGAGCACGATGAATTGCGGCTCTTGTGCAAGGGCTCTTGCCAGCAAGACAAGCTGGCGTTCGCCGCCGGAAATTTCCGTATAGGGCCGCTGCGACAAGCGCCCGATGCCGAAGCGCTCGAGCGCGCGATGGGCCACGTCGCGGTCGTGCGCGCTCGGGCGGCTGAACAGATTTCCGTGCGCCGAGCGGCCCATCAGCACCACGGTCTCCACCGTGAAGGCAAAGGTGCCGACATGCACCTGCGGCACGTAGGCGATTGAGCGTGCGCGCTCGCGGATCGAATAGCTGTCGAGCGGACGGCCATCGAGAGCAATGTCGCCCGCTTTCGGTTTGATGAGACCGAGCAGCGTCTTCAACAGCGTGGTCTTGCCGCCGCCGTTCGGTCCCAGCAGCGCCAGCACCTCGCCCGTCGACAGCGCAACATCGAGGCCGCTGCCGACCGTGCGGCCGGGATAGCCGATGGTCAATGCGCGGCCTTCGACGATCACGACCAGTTCCTCTGCATGTGCGCCAGCAGCCAGATGAAAAAAGGCGTGCCGATCACAGCCGTCAGAATGCCGAGCGGGATTTCAACTTCCGCCAACGTGCGCGCCAATGTGTCGATCACCAGCAGATAGCCGCCGCCCAGGATCGCCGCCGCGGGTAATAGCCGCGCGAAATCCGGTCCCACCAGCGAACGCGCCAGATGCGGCACGACGAGGCCGACCCAGCCGATGATGCCGGCGGTGGCGACGCTCGCCGAGGTGGTCAATGTGGCGGCCGCGACGATGACGATGCGCAAGGGTCCGGTGGCGACGCCGAGCGCGCGCGCTTCTTCCTCCGGCAGCGACATCACGTTCATGCGCCAGCGCAACGCGATCAGCACCGCGGTGCCGACCGCCACCGGTCCGAACAGCGGCAACAGATCGGGCACGCCTGTGGCGGAGAGACTGCCGAGCAGCCAGAAGGTCATGGCGGGAAGCTGGTTGTAGGGATCGGCGAGATACTTCACCAGGCCGACGCCGGCGCCGAGCAGGGCGCCAACCACGACGCCGGTCAGCACCAGCACCAGGATCGGATCGCGGGCGCGCACCATCGAACCGATGACATAGACCGCCGCGACCGCGACCAGTCCGCCGATGAAGGCGAAAACCTGGATCGCAACGATGCCGAGCGAAAAGAAAATGCCGAGCACGGCGCCGAGCGCCGCGCCAGACGAGGCGCCGAGAATATCGGGCGACACCAGCGGATTGCGAAACAGCCCTTGAAACGCCGTGCCGGCGACCGCGAGTGCCGCGCCCACCATGACAGCGGCGAGCACGCGCGGCCCGCGCACCTGCAAGATGACGTTTTGAACCGCGGCGGAGACATGCGCTTCCTGGCCCGTCGCCTTGGCGAACAGCACGCTTGCCAGATCACCGAGCGACACCGGATAGCGCCCAACCGTGAAGGCAAGCAGCAGGCCCGCGATCAGAACGCCGATCGCAATCGCCAGTCCCGGCAGCGCGGAGCGGGACAATTAATCCCTCCCCGCCAGCACATGCGCGATCTGCTCGGGCGTTGGCGTGCGGTGATAGAACGTCGCGTAGAAATCTCGCGTCAGGTCGCGCAGGTCCTCCGGAAACTTGTCCGGATAGAGAATCTTGCCGAGCCACCATAGTCCGATCAGCCGGTTCACGCTCGGCGGGAAATCCACCCAGCCGAACGGCATCTTGGGCGATAGATGCACGCGGCCGTTCTTCACCGCCGCGACCGACGACCATGCCGGGTCGCTGCGCACAGTGGCGGCGAAATGCTGATCGATGGTGACGATCACCTCCGGGTTCCACAGCAGCACCTGTTCGAGCGACACATTGGCGAGGCCGCCATGCGTGCCGCCGGCGACGTTCCGCGCCAGCAGTTCGATGGTCTCCACATTGATCGAGCCGCCAAGCCCCGTGACCAGTCCGCGCGGCCCGCGCGCGTAATAGACGCGCGGGCGCTTGCCTTGTGGGACATCGGCGATGCGCCCCTGGATGGTTTTCAAGGTGCGCTCGGCATAGTCGGCGCGTTTTGCCGCGTCGTCCAGCCGGTGCACCAGTTCGCCAAGCTTGCGGTAGGTTGCAGGAATGGCGTCGAAGCGCCCGTCGAGCAGTGCGTAAGGAATACCCGTTTGTTCCTGCACGCGCTCGGCGAGCGAAACGAAGGTCGCGCGTGTCGAGCCGATATCGATGATGAGATCGGGCTTGAGCGCGATCACGCTTTCCAGGTTGGCCGTGTTGCCGCGGCCGGTGAGGCGGCCAACTTCCGGCTTGGCGCAGATGTCGGGGAGCATGTAGGCGCATTCTTCCGGCCGGTTGGCGCGCGGCCAGCCGAGCAGCAGATCGGGCGCTAACGTGTAGAGCATGATGGCGGCCGGCGGCCCGGCCGGAAACACGCGCGTCACCTTCTGAGGAATCGGCAGCGAGCGGCCGGTGGCATCGGTCACGCCCGCCGCACGCGCCGATGAAGCAAATATGCGTGGCGCGAGCAGCGCGGCGGTGGTGCTTGCGAGCAATGTGCGGCGGGTGAGGGGCATGGTCGGCTCTGTTTGCTTTCGATCCACGCGGCATTCTCTCTTTCTCTTCCCCTCTCCCCCGCGGGAGAGGGAAAAGAGATTGCCGTCCGGCGCCACCCCAATGGCGACTCTAATCCACCCCCACCATCACATTGCTGGCCTTGACGATGGCGTAGGCAGTCTTGCCGGGTGCGAGACCGAGTTCCTCCACCGACTCGTTGGTGATCGAGGCAGTCACGATCTGCCCGCCGATGTCGATGCGGACATGGGCGGTGGTGGCGCCTTTCTTCACATCGACGATCTTGCCCTTGAGCTGATTGCGTGCGCTGAATTTCATGGGTGTCTCCTTATGGCGCCGGCGGATCGAAGCCGTGCCGCGCCAAAATCGTTTGACCGGGGTCAGCCAAGATGTATTGCGCGAAGGCGAGCGCTCCCGCCGGAGCATCCTTCATGACGGTAAGCCCATACTCGGATCCGACCGCCAGCGCGGCCGGCAACATAACACATTTCTGGGCGGGGTAGTGGCGCTGCGCCGCCAATGCATTGGTGCGGTAGGTTAAGAAAATATCTGCGCGGCCTTGCGCGACGTGCCAGCCGTAGACGTTGGTGCCGGCGGACGGCGCGGCGCTGTCGCGCGCGCCGGTGAGTTTGACGGCCTTACGCTCGAGTACGTCTCGCGCACCCGGCTTGAGAGCTTCGGCTTTGGCGAAGGCCGCGAAAGCGTAATCGCCGGACGGATCGGCCTTCGGTGTCGAGGTGCCGAGTTTCACTTTCGGGTCGAGCATGCGCGCCAGCAGATCGCCGGTGGTGACGTCGAGCGTGGCTGACACCAGCGCGCACAATGTGTTGCGGGCAAAGCACGTCACCGCGCCGCTCTTGCCGGCATCATGCAGCGTCTGCGGATGCACCATATTGGCGGACGCGAAGACGTGGGCCGGCGCGCCACCCATGATCTCGTCCTTGAGCAGGCCGGAGGGTCCGAACGTCGCTTCGACGGCGTTGCCACTCACCGCTTCGTAAGCTTTTGCCACGTCACCGAGCGCCTCCTTCAGGCTGCCGGCGGCGAAGAGGTGGATTGCGGGGTAGGGCGGTTGCGTTGTCACAGTACGACGATCTCGCTTGCGCTCTCCCCAACCGAACTCGGGTTTACCCGAGTTCGGCATTTGGATTGGCCGAACTCGGATATACCCGATGGCTCGCGCATCGCTTATGCTTCAACGCTCGTCACCCTCTCCCACATGGGGAGAGGGTAAAAGTGCTTGCGGCATCGTTCGTGCAGACGCCTCATGCGTTCGGATCGCCGGCGTCCGGATAGAACAACTGCTTGTCTTTCACCTTGTAGCTCTTGATCACGGCCTGGCCTTCCGGCGAGATGACGTAATCGATGAACGCCTGGCCGAGCTTGACCTTCACGTTGGGGTGTTTCTTCGGGTTCACCAGGAAGATGCCGTACTGGTTGAACAGGCGCTTGTCGCCTTCCACCACGATCACCAGGTCTCGCTTGTTCTTGAAGTTGATCCAGGTGGCGCGGTCGGTCAGCGTGTAGGCGTTTGAGGCCGCTGCGGTGTTGAGCGTGGCGCCCATGCCCTGGCCGATGGCTTTGTACCAGGGACCCTTTTTCGCGTTGATGTCGACGCCGGCTGCCTTCCAGAGCCTGAGCTCGGCCTTGTTGGTGCCGGAGTTGTCGCCACGCGAGATGAAATCGGCCTTCTTGTTCATGATGGTGGTGAGCGCCTTGCCGACGTCCTTCGTGCCCTTGATGCCGGCGGGGTCGCTCTTCGGCCCGACCACGACGAAATCGTTGTACATCACCGGATAGCGCTTCACGCCGTAGCCGTCCTTGATGAACTTCATTTCCGCCGCCTTGGCGTGCACGAACAGCACGTCCGCGTCGCCGCGGCGGCCGGTATCAAGCGCCTTGCCGGTGCCCTGCGCGACGACCTTCACGGTGATGCCCGTCTTGGCCTTGAACTTCGGCAGCAGATAGTCGAACAAGCCGGAATCGCGCGTCGATGTCGTCGAGGCGACCACGATCGACTTGTCTTGCGCGTAGCTCTGCGAACTCGTGAAAAAGGCGACGCCAAATACGGTGCCAAGCGCGGCGGCGGCAATCAGAGTGCGGCGGTTGAGCATTTTTCTCCTCCTTATGGTTCTCGCTTGCTAGAGCCCCTACGCGCGATCGGCGTTTGGCTCTGTTTCACACCAGCAATTCGCCGGCGATGAACGTCTTTCCTTCCGGTGTACGCGGGCTCATGAAAAATGTTTCGGCCGGCGTATTTTCGATCAGCCGGCCGCGGTGGAGCAGCACGATGTCGCCGCCGATGCGTTTGGCCTGGCCGAGGTCGTGCGTGGACATCATGACTTTGACGCCGCGGGCGCTGATCCGGCGGATAATGTCTTCGATCGCCTTGGTGGCGGCGGGATCGAGGCTGGCGGTCGGCTCGTCGAGAAACAGAATGGCGGGATCGCACGCAAGCGCACGCGCAAGCGCGAGGCGCTGTTGTTCGCCGCCCGACAGCCGCCGCGCCGGCCGGCGCTCAAGTCCGGCCAGCCCGACGTCGGCCATCAGCGCGACGGCGCGCGTCTCGCATTGCGCGCGCGGCACCTTGGCGGCTGCGAGCGCATAGCGGACATTGGCGACGGCGCTGCGGCGGAGCATGGCCGGCCGCTGGAACATGAAGGCGCGGCGGGTCGGCGGTGAAACCTCGCGTCCGCCCCATGTCACCAGTCCGCCGGTCGGGCGGGTGAGGCCCATGGCGACGCGCAGCAGCGTGGTCTTGCCGGCGCCGTTCGGACCGATGAGAACGGTTGGTGGTCCGGCTTCGAGCTTGAGCGAGATCTGGTCGAGGATGGCCACGCGGCCGGCGACGATCCGAACATCGACAAGCATCAACGGCAGGTCGAGAGCGGGCGCTCGCATGGTCATCCCGCGTAGCGTTCGCCGGCGCGGCGCGCGCCCCAGGCCAGCGCGTTAATGGCAATCACGATGGAAATCAGGACCATGCCGAGCCCGATCGCGAGCGACAGGTCGCCTTTCGACGTCTCCAGCGCGATCGCGGTCGTCATCGTGCGGGTAAAGTCTTTGATATTGCCGCCGACGATGATGATGGCGCCGACTTCCGCCGCCGAGCGCCCGAATCCGGCAAGCAATGCCGTGACCAGGCTGAAGCGCGCGTCGCGGATCAATGTCACGAGCCGCCGCAGCGGGCCGACATTCATCGCCGCCAGCTCGTCCTGATATTCCGCCCACAGATCCTCGATGGTTTGCCGCGAAAGGGCGGCGATAATGGGCGAAACCAGCACGGTCTGCGCGATGACCATGGCCGTGGGGGTGAACAGCAAGCCCCATTCGCCGAGCGGGCCCGAGCGCGACAGCAGCAGATAGACCAGAAGGCCGACCACGACGGGTGGTAGCCCCATCAGCGCGTTGAGGATGACGATGACGGTTTCACGCCCGCGAAACCGGTTCAGTGCGATGAGGGCGCCGACGGGCACGCCGATCAGCGCGGAAGCCATAACCGCGCTCAGGCTGACGAGCAGGGACAGCCGGACGATGGCGAACAGTTCCGGGTCGCCGGTCAGCACCAGATGGAGCGCCGTAACGTCGCCGTTCATGACGTTTTCTTGCCCATCCCACCGACATCGCTGGACAATCTTGTCCGATGACCTGTAGCGTTTTTATGCCTTTTCTACAAGCGACGATAAAATATTGGAAATAATGCATGTTTATGCACCTAAAATCGCGATGCTGAGAACGTCTTGAGACAGGTTGTCTGGCGTAAGACCGTCGCTATAGTGCCGCCGCCTGCGGCATTTTGCTCTGGGGACGGTTGCCAGGCGCGACGGCATTGGCTCCCCAAAGACTGGGTTGACCGGGCGATGAGCGGGCAAGCGCTCGCACGGCGCATGTGTCAACACGGCGGCGCAGACGCGGGGCGCAAAGGGTCAGCGCAAGCTAAAAACGACTGGCGCCGCGGCGAGGTTTGGAGGGGTGGCCGAGTGGCTGAAGGCGCACGCTTGGAAAGCGTGTATACGGGAAACCGTATCGAGGGTTCGAATCCCTCTCCCTCCGCCACCTCCCCCTAGGACCGTGCTCTTTCGTCGCCAAAACTGGTCCTAAATATCCTGAAATAGCGGGATATGGCGATAGGCCTCTGTACCTTACGGTTGAAACACCTGGCCGGACTTGCTCTCTCAGCCCAATATTTCTCTGGGCCTCTGTACTCCTGTCGAAGAGTACGGATTTTCGGAATCCATTATTTTAAGTCCATTTACGAGCCGCGACGCTCGGCTCGATGGCCGGATCCGCACGTCAGCGATACGGATTGCTTGCCGAATATTGCAAGGCACTCGTCGCTGCCGCGCGTAATTCGTAAAAGAAGTCAATCTAGGCGTTCGACGCTCTAAAACCTGTATATTCCATTATGGCGCTTATGCGATCTGAGTTACGAAAATTAGATTTAGGGAAAGCTTCCATCGGCTCTCATGATCGTGAGCGCGACAACTTGTGCGCGGGGCACAAGAGTATCTAGCTCGACGTATTCGTCGGGGCTGTGAGTACGAAAGCCGATCGGCCCTACAGCACATAACGTCGGCGCCCCGGCGCCTGCAGAAAAGCCTGCGTCGGAGCAGCCGCCGGTAAATATCCCCGTGATAGTCGATCCGAGCGCGGCTGCCACAATCGGAGTACAGCCGAAAAAGTCGTCTGCCGCCCTCTGTTTGCACAAGAGGCAGGAATTCGGCGTAGGTTTCGTAGGTCGCGCTCGTGCCCGCAATGGTGGAATGGGCCATGACGGTTGCAATCTTCGCAAGCAAGGCGCCGCGATCTTCCGCTGCGATATAGCGCAGATCGATTTCCCCGCTTGCCGAGGGTGCCACCGTGTTGACGGTCTGACCCCCTCGAATAATGCCGACATTGACCGTGATTCCCTTCGTCGGATCAGTCAGTGCATGTAGGGCCACAATCTTATGCGCCATCTCGCCGATGGCGCTTGCACCTTGCTCGAAATTTGCGCCGGCATGTGCCGCTTTGCCGACGACTTCGAAGCGCATGAAAATGCCGGCTTTGCGATCGGTGACGACGGCATTATTTGGCCGACCAGGCTCGGCGTTTAACACTAGCCGTGCGCGTCGGGCTTCGGCTTCGATGATTGCGCGCGATGAAGGAGATCCAATTTCTTCGTCAGCGGTGAATAATGCGACCAACGGTGCTTGTGCTGTGCCAAATTTCTTCAATGCGGCGGCGACAAAGCAGTTCATCACGAGGCCGGCCTTCATGTCGGCAACACCGGGTCCATAGCCGCGCGCCCCATCGCTGCGAAATGGCCGACGACCGGCCTCGCCGTCCGGAAACACGGTATCGCGGTGTCCCATCAGGAGGATATTGCGGTCGCCGGGCGTCCCTACCGCGGCACGGATGGCATTCCCAAACCGTTCATTCGGTATGATTTCAAAAGGAATTTGGTGACGGTCAAGAAATTCGCAAATCGCTTCGCCGACACGGTCGACCCCGACCTTGTTGTAAGAGCCGCTATCGATATTCACCAAAGTGGCGAGTAGGGCCTGCATGGCGTTGTGCTGTTGTGCCAGCCAATCAAGCACTTGGCGCTCTCTGACTGAGATTTCGGCTTGTACGCTCATGGTCGCATCAGCCGCTGTTCGGCCTCGCGCGCAGCCTCTTCCATGCTCATGAAGATCGCGCCTTCTCTGCCGAGTTTGTCGACCAAGTCTTCGAGCGCCAACATGCGGTGGCCGCGTCCGATGACATAAGGATGCATGGTGTAGGTCAACACACCCCACTCAACGGACTTCTTCATGTAAACAAATTCATCCAGCCAGCTTTGCATGACGGCGCGTGCCGGTTGCAGCCCTGGCAGGACACTGGTCGGCGTACGGAGGAATTCGAAATGAGGAAAGTCATCAAGCGACCAACTGATAGGCATTTCGATGAGCGATGTTTTTTCGCCGAATTGAAATGTCTCGCCCAGCCTGGCCACATCGCCGCGTCGAGGGCGGTAGGGCAGGTAGTCGGATCCCATTAAACTCGAATCGTATGCGAAACCGTGGGCTAGCAAGAGGTCGATCGTATGTTCACTCAAATCCCACGATGGTGATCGGTAGCCACGCGCTTTGCTTCCGCTCAAGCGCACTATGGCGTCGTTGGCGCGCACCAGATCGGCTTCCTCCTGTTCTCGAGTTTGTGTGGCAGGCGGAATATGCGCCCAACTGTGGTGTGCAACTTCATGCCCACCGGCTACCACTGCTTCACATTCGCGCGGCCAGCTCTCGATCGTAAACCCGGGGATGAACCAGGTCGCGTTGATTTCGCGTGATTTTAGAAAATCGAGGATACGGCGCGCGCCGATCGCGCCAAATTCGCCACGCGATAGTGGCGTCGGTGTGGTCATATCGCGGGCGATAAAGCCGGCCTGGGTGTCGAAATCGAAGGTAAGGCAAACGACGTGGCGAGCCATGGATGCGACCTGTCCTGCCGCCCCTGGTGTCGGCGCTGGCGGAGCATGATAAGAAGACGAGCAAAGGGGTCAAGGATTTGGCGGTCAGAGAGATTGGCATCATCGTCAACGGCGCGACCGGGAGGATTGCATCAACCCAGCATCTCGCGAACGCGCTGGTGCCGATTTGCGCCGAAGGCGGATTGCCGGTTGGCGCGGATCGCATTATGCCGCGTCTATTGCTGGTCGGGCGTGATGCCCGCCGACTTGCTGGCATTGCGAAACACTTCAGCCTCAGTGACTGGACAACAGACTTAAATGCAGCGCTAGCCAAGCCGGAATTTCCCGTATTTTTCGATGCGGCAGCGACACGCCAGCGTCTTGCAACGCTGACGAAAGCTATTGCAGCGGGCAAACACATCTATAGCGAAAAGCCAGTAGCGCCGTCGGTCGCCGAAGGCCTTTTGCTTCTTGAGGCGGCGCGTTCGCGCAGGATCAAGGCGGGTGTCGTCGAGGACAAGATTTTCCTGCCGGGATTGCAAAAGCTCTCAGCACTTGCTGCCGGCGGCTTCTTTGGCCGCGTTACCGGATTTAGACTCGATTTTGGCTGGTGGGTATTTGACGGCCAAGAACGACCCAGCCAACGGCCAAGTTGGAACTATCAGCGCGCCGGCGGAGGCGGCTTGACCTTGGACATGTATCCACACTGGCGCTACGTCATCGAAAGAATTCTGGGCCCCATCAGCCGTGTTGCGACGGCAATTAAGACCTCGATCTCTGACCGGTTCGACGAGGCCGGGACGCCTTACAACGTCGACGTCGATGATACCTCGATTGCCCTCGTTGAATTGTCAGGTGGTGCGGTCGGCACCATTGCTTGTTCGTGGGCAACCCGCGTTCGCCGCGACGACCTGCTGACATTCCAGATTGATGGTACTGGCGGGTCCGCGCTGGCGGGGCTACATCGCTGCTGGACGCAGACCGCTGCCGACACTCCCACCATTCGCCATTTCAACCCGAATCTCGACATCGGTGCCGACTACCGTGCCGAGTGGAAAGAGGTCGCCGGGTCCGGCGGCTATACCAATCCCTATCGAGTTGGTTGGGAGAATTTCCTGTGCCACGTTGCGACCGATACGCCGCTGACGAGCGATCTGTCGGCCGGCATTCGCGACGTGCAATTCGCGGAAGCGTGCTACCGCGCTGCCGAAGAACAAAAATGGATTGCACTCGATGAAATTATGGCTGCCGACTAGCGGTCAAGTTTAGTCGACTTCACACCGTGCGCTGTCAATTGCTGGTCCCATCGCGCCGGAAACGGTCGCGAAAATTCTTTGAGGGTTAGATTTGAGTTTCGCTGATTATCGAGGATATCGTCGACGATGGACGGCGCGAGCAGTGTCAGCCGTTGCACTCGGCAGGCGTAGGATTCGATACAATCTCTTCGGCCGTACGCCTCTTCCTTCCCATGGATCAGTCCTCCGTCTGTAAAAACATACTTCACGGTGGACCACTTCAAAGGTGGCAGCTCATGAACGAACGACCGTGGTTCAAGCTACCGTCAGCTCGCACATTGCATCCGGCCGTATGAAACGGAGTCTAGGCAAGGCCGTCGCATTATGGCAAAATTGGACCAGAGCGCAGGAGACTGACGATGCCCCGCTTCAAGAACTACGTTCCTCACGGCGTGATCCCGGCGACTCTCCTTGCTTTCAATGACGACTTCTCGATCAATGAGGCGCAGACACGGCGCCATCTGTCGTTTGTCGGCGCCACCAAAGGCATCACTGCAATTACGATCAACGGCCACGCCTCTGAAGTGCATGCCTGCACGTTCGACGAACAGCAGCGGCTGCTCGATATCAGCGCCGACGAGATCGGCGACAAGGTGCCGCTGATCGGCGGTGTATTTGCGGACGGCAGCCTGGAAGCGGCCCGGCTCGCCAAGATGCACGAACAGGGCGGTGCTTCGGCGCTGCTCTGCTTCCCGCCACAGAGTCTCGGCATGGGCTGCATCCAATACCGGCCCGAAATGGCTTTTGCGCATTTCCGGCAAATCGCCGCCGCGACCGATTTGCCTCTTATTGTCTTTCAGTATCAAAACGAACTCGCCTATAGTCTCGATACGCTGGTGAAACTCGCGGAGACAATTCCTTCGATCAAGGCGATCAAGGACTGGTCGCCGGCCCAGCGCCATGAGCGCAACATCCGCGTACTACAGAGCCTATCGCGGCCGATCAATGTGCTGAGCACGAATTCCGCATGGCTGATGTCGTCGCTGGTGATGGGCGCAAATGGCCTGTTGTCGGGCGCTGGCTCGGTTATTGCCGACTTGCAGGTCGCGTTGTTCAATTCCGTGCGCGCCAACGACTTGGAATCCGCTCGCGATCTCTCGGAGCGAATCTGGCACACGAGCGAAGTGTTCTATTCCAATCCGTTCGGAGACATGCACAACCGCATGAAGGAAGCGCTGGTGCTGCTCGGGCGCGTGGACAAGGCCGTGGTGCGGCCGCCTCTCATCAAGCTCGATGAGTCGGAGATCGCCCGCATCGGCAAAGCATTGAAGGCGGCCCGCATAGGGCGTGACGGCGCCGAGCTCGGCAGCGTGCAGATCGCGGCGGAATAGACGAACGAGCAAATATTCTTTCGCGCCTAGTCGCCTCCCGACCGCTCCGGGATCGGTGATCGGCAACCTGTATCGCGATACCGCGTCGCCAGGAGGCCGCTTTCGTGCGTCACCTGCACGGGCAATTGTTTTAAATTGAGATATTTTATGTTTGTAATATCTGGCGGTTTGCGCCAAAATGGCCGCCGACAAGGCAACAACGGCGGATGCGGCGCATGCGAGCAGCGGTGCTGGGAGGCGGTCCGGGCGGACTTTATTTCGCGATCACGCTGAAGCTTCGCGATCCTTCGGCAGAAGTCGTCGTCATCGAACGCAACAAGGCCGACGACACTTTCGGCTGGGGTGTGGTGTTGTCCGACGAGACTTTGGACAATCTTGCCGCCAACGATCCCGTCAGTGCCGAGCAGATCCGCAAGTCCTTCGCCTATTGGGACGACATTGCCGTGCATTACCGCGGCACGGTGCAGCGCTCCGGCGGCCATGGCTTTTGCGGCATTGGCCGCCAGCGGCTGCTGACAATCCTGCAGGAGCGCGCGCGCCAGGTCGGCGTGAACCTGTGCTTCGAGACCGAGGCGCTAGACGCCGACGTCTACCGTAAAGATTACGATCTGGTCGTGGCCGCCGATGGCATTAACTCGCGCGTGCGCGAGAAATACGCCGACCGCTTCAAGCCGGACATCCAGGTGCGCGCCTGCAAATATGTCTGGCTCGGCACGCGCCAGAAATTCGACGACGCCTTCACCTTCATTTTCGAGGAGACTCCGGCCGGCTGGATCTGGGCGCACGCCTACCAATTCGACGCCGACAGCGCGACCTTCATCGTGGAGTGTTCGGAAGAGACCTGGCGCAAATTCGGCTTTGATCGCATGTCGGCCGAGGAGACCATCGCGGCCTGCGAAAAGATTTTCGCTCGCAATCTCGGCGGCAACAAGCTGATATCGAACGCCAAGCACCTGCGCGGTTCGGCCTGGCTCAACTTCAACCGCGTGCTCTGCGAGCGTTGGAGCTACGAGAACGTGGTGCTGCTTGGCGATGCGGCCGCGACGGCGCATTTCTCGATCGGTTCGGGCAGCAAGCTCGCCATGGAAAGCGCGATTGCGCTCGCGAACGACATCAAGAGCGAGCCCGACCTGCCATCGGCATTTCGCCGCTATGAAGACGAACGCCGCGTCGAGGTTCTGCGGCTGCAGAGCGCCGCGCGCAATTCGATCGAATGGTTCGAAGACGCCGAACGCTATTTCCATCTCGACCCCGTTCAGTTCAATTATTCGCTGCTCACTCGCTCGCAACGCATCAGCCACGAGAACCTGCGCCTGCGCGATCCGGAATGGCTCGCGGGCGCGGAGAAATGGTTCGAACAGCGGGCGACGGGAAAAAAGCCGAACGTCTCGCGCCCGCCGATGTTCGTGCCGTTTCGCGTGCGCGGGTTGGAGCTTGCCAACCGCGTCTGTGTGTCGCCGATGGCGCAATACCGCGCGGTCGACGGCACGCCCAATGATTGGCATTTCGTGCACTACGCCGAGCGCGCCAAAGGCGGCGCCGGGCTGGTGTTTACCGAGATGACCTGCATTTCGCCCGAAGGCCGCATTTCACCCGGTTGCACCGGCCTCTACAGCGCCGCGCATGAGCGCGCGTGGAAGAAGCTCATCGATTTTGTCCACGCCGAGACCGACGCCAAAATCGCAATCCAGCTCGGGCATTCCGGGCTCAAAGGCTCGACGCAAGTTGGCTGGGAAACGCCGGATGCGCCGCTGCTCGGGGGCAACTGGGAAACCATCGGCCCCTCATGTGTGGCCTGGAGTTCCGACAATCCGCCGCCGCGTGAAATGACGCGCGCCGACATGGACGAGGTGCGCGACCAGTTCGTACGCTCGGCCGAGATGGCCAAGCGCGCCGGCTTCGACTGGCTCGAACTGCATTACGCGCACGGCTACCTGATGTCGTCTTTCATCTCGCCGGTGACCAACCGGAGAACTGACTCGTATGGCGGCAGCCTTGAAAACCGCATGCGCTTCCCACTCGAAGTCTTCCATGCGGTGCGTGAAATTTGGCCGGACGAGAAGCCGGTCTCGGTGCGCATCTCCGCGCATGACTGGGTGGGCGCAAACGGCATCCAGCCGCAGGATGCGGTCGTTATCTCACGCATGCTGGCGGAGCATGGCGTCGATCTGATCGATGTTTCGGCGGGACAAACCTCTATCGAGGCGAAGCCTGTCTACGGCCGCATGTTCCAGACGCCGTTTTCCGATCGCATTCGCAATGAGGCCGGCGTCGCCACGCTGGCTGTCGGCAATATCTACGAGCCCGATCACGTCAACTCGATCCTGATGGCCGGCCGCGCCGATCTCGTCTGTCTGGGGCGGCCGCATCTCGCCGATCCCTATTGGACGCTGCACGCGGCGGCCGACCTGCGATACGAAGGCGCGCCCTGGCCCAAACCCTACTGGCGCGGCCGCGACCAGCTCAACCGGCTGAGGTCGCGCGCTGAAGTCATGACGGGGAAGGTGTGATGGCGGCACTCACCAACCATCACGCGCTCGTCACCGGCGGCGGCACCGGCATCGGCGCGGCTATCGCCTGTGCCCTTGGCGAGGCGGGCGCCGCGGTCACGGTTGCCGGCCGGCGCGCTGGGCCACTCGAAGCGGTCGCGGCAAAGCTGCCGAAAGGGAAGGCAGCGCCCGCGGACATCACGCGCGAGGCCGAATGTGCGGCCATGGTCGACACCGCGCGCGCCGCTTACGGCCCGATCGATCTCGTCATCGCCAATGCCGGCCTCGCCGAAAGCGCGCCTGCCACCAAGACAGATCTCGCGCATTGGCAGCGCGCCATCGACGTCAATCTCACCGGGGCTTTTCTGACGGTCAAGGCAGCGCTTGCCGATGTCACCCGCGATGAGACCAATCGCGCGCGCCGCATCGTTTTTGTGGCTTCGACGGCTGGTCTCAAAGGTTACCCTTTTGTCGCGGCCTATTGCGCCGCCAAGCACGGCGTCGTCGGCCTCATGCGTGCGCTCAGCGTTGAACTCGCGGGCAAAGGCGTCACCGTCAACGCCGTCTGTCCCGGCTATACCGAAACGCCGCTGCTCGAAGCCGCGGTCGACAGGATTTCCGCAAAGACGGGTCGAGCGGCCGCGGAGGCGCGCGCCGAACTTGCAAAAGACAATCCGCACGGCCGGCTGATTACGCCGGAAGAAGTCGCACAGACCGTTTTATGGCTGTGCTCGCCGGCGGCGGCTTCCGTCAACGGTCAGGCCATCGTCGTCGCCGGAGGCCAGCTATGACAACGGCGATAAAAGCGCGTTCCCGAACCACGGCGCGTCCTTTGAGCCGGCAACGGTTGCGGCTCTGGCTCAGGCTGTTGCGCGCGACGCGCGCCATCGAGGCGGAGCTGCGCGAGCGGCTGCGCGTGAAATTTTCGCTGACGCTGCCGCAATTCGACGTGCTGGCGGCGCTGTACCGTCAAGACGACGGCATCACCATGACCGAGCTGTCGCGCATGTTGATTGTGTCCAACGGCAACGTCACCGGCATTGTCGATCGCTTGGTGACGGATCGCCTGGTGGCGCGCCAGCCGGCGCCCGACGACCGTCGTTCTTTTCTCGTACAGCTCACGCCGAAGGGGCGAACGGAATTCGCGGCGGTTGCGCGCGCGCACGAGCAATGGATCGACAAGATGCTGTCGGAATTCGATGCCGGCGAAGCCGGTGTCATCATTCAGCACCTCGACGGCCTAGCCGGCCGCGTCCGTAACGGGGGAGCACGGCCGTGAACATGAAAAACTTCAAGCCGCAGCATTTCAATTGGCGCATGAACGGCGACGTTGCGGTGATCACCTTGAGCCGGCCGGAGCGCAAGAACCCGATCACGTTCGAACTCGTATGCCGAGCTTGGCGAAACCTTCCGCAACCTTGCTCTTGCAGACGACGTGAAGGCGGTGGTGTTCGGCTCGAATGCCGGCAATTTCTGTTCCGGCGGCGATGTCCACGACATCATCGGCCCGCTGCTCGAACGCGACATGAAGGGCCTCATCGCCTTTACCCGCATGACCGGCGAGCTGGTTAAATCGATGCGCGCCTGTCCGCAACCGATCGTTGCCGCGGTCGACGGCATCTGCGTTGGTGCCGGTGCGATGATTGCGTTGTTTTGCGATGTCCGCTTCGGCACGCCGCTGGCTAAGACCGCGTTTCTGTTCACGCGGGTCGGTCTCGCCGGCTGCGACATGGGCGCCTGCGCGATGTTGCCGCGCGTGATCGGTCAGGGCCGCGCCGCCGAATTGTTGTTCACCGGCCGCAGCATGAGCGCGGAAGAAGGCGAGCGTTGGGGCTTTTTCAACCGGCTGGTCGCCGCCGACGCGCTGGAAAAAGAGGCCATCGCCTTCGCCGCCAAGCTCGCCGAGGGGCCGACCTTTGCGCACATGATGACCAAGACCATGCTGACGCAGGAATGGTCGATGTCGCTCGAACAGGCGATCGAAGCGGAAGCGCAGGCGCAGGCGATCTGCATGCAGACGCAGGACTTCCGCCGCGCTTATGAAGCCTTTGTCGCCAAGCAAACCCCACGCTTTGAGGGGAATTAGTTCATGGAGCGTTGCAGCACCCCCCGTTCGTTCCCGCGAAAGCGGGAATCCAGAGCCACGTTCTCGGCGCTGAGGATTGCAGACCTGGGTCCCCACTTGCGCGGGGACGAACGGAAAAAGTCGGCGCGCACGAGGAAAGCCTAGTCATGCTGGACCGAAGCTTCCTCAACTGGCCGTTCTTCGAAGATCGTCATCGCGCGTTGGCCAACAAACTTGCACCTTGGGCCAACAGCAATCTCGGCAACATCGACCACCACGACACCGACACCGCCTGCCGCGCGCTGGTGAAGAAACTCGGCGACGACGGCTGGCTGCACCTGACCGCGCCGGGCGACGCTCATGAGCGGCTGGATGTGCGGTCGCTCGCGCTTGTGCGTGAAACGTTGGCGAGCCATGACGGCCTCGCCGATTTCGCCTTCGCCATGCAGGGCCTGGGGGCGGGACCGATTTCGTTCTTCGGTACGGCCGAGCAACGGGCCGCCTGGCTGCCGAAAACGCGCGCGGGCAAGGCGATCGCCGCTTTCGCGTTGACCGAGCCGGCGTCCGGCTCCGATGTTGCCAATATCGCCACGATCGCCCGCCGGGACGGCGCGTATTATGTGCTCGATGGCGAGAAGACCTGGATCTCCAATGGCGGAATTGCTGACCTCTATGTGGTGTTCGCGCGCAGCGGCGAAGCGCCGGGCGCGCGCGGGCTGTCCGCCTTCATCGTCGAGGGCGACAATCCGGGGCTCACCGTCGCCGAACGTCTGCCGGTGATCGCGCCGCATCCGCTGGCGCGCTTGCGCTTTGATAATTGCCGGGTGCCGGCCGATGCACTGGTCGGCAAGCCGGGCGAGGGCTTCAAGATCGCGATGGCGACGCTCGACGTCTTCCGGACCACCGTTGGCGCCGCGGCACTCGGCTTTGCGCGCCGCGCTCTGGCTGAAACGGCAGCACGGGTGGACAAGCGCCAATTGTTCGGTGCGCCGATGGCGGACCTGCAAATGGTGCAGGGGCATCTCGCCGACATGGCGCTTGAACTCGATGCTGCCGCGCTGCTCGTCTATCGCGCAGCCTGGGCGAAGGACCAGGGCGCTGCGCGCGTGACGCGCGAGGCGGCGATGGCCAAGCTCTATGCGACAGAGGCGGCACAGCGGATCATCGACACGGCCGTGCAACTGCACGGCGGCGACGGCGTACGTTCCGGCCATCCTGTCGAGACGCTTTACCGCGAAATACGGGCGCTCCGCATCTACGAGGGGGCCTCCGACGTTCAGAAAGTCATCATCGCCCGGGCCGTCCTGTCGGAATTTTCGGGAGCTGCGTCATGAAGAAATCCATCACCCTTGGTCCGTCCGCGCACGTCGATTCCTTCACGCGCGACAATCTTCCCCCCTTCGACCAGTGGCCGGACATCCTGCTCGACCGGCCGGAGTTCCAATACCCCGAGCGGCTGAATGTCGGCGTCGAATTGACCGACCGCCTGGTGGAGAAAGGCTTCGGCGATCACACGGCGCTGATCGGCAACGGTCGCCGGCGCACCTACAAGGAGCTCGCCGATTGGTCGAACCGTCTTGCCCATGCGCTGATCGAAAATTACGGCGTCAAACCGGGCAACCGTGTGCTCATTCGCTCCGGCAACAATCCGGCGCTGGTCGCCGCCTGGCTTGCCGCCACCAAGGCCGGTGCGGTGGTGGTCAACACCATGCCGCTGTTGCGCGCCGGTGAGCTCACTAAGATCATCGACAAAGCCGAGATTGCGCTGGCGCTGTGCGACAGCCGAATGCTCGACGAGCTCGTCGCCTGCGCCAAGACTAGCAAATTCCTCAAGCAGGTGGTCAGTTTCGACGGCACCGCGAACCACGATTTAGAGCTCGACCGCATCGCGCTCGACAAGCCGGTCAAGTTCGACGCGGTCGAAACCGGGCGCGACGACGTGGCGCTGCTCGGCTTTACCTCCGGCACGACAGGCGAGCCGAAGGCCACCATGCATTTCCACCGCGATCTACTGATCATCGCCGACGGCTATGCGCGCGATGTGCTCAACGTCACACCCGACGACGTGTTCGTCGGCTCGCCGCCGCTCGCCTTTACCTTCGGTCTCGGCGGTCTGGCGATTTTTCCGCTGCGCTTCGGCGCGACGGCGACACTTCTTGAAGCCGCTTCGCCGGCCAACATGATCCAGATCATCGAGAACTATAAAGCGACCATCTGCTTCACTGCGCCGACCGCCTATCGCGCCATGATGGCCGCCATGGACAAGGGCGCTGATTTATCGTCGCTGCGGCTTGCAGTCTCCGCCGGCGAAACGCTTCCCGGACCGGTGTTCGAAGAGTGGACCCGCAAGACCGGCCGGCCGATCCTCGACGGCATCGGTTCGACCGAGATGCTGCACATCTTTATTACCAACCGTATCGGCGATGCCCATGCCGGCGCCACTGGTCGGCCGGTCACCGGCTACGAAGCCAGGATCGTCGATGACAAGATGAACGAACTCGAGCGCGGAGAGATCGGCCGGCTTGCCGTGCGTGGGCCGACCGGTTGCCGCTATCTCGCCGATAAGCGGCAGAAGAACTATGTGCGTGACGGCTGGAATCTGACCGGCGACACCTTCGTGCAGGACGAAGAGGGCCGCTACCACTTCGTCGCGCGCGCCGACGATATGATCGTGTCGGCCGGCTATAACATTGCCGCGCCGGAAGTCGAGGCCGCGCTTCTGCAACATGCCGATGTCGCCGAATGTGCCGTGGTCGCTGCCGCCGACGAAGAGCGTGGCCAGATCGTCGCGGCCTACGTTGTCTTGAAAACCGGTATCGCCGGCGACGAAGCCTGTATCAAACGCCTGCAGGACCACGTGAAAGCGGTGATCGCGCCCTATAAATATCCGCGCGCGGTGAACTTCATCGACGCATTGCCGAAAACGCAGACCGGCAAGGTCCAGCGCTTTCGCTTGCGCCAGCAGTGAGCGGCCTATGACCACCGTGAGCAGCGCCGAATTTGAGTTCCTGCAGCCAACAGGCTGGGCGAGTCCGCAAGGCTATTCCAACGGCATCGCTGCGAGCGGGCGCCAAGTCTTCGTCGCTGGACAGATCGGCTGGGACGCGGGCGGCCACATGGTCGGCGGCGACATCGCCGCACAGACCGAGCAGGCGCTTAAAAACATCGTCGCGGTGTTGGCGGAGGCCGGCGGCGAGCCGCGGCATCTGACGCGACTGACGTGGTACGTCACGGACAAAGCCACTTACGTCGCGCACCGCAAGGAGATCGGCGCCGCCTATCGCCGCGTCATCGGCAAACACTTTCCGGCGATGTCGCTGTTGGTGGTGGCGGGTTTGTTGGAGAACGACGCACAAGTCGAAATCGAAGCGACCGCGGTCATCCCCGCGCGTTGAAAGCCGATTCGGATTGTCGCGATCTCGCACTGCGGCGGGAAAATGGTCGCGTTGCCGATCGCTCTTTGGTCGAACGGCAACGCGGAGCCAACACGTATCAATCAATGGCGTTTGATACGCCAATTGACCTTTGAATAGGTCTGCGACCAGCCGCCGCCCCATTCAGAATGCTAGAACGGTTAGCTCCGGGTCAGATGGGGCTCGGAAGGCCTTGCTGCGCCACGGGAGAGGCTTCGATGCGATCGCGCCCGTCGGCGCGGGATTGCATTTCCGGATTGCGCAGCCTATCGAGCACAAACAGTCGAATGGCCGACGACAAGTTGCTGTGAATACGTGCCTTGTCGATTTCGCCGACCATGTTTGACAGGGTGACCCGATGCGTGCGTGCGATTTCTTTCAATCCACGCCAGAACGCGTCTTCCAGGCTGACACTGGTCTTGTGGCCACCGATCACGACGGAGCGCTTGACGATTGGTGATTTCATGAGCGTGCCCTTGTGTTTTAACGTCATGCACGTTGTCAACGTGCATTTCGATTTAAGTCCTCATCGACACACCAACAGCACCAACGCCTTCTGCGTTCGTCTCTTGGTATCGCGCGGGCACAGCGCTTTTTTCTGCGAGTCAAGCCCTAGCGCGAGACGACGCCACCACCCCCTAGTGTACTGAGTACAATAGTGTCATGGTCAAAACGATTATGCTGTTCAAAATAGCACAATCTATAAATGCACGGTTTGGTAGTATCGTGCAGTATCGCGGCGCGAATCTGTAACTAGACACCGGTGGACTGCATCCGTGTACCGCCGAACTCTCAACACTGGAGATCGCCGCGTCTGGCATCCAAAATTATATTCAACAAAGAATTATGCACGCGAATCGCTCCGTCGTATTCGACGCAACCGGGCTTGCGGTACTTAGTCATGAAATAGCTGATGCGTGAGCGCGTGGTGCCGCTCACGTCATTGTGCGGTGTGACTTTTCCAATCGGTATTGCGGCACCGGACGGCGCGCCGTTCGTTGCCCTCCGGCTCCAAATGCTTCGATTTCTTTCACCCATCTTTCATGCCGCCGTGCGAGGTTTCATGTGGATAACTCGGCGGTAGAAAACTGTTTCATGATTCCATCGGGGGAAACGAATGAGCCTCTGTCGCGTGCTGCATGTTGAAGACGAGCCCGATATTCGGGAAGTGGTGAAGATATCGCTTGCGCTCGATCCGGAGTTGACGGTGAAGAGCTGCGATAGCGGACCTGATGCGCTCACCGAAGTCGCCACGTGGCGACCAGACGTGATTTTGACGGACGTGGTCATGCCGGTCATGGATGGCCCGGAGCTGTTGGCCAACTTGCGCAAAAGTACGCACACGGCCGACATTCCGGTCGTCTTCATGACCGCGCGCGCGCAGACCAACGAAGTTGCTCACTTCCTGACGCTAGGAGCGGCAGGCGTCATAGCCAAGCCATTTGATCCGCTGACGCTCGCCGCATCGGTACGCGCCTGTCTGGAGCGGCCGTCCAGCGCTGCATGAACCGTCGGAGCGCTCGATTTATCGTTATTGCGGCATTTGCGATCGCAACCGCATGTGCGGATGCCGCGACGCTGCCCCCACGTCTGGACGGCTTCAATGTCATCGCCACGCAAGATCATCCTTTCGGCGGTGCCGCCGCCGCGCGCACGATAGCGCAGGCGAAGCAATTGGGTGCCAACGCGCTCGCCATCGTGCCGTTCCTGTGGCAATCGACGCCGGCGAGCGCCAGTATTCAACGTGGCGACGACATGCCGGACGACCAGTTGAGCGCCGCCATCCGGCAGATCCATGCCGATGGTTTGCGCGCGGTGGTCAAGCCGCATGTCTGGGTGCCACAAAGCTGGGCCGGCGCGGTTGAACCGGCGAATGAAGGCGATTGGAAAAAATGGTTTTCCGGTTACGAGCGCGCGATTGTGGATATCGCGCGCGTCGCCGCGCGGGAAAAGGCAGACGCCCTGGTGATCGGCACCGAATTGCGCCGTACCGTGCAAAGACCGGAGTGGCGGGCGATCATCGCCAAGATACGGGCGGTCTACCAAGGGCCTCTTACTTATGTCGCGCATAATGTCGAAGGCGCCGAAGATGTCCCATTTTGGCCGGCGCTCGACGCCATCGGTGTTTCGCTTTATCCGCCGCTTGGCGCCGATGAGGACCGCGTCAGCCGCAGGGCCGCTATTAAGCAGGTCGCCGCACGAATCGACGCGCTGAGCGAACGCATCGGCAAACCTGTGATCGTCGCCGAAGTGGGCCTTCGCTCCGCCAAGGGCGCAGCCGCCAAACCGTGGCAAAGCGCGGAAGAACGCGCGGCTGAGCCCGATCCGCAACTTCAGGCGGATGTGCTGGCCGACTGGTTGCGCGTGCTCGACCGGCCCGCAGTGCGCGGCGTGATGATCTGGCGGTGGCTCAGCGATCCCGCCGGCGGCGGGCCAAAGGACACAGATTTTACCGTGCAGGGAAAGCCTGCCGAACAGGTCCTGCGATGCGCCTGGACAGGTGTCTGCGCCAACGCAATGGGGGGGCCCGATCAGAAACGATAGCCGACAGCGGCAACCAGCCCGTTTTCTTGCAGGGCATTGTGCCCGAACACGGTCGAGAAACCGCCGAGCTGCAGGCTCCAGTCGTCGGTGAGCGAATAAACAGCATTTAGTTGTAGCTTCGAGTAGTCGTAGGTCGGAAATACCGGGCTGCCGCTCTCGGCAATCACGGTGAATGACTGCGCAACGACCGTCCAGCGTGGCGCAACGCTGATGCCAAGGGTCGCGTCGATGCGGAATTCGTTTGGCATGCCATCGCGAAATCGCTGCGCCACCTCCAGATCGGCGAAGGCCGGCATGCCGGCAATCTTCAGATTGGTGCCGAACAGTAGCCGTGCGTCGAATTCCGTGCCGGTGTAGCCGACCGCGGCGGGGTTGCTGGAATTTCTGGTGCCGGGCACGCGCAGGAGACCTTGCGCCGATACGACCCAGTCCTTGTCTTGGAACATGCGGAAACGGCCGCCGAACTCCGTATAGCCGAAGCCGTTGCGGGAGGCGTCGGTCGGCGGGGCGATATCGATGTGCTGGAAGCTGGGACCGAGCATCGCAGTCAACCGGTCTGTCATGCCGTATTCAATGAGCGCCTCGGACTCGAGCTTTTGATAGCGCGGCGCGGAATGCGCGACGCCGTTGGCGTCGAAGGCGTCGTCCGCTCGGCTCGCCGTAGTGGTGACGAAAACCTGGCCGTGCCCTTCCGGCATGGTCCAGGCGCCGGCGAAAACGGGTCCAGCGGCAAACGAGGCGAAAGTTATGAAGACGCTAGTATATATGCCCGAACGGCGGGCAGCCGACGTAAGACTGGACATGACGCGTTTCCCCCCAAGACGCAGCAATTCAAAATCGCCGTTCCCCACCGCGGCACGTTTTCAGGCGATCGAGGTCATCAACCGATCGCCGCCGTCAGCCGTGATGCGCTGAACGTTGGCGATCGCCTGCATGAGCAGCTTGGCGCGCTCTGCGCCACCTTTGGCGCGGCCGGTCACGACTGAGGCGCTGGCCGTGATATGATCGGCCGCAACGAGTTCGCGATTGCCGATCCGCAGCGCGGCGATCGCACCGCGTAGCGTTTGCCCCAGCTTCTGCGCACTGGCGGCGTCAAATTCCGGCGCGATGATTATCATGATTCCGTTTCGATAAGTGGCGGCGATCACACCGACGGTTGCTGTTGTCGTCCGCACCGCCTGAGCAACCCTGGCCTGGATTGCATGGGCAATCTCATTGCCTTGCGAGGATTTGACGGCATCAATCTGGTCAATGGCAAGGGCGATGACGGAGACCAGTTCGCTTTCGGCGACCCGGGTGTCGGCCGTAAGATAGGCCTCAGCCACTTCACCGACGAACAGTCCGGTTGGCTCGTCGATCCACAGCGTGGCGCGGCGGTCGCCCCAGCTCGACAGGAAGTTCAAGAGCTCACGTTCGCGTTCGCGCCGCTGTTCGAGCTCGCCCTTGAGCTTGAGCGCAGCGCGAACCCGCGCCAGCAGCTCGATGCGGTTGACCGGCTTGGTGATGTAGTCGTTGGCGCCGGCGATGAACGCGTTCGACAGGCTTTCCATATCGTCGAGGCCCGTGACCATGATGATTGGGACGTCCTCGTAGCGCGCATCGTTGCGGATATAGGCGCAGGTCTCGATGCCGTCCATTTCCGGCATGACGATATCGAGCAGGATGATATCGGCCGCGACGGGATCGCCGGTGTTGCGGCCAATCCCGAGTATCTTGAACGCGTCGTTTGCCGATGCGGCGGTTTGCACTGATTTAAAGCCGGCGCTGTGCAGCGCGGCCCCGGTCAGTTCGCGATGATCTTCGGAATCATCGACGATGAGGAAGTTCATGGTTCTTTTCGCTTCCCTGTCGGTGGCGGCTGTGCCGTCTGATTTTTGAGCTAGCTGCATCTCAGCCCCGTCCGTAAAGACGCCAGATGTCGTTTTCGAAAATGAGCCGGTATCCCCGAGCTCCGTGCGCGTAGAATTCCGGGAAATTGCGATCGATGCGGTCGGCGGCGCCGGTAGCGCTTTGCGGTTTGGGCACGGCCACGAACGGCGCGTCGAGCTTCCCGAACATCAGCGAAAGCACGAACCGCTCGTCGGTCGGCGGCAGCAGGCCTCGCGCATTGCCGCGTCCGACCACCACCGCCGGCGCATTGTTCGTATCGACCAACACGCCGCTGCGGCCGATCATGGCGCGGCCGATGTTCAGCGCCGCGACGCGTTCTATGTCGGCCTGCGCCGCCGCACCGCCGAACTGGGCGATAGCGCGCGGATCGATCAGGCCGAGCGCCAGTACGCCACCGAACCAGCCGAGCGCGAGGAGACCGAACATTCGTCCGAGATCGTCGCGTGCTTCCGGAATGCGGATGATGGCGATCGCGCAGAGAACCGGCGCGATGACCGCGACAGCCGCAGGGTCGCCGAACCAGCCGGTGCCGACACTCAACGCCGCGGCGGCCACTCCGGTCGCCATCAATACGAGCATCGGTAACGACAACGGCGCGCGCAGGCTGATGTTGTAAGTGGCAATCAACGCGAGCGGTGCGCCGAGCGCCAAGGCTACGGCAAAGGCGATGGCCGCGTCGAGCGCGTGGAAGCCGCTCAGCTCGCCCCCGAACAGATTGACGATGCCGGTGGTCCAGGCCGTCAGGCTCTGCGACGGCGAGCTATAAAAGCTCCAGCCGCTGCCGGGAAAGACCCAAGAAATGTAAGTGAAAGCGCCGACCGAGAAGACGGTCGGGAATATCAGAATAACGACGACGTTAAACGCCGAATTCGCCACCAGCATCGGCCGCACCGCAAATACTAAAAAGGGCGCGGCGGCGCAGGCGATGGCGGCCCCCATCGGATGCGAAAACGCAAGACCGAGCAGGGCGAACGCCGTCACCATGACTTCTGGCGCTGCGCCACGCACGCGTAAATCGAATAGCGCGTTGCCGAACAGAAAAAGGAATATGGCCACCAGCATTTCCGAAGGTCCGGCGATTGCCGCCCTCAGCAAGGCCGGGTGAAACGCCAGAAGTGCAGTTGCCGCGCACGCCGCCGCGAGAGACAGACGCACGCCTCGGAACGACGCAAACCACAGGCAGGCCAGCAGTCCGGTGAGCCCCGCAGATAGAAGAGTCGGCGCTGGTGTACCACTCGGCGTGACAAATTCGATCGCAGCCGTGGCCAGGAACGGCAACGTCGGATATGCGGCAACGATTTGGCCGATCGAAAGTTTGCCCTCGCCGGCGATGATCGCGCCTGCCCACAGCGATATGGTGTCGTTCGGAATGATCCCAGACTGGATCGAAAGGCTCGCCAGCATCAGCATGGCGACGAAGCCGACGAAGCCGACCGGGATGGCGTCGAACTTGCGGGTCATGGCGTAACCGTCTTCATCAGCCGCGATACGTGGTTGGATACGCCGTGCTGGGTCTTTTCCCAGTAGAACGGGCTGCGGATGAGCTGCCAAAGCCCCTTGTAGGCGGCGATCGACATCAGCGCCCAATATCCGAACGCCGTCAGGCTGAAGGGAATGAGGCCGAGCCAGCCGCGGCGCAGCGGCGCGATCATGTTGAGGAAAATGATCGTGCCGTTGCCGATCAGCAGGTTGAACAGGCTGATAAACAACAAAAATTGCGGAAAGATCGCATCCAAGCCGCTGGTGGCGAACAAGAGCCACGCCAAATACACCAACCAGAAGAGCGGGTTGAACAAGGCTGCCAGCACTGTGCCGCCGATGAAGAACACAAAGCCAAGAAACCCGCGCAGGCCCGTCCGCCGCATCAGCCGCAAAGGGTGACGCGTGTGCACGAGCAAGGTTTGCATATAACCCTTGAGCCAACGCGAGCGTTGCCGCACCCAATTGCCGACGTGGCAGCTCGCTTCCTCGTAGGTAGTCGAGTCGACGATGGCGACGCGGTAGCCCTTTTCGTATATTCTGATGCCGAGGTCGGCGTCTTCGGTGACGTTGAACGGGTCCCAGGCGTGCAGCTCGCGCAAGATCTCGATCTTGAAATGATTTGAGGTGCCGCCGAGCGGAATCGGAATATTGAAGCGTTCGAGGCCGGGCAAGATAAGATCAAACCAGAGCGAATAGTCGAGCGTGAACATACGCGATAGCCAGTTCTCGTCGGCATTGTAGTAGTTCAACCGGCATTGCAGGCAGGCGACCTCCGGCGGCAGCATGTTGAAAGTCGCCACCACCTTGCGCAGCTGATCGGGCTCCGGCTGATCCTCGGCGTCGTAAATGACTACGTATTTGCCGCGGGCGAACGGCAGGGCGAAGTTGCATGCCTTCGGCTTGGTCTGCGGATGCGAGGACGGCACAATGATGATCTCAAACACGCCCTCAAGGCTGAGCTGGCGCGCGGTCTCGATGGTTTCGGTGTCATTTTCTTCCAGCACGATCTTGATATCGAGCTTGCCGAGCGGGTAGTCGAACGCGCGCAGCGACTGCGCGAGCTTCGGCAAGACCGCGCCCTCGCGAAACATCGGCACCAGCACCGTGAAGACCGGCAGTTCGTCTTCAGTGAGCGCGCGTGCCGCAATTTCGATGCTTAAGTTCCAGTCGTTCGATCGTCCGCCGCCGCCGGCGACCAGTACCAGACGGAACAGGAAGCTGCCGAGATAAAAGATACTGAGCGCGACGTTGACCGTGATCAGCGTGGCGATCGGCCAGAAGGCCAGCCCGCCGAGAAGCAATGTCAGCATCGCGTAAGCGATCAGGGCCTGCGACGGCATCAGCACCGTGCGCGCGGACATTTCCGGGTCGCGTTCGGCGAGCGCCATGACGGCCTGGCGCGATAGCGCTTCACCAAAGGCGGTCTGCACCGACCAGACGATATCGAATTTCGAAGCGATGACGAATTCGATGTTCTGGCCCCAAAGCCGGCGCGCAAACAGCACCGTCGCCGGCCCGGGCTCGGCGGTGGCAATGAGCAATCGTCCGTCGCGTTTGGCCCACGGTATGGTCAGTTGTCGTGCATAGGCGTCGGCATCGGCCTCGCGCAGCAGACTTCGGTCGGGCGGCTCGTCGATCAGATCGACGAAGGGCAGGTTAAAGTGATAGGCGATGCCCTGGTAATATTCGCCCGGAGCGATCCAATCGCGCGCCATGATCGCGTCGCCGAGACGCACTTTCCAGCGTTCGGCGAGTGCCGCCGCCTCGTCGCGTTGCGGCAGAGATAATATCTGCCGCGCGACCAGAACGTCGGCCAATGCGCGATCGGAAGGCGACAACGGCATCGCTTATTCTTCCGTCTTGTGCGCGCGACGGCGCAACATGCTTTGCAGTGCGAACAGGAAAGCGATCGTCGCCAAAATCCAGAAACCGCCGATGATCCACGAGCGGAAACGCGCCGAAACCGTGGTCCACGAGGTCTGCTCCGGATAGGCGATCATCACGAGCGTGTCGCGCTCGGTGGACATCGCAAACGCCACGCCGCCCCGGTCGATGAAGGCGACATCGCCGCGGTCGAGCTTGAGCGCGGCCGGCGTCGGCAACTGGCCGTCGGCGGCGAGTCCCTTGATCCATATACCGGGCTGGCCGTTGGCCTCGACCAGTTGTGCCACGGCGCCTTTGTTGAAACCGCCGAGGTCGAGCAGCGTGCGCCCGCTGCGATCCTTGACCGCGACCTGGCCGCGGTCAAAGCGCACGCGCGGCTTTGCGCCTTTTGGCGGCGTATCGCTCACGGCAATGAAAGGCGCGGACGGCACCGCGCCGGATTCGGCAAAGCGGACGGCGACCGGCGCGATCTGGTTCGAAAGCGCGCTAAGCGTATTCGATAAAAGAGCGAGATCGTGCAGTGGATGATCGGACGTGGAGCGCGGCACCAGCACCTCGATGCCGTTGGTCCAGCGCGTGGCAAGATCGCCGAAATCGTGCGGCGCTCCCGCTTGCAACAGGATGACGGCGCTGGAGCCGAGAACCTGCGCGGGATAGCCCTGCGGCTCGGAACGGCAATCGCCGGCAGCGCTGCGGCGTTGCACGACGACGGTGATATTCGCCACGGTGCCGGCGAGCCCATCCGGCAGCGATTGTTCCAGATGCGTCGGCCCTGCGGTTTCGGCAACTGCGCTGGACAGGAACGTCCCGTTGATGAACAGGCTGACGACGGCCTTGTCGCCAGCGCCGTCCGGCGCAACCAGAACGTCGAGCGCGAGCCGGGAAATCTGCGTGTTGGCGGGCAGTTCGCGCATGTCGACCGCTGCGTTTAATTCGGCGCGGCCATAGACGTCGACGGCGGGCGGCCGCACGCCGAGCTGGTCGAAGGTGACCCGCTCGGTGGAGAGTTCCGTCTTCGACACCTCCGCCACCGCGATACTGGTCAAGCCGCGTGCGGCGGCGAGCGATGGCGCTCCAAGCAGGCGTGCCGCACGCAACGAAGTCGAAACGTCCGTGAGCAGCAGCGCCGGCATGCCGCCGATGCGAACCGCGCTCAGCGTGCCGGGCAAGGAATTGTTCGAATTTCCCGGAATGGCGCCTGTGTAGGGTGCACCGATCACAATTGTGCCGCGCGTCCAATAGCGGTGGCCGTCGGCATCCGCCGTTTCCGCGGTTGGCGGAGCGCCGTTGCTGAATTCAGGGCGTCGTCCGGTCGCATTCAGCGAGCGTGCAACGGTCAGAGCGGCCGCGATCTCAGACGCCGATAGCGCCCGGTCCGGCACTAGCACGGTCACGTCGCGCGGCATAAGCGCCGCAATCGTGGTCACGTCCTGAAGTTTGGTCGGATCGAAGGCGACGTTGATCCTGGTTTCCGGACGGATAGTGAGGCTGTCGCCAACGTAGCGTACGTCGATGCAACGGTCGGGCGTCGCCGCGCCCGAATAGAGAAAGGTCAACTTGATGAAGCCGTCGCGCTCGACGACGCCGGCAAGTGGAACGCGCAAGGATCGATCGCTGCCGCTCCCATCGAGCGGAACGGTCGCAGCGGTGCGGTCATTGACCAACACCTCGAAATTGCGTTTGGCCTTGAAAGCGGAAAGATCGTCGTATTTCAATACTAGGTCGGTCAGCTCGATTTCACCGCTCTGCGGCAGCGGCACGAAAATCTCGCGGCGGGCGCCGAGGTTGGCCATTCGGATGCCGTTCTTGAATCCAATATCGGCGAGCGCGATGCCGGCGGTAACGGTCTTTTCCGAAGATTGCGTCACGGCGATTCGCGTTGTGATGTTCTGCGGAGCGGCACCATGGGTGCTTGGCGCAGGAATCGGCAATCGCGGGCTCGAAAATGCCGGCCGACTTGCGGAAACGACAATAACTGTTGCCGCAAAGGCGGCCAGCAAGCGCAGGTCACGGCGCATCGGTATTTTCCCTCATTGAATAATTTTGAAGGTCGACGGTCGCCGCCTCCTGCAAACGTTCGAGTTCGGATTTCAGGTTGGCAATTTCGTCCGGCGTTGGAGCGCGCTTGGCCTTGGCCAACTCGCGGATCGCGACCCGAGCCGTGCTGGCGGCTTTGCCGGTGGCATCGAAACCGAGGGTGGGGGCAATGCCGCACATCTCGTGCAACATGCGATGGGTGGTCACCGCGGCCTCGGCCGCGTCGCCACCGCCAAGCGCCATCTGGTCGAGCGCGGCGAATCCGTTGGCGATCTTGCCGTTGAGGTTGGATGCGAAACGGTCGCGCACGTGCGCGATATGCACGGCAAACTCATCCGCGATCATCATGCGCAGTCAACGCTCCCCGTTGTTGCTCGGGAGAATTACTCGCACGGTGAAGTTAAGAACTTCTATGGAACTTACAGTAATTTTGTTTTCTTCGGAGGTAAAATAAAAGAATAGATATGACAGATAGGTACGTAGATACTGTATTTATCGGACTTAAAACGTAGGTATTACTTATACCGCTATCGGCGGTACAGTATTAGCGCTGTGCAAATTGTCGGTGGTCAGGCTGTGCGGCCGCGCCAGGTCGTGTAGGCCAGCACGGCGATCTCAGCCGCGAATCCGAACGATCCGAGGCCCAATGCCGAGATGATGGCGAACAAGGCGATTGTGCCGCCTTCGGCAAAAACGGCGGCAATTGCTGCAACCAGGCCGCAGGCCGCCGCCAACGCTTCGAGAATGCGCGCGATCGCGACCGGCAATTCGTCCAACTGACGCTGGCCAGGCAAGGCGATCGGAATGAGCCCAAGGCAACCGGCCGCGGCGAACGACAACGGGACCAGAATCGGCGGGTCGCCCAGCCAAACGGTTGCGTCGGTGGCGAGGCTCGTCAGCGACGCCGGATAATGCAAGGCGACATGGATCGCGGTGCCGACCACGCCGACCATGATCTCGAGCGCGCAGACGAGCGCGAACAACGTGGTGGTCGCGCGATTGTCGGCCGCCAGCAAAAGAAACCCAGCGAACAAAGCGAGAGGGCTCGCCACAAAGGGCACGAGAGCGGCTTTGTCGTGCTCGATCGCGATCATCGGGTGATAAAGATACACCTCGATGAACAGCGGTCCGAACAGCATCATCGCAATCAGGATGAGAAGGCGGCCCAGCATGGCTCACTCCGCCTTGGCGGCTTTTTCCAGATTTCGGATCACGTTCTCGCCGGTCGTCTGTGTGAACGCCGGCGTCGGATTGTATTTGATGCCGTTGAGGGTCCGATAGCGCGTCTCGTCGTCGTAGAGCACAAATTTGCCGTTGAGCAGATTGGCGTGACATGAATAGCAATTGCCGCCCATATTGGTGAACGCAGCGGCGTTCAAATGCAGCGAATGAATGCTGCCGGCGAAAGCCAGCGACGTTTTCATGTTGTGGCAGATCAGGCAATCTTCGACGCGCATCGGAATATCGTAACTGGTCTTGAAGATGCCGTGCAGTTTGACGCGTTCGCGCGCCACTGTCAGCCGGTCGACGTCTTCAGCGAGGTGATCGGCATGACAGGCATTGCAACCGCGCTCCTGCGCGTGCGCGGTCTTCCAGTTGAATTCGGTGTAGGGAATGCCGAGGGTGCGGGCTCTGGCTGTATCCATGTGCTGCCATAGCGCAAAGGTCGTGACGAAGCCGGCGGCGATGACCACGATCGCGGCGAGCGCGAGCAGTGCGTTGCGCATTATGAGACGCTCCTTTGAGTGGCCGCGCCGGCCAGCATGCCGATGAGCACGGCGAGCAGCAACAAGGCGGCGCAAAGCAGACATACGGCGCTGATCATCACCAGCGATGGCATCGCCGAAAACCCGATGCCGACAACGATCAAGGCATAGGCGATCAGGGCGGCGATGCCGCTTGTGTCTTGGCTAAGCGCTTCGTCACGGTGAGCATTGACGGCGCCGATGAGCCCGAGCACGGCCGCGACCGTGATGGCGATCGGCCAATTGGGCGATTCGTGTCCGCCCCAGACCGCACTCGAGAACACGCGGCTCAAATGCTCGAAATCGACGCCGGCGGCCATCATATGCAAACCGGAGCCGGCCATGCCGACGCCTGCGGACACCGCCATGACCGCGACGGCGACGAGCGCGGTGAAAAGCGACGGCGCAACCTGAACCGCCATCAGGGCCACAAGCGAAATCGGCAGCCAGACCACCGGCACCAGAACGAGGAAACCGTCCTGGCGCGCCAATGCCGGGCGGTGGCCAAGGTCGACCTCCAGCAGCATGATGGTGAAAAGCAGAATCGCGAGCGTCAGCAGCACGCGGCGTACGCCGCGCAGATCAGCGAGCCAGACTTGCACCGCCTCGGCGAGCCGTGACCACATGTCAGGCGACCTCGACCGCGATCGTACCGGGGAAATCCTGCTTGCGTCCGCTCGCGCTGGTAGCGCGGATTTTAAGGACATAAAAACCAGGCTCCGGCGGCTTGAACGTCAGCTCCCAGGTGATCCAGACGTCGGGATCGGGCTGCGGCGGCAGCGGCATCGCGCGAAACGTCGTGGCGTTGTCGGTTGAGATCTCGACCGAGCCGACCTTCTCGGCGCCGGAGTAGGCGTAGCCGGTGAGCGTGACACCCGCCATTGAGCCGACAACGGTCGGTGCGTCCGGTCCGATGAAGCCCGCCATCGGCGGCGCCGGATGTTCGGGCGAGTCGTTGCCGACCAGCGTGATGCGCGTGACCCATTTCGGATGATGGTTGCCGCCGGCGCCCGGAATAAAGAGGCGCGAATAGGGACTGCCATGCTCCATCGGCACCGGCGCGCCGCCGAATTTTCCGACCAGCATGGTTTCCGGCCGCTGTAATTCGGTCAGCGGCAGCACGAAAGGATGGCCGTCGCTACATTCGATGCGGGCGGATTTCGCCTCCGGCTTGACGCCGGCCTTTTGCAGGAGCGCCGACAGCGGCGCGCCCTCGAACGGCGCGGTGAAGATCAGCGGTCCGCCGGCGGTGTTGACGAAGCATTCCAGCGTCAACGTTTTCTTGACCGGCGGCACCTTGGCGAGATCGTCGAGACTGAAGCGCGTCTGCGTATTCACCAGCCCGTCGATCTGCACCGTGGTCGGCAGTTTGGCCGGATAGCGCAATTGCGAATAGAGAAAGAACTTTCCGCTGGGCGTGTGCAGTGGCCCGCCTAGCGTCGGCTTGACCGACAACGAGCCGGCTGCGGCAAAGGCTTTGGCACCGAATAGCGCTGCGCCGGCGAGGGCGCCGGAGCTGGATGCAAGAAACGTTCGACGATCCATGAAGAAGGCCTCCGTCGCGAAATTGGGTCTAGTGCGCCCGTTCTAAAGCCAACGCCGCTTCGATGGCGCGGATTTGGCTGAGGAAATCAACGGGAATTTCGGACGTGATTTGCAGGGCGCGGTCTTCGTACACGTCGCTGTCTGGGTGCGACGCCTTGAATGCGGCTACCTTCGCGTCGCGCGCGCGCACGAGATCGCCGATTTGCGGTCGGAACATGTGCAGCACCGCACTGATCCAGCGGTTGAGGTCATGCGAAGGCTGATCAACCGTAATGTCGAAGCGATCGGTCAGTGCCGTCACCGCTTCGGCATCGTACCAGACTTCGCCGGTGACCCAGCGATTGGTGGTGAAGAGGCGGATGGCGTGGCCGGAGGCGTCGGTCGAAATGCCGACGAGATGCGTGATCCAGCCTGCCTCTTCGCGCGTGGCGTCTTCGTCCGCCATTGCGGTGGGTTGAAGCTGCGGCGCTATCTGTTTCGGCCGTACAAAGGTGTGAAAGTGGCCGTGCTCGCCGCTCGCACGCTCTTCGGCGGCATGGGCGTGATAATAATATTGGCTGTGGGTCACGGGATCGATCACGTCGCCTGGCGGAAAGTGCATCCATTCCTCGACCACCTCCGCGCCGTTGAGCGCTTCGGTGACGGGGTTGGTGCCGCGTTCAGCGAGCGCCGCCGCGCATTCGGTCGCCTCGGCCGCCGCCTCATACATGGCGAGCAAATCTTCACGCGGCTGGCGATTGAGCCGCTGCACAAGGCGATCGTGGTCGGTCGTCGGCGCCAAAGTCTTAATCCCTGAGTGGAGACATCAGCGCGAGGGACCACAAGGGTTCGCCGGACCGCACGGCGAAGCGGCACCGCGCCCGCGTTTCGCCGGCCCGCAAGGCGAGGCCGGTCCGCACGGTGCTGCAGATGCGCCGTGCCCGCGTCCGCCAGCCGGTCCGCAGGGGCTGGCGGCGCCTTGACCGGTCGAGGCCGGCGAACAGGGGCTGACGGCGCCACGGCCCGCGCCCCCCTTCGCCGGTGCGCAGGGAGAACCGGCGCCGCAAGGGTTACGCGCAGCTTGCGCCAGTTGCATGGCATTGTCGGCGGCGCGCACCGGCGTGGGCGCCGGCGCGGTCGCCGCGATCGCGGCAGCAAGCGTCGACAGGCTGCCGGCCATGAGTGCGGATTTCAGTCGTTTGGATGGCATGAAGCTTCTCCCGGGTTAGCTCGCGCGGATGTCTGCAATTTCGACGTGCTCGACGATCTCGAGCCCATCGTCCCCGTTGACCTGTTCCGCCGTCAAAGCGCCGCCGCTCGCGCGTTCAAGCCGCGTGCCGAGTGCAAAGCCGAGTACGGCGACGACGATCAGAATAATGAGAACCGCCCAGGTCGGAATGCCAAGCAATCTGTCCAGGGTCTGCGCTTGCGGTCCTTCGCCGGCCAGATAGAAGCCTTTGAGGGAATTGTACATACCGGAGAACAAGCCGGTACCCAGAACCATTCCGATCATGAAAAAGAGCGCATCAAGCCGGCCCGTTGCAAAAGCAACCGTCGAAGTGCCAGGGCAATAGCCGCCGACTGCCATACCTGCGCCGACCAACGCGCCGCCCGTGAGCGTCGCCCAGAAGAATGTCGTCGGAACATAGACACTGTTGGCCGGCATCCATCCGAATGCCGTTGCTGCATAGAGCCCGACGGCGGCGACAATGATGGCGGTGAACATGACCTTGAATACCGACCAATCGGTGAAACGGAACTGCGCCGTCAGTTTGCGTGGGCTGGCGAAGCCGGCGTTTTCCAGCGCGTAGCCGAACAGCAGCCCGCTGAGCAGGCCGGAGGCAACGCCATTGTCATAAAGGGGTAGTGTCATACCCACGCCCTCCGCAGTAAAACGCTCATTGCGACGCCGGCGATAAAGAAGCCGATGAGAAACAGGAAAGCGGCGACCGCAAGCGGTGCGCCGCCGGAGAGGCCGATGCCGCTAGTGCAGCCGCGCGCGAGCCGCGCACCGAAGCCGGTCAGCACACCGCCGCCTAGCGCCAGCGCCAATCGCCCGCTGCCTGAGAGCTGTGTGGCACCGTCGAGCCTGAGCTTGAAGCGGCCGCTGGTCAGCGCGCCGATCAAGCCGCCGATCAGAACGCCGAGAATTTCCCAGCTGATCCAGGTGGCGAGCGGCGCGCCGCCTTTCAGATATGGACCAAGATAGCTGTTGGCGCGTGTCGCCGGTCCGGCGATTTCACCGCCAAACCACGCCGTCAGGCGCGTGAATAAGCCGCTCGCGCCTAATCCATGACCGGTGAGAAGAAACGTCAGCAACAATGCGAGGCCGAGCGCGATACCGGCGATCAATGGCGGCCAGAACGGGCGGATGGTCGGTTGCATGGGACAACTCTATTTAATATTCAAGATATTATATTTGATCGAAGCTGTCAGCGCGACTTTGATATAAGTCAAGCGAACTTGAGCCGATTAGGTTCCCACGATCCATTCACGCGCCTGCACAGCCTCCGCCAGCGGAAAGACTCTCATCTCGGCGGGCATCATGAAGCTGAAGAACTGCATCGTGCGCTTGATCCACTCCACGTCGGAAACGACGGCGATCCGTTCCCACTTGGTAAAATGCTCCATCCCGACCTTGAAATCCGCCCATATGGCGGTCGGATCGATGCCGCTGAAATCGGCCGCGGTTTCATAGTAGAGGCGGACCTTGTCATGTTTCTGTAATGCGTCGACGACAGGCGGCACCAAAACGGTTTCATAGTCTTCTTTCGTTACCTGCCCTTTGCAGACGAAGGCCATAACATTGTCGGGAAAATTTTTCAGTCGTTCAATCATGAGTAGCCTCCCTTGCGCTGCAACAATTACAATGGCGCGACCACAATCGGCTGAATCTATGAACGCTTTCAATTTAGCGAAAAACTGTCATGGACCGGTTGACGTAGGTCAATGATGTGCCGGGCATAAAGCCGAAGTGTCTCGCGCGAGCGAGCCCCATATATCAAAGGAGTCGAGCGCATGTATCGCACGTTCCGCTTTGCAATGGTCGTCGTGGCCGCCTTCGCCGTTTCGGCGCCGGCGATTGCCGCCGAAAAATGGCCAGACAGTTTCAGCGCATATGTGGCCAAGGTCCGCAAAACGGTCAAAACCGTCAATCTCGACGGCTACCTGACTGCCGCCAAGAAACCGAATGGCGCCATGCTGATCGATGTGCGCGAGCCGTCGGAATATGCAACAGGCCACGTCGCCGGCACCATCAATATCCCGCGCGGTCTGCTCGAATTCCAAATCTGGATGAAGATGGGCTATCCGAAAAAGGTCGACATGAACAAGAAGATCTATGCGCAGTGTGCCAGCGGCGGCCGCGCCACGCTGGCGGCTGCGGATCTGAAGAAGATAGGCTTTACAAACGTCATTGCAGTTGTCGCAAACGTCAAGGACTTCGAGAAAAAGGGCTTTCCCTGGGAAAAGAAGTGAGATGCGCCGGCAACCCTGATTTTACGAGTTTGTGACGCCGCCGCCGCGGTCTCTGCGGCGGCGCATCTCGCCATAGAATGGGGGCAGGCGAGGCCTTTTCCGAGCCGCGGCATGGGTTGATATGACGCAATGACCAGAATTCCTCGGATAAACTAAAGTGGCGGTCGCGGGCTAGACCGAAATATACGCTCGCAATGGATCGTAGGTCATATCGCAAGTCATGGCGCGGCAACCAGACGATCATCATAGCGACCCGGTCGTAGCGGCCATCGAGCGCGTGCTCAAGAGCGAGCGCGAGGGTGTCGAGGCGCTTAAGCGAAGCAAAGACGAAGCTGGTCGCCTGCTTACGCAGGCGCGCACAGAAGCCGCCGCTTTGACCGACCGCGCCGAACGTTGCATTTCCAGACTGCATACGGATTACCTGAAAAAAATTGAACGCGAGATCGAGCGGCTTGCTGCGGCGGAAACGGACAACGATGCCGCCGCCGATACGGGTTTTGATGATGCAACGCGCGCTGCGCGTCGCGTCGCCGCCAAGTTGACCGGTGAAGCATGAGCGTCAGCCCGCGATGGAGCTACGTGCAAGCGCGTTTGCAAGCGCGCCATGGCGACCGTCTGGCCGAAGCCGACTGGCGCGCGCTGGAAGCGGCGCGCGCACTCGACCAGTTCATCGAGCGCGCCCGCGCAACGTCGCTGCGTCCTTTCGCGCAGCGCTTGAATGCGAGCATGACCAGCCACGCCATCGAGCGCGCGCTGCGCGCGGCCTGGCGCGACTATGTTGCCGAAGTCGCCGGTTGGGGCCCGGCAGAATGGCGCGCGGCGATCGTTTGGGCCGCGCATGTGCCTCAGTTGCCGGTGATTGACGCCGCGATCCGTGGCGAGCGGCCGGAATGGGTGTCGCACGACCCGGACATTGCAAGTATGGCCGATGAAAGTTTGCGAACCATTGCCCGCGACAAATTCCCGCTTAGGCCGCTGCTGCCGAAGCCCGGCTCCGCAGACACGATCGCTCAACGCTGGTTCGCGCATTGGCGCACGCTCCGGCCGCATGGCGAGAAGCAGGCGCTCAATCTTCTTGCCGAAATGATCGCGGCGCATGTCGAGCGCCTTGGCCGCGCCGGCCCACAGGAAGCCAGTGCGGTTTATCGCAGAGATCTGGCGCGCAAGGTAACGCGGTTATTTCGTCGGCAAGGCGGCACGCCGGCTGCGGTCTTTTGTCATCTCGCTCTGGTGGCACTCGATCTCGAACGATTGCGTGGCAATCTTGTGCGCCGCGCTCTGTTTGGGGGGAGTTCGGTCAGGGAGGCGGCATGAGTCTTCGCCCCATTGCCGCGCGATGGTTCGAACTGGTGACCGTGCACAAGGAACTGGCGCGGGTGATGGAATGTCTGTCGCGCACCGGCGCGGTCGAGCTTGAGGCACGCAGCAGTGCCAGCGACCGCTTGCTGTTTCCCGGCCTTGAAGATGCGCTGAAGAGCCACCACGAGCTGTCGCAACACTACCAGAACTATTGGCCCGCGGCGGCGGCGGCCGAAGGACGTCAGCCCGAACATTTAAGCGAGACGCTTAACTCGGCGCGCGGGCGCCTTGCCGAATGGGCGGCGGCGGCCGATCCGGCAATCGCCGCCAGCGAACGGCTGGCGCAGGAAAACGCCGATCTCGAACAACTGCGCGCGGCGTTGCAGAGCACCGATAGCGTCTGTCCCGATCTTCGCCTCTTGGCCGGCGCCGGACCAAAATTGCAGACACGGCTGCTGATACTGCCTGCCGGCACGGTGCTGCGCGAAATTCCGGCGCTCGTGCTGTTCAAGCCGTGGCAGACGCCACAGACAAATTACGTTCTCATCGTCGGCCGCACCGCCGATGTCGCCGAAATCGACGTGCAGCTTGCCGGGCTGAAGGGGCATGCGATCCCGCTGCCGGATTGGTTACCTGCGGACACCACGGATGCACTCAAAGCCATCGATGATCGCTTGGGGGTGCTTGCGCAACAACGTGCCGAACGAACCGCGCAACTGGACGCGCTATCGGAGCGGTTGTCGATCGCATCCGCGCTTGGTGATATTGCGCTGATCGAATGGCTGAGTACGCACGCCAAGAATCTGCGCGGCAGCGAACGGCTTGCCTGGGTGACCGGCTGGACCAGCGATGTCACCGGCGCCGGATTGCGCCGTGCGCTCGATGCCTGCGACGTGCGCTATATCTTGCGCTATGCCGAACCGCCGGCCGGAATGTCGCCGCCGCTGGTCTTGATCAATCCGGGTTGGGCGCGCGCCTTCGAGGTGTTCTCGCGCATGCTCGGCACGCCCGGCCGCAATGAAAGCGATCCCAGCCAGATCCTCGCGGTCGTCGCCTCTTTGATCTTCGGTTTCATGTTTGGTGACGTCGGGCAGGGCGCGGTCGTTTTCATCGCCGGCCTGCTGTTGGGGCGGACCATTCCATTGACGCGCATGTTGATTCCCGGCGGCCTCATGGCGATGCTGTTCGGCGTCTTGTTCGGCAGCGTGTTCTGCCGCGAGGACATCATTCCGGCGCTGTGGATGCACCCCTTGCACGATCCCATCACCATGCTGCTCGCCGGTGTCCTGGCCGGTATGGTGATCATCGCGATCGGTCTCGTGCTCGACGCCATCCAGGCGCACTGGCGCGGCGAGGCCTTGCATTGGTGGGCGCAGCGCGCCGGCCTGCTCGTTGCCTATGCCGGCCTCTTGGTCTCGCCACTGCGGACCGAGGGCTTGATCGTCGCCGCTGTCGGGGCGTTGTGGTTCATCCTCGGCGAGGCGATTCTTGCGAAGGAAGACCGGCTTTCCGCGCTTGCCGCAGGCGCTGCCGAATTCGTCGAGGAAACGCTGCGGCTCTTGGTCAACACCGTGTCGTTCGCGCGCATCGGCGCTTTTGCCTTGGCGCATGCCGGGCTTTCGGTCGCGGTGCTGGAGATGGCGAGCGCAAGTGGACGTTTCGGTTACTGGATCGTTCTCGTTGTCGGCAATGTCGTGATGATCGCGCTGGAAGGCGTGGTGGTCAGCATCCAGACAACGCGTCTGCTGTTGTTCGAGTTCTTCATCCGCTTCCTGACCGGCGCCGGACGCGAGTTCAAGCCGCTGCCGCCGCCGGTCATCGTCGCGCGCGAGACAGTTGAGCCAACCTTGAGGGGCACATGATGAAAGCCAATTTGAAAATTCCAGCGCTGATTTTGACGGCTGCGGTTATCGTCGCAGCCGGCCTTACGTTCCTGTTGCTGCCAATCGCGCCGGCTGCCGCGCAAGCGGCGGCGCCTGCGGCGACGAACGCGGCGGTCGCGCCCTGGGCGATGATGGCGGCGGCGATCAGTGCCGGCCTTGCCGCACTCGCCGCCGGTTACGCGGTCGCCGTCGTCGGCAGCGCTGCCGTCGGTGCCTTGGCGGAAAAGCCGGAGTTGCTCGGCCGCGTTCTGATCCTCGTTGGCCTCGCCGAGGGCATTGCGATCTACGGCCTGATCGTCGCGGTGCTCATCCTCAATCGGGCCGGCTGAGATGGGCGCTGACATAGGCGCTGAGTTGGGCGCCACGGTTTTCATCGGCGATGAAGTAACGGCTGCCGGTTTTCGCCTGACCGGAATCGAAACGCTCGTGCCGCAAGCGGATGCCGCCGGCGAAGTTTTGCGCGAGGCGCGCAAAACCGCGGGGCTGGTGATCATGACCGCCGATCTCGCCCGGCACGTGCCGGCGGACGAGCTTGACGCGGCGCTGATCGCGGAGACCCCGCCGCTGGCGATTATTCCCGATGCCCGGTTCCGCGCGCCTATACCGGATCTGGCAAGCCAACTCATGCGCGTCCTCGGAATCGAAGAATGAGTGCGGTCAGTCTTATTCCCTCGCTGCAATCGGACGCGCTTGTGCGCGACATAGAGCAGCAATTTAAGGACGAGAACGCGACGATCGCCGCCGACGCAACGCGCGCTGTACAATCGATCTTAGCGCAGACGCGCGCCGTGGTGCGGGCGCAGGTCCATGAAGCGATTGCGGAATTGCGTGAGGAGGGCCGCCGACGGCTCATCCGCGCCAAGGCGCAGTTCGCCACGCAGAAACGCGCTCGCGAACAGCGCCGGGCGGCCGAGGCCGTGAGCAATGCCTTGCCGCTGCTGCAAGAGGCGCTGCTTGCGCGCTGGAAGGATCCCGAGGCACGCCGGCGATGGACGGATGCTGTGGCGCGCCAATGCGCCGTCCGCCTGCGGCGCGATGCCTGGGTGGTCGACCATCCAGCCGGCTGGAACAAGAAAGAGCAGGAGCAGCTTCTCGCCGCGCTCGGCGATGTTCCCGATGTGACGTTCAAGGCCGACAAAGCGATCGCCTGCGGTTTGCGTGTCACCGCGGACGGCGCCGTGCTCGATGCCACGCCGTTAGGTTTGCTGGCCGACGCTACGGCCGTCGCTGCGCTGCTGCTCGAAGAGCTTGGGGCAAACGGGTCATGACGAGAGGCGGACTGTTGTCATGAGCGAAGCCGTTATCCGTTGGGTCGGCGGACCGGTGCTGCATGCGCAGGTCACCGATGGTGAATTCAGGCTCGGAGAAGCGATCGAGGTCGGGCCGCAAAAGCGGCCCGGCGAGGTCATTCGTCTCAGGGGCGACGAATTAGTCGGTCAGGTTTACGACGATACGACCGGTCTCAAGCCCGGCGATGCTGTGCACGGGCCTGGCGGCGCCTTGTCGGTCAGGCTCGGGCCCGACCTGCTCGGTCGCATCTTCGACGGCTTGCTGCGGCCACTCGATGAAAAGCAGAGCGCGGAATTCGGCTTCAAGCCGCTGGTCAAAAAAGGCGACACGGTTTCGCCCGGCGCGGCCATCGGTGAATTGCCCGGCGATGGCGTGAAGCAACGCGTGTTGTTGCCGCCAGATGTGGGTGGCACGGTCGAGACCATCGCCGCCGAAGGCGCTTACGCCGCCGACGCCACGCTCTGCACGATCAAGGATGCGGCCGGCAAAACGCACGACATCGGATTTTTCCAGCGCTGGCCGGTACGCCGGGCGCGGCCGGTGGCGGAGCGCTTCCCGGCCGACGAGCCGATGATCACCGGTCAGCGTATCCTCGACACATTATTTCCTGTCGCGCGCGGCGGGCAGGCGGCCATTCCCGGCGGCTTCGGCACCGGCAAGACGGTGTTGCAGGAAACGCTCGCCAAATGGTGCGACGCCGACGTCATCGTCTATGTCGGCTGTGGCGAGCGCGGCAACGAAATGGCCGAGGTGCTTGACGAATTCCCCGCGCTTGCCGATCCGCGCACCGGGCGTGGGCTGATGGAGCGCACGCTCATCATCGCCAACACGTCAAACATGCCGGTCGCGGCGCGCGAAGCCTCGATCTACACCGCCGTGACGGTCGGCGAATATTTCCGCGACCAGGGCTTGCACGTTGCGTTGATGGCCGATTCCACAAGCCGCTGGGCGGAAGCCTTGCGCGAGGTATCGGGCCGGCTCGGCGAACTGCCGGGCGAGGCGGCTTACCCTGCCTATCTCGGCTCACGCCTGGCCGAGTTTTACGAGCGCGCGGCGAAAGTAAAAACGCTCTCCGGCGAACAAGGCTCGCTCACCATCATCGGCGCCGTCTCGCCGCCGGCCGGCGACTTCTCCGAACCGGTGACCAGCCACACCAAGCGCTATGTGCGGTGTTTCTGGGGGCTCGATCGCGAGCGCGCGCAGGCGCGCTTTTTTCCGGCCATCCACCCACTGCAATCCTATTCGGAAAACGCACAGCGCTTTTCCGCTTGGTGGACCGAACGCGGCAATTCGGAATGGCACGCGCATCGCGAACGCCTGCTCAAGCTGCTGGAGCGCCAGGCCGACCTCGAACGCATGGCGCGCATCGTCGGCAAGGATGCGCTGCCACCGGCGCAACAACTGACATTGCTTTGCGCGGAGCTTGTGAACGAGGCCTTCCTGCGTCAGTCGGCGTTCTCGGAAGTCGACCGCTATTGCTCGCCGAAGCGCCAGACCGCCATGCTCAAGCTTATCCTGCGCTTCGTCGCGCTGGCTGAGGACGCGCTCGAGCGCGGGGTGCCGCCGGCTCAGATCGCCGAGATCGGCGTGTTACGCCGCCTGCAGCGCATGGGCGAGGAGATCGGCGAGGACGAGTTGGAGAAATTCGCTGCGCTCACCGAGAGTATGGAAGCCGCCATGGCCAATCTGGGAAAGGCGGCGTCCGATGCGTCCTGATCTCTCGGCGCGTGGCACCGCCACCGCGATCGAAGGGCCACTGCTGTTCCTGCGGCGCAATGTCGAGGTGGGTTTGAACGAAGCCGTCGAAATCCGCAGCGAAGGGCTGCCGCCCAAGTTCGGCCGCATCGCCTCCATCGACCAGGACTCGATGGTGGTCGAAGTGCTGGAATCGACTATCGGCCTCGGCCTCAAGGACGTGCGGGTGCGCTTTCTCGGCGAGCCGTTGCACTTCGCTGTTGGCCCCGGCCTGCTCGGCCGCGTGTTCAATGGCGTCGGCGAACCGGCCGACGGCGGGCCGCCGGTGGCCGCGCGCAAGCGGCTGCGTATCGACGGCGTTCCCATCAACCCGACCCAGCGCGATCTACCGCGCGACTTCATCGAGACCGGCATCACCGCCATTGACCTGATGAACAGTCTGGTGCGCGGGCAGAAGCTGCCGTTGTTCTCCGCCGGCGGCATGCCGCATGACCAACTTGCCAGCGACATCGCGCAGAATGCGCGGCTGCGCAGCAAGGATGCGGAGGCCTTCGCCATCGTGTTCGTCGGCATGGGCATCGCGCACGACACCGCCGAAACCTTCCGCCGCGCCATGCAGGATTCCGGCGCGCTCGGCCACACGGCGATGTTTCTCAATCTCGCCAGCGAGTCTTCGACGCAACGGCTGCTCACACCGCGCTTCGCGCTCACCGCCGCCGAATATCTTGCCACTGAAGAAGGCCGCCATGTGCTGGTCATCATGACCGACATGACCAATTACTGCGAAGCCTTGCGCGAAGTTTCGGCCAGCCACGGCGAGGTGCCGAGCCGCAAGGGCTATCCCGGCTACATGTATTCCGATCTCGCCGCGATCTACGAGCGGGCGGGCTGCGTGCATGGTGTGCAGGGCACCGTGACGCAATTGCCGATCCTGACCATGCCGGCGGAAGACATCAGCCACCCGATTCCCGATCTCACCGGCTACATTACAGAAGGCCAGATCGTGCTCGACCGCGCGCTCGACCACAAAGGCGTGTTTCCACCGATCAATGTGTTGCCCAGCTTGTCGCGCTTGATGGGGCAGGGCATCGGCGAGAAGTATTCACACAAGGACCATCCCGGCCTCGCCAACCAACTCTATGCTTCTTACGCCAAGGCCGTACGCGTGCGGGTGCTGGCGAGCGTGGTCGGGCGCGACGGCTTGACGCCTCTCGATCTGAAATATCTCGATTTCGCCGATCAGTTCGAGAATGCCCTGATCCGCCAGAACGGCCGGCGCACGCTCGAGCAAAGCATGGAGATCGGTTGGGCGATCCTTGGCCAACTCCCCAAGAGCGAGCTGACGCGCCTGTCGGATGCGCAGATCGCCGAATACATCGAACCGGCCGTGGAAGGCGAAAAGGGCGCCGCCGATGCGTGAGGTGACGCCGACCCGCAGCAGCGCCATCGAGCTCGCCGACGAGCGTCGTTTGATGCGCCAGGGCTATGAGTTTCTCGACGAGAAGCGCATGTTGCTGGCGACGGAAATGTTGCATCAGATGCGCCAGTACCAGGCGCGCAACGATGCGTTGGTGGCGGAGGCCAAGCATGCCGCCGAAGCGCTGGCGGCGGCCGTCGAGCGGCACGGGCTCGACTCCCTTCAGATTTATCCAGCGGCCGCACCGCCGGTTATTCCACGCCCAAAGCGCAGTCTGTTTCTCGGTCTGGTGATGTTTGCCGCGGGCGAGCTGCCGAAAGAACGCGCGCCGGGACCGCTCGCAATCGATCCTTCGCCGGAAGCTAAAGCCTGCCGCACGGCCTTCGACGCGCTGGTCTGGGCCTCCGCCGATCTTGCTGCGCGCGCCGGCAATCTGCAACGGCTGTCGCGCGAGTATCGCCGCACCGAGCGGCGCGCCAAGGCATTGGAAAAGGTGCTGCTGCCGGAAGTCGAAGACGCCATCAAGCGCGTCGACGAACAGCTCGACATGATGGAACGCGAGGAAGTCATTCGCACGCGCTGGACAAAGCCGATGGACAGGCGATAGCGTTTTCCCGTGACATCGATGTCCGCTAAAATGCCGGCGCAATCGTCCACTGCAACCTGCGAGTTCCCATGCCCGCCTCTTCAAGCTCTTTTTCGCTGCCGTCGACGCTCAGTCCCACGCTTGCACGCGTGCGCGACTACTGGATTGGTCTCAAACGCGCCGACAACGACATGCCGTTCTGGGACGATGTAAAGCTCGCCGCGCTCGCCGATGCGGTGGACCGGGCGTTGCTGATCGACGCTTTCGAAATGCCGCAACGCTTTCGCTTCAATACGATCGGCAAGGTATTGACGGAAACGTACGGCAAAGCCGTCAACGGCGAATTCATCGATGAAGTCGATCTGCATGCGCCATTTGGCGAGTTGGACAAGCAGTGCGCCGCGACGGTCGCAGCAAGAGCGCCGACCTATTTTGCCGGCGGCGGCGCCGCGCGCATCCTGCTACCGATGTGGGGTGACGGCCATATCGGCATGCTGCTGGGCGCCGTCGACTAGCTCGGCGGCGCGATGGTCTCATGATGTAGCAAAGCGGTTGCTGCCGGAAACGGAAGGCCCCGGGCGCGGGGCCCGGGGCAAGTTTGATCGAGCTCCTGAGGGAGGGGGTAGAAGCCCGATAGTGCTTTAAAGCCGGGCCACGAAATTGGTTCCACAATTCCGTTGTCGCGCTGGAATGGTATTTTTGTGCGTGACATTTGTGCTGCCGTCCGCCTCATAGGGGCCAAGCCCGGAATCGCTCTCCCACGAACAATGCGGATATCGCATGACCTCGTTTTTCGATCTTTTTGCCGTTCTGCTGGTGCTTGCCGCCGCCTTCAGCTGGCTCAACCTGATGTACTTCCATCTCCCCAGCAACATCGGCCTGTTGCTGGTCGGCGTCGTCGCTTCCATGGCGGTTTTCGCTTTCGATGCGCTTTTTCCGAGCGTCCCGCTGTTGCGGAACTTGGGCGCGGCGCTGCAGAAGATTGACTTTTATGAAGTGGTGATGAACGGCGTGCTCAGCTTTCTGCTGTTTGCCGGCGCCATTCACGTCGAGTGGCCACGGCTGCGGCGGCGTCTCCTCTCCGTCGCCACATTGGCGACAGTCGGCGTGTTGATTTCGACCTTTGTCGTTGGCTTCGGATTCTGGGGCCTGGGGAGGCTGTTCGGATTTGATATCGCGTTGCCGTGGGCGCTGGTTTTCGGCGCCTTGATCAGCCCGACCGATCCCGTCGCGGTGCTGAGCCTGCTGAAGGCGGCGCGGGTGCCTCAGCTGCTCGAGACAGAAATGGCCGGCGAAGCGCTTCTCAATGACGGAGTCGGTGTCGTTCTGTTCACGATCCTGCTCGCGATCGCGTCGACCGGAAACACCGACGTGTCCATTGTCGGCGCGGTCGGCTTGTTCCTGGCCGAGGCTTTTGGCGGCGCGCTGATCGGGCTCGTGGCCGGCTATATCGCTTACCGCGCCATGCACACCATCGACGAATATGTGACGGAGGTCTTTATTTCATTGGCCTTGGTTACGATGACGTACACATTGGCAAATCTAGTGCACACGAGTGGACCGATCGCCGTTGTTGTTGCCGGCCTGCTGATCGGCGAGCGCGGAGCCACGCATGCGATGAGTGAGACGACGCAGAAATATCTGTTCGCGTTCTGGGAATTGATCGACGCCATCCTCAATTCGGTGCTGTTTCTATTGATCGGGCTCGAATTGCTCGTGGTCAATGTCGAGTTGCGGTTCGGCTGGATCGCCGCCAGCGTCATTCCTGTCGTGATCGTCGCGCGGCTGCTTGCGATCTCAGTTCCATTTGCGATCTTGCGGCCTTTCGTGCGCTTCATCAAAGGATCGGTTCTCGTGCTGGTGTGGGGCGGCGTGCGCGGCGGCATCTCAATCGCGCTGGCTTTATCGATCCCGTACGGCAGTGAACGGCCGATGATCCTGACCGCGACTTATGCCGTTGTGCTGTTTACGGTGATCGTGCAAGGACTGACGATCAAGGAAGTGATCCGGTACGCTGTGCCGTCGGCTAAAATTTCCGACTAGAAGCTTTCCGCGTTTAGCCGGATTGCGGAACTAAGCTAAACTGCAAGTTGTCGCTGCAATCGTAGTGGACCGCTTATGACCGAGATGAAGGCGCGCCCCGCCGTCTGGCATGAGACCGTGCTCGAATGCCTCAAGAACAATGATGTGCGGCTGGTGCTTTACGTTCCCGACCGGGTGCTGACATCGCTGATAAAGGCTTTGGAAGCCGACGATTTCTTTATCTGTTTTGCCTGCACGCGCGAGGAGGAAGCACTCGGAATTCTTGCCGGCGCCTGGATGGGTGGCATGCGCGGCGCGGTGCTCATGCAAACGTCTGGCTTCGCCACCATCCCCAACGCGCTCGCCTCGCTGATTCTGCCTTGTCAAATTCCAGCGCTTATTTTTGTTTCGGAACGCGGCACGCTCGGAGAATTTAACCTCGGGCAGGCCATGGTCCTCAAATGTATGCGGCCGGTGCTCGACGCCCTTGCCGTCGATCAACACACGATCACACGCCAGGAAGAGTTCGCATTTATCGTTGACCGCTCGATCAAGCAGGCGATCGCCATCCAGCAACCGGTGACGTTCATTCTTTCGCCGCTGTTGACCGGTGGCAAAGTGTTCGGCGCGCAGCCATGACCCACCCTCATAACGCCAAGGTGATGAACCGCTTCGACTTGACCAAGCGGCTGGTCGGCCAGCTCAAGCACGACGAAGCCGTGGTCGGCGGCATTGGCAACACCAATTTCGACCTGTGGGCGAGCGGACATCGTGCGCAGAATTTCTATATACTCGGCAGCATGGGGCTTGCGGTACCGATCGCGCTCGGCGTCGCCATTGCGCAGCCGCGCCGTCATGTCGTTGCGCTCGAAGGCGATGGCTCGTTGCTGATGCAGCTCGGGTGTCTTGCCACGGTCGCCATGCGCGCGCCGAAAAATCTCACGATTGTGGTGTGGGACAACGGCATTTGCCAGATCACGGGCGGTCAACGCACCGCGTCCGCCAGTGCGGCCGACCTTGTTATGGCCGCGCGCGGTTGCGGGATTGAAGACAGCGCCTGGGCGGCGGATGAGGACGATTTCGAACGTCTGGTTGTGACAGCCCTCAAAGGCGGTCCGAGCCTCATTGCCGCGCGTATCGACGACGAACCCGCTGTTGCAACCACCGAGCGCGATCCGGTTCAGATCCGCGAGCGCTTTATGCGTGGCCTCGGTGTCCGCGGGCCAACAGGGTAGGCGGGCGTTTAGGATTTGCTGGAATTTTCCAACACGCCGGCCGTCATCGCCATGCGCACAAGATCGGACAGGCTGTTGGCCGCCATCTTGGTCATCAGATTGGCGCGATAAATCTCCACCGTGCGCGGGCTGATGCCGAGATCGAAGGCGATGACCTTGTTCGCCTTGCCGGCGACCAGACCTTCCAGCACCTGCCGTTCGCGGTTGGACAGGGCCGACAGTTTTTCGCGGATATCCGCGACCTCAGCATTGCGCTGCGCGAGATCGGCGGTGCGATGAAGCGAAGAACGTACCGCCGCGAGCAGTTTGTCGTCGTCGAACGGCTTTTCGAGGAAATCGACGGCACCGATTTTCATGGCTTCGACCGCCAGCGAAATGTCACCGTGGCCGGTGATGACGATGACGGGCAGGTCGACGCCGAGTTCCTTGATCCGGCGCAACAAATCGATGCCGGTGATCTCGGGCATGCGAACATCGGTAACGATGCAGCCGGAACGCACCTCCGGCAGCACGTGGAGAAACGCCGCGGCGGATTCGAACCCGCGCACTGTCATGCCGGCCGTCTGCAGCAGAAACTCGAGCGATTGCCGCACCGCGTCGTCGTCGTCGATCACGTAGACCGTTGGCTCAGGCTGCATCGTCGACGTCCCCCTCGGTAACCGCGGCGAGCGTGAAGTTGAAAATCGTTCCTCCGCCGGGGTTCGGTTCGACCCAGATACGGCCGCCATGCGCCTCGATAATGGTGCGTGAAATGGAAAGCCCGACGCCCATGCCGTCCCGTTTGGTGGTGATGAAGGGCTGAAACAATTGTTCGGCCACTTCCGGCGCGATGCCGAGGCCGGTGTCGGCCACGCTCACGCGAATCAGGTGATCTCCATCCGGCATCACCGAAACCACCATATCGCGCGTCTTGGTGTCTTCCATCGCATCCATCGCGTTGCGGATCAGGTTGAGCAGCACCTGTTGAACTTGCACACGGTCGGCGAGCACCAGGTCGATCGAGGGGTCGAACTGAAACGTGACGCGAATGCCACGATCCTTCACGCCGACAAGGGCAAGCGCGCTCGCCTCCTCCACCAGCTTGGTGATGTTTTCGACGCGCCGCTCACTCTCGCCGCGCGAGACAAAATCCCGCAGGCGGCGGATGATAGTGCCCGCGCGCATAGCTTGATCGGCGGCTTTGGTCAGAGCGTCGCGTATGGTAGCGGAGCGCTGGTCGCAGGCGCCTTCCAGCAGACGCTGCGAGCCTTTGATGTAGTTGTTGATGGCCGAAAGGGGCTGGTTGAGTTCGTGCGCCAGTGTCGACGCCATCTCGCCCATGGCGGTCAACCGGGAAATGTGCACCAGCTCGGATTGCAATTCCTGCAGGCGTACCTCGGTCTTTTGCCGTTCTGTCAAATCGCGGATGAAGCCGGTGAAGAATTGCTGGACGCCCGATTTCATTTCACCGACCGCGAGCTCGATCGGGAAGGTCGAGCCATCTATTCGCCGGCCCACCACTACGCGCCCGATGCCGATGATCCGGCGCTCCCCGGTCGTCTTGTAGCGGTCCATAAAGCCATCGTGGTTGTCGCGGTAGGGCGCCGGCATCAATATCTTGACGTTTTGCCCGACCGCCTCCGTCGCCGAATAGCCAAACAACCGCTCCGCCGCGCTGCTGAACGATTGTATGATGCCGCGTTCGTCGATGACGATCATCGCCTCGGGCACGGTGTCGAGAATCGATTGCAGGTGCGCTTCGCGCGCCAGCGCCTCGTGGGTCAACACACTCGCGCGACGACGGCCGCGCAGCAAAAGCTCGCCGCCCCACGACACGACGATGCCGATAGTCGTGAAGGCGAGGCCGTTTGCGAGCGCAGAGTGCAAGGGCGCGTCGCCAGTAACGAGCAACGAACAGGCAACCGCTAGGCTCAAGCCCGTTGCCAGCAGACCCGGCCCCAAACCGCCGATCCCCGCAGAAATCAGCACTGCCGGCACGAAAAAAAGAAACAACGTGTTGTCGGGAACGACCGGCAGCAAAAGCGCCCGCACGGCCAGCGCCAACACCACAAAGGTTGGCGCCATACCATAGCGGAGCACTTTGCCATGCTCAGCCGTCACAATATTTCTCGATTTATCAATAACTTGTGACATCCGGCACTATGCTTCCGGGCCCTCCGGGAAAGCCCCTATGGGGATTATCTGAATTTCGGCCGCGCGGTTCCAGGGATAACCACAATCATCGAATTTTGAAGAGAGGCGGCCATGTTCACGCAGACACCCCCGCGGATGTCCCCGCGCCCGTCCAACGTCCGTATTGCTCGCAAGGCTCCCGTTAGCGCTTCCGTCAGTCTTGGTGACGCGGTTGAAATGATGGGTGCGCCTATGCCGTTTGTTCGTAATGCCGAAATCTACGGCGAAAACGAGCCGGCCGAATATCTCTACAAAGTCATCCGCGGCGCCGTGCGGACCTACAAGGTGCTCAATGACGGGCGGCGGCAAATTGGCTCCTTCTACTTGCCGGGCGATGTTTTCGGTCTCGAAGTGGGCGATCTTCACAGTTTCTCCGCTGAAGCGGTTGCCGATAGCAAAGTGCTGGTAATCAAGCGGAGCGCGTTGGTTTCGCTTGCCGGCCGCGACACCGAGGTCGCCCGTCAATTATGGACAATGGCTGCTTACGAATTGCAGCGCGCTCAAGATCATATCATGTTGTTGATCAAGACCGCGCAGGAACGCGTGGCCGGCTTCCTTCTGGAAATGGCGGAGCGCAACGCCGGCGCCACGGAAGTCGAGCTGCCAATGTCGCGCCAGGACATCGCCGACTATCTCGGCCTGACCATCGAAACCGTCTCGCGCACGCTGACGCAACTGGAAAATTCCGGTGCCATCGCTGTGCCGACCTCCCGCCGCATCGTGCTGCGCAGCCGTGGCGCACTCAGCCGGCTGAACGCCTGAGTAACGTTCCGGGCGCCAAGGATATGCCGAACGTCATCCTCCCCGACGTATTCGGTGCAGACTGCCCTGGTGTTGCTACGCCGGGGCAATTTTTTTCGGCGTGCCACCTCGTCGATACGCACCGATACCAAGCAACCCATTTCGGCGCAATCATCGACTTGGGATCGGAGAAGTGCCATGCGGGCCAAAGATATCATGACTCGAAGCGTCGTCTCGATCGGTCCTGAGGCGACGGTTTTGCAGGCCGCGCGGCTGATGCTTCAGCAGCACATCAGCGGCCTGCCGGTGATCGATAGAGCCGGCAAGCTTGCCGGTATGCTGTCGGAAGGCGATTTCCTGCGCCGCAGCGAGACCGGCACCGCGCGCCGCCGCTCGCGCTGGCTCGAATTCTTGATGGGCCCCGGTCGCATCGCCGCCGACTACATCCACTCGCACGGCAGCAATGTGTCCGAAGTGATGACCAAGGACGTGAAGACCGTCGGTGAGAACGCCACGGTCGAAGACATCGTGCAGCTCATGGAAAAGCGTCGCATCAAGCGCGTGCCTGTGCTGCGTGGCGGCCGGGTTGTCGGCATCGTGACACGCTCAAACCTCCTGCAGGCAATAGTCAGTCTGGCCCGTTCGGCGCCGCCGACCGCCCCGGACGACAATGCCATCCGTGAGCAACTGTTGGCGCTCATGCAAAAAGAGCAATGGGCGCCGGCGTCAACCGTCAACATCGTGGTGCGCGACGGCGTGGTCGAGTTGTGGGGCATGATCTTCGATGAACGCCAGCGCGAAGCGCTCAAAGTAGCGGCCGAAAACATCCCCGGCGTCAATGCGGTAAACGATCACCTTGTCTGGATCGAGTCGACCTCGGGGCTGACCATCGAGACGCCGGAAGAACGGTCGGCGCCGCAGAGGCCACTGGTTGTCGCCGCATGGCCGCGGCCATGATCTCATCTTGAGCTTGATCTGGGTCAAGGAACGAAAATCCGGAGCGTATTTATCTATTCCAATAGCGCTACCAAACAACGCGCCGAAATTTAGGTCGGTGTGGAGAGACTCCCGTCGGCGAAAGGGAAACAATGGGAAAAAGGCCGACGTTATGTCGGCTTCTTGACTCCCAAGGGGGGAGCCGTGAGCGCGCTCCGCGGCCTGAAAAAGGCGCGGGGCGCGTTTTTTTGCGCGCCGTTCGAGACGCCTCGACTTTGGTCGTAACTCACAGACTTTAGGCCCTTTGCTTTGACCTGCATCAAAGAAAAGGTACCGTGCTGCCGCGATATTGCGTATCGCCCACCTTGAGAACGACAGCAAAGACGGGACCGCGCGCATGGCGACTGCAACAGCTCCCCAGAAAACCATGACCATCGGCGAAGGTGGTGCAGCGCTCGTATTCACGGCGCTCGCATTTCTCTCGATCGTGGTCGCCGCCAAGGCGTATACGGCGGCCTATGCGTTTCATGCTTACCTGTTCACCGCCGGCAGCATTGCCGCGGTGTTCGCGATCATCAACCGCTATTACGAACGTCCGGCCGAAGCGCCGTCGCTGACGATCGACGGCAAGCCAAACTACAATATGGGGCCGGTCAAGTTCGCCACCGTCGCCGGTGTGTTCTGGGGCGTCGCCGCCTTCACCATCGGCGTTTACATCGCAACCGAGCTGGCCTTCCCGGCGTTCAATCTCGATCTGCCGTGGATCACCTTCGGGCGCCTGCGACCGCTTCACACATCTGCCGCGATTTTCGCCTTCGGCGGCAACATCTTGATCGCCACGTCGTTCTACGTCGTGCAACGCACCTCGCGCGCCCGGCTTGCCGGCGACTTGGCGCCTTGGTTTGTCGTGCTCGGCTACAACTTTTTCATCGTCATCGCCGGCACCGGCTATCTGCTCGGCATCACGCAGTCGAAGGAATATGCCGAGCCGGAATGGTACGCCGACCTGTGGCTGACCATCGTGTGGGTCACCTATTTCCTGGTTTATCTCGGCACCATCATGCGGCGCACCGAGCCGCATATCTACGTCGCCAACTGGTTTTACCTGGCCTTCATCGTCACCATCGCAGTGCTGCATCTCGGCAATAATGCCACCATTCCGGTGTCGCTGTTCTCGCCGAAGTCCTACATCGTCTGGTCGGGCGTGCAGGACGCCATGGTGCAGTGGTGGTACGGGCACAACGCAGTCGGCTTCTTCCTTACCGCCGGCTTCCTGGCGATGATGTATTACTTCATCCCCAAGCGCGCCGAACGCCCTGTCTATTCCTACCGGCTGTCGATCATCCACTTCTGGGCGCTGATCTTCCTCTACATCTGGGCCGGTCCGCATCATCTGCATTACACGGCGCTGCCGGATTGGGCGCAGACGCTCGGCATGACTTTCTCGATCATGCTGTGGATGCCGTCCTGGGGCGGGATGATCAACGGAATCATGACGCTGTCCGGTGCCTGGGACAAACTGCGCACCGATCCCGTGCTGCGCATGATGGTGGTGTCAGTCGCCTTCTACGGCATGTCGACCTTCGAGGGTCCGATGATGTCGGTGAAGATCGTCAATTCACTCAGCCACTACACCGACTGGACCATCGGCCACGTCCATTCCGGGGCACTCGGCTGGGTCGCCTACATCTCTTTCGGTGCGATCTATTGCCTGGTTCCGTGGCTGTGGAACCGCAGGCTCTATTCGCTCAAGCTGGTCAATTGGCACTTCTGGATCTCGACCATCGGCATCGTGCTCTACATCACCTCGATGTGGGTGGCCGGCATTCTGCAGGGTCTGATGTGGCGCGCTTACACCAGTCTCGGTTTTCTCGAATATTCCTTCGTCGAGACCGTTGAAGCGATGCACCCCTTCTACATCATCCGCGCACTCGGTGGCGTGTTGTTCCTCTCGGGCGCGCTGATCATGGTCTTCAATCTCTGGAAGACCGTGAATTCGACCGAAGAGATCGAGCCTGCCGGCATCGCGCTGGCGCCGGCGGAATAAGCGAGGACGAAAATGTCGCTCTGGCAGAAACACGCCATCTTCGAGAAGAACTCGATCGTTCTCGTGCTTGGCATTCTGATCGTCATTTCGATCGGCGGCTTGGTCGAAGTCGTTCCGTTGTTCTATCTGAAGAACACCATCGAAAAGGTCGAGGGCGTGCGTCCGTACACGCCGCTCGAGCTGGCCGGTCGCAACATCTATGTGCGCGAAGGCTGTTATCTCTGCCATTCGCAGATGATCCGGCCCTTGCGCGACGAGGTGGAACGTTACGGCCACTACTCGCTCGCCGCCGAAAGCATGTATGACCGTCCGTTCCAGTGGGGTAGCAAACGCACCGGACCGGACCTTGCCCGCATCGGCGGCAAATATTCCGACTATTGGCACCGCGACCACCTGCGCAATCCGCGCTCGGTGGTGCCGGGTTCGATCATGCCGAACTATTCTTGGCTCGAGAAAACGCCGCTCGACTACAAGCACATCGCCGGTGACCTTACCGTGCAGGCCGAGCTCGGAGTTCCCTACACGAAACAGGACATCGCCGACGCCACCAAGGACGTGGTGACGCAGACGACGACCGACAGCCCCGATGCCGAAGATCTTGCCAAGCGCTATCCCAAAGTGAACGTGCGCGATTTCGACGGCAACCCAAGCCACATTACGGAGGCCGATGCGCTGATCGCCTATCTGCAGATGCTCGGCACCGAAGTGAACTTCAAACTTTACGACGATCAAGCCAACATCCGGTGAGCCCATGGACCCGACATATCAAGCCGTTTCCGAGTTTGCTCAAAGGTGGGGCCTCATCTATTTCGTCGCCCTTTTCGTGATCGTGCTGATCTATGCGCTGTGGCCGTCGCGCCGCCAGCAGAAGAATTTTGACGAAGCGGCGCGCATCCCGCTGCGGGAGGACTGAACCGTGGCTGAAGAAGCAAGACATGTCGATAAGCTCACCGGCACCGCGACGACTGGGCACGAGTGGGACGGCATCAGTGAACTCAACACACCGCTGCCGCGTTGGTGGCTGTGGCTTTTCTACGCCTGTATCGTCTGGGCGATCGGCTATTGGGTGCTCTATCCGGCTTGGCCGCTGATCTCCAATTCCACGCAAGGTGTGTGGGGCTGGCATGCGCGTGAGGCTGTCGAGACCGATCTTACGGACCTGCGCGCGTCGCGCGGCCCAATGGTGGCGAAGCTCGCATCTGCGTCACTCGACCAAATCGTTAAAGACCCGCAACTTCTCGATTTCGCCCGCGCGCAGGGACGCGTCGCCTTCGCCGATAATTGCGCGCCCTGTCACGGCGCCGGCGGTGGCGGCGCCGTGGGCTATCCGAACCTCAACGACGACGATTGGCTGTGGGGCGGCAAGCTCGCTCAGATCGAGAAAACCATCCTCTACGGCGCACGCTCCGGCAACGACAAAGGCCATCAAGGCAACATGCCGCCGTTCGCCGGTGCGCTGAAGCCGAATGAAATCTCGGCGGTCGCCGATTATGTGCGCTCGCTTTCCGGCCTGCCGACCGAAAAAGGCGCCGATCTTGCTCTCGGCAAGAAGGTGTTCGCCGACAATTGCGCGGTCTGTCATGGTCCTGAGGGCAAGGGCAACCAGGAACTCGGATCGGCCAACCTGACCGACAAGATCTGGCTTTATGGTCCGTCGAAGGCGACGATCATGGCCGGTATCGAGCACGGCCACGGCGGTGTGATGCCGACCTGGCAGGGTCGCTTGAGCGATCCGGTCATCAAGGCGCTGACCGTCTATGTCTGGACATTCGGAGGCGGCACGAAATGACCGAGGCGGCGGGTACCGCTTCACTTGATCTGCCGGGAACGTCGGCCGAGTCATCGAGCTTGGCGCGCCTTGCCGCCGAGGCGGAAGTCCGCAAACCGCCGCCGGACGACGACGATATTCCGCTCTATGCGCCTCGGCGGAAAATCTATCCCCAGAGCACGCACGGCACCTTTCGCCGCATCAAATGGGCGGTGCTCCTCATCACCCTCGGCATCTACTACATCCTGCCGTTCGTGCGCTGGGATCGCGGGCCCAACGCGCCCGGCCAGGCCGTGTTGGTCGATTTTCCGGCGCGGCGCTTCTACTTCTTCTTTATCGAGATCTGGCCGCAGGAAATCTACTACCTCACCGGCCTGTTGATCCTGGCGGCGATCGGCCTGTTCCTGATGAACGCCATCGCCGGCCGCATCTGGTGCGGCTATCTCTGCCCGCAGACGGTGTGGACGGATTTGTTCTTTGCGGTCGAGCGCCTCGTCGAGGGCGACCGCCGCGAGCACATGCAGCGCGATGCGCGCAAGTGGACTGCCGCCACCTGGGCGCGCAAGGGCGTTAAGCATTTCATCTGGCTGATGATTGCGTGGTGGACCGGTGGCGCCTGGGTTTTGTATTTCGCCGACGCGCCGACCTTGGTGAAGGATCTCGCCACCTTCCAGGCGCCGTTTATCGCCTATGCCTGGATCGGCATCCTCACCTTCACGACTTACACGCTCGCCGGCCACATGCGTGAGCAGGTCTGTCTTTATATGTGTCCGTGGCCGCGCATCCAGGCGGCACTCACCGACGAATACGCTCTTAACGTCACCTATCGTTACGACCGCGGTGAGCCGCGTTGCTCGGTTAAGAAGGCCGAGCAATTGCGCGCGCGCGGCGAACCGGCCGGCGATTGCGTCGATTGCCTGCAATGCGTCCATGTCTGTCCGACCGGCGTCGACATCCGCCAGGGCGCCAATCTCGGCTGCATCCAATGCGGGCTGTGCATCGACGCTTGCGATAACGTGATGAAGAAGCTCGGCCGCCCGACGCGGCTGATCGGCTACGACACCGACATGAATGTGAAGCTGCGTGAGGAAGGCGAGCATCCGGTCTATAAGCTTTTCCGCTCACGCACCGTGCTCTATGCGGCCATCATCGCCATCGCGGGCGGCATCATGATCTATACGCTCGCGACGCGCGCGAGCGAAGGCATCAGCGTCATCCACGACCGCAACCCGATGTTCGTGCGGCTGTCCGACGGCAGCGTGCGCAACGGCTACACCATCCGTATCGTCAATAAACAGCTCAAACACCGCGATTTTATCGTCAGCGTCGACGGGCTGCCGTCCTCGCTCGTTGATTTCGTCGGCTTGGCGCCGCGCGCGGACGGCCGCCAATTGGTCGACGTCGGTCCCGACCAGACCAAGGAAGTGCGCGTCGTGGTGACCGATTACAATGAGACACCGCCGGCGGCCTCGACTCATATCCTGTTCAAGTTGATCGACGTCGACACTGGTGAAGTGGCGCTCATGCGCGATCACTTCTTCGGACCCGAAGCTGGAAAGTGAGTGGAAAGCGATGTTCCGCCGCGACAAGCCCCGTGAGCTGACCGGCCGCCACGTCTTGTTGTGGCTGGTCGGTTTTTTCGGATTTATTTTCGTGGTCAATGGCGTGATGATCCACGCCGCCACCTCCACCTTCGGCGGGGTGGAGACGAAGAGCTCCTATAAGGCCGGCCTCATGTTCCAGAGCGAATTGGAACGTGCCGAACGTCAGCAGGCGCTGCGTTGGCATGTTGATGGCAAGCTCAACCGCGACCGTAAAGGAGAGGCGGTGCTCGATATCAGCGTGCGCGACGCGCAAGGTAGGCCCGTGACCGGGCTGACGGCGGATGCAACGCTTTCCCATCCCGCGGACGAGCGCCTCGATCATGTCATTCATCTCAGCCGCATCGGCGCTGGCGAATTTCGTGGCGAGACCCTGGGTCATGTCGGCCAGTGGGAGTTGATCGTCGATTTTTATCGTGACCAGAAGCGCTTGTTTCGCTCGCGCAGCCGGGTGATCCTGAGGTAACTGAGCGGAGTGTGGGGCGGCAATACGGGTAATGGACATGAGCGAAACGCTCGACCTGTCGCACTACGCCAAGCCGGCCGCCGACGGCACGCTCGGCATGGATCTCGCGGTCGAAGGCGTGGCCTGCGGAGCCTGCATTTCGCGCATTGAAGGCGCGATGAAAAAGCTGCCGGGCATCACAGAGGCGCGGCTCAATTTCACCAATCGCCGGCTGCATGTCGCCTGGGCCGAGGGCGCGCTTGAGCCTGCGCGCATCATCGAAACGCTCGAGGCCAACGGATACCGTGGTCATCCTTTCGTGCCGCTGCGGGCGGAGGAAGAGGAGGCGGCCGAAGCGCGTCGGCTGACGCGTTATCTGGCCGTAGCGGGCTTTGCCGCCATGAACATCATGCTGCTGTCGGTGTCGATTTGGTCGGGCAACGTCACCGACATCACGCCCGAGACGCGTGACTTCTTTCATTGGGCGTCGGCGCTGATCGCGCTGCCGGCGGCGGCCTATGCCGGGCAGCCGTTTTTCAGGAGCGCGTGGCGCGCCTTGAAGGCTGGCACGCTCAATATGGACGTGCCGATCACGGTCGGCGTCACGCTCGCGCTGGCGATGTCGGTGATCGAGACGGCCAACCACGCGAAAGCGGCCTATTTCGATTCCGCCATCATGCTGCTGTTCTTTCTGTTGGTGGGGCGTGCGTTGGAGCACGCCATGCGGCGCAAGACGCGCGCGGTGGCCGGCAATCTGGCGGCACTGAAGGCGGACACCGCTCATCGGTTTATGGGCGACGAAGTGGTCAGCGTACCGGTGGCGGCGCTGGCGGCCGGCGACCGTCTGCTGGTCAAGCCGGGTGAGCGAGTACCGGCCGACGGCACGGTGCAATCCGGTCATTCCGAGATCGACGAGAGCCTGATCACCGGCGAAACCACGCGGCGTGCCATCACGGCCGGCGCGACGGTCTATGCCGGCAGCTTGAACTATTCGGGCGCGCTGACGCTGACCGTGACTGCTGCCGGCGGCGATGCACTGATCGACGAAATCGAGCGGCTGCTGGACAAGGCAGCGAGCGCGAAGTCGCGCACCATGCGGCTTGCCGATCGCGCAGCCCGCGTCTACGCGCCGCTGGTGCATGTTACGGCGGCGCTCACGGCGGTCGGATGGTTGCTCGCCGGCGCCAGTTTGCACGATGCGATCGTGACCGCCATCGCCGTGCTTATCATTACGTGCCCATGCGCGCTGTCGCTCGCGATTCCCGCCGTGCAGGTGGTCGCCTCCGGTTCGCTATTCCGCGCCGGCGTCATTCTCAATGCCGGCGATGCCATCGAGCGGTTGGCTGAAGTCGACACTGTCGTCTTCGACAAGACCGGTACGCTAACTTTGCCTGAGCCGCGCGTGGCCAACGTCGACGCGATCGAACCCGGTCTGCTGCAAATTGCGGCGCGGCTTGCGTTGTCGAGCCATCATCCGCTGGCGGTGGCACTTGCGCGCGAAGCTGCGGTGCGCACGCCGTACGAAGGCGTGGTCGAAGAGCCGGGGCGGGGAGTGCGGGTCGTGATCGATGGCGCCGAGGTACGCCTCGGCAGTGCCGAATTTTGCGGCGCCGGCAAAGTCAGCTTATTGCCCGGCGCCTCGCTTATTGTGTTCTCGCATGGTCCGCACATCGTGCCGATCGCCATCGCTCAGGCGCTGCGCCCCGATGCAGCTGACGTTGTGAAAGCGTTGAGGGCACGCGGACTTGTGACGCATATTCTGTCCGGCGACCGCAACGAAGCGGTGGCGCCGGTCGCGCATGATCTCGGCATTACCCATTGGCAGGGCGGCCTGACGCCGGCTGACAAAATCGTCGTTCTTGATTCGCTCAAGGCTTCGGGCCATCGCGTGCTGATGATCGGCGATGGCTTGAACGACGCGCCCGCGCTTGCCGCCGCACATGTCTCGTTGTCGCCGGTCAGCGCCGCCGACCTGACGCAGGCACAGGCCGATGCGGTGTTTCTCGGCGACCGGCTGCAGCCGGTGTTGGAAGCGCTGGCCGTCGCACGCCGTGCCCGCCGGCTGATGACGCAGAATCTCTGGTTTGCGGGTGTCTATAATTTGATTGCCGTGCCGTTCGCCATCGCCGGTCTGGTGACGCCGTTGATTGCGGCGCTTGCCATGTCGTGCTCGTCGATTTCTGTAACGCTCAACGCCTTGCGGGCGCGGCTGCGCGCATGATTCCGAAAAGCAGGGACCGGTTTTCGGACAGGACCATGCGCCTACGAAAAGGACGACGGACATGAACGTTCTCGTCTATCTGATACCGATGGCGGTGGGGCTCGGCCTGATCGGCCTGTTTGCCTTCCTCTGGGCGCTGCGCAGCGGCCAGTACACCGACATGGAAGGCGCTGCACTACGCATGCTGTCGGACGACGATATCGAAAAAGACTAGGCGGCTACGGCGCGGTCGCGCCAACGCTGCATGAGATCCGCAAGTTCATCGACGGAAAACCCATAGGTATCCGGCAGCGCGGCGTTGCGGCCGGCGAGCGCCGTGTTGAGGGCACCGATGGTTGATTCAATCGAGGACATGTCGTAGCCGACCATCCGCCGGCGCACATAGGGTATTGAAATCGGCTCGAACCCCGTCACGTCCTGCCAGCGCACAAAATAGCTGCGGAACAAGCTGGTCACCTTGAAGCCTTCGGCGTCGAGCACGAGCCCGCCGGCGCCAGGCAACAGCATGATCGCGGAAACGGCAAGGCAAAGGGCAAAGAAGATGAGGACGAACCATCCTTTGTCCGCCTTGGTTGCAACCATCCAGATTCCGCTGGCAGTGAACACGGCGCTGCCCAGAGCGATCAGCAGCCATTTCGTGCGCGAGGGGGTAAGCGCCACCGGGCCGGGATAGCGCGCGAGCGTCAATTCGGTTTTGCTCTTAGTCGCCTGCATCGGATCGTCGCCGTTAGCGGGGTTTCGATTTCACGGGGCGCCGCGCCTGGACTTTCCAGCGTGCCTTGGCCTTTGAAGTCTCCCGATGCATTCTAATCCGTCGATTTGACCACGAGGGCTGCAACAATGGAAGAGCCCCAATTGCCGGCGATCCGCATCTTCGTCGACGCCGATGCCTGTCCCGTCAAGCCGGAAGTCTACCGTGTCGCCGAGCGCTACGCGTTGAAAGTTTTCGTGGTTGCCAACGCCTTCATGGCGATACCGCGCTGCGATATGATTGAACGAGTGATTGTCGCCGAAGGGCCCGACGCCGCCGATAACTGGATCGTAGAGCGCGCGAACGAGGCCGACATCGTCATCACCGCCGACATTCCGCTGGCCGGGCGAGCGTTGCGGAAAGGCGCGACGGTAATCGGGCCGACCGGCAAACCATTTACTGAAGACTCCATTGGCATGGCGCTGGCAACGCGCGACTTGTTGACCGACCTGCGATCCGCCGGCGCCACCACACGCGGGCCGCCGCCGTTGAACCGCCAAGATATCTCGCGGTTTTTATCGGCGCTCGACCTGGCGGTCACTCGGTTGAAACGAAAATTATCCGGACAGGCCTGACGCGTCACTCTGCCGCTGTCGTGGCTCCGCCGTGCGCTTTCGACCAGCCGGCGGGATCGTGCATGAACGCTTCCACCTCAGCCAGCATCTTGGTGTCGAATTTCTGGCTCGCCTTGGCGACCGCGAGTACATCCCACCAAGTGGTCAGGGAATGCAGCGTGACGCCGAGATCGCTGAGAATTTTTCCGCCTTCGGGATAGATGTCGTAGAAGAAAATCACGAAACAGTGGTCGCATGTGCCGCCCGCCTCGCGCAGCGCCTTGACGAAATTAACTTTGCTGCGGCCGTCGGTGGCGAGATCTTCCACCAGCAGCACGCGCTCGCCCGGCGTGAGCTTGCCTTCGATCTGCGCGCCGCGGCCGAAACCCTTGGGTTTCTTGCGCACATATTGCATCGGCAGGTGCAGGCGGTCGGCGACCCAGGCGGCGAACGGGATACCGGCGGTTTCGCCGCCCGCCACCGCATCGATGGCCGTACGGCCGATGTCGCGGTCAATGGTCGCCACCGCGAAATCCATCAATGTCGTACGCACGTCAGGGAAGGAGATCAACCAGCGCGAGTCGTTATAGACCGGACTTGCCCAGCCCGACGTGAATATGAAGGGCTTGTCTTCCATGAAGCGCACCGCGCCGGTGTCGAGATACATGCGCGCGGTCAGTTCGGCGATGGTCTTCTTGTCGAGGTAAGCTGCTGTCATGATGCGTTCGGCAATAGAGCGGCGGATGCGCTGCCCGCGCTGTTCAAAGCACAAAACGGCTCAAGCCGCCATCCCGCAATGGCGCGACAATTCACAAGCAAGATTGAGCAGCGCCTCGTCGCCGCCGAGCCAGCTGATAAAAGAGAGACCGACCGGGCATCCGGAAAATGTCGCCACGGGCAGGTTCATTTGCGGCAATCCTGCCATCCCCGCGGTGCAGGTCAGCCGCATCACGCGGGTGCGGTAGTGGTCGAGACCCGGCTCCGGCGTATCGACGAGCGGCGCGATGCAGGGTGCTGTCGGCAGTGCCAGGATGGTGCCCGGCTTCACGGCCTGCAAAATGTGCTCTCGCGCCTGCGCCTGCACGTGACGGGCGGCGCGCATCTCGGCCTCGGTCACGCGCGCGGCATAGTCCATGCGCTCGCGGATGCCCGGGCCGATCACCGGTTGTTGCAGCGTGACGAATTCGCCGAAGGACTGCCAAACCTCGTAGCCTTGGATGACGCGAAATGCCTCCCGCCAGGGATCAAAACCTTCCTGAGAAATGCGCCCGTGCGCGAGCGGCGGTAGATCTTCGGTCATGAATTCGAGCGCGGTGCGCAGCAGGTCGGCAATTTCGCTGTCGGCCTCTTCGAAAGCGTCTTCGAGGACGATCAGGCGTTCGAGCCGGGCCGGCACGCGCCGCGCATCGAGCAGCACCGCGCCGACGTTGCGGAACACGCCCGGGCTGGCGGCAAACCAGCCGGGCACGTCGAATGTCGCGGACATCGCCTGCATGCCGGAGACATCGACGCGGCTGTGCGTTGGCCGCATGCCGTAGAGCCCGTTGAAAGACGCGGGGATGCGCACTGAGCCGCCGGTGTCGCTGCCGAGCGCGAAGTCGCAGGTGCCCGAGGCCACCGCGGAGGCCGAGCCGCTTGACGAGCCGCCCGGCAGCCGTCCCGGCGCGCGCGGATTGAGCGGCGTGCCGTAGTGGAAATTGGCGCCGGTAACGCTGAAAAAGAATTCGTCGCAGATTGCCTTGCCGATCACGGTCGCGCCGGCAGCGAGAATGCGTTGTACCGCGCCCGCTGTCTGGTTAGCCGGCGGGTGAGTTTCGAGCCAGGTCGGATTGCCGCAGCCGGCGGTCAGGCCGGCGACGTCATACATGTCCTTGATCGCCGCGGTCAGACCGGCGAGCGGGCCGCTTGGCGCGCCGCCAATCGGCGCAGCCAGATCGTGTGGCACGAAGGCCGAACGGTAGATGGGGGAAATCAGCTCGGAATCGTCAGACATCATTGCTGCGCAAGATACCAGTCGAGAATCTTATCGCCGCTCCAGGCGACGACGCCGTCGCGCGATAAAAGTTCCTCGAACATGCGTTTCACGTGCCCGATGCGGTGCGGCACGGCGGACAGGAAGGGGTGGGTGCAGATCGCCATGATCTTCGGGCGCTCGACGGCTTCCATGTAGAGCCATTCGAACTGGTCGCGCGCGCGCACATGCATCATGTCGGACGCCTGGTATTGCAGCGCCCACAGCACGATGTCGTGGATTTCGAAGTTGTAGGGCAGCGCCACGACCGGCTTGTGCACGGTGTGCAACGTCACCGGCTCGTCATCGAGCACCCAGTCGCCGATATATTCGACGCCGGCTTCGGCGAGATAATCGAGCGTGTCGAAGGTCTGCGTCAGGCCGGGCCCGAACCAGCCGCGCGGACGCTTGCCGGAAAATTTCTCGATGATGTCCATCGCGCGCATGATGCTGGCGCGCTGGTCCTCGACCTTGTGCATTGGGATCTGATCGAGGCCGTGGGCGTTGAGCTCCCAGCCGTCGTCGATGCAGGCCTTCACCACGGCCGGATAGCTGTCGCACACCCGCGCGTTCAGCGGCACGGTCGGCGAAATGCCGAGTTCCTTGAACACCTTGCGCAAGCGCCAGAAACCGACGCGCATACCGTATTCATGCCAGCTCCAGTTCGGGTGGTCGGGCTGCTGCGGCTGGCCCTGCGGCGGCGAGATCACCATGCGCGCCATCGGGCGCTCGATGTCCCAGTCCTCCAGCGCCAGCACCGGCCAGATTACCAGGCGCACGCCGTCGGGAAATTTGAGCGGCGGGCGGCCTTCGATCGGCGAATAAGGGAGGCGTTTGCGTGGATGCATTGCTTACGGCGCCTTCGGGCCGGCTTTGACGAACCAGTCGGCGATCTGCGACCCGGTCCAGAACAGAACGTCGCGCTTCTTGCGGATCTTCTGGAAAATCATGCGAAAATACTTGGCGCGGTGCGGTGCGCCCATGATGTAAGGATGCACCGAAATCGCCATCACCCGTGCCGAGCCGAGCGCCTTTGCATCCTTGTAGATCTGCTCGAACTGATCCATCGCCCGCTCGTAGAACTCGTTCGCCTTGTGGTGCTGGATCAGCATCATGGCGACGTCGTTGCATTCCTGCGTGTAGGGGATGTTGAGGATCGGGCGCCCCCGCGTTTTCAGCCAGACCGGCTGGTCGTCCAGCACCCAGTCGGCGACGTAATCGTAGCCTTCCTCGGTCAGAACATCCGGCGTCTCCCAGGTCTCGGTCAGGCCGGGTCCCAGCCAGCCGCGCGGGCGTTTACCGGTTGCGCGCTCAAGCACCTCGGCGCTCTTTTTGATGTCGGCGCGCTCGTTCTCCACCTTCTGCATGTTGCGCTGGGTGAAGCCGTGGCCGATGAACTCCCACTTGCGATCGACGCAAGCCTTGACGACATCGGGATAGGCCTCAACCGCAACGCCGTTGATGTTCATCACGCCCGGAATCTTGAATTCGTCATAGACCTGCAAAAGCCGCCAGAAGCCGACGCGGTTGCCGTATTCATGCCAGCACCAGTTGGGAATGTCGGGCATCGGCGAGCCGCCGGCCGGCGGCGTGAGCACCGTGCGCGGCATGGTTTGCGTTGGGTCCCATTCCTCGACATTGGTGACGGTCCACACCACCATGCGCGCGCCGCGCGGCAATTTCAGCGGCTTGCGTGTCGCGATTGGCGAATAGGCGAGGCGGTCGTTCGGCAGCATGCCGACGGCGGGCTTGGGAAAGTTCATTCTGCGGCCTTCATTTTCTTGGCGGCGATTCCTTGATACCAGTCGAGGATCTGCGCGCCGTTCCAGTGCAGCACGCCTTTGTGCTTGTTGACGTATTTGTAGATCTCTTCGAGGTATTTTATGCGGTGCGGCTGGCCGCTGATGTAGGGGTGGATGGCCAGCGTGCAGATTTTTGCGCGCTTGCGGCTCTCGGCATAGAGCCGGTCGAACTGATCCTTCACGAGCTTGAGCAGATAGTCGCTATCGTGGTGCTGGATGAGCATGACCGGGATGTCGTTGCATTCGATGGTGTAGGGCAGTGTGACCAGCGGTCCGTTGGCCGTGCGGATCATCGTTGGCTCGTCGTCATAGACCCAGTCGCCGATATATTTGACGCCGGCGGCCGCCAGCAGGTCTGGTGTTTCCAGCGTCTGCGTGAGACCCGGTCCGAGCCAGCCGACCGGCGGTTTGCCGGCGAATTTGCTAAGGATGTCCATCGTGCGCCGGATCATGCCGGCCTGGTCGGTTTCCTTGTGGATCGGGCCCTGCTCGTAGGCATGACCCATGAATTCCCAACCGTCGCTTTTGGCCTCTTCGGCGACGCGCGGATAGTCCTCACAGATGCGCGCATTGGCGGCGAGCGTCGGCTTGATCTTCAGCTTCTTGAATAACTCATGGAACCGCCAGCAGCCGACCCGCATACCATATTCATGAAACGCCCAATGCACGACGTCCGGCATCAACGGCACGCCGGTCGGGGCCGGCAGCAGCTGCCGCGCCATCGGCTTTCCGATGTCCCACACTTCGTAATTGACGATGGTCCAGAACACGATGCGGGCATTGCCCGGCAGCTTCAGCGGCGGGCGATCGACGATTGCCGAATAATCTGCGCGTTCGCGCGGGATCATAGGGTCGGCCATGGCGTTTCTCCCGTGCTTTTGGCGCGTAGCATCTCACGCGTTTGCGCTGACGCGCAAGCCGACCAGCCGCTCCAGGGTCGCGGTGTCTTTCATCAAGTCAAAAGATGTGGCGCGGTGCGCCACTGCGCCGCGCTCCAGCACAATCGCGTCGCCGGTCAGCTCCAGCGCGATGTCGCTGTGCTGCTCGACCAGAATGATTGCAATGCTGCGGCCCGTCAGCATTTGTTTGATGGCGGCGATCAGTTCCTCGACAATAACCGGCGCCAACCCCTCGAACGGCTCGTCCAGCAGCATGAGCGCCGGGTTGGTCATCAACGCACGCGCAATCGCCAGCATCTGCTGCTCGCCGCCCGACAACTGATTGCCCATATTGCGGCGGCGTTCGGCCAGCCGCGGAAACAGCGCATAGATGCTCTCGAGCGTCCAAGCGCCCGGCCGCGCAGCCACGGTGAGGTTTTCCTCCACCGTCAGCGACGGAAAGATCTCGCGCTCTTGCGCCACCCAGCCGATGCCGCCGGCCGCGCGCCGGTGCGGCGGCATGCGGGAAATATCCTTGCCTTGCCACGTCACATGGCCGCCGCGCATCTGGGTGTAGCCCATGATGGTGAGCAGCAGTGTCGACTTGCCGACGCCGTTGCGGCCGAGCACGGCCAGGCTGCCGTGTTCGGCGAGCGTGAACGACACGTCGTGCAGCACGACCGCGTCGCCATAGCCCGCGGTGACCCGGTCGAGTTTGAGCAGGGGTTCAGCCATGTTTGCGCGATCCCAGATAGACTTCGCGCACGCCCGGATCGGCTGCGATTTCGGCGGGCGTACCTTCGGTAAACACGGCGCCGCCGACCAGCACGATGATGTGGCTGGCGAAGCGGAACACGACATGCATGTCGTGCTCGATGAACAGCAGTGCGAGTTGGTCCGACAGACCGGCGACGACCTCGAATATCTCTCCGCTTTCTTCCGGCGGAACGCCGGCCGCCGGCTCGTCCAGCAGCAGCACCTTCGGTTTGGTGGCGAGTGCGAGCGCGATTTCCAGGAGCCGCTGGCGTCCGTAGGGCAATTCGCGCGTCGGCCGATAGCAGGCTTCGCCCAGACGCAGCTTCACCAGAATATCGTAGGCTTCCTCGATGGCTTCGCCGTGCACCGAAATGTTCCGCCAGAATTCTTTCGCGATGCCGCGGCGTTCGCAGACGGCGAGCGTCACCGCTTCCAGCGCGTTGAGTCCGGCAAACAGCGTATTGATCTGAAAGGTCCGTGCAAGGCCGCGCCGCACGCGCTCTTGCGGTTCAAGGTCGGTAATGTCTTCGTCGCCGAGGAATATCTGGCCGGCATTGGGCGCAAGCATGCCTGTGATCAGGTTGATCAGTGTTGTCTTGCCGGCGCCGTTCGGCCCGATCAGCGCATGGCGTGCGCCGGCAGGAAGATTCAGTTCAATGTCGCGTGAGACCTCCAGTGAACCGAAGCTCTTGGACAGCCCGCGCGTCGACAAAGCGAAGGCGCTCATTGGCGCCTCCATACGGCAAGCCGCGATAGTCCGCCAAGGATGCCGTTCGGCAGGAGGGTTACCACGAGGATCAGCAAAAGGCCGATCCAGAAGAACCAAAACTGCGGTGCGATGCCGGAGAACTGGTCGCGCGCGACCATGAATATGAGAGTGCCCACCAGCCCGCCGTAGAGCCGCCCTGCGCCGCCCAGCACGACCATGACCAGCAGGTCGGCGGAGCGTTCGAAGCTGAGCGCATCAAGGGCCACCGATTGTGTGGTTTGCGCGATCAGCGCGCCAGCGACCCCGGCCATCGCCGCCGAGATCGTGTAGACGGTGCGGATGTGCGCGCGGCTGGCCGCGCCGATCGCCGGCATGCGCACTGCGTTTTCGCGAATACCGCGCAGCGCCAGCCCGAAGGGCGAATGGATCAGCCGGCGCGCGCATAAAAACAGCACGAACAACACGATGAGCGAATAGCTGTAGGCGGTATAACCGTAAAGATCCCACTCAAAACGTCCGAGCAACGGCCAGACATTCATGCCCTGAAAGCCGTCGCTGCCCCCTGTCAACCAGCTCGCGCTGTTGGCCGCCTCCTGTAGGAGCAAGCCGAGCCCGAGCGTGATCATGATCAGCGTCAGGTGACGAAAGCGTGCGATCACGAAGCTCGACACATAGCCGAGCAGGGCGGCGGCGGCCATTGCGACCACCACACCTGTCAGCGGTTCGCCCCAGACGAATTTTGAAAACAACGCAGCGGTGTAGGCGCCGGTGCCGAAAAAGGCGGCGTGGCCGAGCGACACGATGCCGGCGTAACCGAGAATCAGATCGAGCGAGAGCGCAAAAAGCGCCGTGATGGCGATCTGGCTGGCGAGTTGGAGATAGTCCGGAAAGAAATAGAACGGCAGCAGCGTCGCCAGCCAGAATACGGTTTCAACCGGATGCCAGCGTGTCTGGCTCCTGAGATATTTGACTGGCCCCGCGGTGGCGTCGGCGACGGACATCGGTCAGCGTTTCCCGAACAGGCCGGCTGGCCGCCACATTAGAATGACCAGCATCACCAGATAGATCAAAAATGCGCCGAGCTGCGGTACATAATATGTGCCGGCAATGTAGCTAACGCCGATCAGAATTGCCGCCGCCAGCGAGCCGCCGATGGAGCCGAGCCCGCCGACGGAAACGACGATCAGCACATAGATCAGGAAGGTGAAGGCGAAGTTGGGGTCGAGCCCGACCAACTCGATGGCGAGTGCTCCGCCGAGTCCTGCCAGCCCCGAGCCGAGCGCGAACGTCACGGCAAAAGTACGGTCGACATTGATGCCGAGCCCGCTCGCCATGCGCTGATTGTCGACGGCTGCGCGCACCTGCGCGCCAAAGCGCGTGTATTCGAGCGCGCCGACCAGCAGGAGCGTGATGACGATGCCGATGCAAATCAGGATCAGGCGGTAGACCGTGACGTTGATGCCGGCGACGTTGAATGAGCCGCGCAAATATGCCGGCAGTTGGAGCGGCTGCTGGTCGGTACCGAAGAACCAGGCGGCGACCGATACCGAAATGAAGGCGATGCCGATCGTCAGCAGGACCTGGTCGAGATCGCTGCGCTTGTAGAGTTGGCGATAGAGCCCGCGTTCGAAAACCACGCTCACGGCTGCGGCGGCGAAAAAGGCGATCGGCAACGTGCCGAAGAACGGCCAGCCGAACTTCTTCATCAAAAATACGGTGACATAGCCGCCCAACATGGCGAAGGCGCAGTGGGCGAGGTTGACGAAATTCATCAGCCCAAGCGTCACCGACAGGCCGACCGACAGCAGAAACAGCAACATGCCATAGGCAATGCCGTCGAACAGGACGCCGAAGACGGGAGGCAGCATGGCGGCGCGCTATCTCCTTGATTTCCCCGAATGTTGTCCCTGTGCAGTGCGCGCGTCCCCGGCTGCGTCCTGCGTGACCGATCTCGCCGGTCGGGTCAAAATACCCGACACATGGAATTTTTTACACCGGATTCCGGCGGGCGCCCGTATCCCAAAAAGCGGCAATGGAAATAAGTGAATTCGTGCGCCGTGAAGAAAGAATGAGGCGACCGTCTGCGGCCGCCTCATCCGATCCTGGATCAGTCCGGTGGCCTGCGACTATTTCTTCATCGCGTGGGCCGGATCCTTCACGTTCGCCACCTTGTCGATCACTTCGTTGACCAGCTTGCCGCCTTTCTTCTCCACCTTACGGATGTAGACGGTCTGCACGATGTCGCGGGTCGCCGGATCGATCGAAATCGAGCCGCGCGGGCTCTCCCACTTCATCCCCTTGGCGGCGGCGACCATGTCGGCGGCGTCGGTTTTGCCTTTGGTCTTTTTCATCACCGCATAGATCAGGTGCATGCCGTCGTAACCGCCGACCGAGAAGAAGTCCGGGTTGCGTTTGAAGGCGGCGTTATAGGCTTTCACGAAAGCGCCATTGGTCTTGGAGTGCAGATTGTAGTCGTAATTCGCGGACGTGATGATGCCGATCGCCATGTCGCCCATGCTCTTGAGCGCGTGTTCGTCGGTAATTTCCATCTGTCCCAAGACTTTGGTCTTTTTCGGATCGATGCCGCGCGCGGCCAACGCCTTGCCGAACGCGCCGGGTTGTGCGCCGCCGGGGATCATGACGTAGATGCCTTGCGGATTCTCGTCTTTGGCGCGCTGCACGAAGGCCGAAAAATCCGGGTTTGCAATCGGCATGCGCACCGAACCGACAACGCTGCCGCCGCCCGACTTGATTCCGGTCTGGAACCAGTTTTCGGCATCATGGCCGGGGCCGTAGTCTGTCACCATGGTGTAGGCCTTTCCGACACCATGTTTGGCCGCCCAGATCCCGAGCGCGTCATTGAGCTGGGGAATGGTCATCGAGGTTCGCACCATATAGGGCGACTTGGTCGTAACGATCGAGGTGGCGGCGTTCATCACCACCATGAATTTCTTGGCTTGGTCCGAGATGGCGCCGGCCGCTATTGCGTTGGGTGTGAGCACGAAGCCCGCTAGGATATCGACCTTGTCGCGGGTCACGAGCTCTTGTGCCAGCCGCTTGGCGACGTCCGGCTTGATGCCGCCGACGTCCTTGCGGATGAATTCGACTTTCTTGCCGGCGATCTTGTCGCCGTGCTGCTTCACGTAGAGCTTGATGCCGTTGTCCATCTGCGTGGCGGCGTCGGCGAACTGACCGGAATAGGGCATGATCAAGCCGATTTTGACCGTGTCCGCCGCCTCGGCGGCGGTTCCGATCAGTGCTGCCGCCAGCAATGCGGCGCCGGAAAGCAATATGCGCTTCATAAGGTCCTCCCTGGACGTGTTTGATTTTAATTGCCGGTAGAATGCCTGAGGTCGCCGGCAAAGAAAAGCGCTGCGGGACAAAAGTCCGGCGGCGCTTTGTCTCTGTAAATGGCCTGAATTAGGGATTTCATGGTCCTTTTTGGGACCATGCCCAACCGCTTACGGCATCAGGACGGAGGCCTCTTCGTCGTTCTCAGCTCTCTTGTTACCGTCCGGCATGCTGCCATGGGAGGCAGTCTCGTCGCGGGTTTTCGCGTTGCCCTTGCTGGTGCAAGGCTCGCGCGCGTGTCGCTCGCCGAGGCCCCGGCGCCGCGTGTTCATTAGCGCCCGGGGAATTCGCTCTTATCGTCGTGCGTTTGCCGTCGTCGCAACAGCGAACGCATACCAGCCAAAACTGGTGCCGCTGCTGGGGACCTGATACTGGGATTTCAGTTTGCGCGAGGAGTTCCAATGAAAATCGTCGATCTTTCGCACGTCATGAACGTTCATACGCCCGGGTGGGTCGGCTATGCCGGCAACAAGATGTATTACGCGCAGAACCTACAGACGGTGCGGATCGTCGCGCAACGCATCGACACCGCGCTGCATGTCGGCACGCATTTCGACGGGGCGATGCACGCGACCGACAATCCGACGGGCGACATGGCCCATTTGCCGATGGATTATCTGGTCAACCGCGGCGTCGTGGTCGACATCTCCAAACATATGCATGACTGGGCGGTGATCACGCCTGAGATCATCGAAAGCGCCGGCGCCGACATTCGCGAGGGCGACATCCTCATTTTGCATACAGGCTGGCACAGGCACTACGAAGGCCAGCCGCAGCAGGATCTGGTGAAGTACTTCTGCTATCACCCTGGCCCGAGTCTCGAAACACTGCAATGGATGTTCAAGAAAAAGATCAAGTGGTGGGGCATGGACACCGGTTCCTGCGACCACGCCATGAACACCTCGATCCGCTATATGCGGCCGGATCTTGCCGAGGAGTTCACCAAGAAGCACGGCAAGACGCCAGGCGAGTTCTTCGGTACCTTCGAATACACGCACAAACGCTCCGGCCGCAAAGTGTCGGCCGACGTGTTTCCGTTTCATAACTGGGCCTTCCAGGAAGGTCTGCTGCATGCCGAGAATATCGGCGGCGACATCGAGTTGATGCTCAACAAACGCTGCCTGATCGGCGCCTTCCCCTGGCGCTACGAAGGACTGGAAAGCTGCCCCTGCCGCATCTTGTGCTTCCTGGACACCGACGATTCGGTTGAGGCGGTCGGCAACGCCGCGAAAGCAATTCTGCAGCGTTAACTGGCCTGAACCTCAGGCGACGCGCGCCAGCTTTTGCGCCGGTGGCTTGACGTTGAACAGCTTGAGCGCATTGCCACCCAGAATATTGCGCTTGGCCTGCTCGGACAGGAAGGGCAGGTCGTAGATGGTCGAGGGCAGATCGAAATCCCAATGTGGGTAGTCGGACGAGTAAAGTAACTGACTTTCCGCCTTGATCATGCGGAATGTCTGCTCAAGGGCGCCCGTGTCGGTGATTTCCATCGGCTGCGAGGAGAAGAACATCTCGCGCATATAATCGCTCGGCCTTTTCTTGAGCGCCGGCGCTTCCGATGTGCGCATCATGTACTCGTTGTCGAGCCGCTGCATCAGGAACGGGACCCAGGCGAGCCCGCTTTCGATCCAAACGATTTTCAATTTCGGAAAGCGCTCGGGCAGACCGTTCATGATCCAGTTGGTCAGGTGGACCATGTTGTAGAAGACAAAGCCGATGGCGTGCACCGAGATGAACTTGTTCATCATCTCCATCGACTGTTCTTGCCAATTGTAGCCGGCGTGAAAGCCGAGCGGCAGGCCCATTTCCTCGAGCAGCGCATAGGTCTTCATGTAGGAGTTATGATGGACGGGCCGGTGGCGCGCGGCCGTCACCATGAAGCCGGCGACGCCTTCCTTCTCCCCGAATTCCTTGACCATGCGGTAGCAGGCGTCGGCGTCGTTGAACGGCAGATAAAGCATCGAGCGCAATCTCGGCTCCTGCGCCAGCACGCGTTCGCAGAGCCAGCGATTGTAGGCGCGCGCCAGCGCCACCTCGACCTCGATCTGTGGATGCAGGCCGAGCGTCAGCATGGGGGTGGGGAACATGACGGCGATATCTACGCCCATGGCGTCCATCCAGCGCTTGCTTAGCGTGACGTCGCGATGCCTGTCGCCCGACGTTTTTTCGATGCCGCGCAATGCATAGCGTGTGACGCGTCCGCCCATGTCCTGATAGCCGACGCCGCCTGCGAACACGCCGACGCTGCGCATGCCGGTATGGCTCGCGCTCTGCGCCAGCTGCTGAATGACCGGATCGTCCATGTATTCGAGGATTTCCTTCAGGGATTCCGATTCGTAGTGATGCGAGTTGACATCCACGATAGGAAAATCCTGGTAGCCGCGTTCGGTCGCTTGCCGGGCGGCGTGCGCGAGCAGTTTCGAGGTGTCGAACTCCTCGACCGCCATGCGGCGAAAATCGCTGAGCGGAAGGTCCATAAGCGTTCCTATGCCCGTCCTGACCAAGTTTGCCACATGCCGAGTTCGAAAACCTGCAAGTTCACCGCCTTGAGCATGGCGCTGACGGCGATCGCGACGTCGGTGGCGGTGATCGGTGTATCGGCAGGGAAAGCGGGCAGGGCGTTTTCGCTTTCGGCGACGCGTTCCGCGTAAAGGCGAACCGCCTTCGCCAGCAGGGCCTGGATATCGGCGTCACTCATTGTCTCGGCTGCGGGCGTCATTGTTTCAGCTTGCGTCGACATAGATGTCCTCTCCACGGCGGATCACCTTATAGCTTTTCAGCCGCATGGAGCGGTCCGCCGCGCATTCGCCGGTCTTCAAATCGTATTCGTAGCCGTGCCAGGGGCAGACGAAATGAACTTCGTCGCTGGAAAACCGCTGCCCGACCCAGGTGCGGTCGGGACCGAGCACGTCCTCGACTTTGTGCATGATCAGCCCTTCGCAGGCGGGCCCGCCTTGATGCACGCACAGATTTTCATAGGCGTAAAATTCGCCTTGCCAATGAAACACTCCGATCTCATGACCATCATGACGGACGATACGACGTTCGCCGTCAGGAATTTTCGCGACGTTGCAAACGAAAACTTCCGGCATGAGTCTCCTGCTGCGTCCGTCGAAACGATGCGACGAAAAGTATGACACTTAATTGCGCGCAACGGCAACGGGCGCATGTAGCGCGGCCCGGTTTTAGCTAGTGCTTCTTCCTGCGCGCTGGTTTCGCCGCGTCCTGCTGCAAACGCGGATCTGGCTTGTTGCCCTGCAACGTCGCCTGGATCGCTTCGCGCAAAATGCCGTATTTCGATTTCGGCCATTTTGCTACGTGAACGTCGGCGAGCAGTTTTGCCGACTTGCCGAACACGACGACCCGGTCGCCCACGCTGATGGCCTCTTCCAGTTGGTGCGTGATCAGGATCGCGGTCGAGCCGCACTCGCGCGCGAGCTTGAGGAATGTTTCACGCAGTTCCGCCGCCGTCACTTCGTCGAGATGACCGAAGGCCTCATCGGCCAGCAGAATGTCGGGCTGCAGCGTGAAGGCGCGGGCGATTGCCACGCGCTGGCGCATGCCGCCGGAAAGCTCATGCGGATAGGCTTTGGTGAATTGGCCAAGACCCAGCCTGTTGAGCCAGGTCAGCGCCCGTTCGCGCTGCTCGGCCTCGGGCACGCCCATCAGTTCGAGCGGCAATCGCGCATTGTCGAGCGCCGAGCGCCAGGGCAGGAGCCGGTCCTGCTGGAATACGGTGGCGATCTTGCCGCGGAAGTAATCGAAGTCACCATAGGGGGTCTTGTCGCCGATGCGCAAAGAGCCTTCGGTCGGCGTCTCCAGGCCGATCATCAGATCGAAAAACGTCGATTTGCCGCAGCCGGTCTGGCCGACGATCGCCAACACTTCATGCGGCGCGATACTGAGGTCGAGCCGGTCGATGGCGACGACCGCTTGCCCCGACGTGGTTTGCCTGAACACCTTGCGCAGACCTCGCACTTCAATCGGTGGCGGACCATTCATGCCCGCCACCGCAACAGTCGCGCTTCCACGCGCGCAACAAAAGCTTCCAGCAGAAACAGAAGTGCCACCAGCACGATGGTCCAGGCAAACACGTCGGATACCGAGAACAATTCCTGCGCCACCGACAATTGATGACCGATACCGGTCACCGCACCGACCAGTTCCGCGATGGTGACCACGCGGATCGCCAGGCTGATATTGACCTTCCAGCTCGTGAAGATGGTGGGCACGATCGCCGGCAGCATCAGCTTGCTGAAGTATTGCAGCGTGGTTGGCCGGAACGATCGCATCATGTCGCGCAAGTCGCGCTGCACGGCGCGCATGGCGTCGAGTGAATTGATCAGAAAGACCGGTCCGCACACCACCACCAGTACGAAACCGATGCGAAACTCGACACCGGGGAACCATAAGACCGCGAACAGAATCCACGACACGACCGGCACCGCCATCAGGATGCGGATCATCGGGTGCAGGTAGTTATCGAGGGCTTCCGAGCGGTACATCGCCATCGCCAGGGCCACGCCGAGCACGAAAGAGACGATCAACGCGCCGATGACGCGCGCAAGCGTCACCACAATGTCGATGGGGGTGATGGTGGTGATGCTCTTCGCGATCTTGACGAGACTGGGGACGGCGAAGGGCGGAATGCCGAGGTAAGGCGCAAGGTGCGAAAGCGCTTCCCAGCAGACGGCAAAGACCAGAAGGGAGACGAAAGTCTGCCGCGGAAAGGTGAAAACCGGGACAGACTCTCGATGCTCCTCAATCGACATCGGCTTACTGGCCGTAGAAGATCTTGTCGTCCGCCGCCTTCGGTACGAAGCCCGCCTTGACCGCGCGGTCCAGCATGTCGCGGATCGTTTTTTTCGTCGCGGGGTCGGACACCGGCTTGACGATGAATTGCAGGCGTCCGCTCCCGACCGCGGCGGTGAGTATGCCGGGCGGCAGCTTGGTGGTTTCAACGGCAATCTTGTCGCCGGCGGCGGTTTCCTTGTGCATGACGTTCGCCACGTCCTGCAACGCGGCGATCAGCATCTTGGGCGCATCCGGATGCTTCTGGATGAAGTCGGCGCGCATTGCCGGCACGATTTCCCAACCGCTCTCGCCGGTAATCTCCTTCCAGCCTTGCGCGCCATTGAATATGACGTGCCAGCCTGGGCGCTGCTTGTTGATGATGCTGGCGAGCGGTTCGATCACGAGCGCCGCGTCGACGCGGCTGGCCTCAAGCTGCGCGCGCGCCACCGCGAAATTGGCATTGACCACGGTGATATCCTTGCCGAGGTCGATGCCTTTGGCGGCGGTGTAGATCTTGACCATTTGATATTGCGACCCGCCCATGTCTATGGCGAGTTGCTTGCCCTTCAGGTCGGCCAGCGATTTGATCTTGGGATCCTTGGCGAAAATCACCAGATCGCCGAGCGTGAAGCCGGAGCCGATAATGCGGAGCGGTACCCCCTCGTTATAGAGCTTCTGGAATACGGTCGGGCCGCCGATCAGCGCATCGGTCTCGCCGGTGGCGAAGCCGGCGTAGAACGCCGAAATCGACGGATAGGCATGGATGTCGAGGTTGAAGCCGTGCTTGGCGTCGAAGCCGCGCGCCTTCATGATGTTCCAGACCAGCGGATTGAAGACCGGTAGCGTCAGACTGGATACCTTGATCGTCGGCTTTTCCTGCGCCTGCGCCTGCATTCCGGCCACTGCGAGTGCGCAAGCCGCCGCCAGCGCGGCCAGGCTGCGTCGTGACATCGTAAACATGGAACTACTCCCCTTCCGTCGAATGTTGCGAGACGTTGGTATTCCCCAGTGCTGTTCCGGTTCTTTCAAGCGTGACGAAATAACATGACACTTAACCGTGGGGGCCGGCAATCAATGTCTTGCGGCTTCGCGAAATCAAAAGCCTGACTTGTCGTCTGCCAGATTGTCTTGCAAAACGCAGACGCGCAAATTCGCGGCTGCGCATCGGGAGGAAGCCTTGGATTTGACGGCAACGCTTGCTGAGGTTTTCGGCATCTTTCTGCTCGCCGGCTTTGTCAAGGGCGTGATCGGCCTCGGTTTGCCGACCGTCGCGATCGGGTTGCTTGGCTTGATCATAACGCCGGCGCAAGCCGCGGCCTCGCTTGTGGTGCCGTCGTTCGTCACGAACGTTTGGCAAGCGGCGGTCGGGCCGGCGTTGTGCAGCCTCGCGAAACGCTTGTGGCCGATGTTTGCCGGAATCTTCGTTGGGGCCTGGGCGAGTGCAGGTATCCTGACCGGCAAAGACAGCACGATTGCAAGTGGAGCGCTCGGTGTCGTGTTGGCGATTTACGCCTTGCTTGGCTTGAGTTGGATTCATTTCTCGGTACCCGCACGCGCCGAGCTTTGGCTTGCGCCGTTGATCGGCATGGCCACCGGCGTGGTCACAGGAGCGACCGGTGTGTTTGTGCTGCCGATGGTTCCCTATTTGCAGGCGCTCGACCTCGAACGGGACGAACTGGTACAGGCGCTCGGCCTCTCGTTCTTGGTCTCGACCGTGGCGCTCGCCGTCGTCCTGGTTGGTAGCGGCGATCTGCACCTTTCGGAAAGCCAGCGTGCCGCAGCGGCGCTTGTGGGCGCTCTGCTCGGCATGGGCGTGGGGAAGGTCGTGCGCGGGTCGATCCGTCCCGGAACATTTCGGTTGTTCTTTTTCGGAGGCCTCTTGCTGCTCGGCGCGCATCTCGCTTTACGGGCCTTCTTCTAATTGCCCCGGAATTTGACTTTACCCGAATTCATTTGCGTGCAAATAATTATCTACGAATGGAGGAGGTCGCGATGCCGCAAATCGTCGCGCGCGATGGCACGCGCCTTTATTGCGAAGAGGCCGGCCAGGGCACGCCGGTTGTCTTCGTGCATGAATATGCCGGCGACTACCGGACTTGGGAGCCGCAGATGCGGCATTTTGCCCGTTCGCATCGCTGCGTCACTTACAGCCAGCGCGGCTATCTGCCGTCCGACGTGCCGGACGAGCCTGAAAAATATACCCAAAACACGTTTCGGGACGACGTCGTCGCGGTGATGGATGCGCTCAAAATCGACAAAGCGCATATCGTTGGCCATTCGATGGGAGCGGCGACCGCCCTGCATGTCGGCATCCACTATCCGGAGCGTTGTTTGTCGGTAACCGCCGCCGGCTGCGGCTACGGCTCGAGTCCCGATCCGAAAGTTGTTGAAGAAACGCGCGCGGCCTCGCGCGAGACCGCCAAGATGTTCGCGCGCGAGACGATGGCTGTTTCTGCCGCGCGTTATGGCGACGGCCCGACGCGCCAGGCGCACAAGAACAAAGATCCCCGTGGCTATGCCGAATTCGTTCGCATGCTGAGCGAGCATTCACCCAAAGGTCATGCGCTGGTGATGGAAAACCTTCAGGCCAAGCGCCCGACGCTGTGGGACATGGAAGCCGATTTGCGCAAGTTCAAGCCGCCGCTTCTGGTGCTCGTCGGCGACGAAGATGAATGGTGCGTCGACGCCAGCATTTTTCTGCGTCGGATCGCGCCGACCGCCGGGCTCTGCGTCATCCCGCGCTCCGGCCACACCATTACCAGCGAGGAGCCCGATAAATTCAACGCCGCCGTCAGCGAGCTGATCGCCGCGGCGGAAGCCGGCCGTTGGCTGGCGCACAAGCCATAATAGACAACAGAGGGCATTGCGATGGATCTCAATCTCAAAGGCAAGACCGCGCTGGTGACCGGCGGCTCGGAAGGCATCGGCAAGGGGATCGCGCTGGCGCTCGCGAAAGAGGGCGTCGATGTCGCCATCTGTGCCCGCCGCATGGAGCCGCTCCAAGCGACCGCTAACGCGATCGCCAAGGAGACCGGGCGCAAGATCGTTCCGATCACGGCCGATCTGCGCAAGGATGCCGATGCCAAGGCCTTCGTCGAGCAGGGCCACAAGGCGCTCGGCCGCGTCGACATCATGGTCAACAATGCCGGTTCCGCCGCCGGCGGCGTTATCGAGCACTTGACCGAGGACGACTGGGACAAGGGCCTTCAACTCAAATTCATGGGCTATGTGCGCTGCCTGCGTTATGTGCTGCCGATCATGCGGGCGCAGGGCGGCGGGCGCGTCGTCAATCTGATCGGCAATGACGGCGTCAAACCGTCCTATTGGGAAATCTGCCCGGGCGCCGCCAACGCGGCAGGTCAGAATTTAACAATGTCGCTTGCCGGCCAATACGGCAAGGAAGGCATCAGCTTCGTCGCGGTCAATCCCGGCCCGGTGCGCACCGAGCGTTGGGCTGGGCTGGTCGACGCCATGGCGCGCGATATGAAGATTCCGCGCGAGGAGGCCGACAAGCTCGCGCCCGCATCGATCCCGATGGGCCGTATCGCCGAGGTGGAGGAAGTCGCTAATCTCGTCGTTATGCTGGCCTCCCCGCTGATGGAGATGGTCAACGGCACCATGATCGAAATCGACGGCGGCCAGGACAAGCCGTTGATGGATCGCTTCCGTGACAAGCCCCGCGGCTAGCGCATGCGCACTCCGCAGTCCTGCCTCTCGCCTGATCGGGCAAGGTCCGCAAAATGCACGGCCATGATGCAGAACGACGCGCGTTGCTCGCTTGACAAGGCAGGGGCAGCAGCCTGATTATTTGTGCACAAACGAGTTCGTCCGGCCGGAGGCGATGAGCCCTTTATCTTGAAGTCCGACGGCAGCCGCACCTTACACGGTGAGCCGCCATGCAGGGGAGCTGAACTCATGAAGATCACCCGTTACGTCTTTTCTCTCGCGTTTGCCGCCGTGGTTGCGGCAAGCATTGCCGCGCCGGCCGGCGCTCAAGAGACCATCAAGATCGGCGAATTGAATAGCTACAAGGCCTTTCCCGCTTTCCTTGAGCCGTACAAGAACGGCATGGCTCTGGCCGTCGACGAAATCAACGGCAAGGGCGGTGTGCTCGGCAAGAAGCTGGAAGTGATCTCGCGCGACGACGGCGCCAATCCGGGCGCTGCGGTGCGCGCCGCCGAAGAGCTGATCAGCCGCGAAGGCGTCGCCATGTTGGCCGGCACCTTCCTGTCCAATATCGGTCTGGCGGTGACCAACTTCGCCGGTCAGAAGAAAGTCTTCTTCCTCGCCGCCGAGCCGCTGACCGACAAGATCACCTGGCAGGACGGCAACAAATACACCTTCCGCCTGCGTGCCTCGACCTACATGCAGGTCGCGATGCTGATTCCGGGTGCGGTGGCTGCAAAGAAGAAGCGGTGGGCCTTGGTCTATCCGAACTTCGAATACGGCCAGTCGGCCGCCGCCAATTTCAAGGCGCTGCTGAAGAAGGCGCAGCCCGACGTCGAATTCGTCACCGAACAGGCGACGCCCCTTGGCAAGATCGACGCCGGCGCGGTGGCGCAGGCGATCGACGATGCCAAGCCGGACGCCGTCTTCAACGTGCTGTTCGGCGGCGACCTCGCCAAGTTCGTGCGCGAGGGCAACACCCGCGGCATCTTCAAGGGCCGCACGGTGGTCAGCCTGCTGACCGGCGAACCGGAATATTCCGATCCGCTCAAGGCCGAGGCGCCGGTCGGCTGGATTGTCACCGGCTATCCTTGGGACAAGATCAAGACGCCGGAGCATCTTGCCTTCGTCAACGCCTACCAGAAGAAATTCAATACCTATCCGCGCCTCGGCGCAGTGGTCGGCTACACCACCATCAAGTCGCTCGCAGCAGGTATCGCCAAAGCCAAGTCCACAGACAACGATAAGCTGGTGGCGGCGTTCAAGGGTCTTAAAGTCGACAGTCCGTTCGGTCCCTTCTATTTCCGGGCCATCGATCATCAGGCCACCATGGGCTGTTTCGTCGGCACGACCGCGCTGGAAAAAGGCATGGGCACCATGGTCGACTTCAAATATGTCGACGGCGCCTCCGTGATGCCGCCGGACGCCGAGGTCAAGAAGCTGCGCCCGGCAGCCGATTGAGCTTGCTCTCCAAGTTGAACCACACCACGCTGTCATTCCGGGGCGCGGGCGCAAGCCCGCGAGCCCGGAATCCATAACTCCAGTCTGCGATTATGGATTCCGCCTCGCGCGCAAAAACGCGCGGCCGGAATGACGGGTGTGAATTGCGGGGAGAGGTAAGCGAACGATGACCGTCAGCGCATTTCTTTTCCAGGCGCTCAACGGGCTTTCATCCGCTTCCGCGCTATTTTTTATCGCTGTGGGCCTGTCGCTGATCTTCGGCGTCTCCCGCATCATCAATATTGCGCACGGGTCCCTCTACATGCTGGGGACCTATATTGCTTATTCCTTAGCTACCCATATCGGTGGTGCCTTCGGGTTCTGGGGCGGCATCGTCGCCACCGCCGTCATCGTCGGGCTGATCGGCGCGGCGATCGAATTCGTCCTGCTCAGGCGCGTCTATCGCGCGCCCGAGCTGTTCCAGCTCCTCGCCACGTTTGCGCTCGTTCTGATCATCAACGATGCCGCTCTCTATATCTGGGGTCCTGAAGACCTGTTGGGCCCACGCGCTCCCGGCTTGCGCGGCGCCGTCGAAATTCTCGGACGTCATTTGCCGAGCTACGATCTGTTCCTCATCTTCGTCGGCCCTCTGGTGCTGCTGATCCTGCACTTTGCGCTCGCCAAGACCCGTTTCGGGCGCCTGGTGCGGGCGGCGACACAGGACCGCGAGATGGTCGGCGCGCTTGGCGTCAATCAGGCCATGTTGTTCACCGCGGTGTTTGCGCTCGGTGCCGGACTGGCCGGCCTCGGCGGTGCGTTGCAGTTGGCGCGCGAGCCCGCCAATCTCGCCACCGACCTGATCGCCATTAGCGATGCATTCGTGGTCGTGGTGGTCGGCGGCATGGGCTCGATCAGCGGCGCTTATCTTGCCGCCGTGGTCATTGCCGAGGTCAAGGCGCTGTGCATCGGCATCGGCGTGGTTGATTTCGGTTTCGTTTCGCTCAATTTCTCCAAGCTGACGCTGGTCGCCGAATTTTTCGTCATGGCGGCAGTCCTGATCGCACGGCCTTATGGTTTGCTCGGCCGTCCACAGGCCATGGTGCGCTCGGTGTCCGAGCCGGAAGATCCGATCCGCCCGGCGACGCCGCTGTTGAAGGCGCTCGGCGCGGTGATACTGGCGATCCTGCTGTGCCTGCCGCTGCTGGCGCAAAGCTCGCCTTATCTGCTCATTCTCGGAATTGACGTGCTGATCGCGGTGATCTTCGCGACATCGCTGCATTTCATTGCCGGTCCGGGCGGCATGCATTCGTTCGGGCACGCGGCTTATTTCGGTCTCGGCGCCTATGGCGCGGCGCTTCTGGTCAAGTGGCTGGCCGTCCCGATGGGGCTTGCACTGCTCGCCGCCCCTGTCGTCGCGTTGCTCGGCGCCTTGCTGTTCGGCTGGTTTTCGGTGCGGCTCTCCGGCGTCTATCTCGCCATGCTGACGCTCGCGTTTGCACAGATCGTGTGGGCCGGTGTGTTTCAGTGGGAGGAACTGACCGGCGGTTCCAATGGCGTGATCGGCGTGTGGCCGCCGCCGCCGTTCGATCGCTCATGGGTCTATTTTCTGCTGACGCTGATATTGGCTGTGGTCGCCGTGCTGGCGTTGCGGCGTTTTCTGTTTGCGCCATTCGGCTATGCCATGCGGGCGGGACGTGATTCTCCGTTGCGCGCGGAAGCGATCGGCATCGACGTCAAGCGCGTGCATTGGCTCGGCTTCGCGGTGGCGGGCGGAGTCTGCGGCATCGCCGGCGGCCTGTTCGCCTTCGCCAAGGGATCGATCTCGCCGGAAACCATCCATGTTGGGCGCTCCATCGACGGACTGGTGATGGTGTTGCTTGGCGGCATCCAGACGCTGACCGGGCCGATCGTCGGCGCGTCGGTATTTGCCGTGCTGCAGGATACGGTCATGCGCCAGACCGAATATTGGCGCGCGCTGCTCGGCGGCATCATTCTTCTGCTGGTGCTGGCATTCCCTAGCGGCATCGTCGGTGCCGCAGCGCAGTTGTATGAGAAGGTGAGGGCGCGGCCATGAGCGTGCTCGCCATTCGTTCCCTGTCGAAGGCTTTTGGCGGCGTGCTTGCCGTCGACGAGGTTACGTTCGACATCGGCAAGGGCGAATTCCTCGCCATGATCGGGCCCAACGGCGCCGGCAAATCCACGTGCTTCAACATGATCAACGGCCAGCTTGCGCCCGATTCCGGCGCGATCCTGCTCGAAGGGCACGACATTGCGGGGATGGCGCCGCGCGATATCTGGCGGCGTGGCGTCGGGCGCACCTTTCAGGTTGCCGCCACGTTCCATTCCATGACGGTCATCGAAAACGTGCAGATGGCGCTGATCTCGCACGCCGGTGAAATCTATCGGTTCTGGCCGGCGGCCGCCTCGCGGCACCGCGAGCGCGCGCTCGATCTGCTGGCCCAGGTCGGCATGCGTGATGCCGCCGACCGGCCGAGCCGCGAGCTTGCTTATGGCGACGTCAAGCGCGTCGAGTTGGCAATCGCGCTTGCCAATGAACCGCGGCTATTGCTGATGGACGAACCGACAGCCGGCATGGCGCCCGGCGAGCGCAACGAGCTCATCGCGCTGGTCAAAAAGCTGGTGGTCGAGCGCGGCATTTCGGTGCTGTTCACCGAGCATTCGATGGACGTCGTGTTTGCCTATGCCGACCGCATCATCGTGCTGGCACGCGGCCAATTGATCGCCGACGGCAACGCGGATGCCATTCGCGCCGATGCGGCGGTGCGCGAAGTGTACTTCGGCAGTGGCAAGACGTTTCAGTCCGTTCCGGGAGCGGCGTCATGAGCGAGGCGATACTCAGCGTGGAAGCTTTAAGCGCCTGGTACGGCGCCGCCCGCATTCTCTACGATCTCTCCTTCGAGGTTGGTCGCGGCGAAGTCGTGGCGCTGATGGGCCGCAACGGCGCCGGCAAATCGACGACCATGAAGGCGATCATGGGCCTGGTCGGCCGGCGTCAGGGCCAGGTGCGCTTCAATGGTACGGATATTTCCAGGCTCAAGCCGTTCGAGATTGCGCGGCGCGGCCTCGGCTACACGCCCGAAGATCGGCGCATCTTCGTCGATCTCACCGTTATGGAGAATCTCGATATCGGCCGGCAGGCCGCGCGCAACTTTGCCGGCGGCCGTCCGGCGCCCTCCTGGACGCCGGAAAAGTTGTTTGCGCTGTTTCCCAATCTGGCCGAGATGCCGGACCGGCCCGGCGGCCGCATGAGCGGCGGCGAACAGCAGATGCTGACGGTGGCGCGCACGCTCATGGGCAATCCACTCCTGGTTTTACTCGATGAGCCGTCCGAGGGCGTTGCGCCGGTGATCGTGGAGCAGATGGCCAACACCATTATCGAATTGAAAAAAGAGGGACTGTCGATCCTGCTGTCGGAGCAAAACGTCCATTTCGCCCGGCTGGTGTCGGACCGCGTCTATGTGATCGAAAAAGGCCAAATTCGCTGGCAGGGCACGATGGATGCGCTCGACGGCGATCAGGACGTGCAGCGCGCCTTTTTGACGGTCTGAGGAATCCATTTTGGGAGCAGGGGGCCTTTCGCTTGTCCCCGATCCCGGTCATGATTTTGCACAAGCCAGACATACGTGGCGGGGCAGGAGCGAAACGATAATGCGGCGCGAGAAATTGCAGGTGGTGAAGCCAACGGCGGTTCCCGAACAGGGCCGCTACGTCCTCGACGACCAGGTCGGCTTCTTGATGCGTGTCGCCATGCAGCGCCACACCGCGATTTTCATGTCGCGCATGGTCGAGAACCTGACCCAGACCCAATTTGCGGCGCTCGCAAAGCTTTATGATGTAGGGCCCTGTTCGCAGAACCATCTCGGTCGCCTGATCTATCTCGATGCCGCGACGATCAAAGGCGTGGTCGACCGGCTCAACGCGCGCGGTTTCGTCACGGCGCTGGCCGATCCGAAGGATCGCCGGCGCCGCGCAGTGACGCTGAGCGAGCGGGGCCGCGAGGTCACCGAGGCGGCGATCGGCATTGCCGGCGAAATCACGGCCGCGACGATGACGCCGCTGACGGCCGAGGAGCAGGATCAGGTGGTACGGCTTCTGAAGAAGCTAGGCTGATCGAAAGTGATCAAGTCCCTGTATCTCCGGGGGAGGGTGGGCTGACAACAACCGACCGAAGGAGAACCAATCGATGCACAAACTCGTCATTGTGGTTGCGATGGCGCTCGCGCTCACGGGTTGTCAAACCGCGCGGCAGGATAGGATGCTCGGCGGCGCATTCCTGGGTGGTGGCGCCGGCGCTTTGATCGGCGGTCTTGCGGGTGGAACGGCGGGCGCCGCTTTGGCTGGCGGTGCGATCGGCGCCGCGGCCGGTGCGATCCTCGCCGACGCGACGCGCCCCGGCTGGTGCTACTACTACAGGCATCACCGCCGCCACTACGTGCGCTGCTGATTTTTTTGAATTCGCTGCTGCCGATGCCCGGGCTTCCCAGGCCCGGGCATTCGCTTGACGCCTGCTTGCGAGGCATGGACACTTCGACTCGCACAACAACAAGACGAGGGAGACGCTGGTGTTCAAGGTCGGGCAAGCAACCATCACGCGTATCGAGGAAACCAATCTGCCGTGCTATCCGGTGCGCGATATTTTTCCCGAATTCACCGACGCGCACCTTGCCGAGCATAAATCATGGCTTGCGCCGCATCACTACGAAGCCGAGACCGGTCTCATCAAGATGTCGGTGCACAGTTGGTTGTTGCAAGTCGACGGCAAGAAGATTCTGATCGACTCGTGCTGCGGCAACAACCGGGACAAGCCGGGACGGCCGTGGTGGCACATGCTCAATGTCGATTATCTCGGCCGTCTCGCCGCTGCCGGCGCCAGGCCGGAAGAAATCGATCTTGTGATGTGCACACATCTGCATCACGATCACGTCGGCTGGAACACGCAGCAGAAGGACGGCAAGTGGGTGCCGACCTTTCCCAATGCGCGCTATGTGTTCTCCAAGCCCGATGTCGATTATTTTGCCAAGATCGACGCCGATCCGAAGGAAGGGCCGGCCGAACTCGGCACGTTCCGTGAATGCGTGATTCCGATTCTCGAATACGGCAAGGCCGATCTGGTGGATGGCGGTCCGTACCGGCTCAACGATTTTCTTGAAATTGATTCAGCGCCGGGCCATTCGCCTGGCCACGTCTTCTTCAAGCTGGAAAGCAAGGGTGAGCGCGCGGCCTTCATCGGCGACGTCTGGCACCATCTGTTGCAAGTCTATTATCCCGACTGGAATTTCCCGAAGAACTCGGACACCGCGCAGGCGCGAGTGTCGCGGCGCAAGGTGCTCGACTATTGCGCCTCGAACGGCGCGCTGGTGTTTCCGGGCCATGTCGGCTTGCCCTTCGCCGGCCGGGTGGAAGCGGCCGCGGGCGGCTACCGGCCGAATTTTCCGGTGACGTAATATTGGGCGGCGCGGCGACGCGCCGGCGGAGAAGGATTTTTCCCGCCGTTGCCCGCGCGCGAATAAAATCTTCGAAACTCAGACAAGTCTTTGGAATTATAGCGTTATTTTTCTGAACCCCTTGGCGATTGCGGCCATACAGCGCATCTCTAGCCCCGACAACAGGACGTTTTGCCGCCCGGCTCTGCCGGCCGGCGCAAGTTGCGAAGGGCATGGCCGTGGCCAAAGTCAGTCAGAAGATCATTCAGCTCGAACCGGATATAGCGGTGGCGCCGCAACTGGTCGAAGCCGATTTCGCCGGGATCGCCCGCTTCGGTTTCCGCTCGGTCGTCGCCAACCGCCCGGACGGCGAGGCGGCGGGCCAGCTGCCGCATATGCAGGCGGAAGCGGCGGCGCAACGAGAGGGATTGGCGTTTCGTTATTTCCCGGTGAAAGGCGCAAACGCAACCGACGATGAGATCGTCGAGGCCTTCGCCCGCATGATCGACGATCTGCCGCGGCCCTTGCTGCTTTATTGCGGCAGCAGCACCCGCAGCGCGGTGCTGTGGAGCCAGGTCGCGGCACCGCGTTTAGGCGTCGACGCGGTGCTGTCGATTGCACGCGAAGCCGGCTATGACCTTGACGTCCTGCGCGAGACTTTGACGGAACGCAGCGGCTGGGTGAGCCCGGCATCGGCGACCGAAGGCAACAGCAACCAAAACCGTCTTGCGATCGGCTAGAGCGCGGTCCGTTTGGATTGAATTACGCTGCCTTCCTAACTTCTTTCTCGCGCATGATCTATTTCGAAAATCGGATCCCGCTTTTCGGCATCATGCGCTAGCGCGCCATCAACACTTTCAGCCGTTGCGGCGTGACCGGCAACTGCGTGACCGCGCCGGGCCTTTGCAACGCGTCGTCGATCGCTGATGCAATCGCTGCGCCGACCGGATTGATGCCGCCTTCGCCGGCGCCCTTGAAACCGTAAGTATTGAGCGGGGACGGTGCGTCTTCGCTCAGGATCACTTGCGCCTGCGGAATTTCGTGCGCGGTCGGCATCAGGTAGTCCGCGAACGTCACCGACAGCGGTTCGCCATTTTCGCCGTAAAGAAATTCCTCGTAGAGCGCGCCGCCGATGCCTTGCGCCAACCCGCCGACGATCTGTCCTTCCACCAGCATCGGATTGACCGCGCGGCCGATGTCGAAGGCGACCAGATAGCGCTCGATCGCCACACCGCCGGTCTCAGCGTCGATTTTGAGCTGCACCACCTGCGCGCCGTAAGGGTAGACCATGTGGCTCGATGTGAATTCGGCTTCCGCGCTGAAACCATTGGCTTGCGCGGCCAGTGCGGCGAATGACATCGAGGGACCCGTTCCATCCTTGCGCACGATTTCGCCGTCGACAATGTCGAGCGCGTCTGCCGACGTCTGCATCAGCGGCGCGGCGGCGGCGAGCGCCTGCTCGTGCAACTTCGCCGCGGCCATGCGTGTCGCCTCGCCACACATTACCGTCACGCGTGACGCGAACGCGCCCAGTCCCTTGTCGATGCGGTTCGTCTGTCCGTGCACGACGGTGATGCCGGCGTAGTCGACGCCGAGCGTCTCGGCGGCAATCTGCGCCATCGCCGTTTCCACGCCTTGTCCGATGGACGCGACGCCGGTGACGACTTCGATATTGCCGCTGGGCGCGATCTCGACGCGCACTTTGTCGAACGGCCCGAGCCCGCTCTTTTCCACGAACATGGCAAAACCGGCGCCGACCTTTTCGCCGGCGGCACGCCGACGCGCGAGGTCGCGTTGCATCGCCGGCCAGTCGGCCGCGGCCAGCAACCGGTCCATCAGTTTAGCGTAGTCGCCGGAGTCGTAGACGATGTCGGTGCCGAGCGTGGAGAGACCGAGCGCATAGGGCATCGCGTTTTTGCCGATCAGGTTGCGGCGGCGGATTTCGGTTCTGTCGACGCCGACCCGCGCCGCGATCGCGTCCAGCAGCCGCTCGCGCACGAAAGTGGATTCAAAACGGCCTGGAGCGCGATAGGTGCCACACGGCGTCTTGTTGGTGAGGCGAAAGTGACCGGTGGCGCGGTAGACCGGTACGCGATAGGGGCCCGGCAGCATGGCGGCGGTAAGATCGGGCACGGTCGCCGCATGCGTGCGTGCGTAGGCGCCGTTGTCGTGGAAGAATTCGTTGTCGATGCCGAGGATATGGCCATCTTTATCGATGGCGGCGCGGACGCGGTGCTGCTGCTCGCGCGAGTGGTTGGCCGCCATCAGGTGCTCGCGCCGGTCCTCGATCCATTTAATGGGTATACGAAACGCCAGCGCAGCGGCGCAGGTGAGCACGTCCTCCGGATAAAGTTCGCCGCGGATGCCGAAGCCGCCGCCGACATGGCCCTCGAACAACTGAACGCTCTCGGATTTGCGCCCGAGCATGAGGGCGAGGCGGTCGCGGTTCCAGTGCGGGACCTTGGCCGCGCCGTACATTTCGAGGCTGTCTTTGGCCGCGTCGTAACGGGCAATCGCGCCGCGCGTCTCCAGCGGCACGCCGGTGTGGCGGCCGACCGAAAGGTCGAGTTCGACGACTGCATGCGCCGCGCCAAAGGCCGCACCAATATCGCCGGATTGCTTTTCGATGATGGTCGGTTCGGTGCCGTGGCTTTCGTCGAAAGGTCCTGGCGTCGCGGCCACATCAAGAATCACCGGCAAGGCCTCGATATCGAGTTCGACCAGATCGGCGGCGTCCTCGGCGATGTATTGATCGTCTGCGAATATGGCCGCTACCGGTTCGCCGACATATCGGACTGTGTCGCGCGCCAACGCATATTGCCGGTAGGGCTCGAGCGCGGTCAGGCCAGTGAGACGAAAGCCGATCGGCGGAATATGCGCGATGTCGGCGTGCGTCCATACCGCATGAACGCCGGGCAGCGCGAGCGCGGCCGACGCATCGATCGCTTTGAGCTTGCCGTGCGCCACGGGCGAGCGCACCACGCGCATCGTCCATTGGCCGGGAAACGAAATGTCTGCGGCGAAGCGGCCCTGACCGGTGAGCAGCGGGCGGTCTTCCAGGCGCGGAACGGAGCGGCCGACGAATTTGGCCGGCTTCGTCATTTGCCGCGCATTTCCCTGGCGCCGGCGCGCACGGCCTTGATGATGTTCTGGTAGCCGGTGCAACGGCACAGATTGGATGAGAGCACGTCGAGCAGATCCGCGTCGTTGATGTCGGGCTCGCGCTCGAGCACGCCGACGGCCAGCATCAGGAAACCCGGTGTGCAAAAACCGCATTGCAGCCCGTGATTGTCTATGAAGGCCTGCTGCATCGGATGCAGCTTATCGCCGTCGGCGAGGCCTTCGATGGTGCGGATACTCTTTCCGTCCGCCTGCACGGCGAACATCAGGCACGAACGTATCGGTTCGCCGTCGACGATCACGGTGCAGGCGCCACAGACGCCGTGCTCGCAGCCGATATGCGTGCCGGTCTGGCCGCAATCTTCGCGAATGGCATCGGCTAAAGTGCGACGCGGCTCCACGGTGATTGCATGGTCGCGGCCGTTGATGTGAAGCGTGATGGCGGTCTTGTCCGTCATGCGGCCTGCTCCTTGGCGCGCAGCAAGGCGCGGATGCGCTGCGGTGTTGCCGGCATTTCGTCGATTTCGATGCCGAACGGCGACAAGGCGTCGTTGATGGCGTTGATCACCGCCGCCGGCGCGCCGATGCAGCCGCCTTCACCGAGCCCCTTGGCCTTGGTGATCGATTGCGTGCTCGGCGTTTCCATGTGGTGCAGTTCTATCGGCGGAATCTCGTGCGCGGTCGGCGGCAGATAATCGGCGAGCGTCGAAGTGAGGATATTGCCGCTCTCGTCGTAGACGATCTCTTCCAGAATGGCGTTGCCGATGCCTTGCGCGATGCCGCCGTGCACCTGGCCGTCCGCGATCATCGGATTGATAATGCGGCCGGCGTCCTCGGCGGCGATGAATTTCTCGACCGTGACGCGGCCGGTCTCGGCATCCAGCTCGACGATCGCGACATGACAGGCATTGGAGAAGGTGCCGGCGGGATCGTAAGTGCCGGTCTCGGTCAGGCCCGGCTCGATCTCGCCCTTGAACTTGTGCGTCTGCGTGTAGGCCTCGCGCGCCATTTGGGCGATGGTGACGGCGCGGTCGGTGCCGGCGACCTTGGCGTGACCCTCCTCCAGCACGATGTCGTCGGGCGCTGCTTCCAAAAGATGGCTCGCCATCTTGATGAGCTTGGCGCGCACCTTGCGCGCGGCGATCAAAGTGGCGCCGCCCGAGATGACCAGCGAACGGCTGGCAAAAGTGCCCCAGCCATAGGGCGTCGTGTCGGTATCGCCGTGCACGACTTTGATTTGTTGCGGCGTGACGCCGATCTCGTCGGCGATGATCTGCGCCAGCGCGGTGCGCAGGCCTTGTCCGTGCGGGGACGAGCCGATGCGCGCTTCGACGAAACCGGAGGGATCGATGGTGAGTATCACCGTTTCCCAGCCGGGCGTGATCTCCATGCCGCGGGCGGCAAACGCCGGGCTGCCGTAGCCGGTGCGCTCGGAGAAGGTGGCGAAACCAATGCCGAGATGACGGCCTTTTGCGCGCGCCTCCTGCTGGCGCTTGCGGAAGGCCGGCACGTCCACCGCTTTCACCGCCATTTCCAAAGTCTGTTTGTAGCTTGCCTCGTCGAACACCAGTCCCGCGGCCGACGTGTAAGGAAATTTCTCGATCAGGTTACGGCGGCGAATGTCGACCGGATCGAGGCCGAACGCCTTGGCTGCCTTGTCCATGAGCCGTTCGAGCGAGAAGGTGATAACCGGCCGCGCCACGCCGCGATAGGGCGCCATGGTGCAGGTGTTGGTGACGACGCCGCGCGCGCGGCAGGAATAGGCGCGGAAGTCGTATGGGCCTGGCATTTCCGCCATGGCCATCAACGGCTCGACGCCGCAGGTGGTGGGAAAGCACGAATAGGCGCCGATATTGGCGGCAATGTCGGCCTTGAGCGCGATCAGCTTGGCGTCCTTGTCGAATGCCGCCTGCAACGAAACGTATTGATCGCGCGAATGAAAGCCGGCGATCAGATTCTCGCGTCGGTCTTCGGTCCAGGCCACGACGCTTTTTAGTTTGCGCGCCAGCCACACCAACACGACGTATTCGCCGCACAGCGACATCTTCTGCCCGAAGCCGCCGCCGACATCGGGCGCGATCACGCGCAAGTCCGCTTCAGGCATGCCGAGCACATCGGCAATCGCCGTGCGCATCAAATGCGGCATCTGCGTGGTGCAGGTCAGCGTAACGCGCCCGCTTACGGGATCGAAGGCGGCATGACCGCCACGCGCTTCCATCGGCATGGCGCTTTGCCGGCGCGAGCGCGCTTCGATGCCGACGACCTTGTGCGCGCTGCCCCACACCTTGCCGAAGTCGGGTGTCTCGATGACGCCTTCGAGAATGACATTGCCCGGCGTCTCGGCATGGATTTGCGGCGCGCCGGCTGCGAGCGCCGCGCGCGCGTCGATCACCGGCGTCGTTTCCGCGATGTCGAGCGCGACCTCGTCGGCAATGTCTTCGGCTTCTTCTTCGGTTGGCGCGACGACCGCCGCCACTGCTTCACCGGAAAAGCGCACGACGCCGTCGGCCAAGACCGGCTGACCGACTGGGCGGTAGTTGAATTTATACAGCATCGGCCGGATCGGCTTGATGTCGGCAAGATCGGCCGCGGTGACGAGCATGGCGCCGTCGGGCGCTGCGATCTTCCGAATTTTCCCTGCCGCGAGCGGGCTGCGCACGAAGCGCACCCAATGCGCCGCCGGCAGATCGTGCGTGAACCGTCCGCGTCCCGTAATCAGCGCGGGGTCTTCCACGCGGCGGATGGCGCGGCCGACCCAGGTCATGCCGGAGCCTTTGGTGGGCGCGCTCATGGCTTTTTCCGTTCGCGCATGATCTTGCTCGAAAGCCGGTTCCCGCTTTTCGGCATCATGCGCTCGCCTCCAGTGCGCGGCGCACGACGGCACGCACCAGATCGCGCCGGTACTCGGCCGTGGTCTGATGATCCTCCATGGCGTCGACCGCTTTCGCGGCCGCTTCGGCGGCGGCGCGAAACGCCGCGTCACCGGGCGCTTGTCCGTCGAGGGCTGCTTCTGCTTCAGCGATGCGACGCGGGAACGGCTCGGCGCCGCCGACGCCGACATGTGCGTCGGCGATCTTGCCGCCTTGCAGCCGCCAGGTGACGAGCGACGCGCTCATGGCGAAGTCGCCCGCGCGGCGGTTGAATTCGTTGAAGCCGAATTTTGTGTCAGGAGCGGGCAGGGGCAGACGCACTTCGGCCAACAACTCGTCCTCGGCGAGCGCGGTCGACATAATGCCTTCGAAGTAGTCGCGCGCCGGGATCAGCCGTTCGCCGCGTGTGCTGTTGGCGACCATGGTCGCGTCGAGCGTCGCCGCCACCAGGCACCATTCCGAGGATGGATCGGCGTGCGCGAGCGAGCCGCAAAACGTGCCGCGCGTGCGGATCGGATAATGGGCGATGTGGTGGGCGACCTGGGCGAGCAGCGCGCCCAGCGGGCCATCGACCACCGGCTTGTGAAAGGCGGCGTGGCGCGCCAGCGCCCCGATGCGCAGCGTCGTGCCGTCGCTCTCGATGCGGCGCAACTCGTCGATCTCGTTGATGTCGACCAAGTGGGCGGGCTTGGCGAGCCGGAACGCCATGATCGGCACCAGGCTTTGGCCGCCGGCCAGGACGCGCCCGTCTTCGGCTGCGACTTGGCTGAGAATCTTGACTGCTTCCGCAACCGTTCGTGGGACGTGTCGAATGAACGGTGCTGGTTTCATCTGGTTTGGAGCCCCGAAATCGTGTGTATGCTAACGATCTCGCTTCGGCCAAGTCAACAAAGCCGAAGTCAATAAAATCAGGCCTGCCGGTCTTCAGCCGCGGACCGGCTTTTTTGCTTTTGCGATCTTCTTCGCTGGCTCGGTAACGTTCGGAATGGTTTCCGGCGCCAGCACGCCGAACGAGAAATAGAGCTTGATCAGCGCATCGGCGTCCATCTCGGGCACGGGAATGACGGCATCGTTCGGCACCAGCACCAGTCCGCCCCAGGCCGGCAGCGGCGAGGTCGGCAGGTAGACAAGGCGGCGCTGTTCGCCCGCAACCTCGAATGTCTTGTCCGAGGCCAGGAAGGCGGGGACGTCGACGCCTTGCGTGCCGCCGATCCGGCACATGACCACGGGCAGGCGACTGAGGTCGGGATTGCTGCCGGCGAACAGGCGTACGACCTGCGACACCGGCCGGTAGACGGCGCGGAACAGCGGCACCTTCGCCAGGACATCGTCGAGCACATGCTGGAAGGTGCGCTGCGCCCTGGTGCGTACAGCCAGGCCGATCAGCCACAGAATGATCAGCACGATGACCGTGCCGATCAGGAAGGCGAGCCATTCCCGCTCGGGCCCGATGAACGCTTCGCCGCCGGTGGTCAGCAGATTGCCGAACCAACTGCCGGGCCCGAACGCCGCCATGATCCAGTTAATGCCCCACCCGAGGATCAGGACGGTGAGCACGAAGGGCAGGATCACCAGCGAGCCGGCAATCAGATTGCTGATGACGCTCGTGCGCCAGAGTCGGCTGAGGAACGTGTGCATGGCGGACCGATGGGCTGACGACTGCCCGGCTAGCCACCTAGCTTGGCGCAAAATTGCGACAAAGTCTTGTGCGGCGTCGGCGCATCTTAGTGTCGGTAACACGGTCCTGCCAGCGGCGGTCAAGCAAGCGCGCGAAGACGTCGCGCACGGCGAGCTGCACGCGGGCGGGTCACGCAAGCAGGGACATCGATCAGATGATGGCGTGGCGCACTTTCGCCGACACCCACTCGCTCACGATGACTGTGCCGATGATTACCAGCAGAATGAGCGACACCTGCGTCCATGCAAGCGTGGTGATGGCGCCGTTGAGCGGCAGTCCGATGCCGCCGGCGCCAACCAGGCCAACGACGGTCGATTCGCGAATGTTGATGTCCCAGCGGAATACGCTGATGCCGGCGAAGGCCGGCAGCACCTGCGGCACGATGCCGAAGGCGGTAGTTTGGGCGCCGCTGGCGCCGGTCGCGCGCACGGCTTCGACCTGGCTTTCGTCAATCTCTTCGATGGCTTCGTAGAGCAGCTTGGCGCAGAAGCCGATGGAGCGGAATGCGATCGCCAGAATGCCGGCCAATACGCCGGGCCCGACGATGGTCACCAGCATTAGCGCCCAGATCAACGAGTTGATCGAACGCGAGGAGGCAATGATGTAGAGCGCCACCGGCCGTACCAGCGCTGCGCTCGGCGTCGTGTTCTGGGCGGCGCAATAGGCGACCGGCACCGCCACCACAAGGGCGAGCGCAGTCCCAAGCGACGCGATGTTGAGGGTGTCCCACAGCGGCCGTCTGATCTCGACGATGAAACTCCAGTCCGGCGGCACCATGCGGGCGGCGAGATCGCCGGCCTGCTGCGGCGCGTCCAACACGAAAGCCCAGATGGTTTTGTCGGAAATGAACTGGAAGCAGGCGACGAATATGGCTGTCGCGACGAGCCACCCCGCCCAGATAACGAACTGCGTACCGCGCTCGCGCCGCCGCCAGATTTTCGTGCCGTGCGCGAGCGTCACCGCCATCATTGCACCCATCGCCGCAGATGGCCGGAGAGATATTCCAGCGCGATCACGATGCCGATGATGATCAGCAGGATCGCCGCCGCGGAATCGAATTCGTAGCGGTCGAATGCGGTGTTGAGCGTGGCGCCGATGCCGCCGCCGCCGACGATGCCGACCACCGCCGACTTGCGGAAATTGATGTCGAAGCGGTAGAGCCCGAGCCCGATCATGCGTGGCAGCACCTGCGGCTGCACGCCGTAATTGATCCATTGCAGCCAGTCGGCGCCGGTCGCGCGCACGGCTTCCGCCGTCACCCGATCCATGGACTCGATGTCTTCGGCGAGCAGCTTGCCGTAGAAGCCGATGGTGGCAAACGACAGCGTGACTAGGCCGGCGAACGGGCCGAAGCCGAACAGCTTCACGAAGAAGATCGCCAGGATCACCTCTTGGAAGCTGCGCGACACCGCGAGGACGCCGCGGCAAAAATAGTAGACCGGAAGTGGAGCGATATTGCGCGCGGCGCCGATGCCGACGGGAATCGACAGCGCGATGCCGACGACCGTCGAGACCACCGTCATCCAGACGCTTTCGGAGATGCCGTCGACGATCTCGTCCCAGCGGCTGGTGAAGTCGGGCGGAAAGAACGCGGTCACGAATTGGGCGCCGCGCGGCAGGCCTTCCCACAGGCGCGTCCAGTTGACGTCGGTGGTGCCGAGCGCGAGCGCAAGATAAAGCGCGGCGCCGATCCCGAGGCTCCAGCGCAGCCGGGCGCTTTTGATCAGCGGCTGTTTGCGCCAGCGGCGGGGGGCAGCGATGGCGACGCTCATGACGCGTGCATCACCTTAGACCCGCCAGCCGGTCGCGCGCCGGCTGGTGCGCCTCCAGCGGGATCACCTCAGCGTCGACGGGGTCGTGGGACTCCGCGTCTTCATCGATCTTGCGGATGGTGGCCGACCAGTCCTCCTCGCCGTAGATCGCGGTAAGTACTTCGGCGGTGACGGCGTCCGGCGCGCCGTCATAGACGATTTCGCCGACGCGCAGGCCGACGATGCGTTCGGCGAACAATTGCGCGAGCTGCACGTCGTGGATGTTGATGATTGCCGACAGGCGGCGCTCCTCGCACAGTTCCTTGATCAGCCGCATGATCTGGCGCGAGGTCTTGGGATCGAGCGAGGCCGTCGGCTCGTCCACCAAGAGCAGATCCGGGTTCTGGATCAGCGCGCGGCAAATGCCAACGCGTTGGCGCTGGCCGCCCGACAGTTCATCGGCGCGCTTGTCGGGCATGTGGTCGAGGCCGACGCGTTCGAGCAGGCGGAACGCTTCGTCGATGTCTGATTGCGGAAAGCGGCGAAACCAACTTTGCCAGAAGCCGACATAGCCGAGGCGGCCGCTTAGCACGTTTTCCATCACGGTCAGCCGCTCGACCAGCGCGTATTCCTGAAAGATCATGCCCATCTTGCGGCGTGCGCGCCGCAACTGCCCGCCGCTCATGCGGGTGATTTCCATGTCGTTGAGCGTGACGGTGCCGGCGGTCGGCTCGACTAGGCGGTTGATGCAGCGGATCAATGTCGACTTGCCGGCGCCGGATGGGCCGATCAGCGCCATCACCTGGCCGTCGGGGACGTCGAGGTCGATTCCCTTCAGCGCCAGATCGCCAGTGCGATACCGCTTGGTGAGGCCCTTGATGCGAAGCACTGAGTTCCTCCGGGCACGCGCAGCCAGACGGCGGATGACGCCGTCCGGCTACGGGCTTAGCTGGTCGCCGCGAGGCGACGCGTCACTTGCAAGTGTATTTGACGCCGTTGGCGGCGTCGATCTTGCGAATGACGGCCCAGTCCTTCTTGTAGTCGATCGGGATGAACTTGCCTTCTTTCTTGAACTCTTTTTGCAGAGCCGATCCTTCCCAGGGGAACGTGAAGAACGCTTCCTTGATCTTCGCCACCAGCTTGGGATCGAGATCGTGGGCATAGCCGTAGCCGGTGGTTGGGAACGTCTGCGATTTGTAGATCGAACGGATCTTGGCCGGGTCGACCACCTTGCGGTCAATCATGCGCTTCAACACCGAATTGGCGATGGCGGCGGCGTCATAGTCCTTGTTGGCGACGCCGAGGATCGAGTTGTCGTGTTTGCCCGAAAATGTCGGCTCGAAGTCCTTCTTGGCCGTCAGGTTAAAGTCCGCTTTGAGGATCGCCGACGGCGCCTTGAAGCCCGAATTGGACGTCGGCGACGTGAAGGCGACCTTCTTGCCCTTGAGGTCGGCGGGCGTCTTGATCGTGCTGTCGGCCGGCACGATGATTTCCATCTCATAGCCGAACGAGCCGTCTTTCGCCGCCATCATCGCGAAGGGAACGAGGCCCGCGCAGTTCACCGCAATCGGATTGCCGCCGGTATTGACGCCGGCGACATGCAGACGGCCCGAGCGCATCGCTTCATATTGAGCGGCGTAGGACTGAACCGGGAAGAAAACCACTTTCTTGCCGGTCACTTTTTCTAGGTGTTTGAGAAAGCCATCCCATACTTTCTGATAGACGGCGGGATCTTCGACCGGCGTATAGGAGAAGATGATGGTCGACGGATTGACCGTTTTTTCCGGCGCGTCGGCAACCAGGTCGCCATTGCGGTCGCAATAGGCCTTGTCGAGCGTGCCGCGCGGGCAATCCTCGGCGGAGGCCGGTAGCGCGAGTGCCAGAGCGACGGCAAAGGCCGCGATCAGGCCGAAGAATGTTTGAATCGTTTTTGACATTATTACCCCCAATGCCTTGGCTTCCCGGCTGTCTTGGGATCATGCCACGGCTATGTGACAGTTTATCCCGAAGCCATGCGGTGGGAAGTAGCTTGTGTCCCGTCGGCTAAGGGGTTGGGCGGACGGGAGTTTACGAACTCTTCTTGCGGCCGGTGAACGTCGGCTTGCGCTTTTCCATGAAGGCGCGCACGCCCTCCATGTAATCGGGGTGGAGGCCCGCCTCGCGCTGGAGGTCGCGCTCGAGATCGAGTTGGGCGTCGAGCGAGTTGGTCTCGGACGCGTCGAGCGCGCGCTTGATCAGTGCCAGGCCGTGCGTCGGCGCGATCGTGAAGTGCTCGCAAATGCGCCGCGCCTCGTAGATGAGCGCGTTGTCGTCCACACAGCGCCAGATCAGCCCCCATGCGGCCGCTTTTTCCGCCTCCAGTTCCTGCGCGATCAGCGCCAGGCCGCGCGCGCGCGCCATGCCGATGAGGCGCGGCAGAAACCAGGTTCCGCCTGAGTCCGGAATGAGCCCGACGCGGGCGAAGGACTGGATGAAGCTTGCCGAGCGCGCGGCCACCACGATGTCGCAGGCGAGCGCGATATTACAGCCGGCGCCGGCGGCGACGCCGTTGACCGCGGCGACGACGGGGAAGGGGAGCACGCGCAACTTGCGCACCAGCGGATTGTAATACTGTTCTTGTGTGCCGCCGAGCGCGACGGTCTCGCCCGGCTTGGCGAGCCGGTCGGCGAGATCCTGTCCGGTGCAAAAGCCGCGGCCGGCGCCGGTAATCATCAGCGCGCGCGTTTCCTCGTCGGCTTCCGCTTCATCGATCGCCGCGCGCAAGGCAAGATGCATCTCTTCGTTGAAGGCATTGAGCTTGTCCGGCCGGTTGAGCGTCAGGATGCGGTAGCCGGGCAATTGCTGGACGAGGACGGTTGGTTCGCTCATTTTCTAAGGCCTTGGCCCTTTGAGGAAATTGTCGAGCTCCCCGATCTCCTTTTTCTCGCCTGCAGCGTCGGCAGCGATGCGCTCATAAAGCCGCGCGGCGGCGGTGAGCATCTCATGTTCGGGATGATCAGTGCCGACAAAACGGGCGATCTCGTCGAGCTCGGCCACCCAGCGATAGGCCTTGCCGTACATGGATGGGATATTGCGCGAGAACAATGCGAGCAGCGCCTGCTGGCTTTCGGCAAGTTCGGCCTTGAGCGCGCCGTCGACGCCGTGGCGCGTGGCGGCAAGCATCATGGCCGCGCCCAACGCAGTGAAGCCCTTGGTGATGCCGGCATAGGACATTTTGAGCGCCGAAGCGGCGGTCAGTTCACCCGCGAGCACGCGCACGATCAGGCCGTAGTCGTTGAGTTTGGCAAAGTCTTTTGCCGCCGGGCCGCAAGCATAGAACTTGGTGTTGGTCGAGCCCGGCTTTGGCGGCGGGCCGATGATGCCGGCGTCGGCGAAAGGACAGCCGGTCTGGCCGATGACGTCGCCGATCATCAGCAAGGTCTCGGGGCTGACCGCGTTACAATCGATGTAAACCGGTTTGCGGTTGGCGGCCGCCAGGATCGGCGCAAGCCTGCGCGCGAGCGCCAGCGCCTCGCCCGGCGGCACGATCGACAACAGGAAATCGGCTTCGGCCAGTTCACGCTCGGACACCGCGGTCATCCCCGCCTCGCCCGCACGTTTGGCGCTCGCCGCGCTGCGGCCGACGAGCGCGGTCAGCACCGTCACCTTGTTCTCGGTCAGGCGCCTGGCAACGCCGGCGCCCATATTGCCGGGCGCGATAATGGCAACGGTGGGGGTCATTTATGGCCTCCTGCGGTGCAAAAGCCGAACTATCAGCCTTAAAAACCGTAATGTTCGATAGTAGACAGAAAAAACCTCGTGTATCTGCCAATAAACCGGTAATCCCTCAAAACGCGAACTGGCGCGACAGTCAGGACGGCGTAGCGGCTGCTCTTCGCTGCGATAGCACGCAAAGGACATCAGTTTGAACAGGGAACAAGGCCCGGTCGAAACGGGCGAGGCGCGTCGCTTGAGTTATGCGCTGCTGCGCTACCGCAACCCCAGCTATTGGCGCAGCGCAATCGAACTTGCCATTTCCTTCGGTCCGTTGGCCGCGCTCTGGGTGCTGATGTGGCTGTCATATTCATTCGGCCACTGGTGGCTGACCTTGTTGTTGGCGCTGCCGGCGGCCGGCTTCCTGGTGCGCCTGTTCATGATCCAGCATGATTGCGGGCACGGCGCGTTCTTCCGCCACCGCCTGGTCAATGACTGGACCGGCCGCGTACTGGGCGTGCTTACGCTCACGCCTTACGATTTCTGGCGCCGCAGCCACGCCATCCATCACGCGACGTCGGGCAGTCTCGAGCGGCGCGGCATCGGCGATATCGACACGCTGACCGTGCGGGAATATCTGGCGCTGTCGCGCTGGGGCCGCTTGCGCTACCGACTCTATCGTCATCCCGCCGTGATGTTTGGTGTCGGGCCCGCTTATCTTTTCATTTTGCGGCACCGGCTTCCGGTTGGGTTCATGCGCGGCGGCTGGACGCCGTGGCTCAGCACCATGGCGACCAACGCGGCGGCGGGGACAATCGTCGCCGTACTGATCTGGCTGATCGGCGTCGGGCCTTTCCTGCTGGTGCATCTGCCGATCATGCTGCTGGCGGCGACCATGGGCGTCTGGCTGTTCTATGTGCAGCATCAGTTCGAGCACACCGTGTGGGCCGGCAACGAAAGCTGGGACCTGCACGAAGCCGCGCTGCACGGCAGCTCGCATTATGTGCTGCCGGGCATCCTGCGCTGGTTTACCGCCAATATCGGCATCCATCACGTGCACCATCTGTGCAGCCGCGTTCCGTATTATCGGCTGCCGCGCATTCTGCGCGATCATCCCGAGTTGGGCGAAATCGGCCGATTGACGCTGTGGGAAAGCATCAAGTGCGTGCGTTTGGTGTTGTGGGACGAGAACAGCAAGAAGCTGATTTCGTTTCGTGAGTTGCGCCGCATGGATACGCGGGCTGTTCCGGCCTAGCCGCTATGATCCGGTGACGCCGCCGTCGAGATTGATGCTCTGCCCGGTGACGAAGCGCGCCGCTTCGGAGGCGAGAAACAGCGCCGCGCCGACCAGGTCTTCCGGCACTTCCGCGCGCGGCACGCATTGCATAGCGACGATGCGCTCCTTCTGTTCGGGCGTGACGGTCTTGCGCTCGATCTCGGTGAAGGTCGCGCCGGGCAGAATGGCGTTGACGGTGATGTTGTCGGCGCCCAGTTCGCGCGCCATCGACAGGCTCATACCCATCAGCGCCGATTTGGTGGCGATGTAGTGCAGGTAGTTCGGCCGGCCGAGTCGCACCGCGCCGGAGGCCATGTTGATGATGCGGCCCCATTTGGCACGCCGCATGGCGGGCAACACCGCGCGGGCGCACAGGAACGGTCCGGTCAGGTTGACGCGCAAGACCTGCTCCCATTCCTCCAGCGGGATCTGGTCGAAGGGCCGCATCTCCAGTGTCGAGAAGATGCCGGCGTTGTTGATGAGCACGTCGATGCGACCGTATTCGTCCTCGACGATCTCGACCATTTCCTTGATGGAGGCGTCGTCGGCTACGTCGGTGGTGACGGCGAGCGCCTCGCCGCCCGCCTTCATGATCTCGGCGGAGACGTCGGCGGCCTTTTTCTCGTTAAGCTCGGCGATGACGGCGCGCGCACCTGCGGCCGCGAACGCCTTGGCGAAGGTGCGGCCGATGCCTTGGCCGGCGCCGGTGATGATGACGACGCGCTCCTTCAGCGAGGGGAACACGATGTTGTCGAGATCGCTCATAAAACACTCTTCTCCTATGCCGGTAGCGCTTCGAGCGCCTTGCGCGCATCCCACGGGCTCCACCATGGCTTGATGCCGAGATCGCGCGCGATCAGTGCGGCGGTGATATAGCCCGCGCCGCCGGAAATGGCGCCACCGGGATGGCCGGCGGAGCCTGCATTGTAGAGGTTGGGAATCGGCGAGCGGTAGCCGAAATGGTTGTACATGACCTGCTCGGCGTTAAACGCGCCCATGAAGATGTCGCCGCCGCGCATGTTGATCATCTCCTGTACGTATTCGCGGCCGGTATAGATGTAGCGGCCGAGAATGTTGCGCGAGGTCATGTTCGGGCAGTAGCGCGCGAAGCATTCGACGATCTTGTCCGCGAATTCTTCTTTCCAGCTCTGGTAGGTCTTCGAGCCGATGTCGGGATTGAGCGGCATCACGTGCCAGCAATAGGTGGTATGCTTGCCGGGCGGCGCCTGACTCGGATCGATCAGGCTCAGAGGTCCTGAGCCGAACTGCACTACTTCGGGCACGCGGCCGGCCATTACGTCCTGGTGCGCCGAGTGCAAGTCGTCCATGGTCTCGGCGCCGATCGACCATTTCAGCGTGCGGTTAATGTTGGCGTCGAACGATTCGGCGGCAAAGCGCGGGCTTTCGTCGAGCGCCAGATGCAGGCCAAACAGGCTCCAGGCGGTGTACTGGAAGGCGTCGAGTTTTTTCAGGAACGCATCCGGCAGTTGCTCGCGGCCGATGAGCGTTTCGAAGGTCTGGTGAACGTCGAGCGTGGAGGCGACGAACTGGCGCGCGCGCACCGTGTAGCCGTCCGTCAGTTCGATGCCGGCCGCCTTGCCGTTTTCGACGATAATGCGCGCGATGTTGACCTGCGGCTGATAGGCGCCGCCGGCGGCGATGAAGGTTTCCATCAGCCCGCGCGCGAGGTTGAACGAGCCGCCCTGGCAGAGCTGATAACCGCTTTCCAGATCGAAGGCGCGGATGACCGAGCCCATGGGTGAGGTCTTCGACATCGTGTCCACCAGCCAGGTGCCGAACAGCGAGACCTTGAACAGGAACAAGAGCCGGACGTGCTCGTTCTCGAACAACTCGCGCACCACGTCGAGCGGCTGGCGGTTCGACACTTCGAGAAATTCGCGGCCGAGTTCCGTGCGCGCCAGAAACGCCTCGCGCTCCTCCTGCGGCAACGGCTCGGCGTAACGCTCCGGCAGAAAGACGTCGCGCGTGATCTTTTCGGCCTTGCGGTTCCAGTCGCGGAAGGTCTGCGCGTCCTTCTTGGAAAAGCGCGCGATATTGGCGACCGATTCTTCGAGATCGCGTCCCAGCACCAGCGCGGTCCCATCGCGGTGCGCCTGGCCGAATTCGTAGCGCGGCGTGATGTAGCCGACGCGCTCGCTCAAGTTCAGATCCTTGAACCAGGGCGTCTCGGAAATGTGGAAGTGATTGATGGAATGCAGATTGTGATAGAAGCCGGGCAGTGTCACTTCGCGCGTGCACAGGCCGCCGCCATAGTCGAGCCGCCGCTCGACCAGCAAAATCTTAAGGCCCGCGCGCGCGAGATAAGATGCGAGGATTAAACCGTGATGGCCGGCGCCGATGACGATGCCGTCATAGGTTTTCTCAAGGATTTTCGACAAAGGCGGGCCTTTCTCGAATTATATTTCGGTTGGCCCGTCGGGCCCGGCGCGGCAAGACTGCCGTCTCACTGGCGAACGGGTCAATGGTTGCCGCGGCATAGCCAATAATCCTTATTCGCTGGCCAATTCGCCGCAAAACATGCGGCAATCGTGGACCTTTTATCGCTTGTGACGGTGCGTTAAGCTGCCGACCGGACATGGGCCTAACGGCTTAGTGGGGAGGATACGATATGCGTAAAGTCTTGTTGATGGCGGGCGTCGCGCTGATGCTCGCGGCGGGCCCGGCTGTGGCCCAGAAAAAGTCGATCAAGATCGGCTTCGTCTCAACGTTCTCAGGCCCGGTGGCCGTGATCGGCAACAATATGCGCGACTCGTTCGAGCTCGCGCTCGATCACATGGGTCGCAAGATGGGCGGCCTGCCGGTCGAGGTGATCTACGAGGACGATGGCTTCAAGCCGGCCACCGGACTGCAAAAGACGCAGAAGCTGATCGAATCCGATCACGTCGACTTCTTGGCCGGCTATATCTGGTCGAACGTGCTGCTGGCGTCGGTGAAGCCCGCTTTTGATTCCAAGACGTTCCTGATCAGCGCCAATGCCGGTCCGCATCAGCTCGCCGGCGAACAGTGCTCGCCGTACTTCTTCTCGACCTCCTGGCAGAACGACCAGACGCCGCAGGCCATGGGCCTCTACATGAATCAGAAGGGCGTCAAGAGCGCGTTTCTGATCGGCCCGAACTACGCGGCCGGCAAGGACATGCTGGCGGGCGTCGCCTCCACCTTCAAGGGCAAGATCATCGGCAAGGAGCTGACCACCTGGCCGACGCAGCTCGACTTCTCCGCCGAGCTCGCCAAGGCCAAGGCGGCCAATCCGGAAGCCGTCTTCGTGTTCTATCCGGGCAAGGCCGGCGTGCAGTTCCTGAGCCAGTACGCGCAGGCCGGATTGAAGGGCAAGATTCCGCTCTACACTGCGTTCACCATCGACGAATTGTCGCTGCCCTTGCAGAAGGACCTGGCGATTGGCGTGCCGGGCGCGCAGGAATGGGTGAACGACCTGCCGAACGCGGCCAACAAGAAGTTCGTTGCCGACTTCATCAAGAAATATCCCGGCAAGAAGCCGTCTTTCTACGGCGCACAGAGCTATGACGCCGCCCAGTTGATCGCTTCGGCGGTTGCAGCAGTGAAAGGCGACCTGTCCAACAAGGATGCGGTGCGTAAGGCGATGGAGAAGGCCAACTTCAAGTCGGTGCGCGGCGACTTCAAGTATGGCAACAACCATTTCCCGATCGAGAACTTCTATCTTCAGGACGTGGTGAAGAACGACAAGGGTGAACTCGTGCTCAAGACGGTCGCCACCATCGTGAAGAACGATCAGGATCGCTTCCACGGCAAATGCCCGATGAAGTGATCCGACGCTGAAGCGTCGCGGAACGGCAGGGACGCCAAGCGTTTCTGCCGTTCTGCTTTTGAGGCTATCATTGGGGACCGCCTCATTCTTCGAGCAGTTCGAAGGGTGAGGGCGGACGGCGGGGCAAAATGACGCTGTTCATTGAGCAATGCCTGAACGGCCTGCAGTTCGGCCTGCTGCTGTTTCTGCTGGCGGCGGGGCTGACGCTCGTGTTCGGCATCATGGATCTGGTCAATCTGGCGCACGGCTCGCTCTACATGATCGGCGCCTATTTCGCCGCCACCTTCGCGGCCTGGACCGGCAGTTTCGTGCTCGGCGCACTGCTGGCTCTGGGCGCAACGCTTCTGGTCGGTATGGCGGTGGAGGTGGTCGTGATGCGCAGGCTCTACGGCCGCGACCATCTCGATCACGTGCTCGGCACCTTCGGCCTCATTCTTTTTTTCGATGAACTGGTGCGGCTGGTCTGGGGCCCGGAGGGGCTTTCCCTGCCGTTGCCCTCCTGGCTCAACACATCGATCCAGATTCTGCCAGGCATCCAATATTCGGCCTATAAGTTCTCCATCATCGTGGTGACGATTGCGGTCGCGACCTTTCTCTATCTGCTGGTGATGCGCACGCGTATCGGCATGCTCATTCGCGCCGGCGCGTCCAACCGCGAAATGGTCGGCGCGCTCGGTGTCAACATCAAGCTGCTTTATACGCTGCTGTTCGGGCTTGGCGCCGCCCTCGCGGGGCTCGCCGGCCTGATGCAGGCGCCGATCCTGACCGTGCAGATTGGCATGGGTGAGAACATCATCATTATCGCCTTCGTCATTACCGTCATCGGCGGCATCGGCTCGATCCGCGGCGCGCTGGTGGCCGCGATCCTGGTCGGCTTTCTCGACACGCTGGGGCGCTCCTATCTGCCCGACCTGATGCGCCTGGTGTTGAGCACCAATGCGGCGGCCACAGCGGCGCCGGCGCTGTCCTCCATGCTGATTTATCTTTTGATGGCCGTCGTTCTGGTGTTCAAGCCCGAGGGTTTGTTCTCGACGGGCCGCAAATGAAGATCACGCTCTCGCTGCGAAATGTCGTCGCCGTGCTTCTGATTGTGGGGCTGCTCTTGCTGCCGCTTTATGCGCAGCTTGCCGACGACCGCTTCATGCTCACGCTGTTCACCCGCATCGTCATCCTTGCGATCGCGGCGGTGAGCCTCAACCTGATCCTCGGCTTCGGCGGCATGATGAGTTTCGGCCATGCCGTCTATCTTGGCATCGGCGGCTATGCGGTCGGCATGCTCGCCTTCGAAGGCGTGAACAGCGGTTTCGTGCAGTGGCCGGTGGCGCTTTTATCGTCCGCCGCTTTCGCGCTGGTAATCGGCGCGCTGTCGCTGCGCACGCGCGGCGTCTATTTCATCATGATCACGCTGGCTTTTGCGCAGATGGCCTATTACGTCGTGGCGGGAATGGCACGCTACGGCGGCGACGACGGCCTCACCATTCAGGAGCGCAGCCAATTCTTCGCCCCGCTCAACCTGAGCGACAAGGTTCAGTTTTACTACGTCTGCCTCGCGCTGCTGCTGGCGTCGCTTTATCTGGTCTGGCGCCTGGTCAATTCGCGTTTCGGCCTGCTCATTCGGGGCGTGCGCTCCAACGAGACGCGCATGCGCGCGATCGGCTTTCCGACCTATCGCTACAAGCTTGTCTGCTTCGTCATTGCCGGCACGTTGTGCGGGCTATCCGGCGCGCTGCTCGCCAACCATACCGATTTCATCAGCCCGGCCGTCATGTATTGGACCCGCTCCGGCGACCTCATCATCATGGTCGTGCTCGGCGGCATGGGCTCGGTCGTCGGCCCCGTATTCGGCGCGGTGGCGCTCCTGGTGCTCGAGGAAGTGCTGTCCGGCATCACCGAATATTGGCAGATCATCCTCGGTCCCTTGCTGCTGCTGGTGGTGCTGTTCGCCCGCGGCGGCATCGACGGCCTGCTCGACAAGGTGCGCTATGACTGACGCCCTGCTGCAGGTGGACAGCCTTGCCAAGCGCTTCGGCGGCATCGTGGCGACCGACGACGTCACGATCACGGTCACGCAAGGCGAACTGCACGCGATCATCGGCCCCAATGGGGCAGGCAAGACCACGCTGATCGCGCAGCTTGCCGGGCAGCTTGCGCCCGAACTCCGGCCGCATCCGGTTTTCCGGGCACGATATTACGCATGTGCAGGTGCACCGGCGTAGCCTGCTCGGACTCGCGCGTTCGTTCCAGATCACCTCGCTGTTTCTCGATCTGAGTGTGCTCGACAACGTGGCGCTGGCGGTGCAGGCGCATGCCGGACATTCGTTCCACTTCTGGCGCAATGCGCGTCTGCAAAAGGAACTGCGCGAGCCTGCGCGCGCGGCGCTCGATCGCGTCGGCCTGGGCGATCGCGCGGACTTGCCGGCCTCGGCGCTCAGTCACGGCGAGCACCGCCTGCTGGAGCTGGCGATTGCGCTTGCCGGCAATCCGCGCATGTTGCTGCTCGACGAGCCGATGGCCGGCCTCGGCCCCGAAGAATCCGCGCGCATGGTGGACATGCTGCGCGCCTTGAAAGCCGAGCTGACGATTTTGCTGGTCGAACACGACATGGAAGCGGTGTTCGCGCTCGCCGACCGCATCACGGTGCTCGTCTACGGCAGGGTCATCGCATCGGGAAAACCCGATGCCATCCGCTCCAACCCGCAGGTGCGCGATGCCTATCTCGGCGAGCAGGAGGCCGCGGATGGCTGAGCCGCTGCTTTCCCTCGACGGCATCGAGACCTTTTACGGGCGCAGCCAGGTGCTGTTCGGCCTGTCGCTCGCCATCGGCCCCGGTGAAATGGTGACGCTGATGGGGCGCAACGGCATGGGCAAAACCACCACCGTGCGTTCGATCATGGGGCTGACGCCCGCCCGCACCGGCCACATCCGCTTTGCCGGCGGCGACATCCGCGGCCTGCCGTCTTATCGCGTCGCCCAGCTCGGGCTCGGCCTGGTGCCGGAGGGACGGCAGATTTTCCCGAACCTCACTGTGCGCGAAAACCTCGTAGCGACTGCGGTCGCGCGTGGCGGCGCGGCCTGGACGCTCGACACGGTCTACGAGCTGTTCCCGCGGCTGGCCGAACGCGCGGCCAGCATGGGCAATCAGCTCTCCGGCGGCGAGCAGCAGATGCTGGCCATCGGCCGCGCCTTGATGACCAACCCGCGCCTTTTGATCCTCGACGAAGCGACCGAAGGTCTTGCGCCGCTCATCCGCGCAGAAATCTGGCGTTGTCTCGCGCGGTTGAAGGCGTCAGGTCTTGCCATTCTGGTCATCGACAAGAACGTCGAGGCATTGATCCGCACCGCCGATCGGCATTTCCTCATCGAGCGCGGCAAGGTCGTCTGGTCAGGCGCGTCGCCGGAGCTCGCAGCGGCACCGGAAGTGCAGCACCGCTATTTGGGTATCTGATCTGTTGGTCGTCCCGGCTTGCGCCGGGACGAACGGACAATAACGAAGTAATCAAGTCCAGTCGGATCAGGCCCTAGCCACACCTGGCGATACAGGCCGCGCCTTCGACACCGCAGCCGTTGAAGTAGCCGCCCCTGCGCCTGTTGCATCGCTCGCGAATCTCCAGACATCTTTCCTGGCAAAGCCTTTTTCTCTCGCCGTGCGAGAGCCCGCGATCGCCGCGAAAATTGTCCTCATCGTTGTCGACGCACCTGCCCCTGCGTTCGCTGAAATGCCGGCCGCGGCCACATTCATTAAAATCTTCGACGCATCGACCCCTGCGTTCGCTGAAATGTCGGCCGCGGCCACATTCGTCGCGGACCAGTGTCATATTGCTGCCAGCCGGCTGCGACTTGACAACGCCAATCGACTGCGCGCCGACATTGGCCGCGAACAGTATCGTCATTGCACCGATTGTGGCGACCAGAATAGTGGCTTTAAACATGAGTGAAGCCTTTCCTATATGATCGAATAACGTTCAAAATATTGATCCAAGAATTCGTATTAAGATTGCATAAAAAAATCAAGACGCGGACCTCGCGCCAGGCTCCGCCATCAATTTACTCCGCCGGCTGAATGCGCGGGCGGCGCGCGATGGAAGAGTGCATGCCGCCCCATTTGCGGTGCAGTTTGTCGAGCATCAGGTAAATGACCGGCGTGGTGTAGAGCGTAAGCACCTGCGACACCAGCAGGCCGCCGATGATGGTGATGCCGAGCGGCCGGCGCAATTCGGCGCCGGGGCCGATGGCGATCATCAGCGGCGCCGCGCCCAGCATGGCAGCGAGCGTTGTCATCAGGATTGGCCGGAAGCGTTCCAGGCACGCTTCGTGAATCGCGCGTCTCGCCGACAGACCGCGGTTGCGTTCGGCGTCCAGCGCGAAGTCGACCATCATGATGCCGTTCTTCTTGACGATGCCGATCAGCAGAATGATGCCGATGAAGGCGATCAGCGAGAGGTCGGCCTTGAATATCTGCAAAGCGAGCAGCGCACCGAGACCCGCCGACGGCAGCGTCGAAATGATCGTCAGTGGATGCGCCAGGCTTTCGTACAACACGCCGAGCACGATGTAGACCGCAAGCAACGCTCCCAGCAGCAGCAAGGGCTGCGCCTTCGCGCTGTATTTGTAGCTCTGCACGTCGCCGGCAAAATCCGAGTGGATCGTATCGGGGATGTGCATTTCCGCCACCGCCTGTTCGATCGCCGCAGTGCCGGCCGCGAGCGTGGTGCCCTCGGCCAAGTTGTAGGTGATGGTGACCGCCGGGAACTGACCCTGATGGTTGACCACCAGCGGCGCGATGCCGCGCTCGACATGGGCGACCGCTGACAGCGGCACCTGCGTTCCGCCGCGGCCGGTGACGTAGACTTGCGTCAAGTTGTTGGGATCGCGCCGGTCGCCGTGGTTGACTTCCATGACGACGCGGTACTGGTTGCGCGTCGAATAGATGGTCGCGATCTGCCGCTGCGAGAAGGCGTCGTTGAGCGCGCTGTCGATATCCTGTATGCGCACGCCGAGCCGCGACGCCGCCTTGCGGTCGATGACGACGTCGGCCTGCAAGCCGCCTTGCTCGCGGTCGGTGGTGACATCGACGAGGCCGGAGACCTGCCTGACGCGTTCGAGCACGCGCGGCACCCAGCGATTGAGTTCATCGATGTCGGCGCTCCATAACGTGAACTGATACTGCGAGTTGCTGTGCCGGCCGCCGCTGCGGATGTCCTGCGCCGGCACCAGAAACACGCGCAGGCCCGGAATATGATTGAGCTTGGCGCGCAACCGCGCCACCACGCGCTGCGTGCTCACGCCGCCGCGATTTTTAAGCGGCTTCAGGCTGATGAATATGGTTCCGCGATTGACCGAGGCATTCCAGCCCGAGGAGCCGATCGACGACCCAAGCCCTGCCACTGCCGGATCGGCCAGCACGATACCCATGGCTTTTATCTGCAAGGCCTTCATTGCGTCGTAAGAGATATCGGTGGAGGCGCGCGTGCCACCGAAAATCAGGCCCGTGTCGTCCGGCGGAATGTAACCTTTCGGCGTCTTGATATAGAGACCAATGGTGAGCGCGATAGTGGCGAAAAACACGATCAGCGTGAGCCCGCGACGCTCGAGCACGATCTCGAGCGTGCGGTCGTAGAAGCGCACCATGCGTGACACGAGCCCTTCGACGAAACGGTCGAGCCGGGTCGCGTCGCGGCTCGGCGGCTTGCGCACGAAATAAGCGCAGATCATCGGCGTGACCGACAGCGACACCACGGTCGAGAAAGCGATGGCGAAGGTCAGGGTCATCGAGAATTCGCGGAAGAAGCGCCCGACGATGCCGCCCATCAAAAGCAGCGGCGAGAAGGCGGCGACCAGCGAGATGCTGATCGAAATGACAGTAAAGCCGATCTGACGCGCGCCTTTCAGCGTCGCGCGCAACGGCGATTGGCCGCGCTCCAGATTGCGGAACACGTTCTCGATCATCACGATGGCGTCGTCGACCACGAAGCCGACGCTGATCGCCAATGCCATGAGGGAGAGAATGTCGATCGAAAAGCCGGCCGCCCACATCGCCGCGAATGTGCCGGCCAGCGCGAGCGGCACGGTGATACCGGCGGCGATCGTCGGCGCCAGCCGCCGCAGGAACAGGAACACCACCAGCATAACCAGCACAGCGCTGGCCGCGAGCGTCAATTGCATGTCCTTGACGCTGGCGCGGATAGTCTGGGTGCGGTCGGCGAGGATCTCGATATCGACGCCGGCGGGGATCCACTGCTTGAGCGTCGGCAATACGTCGTAGATGCGGTCGATCGTGTCGATGACGTTGGCGTCGGCCTGCTTGGTGATGAACAGCAGCACCGATGGCTGCATATTGTACCAGCCGGCAGAGCGGCTGTTGCGCACGCCGGGGGTGATGGTCGCAACGTCGGACAGGCGAATCACCGTGCCGTCGACCGTCTTCACCACCACCGGATTGTAGTCGCCGGCGTCGCGCAGTTGACCGTTGATGCCGATGGTGACGTTGCGCTGCGACCCTTCGAAAGTCCCGAGCGGGCCGACGGCGTTGGTGTTCAAGATGGCCGTGCGCACGTTTTCCATGGACACGCCCATGGCGGCGAGCCGGTGCGGGTCGACGCGCACGCGGATCGCTGGCTGTTCCGAACCGGCGACCGACACGTCGCCGACGCCTTCCACTTGCGACAGCCGCTGCGCAACCACGCTGTCGGCGACGTCGTAGATTGCGCTGCCCTGCATCGTTTTGGAGGTCAGCGCCAGGATCAGAATTGGCTTGGACGACGGATTGTATTTGCGAAAGCTCGGCAGCGCCGGCATGTCGGAGGGCAGGTCGGCGAGCGCCGCATTCAGCGCCGCCTGCACGTCCTGCGCGGCGCCGTCGCTCGATCGCGACAGGTCGAATTGCACGACGATGCGCGAATTGCCGAGCGAGGAGACCGAGGTCAGTTCGGTGACGCCGGAAATCTCCGCCAGTCGGCGTTCGATCGGTGCGGCGACCGTCGCCGCCATAGTGGCCGGATCGGCGCCCGGGCGGCTCGCGGACACACTGATGGTGGCGAGTTCGACACTGGGCAGGCTCGCCACCGGCAAGAAGAAGTATGCGACCATGCCGGTCAGAAGCAGGCCGATGGCCATCAACGTGGTGCCGATCGGCCGACGAATGAAGGGACGGGAGAAATTCATGACTGGCCCCGCGCCGGCCGCGCGCGATAGCGGCGACGCCGGGCCGGGGCGAGCCGCGCGCGCAACCGCTCCATGGTGAGATAGATCACCGGTGTCGTGTAGAGCGTCAGCAACTGGCTCAGCAGCAGGCCGCCGACGATGGTGATGCCGAGCGGATTGCGCAGCTCCGAGCCGGTGCCCGATTCGAGCGCCAGCGGCAGCGCGCCGAACAAGGCGGCAAGCGTCGTCATCATGATCGGGCGGAAACGCAGAAGCGCGGCCTGCATGATCGATTCCTGCGGACTCAGGCCGTGATGCCGCTCCGCCTCGATGGCGAAGTCGATCATCAGAATGGCGTTCTTCTTCACGATGCCCATCAGTAGCACGATGCCGATCAGCGCGATCACCGAGAGATCGTAGCCGAACAAAATCAGCGCGAGCAGCGCGCCGACGCCGGCCGATGGCAGCGTCGACAAAATCGTCAGCGGATGGATGAAGCTCTCGTAGAGCACGCCGAGCACGATGTAGATGACGATGACCGCCGCCAGAATCAGCCACGGCTCGCCGTGCAGCGAGTTCGCGAACTCGGCGGCATCGCCGGCAAAGCTGCCGCTCACCGAGGCCGGCATGCCGATGTCGCGTTCGGCCGTCGCGATGGCCGCCACCGCGTCGGACAACGCATAGCCGTCGCCCATGTTGAAGCTGATGGTAGCGGCGGGGAATTGTTCCTGATGCGCGATCGAAAGCGGCGCCGTCGTCTGCACAAAGCGCGCAAAGGCCGCGAGCGGCACCTGGCCGCTGGCAGTAACGCTATTGGGCGAGGCGGTGGTATTGGTGTTGGTGACACCGGCTGCGGTATTGCCGGCGGTGGCGACCGTGCCGGTCGAGGTGCTCGAGCCGGTGACATAGATCTGGTTGAGCGCACGCGGATCCTGCTGGAAGCGCGGTTGTGCTTCCAGGACGACGCGGTACTGGTTGGCCTGGCCGTAAATGGTGGAGATTTGCCGCTGGCCGAAAGCGTCATAAAGCGTGTCGGTCACGCTCTGCATGGAAACGCCGAGCCGGCCGGCCTGTTCGCGGTCGACCTCCACCACAAGGCGGGGACCGCCGAGTTGCGCTTCGGAGGCAACGTCGCGCAAAGCCGGACTTTGCCGCAGCCATTGCACCAGCTTCGTTGACCAATTCAGCACCGCGCCGCGGTCGGTGGAGGCGAGCGTGTACTGGTACTGCGCACGGCTCGCGCGCGCCGAAATCTGGATGTCCTGCGCGGCCTGGAAATAGACGGTGACACCGGGAATGCCGGCGACCGCCCGTTCGAGCCGGCCGATGATCGGGCCGACCAGGTCTATGCGCTGATCGCGCGGCTTGAGCGCGATGGCGAGCCGGCCGGCATTGGGCGTCGCGTTGACCGGGCTGACGCCGAGCACCGACACCACGCCGACGACATCGGGATCCTTGCGGACGGCATTTTCGACCAGCCGCTGGCGTCGCTGCATTTCGGCAAAAGAGACGTCAGGCTCGGCTTCGGTCACCGCGGTGATCAGGCCGGTGTCCTGCAGCGGCAGGAAACCCTTCGGCATCACCACGTAAAGCGCGATGGTCGCCGCCAGCGTCAGCAATGTAACGGCTAGCGTTTCGCGTTGGTGGCGCAACACCCATTGCAGGCTGTGCTGATAGAGGTCGACGATGCGTTCGACCAATCCATTGACCCGGCGCATCAGCGCGTTGTCGCTTCCGCCGCCTTCCTCGCGCAGCAGGCGGCTGCACATCATCGGTGTCAGCGTCAGCGAGACGACGGCCGAGGCAATCACCGCGATGGTGAGCGTGAGCGCAAATTCGCGGAACATGCGCCCGACCAAGCCGGACATGAAAAGAAGCGGGATGAACACCGCGATCAGCGACATGGTCAACGAGATCACCGTGAAGCCGATCTCGCCGGCGCCGCGCAACGCCGCGCGCAATGGCGGTTCGCGGTTCTCTATGTGGCGCACGATGTTCTCGATCATGACGATCGCGTCGTCGACCACGAAGCCGGTGCCGATGGTCAGCGCCATCAGCGACAGGTTGTCGAGCGAAAAGCCGCAGAACCACATCACGCCGAAGGTCGCGATCAGCGACAACGGCAATGCAACGGCGGCGATCACGGTGGCGCGCAAGGTGCGCAGGAAGATCAGCACCACCAGCACCACCAGCGCCACGCTCAACACGAGCGTGAATTGAACGTCGTGAATGGAGGCGCGAATGGTGTCGGTGCGGTCGTTGACGATGGTGAGTGCGGCAGCCGCCGGCAGCGCGCGTTGCAGGCGCGGCAGCTCGGCGCGCACGCGCTCGACGGTTTCGATGACATTGACGCCTGGCTGGCGCTGCACGTCGATGACGATGGCCGGTTTGCCCTGAAACCAGGCGCCGACCTTGTTGTTTTCCAGCCCGTCGACCACATCGGCGACATCCGACAGCAGCACCGGCGCGTTGTTGCGATAGGCGACGACCACCGACTTGTAGGCGTCGGCGCTGGTGATCTGATCGTTGGCGGCGATGGTGTAGGACTGTTGCGCGCCGTCGAGCGCGCCTTTCGGTCCCGCGACGTTGGCGCCGACGATGGCCGTGCGCAGATCCTCGAGCCCGAGACCGTAGGCCGCGAGCCGCGACAGGTCCGCCTGCACGCGGATCGCCGGACGGATGCCGCCCTGAATGGAAACACGGCCGACACCGGTCACTTCCGACAGCCGCGGCTGCATGATGGTGTCGGCGATGTCGCTCAACGTTCGCAGGTCGATCGACGGCGAGGTGAGCGCCAGCGTGATGATCGGCGTGTCGGCCGGATTGACCTTAGAATAAAGCGGCGGGTAGGGCAGGTTGCGCGGCAGCGACGACGCGGCCGCGTTGATCGCCGACTGCACGTCCTGCGCGGCGGCGTCGATATCGCGCTTGAGATCGAATTGCAGCGTGACCTGGCTGACGCCGAACGAGCTCGACGAGGTCATCACCTGGAGCGCAGGGATGCGGCCGAACTGGCGTTCGAGCGGCGACGTCACCAGCGCCGAGACGGTGTCGGGATTGGCGCCGGGCAGTTGCGTCGTCACCTGGACGGTAGGGAAGTCGACCTGCGGCAGCGCCGAGACCGGCAGCCACCAATAGCCGAGCAAACCGCCCAGCATCACCGCGACGCCGAGCAGGGAAGTGGCGATCGGCCGGTGAATGAACGGGGAGGAAACGCTCATTGCGTTCGATTCGGTGTGCCCGTATTGCGCCGCCGCTCGCCCTGGCCGACCGAGGCCGGCCGCTGACGGCTGCGCGGTCGGCTATTCGCGGGCGGGGCTGCCGGTGTGCCGCCGGGGGCGGCGACCGTCACCTTCGCGCCTTCGGTCAGTCGCGCGAAGCCGGTGGTCACCAGCCGTTCGGGCGGCGTAAGTCCGCGCTTGACGACAGTCTGCAATTCATCCTGCTTTTGCACGGTCACCGGCCGCACCGTGACGGTATTGTCGGGCTTGACCACGTAGACGAAAGCGCCGTCCGGTCCGCGCTGCACCGCGCCCGTCGGGATCACCACCACCTGCTTCAGTGTGTCGATCAAAAGCCGCACATTGACGAACTGGCCCGGCCAAAGTTTCAGGTTCGTATTGGGAAACTCGGCCTTGAGCTTGACGGTGCCGGTCGAGGAATTGACCTGATTGTCCACCACGGTGAGCTTGCCGCTATCGATGACGGCGTTGTCGGCCGAGCGCAGCGCGTCGACGTCCAGCGGGCCCTGCGCGAACGCGCTGTTGACGCGGTCGAGGTCCTGTTGCGGCAGGTTAAACACGACCGCGATCGGCTTGAGTTGCGTAATGACGACGATCGCCGAGCTTGCGTCGGAGGCGCGCACATAATTGCCTTCGTCCACCATGCGGATGCCGATTCGGCCCGAAATCGGCGCGGTGATGGTGGTGTAGCCGAGCGTGGCTTGCGTGTTCTCGATCGCCGCCTGGTCGGCCTGCACCAGGGCGGTGAATTGCGCGACCATCGCGCGCTGGGTGTCGGCCTGCTGCTTGTTGATGGCGTTGGACGCGACCAGCTTCTGATAGCGCGTCATATCGCTGCGGGCATTGGCGAGCTGCGCCTCGTCCTGCGCCTTCTTGGCGAGCGCTTGATCGTACAGCGCCTTGTAGATGGTTGGATCGATGCGTGCGAGCACGTCGCCTTTTTTGACGTCCTGGCCTTCCTTGAAATTGATCGCGACCAGCTTGCCGTCCACTTGCGGTCGCACGGTGACGGTGTTGAGCGGTTTTGTGGTGCCGACCGCATTGATGTAAACGGGCACGTCGGCGCGTTTGGCTGCAACCGCCAGCACCGGCGTCGCGCCTTGCCCAGCGAAACGGCCGAAACGGCGTGGTTGCGGCGTGGGCGATCCGTACACGTAATACAATGCACCGGCGATTGCGATCAGGACCAGCGCGCTGCTCAGCAGACGCCAGCCGCGCGAGCGGGCTTTCGTCTTTTGCTTGGGCAGCTCACCGTGCATTAGATGCTTCCACCGGTGGCGGCTTCGGCAGCCAACCACCGCCGAGCGCCTGATAGAGACTGACGATCGCCTGCAATCGCGCGAGTTGCGCCTGGAACAACGTGTCCTGCGCCTGATAGAGGGTCTGCTGCGTCTGCAGCACGGTCACCAGGTCGATCGTGCCCTCGCGCAACCGTTCTTCGGAAATACTGAAGGCGCGCCGCGAGCTTGCCACCACCTGGGCTTGCAAGCGCACGCGCAACGCAGTCTGGCGAATGGCGTCGAGCGCGTTTTCCACGTCGCCGAAGGCTGAAATCACGGATTTGCGGTAATCCTGCAGGAGTTCGTCCTGCTGACCCTTCTGCAAGTCGAGATTGCCGAGCAGTTGGCCGCCCTCGAAGATCGGCTGTGTCAGGCCGGCGGCCAGAGAATAAAGCGCCGATTCCGGACGCAGCAGGAGCCTGAGGATCGCGCTCGAATAGCCGCCTTCGCCGGTGAGCGAAATGGTCGGCAGGAACGAAGCACGCGCGACATAGACATTGGCGTTGGCGGCGGCGAGGTTGGCTTCCGCTTGGCGGATGTCCGGACGTTGTGTGAGCAGTTCCGACGGCAGGCCGGGAGTCACCCGCGGAATGGCGACCGAGCTTAGCGAGCCGCCTCGGATGCGTACACTCTCCGGCGACCGCGCCATCAGGATGGCGAGTGCGGTGAGATTTTGCTTCAGAGTCTGCCGCAGCGGCGGAACCGACGCACGCAAGTTATAGACGACACTTTGCTGCTGGGCGACTTCGAGCGCGGAGGCAGTGCCGGCATTGACCCGCTGCTGGATCAGATCGAGCACACGCGTGGCGCTGGCGATGTCATCTTGTGCGGCTTTGAGCCGGTCCTGCGTGGCCAGCACCTGAAAGTAGGCGTTCGCTGCGGAGACGACCGTCGACAGGCGAACCACCTCGGCATTGTAGCGGCTGGCAACCGCCGACTCTTCGGCAGCCTGCAGCGATGCGCGGTTCTTACCCCAGAAGTCGAGTTCGAAGCTCGCGCTGAGCGCGATCTGCCCGTTGTTGCGCACCTGGTCGGCCACGGACTTGCCCGTGGCCGCCGCCGTTGCGAGCGCGGAACCCGGAACGCGTGTATTGGGATTTGTGCTGCCTTTGACCAGCGTTTGCGAGGAGCGCGAGCGCGTCGCGCTGCCGCCGAAGCTGATGGCCGGTAAGAGACTTGCTCCGGCGATGCGCGCTTGCGCGTCGGCCTGCACGATGCGGGCGACCGCGACCGCAATGTCGAGGTTCGAATCGCGCGCCTGTTCGATGATCGCGGTCAGTTCGCGCGAACGGAACCGGCGCCACCAGTCGAGCTTCGGCAGCGCGGCCTGCGCGACCGCAGGATTGCGCGGGCCGCCGTCATAGGCGACCGGAATATCAAGACCCGGCTCCGGCAAATTGCCGTCGAGCAGGCATCCGCCAAGCGGAAGCATCAGGCAGAGTCCTTGCACCATCGCGACAAACGGACGTGTTTGCCGCTTCGTTCCCCAACCCCCGAACTTCCAACCCATACTGGCGACTTTCGATACCCCGTGACGAAACGAACGCGACACTACTCCTTTTTATTCGGTTTTTCTCACGGCTCTGGGCCGGCGCCAATCGGCAGCGGCGTGGCGGCCCGCAGACGACATGCTGGCCGCGACACCGGCGAAAACTCCTTGAATCACTTGATCGTAGTCTTGCCGCGCCGCGCGGGTTTCGGCCATGGCGGCATGCAGGTCTTCGATCTTGAACGGGTCTTCCCCCAACGCCTCATGAATATGCACGCGGGCGGTATGGTATTTGGTCTGCGCAGCCTCGATGGCATCGTGGTTGGCCTTCATGGCGTTGCGCAGGAGGTCGGCGTCGGCCGGTGGCAAAGTCGCGGCCAGCCGCTCGATGCGCACGAAGATGTTGCGATTCCAACGTGGCGGCGGCCCGGGCGCGCGGATGACCACGGCCACCGCGACGCCGATGAAAAACAGGTTCAATGCCAGGGAGGTAAGCAGCAGCCAGCGCGATCCGCCGCGTGCCGGCGTCGAAATGGCCTGGGCGACGCTCATGGCCGCGCCCCCGTCAGCGGTTCGGGCTCGAACACGACCGAGCCGATGCCGTTGCTGGCTGCGGTGGGTTGACCGTCGAGCTGGTCGATATTGCGGTCGATGCCCGAGATGCCGATAAAGAAGCCGAGCGCGGCGCAGGCGCCGAGCGCGGCCATGCGCGGCCAGGCCGGATCGAACTGCCAGTCGAGCAGCACCTCCGGCAGCCGCCAGAACGGTTTCTTTTGCGGCGGCAGCGGCGCGGCCAGGCGCGTCATTACGCGCGCCACCGCGGTCTCGTCGGCCGACCGCTTCTCGGCATAGCGCTTGAGCGCGTCCGCGAGAAACTTGTCGAATTCGTCATCGGTCATCGTCGTTCCTCGTCGATCGCGTCGGCCAATGTGCGGCGCAGATTCTGCTTGCCGCGCACCAGCAAAGTCTCCACCGCCGAAACGGTGGTATCGAGAATCTCCGCCACCTGGGCATTGCTCATGCCCTCGGTGTAAGTCAGCACGACCGCGGCGCGCTGGCGGTCCGGCAACCCGCCGATCGCCGCAGCCAGTTTTTTGTCGCGCTCGGCCGTCTCGGCCGCTTCGCCGGCGAGCGGCGCCGGGTCGGTGAGTTCGCCGGCAGCGTCCAGGTCGACCCAGGGCGCCTTGCGCTTGCGGTCGAGACAGAGGTTGACCACCACGCGGCTGATCCAGGTGCGTAGAAGCGCCAGCGGCTGCCAGCGCGGCGCATGGGACCAGATGCGCAGCAGCGCTTCCTGCGCCACGTCCTCGGCATCGGCCGCGTTGCCGAGAATGCGGCGGGCAATCCCGAGCATTGCCGGCAAATGGCGACGCGCGATTTCGCGGAAGGCCCGCTCGTCGCCGCGGGCAACCCGGGCCATGAGGGCTTCGTCGCTGTCATCCATCGCGGCTGCGTGCTTGGCATTGCTTTCGCCGAACCATTCTAGCCCTTGGCCTGCCTTATGAACGTGCGAAAGCGGAATATCCTGTGCGGGACGCAAACGCCGGTCAAACCGGAACCGCCCGCAGCTTCATGTTAAGGTATTGAGCTGTCGAGGTTTTCGCAACCCTGCGCGGCCGGACCGACCGGTCCAACCGGAAAAGGCGCCAGCCTTGCAAAAAGGCAACAGTTCCTAGCTGCGCCGGCCAAGCCCGTCTTCGGCGAGTGCAAAGCCGGCGATGCGTTTGTAGTTCTCGGACAGATCCCGAAGCTCGTCCTGGGTGATGTATTTGTCGAGGTCGTCGAACGGCCGGTCGCCGACCAGTTCTTCGACCTTGATGTTGATGAAATCGGGTGGGTGCTCGCGGTTGGTGCGCACCACGCGCGCGGCCAGCGCCACGCGTTCCGCCTCGTAGGCATTGAGCGCGTCGCGCGGGTCGCTGCTCGAGCGCAGGAAATCGGCCAACGTGCGGGCATCAATGGCGGCCTGCGCCGCACCATTGGAGCCGCGCGGATACATCGGATGGGCGGCGTCGCCAGCGAGCGTGACGCGGCCGAAGGTCCAGGCATCGACCGGATCCTTGTCGACCATCGGATACTCCAGGATCTGGTCGGCGTCGCGGATCATCTGTGCCACGTCGAGCCAGTCGAAGGTCCAGTCCTTGTAGAGCGGGAAGAAATCGGCGAGGTCACCCGGCTTGTTCCAGTCGTTTGGTTGATAAGTTTCGCGCTTGATCTCGGCCATCCAGTTGATGAGCTGGTTTCCTTCGCCGTCGACGTCGTCGATGATGGGATAGATCACCATCTTGCCGGTGAGGATTGAGCCGACGCGCATATAGGTGCGGCCGTCGAGGATCGGCTTGCGCCGGGTCACCCCGCGCCAGGTATTGATGCCGGCAAACGCGACCTTGTCGTCCGGATAGAATTGCTTGCGGATCGCCGAATTGACGCCGTCGCAGGCGATCACCACGTCGGCGCGCACGCTTTCCAGCGATTTGCCGGTGCTCGTGCGCTTGAAATGGACCGTGGTGCCGCGCTCATCCTGCTCGATCTGTGTGCATTCACGGTCGGTGAGGACGGCCTCGCGCCCGAGCCGCTCCTGCACGGCTTCGTACAGGACCAGATGCAAGCGGCCGCGATGGATGCCGACTTCGGGGAATTGATAGCCGGCGAACTTGCCACGCGGTTCCTTGTAAATGAGCTGGCCGAAGCGGTTGTAAAAGCGGCTTTCGCGGTTTTCGATGCCGGCGGCCAGCAGCTTGTCGTCCAGGCCGAGCGCGCTGAACTCGCGCATGGCATGCGGCAGCAGCGTAATGCCGACGCCCAGAGCCTTGATCTCGGGCGCGCGCTCATAAACGCGGCACTGAACTCCGCGCTGCGCCAGGTGCAGCGCGAGTGAAAGCCCGCAGATTCCACCGCCGACAATGGCTACGTCCATGGCGCGAGAATGGACGAAATCACTTCAGTTCTGTCAACTTGCCGCTATTCGCCGGCCAATCGGCCGGCTCTAGGGCGGCACGAAATGGATCAGGTGCGTTACGACCGCGGCATGCAGATGCGCCGGGCTGTGTTGGGTCGGGCTGTGTCGGGTAATGAGTATGCCGACCGCGCGGTCGCCAATACCGACGATTTCAACCGTGATTTCCTGGCGTTGCTCACCGAAACTTGTTGGGGTGCGGTGTGGGGCGACGACACACTCAAGCCGCGCGAGCGCTCGATCCTCAATCTCGGCATGACCGCCTGCCTCTGTCGTATGCGCGAATTCGGGGCGCATTTCGGCGGCGCCCTGCGCAACGGGCTCATGCCCAAGGAACTCAGCGCCATCCTGCGCCAAATCGCGGTCTATTGCGGCTTTCCGGCCGCAGGCGAAACCCATCGCATGGCCAAGCGGGTACTGGCGGCGGAGGCGAAAAAGGCCTAGGGAATTCTCGAATCACGATGCCGGGATGGCCCTATTCTGGTCTTGAATGTGCCGCCATCTGGGGGCAAATCAGGGCCGGAGCGCGGCGGACATTGCGGCCGCGCGCCTTCCAGGTGGGCAATATGGTACGACTTTTCGGCGCTCTGTTTTTCTGTTGCTGCTGATGCTGCCGTTGGCTGCGGTCATGACGGCCGGTTCCGCCGCGGCGCAGGGCTATCGGCAACCGTATTTCAGCAGCGCGCCGCCGGGCTACGAAGTCGATCCCAACAATCCCGACGTGGCGATCAGGCGGCCGCAGCACCAAGCACAGCAACAGCAGCAGCAGCAGCCCAGCCGGATTCTGCCTTACCCGGATGCGAACGAAAACGACGACGAAACCTCGGGATCTGTTCCCCCGCGGGCGCCGTCCTACTACGACCCTCAGTCCGATTCCTGGCATGTCTCGCCACCGGCGGATAAGCGCAACGCCACGCGGCCGGCGGCTGCGGCCGGTACGGCGAGTGATGGCGCCCCGCAGCCGGTACCGCCGGCGGCGACGGCCGCGCTTCCGCCGGAGGATCAGCCCGAGCAGGGTCCGCCGCAGCAGTTGCCGGAAAACCTTCAGCGCCAGCTGGTCGACTTCAAGACCAAGGAACCGGCCGGAACCATCATTATCGATACCCCGAACACCTACCTCTATCTGATCCTCGGTCATGGCAAGGCGATGCGCTACGGCATCGGTGTCGGCCGCGAGGGCTTCACCTGGTCCGGCACCGAGCGCATCTCCAGGATGAAGGAGTGGCCGGACTGGTTCCCGCCGGCGGAAATGATCGAACGCCAGCCTTATCTGCCGCGCATGATGGCCGGCGGGCCGGGCAATCCGCTCGGCGCGCGTGCGCTGTACCTCGGCCACACGCTTTACCGCATCCACGGTACCAACCAGCCGTCGACCATCGGCAAGACGGTTTCGTCCGGCTGCATCCGCCTGCTCAACTCGGATATCGAGGATCTCTACCGCCGCGTGCAGGTCGGCACACACGTCGTGGTGCTGCCGGGCAAGTCGCCGCCTGCGGAGCAGGTGGCCAAGACCGGTGCCGTCCCGGCGCCGGCACAAACACCGGTCACGCGCAACGCGCAACGCGCGGACCAGCGCGACAGCGGCACTGCAATCTCGGGCGCACCGCTGCCGCCGGCGCGCTAGGCGGTCTTTCGTCTCCCGTTCATTCCCGTGTCAGCGGGAATTCCGGCCAGAATTGCGATTTTCGGAACTGCCGGGTCCTCGCGCGCGCGGGGATGAACGACGTATTTGGGCCGCCGCGGCTTTCTTCATATTTCTCACATATTGAGAAATTCGTGCGCATGCTTTGACCGCGTGGCGCTGATGTGATTTTCCACTCCTGTCATCAGGAGTGCCACCCCATGTCTGCCGCCCTCGCCACCGGGACGTTTCTGCATCATCTCGAGATCGAAAGCAGCGATCCGGAGCGGCTCGCCGCTTTCTACGCCGAGGCCCTGCAGATGGATTCCGGGCGCAAAGGCGAGCGCTGGCTGTGCAGCGGGCCCAATCGGCAGATGCTGTTCCGCAGGGGCAGCGCCAACAAGCTCGGCTTCGCTGCGTTTGCCTGCGGCGACGCAGAGGGCCTCGCTGGCTTGCGTGCCCATATCGAAAGCCGCGGCGTTCAACTTTTGCCGTCGCCGTCGCCGCTATTCGACGCGCGTGCGTTTGGCGTGCGCGATCCCGACGGCAATCTTTTCGTGTTCGGCGTGGGCGAGCCGCAGTCGACCGTGCATCCGCACGGGCCTCTGCGCGGTCCGCTCCAGCACGTCACCGTCAACAGCACCGATCTCGCGGCGCTTGAAGCCTTTTATGCCGACACGCTCGGTTTCGCGGTGTCCGACCGCGTGCGCGACGACAATGGCCGCGTCACCACCTTCTTTGTGCGAGGCAACCACGAGCACCACACCATCGGAGTTTTTCTGAAGGACAAGGCCGGGCTCGACCATCACAGCTACGAGGCCGGCGAATGGGACACCATTCGCGACTGGTGCGATCATCTCGCCACGTTGCGCATCCCCGTCGTCTGGGGTCCTGGCCGTCACGGACCCGGCAACAACCTGTTCGTGTTCATCAAGGATCCGGACGAAAACATGGTCGAAATCTCGGCCGAGATCGAGACGATCCGCGACCGGCCGGTGGTCGAATGGAAGCACGAACCCTACACGCTGAACATGTGGGGCCCGGCGATCATGCGGATTTAAGCGACAAATGCGTGCGGCCACGGCCAGGCAGCGTTTGACCAGCGCGGACAAGGCGCTTGGCGTGCTGTCCCTGTTTTCCGCTGAGCGTCCGCTGCTGTCGCCGGAACGTGCCGCCCGCCGCATGGGCGTGTCGCTCGCCACCAGCTACCGCTATTTCAACACGCTGGTCGGCGCCGGTCTGCTCGAGCGTTTGCAGCGCAATCGCTATGTGCTCGGCCCGGCCATCGTCGAGCTCGACCGGCAAATCCGCGCCGCCGATCCCGTGCTCAAGCTCGCGCAACCGGTCATGGTCCGGCTTCTGCGTCATGTGCGCGAGCCGGCTGCCGTGCTGTTGTGCCGTTACTACCGGCAGAAGGTGATGTGTATCCACGAGGAAACCAACCGCGCCGGTGAGCCGGTCAGCTCGTATGCGCGTGGGGCGCGGCGGCCCATGTTTCGCGGCGCCACCTCGAAAGCGATCCTCGCCTTTCTGCCGCCGCGCATCCTCGCCGGTCTGTGGGACGCGCATCGGCGCGACATCTGCGCCGCCGGCCTCGGTCCCGGCTTCGAGGATTTCAAGGCGGCGATGCGGGCGGTGCGCCACGACGGCGCTTGCATAAGCACCAATGAGGTCGATCCCGACCGCACCGGCATTGCCGCGCCGATCTTCGACGCCAGCAGCCGTGTCATCGGCAGCCTCAGCATCGTGCTGCATTCGGCGCGCGCCGACACGCGCAAGCTCGAGCGCCTGCGCGACGCGGTGATCGCGGCCGCGCGCGAGATCGAACGCAGCCGCGACGGCGTGCCCGCGCGCAACGCGGCCAAGAGGCGCCGCAACGCATGACCGCACCGCCGCATTTTCCCGTCGCCATCGTGGGCGCCGGCCCGGTCGGGTTGACGCTCGCCAATTTGCTTGGCGTCTACGGCGTGCGCTGCGCGCTGATCGAGCGTAACGCCGCCACCGTGCATGAGCCGCGCGCCGTTTCTATTGACGATGAATCCCTGCGCACCATGCAGGCGGCGGGTCTCGCCGAGACGGTGATGGCGCACACGGTGACCGGCTACGGCTCGCACTACTACACCGCACGCAACCATTGCTTTGCCAAGGTGCAGCCGACCGCCGAGCCTTATGGTTTCCCGCGCCGCAACGCCTTTCGCCAGCCGATCCTGGAGCGGCAATTGCACGATGCGCTGGCACGCTTTTCACATGTGACGCCGCTGTTCGAGTACACGCTCACCGGATTTGAACAAGACGACGATGGCGTCACCTTGCAGCTCACCAGCGCAGACAGCGAACACACCGTCCGTTGTGACTATCTTGTCGCCTGCGATGGCGCCTCCAGCTTCGTGCGCCGGCAGCTCGATATTGCGATGTCGGGCTCGACCTTCCGCGAACGCTGGCTGATCGTCGATCTGGAAAACTCCCCGGTGCCTTCGCCGCACACCAAGGTGTGGTCGGATCCGGCGCGTCCAACCATCGCGCTGCCGGGACCGGACCTTACGCGCCGCTACGAATTCATGCTGCATGAGCACGAGCGCGACGACGACATGCTGGCGCCGTCGATGGTGCGGCATCTGCTCGACACGCACGAGGCGGCGCCGGCCAGCAAGATCGTGCGCACCGTCGTCTACACCTTCCATGCCCGGCTCGCCGAACGCTGGTCGCGCGGCCGCATTTTCCTTGCCGGCGATGCAGCACATCTGACGCCGCCCTTCGCCGGCCAGGGCATGAACAGCGGATTGCGCGATGCCGCCAACCTGGCGTGGAAGCTCGCCAGCGTGACGCGCGGGCAGCTCGGACCGAGTTTGCTGCAAAGCTACGAGTTGGAACGGCGCGATCACGCCTGGTCGATGATCGAGTTCGCGCTTAACATCGGCCGCGTCATGCGCCCGTCCAATGCGCTCGCCGCCTTCGCGATCGCCAGCGGCTTTCGATTTCTGTCGCTCTATCCGCCGGCGCGAGACTATGTGGCGCAGATGAAGTTCAAGCCGCCGCCGCGTTTTGTCGAGGGCTTCGTGGTGCCGGACGCGGCGGGCGCGAAGGCCACGCTGGTCGGCCGTATGCTGCCGCAGCCGCGCGTTGCCACCGTCGACGGACGTGAATGTCTGCTCGACGATGTGCTGGGGCCGGGCTTTGCCGTGCTGGTGCGCAGTAACCGGCCGGACGCGGCGCTGGCTTCGCTGCAAGGCGCGCCCTGGCGCGAACTCGATGCGCGCATCGTGCTCATGCGCCCGGATGGCCGGCTTGACGCTCCTGTGGGCGTTTCGTCCGTGCGTGCTCTGGGGCCACTCGACAAGCAACTCGCGCGCTTTGCCGATCACGTGCTGCTCTTGCGTCCCGACCGCTATGTTGCAGCGTGCATCGCGACGGATGATTTGGACGCCGAAGGCGAGAGAGTGAAGGCTATGGTTGCAAACACCTTCACTGTGTCATCACCGGGCCTGTCACGGTGACCCCGCTTGGGCAGGCACCGTACCATCTTATGCGAGATGGCCGGGGCAAGCCCGGCCATGACAAAAATTAGGTCGATGAGGCAGGTTACTCCGCCGCTTGCCCGGCTTGCTTGCCGACGGCCGCGTTGATCCGCGGCATCACTTCTTCAGCCATCAACTGCATCGAGCGGCGCGCCAGTTTTTCGTCTACCCAGTCCATGCCGGCGTAGACCAATTCGCCGAAATCGCCGGTCTCCTCGCGCATTTTGAGGATCTCGTCGACCACCTTGTTGACGCTGCCGTAGGTGACGCAATTGTTCATGACGTAGTCGTCGGTGATTTCGTCGTCCGGCTGTTCCTTGTGGCTCTTGAACACATAGAGCCGGTTGCCGCGCTTCATCTTGGCGCGCATTTGGCCGAAATAGAATTTGTAAGGGCTGTTGGCATCGTCGCATCCGTATGCCCGCGCGACCTTGTCATCGTCGGCGACGAAGATCGTGCGCGCCACCCGCCAGTCGTTGACGTCGGCCTTCTGTCCGGCCTCCGTCTTACCTTTGGCGTAATTGGCCCAGTGCGACTTGAGATGTTGCGACAAGAGGAAGTTCGCCGACAGTGGATGGAAATCGCGCTTGCCCATCAGCACCACGCCGGGCGAGAACGGCGCGACCACCGTGCCGACAATCTCGGGCCGCGGCTTCTGAAAGGGTTTGGCCAGAACGCCGACGCCGAGTTCGAGCGCGGCGGTGCGCTTGAAGCTGACCTTGAAGCGGTTGTCGGGAAAGTCGATGTCGTAAGGCGGATCGCGCTCCCAGATCGCCAAAATCACGTCGATTGCCTCGGCGAAGATCTTGTTGCGATCCTGGTCGAGGATGCCGATCGCTTCCGAGTCGGACGTCAGCGCGCCGGCCGACACGCCCATGATGAAACGGCCTTGTGCAAGATGGTCGAGCATGGCGGCGTTTACGGCGATCACCACCGGATGCATCTGCGACAGATTGCTGGTGCCGGTGGCGAGCTTGATCTGTTTGGTGGAATGGATCAGCGTCGCATGAAAGATCATGCTGTTGGTGATGTTCTCGCACGCATCGGTCAGATGTTCGCCGACAAAAGCGTCGTAGAAGCCGAGCTTGTCGGCAAGAATGATCGCCTCGCGATCCTCGCGCAGCGTTTGCGTCCAGTCTCGGCCCATCGGGTGGACCGGCATGGTGAAATAGCCCAGCCGCATTCTTCGTCCTCGTTACCCATTGCACGCGGGCAAACTACCCGAGACGCTTTCCGGATGCAGTAAAACTTCTCGTGTGTACGTCGTTTCCATTTGCGCCCAGCGAAAACGGAACGCGCCGATCCGCGCAATGATAATCGCAAAATTTGAAAGGGCGAAAACCGGCGTCCGCGACGCGGCGTTAGGCTGCGACGCGGGCCAGGAACGTTTCCACTTCGTGGCGCAGTTCCGCCGCAGCTTTTTCCAGCGCTTGTGAGGCCGAGAGAACGCTTTCCGCCGATTCGCGCGTATCCGTCGCGGCGCCCGCGACCTCTGCCAGCGCCGATACGACCAATTTGGCGCCTTGTGCAGCGCTTGCTACGTTCTGCGAGATTTCGGTCGTCGCGGAATTTTGCTCCGTGACGGAGGACGTTACGGCGGCGGCGTAGCCGTCGATTTCCCGCATGCGGGCGGCGATGCGCTTGATCGCGGCAACCGCGCCGGACGTTGCGCCCTGCACCGAAGTGATGAGCTGCGAGATGTCTTCCGTCGCCTTGCCGGTCTGCACCGCCAGCGATTTGACCTCGGAGGCGACGACCGCGAAGCCTCTGCCGGCTTCGCCGGCGCGCGCTGCCTCGATCGTGGCGTTGAGCGCCAAAAGGTTTGTCTGTTCGGCAATGGCACGGATCAACTTGATCACTTCGCCGATCTTTTGCGCACCCTGCGCCAGTGCGGCGATCCGCTGGTCGGTACTCTGCGCCTCGCCGACCGCCTCGCCCACGATGTCGGTCGTCATTCCGAGTTGCCGGCTGATTTCGGCGATCGAGCCGCTCAGCTCGTCGGCGGCGATGGCGGCGGATTCCACATTGACAGAAGCCTCGTTCGACGCGCCGACCGCGCCTTCGGCACTCATGGACGTCTTCTCGGAGCTGGCGAAGAGCGTGGCCGCGGACTTGCGCATGGTCTTGGCGCCTTCGGTCACCGTGCGCAGATGGTCTTCGACCCGCCGGCGGAAAGCGGCAATCGCCTCTTCGATCCTGCTGCGGTTCTGATGCTGTTGCTGAAACAGGGCGTGTTCCCGCTCGGCCTTGCGGCGATCGGTAATGTCCTCGTGCGTGGCCACCCAGCCGCCTCCAGGCATCGGACGGTTGAGCACCGAGATGATGCGGCCGTCGGCGGATGTCACTTCATTGTGTGTGATGGTGCCCTGCGACACCGACGCCAATAGCTCGCGACGGTAATCATCGACATTGCGCGCGAATGTGCCGTTGGCGATGCGATGCTCGAGAAGTTCCGAAAGGCTTGTGCCGCGCCTGGTGACCGTTTCAGGCAACTGGTACATGTCGCAATAGCGGCGATTGCAGACGACTAGGCGCTCATTGCCGTCGAACATGCACAGGCCTTGCGACATGGCATCCAGCGCAATCCGCGAGCACGCGTTGTAGGTCCGCAGCCAACGCGTGAGAATGAGAATCGTGCACGCTGCCGCCATGACGGCCACGATCGCAGCGCAAAGAAGCGACGCATCGCCAGGCGGCAAAGAGGGAAAATGGCCGGCGGTCGGTGTCACATATTGGAAAAGCAGGTAGCTCGCCGCAAAGGCGGCGATGCCGCTCAAAACCGGCAAACGCCAGGCACGCGGAATTGCGATTGCGACGGATGTGTCGGCCATATTCGCGTCCGGATTGATGCGCACAGTAGCCGCTGACCGGTTTTTATGCAGTTAATTGCCAGGCTTGGGTGGTTAAGCAAAGGTTAACCGGCGGCGTTTAGGGGTACGGCATGCTTCGTCTGTTGTTGTTAATTGCGGCGCTTGCGCTCGCCGCCTGCTCCAGCATGCAGCCCACCGAGCAGCCGACCTTCTATCGCGATCTGACGCAGCCGGGCGCGCAGCTCGATGCCGCGGCGGCGGCGTCGATGATCTCGGACTACCGCACCAACAAGGGGCTGCCGGCGGTCACGATCGATCCGGCGCTCTCCACCATGGCGCAGGCCCAGGCTGAGAACATGGCCAAGCGCGACAAGCTCGAGCACAACGTGAAAAAGCCGTTCGTGAAGCGGCTGAAGACGGCGGGCTACGTCGCCAAAAGCGCGGCGGAGAACATCGGCGCCGGCTATCACACGCTGGCGGAGGCCTTCTCCGGCTGGCGCGATTCGAAATCGCACAATGCCAATATGCTGCTCGCCGGCGCGACGCGCATGGGCATCGCCGCGGTCTACACGCCGGCGTCGAAATACAAAGTTTATTGGACGTTGATTTTGGCGGAGCCGGGTTAGGCTGGAAGGCCAACCTCTGGACCTTCACCTGATGAATGACTAGCGTTCCCGCCGCCATGCCGGGTCCCATCAGCGATTACGAGACGCTTTACCGCGAATTCCGCTGGAACATTCCGCCGCGCTACAACATCGGGGTCGATGTCTGCGACCGCTGGGCAGCGCACGATGCCGGCCGGCTCGCGATTTTGCATGTGCACGGCGACGGACAAAGCGAGCACCTCAGCTTCGGCTGGCTGCGCGAGACCTCGAACCGGCTCGCCAATCTGCTCCGCGCCCAAGGCGTGAAACGCGGCGACCGCGTCGCCATCTTCATGCCGCAGACGCCGGAAGTGGCCGCGGTGCATGTCGCGATCTACAAGCTTGGCGCGGTCGCGCTGCCGGTCGCGATTTTATTCGGACCGGATGCGCTGTCCTACCGCCTGCAGAATTCCGGCGCCAAGGCGCTTTTGACCAATGCGCAGGGGCTGGCCAAGTTCGATGAGATTCGGAACCAGGTGCCGGATGTCACCTGCGTGCTGGCGGTCGACCACAAGGGCTTTACCGATCTGCTTGCCAAAGCCTCGCCCAATTTTGCTCCGGTCGAGACCGCTGCCGACGACCCGGCCATGATGATCTACACGTCCGGCACCACGGGACAGCCGAAAGGTGCGCTGCATGCGCACCGTGTGCTGCTTGGCCATCTGCCCGGCGCGGAACTGCCGCATTATTCGTTTCCGCAAGAGGGCGACCGCTACTGGACGCCGGCCGACTGGGCCTGGGCCGGCGGGCTGCTCGATGTCTTGCTGCCGAGCCTGCATCACGGCGTGGCGGTGGTGGCGCGGCGCTTCGACAAGTTCGATCCGGAGGAGGCTTTCGCGCTGATGGCGTCGGCCGAAGTGCGTAATGCGTTTATTCCGCCGACGGCGCTGCGCATGATGCGCGCAGTGCCGAGCCCTAAAGGACGCTTCGATTTCAAACTGCGCAGCGTCGCCTCAGGCGGTGAATTGCTCGGTATCGAGGCGCTGGAATGGGGCAGGGCTGCTTTCGGGCTGACCATCAACGAGTTCTACGGCCAGACCGAATGCAATCTGGTGCTCGGCTCCTGCGCGCAGCTTGGGTTGTCGCGGCCGGGCGCCATCGGCAAGGCCGTGCCCGGTCATACCGTTGCGGTGATCGATCGCGACGGGACGCCGGTGAAAGCCGGTGAGGTCGGCCAGATCGCGGTCAAACGGCCCGACCCGGTGATGTTCCTCGAATACTGGGGCCGCCCCGAAGCCACGCGCGAAAAATTCATTGGCGACTGGATGACCACCGGTGACCAGGGTGTGATGGGCGACGACGGCTACATCAGCTTCGTCGGCCGTGACGATGACGTCATCACCTCCGCCGGTTTTCGCATAGGCCCAGGCGAGATCGAGGACTGCTTATTACGTCATCCGGCGGTGGCGCTTGCCGCGGCCGTCGGCAAACCCGATCCGGTGCGCACCGAGATCGTCAAAGCCTTCATCGTGCTGAAAGACGGTTACGCGCCGTCGGACGCACTCGCCGGCGAAATCCAGGGATTCGTCAAGACGCGGCTGTCGGCGCACGAATATCCGCGCGAGGTTGCTTTCATCGCGCAGATGCCGACGACCACGACCGGCAAGGTGATCCGCCGGCTCTTGCGGGAGCAGGCGTAAGTTTCAGCGCCCACCGCCGATGATAAACACGTGATATCCGAGCCGGCGCCGCGCAATCACGAACAGCAGCACCGATTCGAACACCAGCGCCGTGGCGGTCGCGATCGCGGCGCCTTCGACACCGAGCGGCGGAATCAGCAGCAGGCATAAGACGAGATTGATGACAAACGCCGCAGCATATATGGCGGCGCATTGCTTTCGTACGCCCAGCATGTTGAGCAGCCGCTCGGCCGGGCCTACCGCTGCGCGCGACAACAAGCCGACGGCGAGGATAAACATTACGGGATAGCCGCGGTCGAAGTTCTCGCCGAACAGCGACAGCAGCGGCCGCCCGAGAGCGAGGATTGCCGCGCAGGCGGCGAGCGACGGCCAGAACGTCCAGCGCATGGTTTCCCTGAAAAACTTCCGCAGCCGCTCCTTGTCGCCGGCGACATGATATTGCGTGAACTTGTGCGTGGTGGCGCCGGCGATGGCGAAATAGACGAAGGCGACCAGCGCCAACAGCCGCGCGGCGGCATAATAGACGGCGACCTCATCGGGCGAGCGCAACTGTTCGAGCGCCAGAATGTCGACGTAAGTGAGCAACAGGTAGAACGCTTCGACCACGAAGATCGGCAGCGATGTGCCGAACCAGACCTTCACGTCGTAGCGTTTCGGACCGGGTTCGACTTTCTGCCTGAGTTTGCGGTTGAGCAGGACGAGTTGGCCGAGCGCCACCGTCCAGCAGGCGACGATGCCGATGATCATGGCGGTGACCGCGTCGGTCGGTGCGCCGAATGCCCAGGCGCCGCCCATCAATACAGTGATGCCGATCTGGCGCCAGATATAGAACGGCACGAAGGCGAGGTTCGGCCAGTCGTAGGCTTGCGCGATGCCGGCTTGCGTTTGCACGATGCCATAAATTGGAATGATGACGCAGGCGAGATAAAGCGGGATGACGGTGAAGTGATCGATATAGGGCGCAAGCACGGTGATGGCGAGTGCGCCGACCGCGCCGATCGCCGTCGCGATGCCGAACGCAAGCCAGCGGCTGCCGCTCAGAAAGCCGCGCAGCCGGTCGAACGCTTTCAACTCGGAATATTCGGGGATGAAACGCCGCGCCGCCGACGACAACCCGACGTCCGACAAGGCGCCGATCATCAGGACCCAGGTCCACACATAAATATAGATGCCGAACTCGAACTGGCCCATCCAGCGTGCGAGCAACACCTGGCTGACCAGCGCCAGCATCGCGCCGGTCACGCGAACGAGGAATACCTTGCCGGCGAAAAGCTGCGCGATGCGGTTGTCGCTGCGGTCGGCAAGGATCGCCTTGACGCGCGCGATCACTCCCGCCGCCGAGAATGGCGATGCGGGGATTGTGGTTTCGGAACCGCTCGGCGCCACGGGCTCGCTCCGCGCCGGTGGCGGCCGGGTTGCGACAGACGACAAGGACATCCCGGTTCGATAGCAAGGGATCGTTAAGAATCGGTGGGCGCGACTATTTCGGCTGCGAAATCAAACTGTTCCCAGCCTGGACATGTCCGCCAGGATGCGCTCGACGACCTTGCGGTCGTCGGCCGTGAGCGGTGTCTGCGGCGGCACCGGATCGCCGACCGCGTAGCCCTGGATCTGCAGGCCGGCCTTGATGCAGGCGGCGAGATTGAAGCGCGCGAAGGCTTCGTTGATGCGCCACAGGTCGCGTTGCAGCGCCATCGCCTCCGGCCATTTTTCGGCGCGGCAGAGTTCGTAAAGCCGCACGCTTTCGCGCGGCGCGATGCAGGCCGGCCCCGCCATCCAGCCGACGCCGCCGATCAGCATGACCGCCGCCGGAATGTGCGCTGACGCCGAAAACACTTTGATGTCTTGCGTGCGGTTTATGATCGAGAGCAGGCGGCCGGTGTTGCTGGAGGCGTCCTTGATGTACTGGATGCGCGGATGGTTTGCGAGGCGCGCGATCACGTCGAGGGTGAGATCGCTGCGCTGAAAATTCGGATTGGTATAGAGTACCACTGGAATATCGACGGCGTCGGCGATAGCGCGGAAGTAGGCCTCGACCTGCGTGTCCTTGAGCGGGAAGTAGGCTTCCAGCACGGCGAGGATGCCGTCGGCGCCGAGCGCTTGCCAGCGCTTTGCCTGCTCCACCGCTTCTTGCGTCGACGTGGAGGCAACGCCGGCGACGACCGGCACGCGCTTGTCAGCGGCTTCAATGGTCGCCCGCACGACGGATTCACGCTGCGCACGGTTGAGATAAGCGAACTCGCCGGTCGAGCCGAGTGGCGTCAAGCCATGCACGCCGGCTTCGATGAGGTCGTTACATAGTTTGCCCAGCACGTCGGTCTCGATGCGGCCGGCCGCATCGATCGGAGAGACCAGGTAGGGATAGACGCCGTGGAAGTCTGTCATTGTCGCGAACTTTCTTTCGTCATGCCCGGCTTTATGCCCGGCATCCACGTCTTAACCGCAATACAGCATTAAAGACGTGGATGGCCGGGACAAGCCCGGCCATGACGAAAAATCAGAACACCCAGAGCGCGTCCGGCGGAAACTCAACGTAATGTTCGCCCGCCGGCAGCGGTTCGGCCGCGTAGGCGCGCACGCTGATTTGCCCGCGTGCGAACAGAAGCTCCCAGCGTTCGCCGAGATACATCGGCGCTTCGAGCTGCATCGGCAGCCGGTTGGGTCCCGGCTCGCGTGAGCAGCGCACCCGTTCGAGCCGGATGACGCCGACCGCGTTGCCACCGACGGCCGTTTGCGTCCGCGCCTTACCGGTCAAGCGCTCGCCGAGCACTTCCAGCGTCGCGTGGCCGTTTTTCTTTTCGATCAGCCGGCCTTCCAGCCTGTTGTTGCTGCCCATGAATTCGGCGGCGAACAGGGTGGCGGGTTCGTTGTAAAGCACGGTCGGGGGGCCGTCCTGCGCGATTTCACCGCCCTGCAAAAGCACGATGCGGTCGGCGAGCGCCATCGCTTCGAGCTGATCGTGGGTGACGTGGATGGCAGACAGCCCGAGCGTGGTGATCAGCGTGCGCAAAAACGCGCGCGCTTCTTCGCGCAGCTTGGCGTCGAGATTGGACAAAGGTTCGTCGAGCAAGATCACCGGCGGCTCGTAGACGAGCGCACGCGCGATGGCGACGCGCTGCTGCTGGCCGCCGGAAAGTTGCGGCGGCAGCCGCTCGGCCAGATGCGCCAAGCCGATCTGGCCGAGCACGCGCTCGAACTCGTGTCTTGATTTCGTCGGCGGCGACGCCGCGCAGCTTCAGGCCCGCGGCGACGTTCTCGAACACGGTGCGGTGTGGCCACAGCGCATAGGACTGGAATACGAGGCCGAGTCCGCGCTGCTCGGGCGGCAGTGAAATGCCGGCCGCTGCGTCGAAAAACGTCCGCCCTCCCAGCATAATCGATCCGCTCGCCGGCTGTTCCAGCCCGGCGATGGCGCGCAACAAGGTGGTCTTGCCGCTGCCGGAGGGACCGAGCAGCGCGATCGCCTGGCCGGCGGGCACGTTGAGCGAGACGCCTTTAAGGACGTCGTTGCTGCCGAGGCGCAGGCGCAGGTCGCTGATGACGAGATCGTCCATCCGCTGAGTGTCGCAGCGTTCAGCCGGCAAAGCCACCGCCGTCGAGAAAGGCCTGCTCCTCGGGCGTCGTCACGCGGCCGAGCATTGGGTTGCGGTGGGGAAAACGTCCGAATTTACGGATGATGTCGGCGTGCAACTCCGCAAATTTCAGGCTCTCTTCGTCGCCATGCACGCGGTAGAAGGTGAGGGCACGCTCCTGGTCGGCAAGCGTCTCCGAATGCATGAAGGGCAGATAGAAAAACGTGCGCATATCGGGGAACTGGCCGTCGAAACCGTTGAGAATGGCGCGGCTGGCAATCGCCCGCGCCAGCGGATCGGCGGCGAAGGCGCGCGCCTCTCCGCGGAACATATTGCGCGAAAACTGGTCGAGCAAAATGAGAAGTGCGAGTGCGCCATCCGCGCTCTGCTCCCAGGTCGCGAGCCTGCCGCCTGCTGCCGCTTCATACGCGCTCAGGAAGCGCCGGCGGATCGTGTCGTCGAGCGCGGCATCTTTCTTGAACCAGCGCTCGCGCCCGACCTCGCGCCAGAATGCCACGACCTCAGATGGTTTGACTCCCGTTTCGGACATTGTTCAGGCCGCCGGCTTTTCGTCGTCGTCGCGCAGCGCGCGGCGTAGGATTTTGCCGACATTGGATTTCGGCAATTCGTTTCGGAATTCGATGTGCCGCGGCACCTTGTAGCTCGCGAGGTTGGCGGCGAGAAACGTTCGTATCTCGGCTTCGGTCACCTCCGACTTCTTCTTGACCGCGAACATTTTCGGCACCTCGCCGGAATGCCTGTCCGGCACGCCGACGACCGCACATTCGAGCAGGCCGCCATGGGTCATCGCCAGGTCCTCGACCTCGTTGGGAAAGACTTTGAAGCCGGAGACGCTGATCATGTCCTTCTTGCGGTCGACGATACGCACGCGGCCTTCTTCGTCCATCACGCCGATGTCGCCGGTGCGGAAAAAGCCATCGCCCGTCATCACGCGTGCGGTCTCATCCGGCTGCCGCCAGTAGCCCGGCATGACTTGGGGGCCACGCGCGCAGATTTCCCCCGCTTGGCCGATCGGCAGCTCATTGCCGTCATCGTCGCGGATGGAAATCTCGGTCGACGGCAGCGGCAGGCCGATGGTGCCGGTCCATTCACTGATGTCGCCGCGGTTGCATGTCAGCACCGGCGAAGTCTCCGACAGGCCGTAACCTTCGATGACTGGCTTGCCGGTCGCTTTGTACCAGGCTTCGGCCACTGCTTTCTGTACAGCCATGCCGCCGCCGACCGCGCATTTGAGCATGCTCCAGTCGAGCTTGCCAAAGTCGGGATGATGCAGCAGCGCATTGTAGAGCGTGTTTACCGCCGGGAAGCAGTTCACCTTGTATTTGGCGAGTTCTTTGATGAGGCCCGAAATGTCGCGCGGGTTGGGAATCAACAGGCAGCAGCCGCCCAGCCGCATGCCGAACAGAAAACAGGCCGTCAGCGCGAACACGTGATAGAGCGGTAGAGCTGTGACAATGATCAGCCGGTCGGTTTTTGGCGGCACGTCAAGCAGCGGCCGGTTCCAAGCCTCCACCTGCAACACGTTGGCGACGAGATTGCGATGCAACAGCATCGCGCCCTTGGAGACGCCGGTGGTGCCGCCCGTATATTGCAGAAAGGCGATGTCGTCGGGCCCGACATTCGCCGGCATGAAGGTCAGTGCGCGGCCGGCTTCGAGCGCATCGTTAAATCGCACCGCGTCCGGCAGATCGTAGGACGGCACTATCCTTTTGACGTGGCGGACCACGCCATTGACCAGCGCCCCCTTCACCGTGCCGAGCATGTCGCCCATGCTGGCGATGACGACGTGCTTGATTTTGGTGTTTGGCAGGGCCTGTTGCAGTGTGGCGGCGAAATTCTCCAGCACCAGGATCGTCTCGGCGCCGGAATCGTTGAGTTGGAGCTCCAGCTCGTGCGGCTTGTAAAGCGGGTTGACGTTGACCACCGCGCAGCCGGCGCGCAGCGCGCCGGCGATCGCTACCGGATATTGCAGAACATTCGGCATCATGAGCGCAACGCGATCGCCGTGCTTGATGCCACGGCTCTGCAGCCAGGCGGCAAAGGCGCGTGAGGCGGCATCGAGCTCCGCAAAGGTCAGCGCCTTGCCCATGCAGATACAGGCCTCGCGCTCGGCGTAAGCCTTGAAGCTGTCCTCGAAGATCGCCACCAGCGAAGGATAGAGCGTGGTGTCGATATCGGCGGCGATGCCCGGCGGATAATGCCGCAGCCAGAGCCGTTCCATGGCCGTTTCCTCGAAAGCCCGCTCGTTCAAGCGGTCCTTATATAGAGAATCGGTTAAGTCGAGGGGGCCGCGCAAGGGCGGCTGCAGCTACCGGTCCGCGCCGCCGAAGGGCACCAGCGGATTGTCGGTCAGTGCCGCGCGGTCGGGGCGATCCGGGGCGACCTTGCCGAGGAAGGCATCGAACAGTTCGCGCACCGTGCGTTCCGGCAGATCGCGGGTGATGAACACGATGCGGCTGCGACGATCCTCGTCCGGCCAGCGCTCGAGCCGGGCCGGCGGATGCAGCACGTGTTGCACGCCGTGCACGACCAGCGGCCGGTCGGGCATTTCGGCAAGCTGCACGATGCCTTTGACGCGCAGCAGTTGCGCGCCGTAATTCGCGCGCAGCAGTTCGAGAAACATGTCGAGCGTGCCGGCCGGGATCGGCGCATCGTGGGTGAGCACGAAGCTCGCGATGTGTTCGTCGTGGCGGTTGCGATCGAGATGGTCGTGATCGTGGCGATGATCGTGCGCGTGGTGGTGATGACCGTGATGCGCATGCTGCGAGTCGGCATACGCTTCGGCCGACAGCCATCTCTTGACGTCCGGGATTTTTCGCACCGGATCGTACAGGCCGCAGTTCAACAGCCGCTCGGGCGTCGCCTCGTCCCGGGCGGCATCGAGAACGGGCGCGGCCGGGTTGAGTGCGTGCAGGCGCTCGATGAGCATGGCGCGCTGCTCGGGCGTGGTGAGATCGGTCTTGGTCAGCACCAGCCGGTCGGCGACGGCGGCCTGTTTGACTGCCTCGGGATGGTCGTTGAGCTCGGCGTCGCCATTGACCGCATCCACCACGGTGACCACGCCGTCGAGCCGGTAGCGCAGCAGAAGATAAGGATGCGACATCACGGTGTGCAGCACCGGGGCGGGATCGGCGAGGCCGGTCGTCTCCAGCAGCACGCGGCGGAAAGTGCAGCGGCGGTTGTCGAGATCGCGCAGCAACGTCTCCAGCGCATCGATCAAATCGCCCCGCATGGTGCAGCACAGGCAGCCCGACTGCAGCAGAATCACATTGTCGGAGACGTATTCGACCAGCAGGTGGTCGAGCGAGACTTCGCCGAATTCGTTGATGATGACCGCAGTCTCCGCGAGGGCGGGATCTTTCAGCAGGCGGTTGAGCAGGGTGGTCTTGCCGGCGCCGAGAAAGCCGGTCAGCAAGGTGAGCGGGATGGGCGTTGGCGGCTGCTTGCGGTCGGCGCTGGGCGCGGATCCGTTCATCGCTTTGCCGAGGAGACTTTCGGTTTCGCCCGCCGGCTGTGCGTCTTGGCGTTGTGCTTCTTAGTCGGCGCGCGGTAGATCGGCACGGGGTCGGGGTGGTCGGCCGGGCCGGTGAACACGACGACCGGCGGCGTGGTGTCGACTGGAGGGCCGAGCACGAACTTGCCCGCCGTCGGTTTCAAGCTGGAGAGCATGAAAGCGGGTGAAGCGCCGTTGGCGGTTGCGGTGGCGGCGCCATTTTCCTCGTCGTTATCTTCCGAGGGCGGCTTGCGGCGATGGCCGCCGCACATTTCGTCGCGCAGGTTCGGCGGTTGGGCGTCGATCGGGGCAAGCGCATCGACGGTGCCGAGCGAGGGCGTCAGCCACGACAAACCGCCGCTGTTGAATCCGGTTTCCAGAAGCTGCGCCGCATGCTGCGAGCGCACCGCGCCGGAATAAGCACCGAGAATGATGGCGATCAGCCGGCGGCCGTTACGTGTCGCCGAAGCGACGACGTTGTAGCCGGAGGCGCAGATGAAGCCGGTTTTCATACCGTCGGCGCCGGGATAGCGCGCGAGCAGCGAATTGTAATTCCGCATGACGCGGTTGCCGTAGCGGATCGAGTGGACATGGAAATAGGAATCGTATTCGGGAAACTCCAGAATGATCGCGCGCGCGAGAATGCCCATGTCGCGCGCGGAGGTGACATGGTTCTCCGCCGGCAGGCCGTTGGGATTGACGAAATTGGATTGCGTCATGCCAAGGCGCCGCGCATTGGCGTTCATCATGTCGGCGAAGCCGGAAATCGAGCCGCCGACGCCTTCGGCGATTGTAACGGCGACGTCGTTGGCCGACTTCACCAGCAGCATCTTGAGCGCGTTGTCGATGGTGACCCTAGTGCCGATCTTGAAGCCCATCTTGGTCGGGTTCTGCGCGGCCGCGTTGCGCGACACCGTGAGCAGCGTGTTCATGCTGACCTTGCCGGCCTTGATGGCGCGCAGCGTGGTGTAGGCGGTCATCAGCTTGGTGATGGAGGCCGGGTACCACGGATAGGTGGCGTTTTCGGCGTGCAGCACCTTGCCGGTCGAGGCTTCAATCAGCAGCTTGGCCTCGGCATGGGCGCGCGTCGCCCCGCCGGCAACAAGCGCCACGACGGCAATTCCGGCGGCAAAACCGATCGACAGGGAGCGGAGGCTCAGGCGGCGGCTCACGGGCTTTACGGGTCCAATCAATCGGCAACGCCGGGTCTGGTAGCGACCTCGGTAGGGTTCCTCAGGCGACGGGCGTAAGCTATCGAAGCTTGGGGCGGGAGGCAAAGCCGCTCCGGTCCCGCTTTAAACAATGGTAATTCCTTGTTTATCTGCGGATAATGCGACCAAAGTTCGGCAGGAGGAGAGGAACCATGAGCGCGGCCATCGTCGGGTGGGCCCATACCGCCTTCGGCAAGCTGAGTGACGAGAGCGTCGAAAGCCTGATCGTGCGGGTCGCGGTCGAGGCGCTGGCCGATGCCGGGGTCGCGCCGAAGGACGTGGATGAGATCGTTCTGGGACATTTCAACGCAGGTTTCTCGGCGCAGGATTTCACCGCCTCGCTGGTCCTGCAAGCCTCGCCCGATTTGCGCTTCACGCAGGCGACCCGGGTGGAGAATGCCTGTGCCACCGGTTCGGCCGCCGTGCATCAGGGCCTGAAGGCAATTGCCGCGCGTTCGGCGCGCGTCGTGCTGGTGGTCGGCGTCGAGCAGATGACGACGACGCCCGGATCGGAGATTGGGCGTAATCTGCTGAAGGCTTCGTACGTACGCGAGGAGGGCGATATCGACGGCGGTTTCGCCGGCGTGTTCGGCAAGATCGCCGGCCTCTATTTCCAGAAGTACGGCGATCAGTCGGACGCGCTCGCCATGATCGCCGCCAAGAACCACAAAAATGGCGTCGGCAATCCCTATGCGCAGATGCGCAAAGACTTCGGCTACGACTTCTGCCGCACCGAAAGCGACAAAAATCCGTTCGTTGCGGGTCCGCTGAAGCGTACCGACTGCTCGCTCGTCTCCGATGGCGCTGCCGCGGTGGTGCTCGCCGATATCGAAACGGCGCTCCAACTCGACAAGGCGATCGCGTTCCGCGCGGCGCAGCACGTGCAGGATTTCCTGCCGATGTCGAAGCGCGACATCCTCAAGTTCGAGGGCTGCACCCAGGCCTGGCGGCGCGCGCTCGCCAAGGCCGGCGTCACGCTCGGTGACCTGTCGTTCGTGGAAACGCACGACTGTTTCACCATCGCCGAGTTGATCGAGTACGAGGCTATGGGCTTAACGCCCGAAGGGCAGGGTGCCCGCGCCGTCCAGGAAGGCTGGACGCAAAAGGACGGGAAGCTGCCGGTGAACCCGTCCGGAGGAACTCAAGGCCAAAGGTCATCCGATCGGGGCGACCGGCGTGTCGATGCATGCGCTGACCGCCATGCAACTGACCGGAAACGCGGGCGAAATGCAGATCAAGGACGCCCGGCTTGGCGCCATATTCAATATGGGCGGCACCGCGGTCGCCAACTATGTGAGCATTCTCGAGCGCATCAAATAGCGCCGATTAGAATTATTGATCGTTTTCATCGATTTTCCGGCTGTGCGCGGCGTCCGATGCCGGACCGTCGCTCGCATTGCATGCTTGTCGATGGACAGGTTCACAGTGTTTAATCGATTATACAAAATACAGAATAACGTTAGCGCACTAACGAATTTGAGTAGGGGCTGAATGTTGTCGTCGAGGGGGAGTGTTAATGACCAATATACCAACGGATCTGCTGCGTGCGCTGGTCGCGGTTGTCGAACGTCGCAGCTTTACCAAAGCAGCATGTTCACTCGGCGTTACCCAGCCGGCAGTGAGTGCCCAGATCAAACGCTTGCAGGTGCTTCTCGGCTGCGAGCTGTTCGACCGCACCACAAGCGATTTCAAACTGACGCCGCAGGGCGAGTTGGTCATCAGTTACGCACGCCGGCTGCTCTCGCTCAACGATCAGATCATCCATATCGGCGGCGCCGGATCGCGGCCGGACCTGATGATCCGCGTGGGCACGCCGAGCGACTTCATTGCCTCGCGGCTGCCGGTCGTACTCGCACGCTTCCGCGAGCGCTGGCCGGACGTGCGCTTCATCGTGCGTAGCGGTTACTTCAGCACGATGATGCACGAGTTGCACAACGGCGGCCTCGACCTTTTTATCGGTCACACGACCCGACCGTCGCATGATGCGCATCATTCATGGACGATGGAGATGGTGTGGGTGCGCGGCTTGGCGACTGATTACGACGCCAGCCGTCCGGTTCCACTGGCCACTTTTGGTGAGCCTTGCGTCTTTCACCAAATCGCGGTGCAGTCATTGAAGAAGGCAGGGCTCGATTGGGAGGCCGTGTTCACGGGCTCCAGTATGGCCAGCTTGAGCAATGCCGTGCTTGCGGGCCTCGGCGTCATGCCGTTCGTCCGCCATCGCGCCGGCGAACTGGGCATGATTGCGTGGGATGACGGGCCGCTGCCCGATCTGCCCGATCTGCATTCCGGCATTTTTGTCCGCGAAGGTGGCGCTCGCGCCGCTTATGAGCAGTTGTCGGACGAAATCGCCGAGGTGCTTTATCCGGACGCTGGCTTGACCAAATCGGTTGCTCCGCTCACCAGGGTGCGCTCTCCGGCCGCTTGAGACCGACAAACAGTCACTTCACTTTGCGCTGGTTTTCCGGCGGCAGGAACGACGCATCGAAAATGTCTGCCGGCTTTGGCTTGTCCGACTTGAACTTATAAGCAATCGCAAGCTGACCGATTGCCCGTATCATGCGTTCGTCGTCGATGCCGCCATAACCGTTCGCCTTGACCTCCGGCGTCACGATGTTGTCGCGGATCACCATTTTCAGGCGTTCGACCTCGAGATTCTTCTTGGCGGCATCGTTGCGCTCGAGCACGTAACTGATCGTATTGGCCGGTGACTTCACCGCCATTTTCAGCCCTTTCAGAAAGGCGCGCAGGAAGCCTTTCACCGCTTCCGGGTGCTGTTCGGCGAATTTGTTGCTGACGATGATGGCATTGCCATAAAGCTCGACGCCGTAATCGTCCATCAGCAGCACGACGATATCCTCAACCGGCACGCCCTTGTCCTTGAGGTCGACATAGGAAGCGAAGGACAGGCCCGTGATGGCGTCGACCTGGCCGGCGGCGAGCAAAGGATCGCGCACCGGCACGCCGACGTTCTCGACCGTGACCTTGGCGGTATTGATGCCGTTGACCTTGGCGAAGATCGGCCATTGCGCGAAAACCTGGCCATCCGTCGTGGCGCCCAGCTTCTTGCCTTCCAGATCCTTGGGTGCGGTGACGCCGCGGCTCTTGCGGCCGATCACCGCGAAGGGCGGCTTGTTGTAGACCATGAAAACGGCCTTCATTGCCGCTTTCGGATTGGCGTCACGGAACTTAATTAGCGCGTTGATGTCGGCGACGCCCATGTCCCAGGCTCCGGACGCGATCCGCTTGATCGGGTCGAGCGCGGTATCGGCGGGGTCGATGCTGACGTTGAGGCCTTCGGCCTTATAGTAGCCCTTGTCGAGGGGGAGCAGGAACGGCGCGGACGGGCCTTCATATTGGCCGTCGAGCGAGAACTTGATGCTGGTTTCGTCCGCCGCGGCGACACCGGTCAACATCGCGGCGAGCATAAGCCCCGCTACAGCCGGCTTGACGTTGCACCAGACCCTCATCGGTCCGATCCATTATGCGGTCTGCAGTTCCGCATGGGTGTTCCCGCAAATCAGATTGTTTCTGCTCAAATTCACCAAAATACATGCATGTGCAAAGAGCAAGATATTGGCGCGTTGATGGCGAATTTGTTTGGCGACATAGCTAATCTTGCAACACGATGTGAATCTCAAGCGGCGGGACCTTCATGGTTAAGTCATACTAGTCCCCTGCGCGGAGGTCTTGGCTCATGCAGGCGGCACGGCCCGCCAGCGTCATATGCGACATTCCGCCGTTCCGTGCGCCTTATGCGCCGGCCGACGAAGCGCTCGCCGATGTCTTCTTGAACACTGCGGGCACCGCGCCGGAAGCCGAAGTCCGCATCGATCGGCGAGCGACCCGTCTGGTCGAGGCGATCCGCGCCCGCAGCGGCCGCCTCGGCGGCGTCGAGGACTTCCTGCACGCCTACGCGCTCTCCACCAAGGAGGGTCTGGCGCTGATGGTGCTGGCGGAGGCGCTGTTGCGGGTGCCGGACGCGGCGACCGCCGACCGGCTGATCGAGGACAAGCTCAAAAGCGGCGACTGGGCACATTACGATGCGCGCTCGGCCACATTCCTGGTGTCCGCTTCGGCCTGGACCTTGGGGCTCACCGCCCGCATCATCCATCCCGGCGAGACCCCGGAAGGAATTATTGACGCACTGGTCAAGCGGCTCGGCCTGCCGGCGGTGCGGACGGCGACCCGGCAAGCCATGCGTTTGCTCGGATCGCATTTCGTGCTGGGTGAGACCATCGACGACGCGCTGACGCGCGCGCGCTCGGGACCCGATTTTCTTTATTCTTTCGACATGCTGGGCGAGGGGGCTCGCACGGCAAGCGATGCGGCGCGCTATTTCAACTCTTATGCGGGCGCGATCGATGCCATCGGCCGGGGAGCAGGTAATGCCGCTTTGCCCAGACGGCCCGGCATCTCCGTCAAATTGTCGGCGCTGCACCCGCGCTACGAGCCTATGTCCCGGGAAAGAGTGCAGAAGGAACTCGCGCCCAGGCTTCTGGAACTGGCGCGGCTCGCTAAAAACTATGAGCTCAATTTCACTGTCGATGCCGAGGAGGCCGACCGGCTCGAATTGTCGCTCGAATTGATCGGCGCGGTTTTGCGCGACACTTCGCTTGCCGGCTGGGACGGCTTCGGTCTGGCGGTGCAGGCCTATCAGAAGCGTGCCGGTGCGGTGATCGACTGGATCGCGCAAGCGGCGCAAGCGCTCGACCGCCGGCTGATGGTGCGGCTGGTCAAGGGCGCCTATTGGGACACCGAGGTCAAGCGGGCACAAGAGCGCGGCCTTGCCGACTATCCCGTGTTCACCCGCAAGGCGATGACGGATCTGTCCTACCAGGATTGTGTGCGCCGTCTGCTCAAGACGCGCCCGCGCCTTTATCCGCAGTTCGCCACCCACAATGCGCTGACGGTGGCGAGCGTGATCGAGGAGGCAGGAAATTCTGCCGACTACGAGTTCCAGCGGCTGCATGGCATGGGCGAGGCGCTCTATCACGCGCTGCTCGAAGACATGCCGGCGATCACTTGCCGCGTCTATGCACCGGTCGGTGGCCACGCCGATCTGCTCGCTTATCTCGTGCGTCGTCTCCTTGAAAACGGCGCCAATTCCTCGTTCGTGTCGGTGGCTGCCGATCCGTCGGTGCCGATTACGGACATTCTCAAGCGCCCACGGAGCTGGATCGAAAGCCCCGCGCGGGCGCGCAACGCACATATTCCGTTGCCGCGCGATCTGTTCGCACCCGAGCGCAGGAATTCGATCGGCACCGAATTCGGCGACCGCGCGGCGCTTGAGGCGCTGCTCGCCGACAGCCGTGCGGCAACAGCGGCAGTGGACGCCGCGCCGCTGGTCGACGGACGCCTTGTTAAAGGCCATCGCCGCAAGGTTCTCTCGCCGATCGACGGCGGCGTTGCCGGCACCGTGCAGGACGGCGATCAGGGCACGGTTGCGGCGGCGATGGTGGCGGCGCGCGCGGGCTTTGCAACTTGGAACGCAACGCCTGTCTCAGCCCGCGCCGTGGCGCTTGAACGCGCCAGCGACCTGATCGAAGGCAACCGGGCGCGTCTCATCGCGCTTTTGCAAGTCGAAGGCGGCAAGACGCTCGACGACTGCGTGGCGGAGGTGCGCGAGGCCGCCGATTTCTGCCGCTACTACGCGGCACAAGCGCGCAGCGCGCTGGCGCCGCAGCCGTTGCCGGGTCCGACCGGCGAAAGCAACACATTGGCCTACAGAGGCCGTGGCGTCGCCGTCTGCATCAGCCCGTGGAATTTTCCGCTGGCGATCTTCACGGGCCAGATCGCTGGCGCGCTTGCCGCCGGCAACGCTGTGGTCGCCAAGCCCGCCGAGCAGACGCCACTTGTCGCGTTCGAAGCCATCAAGCTCCTGCATACAGCCGGCGTGCCGCAAAGCGCGCTGCATCTTGTCCCCGGCGACGGCAAAGTGGGTGCGATGCTGGTCGCGGACCCGCGTGTTGCCGCCGTCGTCTTCACCGGCTCGACCGAAGTCGCCCGCCTCATCAATCGCGCGCTGGCCGCCAAAGACGGACCGATCGCGCCGCTGATCGCGGAGACCGGCGGCATCAACGCCATGATCGTCGATGCCACCGCATTGCCCGAGCAGGTTGCCGACGATGTCGTGACCTCGGCCTTTCGGTCCGCCGGTCAGCGCTGTTCGGCGCTGCGTCTGTTGTGCCTGCAAGACGATGTCGCCGGCCGCGTGCTCGCCATGGTGACCGGCGCCGCGCGCGAGTTGAAGCTGGGCGATCCGCGCGATCCGGCAACGCAGATCGGTCCGGTCATCGACCGGGAGGCGGAGGACAAGCTCGAACGCTGGATCGCCGCCATGGGCAAGCGTCTGCGTTTTCGCGGCAACCCCGGCCCGCTGCCGAAAGGGACCTATGTCGCGCCGGCCATCATCGAATTGGACAGCGCGCGCGACCTGCGGGAGGAGGTGTTCGGCCCGGTGCTGCATGTGGTGCGCTGGCGCGCCGGTGCGTTCGACCAACTGCTCGACGATATCGCCGGCAATGGCACCGCGCTCACGCTCGGCATCCATTCGCGCATCGAGGCGACCGTCGAGCACGTCGCGGCACGGCTCGCCAACGGCAATGTCTACGTCAACCGCAACATGATCGGCGCCGTGGTCGGCTCGCAGCCCTTCGGCGGCAACGGCCTTTCGGGCACCGGCCCCAAGGCCGGAGGTCCGCATTATCTGCACCGGCTCGCGCTCGAACAGGTGGTGACGGTCAATACGGCAGCCGCAGGCGGCAATGCCACGCTCCTGGCCGAAGACGAGTGAGGGAACCGTCGCGCCACCGCAGGCATTTATGTCTTGGGACGTTTAATATAAGAAGATCAGATGATTACGGCTGGGGCGGCGGCCGCGTCACGAGCAGTTGGAGTGGTGTCATGCGTAGGCTCGTTAACCGCCCTGGCGGTCGGCTAGGTCGAAAAACGCTATATTTTGTAGACGTTAACCCGATACCCTCCTCGATCGGGTATTGTGGGCGACATGACTGATTCGGTCGCCCGACTTTATGAAGCTGTGCTTGCTGCACGTGGTGCCGACCCCACAAAGTCGCGCACCGCTCGGCTTTTCCGTGACGGCCGCGCCAAGATGGCCAAAAAGCTCGCTGAGGAAGCCGTCGAAGTCGTCATCGATGCTATGCACGGCCAACCCGAAGCTGTGGCCCGTGAGAGCGCCGATCTCATCTACAATCTGGTCGTGCTCTGGGTGCATGCCGGCGTGAAGCCCGAGGACGTCTGGGCGGAAATGCGCCGGCGCGAACGCATGTTCGGTATTGCCGAAAAGTTGCCAAAAAAAGCGCTAGTCCAATCGGTGCCGCGGCGTAAGGTAGTGGCGATGGAAGCCCGCCAAGCCCGCAAACGTCGCTGATTCTGGCGATTTCAGCTTTTATCCCGGTGAGTTGAGTTCATGACCATAGAGGCCGCCGAGCAGCGTTCGTTGCTACGCCGGCTCTACGACTGGTGCGTCGAGGCTGCGCACAAGCCGCATGCGCTCTGGACCATGAGCGCGGTGTCCTTTGCCGAAAGCTCCTTTTTCCCGGTTCCACCGGACATCATGCTGATCCCGATGGCGCTGGCGCGCCCTGACCGCGCCTATATCATGGCGGCCTGGTGCACGGTGGCTTCGGTTCTCGGGGGGCTCGTCGGCTATGCGATCGGCGCGCTGCTCTACGACTCGGTCGGGGCCTGGCTGATTCAGCTCTACGGCTACGGCGGCAAGGTCGAGGCCTTCCGGGCGGCCTATGCCCAATGGGGTGCCTGGATCATCCTGCTCAAGGGGTTGACCCCGATCCCCTTCAAGATCGTCACCATCACCTCGGGATTTGCCGGCTACAATCTCGGCCTTTTTGTGCTGTTTTCGATCATTACCCGCGGCGCGCGCTTCTTTATCCTGGCGTTTCTGCTGCATCGCTACGGCGAACGGGCCCGACACATTATTGAAAAACAGCTCGGGCTCTGGACCCTGTTGTTGGCTGCGGTGGTCGTCATCGGTATCGTGGCCGCGCTCTATTTAGTTTGAAGCGGCGGTCCTCATTTTCGCCACCCGGTGGTATTAAGAATGGTTGCCGGCGCAAATGCCGTTGGGCCAAATGCCATTAGGCTATGGCAGCCGCTAACGCGACCGCAGTCAGTTGACCGGCCATGGACTGCATTAAAGGGTTTAGACTTCACCTCGCATGCCGACTCGCGGCGACCATGACGCTCGCGGGAGTGGTCGCGTGCGTGCTGGTGCTCGCCTCGCCATCGGCCTTCGCGCAAAACGCACAGAAGCCGCCAGCCGATGAAGGCCGCGGATTGATCACGAGCGCGCCGACGCAAGAGAGCCCCAAAACGCCGGCTACCGAACCGCAGCAACGTGGATTCTTCGGCACGATGGGCCGATGGTTTGACCAGACCGTCGACAATTTCAATTCGGGCATGAAAAGCGTGAAGGAGCGGTTTCAGAATATCGGCCAGGACGCGGGCCAGGTCGCCAAGACGACGGTCGATAACGCCAAGGACGCCGCCGACGCCGTCGGCCGCATTCCCAATTCGCGCGTCATTCGCGGCCATGAGAAATGCCAGATCGCGCCGAACGGCGCGCCGGACTGCATCGCGGCTGCCTATGACATCTGCAAGGCGAAAGGCTTCAACGTCGGCAAAAGCCTCGACATGACCACCGCCGAAGTGTGCCCGGCCGAGGTCTATCTCGCCGGCCGAAACAGCGGGCCGGGATGCCACACCGAGACCTTCGTCTCAAGCGCGCTCTGTCAGTGACATCCGATTGTAAGCTGGTGTGACGGGCGCTTGTTTTGGCCGCGCGCTTGTGTTTGCGTCGCGCGCCATCAGTCCGGGAGCGTCTTTCCGTGAACCTCTATACCAAGTTGCTTGAGCGCGACTCCGCCGGAAAGCCGGTGACGGTCGCGCTGATCGGCGCCGGCAAGTTCGGCACCATGTTTCTCGCCCAGGCCCGGCTCACCAAGGGCCTGCATGTCGTTGCCGTCGCCGATCTCGATGTCGCGCGCGCGAAGAGCCAGCTCAAGACCGCTGGTTGGCCGGACGCCGCCTATGCCGCATCGTCGCTTGATGATGCGCATGGCAAGCGCACGACGTTCGTGGCCGACAGCGCCGACGCCTTGCTCAAGGACCCGCGCATCGAAGTGGTCGTGGAAGCGACCGGTGTGCCGGGCGCCGGCATCCAGCATTGTCTCGGCGCAATAGCCAACGGCAAGCACATCGTCATGGTCAATGTGGAAGCCGACGCGGTTGCTGGACCGTTGCTGGCGCGGCGCGCAAAAGCAGCCGGCGTCGTCTATTCGCTCGCCTGGGGCGATCAGCCGGCGCTGATCTGCGAACAGGTCGACTGGGCGCGCGCGGCCGGCTTCAAGGTGATCGCGGCCGGCAAAGGGACGCGCTACGAACCGCATTATCACCAGTCCAATCCCGACAATGTCTGGGACATTCTCGACAAGTATCTCGCCATCACCGACCGCAAGTCGATCAATCCGAAGATGTTCAACTCCTTCGTCGACGGCACCAAGTCCGGCATCGAAATGACGGCGGTGTGCAATGCCACCGGCCTGGTGCCGCAATCGGACGGTTTGCATTTTCCGCCGGCGACGCGCTTCGAGCTCGCCGAGATCTGCAAGCCGAAGGCGGACGGTGGTACGCTGGAAAAAGCCGGCGTCACCGAAGTCACGTCGTCGGTCTATCGCGACGGCAAAGACGTGCCGCATCATCTTGCGCTCGGCACCTACGTCGTATTCGAGGGCGAGACTGAGTATGCGCGGCGTTGTTTCAAGGAATACGCCATGCTCCCGGACTCGTCCGGTAAATACGCCGCGCTCTACCGGCCGATCCACATGATCGGGCTCGAGCTCGGCATTTCAGTCGCCTCGGCGGCGTTACGTGGCGAGCCGACCGGTGCGCCCACCGGCTTCCGCTCCGACGTTGTGGCGACCGCCAAGAAGGCGCTGAAGGCCGGCGAGATGCTGGACGGCGAGGGCGGTTTCTGCGTCTGGGGCAAGCAAACGCCGGCAGAGGTGTCCTTGCGCGATGAGCTGTTGCCACTTGGCCTCGCTCACAACGTCAAGCTCAAGCGCGCCATTGCGGAAGGCGGCGCGATTAAATGGAGCGACGTCGCTTACGATGCAAACGACACCGCGGTGAAAGTGCGCCGCGAGATGGAAGCGGCCTTCGGCCGGCGCAATGTTGGCGCCGAGCAGCCGGCGTAACGCTGCCGCTATTCGAGCTCGATGGTGCCGTCGATCTTGTGGCTCAAGCCGGCCTTGTCGATGGTCAACACGACCTGCGCCGACAGCGCCTCGTTGCCCTTGAGCCGCCCGTCGGCCACCGCCGCACGAATGGCCTTTTCGATTTCCTGCTGCGAGGTGACGCCGACCACCTTGAGGAATTTGCGCAGGGACATGTTGAGGGCCTCTTCGTTCATTTGCATCTCCTTGAAAAAGGCGCGATTCGGACGATCTTACCGCCAACGCAGCCGACACAGCAGCGTTGACCGCCTGCCGCGCGCCGCTATTATCCCGCCCGCGCGGAACGGGCCGGATTCGGCCAAGATCGCGTTATGAGATAGGCCCCTGTGGCGGAATTGGTAGACGCGCCTGACTCAAAATCAGGTGGTGGAAACATCGTGCTGGTTCGAGTCCGGCCAGGGGCACCACTCACCTTCAACTTGCGGGCGGACGTCGGAAGCGCTGAATGACCGAACCTCTCGCTCGCGCCCGCAACAATCCCGTCACCTCCGCTGCAGCCATTGTCTTCGTGGTCGGCCTGGCCACCATCGGGGGATTCTTCTTTTTCCAGTACGTCATGCATCTGCCGCCGTGCCCGCTCTGCCTTGAGCAGCGTAACGCCTACTACATCAGTGTACCGTTGGCGGCGCTGTTGTGGCTCGGCACCGGCTACGGCGCCGCGCGTAAGGTGCTGTTGCTCGGCTTTCTGGTGATCGCGGCGGTGATGCTTTGGAATACCGGTTTGGCCTCCTATCACGCCGGCGTCGAATGGAAGTTCTGGCCGGGTCCGCAGGATTGCAGCGGACCGATCAATAACTTCGGCACCACGCAAGACATGCTCAAGCAGCTCGGCAACATCAGCCTGGTGCGCTGCGACGCGGCGGCTTGGCGTTTCCTCGGATTGTCGCTTGCCGGCTGGGACGTGCTGGTATCGCTCGGGCTTGTATGCGTTGCGCTTTGGGGCGCGAAAGCGGCCTATGCGCGCCCGCGCGACGGGCGTTAGCGGCGGGGTTGGCTACCTAGCGGCGGGGTTGGCTACAATGACACCGCTGTTCGGAAATTGGATCGACCACGAAACCGGTAAGCGCGCGTACATCCGGCGTCGCTACCATTTCGTGGCCGTGTCGATGACGGAGCCTTTCGGCTCGACATCATCGCTTGATCCTATGTGGGGATGCCACGGTTCCGCCGCAAGTGGCTGGTGAAAGCAGGTTTCTTTCAATGACGAGGTTCAGGGCATGGCTGAAAAGGTAGGTGGCCGCTATTCCGGTGCGGCCAAATCTCTGCATTGGCTGATCGTCGCTTTGCTGATTGCCCAGTTCATTTTCGCGTGGACCATGCCGGAGATCCACCGCACCGTGCCGGTCAGCACCCTCATCGACCTACATGTCTGGTTTGGCATCTTGATTCTCTTCGTCGCGGTGGCGCGGCTCGCGGTGCGGGCGACTCACGGAGAACCGACACCCGAGGATGGGCTGCCGCCCTGGCAGCAGCAGTCGGCGCGCGTTGTGCATTGGCTGTTGTATGCACTGCTCTTCATCGTTCCTGCCCTCGGCTGGATGAACGCGTCGTGGCGCGGCATGACGGTGACGTTTTTCGGCCTGTTCGAACTGCCGAAGCTGATGGCGACTCGCGCGCCCGGCTGGGGCTGGACCGGCGACGTGCACGGGCTGTTGGCCAACTATCTGCTGCTGGCATTGGTCGGCCTGCATGTCGCGGCCGCGCTCTATCATCAATTCATCCGCCGTGATGGCGTGTTGCAGCGGATGCTGCCGGGGTAGCGCACGCCCCGAAAAGCCTGCCCCCGGCTCGATCGGGGGGCGGGGACCGGTTTTCGGAAAAGATCGTGCGCCAAGAAACAACTCTTCACTCGTACCGCAGTGCCTCGATCGGATCGAGGTGGGCCGCTTTGCGCGCCGGGTAATAACCGAAGAAGATTCCGACCGCGGCCGAGAACAGGAAGCCGCCGGCAATAGCGGCCGTCGAGATCGGCGTTGACCAACCGAAAATCATCGAGATCGCCACCGAGAAGACAACGCCCATGACGATACCGGCGATGCCGCCGGTGACGCTCAGGAAAACAGCTTCGGCGAGGAATTGAAGGAGCACGTGCAGGCGGCGCGCGCCGATCGCCATGCGCAGGCCGATCTCGCGTGTGCGTTCGGTCACCGACACTAAAAGGATGTTCATGATGCCGATGCCGCCGACCACCAGCGAGATCGAGGCGACGGCGGCGAGCAGGATCGCCATGATGCGGCTCGAACTCTCCGCGGTCTCGGCGATCTGGCTCAAGTTGCGCACGTTGAAGTCTTCCTCGTCGCCCGGTTTGATGCGGTGGCGGCGCGTGAGGATGTCGGTGACTTGATGGATCGCGGTTTGCACGTCGGCTTGATTGATCGCCTGCACGTAAATCTGGTTGACGAAGCCGGCAAGATGCGGCTGCAACCCGTAAGGGTTCGGGGGTGTCGGATAGAGCCAGTTGATCTGCGTCTGTGCCTGCGTCGGCGCGGCAACGCCGAGCACTTTGCGCTCGGCCGTCGTGAACGGGATCATCACCAGATCGTCCTGATCGGTCCCGAAGGGCGTTTGCCCCTTCGCTTCCAGCACGCCGATCACCCGCATCGGCACGCCTTTCACCTGCATGAGTGCGCCGATCGGCGTTTGCGAGTGTCCGAACAACTGGGTGGCGACCGTCTGCCCGATGACGGCGACCAGCGCCGTCGAGGCCACGTCGCTCTCGGTGATTTCGCGGCCAACCTCGATCCGCCAGTTGGTCATCGGCGGATAGTTGACGCTGATGCCCTGGATTTGCGTGTTCCAGTTTTGATTGCCGTAGGCGACCTGACCGGATTGCCGGATGAGGTACCCGACTTCGCTGACCGCGGTGGCTTCGTGCAGGATCGCCTGGGCATCGACGGTGGTAAGCGTGGTGGCGCTGCCGGCGCCGCCACGCATGCCACCCATGGTGCGCGCGCCGGGCCGCACCACGATCAGGTTGGTGCCGAGCCGCTCGATCTGCTTGCGCACGGCTTCGTTGGCGCCTTGGCCGACGCCAACCATGGCGATCAGCGCGGCCACGCCGATAAAGACGCCCAACATGGTCAAAGTCGAGCGCATCACATTACGGCGCAAGGCTTGCACCGCAGCCGCCATGATCATCAGGCCGAAGGCCCAGGTCGTGTTGCCTTGCGCTACCGCCACCATCGGCCGCAATTTTCGACGCAGTAAGGATATGGGGGCGGCCGGCTGTTCGTCACCATGATCGGTCTGTCTTGGATTCCGCTTATCGGTGACGACTTCGCCGTCACGCATGGTCAAGACACGGTCCGCATAGGCGGCGATATCGGATTCGTGCGTGACAACCACGATGGTGACGCCCTGTTCACGGTTGAGATGCGACAGCGTCTCCATGATCTCGTGCGAGGTGCGCGTGTCGAGATTGCCGGTCGGTTCGTCGGCGAGCAGAAGGGCCGGGTTGTTGATCAGCGCGCGCGCGATCGCGACCCGCTGCTGTTGGCCACCGGACAACTGCCCCGGCGTGTTGCGCTCGCGCTCACCCAAACCCAATAGGCCGAGCGCCGCGCGGGCGCGCTCGCTGCGCAAAGCGGCGCTCGCCGGGCCCGAGGCGGCATAGAACAAAGGCAGCGCGACGTTTTCCAGCGCGCTGGTGCGGGCGAGCAGGTTGAAGCTCTGGAACACGAAACCGAGCCGCTCGCTGCGCAGGCGCGCGCGGTCCGGCTCGCTCAGGCCGGCGATATCCACGCCCTCGAAAAAATAATGGCCGCTGGTCGGCCGGTCGAGGCAGCCGAGGATGGTCATCAGCGTTGACTTGCCGGAGCCGGAATGACCCATAATGGCAACGAACTCGCCGGGCTCGATGGTCAGGCTCACGTCACGTAACGCGTGCACGTCGACATCGCCGACGTGATAAGTCCGCGTGATGTGCTCAAGCTTGATGATGGGTTCGGCCATGGTCGATCTCCCGGCCGCGAATTAAAGCCGCAGGCGCGGGGCCGTGCCCGGCCTGCCATTGCCGGAGCCGCTGCCGGTACGCTGCTCGGTGATGATCACACGCTCACCTGGTTTGAGATCGCCCTTGGCGATCTCGGCCTGGCTGTCGTCGTCGAGGCCGACCTCGACCGGGACCCGCACCGGCGCGTCGTCGCGCAGCACGTAGACCGCCGCCGAGTTTTGTTTGGCGGCCTTGAAGCCGCCTGGCGCATAGCGCAGCGCTTGGCTCGGCACGCGCAGCACATTACTGCGCGCGGCGATGACAATGCGGCTTGCCGCCGTCATGCCCGGCTTGAGCGCCAGATCGTTGTTGTTGACGCTGGCGACGACGTCGTAAGTGATGACGTTCTGCACGTTTTGCGGCGACTGGCGCACCTGAGAAACGTTTCCTTCAAATGTGCGCTTGGGGAAAGCGTCGACGGAAAAGTAAACCTTGTTGCCGTTCTTGATGGCGCCGATGTCGCTTTCGCTGACATTGGTGTCGACCTGCATCTTGGTGAGGTCGGTAGCGATCAGGAACAGGGTCGGCGTCTGGAAGCTCGCCGCCACCGTCTGCCCGACCGTGACGTTGCGAGAGACCACCGTGCCGTCGACCGGCGAGACGATGCTGGTGTAGCCGAGATTGATCTCGGCAGCTTCGAGCTGCGCTTGGCGTTGCGCGATGACGGCCTGGTCGACGCCGATCTGCGCCTGCGCCTGATCGAGCGCATTCTTGGAATTGTCGAGTGTGTCCGTGGAAATCGCGTTGGTCCGCGACAACCTTGTATTGCGGTCGTAGTTGAGCTGCGCGTAGTCGAAATTGGCCTGATCTTTGGCGACCTGCGCTTGCGCTTGCGAAAGATTGGCTTTGGCTTGATCGACCACGCTCTGATAGGGGCGCGGGTCGATTTTGGCGCAGATCTGTCCCTTCTTCACCTCGGTGTTGTAATCGCACTGGACGTCCTGGATAACGCCCGAGACATAAGTGCCGACGATGATGGTGAGAACGGGATTGACCGTGCCGGTGGCAGTCACGGTGCGCGTAACGTCGCCACGCGTAACCGCGGCGGTGGCATAGCGCACGTCTCCGCCATCGCTGAAAACCCAATAACTGCCGGCTGCTGCGATGACGATAAGCGCCAGCAAGGCGCCGAGCGCCCACGGCTTGCGCCAGAGCGGGCGCGTGGCCGCGGCTTGCGGCTTGGAGATGAGCGACAACGGCGCCGGGCCTTCTGCCCTGGCCACGTCTGGTGTCGCTGGTTTATTCATGCATGCACTCCTTGCCACCTATGGAGTAACGCATGGCGCAGTCAAACCCTTCGCGCTTTGACGCGCGTCAATTCATTGCAAATGCGTAAGAAACGAAAATAGACCGACCGGCTCAAGGCTCCAGCTCGGTGTCCCAGTAGAGGTAATCGAGCCAGCTATCGTGCAGATAATTGGGCGGGAACAGCCGCCCGTTCCGGTGCAGGTGCTGTACCGTCGGCTGGAACGGCATCTGCGAGGGCCACATCTTGGCTTCCGCCGGCGTCAGGTTGGCCTTGCGCAGGTTACAGGGCGAGCAGGCCGCCACGACGTTGCCCCAGGTGGTGTGGCCGCCGCGCGAGCGCGGGATGAGATGGTCGAATGTCAGATCTTCGCGCTCGCCGCAATATTGGCAAATGAAACGGTCGCGTAGGAAAACGTTGAAGCGGGTAAAGGCCGGGTTTGCCGAAGGTTTGACGTAGGTTTTGAGCGAAACGACGCTCGGCAGTTTCATCTCGAAGGAGGGCGAGTGAACCGCCTGGTCATAATTGGCGACGATATTGACGCGTTCGAGGAAGACCGCCTTGATCGTGTCCTGCCAAGACCAGAGTGAAAGCGGGTAATAGCTCAGCGGGCGGAAATCCGCATTGAGCACCAGGGCCGGAAAACCGCTGGGCGATACATGCACGTTCAAAGCGACGTTCCTCCGCCTCCCTGAAATGCTGCCGCTACGCAGCTAACGGCCTAGTAATACGGCAGCGTGACAGGATTGTGAAGTAGCTGCGGGAGCTTACCCGCAATCGCCTTGACTAGCGGGCGCCCAGCCGGCGGGCGAGAAATTCGCCGCCCTGGCGCAATCCCTCCTGGTCGATGCCGTGGCCGACGCCCGGTGAAATATGCCACTCGGTCGGCACCTCCAGCGCGGCCAGGCTTTGCGCAGCATGGAACAAGGCCTCGACCGGAATGAGCGGGTCCTGGTCGCCATGCACCAGCAGCACCGGCGGCCGGCTTTTGATTTCCGCGGCGAACTGATTCGGGTCTGTCTGTTCTGGCATGGCCAGCACGCCGGAATAGCCGACGATGGCCGCCGGCGTGGTCGGCCGGCGCAAGCCGACATGCAGGGCCATCATGGTGCCTTGGCTGAAACCAACCAGCGCCAGCGCCGACGGCGCAAGCGTGTGGCGTTGCAACTCGGCATCGAGAAAAGCGTTGAGCACGGGTGCCGCGCTGTTGACACCGGTCCAGCGCTCGCTCGGATCGCGAAACGTCAGCGGAAACCATTCGCGCCCGGTCGGCGCCTGTCCGCACGGCCGCGGCGCGTGCGGGGAGACAAAGGCTGCGTCAGGCAAGAGCGCGCCCCAAGCACGTCCGATGTCGATCAAGTCGTTGCCGTCGGCGCCATAGCCATGCAGGAAGACGACGAGCTGTTTGGCTTGGCCAGAGCGCGGTGGCAGGCGCGGGCCGTCGAGGTCAGCCATTGCGTTTCCTTTTCGCTTTTTTCTTGCCGCCGGATTTTTTCTTTGCCGTCTTCTTTTTCGTCTTTTTCTTCGTCTTTGCGGCCGGCTCGAGCGACACGCCCTCGCGCCGTTTGACCACGTGATAGTAGGCCCACAGCAGATGCGCCGCCACGCCGCGCCAGGGCCGCCAGGCTTCCGCCAGTTTGGCGAGCGCCTTCGCATCGGGGCGCTTGCGCAAGCCGAACGCAATGCGCGCGGATTCCTGCACGGCGAGATCGCCGGCCGGAAAGGCGTCGGCATGACCGAGGCAGAACAACAGATAAATGTCGGCGGTCCAGGGGCCGACGCCGTGCAGCGCGGTAAGCGCGGCATGGGCGGCATCGGCGTCCATCTCGCCGACCTTGGTGAGATCGATATGCTCCTTGGACACTGCTTTGCCGATTTCGCGAATCGATTTGATTTTCGGCGCCGACAAGCCGAGCTGCTTGAGCTTGTCGGTGCGCGCGCGGCGCACCGTGTCGTGGTGAAACGGGTCGAAGGCCGAAAACAGCCGCGCGCGGATGGCGGCGGCGCTTGCGGTCGAGAGCTGTTGTCCGCAAACGATGGCGCACAGGCCGGCGAAGCCCGCCTCGCGCCGGCGCAAGGCAAAGGCGCCTGCCTTCTCCGCGACCGGCTTCAGGCGCGGGTCCTTGAGGATGAGCTGCGCCAGCGCCGCGTCAAGGTCGGCTTGGGTGTGAAGGAAGTGGGTCATGGTTTGTCTGCGGCCGCGCCGCGCACCATATTCCTCCGTCGTCGTCTGCGAAAGCGGACGATCCAGTAACTGCGGGCGCTTGTGATTGTTCGCTATGCTGGCGTTTACTGGGTGTGCCCGCTGGAGTTTATCCCCGACCTGATCGGGGGCGGGGCATGACAGCTGAGGGATCATGCCGCCACCCGTTTTCCGCTTCGCGCCGTCGCCGAACGGCTACCTGCATCTCGGTCACGCGCTGTCGGCGCTGATGAACGCCGACATGGCGCGCGCTGCCGGTGGCCGCCTTCTGCTGCGCATCGAGGATATCGACCAGGCGCGCTGCCGGCCGGAGTATGAAGCGGCGATCTACGAGGATCTGGCGTGGCTCGGCCTGCACTGGGAAGAGCCGGTGCGGCGGCAGTCCGCGCATTGGGACGACTACCGTGCGGCGCTTGGCAAGCTCGACGCCATGGGTCTCGTCTATCCGAGTTTCGAGAGCCGTGCCGAGATCGCGATGATGGTGGCGCGGCGCGAAGCGAGAGGGCCAAGTCGAAGTTGGCCGCGCGATCCCGACGGCGCGCCGCTTTATCCCGGCGCGGCCAAGATGCTGCCGGACGCCGAGCGCAAACGGCGCATGGAAAACGAGCCTTACGCGCTGCGTCTCGACATCGCAGCGGCACTCGCGCGCGTCGGAGCGCTCGACTGGCATGAAAGCGGCGAGGGGCCGCGCGGCGAAACCGGCATTATCGCCGCCGATCCGGCAGCAAATCCGGCAATTTGGGGCGATGTCATCCTCGCGCGCAAGGACACGCCGACCAGCTATCATCTGGCCGTCACCGTCGACGACGCCGCGCAAGGCATCACCGACGTCGTGCGCGGCCGCGATCTGTTTTACGCGACCTGCGTCCACCGGCTGTTGCAGGCGCTTTTGGAGTTGCCGGCGCCGCGCTATCACCATCACCGTCTCATTCTCGATGACGACGGCAAGAAACTGTCGAAAACGACCGCCGCCACGGGCCTCCACGAGCTGCGCGCGGCCGGTAAAATGCCGGCCGACATCCGCCGCATGGTCGGGCTCGATTGAGCGGCCGGTCCGTGGCATGGTCCGCCCGTCGTTCGGGGGAATGATGGTAAAGCGTAAGCCCAAGACTAAGTTCAAGGCGAAGCCGCGCCGCAAAAAGCGCAAGCCGTCTGCGCGGGCCGCCAAATCGCGTAGCAGCAAAGCGCGGCGCGCCAAAACGGGCCGCGCAAATGCGCCGAAGCCGCGCGCGATCGAGGCGGCGCTGGCCGGCATTGCACACGATATCCGCACGCCGCTCACCGGCATCGTCGCGCTTGCGGAATTGCTGGCGTCCTCCGATCTGGGAAAACGCGAACGCGAATGGGCAAACGCGATCAAAAGCAGCGCCGATCATCTGGCGTCACTCACGACGCTGATCGTCGACGCCGCCAAGGCGGATGCAGTCGGGCTCACCTTGCGCAACGAACCGTTTTCGCCGCGCGCGCTCGCGCAAGGCGTGGCCGAAGCGCTTCAAGCGCGCGCCGGCAGCAAGGGGGTTGCGACGGACATAGCGATCGCCGCCGATCTGCCGCCGATGGTCGCCGGTGATGCGTTACGATTGCGTGCGGCGCTGGAAAATCTTGCCGACAACGCGGTGAAATTCACCAGCCACGGCGGCGTCACCTTCACCGCCGCGGCAAAACCGGCACCGCACGGCCGCGTGCGCCTCGTCTATACGGTGGTCGATACCGGCATCGGCATCGATAAAAACGATCTCAAGAAATTGTTTCGTCCCTTCGCGCAGGCGAATGCCGAGATTGCGCGCCAGTATGGCGGCGCCGGCCTCGGCCTCGTCTTCGTCAAGCGCATCGCCAAGCTGATGGGCGGCGATCTTGCCGTGTTCAGCGAGCCGGGACGCGGCACCACCTTCCGTCTCGAAGTGCCGGTCGAGCGCGCCACGGCGCCAGCCACGGCCGGCGGCGGCGCGCCCGCGGCGCCGGCAAAGCCGCTCGTTCTCTTGTGCGCGGAGGACAACCCATACGGACGCGTCGTGATGAACACGATTCTCACCGAGCTCGGCCACCGCATCGATTTTGTCGAAGACGGCGAGGCGGCGGTGAAGGCGGTGGAACAGGGTGGCTACGACGCGGTCTTGATGGATGTGACGCTGCCGGAGCTCGACGGCATCGCGGCGACGCGCGCGATCCGTGCGCTGCCCGGCAAGACGGGGAAGGTGCCGGTGATTGGCGTTTCCGGCCGCACCGACAGCGGCGACGAGCAGGCGGCGCTGGCGGCGGGGATGAATTTTTATTTTGCGAAGCCGGTCAGCCCGGGGAAGCTGGCGGCGGCGCTGGCGGGTCTGGCGGCCCCATAGCCACCATTTTTTGGGATCAAGGCTCGACCTCCGACCTCGCGGGAGAAGCAAAATGCCTACAACAAAGATAATGGTGATGCTGTCAGCAGCGGTCATCTTGTTGGCCAGTGTGCCCGTGGCACAGGCGCAAACCTGTGAGGATCAGTACAAGGCTTGCGTGAAGCGCGGCCACGTAGCCAGTGAGTGCAGGACCTCAACCGACCGCTGTCTTGAGAGCGGCCGCTGGATCGGGCCGGCAGGCGGCGAATACCCGATCTCTAAAAAGAAATAACGTTTTAAACTCGTCACCGTGAAAACGGTCAGGCGACCTTTTCGGTCTTGCTTTCCACGATCCGCACCAGATCGCTCATGATGCGGTTGAGCTCGAAATCCTTCGGCGTGTAGATCGCCGCGACGCCGGCCTTCTCGAGTTCGGCCGCGTCCTCCGGCGGAATGATGCCTCCGACCACCAGCGGTACGGAAATGCCTTCTTGTCTCATGCGCCCGACCACGTCTTTCACCAGTGGCAAATGACTGCCCGAGAGCACCGAAAGGCCGATCACGTGCGCCTTTTCTTTGCGCGCGGCGTCGACGATTTCCTCGGGCGTCAGGCGGATGCCGTCATAGACCACCTGCATGCCGGCGTCGCGCGCGCGCACCGCGATCTGCTCGGCGCCATTGCTGTGTCCGTCGAGGCCAGGCTTGCCGACCAGGAACGTCATGCGGCGGCCGAGCTTGCGTGAGACGCGATCGACCTCGGCGCGGATGTCGTCCAATCCGGTGACGTCGTTGCGCATGGCGCGGCCGACGCCGGTCGGCGCGCGGTATTCGCCGAAGGCCTCGCGCAAAGTCCAGCCCCATTCTCCGGTGGTGACGCCGGCTTTGGCGCATTCGATCGAAGCCGGCATGATGTTGCCGCCCAAGGTCGCCGCCTGTTTCAGCGTGGCGAGCGCGGATTTGACCGCAATATCGTCGCGGTCGGCGCGCCAGGCTTTCAGCTTTTCGATCTGGCTGCGCTCGGCTTCTTCCGACACGGTGAGGATCGCTTCGGCGGCGTCGGCGAGTGGCGATGGCTCGGTCTCGATGAATTTGTTGACGCCGACCACGATCTGCTCGCCGCGCTCGATGCGCTCGAGCCGCGCGGTGTTCGATTCGACGAGCTGCTGCTTCAGGTAGCCGGTGTCGACCGCGGCCACCGCTCCGCCCATCTCCTCGATGCGTTTCAGTTCTTCCTTGGCGGCTTCCTTGAGTTCGGCGACCTTGCGCGCGATTTCGGTCGCGCCGTCGAAGATGTCGCCGTATTCCAACAGGTCGGTTTCGTAGGCGAGGATCTGCTGCATGCGCAGCGACCATTGCTGGTCCCATGGCCGCGGCAGGCCGAGCGCCTCGTTCCAGGCCGGCAATTGCACGGCGCGGGCGCGCGCGCCTTTCGACAACGTCACCGCCAGCATTTCGAGCAGGATGCGCGCAACGTTGTTTTCCGGCTGCTGCTCGGTCAGCCCGAGCGAATTGACCTGCACGCCGTAGCGGAAGCGGCGATCCTTGGCATCGCGCACGCCGTAGCGTTCGGCGGTGATCTCGTCCCACAATTCGGTGAAGACGCGCAGCTTGCAGATCTCGGTGATGAAGCGCAGTCCGGCATTGACGAAGAAGGAAATGCGCCCGACCACTTCGCCGAATTTCTCATCCGGCACCTGACCGGCGGCCTTCACCGTGTCGAGTACGGCGATCGCGGTCGCCAGTGCGAATGCAAGCTCCTGTACCGGCGTCGCGCCCGCTTCCTGCAGGTGATAGGAGCAGACGTTGATCGGATTCCATTTCGGAATCTCTTTGGTGGTGAACAGCACCACGTCCTTGATCAGCCGCATCGACGGCGCCGGCGGAAACACATACGTGCCGCGCGACAGATACTCCTTGATGATGTCGTTCTGGATGGTGCCCTGTAAGGCGCTGCGCGGCGCGCCCTGTTCGTCGGCCACCGCGATATAGAGCGCCATCAGCCACGCCGCGGTGGCGTTGATGGTCATCGACGTGTTCATGGTGCCGAGCGGGATGCCCTCGAACAGCGCCCGCATGTCGCCGAGATGGCTGATCGGCACGCCGACCTTTCCGACTTCGCCGCGCGCCAGCACATGGTCGGAATCGTAACCCGTCTGCGTCGGCAGATCGAAGGCGACGGACAGGCCCGTCTGCCCTTTGCTCAGGTTCTTGCGAAAAAGCGCATTGGAATCCGCGGCCGAGGAATGGCCGGCATAGGTGCGGAAGATCCAGGGTTTGTCGCGTTGTTTGTCGGTCATTGCAATGCCCGGCTTGATTGTGCATTGCAGCAACGTAATTTGCAATCGGTTCGCTTAAGGTGGACGTGCATGGACGCCAAGCCGCGCAAGCTCAGCCTTGCCGAAGTCACCGCCATCGGCATCGGCGGCATGATCGGCGGCGGCATTTTCGCCGTGCTGGGGTTGGCCATCGCCCAGGCCGGTCACGCGGTGCCGCTGACATTGGCCGTTGGCGGCGTCATCGCGCTGCTGACGGGCCTGTCTTATGCCCATCTCGGGCTCGTCTTCCGCGGCGACGGCGGCAGCTTTTCCTATATCGAACATGCCTTCGACCATGTGGGCATCGCCGCGGTGGCCGGCTGGCTCCTGGTGGCGGGCTATATCGGCACGCTTGCGCTTTATGCGTCCGCCTTCGGCGCCTACGGCGAGACGTTGATCATGGGCACCGGGCAGCCGGGTGCCCTGAGCGCCGGTCTCGCTGTGCTGGTGCTTGTTGTTTTTCTCGCCGTGAATCTGGTAGGCGCCAAGACATCGGGCGCCGCCGAGCTTGCCGTCGTCGCCATCAAGCTTGCCATTCTCGCCGTGTTTGCCGTCGCGGGCTTGCGCACCGTGCAGACCGCCCACTTCCAGCCTTTGTTCGATCGCGGCTTTCTTTCGCCGCTCACCGCGGCGGCCCTGATTTTCGTCGCCTATGAAGGCTTCGAGCTCATCCCCAACGCGATCGATGAGATGGAGGACCCGGAGCGGAATTTGCGCCGCGCGTTGATCATCGCGATCTTGGCCACTACCGTCATCTACATCGTTGTGGCGCTGGCCGCGCTCGGCAATCTGACGGCGGCAGAGATCGAGCACGATCAGGAATATGTACTGGCGGTAGCCGCGCGCCCGACAATGGGCGAATTCGGGTTCGTGCTGATCGGCATAGCGGCGCTGCTATCCACGGCGTCGGCCATCAATGCCACGCTGTTTGGTGCGGCGCGTCTCGGCATGGTGATGGCGACGGAGCGCGTTTTGCCGCGCGTGTTTGCGTGGAGCGAGCGCAGGCGCGAGGTGCCGTGGTTGGCAATGCTCGCGCTGACGGTGGCGGCCACCGGCTTCACGCTCGCCGCGCCGCTCGATGTCATCTCGACCTTTGCCAGCGCGACCTTCTTGTTGATCTTTTTCGCGATCAATCTGTCGGCGTGGCGGCTGCGCCGCCGCATCGGTCTTGCCGGCATCTGGCCGCTCGGCGGCGCACTGGCGACAGCGGCAAGTTTCGCATTGCTGCTGTGGCACACCTACACGAGTGCGCCGCGCAGCCTGAGCTGGATCGCTGCCGTTTATGCGGCAGCGATCGTCACCGAAATCGCGTTGACTGTGTTGCGCGGGCGCCGGAGTGTCAGCTCCGCTTCACCAACCCGATAATCACCAACAAGATCACCGCGCCGATGGTGGCGTTAACGATAGCCGCGATGATGCCGCTGCCGATGTGCAGGCCGACCTGCGGCAGCAGCCAGCCGCCGATGAAGGCGCCGACGATGCCGACGACGATATTGCCGATCAGGCCGAAGCCCATGCCCTTGACGATTAGGCCGGCGAGCCAGCCGGCAACCGCACCGACGATAATGAGAACGATCAGGCTTTCGAGCGCCATAGAATTTCTCCCCCTGTCGCGGCTTTGCTCCCGGTGGCAACCGCAGACCGCTGGCATTCAATCGAAAAGCTGCCCGCGCGTCGACAGTCCTGTAGCCGATTGTGGATTCAGCGTTTTACGGAGACGTGACGATCATACCGGCACTGCATGCAAACGTTCGAAAAGGGCTTCAAACGTGGCAAGTACACGAAATTATTGCGCCGCAACATAAACTGCGGCACACTATGTGACAGCCAAGGAGATGTGGATATGCCGGCCGCCGCCCCGAAGCGAAGCGTTGCTCCGCTCAAGGACCTTTACGACGTTGGTGAGATTCCCCCGCTCGGCCATGTGCCGCAAAAGATGCATGCATGGGTGATCCGCCAGGAGCGGCACGGGCCGCCGGAGCAATCCTTCCAGCTCGAAGTGGTGCCGACCTGGACCATCGGCGAAGATGAGGTGCTGCTGCTCGTGATGGCCGGCGGCGTCAACTACAACGGCATCTGGGCCGGGCTCGGCCAGCCGGTTACGCCCTTCAACATCCACAAACAGCCCTATCACATCGCCGGCTCCGATGCGTCCGGCATTGTGTGGGCGGTCGGCGCCAAGGTGCATCGCTGGAAGGTCGGCGATGAAGTGATCGTTCACTGCAACCAGGACGATGGCGACGACGAGGAGTGCAATGGCGGCGATCCGCTGTTGTCGCCCTCGCAGCGCATCTGGGGCTACGAGACGCCGGACGGTTCGTTCGCGCAGTTCGCTCGCGTGCAGTCGCGGCAATTGATGGAGAAGCCGAAGCACCTCAGCTGGGAAGAATTGGCCTGCTACACGCTGACGCTCGCGACGGCCTATCGCATGCTGTTCGGCCATACACCGCACATTTTGAAACCGGGCGACAATGTTTTGGTGTGGGGCGCCTCCGGCGGCCTCGGCGTGTTCGGCATTCAACTCGTCGCCGCTTCCGGCGCCAACGCCATCGGCATCATCTCCGACGAATCCAAAGCCGAGTATGTGTTCAATCTCGGCGCCAAGGGCGTGATCAACCGCAAGGAGTTCAAGTGCTGGGGCCAGTTGCCGCCGGTGAACTCCGCCGAATACAACGACTGGAGCAAGGAAGCGCGCCGCTTCGGCAAGGCGATCTGGGACATCACGGGAAAACGCGACGTCGATATCGTGTTCGAGCATCCGGGCGAACAGACTTTCCCGGTGTCGTGCATGGTGGCGAAACGCGGCGGCATGATCGTGTTCTGCGCCGGCACCACCGGCTTCAACCTCACCTTCGACGCGCGCTATGTCTGGATGCGCCAGAAGCGCGTTCAGGGTTCGCACTTCGCGCATCTGAAGCAGGCGAGTCTGGCCAACCGCTTCGTGCTCGAGCGCCGCATCGATCCGTGCTTGTCCAAGACCTTCGCTTGGAGCGAGATCCCGAAGGCCCACACGATGATGTGGAAGAACCAGCACCCGCCCGGCAACATGGCGGTGCTGGTCAACACGCCGATGGCCGGCCTGAAGTCGTTCGAGGACGTGCAGGAAGTCACGGGCGGCTAGGCGTTCTTTTTTTCTTGTCGCGCGCCTCGCTGATGACGGAATTCAGTTCCCCGCCGTAGATGAAGATCGACGCGCAGACATAGAGAAACACCAGCGCGATCATCGCCGAGGCAAGCCCCGCGTACATCGACACATAGGCGAAGGCATAGGAAGCAAGATAACGGCCGAACGCCGCGCCGCTGACCAACCATAGCAACAGCGTCACGATGATGCCCGGTGTAATCTGCAGGAACGAGCGCCGGTCCGCCGGCAGCCATAAATGCACGACGAACAGTGCGAAGATCAGCACCGCCGCCGCGATGCCGTAGCGTGCGATCGTGATGATTTCATCGAACGGCGACAGTGCCGGCACGAAGCGCACCAGATGCGCCCAGATGACCGGCTCCAGCACCACCAGAAACGAGAAGGCGAGGATCGCAACCGCGCCGAGCAGCACATAGGCAATCGACTCAAGCCGCAACAGCCACCACGGGCGCGGCTCATGCGTATCGTAGGCGCGGTTGAGCCCGACGCGCAGACTTTCCACGCCGCTCGAGGCGAAATAAATCGCAAATAACACGCCGAAGGTGAGCACGTCACCGCGCGTCTGGGTGAGTACCCTGGTGATATCGGCGGCGATCGGCTCGGCCACCTGCTTCGGCCAGGCTTCCAGCAGCAGCCTGGCGGCTTCGTCGGCCAATTCGTTGGTGCCAAAGAAGAAGCCGGCCAAAGCAGTGACCACAATCAGGAACGGGAACATGGCCATCAGCGTGGACAGCGCGATGTGGCTGGCGATCGCCCAGCCGTCATCGGCGGCAAAATGCCAAAAGGCGTCCACCGCGATGCGTATCGATTCTTTGAGAAAGCGCACCGGAAAGCCCCCGAAGGATCTCGTCCTTCAGATCATCATCCATGCCGTTATTGCAAGGGCAGGGGCGCTTAGGCGGCCTGCACGTTGGCGAGGAATTGGCGCACTTCGGTTTCCAGGCTCTCGGCCTCGATCGCGACCGCGTCGGCCAGTGCTTTAACGTCGTTGGCGGTCGTGCGGGCGTCGGTGGTAACCCCGGCGACCCGAACCATCGATTCCGCACCTGTGCGCGCCTCGCCGGACGCGCGGCTTACGCCTTCGGCAATCGAGGCCACCGCCGAGTTCTGTTGGTCGACGGTCGCCGCCACCGTGGTGGCGATGGACGACATCTCGCGAATAATGGCGTTGACCTGTTCGATGGCTTGCGCGGCACCGGCTGAGGCCGACTGGATCGAGCCGATTTGTTCGGCGATTTCTTCGGTGGCCTTCGCGGTCTGGGCGGCCAGCGATTTCACCTCCGATGCGACCACGGCGAAACCTTTTCCAGCTTCGCCGGCGCGCGCCGCCTCAATGGTCGCGTTGAGCGCGAGCAGATTGGTTTGCCCGGCGATTGCCTGGATCAGGCCGACCACTTCGCCGATGCGGGTGGCGGCGGCAGCGAGGTCCGACATGGTGGTGACGGTGCGTTGCACTTCCGAGACGGCGCGGCCGGCCACGTCGGTGGATGTCGCTGCCTGCGAGGCGATTTCGCCGATGGACGCCGCCAGTTCCTCGACAGAGCTTGCGGCCGTTGCGACGTTTTCGGACGCCGCGGCGACGCGCTGCTCGGCCGTGTGCGCTTCCGACGACATGGTGTCGGCTGCCTGATTGAGGTCGCTCGAGCTCATTTCGAGTTTCATCGATGCCGCGCGCAGCTTGGCCAGCACGCCTTCGATCGAATGCTTGAACTGGGCAATGGTCAGCGACGTGCTCGACGCGCGCAGTTCCTGCGCCTGGCTGGTCTCCGCCTGAATGGCGGCAAGTTTTTCGCGCTCGATCGTGGTGTCGCGGAACACGATGACCGAACGCGCCATATCGCCGATTTCGTCGTGCGCGGTCGTTGCCGGGATGCGCGCGCCGGTGTCGCCGTCGGCGAGCCGCTTCATGACGCCGGCGAGACCGTTGAGCGGACGTGTGATGCTGCGGCCGATCAGCCAGGAAAAGCCTAAACCCAGCGCGACCATGGCAATGCCGACCGCGATGATGCCGGTGCGGGTGCGGCGTTGCGACGAAGTGAGCGCCGCTCCTGCCTTCGCCGCCGTGCCGTTTGCGGATTTGATCATGGCATCCGCGCGCGGCAGCATGGCTTGGCTGTCGATGTCGATCAGCGCATGCAGCGGCTGGATGCGGTTCGAGACGCGAATCCAGTTCGCGAAAGTTTCGGCATAATCGCGCACTTCGGTCTCGAGCTTCGTTTTCATCTCCGGCGTGCCGTCGATATTGGCGTAGGTGTTTTTGAAATTCTCGTAGGCCGCGAGAAATTGCAGGCGCGTGAGCTCGGTCTGGTTGAGTTGGTATTCCGCCTCATGATGGCGCATGGTCAACAGCGCGACCATCAGGCTCTTGGAGTCGGCATCGGCGAGCCAGCTCATGTTCTCATTGATGGCCTTTTCGATCTTGTTGCTGGCGGTGACCAACTCCCGGCGCAAGCCGTCGGATTCGGTGAAGCCGAGCGTTCGCTGCTCCAGAGACAATTGGTTGAAGTTTTTCTTCAGCTTGGCGAGTTCCTGGCGCAGCGCCGCAATGCCCTGAACCTGTTGGCCGTCGAGCGTCGCTTCGATTTGGTCGAGGCTCTCGTTGGCCTGCTGCTGCGAGCGCCCGAAGGAGTCGATCAATGTCTGCGGATGAACGGCGAAATCCTTCACCGCAATGCGCATCGATCCGACCGCAATCTTGAAGTCTCGGCTGGCGTCGGCGAGCGCGCGCGACTGCCTGACGGTCTGGAACGTATCGCCGACATCGCCTTCACCTGCGAGATAAGTGACGCCATTGGCGACGAAGCCGACGACCGGGATCAATGCCAGCACGATAATGCGCGTGCGCACCGAGACAGAGGCCATGAGCCGGCTCAGGCGGCCGAACAAAGGCGGCGGCCCCGAGCCTAGCGAAGGTTTTTTCAACCTGAAGGGAAAGCGCATGAGCCGTTCGGTCCCGGCGCGGCCATCCAAGGTGCGCGCCGCGATCAAAGCGCGAAATGGTTAATTTTGTAGCAATTTGATACCAGCGGGCGCCCCCAAGCACTTCGAAAGTCAGTCGGTTCCGGACCCACTTTGCTTTTGTGCACCGCACTCGTATTGTTAAATGCCGGCTTCCTGGACGACGCCAACTGAGGGTTCCTATGTCGACTGCCGCCTCCCGTGCCCGCGTGGAAAACGAACTGGTGTCGCTTGCCCGCGAGGCCGTGTTGGCCGCTCAGGCCATTCTGGGCGACGCCATGGTCAAAGTGCGTGAGCGCGTGGTGGTGGAGGGCCATACCGTCGGCCGCCTGGTCGACCGTGAGCAGCGCGCCACCCACGGGCTTGCCTGGATTGCCACCTATGTCGAGGCGCTGCGCCAACTCGCCGCTTATGCCGATCGCATGGACAGCGACGGCACCCTGGGCGAGATTGAAGCAAATATCGTCCGCATCGGCATCGGCGAGTACCTCGCGCAGCTGATCGGCGGCATCCCGATGAGCCAGGGCGAGATCGTGCGGCCGAACGACGTGGGCTTGTCGCTGGCGGAGGTCGCCAATCGCATCAATCCGTCGGTCGAGAATCTGCTGGCGACCGGCAACACGCCCGAGCGGCGCGCGCGTCTGGTCGAATTGATGCGCGAGAACCACAACGCCACCGTCGGCACATGCGGTCTCGACGACACGCTGGAAACGATCCGCGATGAAATGCGGAAATTCGCCGACAGCGAAGTGATTGGCAATGCGCAGGGCTGGCACCGCACCAACAGCTATATTCCGCTCGAAGTCATCGGGACGATGTCCGAGTTGGGCGTGTTCGGGTTGACCATCCCGGAAGAATTCGGCGGCATGGAACTCGGCAAAGAGTCCATGTGCGTGGTCTCCGAAGAACTGTCGCGCGGCTATATCGGAGTCGGCTCGCTCGGCACGCGTTCGGAGATCGCTGCCGAACTCATTCTCGGCAGCGGCACGACCGAACAAAAGCGGCAATGGCTGCCCAAGCTCGCTTCCGGCGAAGTACTGCCGACGGCGGTCTTCACCGAGCCCAACACGGGTTCGGATCTCGCCTCGATCAAGACCCGCGCCGTGCGCGAGGGCAATGTCTACAAGGTCTACGGCAACAAGACCTGGATCACGCATCCCGTGCGCGCCGACCTGATGACGCTTTTGGTGCGCACCAATCCGAAAGAGCCCGGCCACCGCGGCCTGTCCATGCTGCTCGCCGAAAAACCGCGCGGCGACGACAACAATCCGTTTCCCGCGCAGGGCATGACCGGCACCGAAATCGAGGTGCTCGGTTATCGCGGCATGAAGGAATATGAGATCGCCTTCGACGGTTTCGAAGTGAAAGCGGAAAATTTGCTCGGCGGCACCGAAGGGCTCGGCTTCAAGCAGCTCATGCAGACTTTCGAATCGGCGCGCATCCAGACGGCGGCGCGCGCGATCGGCGTTGCTCAATCGGCCATGGAGCAGGCGCTCGACTATGCACAGAACCGCGTGCAATTTTCGCAGCCGATCGTCGGCTTCCCGCGCGTGGCCGACAAGATCGCCATGATGGCGACCGAGATCATGATCGCGCGCCAGCTCACTTATTATGCCGCGCGTGAGAAGGATTCCGGCCGCCGCTGCGACCAGGAAGCCGGCATGGCCAAGCTGCTGGCGGCGCGGGTGGCCTGGGCCGCCGCCGACAATGCGCTGCAGATCCACGGCGGTAACGGCTTCGCGCTGGAATTTCCGGTATCCCGCATCCTGTGCGACGCCCGCATCCTCAATATTTTCGAGGGCGCTGCCGAAATCCAGGCACAAGTCATCGCGCGGCGCCTGCTGGACGGGACGAATTGAACCGTCTAGCGCCTGGTCCCGGAAAGCGGGAACCGGTTTTCGGAAAAGATCATGCCCGAGAAAGATGTTAGAGCGGCAGGGCTAATCAATTCGAACGGGCCGTGTCCTGGGCAACAAACCAAGGTTCAGCGCGTTTGATCCAAAGCAAATGACGCTGGGCACGCGTTGGCTAGCGTCGCGCGCGAAGCAGGAGGTCTATTATGTCCGGGTTGATGATCCAAAGCGGCGAGTGGGTGGTGGTATGCGATGGCGCCAAGGCGCTGGTGTTGGAAAACACAGGCGATGCCAAGTTTCCCAATTTGAAGACGATTGAGGTCTTCGAGCAGAAGGACCCGCCCACGCGCGAACAGGGCACCGATCAGCCGGGCCGCACCATGAGTTCGGTCGGCCACGGCCGCAGTTCCTACGAGCAGACCGACTGGCACAACCAAGCGGAACAGGCCTTTCTCAACGAACTCGCGCGGCATCTCGACTCGGCGGTTGCCGCCGGCAAGACCAAGGCCATGATTATCGTCGCGCCACCGCGCGCGCTTGGCATGCTGCGCCCGGCCTATTCGCACGCCTTGAAGGAGGCGGTGCGCGCCGAGGTGGACAAGGATTTCGTGAAAATGCCGGTGCATGAGATCGAAAAGCATCTGGCCGGTTGAAGCAGGACCGCCTTCACTAAAATTCCGAATAGGACTGGCCCGCCACAAATGCGGTGCTATGGTCCCGGCGATTCCAAGACGGACAACGTTAACGTTTGCCAATGACGATCCGGCTCGCTCACGCCGCACTTGCCGCCGCGCTCGCCGCCCTGCTGAGCCTTGCCGCCGCAGGACCGTCCGGCGCACAGCAAAAATCTGCGCCTGCGTTGAGTGCGCCGCAGGCGCCGTTGCCATCGGAGCCGCCTGGCAAGCTCGCCGATCCCACGGCGGTGCCGAGCTTCTGGGACCCGCGTCACCGGCCGGAACGACCTGATCTTACGCGCATCACGCTGATCCGTTTTCTTACCGAGACCGACTATCCGCCCTTCGACTTTACCGGGCCGGACGGCGCGCCGGCTGGCTTCAACATCGATCTGGCGCGGCTGATCTGCGAGGAGCTGAAGGTGCCGTGCACCATCCAGATGCGGCGCTTCGATACGCTGATCAAGGCGCTCGACGCCAAGAGCGGCGACGCGGTGATCGCCTCGATCGCGCAGACGCCGGAAATGCGCCAGAAGGTCGATTTCACCAATCCCTATTACCGCTCGCCGGCGCGTTTCGTGTCGCGGCGCGACCTCGACATCCCGGATGTGCGCCCGCAGGCGTTGGAAGGCCGCAAGATCGGCGTTGTTGCCGGCACCGCGCATGAAGCCTTTCTGAAGACCTTGTTCACCGAAGCCATCGTGCAGCCTTATCCGAATGCGGATGCGGCGCGCTTCGCGCTCAAGAAGGGCGAAGTGGATCTCATCTTCGACGATGGCATATCGTTGGCGTTCTGGCTCAACGGCACCGATTCCGCCAATTGCTGTGTGTTCCGCGGCGGACCTTTCCTGGAAAGCAGCTATTTTGGCGAAGGCGTCGGCATTGCCGTGCGCCACGGCAACGATCTCCTGCGGCAGGCGTTCAATTGGGCGTTGTTTCAACTCTGGGAAAAGGGCCGCTTCACCGATTTGTGGCTGCGCTATTTCCCGATCAATCCGTTTTAGCGGAACCGCTTATCCCAGTACGTGAATGGCGATGGTGATGATGCCCATCAGGCTCTCGCCCGCTACCAGCCCCGCAGCGACCGGCAAGATGAAGCGTTCGCCGGTGAGCGGTGAAGCGCCTTTCACCAGCGCCGCGATGAGAGCGCCGAGGAAAAGCGAGATCGAATTCCACGCCGGGATGACAAAGGCGAGGCCGAGTGCCGGTGCGCTCGGCAGCAAACGCGCGAGCCGCGGCGGCAGGAGATGCTCGGCGAGCGCCAGCGCGAAACCGAGCGACGCAGCGATGGCGATTGCCGCCACCGCGCTCGGCGGCAGCGATCCCAGTCCGTGCGCCAGGCCTTCCGCGACCGCCTTCCAGGTTGCGACCGCCGGTGCCGGCCAGCGCGGCGTAATCAGCATCGAAGCCGGGTCGGGCACCAGCAACAGATAAACCAGCGTGCCGACGACGCTGCCGACCAGAATGCCGAAACTCTGCGCGATGATCTGCAATCGCGGTGTGGCGCCGACTTCCAGGCCGGTGCGCAAGTCGGTCATCAGGTCCGCGCTTTGACCAGCGGCGCCGCCGGTGACGTTGGCGGTCATCAGGTTCGCCGCCATTTGGCCGGGCGCCAGCGCGCCGAAGGTCAATTGCGTCACTTTGCCGAGCGCACCGATCGGTGTGATGCCGGTCTCGCCGGTCACGCGGCAGGCGACGATGGCCAGCATGAAACTCAAGACGACCGCGAGCAACGCCAGCACCGGATTGATAGCGAAGAAGCTGGTGCAGGCGATGGTCAGCGCGGCCGCGACAGCAATGAGCGCGCCCGCTGCACGCAGGTCGATGCGTTTGGATGTCGTAACCTGCGTGTGTTCGGCGCGGCGGCGGCGTTGAGATGCGACAAGTGTCAGAATGAACGACGTCAGCGACGACACCACCAGCAGCGTCACGCCGGGCCAGAGCAGCCAGGTCACCAACGGCTCGTACCAAGTCGCGTCGGGCGCCCCCGCCTGAGCCCAACCGTTTGCAATTGCGACGGGCGAGAGAACTAGCCAGCCGGCAAGCGCCCCGATCAGGAGCGAAATGCCGGCGCGCAGACCGATGATGGCGCCGAAGCCGAGCATCAACAGCGAGGGGTCGAAGGCGATGCCGAGATTGGCAAAGCTGACACCGGACGGCGCGGCCGCACGCAAGGCGGACCACGTCGGCACCGAGAAGGGCAGGGCCAGGCGCGCGCCTCCCGCGCCAAGATCGACGATCAGCTTGACGATGCCGGCAAAGCCGGCCGCGCTCAGCAGTGCGCGCAGGCGGCGGGCGGCTTCCGCGCTTTTACCGTGGATCTCGCGCAAGGTCTCTGCGGTGGCGATGCCGGCGGGAAATGGCAGCCGCTCGCGCACCAGCATGGCTTCGCGCAAGGCCGCGGCGACGAAGACGCCGAGGATGCTGACCAGAAACACCCAGACCATCAGCCAGGCCCAGGGCAGCGTCTGCCCGGTCAGCATGGTCAAGGCCGGGATGGGCGCCACCAGCCCGCCGGAGACGATGGACGCCGCCGCCGAAGCGGCGGTCTGGTTGATATTGTTCTCCCGTAGCGCCAACGGAGCGCTGCGCCCGGCGCGCTCCATCGCGCCCCAGAAGCCGAACGCCAGCAGCCCGGCGGCGATCGACATATTGAACGACCAGCCGATCTTGAGCCCGCTATAGACGTTGCACGGCGTGAGCACGGCGCCGATCAAAAGGCCGGTTAAGAGCGCGCGCAGGGTCAGTTCGCGCGTTTCGTCGCTTGCCGCTTTTGTGTCGCGTTCTTGCGCCATGGTTCTCCGCGCCAAGATCGCTCATGACTAGAGCATCTGGTCTCTCAAGCAACCCCTCGGCCGGTTATGGGGCGGCCGATTTGACGCTTTGCCGTGCCTTGCCTATGTGTGCGGACCGGAGTCCATGATGTCCGTCGCTGAAACCGCCGCATCGTTGCGTGAACTCGCCGAGATCTCAAACGCCTGGCCGTTCGAGGAAGCGCGCAAGATCGTCGCGCGCCTGAAGAAGACGCCGAAGGACGAAGTTATCTTCGAGACCGGCTACGGCCCCTCCGGCCTGCCGCATATCGGCACCTTCGGCGAAGTGGCGCGCACCACCATGGTGCGCCACGCTTTCCGCGTGCTCACCGACGACAAGATCAAGACGCGGCTCATTGCCTTTTCCGACGACATGGACGGCCTGCGCAAGGTTCCGGACAATGTGCCGAACAAGGACATGCTGGCGAGTCATCTCGGCAAGCCGCTGACGCAGGTGCCAGATCCATTCGGCACGCATCCGAGTTTCGGCCAGCACAACAATGCGCGCTTGCGCGCCTTCCTCGATCATTTCGGCTTCGAGTACGAATTCATGTCGTCGACCGACTGCTATATGTCGGGCCGCTTCGACGACGCGTTGCTCAAAGTGCTGGAACGCTTCGACAAGGTGATGGCGATCATGTTGCCGAGCTTGCGCGAGGAGCGCGCAGGCACCTATTCGCCGTTCCTGCCGATCGATCCGAATTCAGGGGTCGTCCTGCAAGTGCCGGTGGTCGCGCACGACTCGAAATCCGGCACCATCACCTACGAGGATCCCGACACCAAGCAACACGTGACGACGCCGGTTACCGGCGGCTGCTGCAAGCTGCAATGGAAGCCGGACTGGGCCATGCGCTGGGTCGCGCTCGGCGTCGATTATGAGATGGCCGGCAAGGACCTGATCGATTCGGTCAAGCTCTCCGGCCAAATCTGCCGCGCGCTTGGCGGCACGCCGCCGGAAGGCTTCAACTACGAACTGTTCCTCGACGAGAACGGCCAGAAGATTTCCAAGTCGAAGGGCAACGGCCTGACCATCGATGAATGGCTGCGCTACGCCTCGCCGGAATCGCTGTCGCTGTTCATGTATCGCGAGCCGAAGGCAGCCAAGCGTCTCTACTTCGACGTCATCCCGCGCAATGTCGACGAATATTTCCAATTCCTCGATGGCTACAAGCGCCAGGACGCGCGCCAGCGATTATCAAACCCGGTCTGGCACATTCATTCAGGTCATCCGCCCGATGTCGACATGCCGATCAGCTTCCAGATGCTGCTGACTTTGGTGTCGTCGTCAAATGCCGAAAACGCCGACACATTGTGGGGTTTCATCGGCCGCTATCGGCCGGGCGTCACGCCGCAAACTCATCCGATGCTGAAGGACCAGGTCGAATACGCGCTGCACTATTTTCATGACTTCGTGCTGCCGGACAAGAAATTCCGCAAGCCGACCGACCCGGAGCGTGCGGCGCTCATCGACCTGCGCGATGCGCTGGCGCAATTGCCGGCCGATGCGCCGGCGGCTGACATCCAGAACGTGGTCTACGAGATCGGCCGCCGCGAGCCGTTCCTCGATCATAAGAAGAAGGCCAAGGACGGCAAGCCGGGCGTCACGCTCGACTGGTTCAACATGCTGTACCAGGTGCTGCTCGGCCAGGAGAAAGGCCCGCGCTTCGGCTCCTTCGTCGCGGTCTATGGTTTGCAGAACACCATCGACATGATTGATGGCGTGCTGGCGCGCTCGGCCTGACGGCTTATTTTATTTTTGCCAGCAATTCCGGCGTCGTCACGAGCTGGCGCACGCCATGGGCATGGTCTTCCTTGAAGACGTTGCCTTCACACCACTTGTTGAGCGAATTGATATCGATCTTGGTGCAGGCCGGCCGCACGCTCCATGTCACCTGCAGCGGCGAGCATTTCGCTTGCGTGTAGCTCGGGCCCGTGGTCGAGCCGAGAAACGTCACCGGCTTGCCGGTACCCGACGGCAGAGCTTTGGGTTGATGGAAACCCTTCACGATATTGCCCGCGTAAGTATATTTGGCGAAATTGTCGGCCTTCGGATTGTTCACCACCAAAAAGACCTGCGCTTCCACGCGCAGCGTCGGATTGGAGCATTGTTCCGAAAGGCAGGCGCCGAGCCCCTTTCCGGGCGTCACCTCGCATGACGTGTAGACCCAGTGCACTTCGATCGTGTCGCCGGCCTTGAGGCCATGGCAGGCGTCGTGCTCGGGCGAGGCCAGTTCGGTTTTGCTGAGCTTGGCGCTGTCATTGCATTTGTAGCCGCCGTGCTCGCCTTTGCCCGCGAATGCGGCGTAGCCCGGTCCCTTGTGTTCGGCGTTGGTATGAAAGTGGATGTTGCAAAGATTCATCGCGCGCGACGGCGGCGCCAGGGGAAACGTCTGCGGGTTCGTCCCGTTCTTCTTGGTGATGTCGCGCGGCGTTTGCGGGCCGTATTTCTGGCAGACGTCGGCCGCATGGGCTAGAGATGCAGCGGCAAGGCACGCAGCAACGATCAGGCTTGTCACGAATCTTGTCATGGTCGCCTCCAAACGCGCTTAGGAACGCGGAAGCTAGAGGCGTTATGTGACGATGACAAGATTGGCCGCCGGTAGGCGCTTACTGGCTCGCCCACATGATGCGCGCAATCCAGTCGATATCCACCGTCGACAGCGTGCGGTCGCGGTGCTCGGAGTTGAGCGACTTCAATTCCACGGCCTTGGCGGTCTTGCGCCGCAGTTCCTTGACCATCACCTCGCCCTCCTTCGTCTTCACGACGACGCGGTCGCCCTTGCGCACGCCGGCCGCCGGCGACACGATGATGATGTCGCCGTCGCGGTAGGCGGGCTTCATGGAGTCGCCGGAAATCTCCAGCGCATAGGCGTGCTCGTCGGTGACGGAGGGAAACGCGATTTCCTCCCAGCCTTTGCCGACCGGAAAACCGCCGTCGTCGAAATAGCCGCCGGCGCCGGCCTCGGCAAAGCCGATCAAGGGCACGTTGGAGATTGCCGCCTTGCCTGAGTTCGGTCAGCAGGCTGATAAAGGTCTCGACCTTGGTACCGGTTGCCTGCAGCGCCTTCGCCACCGATTCGGTCGACGGCCAGCGCGGCCGGCCTTCCGGCGTGATGCGCTTGGACTTGTTGAAGGTAGTGGGGTCGAGGCCCGCTTTCTTGGCAAGCCCGGAGGGGCTGAGCTTGGCGCGGGCGGCGAGCCGGTCGAGGGCGCCCCAGATCTGGTTGTGGGTCAGCATGGCCACGGGTTTAAGTCTCCGGCGAATCACGCGCAGGGGCGTCGGATAGATAGGAATATAACCTTGAATCGCCCCCGCTTCGCAATATGTTCCTTCATGTCCCTTCCTGGGTGCAGGGGATTTGGCATGATCGCATTGACGGGCAAATCGACGCATCTGCAAAGTGGTCCGCACGACCCGCCAACCGGGAGCCGCCGGTGATCGGCTTTTTCGACCGCCTGTCCCGCCCGCTGATGCGGGCGCTCGATCCGGAAGATGCGCATACGCTCGCCATCAAGGCGCTGCGCTATATGCCATTGCCGCGCACGGTGCCCGATGCGCCGGAACTGGCGGTGCGCGCCTTCGGGCTGAATTTCCCCAATCCGGTCGGGCTCGCCGCCGGCTTCGACAAGAACGCGCAGGTGCCGGACGCGATGTTGCGGCTCGGCTTCGGCTTTGTCGAGGTCGGCACCGTGACACCGCGGCCGCAGGCCGGTAATCCGCGCCCGCGCGTCGTCCGGCTGGAAGCGGATGAGGCGGTGATCAACCGGCTTGGTTTCAACAACGAAGGCGCGCCGGTGGTGCTGGCGCGGCTCGCCGCGCGCGCGAAGGAGGGCGGCATCGTCGGCGTCAATGTCGGTGCCAACCGCGATTCGCCCGACCGCACGGAAGATTATGTGCGGCTGATCGAGAACTTCGCTGCTGTCGCCAGCTATTTCACCGTCAATGTGTCGTCGCCTAACACGCCGGGCCTGCGCGATTTGCAGCAGGCAAGCGCGCTCGACGATCTTCTGGCGCGCGTGATCGATGCGCGTGAAAAGGTGCGCGCGCGCAGCGGCCCCGTTCCTGTCTTGCTCAAGATCGCCCCCGACCTGAGCCTGACCGAGCTCGACGACGTCGTCGGCATTGCGCGCCGGCATCGCGCCGACGGCATGATCGTCGGCAACACCACGATTTCGCGTCCGGCCGCGTTGCGCGCGCGCGACAAGGCGGGCGAAGCCGGCGGCCTGTCGGGCCGCCCTCTGTTTCGATTGTCGACCCGCATGCTGGCGGAGACGTTTGTGCGCGCGGAAGGCGCGTTCCCGTTGATCGGCGCGGGCGGCATCGATTCAGGTCCCACCGCGATCGCCAAGATCAAGGCCGGCGCCACATTGGTGCAACTTTACACGGGGCTTGTGTTCCGCGGCATCGGGCTGCTCAACGAGATCAAGTCGGATCTGGCCGCCGCGCTCAAGCGCGGCCACCGCGACTCGCTCGGCGCCATGATCGGGGTCGACGCCGCAGAGATCACGGCGGAAAGCTGGCCGGCGTGACAATGCTTCGTGTTCTTGCAGGCATCCTCCTGTTCGCCGGTCCGGCCGTGGCGCATGAAATCGATTTGCACAAGTTGCCGCTCGGCGATGGCAAGCTCTCGCGGGCGCCGAAGGCCGGCTGGATCTGGGCCTGCCATACCGACCCCAATGCCGGCGGCGCTTTTCGCGACGGTCCCTGGATCGATCGCAAGACAGGCACATACGATCTGACCGCCAAGATCGTTGTCGGCGGCAATGTGCGCTGGCCGCACCAATTCAAGATCACGATCAAGAGCGGCAAGCGCGTCTTTGTCGCCAACGATCTGCCCGACCATGCGACCGGCCGCTTTCCGATTGCGCCAAACGATCCGGCGTACCGCTACGACACCAATCCCAACCGGATTCAAAGTCAGACCGTTCGTTTCGAGCTACCGGCAATGCCGACCTTGGCGAAACGCGCGCGATGCGCACCCGCAACGGTCGGAATATTGCTCACCGGTGTGGCGCTGTTCAACGCGCTCGATGCGCCGGGCCGCGACGCTGTCGCGCACGAGACGCAGGACCGTTGCCACGGTCATCCGCAACAGGGCGGCGTCTACCATTACCACAGCTTGACCAACTGCATCGACGACAAGCCCGGTCCCGACGGCAGTTCACCGCTGGTCGGCTACGCCATCGACGGTTTCGGCATCTACGGCCCCTATGAGAACGGCCGGCAGTTGACCACCGCCGATCTCGACGCCTGTCATGGCAAGACCAGCGTGGTGAAATGGGACGGCCGCAAGGTGACGATGTATCACTATGTGGCGACGGTGGATTTCCCTTACACGGTGGGTTGCCTGCGCGGCGACTATAGTCGTTCGCTGGTGCGCGTGCTTGCCGGTCCGCCGCCTCAGCGTGGCCGATTCAGCGGGCCGGGCCGGCGTCCGCCGCCAGGAATGCGCCCGCCACCGGGGATGGGGCCATTGTTTGGCGGCCCGCCGCCGCGCTAGCGCTCAAGCGAACGGCACACGCGCCAAAGCGGGATATCGCAAGGCTTGAAATACGCCGCGGGCAATAAAAAAAATCAAAATCGCGATCCAAAGCCCGGCATTGTCGAGAGGATGCAACAGCCACCACGCCGCAAGATAGGTCGCGAGTGACGCCAGCATCAGATTGCGCATATCGCGCGCCCAGGTGGCGCCGATATAGATGCCGTCGTAACAGAAGGCCATGACGCCGCAGACCGGCGCCAGCGCGGCGAACGACATGAAGCGGCGCGCGGTTGCGCGCACGTCGGGGCTTGCCGTCATGATGTCGATCAGGCGATCGCCGGTGACGGCGAACAGCGCGGTCGCCGCCACGCCGAAGGCAAAGCCCCAGATCAGCACCAGCCGCACCGCCTGGCCGAAGCCCTTGCGGTCGCGCGCGCCATAGGTCTGGCCGCAGATCTGTTCGGCTGCTGTCGCGATGCCGTCGAGAAAGAAGGCGCCGACCAGCGTGAAGTTGTGCAACACCGCATTGGCCGCGAGCGTGACATCGCCGGCGCGCGCGCCGCGGGCGGTAAAAAAGGCGAAGGCCGAGATCAGCGCCGCGGTGCGGATCATGATGTCGCGGTTGACCGCCAGCATGCGTGTGAGCCGGGCGCGGTCGAACAATACGCTGAAGGAAATATCGAAGCGGCTGTCGAGGATGCGCCAGGCGACCACCATGCCCGCAGCAAAGCCGGCGATTTGCGCGATCACCGAGGCGAGCGCCGCGCCGGCGATGCCGAGATCGAGGTCCAGCACCAGCGCCATCACCAGGACGATGTTGACCAGGTTGAGACCGATCTGGATCGCCATGGCGGTGCGCACGTAAGCCAAGCCCACTAGCCAGCCCGCCAAGACATAGTTGCCGAGTGCGAACGGCGCCGACCAGACGCGCACGACGAAATACGTGCGCGCTGCCGCGGTGACTTGCGGGCTGCCGCCCATGGCGTCGAAGATCAGCGTGGCGAACGGCGCCTGGACGGCGACGATGACGAGCCCGACCGCGACGGCGATCAGCAAAGCGCGCGCCAGCACGGCGCTTTGTTCAAGCTTATCGTTCGCGCCAAGCGCCTGCGCGGTGAAGGCAACGGTGCCCATGCGCAGAAAACCGAACAGCCAGAACAAGTAGTCGAAGGCAACCGAGGCCATGGCGACGCCGCCCAGAAGCGCCGCTTCGCCCAGCCGGCCGATGGCGGCGGTCGCCACCACGCCCAACAAAGGCGTCGTGACATTGGTCAGCATCGCCGGCCCGGCGATCGCGAAGATCCGGGCGTTGGAAACCTCAATCTGTGAGGTCAAATCAGCGGCCGCGCGGCGCGTTGACGACGCGAACGATGATCCAGATGGGGATGACGATCACGGCGCCGAGCAGGAAGTAGCGCCATAGCCAGCGCACCGCATCGAAGCCCATGTTCCAGATGTGACGGAACAGGCGCTCGACGCTGTCGATGATATTCCACGGATCGAGTCCTAAAACGGACAGCACGACCCCGACCAGGACCGACACCAGAATCAGGCGGCCTGCCACCGCCAGCGGCGAACCGCCGACGATTCGGGTCATAATGTCGTCGCTCATGGGCTTGGTTTCCTGGGCGGCTGGCTCTGTCATTGTGTCACCTTAGCATGCGTGCGGGTCTTTTCGAGGTGCTTTAAATATGCCCTAGAATCGGCGCCGCCATCTCCTCTGCTCGAAGAAATCATGGACCAGGCTACCGTGCTCGCGCACACAGAACAGGCGTTGTTGCCGGAGATTTTTGTCCGCTGGTTCGCGCGGCGCGGATGGCAGCCGCGCGCGCATCAGCTCGATTTGCTGGCGAAGGCGCGAGCAGGGCGCTCGACGCTGCTGATCGCGCCGACCGGCGGCGGCAAGACGCTCGCCGGCTTTCTGCCGACCTTGGTGGAGCTGACGCAGTCGCGCGCGGGGAACAAGCTCGTCTCCACCGGTCGGGACGTGCGCCAGTCGCAAGGGCTGCACACGCTCTACATCTCGCCACTGAAGGCGCTTGCCGTCGACATCGCGCGCAATCTCGAAATTCCCGTGCAGGAGATGGGGCTCAACGTCAGGCTCGAGACGCGCACCGGCGATACGCCGACCTCCAAGCGGCAAAGACAACGCCGCTATCCGCCCGACATTCTGCTCACAACACCCGAGCAGCTCGCGCTTCTGTTGGCTTCGGCCGATGCGCCTTATCTGTTCGGCACGCTCAAGCGCGTGGTGCTCGACGAATTGCATTCGCTGGTGACGTCGAAGCGCGGCGACCTGTTGTCGCTCGGGCTGGCGCGGCTGTTTGCGCTCGTACCCGGTCTTGCGACGGTCGGCCTGTCGGCGACGGTCGCCGAGCCTGACGATCTCTGCCGCTTTCTGGTGCCGCAGCCGCTGGGGGGTGAGGCGCGCGCCGATCTCGTGATTGCGCAAGCCGGCGCGCAGCCGAACGTCAGCATGCTCGACACGCAAGCGCATCTGCCCTGGGCCGGGCATTCGGCGCTGCACGCGCTCGGCGAAATCTACGCGTTGATCAAGACGCACAAGACCACGCTTATTTTCGTCAATACGCGCAGCCAGGCCGAATTCATTTTTCAGGAGCTCTGGCGCATCAACGACGACAATCTCGCCATCGCGCTGCATCACGGCTCGCTCGACGTCGCCCAGCGCCGCAAGGTCGAGGATGCCATGACGGCCGGCAGACTGCGCGCGGTGGTGTGCACGTCGTCGCTCGATCTCGGCGTCGACTGGGGCGATGTCGATCTCGTCATCAATGTCGGCGCGCCGAAAGGCTCATCACGGCTTCTTCAGAGAATTGGCCGCTCCAATCACAGGCTGGACGAGCCGTCGAAAGCGGTACTGGTGCCGGCCAACCGCTTCGAAGTGCTGGAATGCCGCGCCGCGCTCGATGCGGTGGCGGAGAACGCGCAGGATACTCCGCCGGCGCGCATCGGCGCGCTCGACGTGCTGGCGCAGCATATTCTCGGCCGTGCGGTCGGAGCGCCGTTCCTGGCCGACGAGCTCTACGACGAGGTGCGTGCCGCCGCGCCTTATACGTCGCTCACGCGAGCCGATTTCGATGCCGCGCTCGATTTCGTCGCCACCGGCGGATACGCGCTGAAAGCCTATGAGCGCTTCGCGAAAATCAGGCAATATACGAAACTTGATACTAAACTTGGCAAGGCCGGGCGCTGGCGTATCACCCATCCGCGTGTTGCCCAGCGCTACCGCATGAATGTCGGCACCATCGTGGAAGCCGATATGATCAAGGTGCGGCTGGTGCGCTCTCGTGGCCATGGCGCGATTGTGCCGCGCGGCGGGCGTCTCCTGGGCGAAGTCGAGGAATATTTCATCGAGACGCTCACTCCCGCCGACACCTTCGTGTTCGCCGGCGAAATCCTCAGATACGAGGCGCTGGTCGAAGACGAAGTCTATGTCTCGCGCACGACCAGCACCGATCCCAAGGTGCCGGCCTACGAGGGCGGCAAGTTTCCACTCTCGACCTATCTCGCGGCGCGCGTGCGCGCGCTGCTGGCGCACCGCCGCGAATGGCGTACGCTGCCGGATCAGGTGCGCGAATGGCTGGAAATCCAGGAATGGCGTTCGGTCCTGCCCGGCCCGGGCGAACTGCTCGTGGAGACTTTTCCGCGGGCCGACAAGCACTATCTTGTCTGCTATCCCTTCGAGGGCCGGCTCGCGCACCAGACGCTTGGCATGCTGCTCACGCGCCGGCTCGAGCGCGCCCACATGCGTCCGCTCGGCTTTGTCGCCAATGAATACGCGTTGGCGGTCTGGGGGCTGGGCGACGTCGCCATGCACATAGCGCGCGGCGATCTGTCACTCGCCCAGCTTTTCGACCAGGACATGCTGGGCGACGATCTGGAAGCGTGGCTCGCCGAATCGGCGATGATGAAGCGGACCTTCCGATCCTGCGCAATCATCGCCGGGCTGATCGAGCGACGGTATCCCGGCGAGGAAAAATCGCGCCGCCAACTCACGATATCCACAGATCTCGTCTATGACGTCTTGCGCAAGCACCAAGCCGATCACATCCTGCTGCGAGCCGCTCGCGCCGACGCCGCCAGTGGTTTGCTGGACATCAAAAGGCTGGGCGAAATGCTCTCGCGCATCAGCGGCCGAATTGTCCATAAAGCGCTCGACCATGTCTCGCCGCTGTCGGTTCCGGTGCTGCTCGAGATCGGGCGCGAGACCGTCTATGGCGAAGCGGCCGATGCCTTGCTCGCTGAGGCCGCCGACGAACTGGTGAAGGAAGCGATGCGATGAACGTTGACGTCCTGCGCGCACCGCCGGAACAGGACGAGACGATCAGCGTCGGTGGCGTCAGCCTCGTCGCGGATCCTGCTGGCGCGTTGTACTGGCCCAAATACGGCGTGCTGGCGGTCGCCGATCTGCATCTGGAAAAAGGCTCAAGCTACGCCAGGCGTGGCACGCTGTTGCCGCCATATGACACGGCGTCCACGCTTCTGCGCCTTGCCCACTTGATAGGCTATTACGGGCCGCGCTGCGTGATCGCGCTCGGCGACAGCTTTCATGATGGGGATGGCCCGGCGCGGCTGTCGCGCGACAACCGCGCCAATCTGACCGCGTTGCAGGTCGGACGCGAGTGGATCTGGATCACAGGCAATCACGATCCCGAGCCGGCTGACGGGATCGGCGGCGAGTTTGAGACGACGCATTCGCTTGGCGCCCTGATCTTTCGCCACGAGCCGACCGGCGCCGCCGGTGAGATCGCCGGCCACCTGCACCCGGTCGCACGCATCTCGCACCGTGGCCGCGTCGTTACCCGCCGTTGTTTCGCCGGCGACGGCCACTGCATGGTGATGCCGGCATTCGGCACCTATACCGGCGGCCTCAATATTCGCACCGCCGCGTTTGCCGATCTGTTCGACTCGGTTGGCTTTACCGCGCATCTGTTGGGCGACGGCCGTCTCTATGCCTTCGACTCCAAGCGCTGCCTGCCCGACTAGCGCTGCGCCGCCTCAATCCCGTCTGAACACCACGCTGGCAAACCAGCCGATGAACAGCGCCATCAGCGCGGTGGCGATGCCGTAGAGCAATCCGTAGTCGGCGGCGGCATCGGCGACGTATTGCTCGAAGCCGGTCTTGATCACCCCCAGAGCCGTGTTGGTGCTCGTCACCAGCTTACCGTCGGCGAACAGTTTGGCGTCGATCGCGTAGGAGCCGGTCGGGGTGTCGGCAGGCAGCGGAATGGCTACACGGAAAACGCTCGGCGTCAGGAAGGTCGCCGCTTCGGATGATTTGCGGTAAAGGCCGCGGACGCCTTCAAGCCGCACGAAAGCGACCCGGAACGGGTCGTTGCGCACCGTGTCCGCGATATCCGGCCCGATGCGCTGCGGCAGCAGAAAATTGTCGATGCCGATATGCAGCCGCCGCAAGGTGTTTTCGTCGGTGATGTGGGCGACGGGACGGTTGCTCAGGACCGCGAGATAGGACGGGACTTTCACGAATTCGCGCGATTCGACATTGACCCAGATGCCCGCCACACGATCTTTTTGGCGCGTGCGGAATGTCTCGCGCGGGCCGGTGACGGTCACCACCAGGTCGTAGCTCGACCGAAGCGCCGTCTTGCCCTTGTCCGGCTCGATGCTGCCGAACAATACGAGATCCTCGCCGGTAAAGCTCGACGTGACCTGCACCCGGTGATTCGACAGCGACACGATCAGCCGTTCGGCCGCAGCGGGCCGCGCGGCGAAGGTCATGAGGATCAAGAGCGCGGTGAATATGAAGCGTCGCATTACCCCGCCCTCACCAGACGCAGCGAGTAGAGGTCTTCCGGCCGCAACGCGAGATCGAAGGCAAAGCGCAAACCGACGAGCATGACGAGAATGCCGAGCAACAGCCGCAGCCGCTCGCTGCGCATCTTTTGCCCCGCGCGCGCGCCAAATTGCGCGCCGATGACGCCGCCGACCATGAGGATCAGCGCCAATACCGCGTCGACCAGGTGATTGGCGGTCGCATGCAGGATCGTCGCCGAAATCATGGTGATAAGCGTCAGGATCATCGACGTGCCGATTACGGTCGCGGTCGGGACGCGCAGGAGATAGATCATCATCGGCACCAGCATGAAGCCGCCGCCGACGCCGAGCACCGCGCCGATGAAGCCGATAATTGAGCCGATGATCCACACCGGAATGACCGAAATGTAGATGCGCGAGCGCTTGAAACGGTATTTCAGCGGCAACCGGTGAAACCAGGCATGGGTGCCGGCGTGCCGCAGGTCGGGTGAGATGCCATGGCGCGCGCGGTTGATGGCGCGCACGCTCTCCGTGATCATCAGGGTGCCGACGGTGCCGAGCAGGAAGACATAGGCAACGCCGATCATCAGGTCCAACTGATCGACCGAGCGCAGCTTGGTGAACAGCCACACGCCGAGGCTCGTGCCCACCGCGCCGCCGACCAATAACATCCCGCCGAGTGCGAAATCGATCGAGCGCCGCCGCCAATAGGTGAGGAAGCCGGTGAACAGCGAGGCCGCGATCTGCGGGGAAACGCTCGCCACGACGACTGCCGGCGAAATTCCGATGAAAATCAGGAGCGGCGTCATCAGGAAGCCGCCACCGATGCCGAACATGCCCGAGATGAAGCCGACCGCCAGACCCAACCCCAGAATGAGGAAGATGTTCACCGGGAGGTTGGCGATCGGGAGATAGATTTGCACGGCTTGTCGTCCGCCTTCGAGGCTGGGCCCTAACGGCTGCCTGCGTGGCATGTTGCTGCGCGGGCAATAGCGCGGGGCGCAATGCCTTGGCAACATCAATGGGGCGAATTTCGGTCAGCTTCGCAGCAAAAGCGCGTGACTGTGCCTCAAGGAAGACAGTCTTGCTCGGTTATTGTTTCCCGACGGTGAAGGAGCCGAGCGACAGAGGTGCGCCATGCGGGACAGGCGCTGGCGCCGCCTTGGCTTTGGGCCGTGGCTTGACCGGTGGTGCATTGCCGGCCTGATCCCAGCCGCCTTGCGGCTTGGGAACGGCGGTTGCCGCTTTCGGTTGTGGCGTGGCTTTGAAGGTCTTGACCGCCTGCTTGGCCGCGGCGAGCGCAGACGCATCGAGGTGCTTGGCGATTTCGTCGCGTTTTTTGGCGCTTTCCTGGTCGCCTTGGGCTGCCGCCAACGCAAACCATTTATAGGATGCAACGAAGTCTCGCTCAGCGCCGAGGCCGCGCGCCGTCAGGACGCCGAGATTGTATTGGCTATCGGCGACGCCGTGCTGCGCGGCCTGGCGGAACCATTTCGCGGCGTCGCCATAGTCAGGCTTGCCGTCGATGCCCTGAGCGCTAAGCACCGCCAGATTGTGCATGGCCTTGGCGTGCCCCTGCTTCGCTGCCGCGAGGTAGAACTGGCGCGCCTGCCGCTGGTCTTTTTTTACGCCGTGGCCTTTTTCCAGCATGCTGGCGTAGCGGAACTGCGCAAGCGCGAGGCCGCCCTTGGCCGCCAGGGCATACCAATGCGCCGCCTCCTCCGGATTGGCGGGCAGGCCGCGCCCTTCCGCATAGCGGGCGGCGATCTCGTAGGCGGCGCCGGCATCACCCGCGAGTGCGGCACTGCGCAGACGTTCGCTGCCGATGGCGGCTGGCAGTTGCCCGTCAGGCGATGCGGCCTTCCCGGTGGCGGTTTGCGGGATCGATCCGGTGATGTCGTCTTTGCCGGCGTGCGGTGCGGCCGACTGAATTGACGGCGGGCTCATGACCGGCGGACCGAACATGGACGGTGTCTGCAGCGTATTCAGATTGAGTTTTTTCGGTGCCGGCAATTGCTTTGCTGGCGGGCTGAGCGGATCGAGCGGATGTTCCAGTGTGTCTTTTTTCGGGGCGGGGGCAGGAGCGGGCGTATTGTCAGGGTCTTGCGACCTGGCGATTTCGCCGGTCGGATGGCCGCCGAATTTCAGGAAATTGCCGGCGATCTGGAAGCCGCCGACCACTATGGCGATGATGCTGGCAGCGATGAATACTGACTTCATCCGCTTCATGAGCCGGGAACGCAGCGACGACGGTGTGGCGTCTTCCGCTTCGGGCTCGGCTTCGGCGCGGGGAGCTACAGCACCTGCGTTCTGTTGCATGGCGGCCTGAGCGGCGCGACGCGCGGCGGCGATGAAGTTCGACTTGCCGCCTGGGGCAGGCGCCGGCGGTGCGGCGGCACCAAGCGCTGCTTCCGAGGCAGCGATGCGCGCGCTGAATTTCGGCGGTCCCGAACCGGGTTCGAGCGGCTCGTCGGCGGAGCTATCGCCTTTGACCGGCAACGAGGTCGCGACCCGGCGGGGCGGCACCACTTGCGGCGGCTGGACGGGCGCAGCCGGCGGCGGCGGAGCAGGTGGCTGTTGCGGCTCGACTTGCGGCGCAAGCGGCGGCGCTTGGACGATGGGTGCAGGCGGCTGCGCAACCGGTTGCGGCGGCATCACTTGCGGCGGCTGCGCCGGGCTGTCGCTGACCAGGCGCACGCCCAGCTTGCCGAACGGTGGCGCCGGCGCATCCTCCGGCATTGCTTGCGGCTGCGGCTCGCTGCGCACCCCTTTTTCGATCGTCGCCAGCCGGTCGACCATAAGTGCGAGCGTGTCGTGCACCGCTTCGAGCGCATCCTGCGTCTGAACCATATTGGTCCGCAGTTCGTCGACCGCCGGCGCTGGATTGAAATGCTGGGTCTGCGCTGCTTTGTCTGCTCGCATCTCCTCGATAAGGGCGAGCACGTCGCTTAAGCCCCGCTCGATGGCTTCCATCTGTCCGAGGTGCGACTGCGAAGCGTCGAACTTTTCCGCCAGGTAGCCGATGCGCTCCTCCAGATGGCCGAGCGACACAGGCTCGCTGCGCGAGGCCTGAAGCTGCTCGATCTTGTCGGAGAGCGACTGCACCAGCGATTCCAGCCGCGGCGGCACCGCGTCGCCGTTTTGCGTACGTTCGGCGAGCGAGTTGGCAATCGCCGATACGCGGTGATCGAGATTGTTGAGCGCATCGCCGCCGGCGGTGGCGCGAGCGACATAATCGATCTTTTCGCCCAGCACGGCCACTTCATTGGCAACCTGCGTCACCGCCTCGTTGCTGGCGACATGCTCGGCCATCTCGCGCAGCGTGACGATGGCGTGTTCAAGCTGCTGCATCGTCGCGGGGTCTCTCTCGGCGACAATGAGATCGATCTTGTGGGTCAGGTTTTCGATTGCATCATTGAAGCCGACCAGGTTTTCCGCCGGCGTGAGCGAGTGCAGGGCGTTGCGCACTTCGGCGAGGCCGCTATCGATGCCGGCGAGCGTATGCGGGTCGATGCCGGCCTGGTGGCTATGATCGATGCGCATGGCGAGTTCTAGGATTTGCTTCTCGAGCGCCTCGATAGCGCCGCGCGGCAGCGCCTCGCTCAACGCCTGCCCGATCGCGCCGAGTTCGGCGCGCAAAGCGTTGATGGCGTCCTCGACACCCGGTTTGCGCAGCGTCTCGATCTGATCGGTGATGCGGCGCAGTTGCGCTTCCAGCCCGGCCAGATTTTGCGACGGTTGCGGTGCGCTTTGCGCAGCCGCCATAGCGGGCGGCAGGGGTGGCGGCGCAGCCATCGCGGGCGCGGCGGCCATAGGCGCAGCGGTCATAGGCGTAGCGGTCATAGGCGTAGCGGTCATAGGCGTAGCGGTCATAGGCGTAGCGGTCATAGGCGTAGCGGTCATGGGGGCAGGCGCGGCGGTCGGCATTTGCGGCTGCGGCGGCATCGGCGCCGGGTCGCCATTAAGCGTGCGCCGGCGCGCGGAAATCTCGGCAACCGCGCGGTCGAGGCCCGGCGGCAATTGCACGTTCGGCGGCAGTTGCGGAGCCTCGGGCGCAAGCGAAGGCGCCAGCGGGCGCGTCGGAATCGTCTCGTCGCCACGGTTGTGGCGCGGCGCATAGGCGGCCGGTCCCGTGCGCGTGATCTGTTCGATGCGGCGGGTCAGATCGTCCAGCCGCTGATTCATATTGGCGATGCCGTCGCCATTGGCTGCGCCGCCGCTGCTGTCGGCGCGGGCTTTGATCCCGTCCAGTTCGGCTTGGCGGAGGATCACCGAGTTGAGCCAGTCCTCGAGCGACATGCCGGATCGGCGCGCCGCTTCTTGCGCGGTTTCGCGGGCCTCAGCCCGTATTCCTTTCACACCCCACGGGACGCCAAGTTTCATGCTCGCACCACGTTCGAGGCGAAGGCGCTAAGAGCCCATTGCTCTCCGTCGGACCGGCACGCGTTAACGGTAGGTAGAGACGAACACGGTCCACGCTAATCCGACCGACTTTTTGCCCGGCACAGTAAACAAGCGGTTAAGGATCGGGTCGAAGTGTCGGATTTTCCCCGCGCTTTTCCCTAAGGCGGGCGCGCGCATGGCGCTTAACGCGCCTGTAAGCGGACTGCGCGATGCTTCGGTCGGGGAATTTCCGTGCCGGTTCTTAAATTGGTCGCAACCGCCAATTAGTTAACGAGTTGTTAACAGCGCGCAGCAGCAGCGCCCCGACAGGATGCTGGAGATAAACCGATGCCGACCTACAAGGCCCCCGTGGACGATGCGTTGTTCCTCCTGAACGACGTCTTTCATCTTGACCGCTACGGCAACCTTCCCGGCTTTGCCGATGCTTCACCCGATCTGGTGGAGGCGGTCCTGCGTGAAGCCGCTCGGTTTTCGGAAGAGGTGCTCACCCCGCTCAACCGGGTCGGCGACGAGGAGGGGTGCACGCGCCATGACGACGGCAGCGTTACGACGCCGACGGGTTTCAAAGACGCCTACGCTCAACTGACCGAGGGCGGCTGGGTCGGCATTTCCGCGCCGGCGGAATTCGGCGGCCAAGGCCTTCCCGCCACGCTGACCGAGATCGTCAACGAATTCCTCTGTTCCGCCAATATGGCCTTCGCCATGTATCCCGGGCTCACCCAAGGCGCGATCGCCGCGCTGCTGATGCATGCTTCGCCGGAACTGAAGACGAAATATTTGCCGAAAATGGTGGACGGCCGCTGGACCGGCACCATGAATCTGACCGAGCCGCATTGCGGCACCGATCTCGGCCTTTTGCGCACCAAGGCGGTGAAACAAACCGACGGCAGTTACAAGATTACCGGCACCAAGATCTTCATTTCCGCCGGCGAGCACGATCTGTCGGAGAACATCATCCATCTCGTGCTGGCGCGTATCGAAGGCGCGCCCGCCGGCACCAAGGGCATCTCGTTGTTCGTGGTGCCTAAGATCATGGTCGGCGAAGACGGTTCACTCGGCGATCACAACGCCGTTTCGTGCGGTTCGATCGAAGAGAAGATGGGCATCCACGGCAACGCTACCTGCGTCATGAACTATGACGGCGCCGTAGGCTGGTTGATCGGCGAGGAAAATCGCGGCCTGCACGCCATGTTCACGATGATGAATGAGGCGCGTCTCGGCGTCGGCGTGCAAGGTCTCGCGCAGTCCGAGGTCGCCTACCAGAACGCCGCGGCCTATGCGAAGGAACGTCTGCAGGGCCGCGCCATCTCCGGCGTGAGATATCCCGACAAGCCGGCCGATCCGATCATCGTACACCCGGACGTGCGCCGCGCGCTGATGTCGATGCGCGCCTTCAATGAGGCCGCGCGCGCGCTGGTGATGTGGACCGCATTGAAAAGTGACGTCGCGCATCGCTCCGACGACGACAACGCGCGCCAGAGCGCCGACGACCACATGGGGCTGCTCACGCCGGTGATCAAAGGCGTGCTCACCGACACCGGTTTTGCCAACACGGTGATGGCGCAGCAGGTGTTCGGCGGTCACGGCTATATCGCCGAGCATGGCATGGAGCAGTTCGTGCGCGACGCCCGCATCGCTCAAATTTACGAAGGCGCCAACGGCATCCAGGCGCTCGATCTGGTCGGCCGCAAGATCGGCAAGGACGGCGGCCGCGCGCTGATGGCGTTCCTCAACGAAGTCGGCACTTATGTCAAAGAAAAGAGCGCCGACGAGAAGTTGAAGCCCTATGTCGAACCGCTCGGTATCGCCGCCGGTCACCTGCAACAGGCTTCGATGTGGTTCATGCAGAACGCGCTGGCCAAACCCGACAATGCCGGGGCCGGCTCCTATGATTACATGCACCTCTTTGGCCTGGTTGCGCTCGGTTACATGTGGTGCATGATTGTGGAAGCTGCGCTCGCCAGGCTGCCGAAAGCCAACGGCTCGGCGCCAACCATGAACGCCAAACTCGTCACCGCGCGTTTCTTCATGGAGCGCATACTGCCGGAGACCGCGAGCCATCTCGCCCGCATCCAGACGGGTGCGGCGAGCACAATGGAACTGCCGGACGATGCGTTCTGAAGCGGCGGCGAGTGTTCGCGCCACTTTCGCCGGCCGCCTTCGCCGATTCCATCGCTAACGAACGCTTGCTGCGACGATGCGCATTATCGCGAAAGTTCCTCTGCGTCGGCCAAAGCAAATGGTTGCCGCAGACGCGATGATGCAAACATCATTTGTAATTTCCTAAAAATAATTCCGAAAACGCTACTCGATTACCGAAAGCGATGAGAGTGCCGCGCAATGCGCATTCTTTCAGCGCTTTATCTATAACTCGGCATTAAATCCTCATTGCTCTGATCGGCGCTCAAAATGAGGAGAGCGTCCATGTTGAAGTCGCTTCTGATCGCCGCAGCCGCTTTGTTTGTTGCGGCGCAGGCGAACGCCGCGGTGCTGCAATTTCGTTACGCAATGACGATCGGATCCGTGGGCGCTGGCGAGGGACAGTTTCGCTACGTCGAAGATTTTGCCTTCAGCAAGGATGGGCGCTTGCTGGCAACCGACGCCTCGCACGCCTTCGTCCAGGTATTCGACAAGACGAGCGGAAAATTCATCACGCGTTTCGGCGGTCATGGTGACGGCCCGGGCAATCTCGAAAAGCCAGAAGGCATCGCGGCCGCTCCGGATGGCAATGTCTTCGTCGCCGACTACATCAGCGGCTACGTCAAGAAATACGATCCGTCATTCAAGTGGCTGAAGACCTTCAGTGGCTACGGCGCGCATTGGGGCGAGACCAAGCAAGCCGAATTCATGGATACCCATGACGGAAAGCTCTACGTTCCGGACATCGGTAACAACCGCATCAATGTCTTCAGTCTCGACGGCAAGCCGCTGTTTGACTTCGGCGGCCCCGGCACCGAGCCCGGCAAGCTCAATTCGCCGGAAGCGGCTAAATTCTCGAGCGATGGAAAACTTTACGTCAGCGACCTGAAAAACGACCGCATCCAGGTCTTCGACGCTCATGGCAAATTCCTGTTTGCTTTCGGCAAAAGCGGCCGCGGCCCGGGCGAGTTGAGGGCGCCCTCCGGGCTTGCCTTCGATCGCGACGACTATCTCTACGTTAACGAGATCGGCAACAATCGCGTCCAGGTCTTCGACAAGTCTGGAAAATATCTGACCGGCTGGGGCCGCAAGGGCAGTGGCACCGGCGAGTTCATGAACCTGCACGGCATCATTGTCGATAAGCCGACGGGCACGGTCTATGTCGCCGACACGGGCAACAAGCGGATCCAGGTGTTCAAGCCAGTGAAGTCCGGCACTGTCGGTTCCGCTCAACAGTAACCTCTTGACGCGCCATGTGGTCGCCTTCGCGTTGGTATCGGTCCTTTATGCTGCGCCGTAAGCTCTTTGCCGCATTTATGGCGATGGCTTTGTTGACGGCCTTGAGCGGTGCCGTGGCGCTGAATTTTGTCGCGCGAATTGGTGACGCCGTGACCGTCTTCTCTGACATTACTCAGCCGCTTGCCCGGCGGAGCCTGCGTCTGTCGAGCAACGCCGAAAAGATGGAAAAGGCGGTCATGAAGGCGGTGCTCGACGGGGGAGCGCTCGGCGTTGCGGGCCGCGACTTGGTCACGCTGGACAACGGTGGGCGCGCCATCATCGATGAAATGCGTACGCTCGCCGCGCGGGGCGGCTTGCAAGTTGATTTCCCCGGCCTCTCGCAGAACCAAGCGGCGTTTGTCGACACGCTGGGTCTAATCCTGAAAAGCGCCAGACAAGAAAGAACTGCGGTCGCAGTCAATTCCAACCGCCAGGCTGAGTTCCAGCAAGAGCGACTCCGCACCTACGACACGCTCAAGGCAATCCTGCGCCGTGCCGATGGTCTGGCCAGCGAACGCGAGGAGACGGCCAAGGTCGAGCAGCAGCTCGGTAGCGCCACAGTCGACAGCTTGGGAAAAAGTCTGGCGGTGCTGCTCGCCGATATTTTCCCGGTGCAGCGCTATTCCTCGCAACTTCTCGCCGAATTGGGAGCATTGGAGTATTTGTCACGCCAGGCTCCCAAGCTCAACGACGACGAACTGGTCGATGCCCGCAAAGAAGTAGAAAGACGGTTCGCCCATGTCGGCCGCACGCTCGACAAATTAGGCAACCGGCTGCATGGCGTAGGCGCCGACTCCGTGTTCCAGCAGGTAAAGGCGAGCTTCGCGTCCCTCAATGTCACGCTGCAACGGCTTTTTACCAGCCAACACGAATTGTTGGAGGCACGCACTAAGATCGACGCCGGGAAGTATCGACTCGACGAAATCGATCGAAGTTACGCTACCATTCTGGGGCAGATCGCGATGCAGACCGAGCGCCTCAATCAAAATGCGCGCCAGCAGGCGAAGCTTGGTATTGAAAATGCGCGAAATGTCGTGTCCGCGGCGACATTGCTCGCATTCATCGCCGCGATGTACTTCGGATTCTTGATCGCGCGCCGCATCGCCGCGCCTTTGGTACGGCTGGCCGGCCACGCTGCCGCCATCCGTGAAAGCGGCAAACTCGTGCCGCTGCCGGATGCAGGGATCAATGAGCGGCCTGACGAAATCGGCGGTCTGGCGCGTTCTTTTAACGCGCTGGTCGTTGAACTTGCCGAAGCGCGTCGGCGTCTGATCGAATGGTCGGAGGCTGAGATCAAGGCGCAGTTCGAAAGGTTGAATGCCGCGGTCAACAATATGCCGATCGGTCTGACCATGTTCGACGATCAGAAGAAGCTGATCATCTGCAACGACCGCTACGCCGAGATCTATCATCTCAATAAGGCGCTGACGAAGCCCGGCACGCCTTTGCGTGACATCCTCACCCATGTCAGCGAAAACGAACGCTACGCAGAAGGTAATGACGAAACTGTTGAACAACGGTTGGCCGTTCTCGCTTCCGGCAAGTCATGGCGCCGGATTAACGAGCTGAGCGATGGCCGCATCATCGCCATTTCCCATAACCCGCTACCCGACGGCGGCTCGATCGCCACGCATGAAGACATCACCGAACGGCGCAAGGCCGAGCAGCAGATCGCATATATGGCGCATCACGACGCGTTGACCGATCTGCCCAATCGCGTGAGTTTCCGCGACGCCATCGTCGAGGCGCTGGACAAGGCAAGAGGCGACACGCCGGTGGCCATTCACTGTCTAGATCTCGATCACTTCAAGGCGGTGAACGACACGCTCGGTCATCCGATCGGAGATGTGCTGCTGAAGGCGGTGGCCGCGCGGCTGCTCGCCTGCGTGCGTGAGCAGGATATGGTTGCGCGCCTCGGTGGCGATGAGTTTGCCGTGGTTCAAGTCGATAAAGATCAGCCGGTTGCTGCCACGGCGCTTGCCACGCGTTTAGTTGAAGAGTTGTCGGAGCCCTACGAGGTCGAGGGCCATCAGGTCGTCATCGGGGCGAGCATCGGCATTACCGTTGCGCCCGGTGACGGCACCGATCCGGATCAGCTCATGAAAAAGGCCGACATGGCGCTGTATCGGGCCAAGCAAAATGGCCGCGGTGCCTACAGCTTCTTTGCGCCTGGCATGGATGCCGAAATGCAGGCGCGCCGCCTGCTCGAACTCGATTTGCGCAAGGCGATTGTGCTTCATGAGTTTGAGTTGTTCTACCAGCCGACGGTCAGCGTCGCGAGCGGCAAGATTACGGGCTTCGAAGCCTTGCTGCGCTGGCGGCATCCGGAACGGGGCCTTGTCTCACCGCTCGATTTCATACCGTTGACGGAAGAGATCGGGCTGATCAACCAAATCGGCAGCTGGGTACTCAAGCAAGCGTGCCGCGATGCCAAGAATTGGCCCGACGATATGAGCGTCGCCGTCAATGTGTCCCCAGTGCAGTTCAAGAGCGGTACGCTTGTGCTCGACGTGATTGCCGCGCTCGGCGCCTCGGGTCTGCCGGCCCGCCGGCTGGAAATCGAGATCACCGAAGCCGTGCTTCTCAACGACACAGAGACCACCGTCGCCACACTCAATGAGCTACGCAGCCTCGGCGTTCGTATTGCGATGGACGATTTCGGTACGGGCTATTCCAGCCTGGGCTATTTGCAGAAGTTTCCCTTCGACAAAATCAAAATCGATCGAGCGTTCATCCACGACCTGCCCGACAAAGCCGATTCACGTGCAATCGTGCGCGCGGTCGCCGGACTTGGCAGCGCGCTCGGGATCGTCACGACGGCCGAAGGCGTCGAAACCAAAGCTGAATACGATCAGCTCAAGCGGGAAGGTTGCACCGAGGTACAGGGCTATCTGTTCAGCGAGCCGCGCCCGGCCGGTGAGCTGGCGGGCTTTATCAGAGGCTTCAAGAAAAATAATGCGTCGGCCGCTTGAGCACGAGCGTCGGACCCGCTGCATTCTCAACTACCGGCGATCACCGATGGCCTTGCATCGCGGCTATTTGCGTGTCAGGCCTTTGCCGCTCAAATTGTCTGTGTGATGCAAGGTTTCCGGGGCCGCGCGATCATGGCCGACAAGCGACTTTCAATCGCCATCATTGGTGGCGGCATCGGCGGCACTGCGGCTGCATTGTCGCTGCTGCAGTCAGGTTTCGACGTCCACGTTTATGAGCAGACGCGCGAGCTGCGCGAGGTCGGCGCCGGCATTGTGCTGACGCCGAATGTGTCGCGTCTGCTGCACGGCATGGGTCTGAGCGAACCTCTCGACCGTCTTGCCGTCGCGCCCACCGCGGTGCGCCAGCGGCGCTGGCAAGACGGCAGCACCTTGCTGCTCGCGCCGGTGCAGAAGCTCGTTGGCAAATCCGGCGAGCATCTCTTCTACACCGTGCATCGCGCGGACATGCTGACGATGCTTTCCGACGCGCTGCCGGCCGAACGCATTCATCTCGGCCATAAATTGACAGCGCTTAGCGACACCGGTCCTCACGTCGAATTGGAATTCGAGAACGGCGTGCGCGCAACGGCCGACGTCGTTGTCGGCGCGGACGGCATCCATTCCGCCGTTCGCAAGATTCTGCTCGGCGCAGAGGTCCCGCAATTCACCGGCTGCGTCGCTTATCGCGGCATGGTGTCGGCGGACCGCCTTCCGGAATCCGATCTGCACGTCGAGTTGCAGCTTTGGCTCGGACCCGGCAGTCACTTCGTCAACTATCCTGTCCGGAGCGGTCAATTGATCAATTTCGTCTGCCTGATCGACCGCGACGGGTGGACGAAGGAATTGTGGACCGAGCCGGGCGATCCGGCGGAACTTCGCTCGTTCTATGAGACCTGGCATCCGCATGTGCGCGCGCTGGTCGAGACGGTCACCGAGATTTTCGTCTGGGGCCTGTTCGATCGCGCGCCACTTGAGCGTTGGTCGTTCAATCGCGTCACCTTGCTGGGCGATGCCTGCCATCCGATGCTGCCGTTTCTGGCGCAAGGCGCCGCGCAGGCGATCGAGGACGGTGCAACCTTGGCGGCGGTGCTCGCGAGTTCGCGCGGCGACATTGCCGCGGCCTTGTGTCGCTACGAGGCCTTGCGCCTGCCACGCACGGCCTGCATTCAGACGGTCGCCCGCGGTAACAAGATGCGCAATCATCTGCCTGACGGTGCCGAGCAGCAGGCGCGCGATGCCGCGATGGCCGCTGGAACCGCTGACTGGTCGATCGGCGCCAGCGCCTGGATCTACGATCACGACGCGATCGCAGCGGCGGCGAGCGGCGATCTCGGTGTCTCGGCGGGCGCCGGGCTGACAGCGTAAGGTCGCGTTCAGGACAGGTCGGGCGGCGCGATCGTTGCCGACAGCCGCAATGCCGGCGGTTCGGCTAGCGTCGTCATCAACTGATGGCTTTTGAACGCGCCGTCTTCGCAGACGAATTCGAACGACGTCAAAATGCGTTCGACGGTTTCGCCATTGCGCGAAAACGGCAACAGCAGACGCTCGTAATGAACGAGGCGGCCGTCGCTGTCGGTAATGTCGTGGATCGTGTAAACTGGGCGCCCGCTGTCCACGGCCTGACGGTATGGCGCGAGCTTTTGTGTCTGCGTCGGTTCGGTCGTGGACTTGTAGAGGAATTTGCCGCGGCAATCTTCGGCGCCGAACACCCGACCGATCAATGGGCCGTGAAATCGGATCTGAAATCGCGAATTACCGTCGCTGCCGACGACGTCCAGAAAGCTGAGACCATCCGACAGACGCGCGATGTCTTCCGCTTCGATGGATTGCCAGCGGGGCACGCGTTGTCCCTGCAGATGCCGTTGCCAGTATTTGAGCAGCCAGCGCTGATTGATGGCGCGGACAACGTCCGGCCGCGCGACTGAAAACTGCATTTACATGCCCCCCACATTCCCGGGCGGCGAACGTTTTGCGCGGCACGCGGCGTATGTCAACGCGCCGTCACACAATACTCTGTGATGTGTATTATTCCCGCACGGCCGAAAAATAATTCATGCGATCGAAGGCAAGGCGATTATAGTTCCAATCATTGACGTGGCACGGCTGGGCGTGGGGGAGACAATGTCCGAAAAGTCGGTGTCCATTGCTGTCGTGGGCGGCGGCTTGGGCGGAATGGCGGCTGCGCTCAATCTGTTGCACGCCGGTTTCGATGTGCATGTCTACGAGCAGGCACGTGCTCTGCGTGAGGTCGGTGCCGGGATTCAGATTAGCCCCAATGCGTCGCGTATTATCCATCATCTCGGCCTCGGCGATGCTCTGGCCAGAATTGGCGTGCGGCCGCGCGCGTTCCACCAACGCCGCTGGCAGGATGGTCGCACGTTGCTAAAGACGCCGCTCGGCGATGCCGTGTTCGAAGCCTTCGGCTATCCCTACTACCAGGTGCGTCGCGGGGACCTGCTTGCGATGTTGAGAGCGGCGCTGCCAGTCGAGTGTCTCGATGTTGGGCACCGCCTGACTTCGTTCGAAGAGCGTAACGACCGCATCGACATGCAATTCGACAACGGCGCGACCGCGAGCGCCGACCTGATGATCGGTGCCGACGGTATTCATTCGACGGTACGGCGTGCTCTGTTCGGCGCGGAATCGGCGCGCTACAGCGGCGGCATTGCCTATCGCGGGCTCATTCCCGCCGAGCGGGTACGTCATCTCGACATTGAGGTGACGACACAGGTGTGGATGGGGCCGCACGGCCATGTCGTCGGCTATTTCGTCGCTGACAAGCGCTATCTCAATTTTGTCGCCAATAGCGACCGCGAGGACTGGACGTTGGAATCGTGGACCGAACAGGGCGACCCCAACGACCTGCGCGCGCTATTTTCCCAATGGGACCCGAAATTACGCGCCATTCTCGACGCCGTCAGCGAAACCTTCATCTGGGGCATCTTCGACCGCGTGCCGCTTGAGCGCTGGTCGGTCGGCCGCGCCGCGCTCTTGGGTGACGCCTGTCACGCCATGCAACCGCACATGGCGCAAGGCGCGGCGCAGGCGCTTGAAGATGGCGCCACGCTCGTTGGTTGCCTGCAGACGATAGGCGATATTCCGGCCGCGCTCGCTCGTTATCAAGACTTGCGCCTGCCACGCACCGCGCATGTGCAATCGCTCGCAGCGGGCAACAAGAGCCGCTTCCACATGCCGGATGGCCCGGAGCAGGAAGCGCGCGATGCCAAGATGGCGGGCGGTGGCACCGATTGGTCGCTCGATGCCATCGGCTGGCTGTATGGTCACGACGCGTTTGCAGCAGTCGAAAACGGCGATCTCGGCCTGCCGCCCGGGGGACTTAGGCCGCTGCCAGCCGCGGCCTGCCGTGCGAGCGCAGCAGCAGGAAGGTCATGATCGACACGTTCAACAAATTCCAGCCGATGCCGTTGAGGAAGGCGGACTGATAAGAGCCGGTGAGGTCGAAGATCTCGCCCGCCATCCAGCCGCCCCCGGCCATGCCGATCACGGTTGCGAAGATGACCAGGCCGACGCGGGTGCCGGCATCCTTGGCCGGGAAGTATTCACGCACGATGATGGCGTAGCTCGGCACGATGCCGCCCTGAAAAAGGCCGAACAGACCCGAGACCACATAAAGCGACATCAAGCTGTCGAACGGCAGATACAAAACCAGGGCGACGCCTTGCAGCATCGAGCCCAGCAGCAGCGTGCGCACGCCGCCGATGCGGTCGGCGATGAAGCCGGAAGTCACGCGGCTGATGATGCCGAGACCGAGCATCAGCGACAGCATCTCGGCGCCGCGTGCCGGTCCGTAGCCGAGATCGCCGCAATAGGCGACGATATGGACCTGCGGCGTCGCCATGGCGACGCAACAGGCGATACCGGCGATGCACAGCAAGACCTGCAACGTCATCGGCGAGACTGGCGCATCGGCGTGCCGCGATGCCGGGGCGCCGCCATTGCCGTCACGCGGGATGTCTTGATGTTCGGTCCGCCGCCGCAACAACAGAACGAGCGGCAGCATGGTGACAATGCAGAAGATGCCGATGCCGGTATGCGTTGCACGCCATCCGTCGGTCGCGATGAAATGCTGCACGATCGGCGGCCAGATCGTGCCGGCAAGATAGTTGCCGGACGCGGCGATCGCGACGGCGATACCGCGCCGGCGCAGGAACCAGTGCGAAATGTCCGCCATCAGCGGCCCGAAGACCGTCGAGCAGCCGACCCCGATGAGGCAGCCTTGTGCGAGCGCGACTTGCGTCAGGCTCGAGGATTGTCCGACCGCGATATAGCCGAGCCCGAGCGCGACGGCGCCAATGGCGATCGGAACCGCGATGCCGAAACGGTCGGCGAGCCGGCCCATCAGCACGCCGCCGGCGCCGAAACCGAGCATGGTGAGCGTATAGGGCAGGGAGGCGGCGGCGCGGTCGACGCCGAAATCAGCCTGGATCGCTGGCAACGCGACCACCACCGACCACATGCCGACATTGCCGATGGTCGCAAGCACCAGCGCGGCGGCGAGGCGAAACCAGGCCGCCGCGGAATCGGTCACTGCAGCGCCGAAGGCGCTTGGGTTTGATCGCGTCACGATGATGGGCCCGGCATTTGCTGCACAGGTCGTAGCATTGCGCCGGTGCGCAAACCATTCCCGCCGGGGCGATTGGACGATCAAATATTTTGATGCTGGCGCCTGTAGGCGGCGAAGCAAGCCTCGCGCCCGGCTGCGGCCGGCCCTATGGTCAGAGCCGTCGATTCGTTCCAGACTGCGCCTCCATGGAAGTTCTCAATCTCCCGCGGCCGGGGTGGATGAGCGAGGACCTGGTCCTGCTTGAGGAACAGGCGCGCCGCTACATCGCCGACCAATACGTTCCCCATATCGACCGTTGGCACGAGCAAGGCATCTACGAGCGCGATGTCTGGAACAAGGCCGGCGAGGCCGGGCTGTTGTGTGCCTCCATGCCGGATGAGTACGGCGGGGCCGGCGGCAGCTTCGCGCACGAGGCGGTGATCAACCGCGAGTTTTCGCTCGCCGGCTTCGACACCTTTGGCGCGCCGCTGCATTCCGGCATCGTCGCGCCCTACATTTTGCACTACGGCACCGAGGAACAGAAAAAGCGTTGGCTGCCCAAGATGGCGACCGGCGAACTGGTCGGCGCCATCGCCATGACCGAACCCGGCACCGGCTCGGATCTGCAAGGCGTGCGCACCAAGGCCGAGAAATCCGGCAACGGTTACGTGCTCAACGGCTCCAAGACCTTCATCACCAACGGCCAGCACGCCAATCTCGTCATTGTGGTCGCCAAGACCGATCCGAAGGCTGGCGCCAAGGGCGTGTCCTTGATGGTGGTGGAGACCGACGACGCGCCCGGCTTCCGCCGCGGCCGCAAGCTCAAGAAGCTCGGCATGGATTCGGCCGACACCTCGGAACTGTTCTTCGAGGACGTCAAGCTGCCGGCGGAAAATCTGCTCGGCAGCGAAGAGGGGCAGGGCTTCTATCAGCTCATGAAGGAACTGCCGCAGGAGCGGATGATCGTCGCCGTGCACGCGGTCGCCATGATGGAGCGGGCGTTGGCTCTCACCATCGCCTACGTCAAGGAACGCAAAGCCTTCGGCAAGACGATCATGGAGTTCCAGAACACCCAGTTCGAGCTGGCCGAGTGCAAGACCGACGCCACCATCGCCAAAGTGTTCCTCGATCACTGCATCGGCGAACATGTCGAGGGCCGTCTTGATACGGTCACGGCCTCGATGGCCAAGTACCGGCTGAGCGATACGCAAGGGAAAGTGATCGACCGCTGCCTGCAATTGTTCGGCGGCTATGGTTACATGGACGAATATCCGATCTCTCGGCTCTACCGTGATGCACGCGTGCTGCGCATCTATGCGGGAACCAATGAGATCATGAAGCTACTGATCGCGCGGAGTTTGTAAATTCTGAGCACGCGCGTAAATCAAACTCGCTTCCCCCTCCCATAAGGGGAGAGGGTAAGAAGGAGAGGCTGTGCTATGCCCGACGCATTCATTTATGACGCCGTGCGCACCCCGCGCGGGCGCGGCAAGGCCGACGGCGCGCTGCATGAAGTCACCGCGCTCAATCTCGCCGCGCAAGCGCTCGGCGCGATCAAGGAGCGAAACAAGCTCGATACGGAACAAGTCGACGATGTGGTGCTTGGCTGCGTCGATCCGGTGGGCGAAGCGGGTGGCGACATCGCGCGCGCCTCCGCGCTGGTCGCGGGCTTCGGCGACCAGGTGCCGGGTATCCAGATCAACCGTTTTTGCGCCTCGGGTCTCGATGCGGTGAATTTTGCCGCGGCCGAAATCATGTCCGGCCAGCACCAGATGACCGTCGGCGGCGGCGTCGAATCGATGAGCCGCGTCGGCATCGGCGCCTCCGGCGGCGCCTGGCCGATGGACCCGACCATTGCGGTGGAAACCTATTTTCTGCCGCAGGGCATTTCCGCCGATCTGATCGCGACCAAATATGGCTTCTCGCGCGACGACGTCGATGCCTACGCGGTCGAAAGTCAGAAGCGCGCGGCGAAATCCTGGGACGAAGGCCGTTTCAAGAATTCCGTGATCGCGGTGAAGGATGTCAACGGCCTCACCATCCTCGCCAAGGACGAGCACATGCGCCCGTCGACGACCATGCAGACTCTCGCCTCCTTGCAGCCGTCCTTCGTGCAGATGGGCGAGATGGCGGGCTTCGATTCGGTGGCAATCCAGAAGCATCCCGAAATCGAGACGATCAATCACGTGCACACGCCGGGCAATTCCTCCGGCATCGTCGACGGCGCGGCCGCTGTTCTGATCGGCAGCAAGGAAGCGGGGCAGGCCGCCGGCCTGAAACCACGCGCGCGCATCAAGGCTTTCGCCAATATCGGCTCGGAGCCGGCGATCATGCTGACAGGGCCGATCCCGGTGACCGAAAAGGTCCTGAAAAAGGCCGGCATGACGACAAAAGACATCGACCTATTCGAACTCAACGAAGCGTTCGCCTCCGTCGTGCTGCGCTATATGCAGGCGCTCGGCATTCCGCACGACAAGATCAACGTCAATGGTGGCGCCATCGCCATGGGCCATCCGCTCGGCGCCACCGGCGCCATGATCCTCGGCACGGTGCTCGACGAGCTCGAGCGAAGTGGCAAGGCGACAGCGCTGATCACGCTCTGCATCGGCGCCGGCATGGGCACCGCGACGATCATCGAGCGGGTGTAGCAATCCAATGCCCAAGATCGACATTGCTTCCGTCCCGCACGACACTGCGACGCGCTATCCCAAGCCGCACGATCAAGGAATGGTCGGCCGTTCGCGCCAGCGTCTCGGCAATGCGGCGGGACTCGACCAGTTCGGCGTCAATCTCTGCCGCCTGAAACCGGGCGCGGCCTCGTCGCTGCGTCACTGGCACTTGAACGAGGACGAGTTCGTCTACGTCCTGGAAGGCGAGGTGGTATTGATCGAGGACGAAGGCGAGACGATTCTAAGGCCCGGCGATGCCGCCGCCTGGAAAGCCGGTGTGACCGATGGGCACTGCCTGATCAACCGCTCGCAAAGCGACGTGCTGGTGTTGGAAATCGGCACCCGCGCACCCTCCGAAAACGCGTTTTATTCCGACGTCGACATGCAGATCGTGCGCGACGGGCAAGGTGCGCGCTATTTGCGCAAAGACGGCACGCCGTATCCCAAATAGGAGCCCGAGGTTATGGCGAATTTTAAATTTGAGACCGACGCCGATGGCATCGCGCTCGTCACCTGGGACATGCCGGGACGCTCGATGAACGTGATCGACGCTTCGGTTACCGAAGAGCTCGGCGAGATCGTCGAGAAGGTCGCAAGCGATGCCGCCATCAAGGGCGCGGTCATCACCTCGGGAAAAGATGCCTTCTGCGCCGGCGCCGATCTCACCGTCCTGGAAAAAATGGCCGGCACCTATGCCGGCCTGCTGAAATCGAAAGGCGAGGAAGCCGCCAACCAGATGGTGTTCGACGAGAGCCGCAAGCTGTCGCTGCTCTACCGGCGGCTGGAAACCTGCGGCAAGCCGTGGGTTGCCGCCATCAACGGCACCGCCATGGGCGGCGGCTTCGAATTGTGTCTCGCCTGCCATCATCGCGTCGCCGCCGACAATCCGAAAACGCGGCTGGGTCTGCCGGAAGTCAAAGTCGGTCTGTTCCCCGGCGCCGGCGGCACGCAGCGCATCGCGCGCATGTTGGCGCCGGCTGACGCGCTGCAGTTCCTGCTCAAGGGCCAGGACGTTAAGGTCGATCGCGCCAAGGCGATGAAGCTCGTCGACAATGTCGTGCCGCAGGCGGAACTGATCAAAACCGCGAAAGAGTGGATCAAGGCCGGCGGCAAGGGCGTCGCCCCTTGGGATGAGAAGGGTTTCCGGCTGCCCGGCGGGCCGGTCTATTCCAAGGCCGGCATGATGACGTTTCCGGCGGCAAACGCAATCTACCGCCGCGAGACCTACGACAACTATCCCGGCGCCCGCGCCATCCTGCAAGTGGTCTACGAAGGCCTGCAGGTGCCGATGGACGTCGCCTTGCGCATCGAGTCGCGCTGGTTCGCCAAAATCGTGCGCTCGCCGGAAGCGGCCAGCATGATCCGCACCTTGTTCGTCTCCATGCAGGAGTTGAACAAGGGCGCGCGCCGCCCCGCGAATGTGCCGCCGACAAACTTGAAAAAGATCGGCGTGGTCGGCGCAGGCTTCATGGGCGCCGGCATTGCGCAGGTGAACGCGGCCGCCGGTTTGCAGGTCGTGCTGATCGACCGCGACCAGGAGACCGCCGACAAGGGCAAGGCCGGTGTGCACAAAGCGCTGTCCGACCGCGTCATGAAAGGACGCATGAAAGGCGCCGATCGCGACGCGTTGCTGGAAAAAATCACGCCGACGGCCGACTACGGCGCGCTCAAAGACTGCGGCCTTGTCATCGAAGCCGTGTTCGAGGACCGCAAGGTCAAGGCTGACGTGATTGCGAAAATTCAGGCCGTTCTCGGCCCCGACGCGATCCTCGCCTCTAACACCTCGACGCTGCCGATCACCTCGCTGGCCGCCGAATTCAAGGAGCCGGCGCGCTTCATCGGCATTCATTTCTTCTCGCCGGTCGACCGCATGCTGCTGACCGAAATCATCCTCGGCAAGGAGACCAGCGACAAGGCACTCGCGGCCGCGCTCGATTACGTGCGCGCCATCCGCAAGACGCCGATCGTGGTCAACGATTCGCGCGGTTTCTACGCCAACCGCTGCGTGATCAATTATCTGCTCGAAGGGCATTTGATGCTGCTCGAAGGCATTCCCGCGGCGATGGTGGAAAACGTCGCGCGTATGGCCGGCATGCCGGTCGGCCCGCTGTCGCTCACCGACGAAGTCGGCATCGATCTCGGCTTGCGCATTCTGCAGGCGACTGAAGCCGAACTCGGCGCCAAGGCAATCAATCCGGCGCAGAAGGACTTGTTCGTCGCGCTGGTCGAAAAGAACGGCCGCTTGGGCCGCAAGAACGGCAAGGGCTTCTACGATTATCCGAAAGGCCAGCCCAAGCGGCTGTGGCCGGGGCTCGCCGACTTGCAGAAAAATAAACTGACGCTGTCTGAGATCGACGCGCTCGACATTGGCGAGTTGAAGCGGCGCTTGCTGGTGACGCAGGCGCTGGAAGCCGCGCGCACGTTCGAGGAGAAAGTCATCACCGACGTGCGCGAGGCCGATGTCGGAAGTGTGCTCGGCTTCGGTTTTGCGCCCTTTTCCGGCGGCACGCTCTCTTACATCGACATGATGGGCGTCAAGGCCTTCGTCGATCTCTGCCGCACGCTGGCGAAGAAGTACGGTGCCCGCTTTGCGCCCAATAAGCTGCTGATCGACATGGCCGAGAAAGGCGACACCTTCTATCGGCGCTTCGCGCCGCCGAAGCAGAAGGCGGCGGCGTAGTTTTTTGACGGGGCGTCGCCCCACACTCTCTTCCCTCTCCCCTCGGGGGAGAGGGTGCCCGAGCGGAGGCGAAGCCTAGCGAGGGCGGGTGAGGGGGCTGGTGCCTATCGAGAGTCACTTGCTCCCTCACCCGGCTCGCGCTTCGCCTACGCTTCAGCGCTCGCCATCCTCTCCCCCGAGGGGAGAGGGGAAGAGAGAATGCCTAGCCTCTCTTTACATCTCGCTCGATTGAAATGTCCGAACTACACTGCTGCTTCGCGCGCTGAGAACCCAGACATGGCGCAAACCCAATCCGCTCAATCCCGCTCCCTTCTCCGCTGGCGCGAAATCCCCGGCAGCGTGTGGGCGCTTGGGCTCGTCTCGCTGTTCATGGATTCCTCTTCCGAACTGATCCATGCGCTGCTGCCGCTTTATCTCGTCACCGCGCTCGGGGCCTCCACGCTCACCGTCGGGATCATCGAAGGCGTTGCGGAAGCGACCGCCGCGATCACCAAGGTGTTTTCCGGCGTGCTCAGCGATTGGCTCGGCGAGCGCAAGTGGCTGACGGCCGCCGGCTACGCGCTGGCCGCGCTGTCGAAACCGATCTTTCCGCTCGCACCGGACATTGCCTGGGTGGCGGGCGCGCGCTTCATCGACCGCGTCGGCAAAGGCATCCGCGGCGCGCCGCGTGACGCGCTGATCGCCGACCTCACGCCCGCCGACCTGCGCGGCACGTCCTACGGCCTGCGCCAGGCGCTCGATACCGTCGGCGCCGTGCTCGGGCCTTTGCTGGCGATCGTGTTCATGGCGCTGTTCGCCGACAACTTCCGCCACGTATTCTGGATCGCCGTCATTCCGGCCGTCATTGCCGTCTTGATCATCGTGGTCTTCGTGCGCGAGCCGCAACGGCCGGCGGCGAAGCGGGAGTTGCGCTCGCCGCTGTCGCGCGCCGAACTCGCCCGCCTCGACGCCGGCTATTGGATGGTGGTTGCCGTCGCCGCGATCTTCACGCTCGCCCGTTTCAGTGAGGCCTTTTTGCTGTTGCGCGCGCAATCGGTCGGCGTGCCGATCATGCTGGTGCCGGTGGTGATGGTGGTGATGAACATCGTCTATGCGGCGTCGGCCTGGCCCGCCGGTGCGCTGTCCGACACGATCGGCCGTTTTCGCCTGCTGGTCGCTGGCTTTGCACTGCTCGTTGCAGCGGACCTGGTGCTGGCGTTCGCCGGCAACGCCGCAACGGTCATGATCGGTGTGGCGATCTGGGGCCTGCATATGGGCCTGACGCAAGGTCTGTTGTCGGCGCTGGTCGCCGACACCGCGCCGGCGACCTTACGCGGCACCGCCTTCGGCGTGTTCAATCTGGTGAGCGGGCTCGCCATGTTGCTGGCGAGCGTCATCGCCGGCGGCTTGTGGGACACGATCGGCCCCGACGGCACCTTCATCGCCGGTGCCGTTTTCACCGCGATCGCGCTGGCGGTGCTGCCGTTTGCGCACCGGCGCAGGATGGCGGCGGAAGCGAAATGACTCTCCATCCGCTTACCCCGCGCAAGCGGGGGCCCAGGTTGGGTCCCCGCTTTCGCGGGGACGAACGGATAACTAACCCACCACCACCGTCAGCTTTTTCGCCGCGCGCGTCACGCCGGTGTAGAGCCAGCGCTCGCGCGCGTCGGGAAACGCGAACGACTCGTCGAACAGCACGACGTCGTCCCATTGCGAGCCTTGCGCCTTGTGCACGGTGAGCACGTAGCCGTAGTCGAACTCGTCGTAGGGCTTGCGCCGCGACCAATCGAGCTTCTCGATGCCGCCGGTGAAGCATTCCGGCCGCACCGACACTTTCACGCCGCGCGTCGCCGTCTCGTCGTCGGGCAGCAAGCGCATCGTCATGATGCCGGTTTTGCGTGCGCCACGGTCCTTTACGCTCCATAGCCCGCCGTTGAACAAGCCCTTCTTGCGGTTGTTGCGCAGACAGACCAGCTTGTCGCCGGCGGCCGGCATCTCGTCGTCGAAGCCGCGCCGCTCGCGCATGCGGGCGTTGTAGGCGCGGCGGGTGGCGTTTCGCCCCACTAACACTTGATCTGCGTCGAGCACGGCTTGCGGATCGAGATTGCCCTTGCGCACCACTTCCGATTCGCCGTAGCGGCCGGGCTCGAGATAGTCGCCGGCACGAATATCCATCGACAGTCGCACGATCGGGTCGTCCTGTGCCTGCCGGTGTACTTCGGTGAGCATCGCGTCTGGCTCGGCCTCTGTGAAAAATCCACCGCCCTGGATCGGCGGCAATTGCGCCGGATCGCCCAGTACCAGGAGGGGAACGCCGAACGACAACAGGTCGCGGCCGAGCTCGGCGTCGACCATCGAGCACTCGTCGATGATGATCATCTCGGCCTTCGACGCCGGCGCCTCGTCCCACAGATCGAAACTGGGGATTTCCTCGCCGCTCTCGCGCGCCCGGTAGATCAGGCTGTGAATCGTAGAGGCGCCGTGGCATCCCTTGCCGCGCATCACGCTCGCCGCCTTGCCGGTGAAAGCGGCGAATTTCACCTCGCCGTCGACATGCTCGGCCAGGTGTTTGGCGAGTGTCGTCTTGCCGGTGCCGGCATAGCCGAACAGGCGAAACACCTGGTTGTTGCCGTTTTCGCCCGGCTTCTCTTTGAGCCAGTGGGCGACGGCGTTGAGCGCTACATCCTGGTGCGGCGTGAATTGCGGCATGGAAAACCTTTAAACTAGGGCGGTTCTAGAACAAAGAACAAAATATGAACTGATAGTATTTCTCGTTCTCGCGCCCTGCATCCAGATAAAAAAGTTTATTTCGTTCGGGCGGGGCCGCCTTGCGTCCCTCGCATTGCCCTTTGTCGAAACCCATGTTTATCGTCGCGGCCCTTTGCGCGTGATCCCGAAAAATGGAGACCGGTTTTCGGAAAAGATCATACGCCACCGATAAATTGCCGGACCTCCCTGTATGGCTCGTGACCAGATCGATATGACGCCGGTCGAGACGCGCGACGAACTCGTCGCCTGGCTCGAAGCGGGATGCAAGCCGCCATCGCAATTCCGCGTCGGCACCGAGCACGAGAAATTTGCCTTCACGGTCGAGGACCACTGGCCCGTGCCCTACGCCGGCCGCCGCTCGATCCGCTCGCTGCTCGCCGGCATGGCGCACCTGCTCGGCTGGGAACCGATCATGGAGGGCGAGAACATCATCGGCCTGTTCGACGTTACCGGCGGGGGCGCCATTTCGCTCGAGCCCGGCGGACAGTTCGAATTGTCGGGCGCGCCGGTCGACAATGTGCATCAGACGGCTTCCGAATTGGTGGCGCATCTTGCGCAGTTGCGCGAAGTCGCGCGCCCGCTCGGCATCGGTTTCCTCGGGCTCGGCATGACGCCGAACTGGCGGCGCGAGGACATGCCGGTCATGCCGAAAGGCCGCTACAAGATCATGACCGCCTACATGCCGAAGGTCGGCACACTCGGCCTCGACATGATGTACCGCACCTGCACGGTGCAGGCGAACCTCGACTTTTCTGATGAAGCCGACATGGTCGAGAAGCTACGCGTGTCGCTCGCGCTGCAGCCGTTGGCGACGGCGCTGTTCGCCAATTCGCCCTTCACCGACGGCAAGCCGAACGGCTTCCTGTCGATGCGCTCGCAGATCTGGACCGACACCGACAATCAGCGCGCCGGCATGCTGCCCTGGGCCTTCGAGGACGGCATGGGTTTCGAGCGCTGGGTCGATTACGCGCTCGACGTGCCGATGTATTTCATCAAGCGCGGCGATACCTACATCGACGTCTCCGGCAAATCGTTCCGTGATTTCTTCGCCGGCAAGCTCGCCGAACTGCCGGGCGAGCGGCCGACCATTTCCGACTGGGCCAATCACCTCTCGACGATTTTCCCCGAGGTGCGGCTCAAACGTTATCTCGAAATGCGCGGCGCCGACGGCGGGCCTTGGCGCAGACTGCCGTCGCTCGCCGCGTACTGGGTCGGGCTCCTGTATGACAACGACTCGCTTGCCGCCTGCTGGGACATGGTCAAGGACTGGACGGCGCAAGAGCGGCAGAAGCTGCGCGACGACGTGCCGAAGCTCGGCTTCAAGGCCGAGATTCGCGGCCACAACGTGCTGACGCTGGCGCAGGAGACACTGCGTTTTGCGAAACGCGGTCTGCGGCGCCGCAAGCGGCTCGCCCGCAACGGCCGCGACGAGACGCGCTATCTGCGGCCGCTGGAAGAATCGGTTGCGCGCGGCCTCACGCCAGCCGAGGAATTGCTGGAGCAATACAACGGCGTCTGGGGCGGCACGGTCGATCCGCTCTATGACGAATATGCGTATTGATCTTTCTTCCTTCGCCCCGCTTGCGGGAAGAGAGTGACGAGCACCGAAGACGCGAATCGGGTGAGGGGCGCTAGTTACGGAGTCGTGCCTCAATGTCTCACGCGATCGTGATGTGGTTCGTGCTTGCGATGAAGATGGCGGTTACCGCGCTCTTCGTGACGGCCGCGACCGCCATCGCCGAACAATTGGGCGCTACGGTCGGAGCGCTCGTGGCGACGCTGCCCGTCTCAGCCGGCCCCGTTTACGTATTTCTGGCGCTCGACCACGACGCCGCGTTCATTTCCGCAAGCGCGGTCGCGAGCCTTGCGCTCAACAGCGCGACCGCGATTTGTCTCACGGCCTATGTTCTGATCGCCCAACGACGCTCGATGTGGCTCAGCATAACTTTTGCGTTTGCAATGTGGCTCGTGGCAGTTTTTGTCCTCAGCCCCGTCCATTGGACTGCCTGGTCGGCATTTATCCTCAATCTCGTCGTATTCACCGCTTGTACCTTCATCGTTCAGCCATTTTCCCTCGTGCGCATGCCACCAACAACGCGGCCTTGGTACGACTTCGTGTTACGAGCGGGTTTGGTGGCTTTGCTCGTCGGCGTGGTCGTAGCTTTAAGCTTCCAAATTGGTCCGACGGGAAGTGGCGTGCTTGCTGTATTTCCGGTCATCTACATGAGCATTATGCTTATTCTGCATCGCCGCGTTGGCGGCCCTGCCACGGCGGCCGTCCTGGCAAACGCCGTTCCCGCTCTTGCCGGATTTGGCGTGGCGTTGCTCGTCTTGCATCTTATCGCAGTGCCGCTGGGGTCCGCAGCGGCCCTCGTCGTCGCCCTTGGCATCTCTGTCGTCTGGAATGCCATTATTTATGCAATACGCCGCCGCCAAGCGCTTGCTTAGTACTTCCCTCTCCCCGCAATGCGGGGAGAAGTGAAAGAAGCATCACATGGCCAAATCCACCCCCGCGACACTCGCGCTGCAAAAGGCGGGCATCGCCTTCGTCCTGCACGAATACGACTACGATCCGAACGCCGAGCGTATCGGCATGCAGGCGGCCGAAGCGCTCGGTATCGAGCCGGCACGCCTGTTGAAGACCTTGATGGCCAAAGCTCTGGCAACAAAGTTGGGCGACAAGACCATTTGCGTGCTGGCGCCGTCCGATCGCGACGTGAACCTGAAGAAACTCGCCGCCGCGGCCGGCGCCAAAAGCACGGCGCTGCTCGGCGCAGCCGAAGCCGAGCGCATTACCGGCTATCACGTCGGCGGTATTTCACCGTTTGGCCAGAAGAAGCGCGTGCCGGTGTTTGTCGAAAAATCCGTGCTGCCCTTCGCGCGCATCGTCTGCAACGGCGGCCGCCGCGGCTTGCAGGTGGAACTCAAGCCGGATGACCTGGTGCGCGTGCTGAATGCGACTGCGGCCGAACTCTGCTGAAGCGTTGTCACACAACGATCATTTCCGCGCGCAAGAATTCGCTCTGTCTCTGACCGGCGGGCAAGTTGCGCGATGACGTGGCGAATTCTCCGCTGCTGATCTTCTCCAAAGAGTTGTGGCGTGATCGGTCTTCGGGAATTGACTGAACGCGCCATGCTCGCCATAAACAGACTTTCGTTGGGTTTGGGGGGTGGATTCGATGCAAGGCGCGGATAGGGCGTACCGGCGGCCCGGGGTCCGCGCTCGCGTCTTGTGTACGACCGCAATCGCGCTCGTTTTCGAAGCCTGCGTCCTGATGACGCAGGCGGCTGCCGGGAACGCCCGCGCTGAACCATCCGCCGCCTTCGCGCAGGCGGTGTTGCCGGCCAATGCCTATTATGAATTCGATGCCGCGGCGTATTACGCCTGGGGCCTGATGGGCGGCATCCCGGGCTACGGCACCTTGGCGCCCGGCGTCGGTACGCCAGCGGCCTCCGTCTACGGCCTCGATTTTAATTCTCTCGACAACATGACCGGTTTCGGCGTGAACGTAAATGCGCGGCGTGTGGCGCCGACGGGCTGGTTCGTCGGTGCGAGCTACACGGGCTTCTTCACCGACGAAACGTCTTCGACCGGCTCGGCCGCCGCCGACACCAATTCGGTCTATGCCGCTTTGCTCGACCGTACGCTGGCCAACAACGTTTTGAACAACACCTTCGATGACGGCAAGGCCGACGCCGCCACCGAGTTGATCGACATCAAGCGCCATCAGGCCGATTTCATATTCGGCAGCAAGAAGCAGTTCGCACCGTGGCTGGAGACCTATTGGCAGACCGGCGTGCGCGTAGCGTCGATTAATGTCCAGCGTGACCTGCTTTATGAAAATCTCGCCGGCGGCGTCAATCAGTCCTCAGCGATTGACTTGAAGTCCGACATGTTCGGCACCGGTCCGACGATCGGCATCGGTTCGACGTTGAACCTCACCGACAACGGTTGGGCGCTGAAGGGTTCGGCTTCGGCCTCATTGCTGGCGAGCCGCTTCAAGCTGTCGCGCTCCGACACGGACATCTCCGGTGCCACCGGCCGAGGACGCAGCGTCGATCTCACTACTTACGGCGTGGTCCCGATGCTCGATCTATCGATTGAGTTGAGCAAGACTTACGGCAATTTCTACTTCGGGCTCGGCTACACGATCTCGGCGGCGTTCGGCGGCGGGCGTACGTTGATGGCCAACGGCACCGACGACGTGGATCAGCTAACGGCGGCCTATAACATCGAAAAGAACGACATCATCAATCAAGGCGTCTTCGCCAGGGCTGGCTACACCTTCGGTCCCGAACTCGCAGGGCCGCGCGGCTACGGGTTGCTGTCGGATGGCGGCCGCACCACAGTCGACGGTCGGATCTACTACGCACTTGGCGCAGTAGGCGGCACGCCTGGTTTCGGCACGCTGACGCCGGGGTCGACAGCTCCTTCATATAGTCTTGATTTCACAACGTCGGACAATCAAAGCGGATTTGGCGTGACCGTCGACGCGCGCCATGTGACCAACAGCGGTTGGTTTGCCGGAGCGCGCTACACCGGGTTCTTTACCGACAACACGTCACAGACCGGCTCGGCGTCGGCGGATACCGATTCGGTTTTCGCCAGTTATCTCGATCGTTCATTTGCCGACGATACCCTCAGCGGAAATTTCGACGACGGCAAAGCCGATGCCGCCACCGAAACGATCAAGATCACGCGCAATCGGGGCGATCTCGTGCTCGGCAGCGAAGGCGCAGCGACGCCCTGGCTCGCCGGCGCCTGGCATGCCGGCCTGCGCGTCGCCAGCATCAATGTCGATCGCGATATTCTTTATGAAAACCTGCAGGGCGGTGTCTATCAATCCGCCAGCATTTCATTGCAATCGGACATGATCGGCGTCGGACCCACTTTCGGCACCGAAGGCAGCATCAAGCTGTCCGCCGACGGTTGGGCCTTGAAAGGCGAGGCGTCGGCTTCGCTGCTCGCGGGCCGTTTCGATCTCAGCCGCACCGACACTTACAGGGCCAACCCTGCATCGCTCGCGATGCGCAGCGTGGACCTGACGACCTACGGCGTCGTCCCCATGCTCGATGCTTCGCTCGAGCTGACCAAGGTCTATGGCAGCGCCTATTTCGGCATCGGCTACACCATCTCGGCGGCCCTGGGCGGCGGACGCACGATCGTCATCGCCGGCCAGGATGACGTCGACGGCCAAACCACGCCCTACGCCATCGAGAAGAACGACATCATCAATCACGGTGTTTATGCGCGCGCCGGCTATCTGTTCGGCGGTCCGGCGCCGAAGCTGAACACGGCCGCGCCGGTCTGGGCCAAGACCGTGGCCGACGCCAAGGTCTATTACGTTTGGGGCAAGATGGGTGGCACGCCGGGCTATGGCCAGCTGACGGCCGCACCAGCCGCCGACGCCTATGCTCTCAATTACAACATGCTAGACGATCTGGACGGCTTTGGTGTCACGGTCGATGTGCGACGCGTCACCGCGGCCGGCTGGTTTGCCGGTGCGCGCTATAATGGCATCTTCATCGACGAGACGTCGTCAGCCGGCACACCCGGCGTCAGTATCGACAGCATCCATGCGAGCCTGCTCGACCGTTCCTTGGCCAACCTTGTGCTGGACTCCAATTTCGACGACGGCAAAACCGACGCAGCCACTGAAACCATCAAGATCGACCGTAATCGCGGCGATCTCGTCCTCGGGCGCGAAGCTGCGGTGACATCCTGGTTTGGCGGCTCCTGGCATGCCGGCCTCCGCGTCGCCAGTATCACGATCGACCGCGACGTTCTTTATCAGAGCATAACCGGCGGCGTATCGAAGAGCGCGGATATTGCCCTGAAGTCCGACATGATCGGGCTCGGGCCGACCGCCGGCGTCGATACGACGATCGATCTTTGGAGCACCGGCTTCGTTTTGAAGAGCACGGCGTCGGCCTCGCTACTGGCGAGCCGTTACAAGCTCACGCGCACCGACGTCTACCAGTCGGGGACGACGACCGGCACGCGCAGCGTCGACATGACCACCTACGGCGTCGTGCCGATGTTCGACACCTCGATCGAGCTCGGCTGGTCGTTCGGCAATTGGTATGCCGGCATCGGCTACACGGTGTCGGCGGCGCTGAATGGCGGCCGCACCATACTTTCGTCCGGCAATGACGACGTCGATGGCTCAACTTCGCCCTACACGACCGAGGGCAACGATGTCATCAATCAAGGCGTCTTCGCGCGCGCCAGCTATACCTTCGGCGGCGATAAATAAAAGATCGACATTCGCGATTACTCCGCCGCCTGCGCGGCTTCCGACAAGTTATCGAGCGAGGAGATGATGTGCTCGGCCAGTGCATCGGCGAGCGCAGATGAACCGTGGGCGTTACGTACCAGCCCGACGCGGCAGCTTGGCAGTTCGGGGAAGCCTTCCGCGGCGGTGAGCACGCGCATGCCGGGGCGCAGCCCTGACTTGGCCAAGACCGACACCGCAAGCCCGGCCAGCACCGCGGCCGCCACCGCGCCTGCGTTCGAGCTCGAATAGAGCACACGGTGCGGCTTGCCGATCGATTCAAGTCGATCGATCGCCGTGCGCCGCCACGTGCAACTCGGCCGGCCGAGTGCGAGCGGCAACGGCTCCTCGACATGGATGGCGTGCCGGTTCGACGACACCCACAACAGGCGCTCGCGCCGGAACGGCTCAGAGGCACGTTTCGTTTCGCAATTGGTGACGATGGCGAGATCGATCTCGTTGGCGTCGATACGCTCGAGCAGGTCGACAGAGGGCTCGCAGATTACGGTCAACTCGACGCTCGGATAGGCGCGCGAGAACTTTGCCATGATCTCCGGCAGGTAACGGTCGGCGTAGTCGTCCGGCACCCCGAGGCGCACGCGCCCCGATAGCGCGGCATCGGAAAAAGCGGCGACCGTCTCGACGTTGAGCTTGACCAGGCGCCGCGCGTAATCGAGCAGGCGCGAGCCGTCCTCGGTCAGCTTGGAGGCGCGGCCGTCACGCGCGAAGATCGGCCGCTCCAGACGCTCCTCCAATCGTTTCATCTGCATCGACACCGCCGACTGGGTCTTGTTCACCACATCGGCGGCCTTGGTGAAGCTGCCGGTTTCGGCGATGGCGATGAAAGTGCGCAATTGGTCGATGTCGAGCAGGGCGGTCATGACGCTTGTCCTCGAAAAAGGCGCCTGGCAGGCGGCCATACGCCCATCACTACATCTGATCGATTACATTAAAAACATTCGTTTCACTAATCAATACCCGCGGTGCATATAAACCCATCCTCGGAGAAACCGGGTGGGGATTCCGGGTGGGTCCGAAGGCCATTTTGGCGCCAATTCTGGGCCAGATGAACCGCATGGAGACTGTCATGAGCGCATCGATCCCCGTTGTTCCCGTCGCCGGCAGCGCGTTATTGCGCGCTTTTTTCGCTCTTTTGGTCATGGTGACCTATTGGGCGAAAGCGATAGCCCGCGCCAACCGCCATCGCCGCGAGGCCGCCACACTCGCCGGCCTCGACCGCCGCATGCTGGCCGACATCGGCATCAACCGCGCCGATCTGCGCGACGCCTTTTCGGAGCCGTTCTGGGAAGACCCGACCAAGCTCCTGAGCGAGCGTGTGGCCGAGCGCCGGCAGAACCGCGGTTCGGTGCGCGTCACGAGTGACCGCACAGAGATCGGTTTCGAGGCTGCGCAGCCGCACCGGATGCCGCGCTACTCGATTTGAACGGATCAACGCCAACGGCCGATCCCTCTCAATCGGCCGCGATCCGACACCCGCGAAAATCCCCTCTCGCGGCCGGATCCAGCGCCCGCCGACCCTTCTCGGCGGGCGCCAAATTTTTCCCCCGACGCAATGGTGCCTCAGGGCCGGTGCGCGAATTCGGGCTGCACCAGCGCGCGGCGGTCCTTGACCACGCCGATCGGCGCGCCCAGACGCGAAATCGTCACGATCACCTTGCCGGCGAGCGCGCGGTCACAGTTCATGTGTGTCGGCGCGATGAAGAAGTCGGCTTTTTTCCAGTCGTCGGTCCACTGCAGGTGAGGGCCGGCCTCTTTTTCGAACGGCAGCTTTTCGCCACACACCGCCACGTAGTAGTCGCGGCCGGGCGCCGTCTTGCCGATTTGGCCGATATAGGCTTCGAGATCGCCGACCGCCTCCGGCATGATGTTGACCCAATAGTCGGTGACATAGAGGCGAGACGCACCTTTCAGGCCGCCGACCACCGGGTTGTAATAGAGATACTGATAGGGATGCAGTTCGATGAGAGTCGCTGCATTCCAGATTAAGATCATTACGATCGTCGCAATGGCGCCCGCCGCAAACCGGCGGCTGAATGTCGCGATCTCGCGCACGAGCCAATCGAGACCGATGCCTGCGAGTGCGGCGAGTGCGGGAATCACGAACAGGAAATGACGCAAGCCGGTGAAGGCCGGTCCTTTGTCGATGACTTCGCAGACCACCGGGAAAGCGGCCATGAACGCCAGCAAGGCCGTGTCAATGCGGCTATTGGCGCCGCCCGATGCCGCGCGTCCTCGCCCTAGCACGGCAATGGCGGCGACGGCTGCCCCGGCCAGCATCAAGAGCGGCAGCTTGATCAGCAGATAGGCCGGCACGTACCAGCGCGGCACCTCGTTCATCGCGTAGACGTGGCCGTTGAGCAATGTCCGGATCTGGTAATGAAAGCTGCCGAAGTCGATCAGCCCGCGCAACGGATTGAGCGGTGCCAGCGCCGACCAGGGCCAGGCGGCAATCATGATCACGTAGGCGATTAAAATAGCCGGCGATATCGCGATCACCGACTGCGCGAACAGGCTCAGCCGGTCCCGCATCGCCTCGCGGCCAAGGCGCTGGATGTGTGCGGCCATGGCGAGACCGGCGTAACCGATCATGAGAAGCCCGAGCACGCGGATGCCGAGCGCGGCGCCGAGCAGAATGCCGAAGCAGACGATATCGCGCATGCGCGGCCTGGGCAGGGCGCGCACGGCGCGCAGCAGGAAGAAGGTTGCGCCCATCATGGCGGCCGCAAACGGAATGTCCTTGGTGTGGTTGAACATCGAGCCGTACCACGGCCCGCAAGCGGCCAATGCAAAGGCGGCAAGGGCGCCCGCGCGCGGGCCCGCGATCAGGCGCACCGTTGCCCAGGTGGCGGCAATGCCGCCCACGCCGATCAGCGCGCAAAAAATATGGCGGACGTCGTAAGGATCGACGAACGGCAGCAGATGCTGGAGCAGCGCCGCCAGGACATCGAACAAGCCGCCATAGAGATAGAGATTCTCGTAGTGGAACAGCGCCTGGTCGGTGAAGCCGCTGGCGTAGTACGCGAGGATCAATTCGCCGTAATGCTGTTGCGCCTGCTCGTCGTTGGAAATCGCGTAGGAGCCGAAGGTGGTGAACACCAGCGCGACCAGAGTGACGAACAAGGCCGCGACCGCGAGATCGTAACCGTCGAACGCTGCCGCGCGCGCGCGCAAACGCGCCAGGGCGCCCGGTATTGCGGCCGGCGCGCGCTTGCTCATTGGCAGATTGTCAACAAGCCGCGGAGCGCAACCAAAAGCGGAGCGCTACACGGCGGCAGGCAGGATCCCGGCAGGCGAACCTCCCATCAAGTGCCGGATATTGGCGTGGCGGCTCGGGCCTGTCACGCTGCATATGCACAATTTACGTCCGCTGCGCTAACATGGCGCCGGAAGCCATCGCGAGGCCGGCCGCATGCGGAAAGCAGTTTTTGGCGCGCTCGTCCTCGTCGCCGTTTTTGTCTTGGCCGCCGCTTGCCCGGCCGCGGCGCAGCTTGGTTACGATCGTCTGGGAGCCGATTATTTCACCTTCACCGTCCGTCCGGCCGATCCCGCGATTTGCGCCGCACGTTGCGAGCGTGACGGACATTGCCGCGCCTGGAGCTTTTCTTTTCCGCGCACGAAGAAAGTCGCCGCGATTTGCGCGCTGAAGCGGCGGGTGCGTGCGCGTGTGAAAGACGATTGCTGTGTGTCGGGCGTGCGCGGGGCAGGCGTGATCGAGCCGCGGCGCGGTGCGCTTGAATATTCCATCGACCGCTTCGGCGGAGACTATCGTAGCTTCGACGTCGCGCCCGATCCGGCTGGCGCACCGTGCAAAATTGCCTGCGAAGCGGAGAAACGCTGCCGTGCCTTCACCTATGTGCGGCCCGGTTATGTCGGGGCGTCCGCGCGCTGTTTCTTGAAGAAGCGCATCACCCGCCCGCGCCACAAACCGTGCTGCATTTCGGGGGTTGTGCGCTAACGCCACTCGTCATTCCGGGGCGCGCCAAAGGCGCGAGCCCGGAATCCAGATGCAGATTCAGAGCTTGTTTCTGGATTCCGGGCCGGCGCTGCGCGCCGTCCCGGAATGACAGGTACTTAACGTACCGCTGTGAAGAAGCGCGACAGCCGCAAGCCCGAGGGCCAGGTCCACACCGGCTTGCGCTGCAAGGTGAGATCCCAGGACCCGACGATGGCGTCGACGCGGCCGACCAGATTGGCGACCGGCAACATGCCGACGCCGCCGGCGTGCAGCGGCACGCGGCTGTCGGCGGAATTGTCGCGGTTGTCACCCATGACGAACAGATGGCCGGGCGGCACGGTCGTTTCCGCCATGTTGTCGAGCGGCTCGGTGGCGACCAGTTTGAAAATCGGGTGCGCCCGCCCGCCCGGCAGCGTTTCGACGAAGCGGCGCGCGCTGACTTTGGAGCCGTCGTCGTTTTCCAACTCGCCGGTGCCGTCGGCTTTCAGCGTTGCCGCCTGGCCGTCGATGAAGACCTGGCCGTTGCGCAACGCGATATGGTCGCCGGGCAAGCCGATCACACGTTTCACCCACACTTGCGATTGATCGCCCGGCCAGCGGAACACCACCACGTCGCCCCGCTTTGGCAGCGCGCCGAGCACGCGCTCCGTGCTCGGCAGATTGATGAAGGCGGGCAGCGACGCCGTGCTGTAGCCGTAAGGATATTTCGTCGCCAGCAGTTCGTCGCCGATCAGCAGCGTCGGCTCCATCGAGGCGGACGGCACGTAGAACGGCTCCGCGATCGCGGCCTTCCCCAGCATCACCAGCGCCACAATCAAGACGAGATCGACGGCGCCCTTGATCCAGCCGCCGATGCCGGAGGTTGCTTGTGTGCGTTCGGTCGTCGGCGTTTTCTGACCCATGATCGTCTCCAAAAACAAGTTTCAATCCCCGATCACGTCGAGGACACGCTTTTCGGGATCATGCGCTAGCCGGTGCCTCCGACGGTGATCCTGTCCATGCGCAAGGACGGCTGGCCGACGCCGACCGGCACGCCTTGCCCGTTCTTGCCGCAGGTGCCGATGCCGGGATCGAGCTCGAAGTCGTTGCCGACCATCGTGATGCGATGCAGGTCGGTCGGCCCGTTGCCGATCAGCATGGCGCCTTTCACCGGCGCGGTGACCTTGCCGTTTTCGATCTTGTAGGCCTCGGTGCACTGGAACACGTACTTGCCCGACGTGATGTCGACCTGGCCGCCGCCGAAGCTCACGGCATAAAGACCGTTCTTGACCGAAGCGATGATCTCCTCGCGCGGCTTGTCGCCGGCCAGCATGGCGGTGTTGGTCATGCGCGGCATCGGAACATGCGCATGGGATTCGCGCCGGCCATTGCCGGTCGGCTTCATCTTCATCAGGCGCGCGTTCTGCCGGTCCTGCATGTAGCCGACCAGAGTGCCGTCCTCGATCAGCACGGTGCGGCTGGTCGGCGTGCCTTCGTCGTCGATGGAGAGCGAGCCGCGCCGCGCTTGCAACGTGCCGTCGTCGATCACGGTGACGCCCTTGGCCGCGACCTGCTGGCCCATCAGCCCGGAAAAGGCGGACGTCTTCTTGCGGTTGAAGTCGCCTTCGAGACCGTGCCCGACCGCCTCATGAAGCATCACGCCCGGCCAGCCGGCGCCTAAGACGACATCCATCTCGCCGGCCGGCGCCGGCACGGCGTTGAGATTGACCAGCGCCTGGCGCAGCGCTTCGTCGACCGCGCCCTGCCAGGCTTCGGTCGTGATGAAACGCTCATAGCCTTCGCGGCCGCCGAAACCGAACGAGCCGCTTTCCTGACGGTCACCGTCGCCGGCGACGACCGACACGTTCACCCGCACCAGCGGACGAATGTCGCGATAGGTCGAGCCGTCGGCGCGCAGGATCTCGACCACTTGCCAGGTGGCGCCGACACTGGCCGACACCTGCCGCACGCGCGGATCCTTCGCGCGCGCATAGGCGTCGATCTCGGCGAGCAACTTGACCTTGGCGTCGAAGGCGGGTGTCCCGAGCGGATTGTCGTCGCCATAGAGCTTGGCGTTGGTGCGGCCGGGCGGTTCCGCGTAAGTGCCGCTGTAGCCGCCTTTGACCGCGCGCACGGCTTCGGCTGCGCGCGTCAATGCGGCTTCCGAAAGATCGGAGGCGTGCGCGTAGCCGACCGCCTCGTCCTTCACCGCGCGCAGGCCGAAGCCTTGCGAGGTGTCGTAGGTCGCCTGTTTCAGGCGCCCATTGTCGAACACCAGCATTTCGGCTTGCGCGTATTCCAGGAACAATTCTCCATCATCGGCGCCGTCGAGCCCGCGCTTGATGATCGAAGCGACCTTGGCCTTGTCGAGGCCGGCGCGGTCGATGAGGGAGGAAAGGGCTGGGTCCATAACCAATACTCCAATGCCCCCAACAGATAGGGGCAATGCGGCGATTCTGCGAGGGTCGCTATGACCAGTTAAAACGGACGCTGACCGCACCGATCGGATCGAGCGCGTGGGTGAGTTCCGTCTCGTCGGCTTCCAGCATGATCGGCGGCGTGATCGAGCCGGTAATAATGATGTCGCCGGCGGAGAGTTTTACGCCGAACGCAGCGAGCGTATTGGCGACGTGCGCCACGATATCGGTCAGCTTGCCGGTCAGCGCTTCCGGATCGGTGGTGCTGGCGGTTTCCGCGCCGCGGCGTAAGAGGCGCGAAGTCAGTCCGGCGACGCTGCCGTCCGGCCGGGATGCGTCGCCGAGAATGACGTAACGGTGATAAATGTTGCCGGCCAACACCGTGTCGAGATTGTCCGGCGTCGGCGGCGGATCGAAATCGGCAAGCTCGATGGCGGGCATGATCGCCTTCACCGCCGCAAGCGCGTCGGCGGCGGTTGCGCCGCCGCCCAGGTCCTTTGCCATGTGCACCGCGATCTCACATTCCGCGACCGGCTTGGTAAAGCCCTTGAACGAGGCACTTGCGCCATTCGGCAACAACCCGCTCTGCATCAGGAAACCGACCACCGGCGCTTGCAGCTTGAGGCGCTCCATTGCCGCCGGCGCGCCGAGGCCGACCTTCCAGCCGAGCGGCGTCTCGCCGGCGACGATGCGCTCGCGCCGCTTTGCAAGCTGTGCCGTCATGCCGCGCTTGATACGCTCATCGTCCCAGGGGTTCATGGTCGGTGCCCTTCCTTAAGCGTGCCACAGCGGCGGAGTTTTCCGTCTTGTCGGCATTTGCGCGTTTCCATCATCTTCGCCCCGGCCGGGCTCGCGTTCAAAGCACTTTCTGTCAAAACGGCCCGCTGCAGGTCTCATGATGCCGCCTGGGCTGCCAAGATTCCGGCATAGACCGGCAAGTCCACATTGCCGCCGGACAGAATGAGGCCAATGGTCTTGCCGCGCATTTCGTCGCGTTCCTTGAGCAGCGCGGCGAGTGCTGCGGCGCCGGCGCCTTCGGCGACATTGTGCGTGTCGCGAAAAAAAATACGCATCGCCTCGGCAATGTCGTCGTCGCTGACGGCGACGATGCGGTCGGCGCCTTTCGAATAGATTTCGAACGCCTCGGCAACGGGAACGCGAACCGCCATGCCATCGGCAAGCGTGCGGGCGGAGTTTGTTTCGATCAGGCGCCCGCTCTCGAACGAGAGCTTGGCGGCCTGCGCTTCGGTCGAAACGACGCCCACAATCCGGGTTTTCAGCCCGAGCGCGTCCCGCATCGTGATGACGCCACAGATTCCGGAGCCGCAGCCGATCGGTACATAGACGGTATCGAGGTTCGCCGCTTCGCCGAAGAGCTCGAGCGCGTAGGTCGCAACGCCAAGAACAAGTTCACGGTGGAAGGGCGGCACCAGGAAAAGATTTTCCGCGTCGGCCACCCGCATCGCTTCGACGCGCGCTTCATCGAAGTCGCTGCCAAATTCGACGAGTTCGGCGCCGAACGCACGCATGGCCACATTTTTTTCGGCGGAATTGCCGTGGGGGACGAGAATTTTCGCCTTGAGGCCCGCCACTGTCGCCGCGCGCGCCTGGCTTTGGCCGTGGTTGCCGCGTGTCGCGGTGACGATGCCGGCGACCTTGGGATGGCTCCGCTTGAGCCAGTCGATGAAAGTGATGCCGCCGCGAATCTTGAAAGCGCCCGTCGGCGTGTGATTCTCGTGCTTGACCCACACCGTGGCATCCGCGCGTTGGCACAGGAGCGGCCAGACATATTGCGGGGTGGGGCGCATGTATTTGTAGACGAGACGCGCTGCCTCCTCGATCTCGTCCTTGCCGAACAGCGGCATGATCGCCGCTACGCTTTGTGGTGCTCGGGGTGCACCTGATAACCGGAATCCTCGATCGAGCCGGCGCCCATCCAGCCCCAGACCAGCACCACGTCTTCATCCGAGGTGTTGTTGAAGCCGTGCCAGCAATCGCGCGGCGAATAGACCACGTCGCCTTCGCTCGACGGCTCGAGGCCATGGTCGGTAATGATGTGGCCTTTGCCCTTGAGCACGATGAAGAACTCGTCGCAGTTGTGATGGCGATGGCTTTCATGGCTGGCGCCGGGTTTCAGGACCGTCCAGCCGACGACATTGTCGGCGCCGGCGGATTTCTTGTCGATCAGGAACTGCACCTGCATGTCGACCCAGCCGTCCTCGCGCTTGAGGCCTTCGACCATCGGCACGTCCTTCAGGTTGGTGCGGTACATCGTGGCCGCTGCCGCGTCGTCTTTCATTTTGGCCGAAGTGCCTTTGATCGCCTTGGCCAGGGCCGATCCGATCTTCTCACCTTGCGAACTCATGGCTGTCCTCCAGCTTTGTCTCGCCCGCCGAGCAGGCGGTAGACGCGGTGCGCCACCACGAAGTCGTTGGCATCGATGCCGAGCCCGCGACAGGCATTCATCATTTCGTTGGCCGCGGCCGCGAGCGGCACCGGGCTGCCGAGCCGGCGGCCGAGATTGAGCGCGAGCAGCATATCCTTTTGCTGCAACGTCACGTCGGCGAGCGGCACTTCCGGCATTTTGCCTTCGAGGATGAAGGGGCCACGATAGCCGATCACCGGCGAGGCGGCGACGCTTTTGAGAATTGCGTCGACCGCGACGCCACGATCGACGCCGCCTTTTTCCGCCAGTGCTACCGCTTCGCCGAAGCAGATAATCTCGACCATCAGCAACAGATTGACCGCGATCTTCATCTGGCAGGCCAGGCCGTTGTCGCCGATGCGCGTAACCTTGGGGCCGATGGCGAGCAGCACGGGCTTTACGCGCTCGAATGCTTTTTCGTCGCCGCCGATCATGATCGAGGCGTTGCCTTGCGTCACCGTAACAGGCGAACCGGAGATGGGACCGTCGAGCATCACCGCGCCGGCTTTGGCAAACTCTTCGGCGACTGCACGGCTTTCCTCCGGCTCGATGGTGCTCATGTCGATGTAGATGCCGCCCTTGGCGATACCCGACACGATGCCGTCTGGTCCGAGCGCAACGCCGCGCACCGCTTTTGAATCCGTGACAATCGAGAAAATGATGTCCGAACTTTGCGCGACCGCGCGCGGCGTGCCGGCCCATTGCATGCCGGCTTCGATCAGGCTCGCGGCTTTCTCGCGCGACCGGTTCCAGCCGGTAACTGTGTGACCCGCATTCATGAGGCGCGGGACGATCAATTGCCCCATGGCGCCCAAGCCGACAAAACCGATCTTCACGCAAACACTCCCGGCGTTCTGGACTTTGTCGGCACACACTAAAGACGATACTCGCTGGAGCAAGCCCGGCCATGACGCAGTTTGATGCGGTGAAAGTGCCTGCGATCCGGCCCACCGCGGTGGGCGGTTACATCACGGCAGCTTGGCGTAGCCTTCGGCGAAACCGGCGAGGCTCATCGGGAAGCCGATGCCTTCTTCCGGCGTCTGGAAAATGATGAAGGTCGCGGTCTTGCCGGTCTGCAGCTTCTTGACCAGGTTGTCGTCCATGACGACCTCGGCGATGCAGCCATTCGGCAAGCAGCGCACGAAGCCGGCGCGGCCGATATCGGCATTGTCGATCTTCAAGCCGAGGCCCGACGGCAGCAACACGCCGAGCGGCGCCACCACCCGCATCAGCCGGCTTTTGGCGTCGGCGGTCTTGAGCACGATGACGGTGAGGCCGACATTGGCGCGATCCTCCGCGGTGACGCTCTGGATCAAGGCGCATTGCTCGGCTTTGGCGCCGGGCGGCGTATCGCAGCGGACCTGCCAGTCCTTGTGCACGGATTTCACCGCGCCTTGCGCGGCGGCGCGCCCGCTGGGAACTACCGCCAGCGCGGCAACCAACGCCATCAGACCCAACCGGGCCCGGCGTCCGATCGCGCCCCCGCGGTTCCGGAAAACGCCCATGCTTCAGTCCCTTGGCCAGCTGTCCGCGCGATTCGCAAGCGAATCGCCATATCACAATGGCATATTAGACGTTACCCGCCCGTTGGGTCATGCCGCGCCTGTCATGTCAAGAAAGGGCAAATGGGACGGTCCGGGTCAGGCTAAACCCCATCCTGATGGCGGTCACATGGCATAAATGCGGCAGCCCCGACGGCGCGGAGGCATACCGTTTAACACGGGCGGCATCGCATCAAGGCGCATTGCAGCAGCAGCGGAATTGTGGTTTGAGAAGCCGGGATTTCCCGCCGCACGATAGCCGAAACTGCCACGCCAGTGGCAAGACGCCGTGCCCAAGCGGGCCGCGCCGGACATCAATGGGGCTGGTGGGCGGCAAGAGGAGCCAAGGGGAACCTTGGCTGCAAGGCCGTATTTTTCGTCGAGGGAGCGCAAGAAAAAATGCCAGTGCTCAAGCGGTTGATCGCATTCGTGGTCACGGGCGTGACCGTCATGGCAGGCGCAAACGCTGCGCTGGCCGAAACCGGGCAGCCGAAACCGTGGGAGATCGATCTCCAGCCGGCCGCGACCCCGGTGATGAGCGACATCATCTGGTTCCACGATGCCCTGCTCTGGATCATCGGGGCGATCGTGTTGTTCGTTCTGACGCTCCTGGTCATCGTAATGGTGCGCTTCAACGCGCGCGCCAATCCGGTTCCCTCGCGCACCACCCACAACACCGGCATCGAAATCGCCTGGACCGTCATCCCGGTGCTGATCCTGGTGACGATCGCGGTGCCGTCGTTCCGTTTGCTGTTTCTCGAACTCGACATTCCCAAAGCCGACATCACGGTGAAGGCGACCGGAAAACAGTGGTTCTGGTCCTACAGTTATCCTGACAGCAAGTTCGAGTTCGATTCGCTGATGGTGCAGGACAAGGACCTCAAGCCCGGCCAGCCGCGCCTGCTGACGGTCGACAATGAGATCGTGGTGCCGGTCAACAAGGTGGTGAAGGTGCTCGTCACGGGCGCCGACGTCATCCATTCCTTCGCAGTGCCGTCCTTCGGCATCAAGATCGACGCCGTCCCCGGCCGTATCAACGAAACCTGGTTCAAGGCCGAGCGTGAAGGCACCTATTACGGTCAGTGCTCCGAGCTGTGCGGCCGCGACCACGCCTTCATGCCGATCGTCGTCCACGTGGTCAGCGAGAAGGACTACACCGCCTGGCTCGAACAGGCGAAGAAGAAGTACGCCTCAACCGACGATAGCGAGCCGGCAAAAACCACCGTGGCAGCGGCTGACGAGATTAAGTGACACATAGAAAAAGACGAATATAATCGGGCAACAGAGAGACTCGAAAGTCGAAGGACAAGAACGATGGCTGAACACGCGGCTGCCCACGGTGCACACGAAGGCCATGGCCACCCGACCGGATGGCGGCGTTTCGTTTACTCCACCAATCACAAGGACATCGGCACGATGTATCTGGTGTTCGCGCTCATGGCGGGCGTGATCGGTGGGTTGATGTCGATCGCCATTCGCCTCGAGCTGCAAAACCCCGGTGTTCAGTTCTTCCCCAGCGGGCACGAATACAACGTCTTCGTCACCGCGCATGGCCTGATCATGATCTTCTTCATGGTCATGCCCGCCATGATCGGCGGCTTCGGCAACTGGATGGTGCCACTGATGATCGGCGCGCCGGACATGGCGTTCCCGCGTATGAACAATATCTCGTTCTGGCTGTTGCCGGCCTCGTTCTCGCTGCTGATCATTTCCGCTTTTGTCGGCGGTGAACCGGGCACCAACGGCGCCGGCACCGGCTGGACCATTTACGCGCCGCTGTCGACCAGCGGCCATCCGGGGCCCGCGGTCGACTTCGCTATCCTGTCGCTGCATCTGGCGGGCGCGTCGTCGATCCTCGGCGCCATCAACTTCATCACCACCATCTTCAACATGCGCGCGCCGGGCATGACGCTGCACAAGATGCCGTTGTTCGTATGGTCGATTCTGGTGACGGTGTTTCTGCTGTTGTTGTCGCTGCCGGTGCTGGCAGGCGGCATCACCATGCTGCTCACCGACCGCAACTTCGGCACCACCTTCTTCGATCCGAAGGGTGGCGGAGACCCGATCCTGTTCCAGCATCTGTTCTGGTTCTTCGGCCATCCGGAAGTCTACATTCTCATCCTGCCGGGCTTCGGCATGATCAGCCAGATCGTCGCCACCTTCTCGAAAAAGCCGGTGTTCGGTTATCTCGGCATGGCCTACGCCATGGTCGCCATTGGCGGGATCGGCTTCGTGGTGTGGGCGCATCACATGTACACGGTCGGTTTGTCGACCGGTGCGCAGGCCTACTTCATCGCCGCCACCATGGTGATCGCGGTGCCGACCGGCGTGAAGATCTTTTCCTGGATCGCCACCATGTGGGGAGGTTCGATCGAATTCCGCACCCCGATGCTGTGGGCGCTCGGCTTCATCTTCCTGTTTACCGTCGGTGGCGTCACCGGCGTTGTGCTGGCCAACGCCGGCGTCGATCGGGTTTTGCAGGACACCTACTACGTTGTGGCGCACTTCCACTACGTGCTCTCGCTCGGTGCCGTCTTCGCCATATTCGGCGGCTGGTACTACTGGTTCCCGAAGATGACCGGCTACATGTACAATGAGACCATTGGTAAGTTGCATTTCTGGGTGACCTTCATCGGCGTAAATCTGGTCTTCTTCCCGATGCACTTTCTCGGCCTTGCGGGCATGCCGCGCCGCATCGAAGACTATCCGAACGCCTTCCATGGCTGGAACGAGATCGCGTCTTACGGCTCGTATATTTCGGGCCTCGGCGTGATCATCTTCTTCATCGGCCTGATCGAGGCTTTCGCCAGGAAGCGCGTCGCCGGCAACAACCCCTGGGGCGCGGGTGCGACCACACTGGAATGGACGCTGTCGTCGCCGCCGCCGTTCCATCAGTTCGAGACGTTGCCGCGGATCAAGTAACCCGGATCAGGTAGCTTATGTCGCTCATCAGCGAAGGCGCAGACGTCCGCGGGGCGCTGACCGCAAGGGCAGGGCATGCCTTTGCGGAGCCGAGCCTCGCAGGCGTTTCCGACTATCTCGCGTTGATGAAGCCGCGGGTGATGTCGCTCGTGGTGTTCACCGCGCTGGTCGGCCTCGCTGTCGCTCCAGGTTCGCTGCATCCGATGATCGGGTTTACCGCGCTGTTGTGCATCGCGGTGGGCGCCGGCGCTGCAGGTGCGCTCAACATGGGCTACGAAGGCGATATCGACGCGCTGATGATCCGCACGCGCGGCCGGCCGGTCGCGCGTGGGCGGGTCAAGCGCGGCGAGGCGCTTGCTTTCGGCATGACGCTTGCCGCGTTTTCGGTGGTGACGCTGGGTCTGTTCGTCAATGCGCTGGCGGCGGCGCTGCTCGCCTTCACCATCTTCTTTTATGCGGTCATCTATACGCTCTGGCTCAAGCGGGCGACGCCGCAGAACATCGTGATCGGCGGCGCGGCCGGCGCTTTCCCGCCGATGATCGGCTGGGCAGCGGCCACCGGTTCCTTGTCGCTTGAGCCGGTGCTGCTGTTCCTCATCATCTTCTTCTGGACGCCGCCGCATTTCTGGGCGCTCGCGCTTTACAAGTCGGACGATTACAAACGCGCCGGCATCCCGATGCTGCCGGTGGTCGCGGGTGACGCCAACACGCGTCAACAGATCCTGCGCTACACGCTGCTGCTGGTGCCGCTCGGTGTCGCACCTTGGGCGCTCGGCTACGCCGGTCCGCTCTATGGCCTGACCGCGACGCTGACCGGCGCCATTATGATGGTGCTCGCCTGGCAGGTATTCTGCGAGCGCCGTCCGGCGGAAAGTGCCAGCAAGAAGCTGTTCGCATTTTCGATCCTTTATCTTTTTCTGTTGTTTGCCGTCCTGCTGGTCGAGCGCGGATGGGGCGGGCTGCTCGCCCGGTTGGTGGCGTGAGCATCGGAACCGTTATGCCGAACCGGAAAGAGGACAAGGGCGTCGTGCTGACCGAGGCGCAAAAGCGCGCACGCCGGCAGCGCTCCATAGCGATAGCGCTCGCGCTCGCGGCGCTGGTCGTCCTATTCTACATCATGACTCTGGTGAAGGGCCCGGCGGTCCTGATCCGACCGATATGAGCTGCCGATGACCGCAGCCGCTCCTCACAATAAGAAGCTCCAGCGCGACATGGTCGTCGCCGCGGCCTGCGGCGTTTTCGTCGCGGCGATGGTGGGCGCGTCCTTTGCGGCAGTGCCGTTCTACAATTGGTTCTGCCGCACGACCGGCTTTGCCGGAACCCCGCAGGTCTCCGCCAAAGCGCCCGGGCAGGTGCTCGGCCGCAGAATCGCTGTGCGCTTCGATTCCAACGTTGCCGCCGGACTGCCTTGGAAGTTCGTGCCTGAGCAGAACGAGATCGATGTGCGCATCGGCGAAGTGGTCACGGTGAACTACAAGGTGATCAACATGGCCGCGCGCCAGATCAGCGCGCAGGCCTCCTACAACGTCTCACCGCCGACGGTCGGGGCCTATTTCACCAAGATCAACTGCTTCTGCTTCACGAAGCAGACCATGAAGTCGGGCGAGACGCGCGAGATGACGGTGGTGTTTTACGTCGATCCTTTAATCGCGAAGGATGGCGACCAGGACAGGCTCAACACCATCACCTTGTCCTACACTTTCTACCGGTTGCCCGATGAGGTACAGCCGGTGGCGCAAGCTGCCGAAAAGACAGCGAACGAGCTATAATCGGGACGACTGGAACGGAGACAACGATGGCCGACGCCCACGCCCAACATCACGACTATCATCTGGTCGACCCGAGCCCGTGGCCGGCGGTTGGCTCGATTTCCGCCTTCGTCACGGCGGTCGGCGCCATTACCTGGATGCACCACATGTTTGCCGCGGCTCCGGCCGTCTTCGGCGTCGGTGTCATCGGAGTGCTCTACACCTTCGTCGGCTGGTGGCGCGACGTTATCAACGAGGCGCAGCACGGCGCTTTCCACACCCGCGTGGTGCAGATCTCGCACCGCTACGGCATGATCCTGTTCATCGCCTCCGAGGTGATGTTCTTCGTCGCCTGGTTCTGGGCCTATTTCAATACCGCGCTGTTTCCCGACGCGGTTCACGACGTCGCTCGCATCGCCGCGACCGGCGGCGTGTGGCCGCCCAAGGGCATCGAGACCTTCAATCCCTGGCATCTGCCGCTCTTGAACACGCTGATCCTGCTCACCTCGGGCACGACCGTCACGTGGGCGCATCACGCGCTGTTGGAGAACGACCGGCAGGGCCTGAAATGGGGTCTGGTGCTGACCATCTTGCTCGGGTTGACGTTCACTTGCGTGCAGGCCTTTGAATATTCGCACGCGGCCTTCCACTATTCGGGCAATATCTACGGGGCCACCTTCTTCATGGCGACCGGCTTTCACGGCGCGCATGTCATTATCGGCTCGATCTTCCTGATCGTGTGCCTGGTCCGTGCCTTGCGCGGCCACTTCACTCCGAACTCAGCACCTCGGCTTCGAATTCGCCGCCTGGTACTGGCATTTCGTCGACGTGGTGTGGCTGTTCCTGTTCGCCTGCATATATGTGTGGGGCGCCGGCGTCGTGCACGAATGACCCTTTGCGGTATCATGCGGAAGGGCGGCGGCGACGCCGCCCTTTTGCTTTGAGGAGTGTTGAGTCATGACCGACCCAGCATCGCCCGGTTCTTTGCCGTTTGCCCGCGGCTTGCGCGGACGGTGTCCGCGCTGTGGCGAGGGACGACTCTTCCAGGGTTTTCTCGGTTTGCGCCCGTCTTGCGAGCACTGCGGTCTCGACTATTCTTTTGCCGATGCCGGTGACGGCCCTGCGGTCTTTGTCATCTTGATCGGCGGCTTCATCGTTGTCTTCGCTGCCATGGCCGTCGAGATCCTGTATCAGCCGCCTTATTGGGTGCACGCGGCGCTGTGGCTGCCGCTGATCTTGATCGTGACATTGGGACCGTTGCGTCCGCTCAAAGGCCTGCTGATCGCAATGCAATACCACCACAACGCGGAGGAAGGCCGTCTTGTGCAGCGAGGTGAAGAGTGAATTTGCCGCCGCCCAAACGGCGCGGCGTGCTGGAGCCGACGATCTTCGCCCTCGTCGGCATGGCCATATTGGTCGGGCTCGGCGTCTGGCAGCTCGACCGCAAGGTCTGGAAGGAAAGCCTGATCGCGACCATGACCGCGCGATTGAACGGCGCACCACAAAGCTTGCCGCCGCGCGAGAGCTGGTCAGGGCTTGCCGCCGGGACTGAAGAATTCAAGCGCGTCAGTTTCCCTGCCGTGTTTCTGCTCGGCCAGGAAGCCTTGCTTTACAGCGCCGGCTCCGCCGTGCGCCCGGACGTGAAGGGGCCCGGCTATTTCGTATTCGCGCCGGCGCGGCTCGCCGGCGGTAGCATAGTCATCGTCGATCGCGGCTTCGTTCCGATCGATCGCAAGGCGCCTGCGAGCCGCGTCGAGGGCGCTGCGAACGGCAGCGTCGATATCGTCGGCGTCATGCGCTGGCCGGAAACGCACGGCATGTTCACGCCGGCCGATGACGTCGCCGGCAATGTCTGGTATGCGCGCGACATTGCGGCGATGGCGAAGGCCAAAGGCTGGTCGAGCGCCGCGCCGTTCTACATCGAGCAGGAAGCGCCGGTTCCACCCGGCGGCTGGCCGAAGCCTGGCAAGCTGGTCGTCAACCTTCCCGACAATCATCTGCAGTACGCGATCACCTGGTTCGGGCTCGCGCTGGCGCTTGCCGGTGTTTATCTGGTCTGGCTCATTCGTCGCTTGCGTGATCCGTACTGAAACCGCGGCGTTCGCTTTCTCCATATGAAACGTGGCGCGTGTTGTTGCTGCATAAGTGGCGTGGTTTAGTGCCGCGCGCGCGCAAGCGCAAGGGCGCAGTAGAGGGGGAGGGACGCTCGCATGTTGGCTGGAAAGAAAGTTGTCGTCGTCGGAGGCTCGTCCGGCATTGGTCTCGCCACCGCCGAAATGGCCAAGGCCAATGGCGCAGAGGTAGTGATCGCGTCTCGTAGCATCGAAAAGGTGAAAGCGGCAGCGGACAAGATCGGCGCCAAGGGCATTCCGGCCGACGTCACCGACGATCAAAATGTGATCGATCTCTTCCGCGCCGTCGGTCCGTCCGATCATGTGGTGGTCAGCGCCGCACAATTACGCACCGGTCCGTTCAAGACCGTCGCGATGGACGACGTACGTGCGACGCTGGAAGCCAAATTGTGGGGTGCTTGGCGTTGCGCCCGCGCCGCCGACATCAAGCCGGGCGGATCGCTTACTTTGGTCAGCGGGTTCTTGAGCATCAAGCCGCGGCCGAATTCGGCCATCGTCAGTGTCGCCAACGGTGCGCTCGAATCGCTCACGCGCGCGCTGGCGCTCGAACTCGCGCCCATCCGCGTCAATTGCGTTTCGCCCGGCATCATCGATACGCCGATCCGCGCCGCCATGCCGGAAGCCGCGCGCAAGGAGATGCTCGCCAAGGTCGCGGCCGGTTTGCCGGTCGGCCGCGTCGGGCTCGCCGAGGACATTGCGCGCCAGATTATCTCCTTCATGGAAAACGGCTTCATGAGTGGCGCGATCGTTTATCTGGACGGCGGCGCGCTGATCGTCTGAGTTCCTCTGGCGGAGCCTTAAGTACCCGCCGGTGCTTTCCTTGTGAAAGCCCCCGGTGGCGGCTAGTGTGACGCGAACGCAGCCACGTCGGAACATAAAATTAAGCTAAATCAATGCGTTACGTCTCAACGCGGGGCGAGGCCGCCCCGTTCGATTTTGTCGAGGTGATGCTCGCCGGGCTCGCGCGAGATGGGGGCCTTTATGTCCCCAACGCGTGGCCCGCGCTGGAGCCTGACCAGATCGCGAGCTTTTCCGGCAAGCCCTATGCCGAGGTGGCGGTCGAGGTGATCCGGCCCTTTGTCGGCACCAACCTGCCGGAAGCCGATCTCGCCCGGCTTGCGCGCGAAGCCTACGGGACCTTCCGTCACCCGGCGGTGGCGCCACTGGTGCAACTCGACACCAGCCTGTTTGTGCTGGAACTGTTTCACGGGCCCACGCTCGCCTTCAAGGACCTCGCCATGCAACTGGTGGCGCGGCTGATGGATCATGTGCTGCGCGAGCGCGGCGAGCGCACGACCATCGTGGTCGCGACCTCCGGCGACACCGGCGGCGCGGCGGTGGAGGCCTTCCGCGGCCGCTCCCAGGTCGACGTCGTGGTGCTGTTTCCGCAAGGGCGCATCTCCGACGTGCAGCGCCGGATGATGACGACCGCAACCAATTCGAACGTGCACGCGCTCGCCATCGAAGGCACCTTCGACGACTGCCAGGCGCTGGTGAAGGCGATGTTCAATCACCATGCCTTCCGCGATCAGGTGCGCTTGTCGGGCGTCAACTCCATCAACTGGGCGCGCATCGTGGCGCAGACGGTCTACTACTTCACCGCCGCGGTTGCGCTCGGCGCTCCGCACCGCAAGGTCGCCTTCACGGTGCCGACCGGAAATTTCGGCGACGTCTATGCCGGCTACGTCGCCGCGCGCATGGGGTTGCCGGTCGACCGGCTGGTGATCGCCACCAACGTCAACGACATTCTGGTGCGCGCGCTCGCCACCGGCGCCTACGAGATCCGCGACGTGCAGCCGACGTCCTCGCCGTCGATGGATATCCAGGTCTCCTCCAATTTCGAGCGGCTGCTGTTCGACGCTTACGCGCGTGACGGCAAGCAGGTCGCCGCGCTGATGGGCTCGCTTGCGCAATCGCGGCGCTTTTCGATCGGCGCACCCGCACTGAAAGAAATCCGCGCCCTGTTTTCCGCGGACCGTGCCGACGAAGAAGAAAGCGCGGCCGAAATGCGCGCCCTCATGCGCGAAGCCGGCTATTGCGCCGATCCCCATACCGCGGTGGCGCTTGCCGTCGCCGAGAAGGAAACGCGCGATCCGTCCGTGCCCATGGTGGTGCTGTCGACCGCGCATCCGGCCAAGTTTCCGCAAGCCGTCGAAGCGGCCTGCGGCACCGCGCCGAAACTGCCCGATTGGCTCGCCGATCTGCCCGAGCGCAAGGAACGCTTCAGCGTGTTGCCGGCGGAACAGGCGGCGGTGGAACGTTATGTGGCGCAGGCCTCGCGGGCCGCGCATGAAGGAGCAACGGTATGAGCGTCGAACTGACCCGTCTTCCCTCCGGCCTGTCCGTGGTCACCGACCGCATGCCGCATCTGGAATCGGCCTCGCTCGGCGTCTGGATCGGTTCCGGCAGCCGCGACGAGGCATCCGACGAGCACGGCATTTCGCATCTGCTTGAACACATGGCGTTCAAGGGCACCAAGCGGCGCAATGCGCGCCAGATCGCCGAGGAGATCGAGGCGGTCGGCGGCGATCTCAATGCCGCGACCAGTATCGAAAGCACGGCCTATTACGCGCGCGTGCTCAAGGCGGATGTGCCGCTGGCGCTCGATGTCCTGTCCGACATTCTGTCCAACCCAACCTTCGATGCCGAAGAGCTGCGCCGCGAGCAGAACGTCATCGTGCAGGAGATTGGCGCCGTCGAAGATGCGCCCGACGATCTGGTGTTCGATCGCTTGCAGGAGACCGCGTTTCCCAAGCAGTCGGTCGGCCGCTCCATTCTCGGTACGCCGGAGACGGTGCGTTCGTTCACGCCGACGCGGCTGCGCAACTATCTGAAACGCAATTATTGCGCTCCCGACATGATTGTGGCGGCCGCCGGCGCGGTCGATCATCAGGCCGTCGTCGCCGAAGTCGAGAAACGCTTCGCCGGCTTCGGCGGTCCGGGCGCGCCGACGCCGGAAGCGGCGACTTTTTGCGGCGGCACGCGGGTCGAGACCCGCGATCTCGAGCAGGTGCATATCGCGCTCGCGCTGGAAGGCCTGCCGGTCGGCCACGAGCAGCTCTACAGCCTGCAGGCGTTCACCTCCGTGCTCGGCGGCGGCATGTCCTCGCGGCTGTTCCAGGAAGTGCGCGAAATCCGCGGCCTCTGCTACACCATCAGCGCCTTCCACATGCCATATTCCGACGTCGGGCTGTTCGCGTTATATGCCGGCACCGACGAAACCGACGCGCCCGAATTGATGCGCGTGGTCATCGACCAGATCGGCGACGCCACCGAAACGCTGAATGAAAAGGAAATCGCCCGCGCCAAGATCCAGCTCAAAGCCGGGCTGCTGATGGCGCTGGAAAGCTCGGAAGCGCGCATCGGTCAATTGGGTCGGCAGATGCTGGCCTATGGCCGGCCGATCCCGCTCGACGAGATCGTCGCCAAGGTCGACGCGGTGACGGTCGAGTTCCGCTCGCGCGGCCGGCCGCATGCTGATCGGCCGCTCGCCGCCGGCGATTTCCGCGCTTGGCCCCGGCAACGGGCTTGAAAGCACGGCCGCCATCGCGGAAAGTCTTGTGCCGCGAGCCGCCTGAAAGGGAGCGTCCCGCCCGTAACGTCCATGGCGCTCTTTCGCACCGTCAGCGTCCCCGAAAGCACGCCGGCCGTCACCGGCGCCGGCGTGACGTTGCGTCTGCCGCACAGCGGCGACTATGCCGAGTGGGCGGCGTTGCGCGAGAAGAGCCGCGACTTCCTGACGCCATGGGAGCCAACCTGGCCGGCCGACGATTTGACCCGCGGCGCGTTTCGCCGCCGGGTCAAGCGCTATGCCGACGACCTGCGTGGCGATCTCGCCTACGCCTTCCTCATCTTCCGCAGCAGCGACAATGCCATGGTCGGCGGGCTCACCCTCGCCAATATCCGGCGTGGCGTCGCGCAGGCGGGTTCCCTCGGCTACTGGACCGGGGCGCCATTTGCCCACCAGGGCTATATGACGGCGGCGGTGCGGGCCCTGCTGCCGTTCTGTTTTGAGACACTTCGCCTGCACCGCCTGGAGGCTGCCTGCATTCCCACCAACGCCGCCTCGATCGGGCTTCTGGAAAAGATCGGTTTCCAGCGCGAAGGCTATGCGCGCGCGTATTTGTGCATTAACGGCACTTGGCAGGACCACCTGCTTTATGCGCGGCTGAAGGACGATCCGGCATAAATGGTCACCTTCGTGTATCGCCTTGGGCTTGCCATGCTTGGCTTGCTATAACATCAGACAAAGTCAGCGGCTCGTGGGACGCGAGCCCGGTTGAGTGAGTGAAGAGTTGGGGAGAGCGGCCAAATGGCGCAAAGTGGAGCGGTCGTTGTCGCTTTGACGATTGCAAGTGTGGTGCTCACCGGGTGCAGTGGCGGCAGCGGGAGTGGCAGCGGTTCCAGTCTGTTCGGGTCGGGTTCTTCGCCGCTCGATCTTTTTAGCTCATCCTCGAAGGCGACAAGCGGCGGTACCGCCGAGAGCGGGCCGATCGTCGACACGCAACTCGATTGTCCCGTGGTCAAGATCCGTTTTGGCGCGTCTACGCTGACCGTCGGCGGCAAGCCGGGTGAAGCCCAGCCTAGTCCGCTCGAAGTGCGCTACCAGGGCAGCATCATCCGCACCGCGCGCGAATGCCATCTTGCCGGCTCCACGATGTCCGTGAAGGTCGGCATTGAGGGCCGTATCATCACCGGACCGGCCGGCGGGCCCGGCACGGTCGACGTGCCGTTGCGCATCGCCGTGGTGCACGAAGGCCCCGATCCGCAGACGATCATGTCGAAATTCGCGCGCGAAACCGTAACTATCGCGCCAGGCACCGGCCGTGCAAACTTCCTCCATATCGACCCCGGCATCTCGTTTCCATTGCCGACGCCGGCCTCCGCTATCGGTAACTACGTCGTCTATATCGGCTTTGACCCGCTTGGTGCGCAGCCAAAGGTGAAGAAAAGGCGGCCGCCCAAACACCACAAGACACCGCCGGCCAATCCGCGTTCGAGCTAGTCTTACTGCATCACAAATTCGTCGCTCGCATCTCGTGCCCTCTCCCCTTGTGGGAGAGGGCATCGCTGAACGGTCAGCAAGTTCTTTTAGGTGCGGGGGCGGCCTAACCCCCTCACCCAAAATTCATTGTTGAACTTCCGGGTCGCCCTCTCCCACAAGGGGAGAGGGCACATTTTTGAAGGCCGTTTTTGCGGCCCCGCGAGAGCTACCAGCCGCGCAAGTCGATGACGGTGCCTTTGAGCGCACGCATATCCGAGATCACGGTGCGGGCGCCGGCCGTGCGCAATTGGTCGACGATCTGGCCGCCGGCATGGCTGCCGCCGCTAAATCCGATCACCGTCATGCCGGCGGCAACGCCGGCTCGAACGCCGACGATGGAATCCTCCACGACGATGCACTCGCCCGGCCGCACCTTCATCTTTTCAGCGACGTGAAGAAAAAGATCGGGCGCGGGCTTGCCCTTGCGCACGTCGTTTGCCGAGAACAGGTTCGGCTCGAAAAAGCGGATGAGGTCCGTGCTGTCGAGACTGAGCCGGATGCGTTCGATCGAAGAGGATGAGGCCACGCATTTCGGCCCGCGCAGCCAGGACAACGCCTGCGCCATATGCTTTGTTGCCCGCAATTCGGCGCGGAAGCGCTTGAGCGTTTCGGTGGCCACCGTCGCGGCAAATCCGGACGGCAATTTGCGGCCGATCGCCATTTCCACCTCGATGAACATGTCGGCGGGGCGGCGGCCGGTGAAATAGCGCGCGACAACGTCCGGCGTGATGGGGATGCCGGCGCGTATAAACTCTCGAGATACAATGGATATCGCCAACGGTTCGCTGTCCACAAGCACACCGTTGCAATCGAAGATGACCACGGGGTCCTCCGATGCGGCGGCCGGTTGATTCCGGCCATACTCACGAACTGTGCGGACGAATCAGCGAAAAGAGGATAGTGCGGGTGCCTGTGGAGGCAAGGCCGCTCGTCTGCGCCGAAAGGTTGTGCACCGAAGCGTGCATTCGCTGGGGACAACCCGGTGAATAAGCCGGTGCATAACACTGCACTGCCGGCTCGGGGCGAGCCCCGGGAGACGCGTTAGAGCGTTTTTGTTCTTGGTTGAACCGGCCACTCCCCGTGGGAGAGGTGAACAGCGCGTGCGGGATAGCCCGATTCGATCTGAAACAAACTCGCGTTAGTTCAGCTTGGTGCGGATGCTCTCGATGCCCTTGGCGACCAGGTCGGAGGCGAGCTTGCCCTTGATCTCCTGAGCGAGGATTTTCTCGGCCGCGCCGGCGGCAGCCTCGGCGGCGGCGCCACGCACGTCGGCGGCTGCCTGCGCTTCCGCCTGCGCGATCTTGGTCTCCGCCATCTTGGTGCGCCGGGCGACGAATTCCTCGATCTTTGCCTTGGCTTCTTCGGCGAGCCGTTCGGCCTCGGCCTTGGCGCCTTTGATGATTTCCTGCGCCTCGTTTTCGGCCTCGTGCCGCTTGCGCTCGTATTCGGCGAGCAGGGCGGCCGCATCGTCCTTCAACTTGCGCGCTTCGTCGAGCTCCGCCTTGATGCGGCCGGCGCGATCGTCAAGCAACTTGGCAATCGTGCGGTGGACGCCGAGATAGCCGAGCAGCCCGACAAAGACGAAAAAGCCTACCGCGACCCAGAATTCGGCTTCGAAAAACATGGCGTCTCGCTAACTCTTGAGCATGTCGGCAACCGCGCCGGCGACGGTTTTTTTGTCCGGCGCCGAGCCGATCAACTGCTCGACAATGGCGGCTGCGGCATCTTCGGCAATCGTGCGCACATTGCCCATGGCGGCCTGCTTGGTCGCTGCGATGGTCTTTTCCGCCTCCGCAAGCTTCACGTTCAGCGCGTCCTCGGTTTTTTTGCGCGCGGCGTCGGCCTCGGCTGCCTGTTTCTCGCGGTTTTCGCTGGCGATCGCATGGGCCCGCTCGCGTGCGTCGGCCAGTTCCTTCTCATAGGCCGCAACCGCTGCGTCCGAGCGATCCTTAAGCGCGTTTGCTTCCGCGAGATCGTCGGCAATGTGCTTTTGGCGCTTCTCGATCACGCCGATCACCTGCGGCAGCGCCCATTTCGCCATCAGCACGTAGAGCAGCACGAAGAAGATCGCGAGCCATACGAGCTGCGACGCGAAGGTGTGCGAGTTGAACGGCGGAAAGCCCCCGGCATGCTCGCCCTTCGGGACGTGCTCGGTGGTCGCGGTATGCGCTGGCTCTGCCATCGCCGGCTCCGGTTACGCGGGGTCCCCGCTCAGATGGCGAACAGCAACAGAAGCGCGATCAGCAGCGAGAAGATGCCGAGCGCTTCGGTAATGGCGAAGCCGAAGATCAGGTTGCCGAACTGGCCTTGCGCCGCAGAAGGATTGCGGATCGCCGCGGCAAGATAGTTGCCGAAGATGATGCCGACGCCGATGCCCGCGCCGCCCATGCCAATCGCCGCGATGCCCGCGCCGATATATTTCGCTGCTACCGGATCCATAACAAACTCCTTCTTGTCGGGCGCTCAGTGGCCCGGGTGAATGGCATCGTTGAGGTAGATGCAGGTGAGGATGGCGAACACATAAGCCTGCAGGAACGCCACCAGCAATTCGAGCGCGGTCAGGCCGACGATCATGGCAAACGGCAGCGCGCCGCCGACCCAGCCGACGGCGCCCAACGCGCCGCCCAGGAGAATGATGAAGCCGGCGAACACCTTGAGCGCGATGTGGCCGGCCAGCATGTTGGCGAACAGACGCACGCTGTGCGAGATCGGGCGAGAGATGAACGAGAGAATCTCGATCGCGATGATCATCGGCAGGATGTAGATCGGCACGCCCTTCGGCACGAACAGGTTGAAGAAGTGCAATCCGTGCCGCATCAGCCCGTAGATCAGGACGGTGAAGAAGACCGTGAGCGCCAGTGCCGCCGTGATGACGATGTGGCTGGTGACGGTGAACGCGAAGGGGATCAGCCCCATCATGTTCAGCAGCAGCACGAACATGAAGATCGTGAACACGAACGGGAAGAACCGCATGCCTTCCTGGCCGGCGGTCGAGCGAATCATGCTGGCGACGAACTCGTAGGACAGTTCCGCCGCCGATTGCAGGCGGCCCGGCACCAGCTTGCCGCCGGCGGTGCCGATCACCAGGAACCCGGTGAGCGCCACCACGGCGATCAGCATGAACAGCGCGGAATTGGTGAAGGCGATTTCGGCGTTGCCGAATTTGCCGAACGAAAACAGATTGATGATCTGGAACTGGTGAATGGGGTCCATGGCGCCAACGTCAGTCGTTCAAATGTTTCTCGTCGACCACGCCGGCTGCCCGCATCACGTTGAGAACGCCGGCGGCGAAGCCAAGCAGCAAAAACACGATGAGCCCCCACGGCGAGATGCCCAGCCAGCGATCGAGCAACCAGCCGATCGCCGCGCCCGCGAGCACGCCCCCCACCAGTTCGGCTGACAGGCGGAAGCCACGGGCGATCGCCGATGCATCGGCGGTCTGACGCGGACCGGAGCCGTTTTCGGAAGGCTTGCTTGCTTGCGCGAGCCGTTCGCCGAGACGCTCGAGCCTCGCGGAGAGAGCGGCTTCGTCGTCCGACGGTTGTTCGCGACCGCCTGAACCCTGCGTGCCGTCAGCCATGCTTTCGACCCGCTTGGATTCTAGGCGTAGCTCATAATTCCGCCGCCCGAAAAAACCGCGCGGACCATACTGAGCGGGTATGCACGAGTCAAGAACACGGGTCGCGACATAAGTGACTGATATTTGTGGAAAAAACGGAAAATCGGGATCGCGTTTCGAGGCTTTTGCGTGCACTGCGGCATGACGGTCGTCGCGACACGCCGTTCCGGCCGATGCTAGGCTTGGCAGCGATGACACATGAAGGGACAAGCGAAGCAATGAGGATGCGGGCAGCGACAATAGCCCTGGCATTCGCCGCCGTTTTTTTTGCCGCGCCGTCCGCTTTCGGTCAGGCGCGCGTCCTGACCGCGCCGGAGCAGGCCCAGGATCAGCACCAGGATCAGGGCAAAGATCAGGCCAAAGACCAAGCCCAGGATCAGCCCAAGATTCAGCCGCCGGCCGCGGAGGCGCCTGCGCCGCAAGAAAGCCGATCGCCGGCCGAAGTTGCGCCCGGCGCGGCGCAAAAGCCGAGCGACGGGCACAAGCAAGCGCCCGGTCAGGCGCAGCGCGCGGATGGCGGCCAGCCGCCGGCGAACGAACGCTACAGCTTCAATCGCGTCACCGGCGGTCTGCTGCGCCTCGATCGCCGTTCCGGCGAAGTCGCCTTGTGCCGCTCGATCTCCAGCGGTTGGGTTTGCGATGCGGTGGCGGAAGAGCGCGCGGCGCTCGAGAAGGAAATCGAACAATTGCGCGCCGAGATCACGTCCTTGCAGAAGCAGATCGCGAGCTTACGCGAACCGTCTTCGCCGCCGGTGCCGCCGCAAACCGTTCCGCCGCAAGCCAAGCCTGGCAAGTCGGGAGAAATGTCAGGAGAAAAAACCGGCGAACCCCCGATCAAATTGCCGACGGCCGAAGACATCGCCCGCGCCCGCGCTTTTATTGCCGAGACCTGGCACCGCCTGGTCGAGATGATCGAGCACTGGCAGAACCAAGTCCTGCGCAAGAGCTAGGGCGTGGACTCATAAACCGGCAGCCCGCGTCGCTATTGGCGCAAAACGGACATGGTCCCGCCTTGGTGTGAATGCCTCGACCGCGCATGACCCAAAGCGGACATCTAAGGTTGTCTCGCCGGACAAACATAACAACAAATTATTTGCTGCTGAGTGACTTCTCAGGCGTGATGGCTGATCCGCAAGTGCGGGTGCTTAAATACGGGGCGATCGTCTCGGAGAATCCAGTTTTATTCGGACTCGGGGCGAACGCCCCGGCCGGCTAGCGTATCTGCCGCGCCCCGGATTCCGACGGCTTCATCCGTCAGCGAGCGCCCGAGACTGTCTAGTTTCTTGGCGCTGACGTCCAGTTTCTCGGCGTTTTCGGCCTGCTTCACCGCGGTTTCGTTTTGTTGCTCTGCGAGCTCATGTTGGCGGGCAGCAAACTCATGCTGCGTTTCCGCGGCCGCATGCTGAGATTTGGCAGCGTCGAAAGCGTCGCCTGCGTATTCCAACAAGTCCAGGGCCGATTTATCCAGACCGACTTTTACGGCACGCATGGTGTTACCTGTGAATTGAAAAGGCCGCTCTGCGGCGCAGCCTGGCGCTTCACAAAGACGTCGTTTTCGTATGCAGCCATATGGCGCTGACGAGATTGCTGAAGCGTGAAGATTACACCGACCATTTGAGCGGCAAGCCGTCACCGGATACCACCAAAGTTGGACCATATTCTCGTCTCAAATCGTTGCTGTGCGCGGCGGAGCAAAAACGCTCGCACCCCGCGGGGCTAATTGCGCTGAAATGCGCCTAGCTGGCGACGTCCGCTAATGCGGTGGTTTCAACCGGTCGCCGCGATGCAACATTTTTTGACGCCTTTGGAGCGGCAGCAGACATCGTCCGGCACCGGCGTTGAATAGGGTCGGTAGCGAATGACCCCTAGCGGCCGATTTTGAAAATTGCGGTGGCCTATTCTGAAAATGTGCTTTTTGGATCAAACTCACAGACATATTTGATCAGAGGATGGCGTTCTATCTCAAGAGGCTCCGCGCCATACATCCCTTTCCCCGAACTCCTGTGGTGCGGGGCGCCTTTTGAGTTGCCTAAGTTCGTATCGGCTAAAGGTCACTTGCTTACGGAGCACGTCCTATGGAGCGCTTCATCCACTGGCAAAATCTAATCGGTCTTCGAAAGCAATTAGCGCAAACGGCGGATAGTGCGAAGCGGCGACAAATTATGATGCTGCTCGCAGAAGAAGAGTTGAAGGGCGACTCGCCAACCAAAAAAATGGTTGCTTTTGTATACATCCATAATTCAAGAAATGTCACCACCGAATCTTAATCGATCATTATGGACAATGTCGTCATGACCAAGCGTGAAAAATTGAAGCGCCTTCGCGAGCGATTAATGCGCAGGACTAACGAAGCTGAATGCCAACACATTGTGAAAATGATCGAAGAGGAAGAGGCGAAGTAGTGCGGTTGGTAGCGTCACTCATCATGGGGAGCGTGGCCGGAAAACAACTGCCGCGCGGCTATTGATCGCTTATGGCAAGTCTCGAAACACTCTTGAAGCTTGCCGCCGACTGCTACGCGCACGCTCGCCTCTCGTCCAACTCATTAACGAAGGCGGAGCTCGCGGTCTGGGGCGATGATTACCTTAAACAAGCTGAGGAAATGCGACACGGCGAACGCAACGTCGTTCGCGTCGCCTTTCCGAAGCCCGGCGCAAGGTCCGGCGGGACGAAGGTCAACTAGGGCCGCCTCAGGTTGGGCCTCTTTCAATTCAGTTGTCTATTGCCACAATCGCGTCATTTGGCACAACGCGGCAAATCCGCCTTCGGAGCAAAGCGGACATTGGCCAGAATTGACGCTGATTTCCTCGGTAGTGAATGACCACACGGGAACATTCGAGAGGAAATGTGTGCTTGTCATCGTCGGAGCTGGGGAACTAACGCTGGGATGCAGCGTTGATCCGTAGAGCCAACGGCCCGTTTAGGGAGCCACCGTTCGTCAGGAGGCTCACAATGTTTACCGCACCCTTGCTTTCTAGTTACATCCTTGGCGGGATTGTCGCCGCTTTGGTGGCAATCAATGTCTCCGGCAGTCCGCTTGATGTCAGGCATTGGGAGCAATACTCGCGACCTCACGCGCAACCGTTCGCAAACGCTGTCTCCACCGCAGAACAAATCGACCGTTCCAACAAGACTGGCCAGTGGCCAACAACGCACGTTGGTCCGATGCCTAACACTTCGAGCACTCGCAAGGATGTCAGCAAACCACTGCTCAACTGCGAAGCGCTAGCTAGCCCGATCTCCGATCCAATCTTCGTCGACATCTACGGTCGCTGCTTTGTTTAGAAAATTTAGCGCTACACCGCAGCAGTTAGATTTCGTGATCAATTTCGTCAGCGACCTCCAATTTGGCTGAATTAATAAGAAGTGATCAAGAGCGGCGAATCCGGGTTTGCCGACGGAACCTGCGCTCTTGGAGCCAGTTGTCTTCTTACAACCATGGAGCTGAAAATTATGAAAAAACTCGTTTTACTGACGCTTACTATTCTTGCCATGCCCATGGCAGCGCAGGCCCAAGGAATCATTGGGGGGGCGCAAGAAGGCGCCCACGAAGGCTATCGCGCGGCAGGTCCGGTCGGAGCTGTTGTGGGCGGTACGGTCGGCGCGGCTGTCGGCGGCGTTGAGGGCGCAATCGGAGTCCCTCAACCCCACTACAACCGCCACCACCACTACAACCGCAACCATCACCACTACTACTACCGCAACCATCATCGCTACTACCGCGATTAATACGACCGATGGGACAACTGATGAGGCCGCCTCAGTTGGCGGCCTCAACCCTTTATGGTTGCCATTTCTCGTAGCTGAGCGATTGACTTTGACGCCTGATTAGGCGTTTCGCCATTAATGCCACCCTGGGTCGTCAGTTCTTAGCGTATGGTCGGGAGCCCATCATTTTTCCGAACGAGAAATTGATTTCGACTACGGCGCCGTCGCTCTCAGCCCCACGTAGTCAGCCCTAATAGATAGGACAAAGGATTGACTAAAGACTGTTGCCGACGAAACTAGGGCATTGCGAAGCTTCATCGCCGTCTCTGAATATTCGATACAGCGGCCGCCCCCTTGCCAGGATTTTGAATCTGCGTCGACGTCGTTGCAACGACGGCGAGTAAATCGCTGGTTGGAGCCGTGCCCCGATATCACGTTGTTGAATAGTCGAGTACCTGAATTCGGGCTGCTTAGAATGTCGCTAATGGCACATCGCTGCGTTCGCTGCATTGCAACCCCCATGGTCGCGAACGGTACGAAGCGGACAGGTGCAAACATCAGCTTTGACCATCCCAGTCGAGAATGACCGAAAGGAGCTCGCTAGATTAACGCTACATTAACGCGGTGCATCGGATGGTCACCATCATGGGAACAAGGTTGGAGGTCTCACGATGCTGCCCGAACACCGCGTACTTCTTGAGAATGAGCCCTGTCCCGTCCCCGATGAAGTCCTCGGCGAGATGTATCGTGCCAGCGCACATGGGTTAAATGAACTTATTGCGACGGTCTCGCCGACAGCAAGAGCTTTGCTCGCAGTATATTGCTACCGTCGCGCCCACCTTGCGTCGATCGGATTGGCGATCGCGGCAACCTGCGATAAAGATGATCTTGCCGACTGGGGTGGCAACGCGGGTGTCGTCCTGTTCGAACGATCGCGGGAAGCTCCGCAACCGTCGTCCTCTAATGCTTATGCGGCTGGCCGGAAAAAAATTACTTTGGCGACTGGGCCGCTCCGCTGAAGCCGACGAAATTGAAGAGCGGATCGCTCTAAGCGTTCGCGCCGGCGGCCAGGCCAGCTAACAATCGATTGCACCAAGCGGTGGTGACTACCGCTGCAGAAGTATCGGCAATAATGATCGCTTCTGGCACGTCACTGCGTTCGCGACGTCGCGAACGCGTTTGTCGGCTATGGGGGCAACAACGGACAAACGGCGCTAACAGCCTTGTTTAGCTATGTCGCGCAAGACCCACAACGGATAAGCGACGGTGTCAAAGGCGCTGAAGGCGGAACCGTCGAGCCTCGTCGAAAACGGCAATTGGCTTGCTGCGCCGAATGGTCTACCTCGGCTGACCGAGGGCCGCTACCGTGAATGGCAGGGAGCAGAGCCCGCCGCCAAAATTGGCGACATTTTACCACTGTCTCAAGGCCTTCGTGTTGAGCGCCAGGGTGCTATATGAGAAGGCTCGGCCAGCCCTTCCTGGAGGAAACAATACAATGAAGACTGCCACGAAACGTTTGTTTGTTGCCGCAACGGCGCTGCTGGTTTGCGCGGGAGCCGCTTACGGTCAAACGTCGCCGAAAATGAAAATGACGACGCCAATTCCCGATTCCATCGTCACGCCAGAGAGCGTCGATACGCGTCTTGGAACGTTGAAATTCTTCGACGGCTTTCCCGACGATGCCACCGCCGAGAAGGTTTATGACAACCTCGACTTCATGCGCGGCGTAGAGGCTTTTCTCAACGCCATGCCAGGCGCATCGGCGGAAGCGTTGCGGGTGGGTTTTGTCAGCCAGGGTGCGGACAATCAGACCGTGCTCATCATGGAAGACTTATTGGACTCCCACGGGCTGTTTCTCACGGCTAACACCGAAAGCATCTACAACTTGATGTGGCTGGACACCAAGGATGGTCCGCTGGTGATCGAAACGCCTCCAAACATCTTGGGCATAATCGATACCCATTGGTTTGAGTATGTCGGCGACGTGGGCAACGCCGGGCCGGACAGAGGGAAGGGCGGCAAGTATCTGCTGCTGCCTCCGGGCTACAAGGGCGAAGTGCCAAAAGGCTACTTCGTGCTTCGTACGGCTACCTACGGAAACCTGTTCTTCTGGCGCGGGTTCCTTGACAAGGGCAGCACCAAGACCGCCGTGAACAACACGAAGAAATTTGCCAAGGTCTATAAGCTTTCCGACGCCAAGAACCCGCCGCCTATGAAATTCATCAACGTCTCGGGCAAAATATTCAATACCATTCACGCCAACAATTTTCATTTCTATGAAGAAGTAAACGATATCGTTCAGTCTGAGCCGAACGAAGCTTACCATCCGGAAGTGCTCGGACAGCTCGCCGCCATCGGCATCGAGAAGGGCAAGCCCTTCGCACCCGATGCGCGGATGAAAAAGATTCTCACCGAGGCTGTGGCCGTGGGCAACGCGACCGCGCGTACAATTACCTTCAAGACCCGCATGAAAGAGGCCTATTACTATCCGAACAGCGCCTGGTACACGGGCTTTGTCGGTGGCAGCTACCAATTCCTTTCCCAGCCCGGCGTCCGCGACCTCGACGCGCGTACGTTGTTCCATTACTACGCGACCGGGATTACGCCCGCGATGGCGATAAAGCGCGTCGGCATCGGCTCGCAATATGCTATTGCTGCTGTCGACTCCCAGGGCAAACCATTCGATGGTGGCAAGACCTACAAGGTTCATCTGCCGCCGAATATTCCGGCGAAGAATTTCTGGTCATTCGTTGTGTATGACAACCAGACCCGTTCCGAGTTGCAGACCGATCAGCAGTTCCCGAGCATCGGTAGCGACAAGAAAAGCATGGTCGTCAACCCCGACTCGTCGGTGGATGTGTGGTTCGGCCCAACCGCGCCCAAAGGCCATGAGGCCAACTGGGTGCAAACGGTTCCTGGCAAGGGCTGGAACGTCGTCTTGCGTCTCTATGGCCCGCTGGAGCCGTGGTTCAATAAAACGTGGCGGCCTGGGGAAATCGAATTGCAACAGTAGATCGTATAGACTGTCAAAAAATACAAAGCCCCGGCCTTAACGCCGGGGTTTTTGCTTAAGGGGAATGTTTGCTTGTGGCACTTAGCGGACATTCGTGGCACTGCAACAATTTGTTCGCTTTTGGAGGTGAGTTCAACTGATCAGCGCAACACGTACCTTAAACCGAGGACGTGGAGCGATGGCGATGTATCATCGGGTTGGTTTTACAGCGGCTCAGAGTGCGGAGCTTTGGGAGCGCTGGAAGAAGGGTGAAGGCCTGAAGTCGATCGGGCGCGCTTTTGGCAAGCCGTCTTCCTGCATTTTTGCGCATTTGAGGCCCAGCGGCGGGATCATGCCGCCGGCCCGGCGCCGGTCCCGTCTGTCGCTGACGATGGCGGAGCGCGAGGAGATATCTCGGGGCATTGCGGAAGGCCAATCGATCCGGGCAATAGCGAGGATGCTGTCTCGCGCAGCATCGACGGTCAGCCGCGAAATCAGTCGCAACGGCGGGGTGGATCGGTACCGGGCTGCGGCGGCCGACAAGCTCGCTTGGAAGCAGGCGTTGCGCCCCAAGCCGTGCAAGTTGGCGATGCATGGCCAGTTGCGGCAGGCTGTTGTTAGAAAGCTGCAGCTCAACTGGTCGCCCGAGCAGATTGCAGGCTGGCTGAAGCGGACGTATCCAGAGACTGAGGCGTGGCGCGTGTCTCACGAGACCATCTATCGTAGCCTTTATGTGCAGGCCCGCGGCGTGCTGAAGAAAGAGCTGATGGAGCATCTGCGGTCCCGACGGCCAATCCGGCGCTCGCGGCACGCAACAGCGAAGGCAGATCAGCGTGGCCGCATCCCGGATGCTGTCTCGATCAGTGAGCGACCGGCGTCGGTCGAGGATCGGGCCGTGCCGGGCCACTGGGAGGGCGACCTGCTCTGTGGATCGAAGAACAGCTACATCGTCACGTTGGTCGAACGCCACTCGCGTTATGTGATGCTCGCCAAGGTCGCGAACAGGGAAACGCAAACCGTGGTCGACGCACTGATCCGGCAGGCAAGGAAGCTGCCCGACGAGCTCTACGGATCCTTGACCTGGGATCGCGGCAAGGAACTTACCGATCACAAGCGGTTCAGCATGGAAACTGATATCGACGTCTACTTCTGCGACCCGCAAAGCCCCTGGCAGCGCGGCTCAAGCGAAAACACCAATCGCCTGCTGCGCCAGTACTTCCCCAAGGGTCTTGATCTCGCGGCGTACTCCCAGGCCGAGCTGAACAAGGTGGCGCGCCAGCTCAACGAGCGGCCCAGGAAAACGCTGGACTTCCAGTCACCAGCAGAGCGATTTAGCCAATGTGTTGCGGCGACCGGTTGAAATCACCGACAAGAGCGGACATTGACGCGCAACGGCGCCGGATAGCTTGTCCGCCAATGACCCTGGCTGTGTGAAAACGCATCTCTGGGTTTGATTCTCGGGATAAGATTCTCGCGCGATTTGCGGGAGGATCGGATGAAGCGCTTCGTTGAAGGCATGGATCGCGGGCAGAGGACGCTGTTTCCTGAATGCCTGGAAGACTGGATCGACGAGAACAACCCGGTTCGGGCGGTCGATGTTTTTGTTGATGGGCTTGATCTTTCCGAGCTGGGATTTGATGGGGTCGCTCCTGAGGCAACTGGCCGACCTTCATATCATCCCGCGGGGCTGCTGAAGCTGTACATTTACGGCTATCTCAATCGGGTGCAATCGAGCCGCCGGCTTGAGCGTGAGGCCGGTCGCAATGTCGAGGTCTTGTGGCTGACAGGCCGGCTGGCCCCCGACCACAAGACGATTGCCGACTTCCGCAAGGACAATGGCCCTGCGATCCGCAAGGTGTGCGCGCGCTTCGTCGAGCTCTGCCGCACAATGGGCCTACTGGCGACAGCCAGCGTTGCCATTGATGGCAGCAAGTTCAAGGCGGTGAACAACCGGGACAGGAACTTCACGCGCGGGAAAGTAGAGCGTCGGCGCGTGCAACTGGAGGAGAGCGTGGCGCGGTATCTTGCGCAGCTCGACACGGCTGACTTGCAGGAACCATCCGAAGCGCTGGCAGCGAAGACGGCACATCTAAAGGAGAAGCTGGTCAAGCTCGAAAGCGAGATGCGGCGCCTGGCGGCGATGGAAAAGCTGATGCTGGCGTCACTCGATCAGCAAATCTCGCTCACCGATCCCGACAGCCGCTCGATGGCGACCAGCGGGCGCGGGTCCGGCGTGGTCGGCTACAATGTGCAGGTCGCCGTCGATACGAAACATCACCTGATCGTCACGCACGAGGTGACGAATAGCGGCTCGGATCGGGCCCAACTCGCAAACGTCGCCTCACAGGCGAAGGAAGTGCTCGGCGTTAACAAACTCGAAGCCGTTGCGGATCGCGGCTACTTCAGCGGCGAGGAAATCCTCGCGTGTGACAAGGCCGGAATCACCGTAACGCTTCCAAAGCCGATGACATCGGGGATTGAGGCGAGGGGTCGCTTCGGCAAACAGGACTTCGTTTATCTCAGCGACGAGGATGCCTATCGCTGTCCGGCTGGCGAAAAGCTGAAGTACTATTACACCAACGAGGAGAACGGGCAGAAGTTGCGGCGTTATTGGACGAATGCATGTCGTCACTGTGCAATCAAGCATCGCTGCACGACCGGCGCGCAACGACGCATCACGCGCTGGGAGCATGAGGACGTGCTAGAGGCCGTGCAAAGGCGTCTCGATAACAATCCGCAGGCCATGCGCCAGCGCCGTGAGACGGTCGAACATCCATTCGGTACGCTGAAGATGAGGATGGGAGCAACGCACTTCCTGATGAAGCGTCTTCCGAAGGTCGCCACCGAGATGGCGCTGCACGTGCTGGCCTACAATCTGACGCGCGTCATCAATATCGTCGGCATCCAGCCACTTATGGCAGCGATGAGGGCATAGTCGGACCCGGAAAAAGGCCCCAAGTCTGAGGCCAGAATCTGCGCTTCTGATCCCAAAGCGTTTTTACACGACCAAGACCCGAAGCGGACATTAAGGGCAGTTTCATTGAACATTTTCGCTCAAAGATTCAGTCTGTGAATTTTGGGACCTTTTTGGTCCTACGCGCGTTGATTGGGTACCTAACCGAATAACTTGATCCGAAACGGCGCGAGTAATATCGCGGGCGATCGGATACGGCAACTCTAAAAGGTGGAGTAAATATGATGCTACGCAAATTGTCGATTGCCGTTGCAATCGCGAGTGCTTTATTAATGTCGGCGTCGGCTTTTGCTGACTCTGCACAAAATAACGTTCATGGCGATAAGAACGCTACCGTAAACAAAAACGTTCATGGCAATAAGAACGCTACCGTAAACAAAGGCGTTCAAAGCAATAAGAACGCCACCGTGAACAAAAACGTTCATCGCAATAAGACCGTCAACGTCAATAAAGCTGCACACGGAAAATACGTTGTTGGCAAAGCATACAATGGCCATTATTGGTACGGCGAAAATCGCCACCGTTGGCATGGCCGTTGGTATGCATACGGCGACGGGCCGTGCTGGATCAAAGTTGACGGCCTGTGGTTCTGGAATGCCTCGACTTGCGCTATCTGAAAGCTTTAGATTGTAGCCATCGCAGGTTGACAAATTAGCTTTAGTTTTCAAAAAAAATGCCCCGGGCAATGCTCCGGGGTTTTTCGTTGGTAAGGATGCAGCGCACGATGTCCGCTTCTGGCACTTAAGGGACAAACCGACTACGCCGAAGTTTGTCGCCTATTGAACTAACAGCGGACATCAGCTCACGTCACGCCCAACCCCTTTCAATGTGCTAATTTTAACCGCTACGGTGTGTTGTATTTCGATCTAAAGGGAGCTGGGCCATGAAATGTAGCAAGCGATCGTTTGCCGTTGTCACCGCACTCCTTCTGTCATTTAGTGCGGGAACACTCAATGCGCGCAATGCCGATCTCACCTCTCACACCTTCGCGGCGGCTCAGACCGCTAAACAGAAATGCATGAATGCCTGTCGGGCTCGATATCGCGAGTGCCTTTCTCTGAAGCAGATACCATCCTCCGAATGTCGGAGCATTTACCAGGATTGCACCCGCTTGACTTGTAGTGGCCTCGTTGACTGACGTGCACCAGCGGGCGGGGCGCCAGCGCTCGGCCTCGTCATCCCGCCAACGCTGCTCACCGGCGCCGACGAGGTCATCGAATGAATGGTGCAATGCCCGCTTCTGGAACTTAACGGACAAACGTCCCGAGCCGTTGAATGATCGCTTCTCTAATCGGCCGGTTGGGGTCAAGCGCTTTGAGGCTATCCACCGCTGTAACGTTCGATGTCGCCCGCGGGCTCGTG